>NZ_CP033433.1:2605000-3805000 GCF_003713065.1 Cohnella candidum | reverse complement strand
AAGCTGTCCAAATTCGTCACAATCTATCAACAGCATGGTATAATTGAAACACTTCAGAAAACGATTATGGGAAATTCAAGGAGTAATAAGAAATGCAAGATTGGAATCCCTATTTACATTTCAGACAGATGTGGTCACATCGGGAATTAATTTTACAATTAACGAAACGTGAAATTTCCTCAAGATATAAGGGGTCTTATTTAGGCATTCTGTGGACATTCGTTACTCCAATACTGATGATTTCTATTTATACCTTTGTCTTCAGTGGCGTGTTTAAGGCGCGCTGGCCAGCCGGCAGTTCAAGCAAAATGGAGTTTGCTCTCATAATTTTTTGCGGTCTAATCGCGTTCAACATTTTTAGCGAACTGATAAGCAAAGCTCCCGGTTTAATATTGACTAACGTCAATTATGTGAAAAAGGTAGTGTTCCCTCTAGAGATTTTACCCGTTGTGCTTTTAGGTTCTGCGCTTATACAGGGCATTATAAGTATGTTCATTTTGATCATCGTGCAATTATTTGTCACGGGCGTCATCAATTGGACCATCATTCTCATGCCCGTCGTTTTGTTGCCTATAATGCTCATGTCTTTGGGCATTGGCTGGTTTCTTTCATCATTGGGTGTATTTCTACGCGATATTGGGCACATCATTGGGGTTGGACTAACGGCACTAATGTTCTTAAGTCCCATTTTTTACCCCATCTCCTCGATCCCTAATGGGATCAAAATCTTATACGTCCTTAACCCTCTCACGTATGTCGTTGAGGACTTGCGCCGCGTCATGATTTGGGGAAACACGCCAGATTGGTTGTCGTGGTTCGTCAGTTTGTTCATTGGCTTTATCATTAGCTTTGCAGGATTAGTATGGTTTCAAAAAACAAAGAAAACTTTCGCTGACATTTTGTAAATCATAGTGCGATCCAAGGGGATATCTATGAACTCAGAGATTGCGATCCAAATTCGGGATGTAAGCAAGTGTTATAAAATTTATGACAAGCCTGTCGACCGATTGAAGCAGGGAATCTTTAGAGGTCATAAGCAATTTTATAGAGAGTTCTGGGCTCTTAAGGATGTTTCGTTCGATGTTAGAAAAGGCGAAACCATCGGTATTGTGGGAAAAAACGGATCAGGAAAAAGTACACTATTACAAATGATCGCCGGAACGTTGACTCCTACATTTGGGGATATTCAGGTGAACGGCCGAGTCGCTGCGTTATTGGAACTGGGCAGTGGTTTCAATCCGGAGTTCACCGGGCGAGAGAATATCTATCTGAACGGCACGATTCTTGGATTTTCACGTGAGCAGATGGATTCATTATATGAAGAGATTGTCGCTTTTGCCGATATCGGAGATTTTATTGATCAGCCTATTAAAACGTATTCCAGCGGAATGACGGTCCGTTTGGCTTTTGCGGTTCAAGCCATGGTCCCGAAGGAAATCCTGATCGTGGATGAAGCTTTGGCGGTAGGAGATGAGTTGTTCCAACGTAAATGCTATGCCAAGCTTGAAGAGTTCAAACAGCAAGGCGGCACGATCTTGTTCGTTTCCCACTCCGGCAGTACGGTCGTGCAGTTGTGCGATCGGGCCTTATTGTTGGACGGCGGAGAGCAACTCCTGCTTGGGCCCAGCAAGACGGTGGTCAATTTGTATCAAAAATTTGTCCATGCTCCGGCAGACAAAAAAGCTGGACTGCGAGAAGAATTGAAGGCGATATCCCCTTATTCGGAGGATGCAGATGCTAACCTGGCGGCATCTCTCCGCGCAACCGAATCCGTACCCATGGATTCTATGTTCGATCCCCATTTCGTTTATAGTGGTACTGTCTACGAATCCCATGGTGCCGATATCGTTCATTGTGAAATCCGGAATGCGGAGGGGAAAAAGGTTAACCTTCTCATTCCGCGGGAAAGGTACACTTGGAGTTATACGGTGGAATTTACCGGCGATTTCCAAGACGTGCGATTCGGCATGCTGATCAAAACAGAAAGCGGCCTGGAACTCGGTGGGGCAACGTCGGCACTAGAAGGGAAAGGCGTATCCATCCGCAAGGGAACTGCCGTGACCGTCGATTATACGTTTTGCGCGAATCTCATGCCGGGCAATTATTTTTTGAATTGCGGAATCGTGGACTCTACCGGAATGTACGTAGCCAGAGCGGTGGATCATTATGCATTCAAGGTGCTCCATTATACAGGAATGGAAACAAGAGGTACCGGGATCGTGGATTTTCTCGTTCAAAACCGAGTCGAAATTCAAGTGCAGTCAGGGAAATAGAGCAAAACCGAGGTGTTGGGGTTGATGAGATCACAAGCAATTTGCGTCCTAGGCATGCATAGAAGCGGTACATCGTTGATCGCCAGGGCGATTAACGCTCTTGGGGTCTACTTCGGAGAGGAAGTGGACTTGCTTCAGGCAAAGGAAGATAACAAAGAAGGCTTTTGGGAGCACCAGAATATCGTCCGGTTGAACGATGAAATTCTCGAGGCTTTGGGAATCGAATGGCATGCATCTGCTCCGCTGGACGATTCATGGTGGACAAAGGACAAGTTCAAGCCTTTCGAAGAGCAGATCGTTTCCCTGGTCGAGAAAACTTTTGTGCCTCAATCCATGTGGGGATGGAAGGACCCCAGAACGTCGATATTGATTCCGTTGTGGATTCGTGCCTTAAAAAGGCTGGATATCGAGCTGCAATTTGTAATTCCCGTTCGTAATCCGATCGACGTGGCTTCTTCTTTGGCCAATCGGGACGAAATTGAATTTTCAAAAGCGGCTGGGATTTGGCAATTGTACACCTTGTCGGCGCTCCATTTCTCGCAGGGATTTCCCAGGCTGGTTGTTCAATACGACAAATTCGTGGAAAATCCGGTTATTCAGCTTCAGCGTCTCGGCAAGTTCATGAATGTCGAAGCTGACTTTCATCAAATTTCCGAAGAGATCATCAACCCTTCGCTGCGGCACAAAAAGTCGGATTTGCTATCTCTGGAAAATATGGCGAATTCTGAACGAGTCACGCAATCCATCGTCGAGGCCTACTCGATTTCCCTGGAACTGGCCGATAAAAATGGCGTGGCCGACGATTCCGCCGTCCAGTTTCAAATTGACCGGGTATACAACGAAGTTTCAAAGTGGAGACGGTTGCTGCTTCCGACGTCGATAAAGCCGAAGCTGCAAATTTTTTGGAAAGAGCTCAACGAAGAAACGTTCGTCGAGCATCATTCCTTGTCGGCAAACGTCGATCCCTCAACAGGTTACGAAACTTTTCGCTTTCCACTCGCTTCCGGCAAAGTTGTCAGAATCGACCCGATAGATCAACCGGGCTTGATTTCTATCCGTAAGCTTGCTTTTACGGATGGAAACGGAATGCAAATTGATCTTATCGCGGATGCTCAGCTGGATACGACCGAGAATTTGATTCAAGTGGAGGAACTCGGCGACGGACGCGGCCTGGACTTTATAAGTCTCAACAAAGATCCGCAAATGATATTCCGATTGCCGGGATTCGACGATGAAGCCGGCATATTGGAAGTTGAATTGAAAGTTACGACAGATTCGATTGAGGTGAGGGAAGCGTTTATTGAAATCATTAAAAAGAATACCGTAGCGTACTCGGAACTTGCATCCCAGATTCAGCAATTGCAAACGCAAATTCAACAGATACAGTTGCAAGTAACCGACATCAACTCCTCATCGTTGCAAAAAGTTTCGAGAAAGTTCGATAGATGGATCCGTTAATCTTCCGCGGTTAGGAGAGCACTCCAACATGAACGTAAAAGGTACGCTGAAAAAGCTCCTAAGGGGCATCTATCTCCGGCTGCCTGTTTCGCATCGCCTTAGAACGAAGATGAAAAACGGTTTTTTTCGTTCTTTTCGCTTCCTGCTGCACCGTACGGATGCCTATCAGGTCTGGTATAGTTCGCTTGCCGATCAAGATGCCTATCCGGACGAATCAGCCAGAAGCTTTCAAGATGACCGAGACCGGTATATCCATGATCTGCTGGCCCGAGCGGAGAGAAAGTCGGACGAATACGTTCCATATTCGTCCGATTTCGTGCAGCCTGACGTAAAACTGATCGCTTTCTACTTGCCCCAGTTCCATCCCATCCCCGAAAACGACCTGTGGTGGGGCAAAGGTTTCACGGAATGGACGAACGTGAGCAAGGCCGTTCCCCAATATGTTGGCCATTATCAGCCTCGTCTGCCGGACGAGCTCGGGTTTTATGATCTGAGGCTAGTCGACGTCATGAAGCGTCAAGCGGAGCTGGCGAAAGAGTACGGAGTTCACGGGTTTTGTTTTTATCATTATTGGTTTAGCGGCAAACGGTTATTGGAGAGGCCCGTGAACCAATTATTGGAGCACCCGGAAATTGATTTGCCCTTTTGCTTATGCTGGGCGAACGAAAATTGGTCGAGAAGATGGGATGGCCAAGAGCAAAATCTCCTGATGGAACAGAAGTATTCCGAGGAAGACGATCTTCTTTTCATACAGGATTTTAGCCGGTATCTCAATGACCGCCGTTACATCAAAATAAATGGGAAGCCCGTCGTGATCGTTTACCGCCCGGGGCTATTTCCTGATTTCAAGCAAACCGCGGCGCGGTGGCGAAAATATTGCAAGGATGAAGGGCTCGGAGAAATTCATCTGCTCGGCGTGTCCTGGAACATTCGGCACCCGGATGATTACGGCTTGGATGGGCTGGTAGAATTTCCTCCTCATTCGATGCATGAGCAGGGCTGCGAACTGATCAACGGAAAACTGGATATCATCAATCCCAACTTTAAAGGGCTCGTCTTTGATTATAAAAAGTACGTAGAAGAGAAGAAGTATGTTTATGAAACGGATTACAAGCTGTACAAAGGCGTAAGTCCGAGTTGGGATAATACGGCAAGGAAGCCGGATGGCGGTACCGTGTATCATCATGCTTCTCCTCAGTTGTACAAAACCTGGCTGAAAAACGTGATTCGGCACACCGAATCCACTTTTCGAGACGACAAGGTCGTTTTCGTCAACGCTTGGAATGAATGGGCGGAAGGCGCGTATTTGGAGCCTGACCGTAAATACGGTTATGCGCATCTCGAAGCTACCCGGCAAGCCTTGATCGAATCGAAGAATCATTTCGAGCGGAATATGATTCTCGTCACGCATAACGCCCACTTTAACGGGGCTCAGCTTCTGGCTCTGCACATCGCCAAAGCTTTGCGCCAGCACTTTGGATACCAATTGGAAATCATATGTCTGGAAGGCGGCGTTTTGCTTCCGGAATTTAAGAAATACGGAAACGTGCAGGTGTTGAATCAAAGGGAGGCGCTCGAAGAGCTTGCAACGAAGCTATGGAAGAAGGATTTCAGAACGGCGATTTGCAACACCGTGATTTCGGGCGAGCTCGTCGAGAAGTTCTCGACTGCGGGCATACGCTGTCTCTCGTTGATCCATGAACTGCCCGGCGTGATTCATCAATATAAAGCGGAAGAAAAGGCTCGCAAAATTTCCGAAAACGCGGACTGCGTCGTTTTTCCTTCCCGGTTCGTTCATGAAAAATTCAACGAAATTTGTCCCATCGATACTCGAAAATCCGTCATTATGCCGCAAGGGTTATTTAAAGTAAATAAACTGAAAGATCGGAAATCCGCGGCTCGGGAAAAGTTCCGTTCCATGCATCGCCTGCCTGAGGAGGCCCATATCGTATTGGGCGTCGGGTTTGCCGACCATAGAAAGGGCATCGACTTGTTTTGCGAAGTCGCGTCCAAAGTCAGGCAAGCAGACCGGAATACGTACTTCGTATGGGTGGGCAGCCGAGAGCCGAACGTGTTCTTTTCGATTAAAGAGGAACAAAAGAAGAACGTAATCTTTCTGGATCCGGCAAATGACATCGACCTTTATTACGCGGCAGCCGATTTGTATTTATTGACTTCCAGAGAGGACCCGTTTCCTACGGTGGTGCTGGACGCTTTAAGCGTTGGAGTGCCGGTAATCGGATTCCGGGAGGCGGGCGGCTTTGTCGATATCGTAACCGAGCAAACCGGCGCATTGGTCGATTATCTGAATACGGAAGAGATGGCCGCCGCCGTCCTGCGGATGCTTTCGGATCGGGAAGCAAAAGAACGGAAAGGAGCGGCCGCGATCCGGTTGGTCGAGAGCCGGTTTTATTTTTTGTCTTACGTTTATCGATTGTTGGATGTGCTGGGCCATGAATTCAAAAGAGTCACGGCCATCGTGCCGAATTACAATTATGCGAAGTACTTGCCGGATCGGATCGACTCCATTCTGAACCAGACCTATCCGATCTATGAACTTGTCCTGTTGGACGACGGTTCATCCGACGGAAGCAGGAATTGGTTGCAGCAGTTCGAAGCCGATCGGCACTTGAGAGTGAAAAAAAAGCTGAGTGCCAGTAATTCGGGCTCGGTATTCAAACAATGGGCCAAAGGGATCAATCAAGCGGAAGGGGAGTTTGTTTGGATCGCGGAAGCGGATGACCTTTGTTCATCCCGGTTTCTCCAAGAAGTCATGAGGGGCTTCCATTACGATCCCGATGTCGTCTTAAGCTACTCACAATCAAAACAAATCGATCAACGCGGCGATTTGCTGGCTTCCGATTATCTGGACTACACGAACGAGTTGGATCGGGACAAATGGAAAAGGGCGTATATTCGGGAAGGAATACACGAAATTCGGGATACGCTCGTGGTCAAAAACACGATTCCCAACGTGTCCGGCGCGGTCTTTAAAAACATGGACTATTCGGAAATCTTGCCGCGGCTTCCCGACTATAAAATCGCGGGAGATTGGATGTTTTACGTGTGGTTGCTTCAAAAAGGCAAAATATCTTACGTCCCGGCCCCTCTGAATATGCACCGAAGGCATTCCAACAGCGTGACGACCAGCGAGAACAAACAACTGCATTACCGGGAAGTGACGGCAGTGCAAGATTATATTTTGGACGTATTCGAAGTGACCGCGTCTTCCAGGGAAAAGGTCGAACTGTACCGGACAAGCCTTCAGAATTACTTAGGAATCGTTCCGAATTCTTGAAAAATGAGGTGGAACCATTGAATTGCCTAGTTTTAGGCGGAACTGGATTTATCGGTTCCCACCTATGTTTGGATTTGCTAGAGAAGGGGCACCGGGTGACGGTTTTTGCGAAGAGCGCATTTCACCCGGTTTTGAAGGAGATGAATGCGTATAACGGGTTTGCCTTTATCCAGGGAGATTTAGACAATCAGGATCTTATGGCCCGGACCGTTCAAGGCCAGGACTTGATTTTCCACCTGGTCAGCTCAACGACACCGAAGGTTGCCAACGATAACCCATCCCATGATGTCGCCACGAACGTCGTTGGCACCTTGCATTTGCTCGATCTGGCCAAAAACTCCGGGGTGAAGAAAATCGTTTACGCTTCATCCGGAGGAACCGTTTACGGCAAGCCGGCAGTCGTGCCGATTCCGGAAGAGCACCCGACGTGGCCGACGAACTCGTATGCGATCCATAAACTTACTAACGAAAAATATTTGCATATGTACCACGAGCTATACGGTTTGGATTATTCTGTCTTGCGGATTTCGAATCCGTTCGGCGAAAGGCAGAGGGTAGGGACCGGCCAGGGGGTCATCGCGAACTTTTTAAGCAAAGCATACCGAAACGAGACACTTGAAATCTGGGGAGACGGCAAAGTCATCCGGGATTACGTTTATATCGAGGATGTCGTGGCGGCGCTGGTCCGAGTCATGGACGAAACGGGCTCCCATAAAGTGTTTAATATCGGAAGCGGCGAAGGAAAGAGCTTGACGGATGTCGTTTCGGCTATCGAAATCGTGACAGGCAAGCTGCTGGAAGTCCGTTTTCTCCCCGGAAGGAACTTCGATGTGCCCGTAAACATACTGGATATCCGAAAGGCCAAACAGGAGTTGAATTGGGAACCGCGAGTGGATTTCGTGGAAGGTTTAAAGCGGACTGCTGCCTTTTATCAATTCGAGCAGATCGTGAAGTGATCAGGGGAGGGACCATGGAACCACATTCCGGGAAAGTTGCGGTATTGCTCTCCGTTTATAACGGAGAGAAGTATCTGCGCGATTTTTTGGATTCCCTCGTAGCCCAGACGTTCAAGGACTTCGTCTTATGGGTTCGCGATGACGGCTCTGCTGACCACTCGGTAAACACGATCCGGGAGTATCAAGACCGGCTTCGCATTGATTGGGTGGACGAATCGTCCGGCAACCTGGGCGTGAAGCGCAGTTTTGACCGTCTGCTTGCCCATGCATCGAGCAAAACCAACCACCTGTACTTTATGTTCGCCGATCAGGACGATATATGGCTCCCGCACAAAATCCGGGATACTTTGGCTGAAATGCGGGCGTGGGAAACGCGATATCCCGGAAACCCGATTTTGATCCATACGGATCTATCAGTTTGCAATGAAACGGGTGAAATCATCTCCGATTCTTTTTGGAGGTACCAGAAGCTGAATCCCGATCGGATCGAGTTGAACCGGCTTCTCGTTCAGAATGTCGTGACCGGCTGTACCATGATGTTAAACAGGCCTTTAGCGGAAATCGTTCGGCCGATTCCTCAGACTTGCATCATGCATGATTGGTGGATTGCTTTGGCCGCCTGCGGTTTGGGGCGTATCGGCTATTTGGGCAAAAGCACCATCCTTTACAGGCAGCATGGGTCGAACACCATCGGCGCCAAAGGGTTTACCTTGAGAACGCTATGGGCGAAATTGTTCGAACCGTTGTCGTTAACTCCTTTCGCACGACAGGCGCTGTGTTTTTACGACACATATGGCCAATGGCTAAGCGAGATTGACAAGGAACAAACGGATGTTTTCTCGAGGCTGCCTCGATTCCGGTTTTGGCAAAGAGTTCGGATCATTCGGAAGTACCGATTCTATAAACATGGATTTTTGCGTACCCTAAACTTCATTCTTAAAAATTGGAAATTGCGCGAGGGAGCAAAACAATGATCGAGAAGATTCAGAGCTGGTTCGCTTCCCAAAAAAATATTGCTACGAATGCGATATTGAGTTCGGTTCTGAGCGCGTGTTTCACCCTGCTTCTAACTCCTCTGCTGAAAAACGGGAAGCAGGGGTACCCCGATTTAATCGTCGGGAGCACGACTTGGAACGACTTCTATAAAACCTTCGACTATTATTTTATGGCGGCATTTTTAGTGTCGTTCATCGTTTTTTATTTAATCGGCGTGGTTGTTCTCAAAAAAACAAACGGAATACGCTTTTTGGAAAACATGGAGGGCTCCGAAGCCAAGCACTCCATTCAATCGGTCATGTTGGGTTTCTTCAGCTTTCTGGCTGGGACCACCATGCTTCGCGGAAGTTTGCCCCACGTTGAACTAATGTTGTACGGGTGCATGGCTGCCGCGAGTTATTTCTACATCAGCGATCAAGATCGCGAAAAAGCGCTGCTCCGCTTTTCTTCGGTCGTGATTTTCCCCGTATTCGCCTATTTCTCGATGATTGCGGCTACGGCTTTACTGAAGTGGCTGGCCCCGGAATGGATGATCGGCCACAAGGCGTTTGCGGCCAAAGCAATCACGGGATTGACGTTGATATCCTTCGCCTTCTCGGCGATCGCATTCCGAAAATGGCCTACGATTACTATTCGCCGTATCCTCATGCTTTCCCAGTGCGCAACCCCGCTTCTCCTGCTGGTATTCATTAATCAAACCTACTTCTATCAAAACAATATCCACTCCAATGGGTACTCTGCGCGTTTATCGATCTTCGTGGGGATCGCGATCGTTCTGCTTTTCTTATCCCATGCGTTCCTCTGGGTTCGGAATGCGAATCGGGATCTGGCCGGGATTCAGGACTTGGTGATGACTCCCGCGTTGATTCCCATTGCGGTTTTCATCGCGTTTCGGATTCCCCAATACACGGCCTTCGCAAGCGATGATTTTCATCTGGGGGAAATCATGATCGCTTGGCAGCAGATCTTCGGATTTCATCAGCAGATGTATACGGACTTCGTTTCCGTCCAGGGAATCGGCGGCATGTTATATGGCGCGATCAACGACTTCCTGCTGAACGGCACGATGGAGACGGTTACGCAGTCGTACGCTGTGTTTACTGCTCTATTCGTGGCGGTTACCGCTTTTTTGCTTTCACGGACCGTGGGAAACATGTGGGCACTATTGATTTCTACGTTCATATTGCCGAATACGGACCGCATTTATTTCGTGCCGATCGTGCTGCTGGTGCTGGCGAACAAAAAATTGCTGTCCAGACCGATGATCTGGCTGCAACTTTGGTTGGTCCTGAGCGCCGTACATAGTTTTTTCAATCCTTCCGTCGGCATGGCAACCTCTCTGGCGTCTTTTCCCTTTGCCGTGGTCATGGTTATCAAAACGATTAAGGAGAAATGGCCGTCCTTTTATTGGAATCGCCACAGAGTTCCATTCGCCGGAATCCTTATCTTGAATGCGGCGGCCGCGGTCGTGCTATTCAAACCGTTTCTGGGTTTGGTCGGATTCTTGATCGATAACGGTTCACTAAATACGACGGCATACGGAATAACGTTCATCCGAGATAAAGTGGTTCCTGATTATTTCCCGCATTTGTTCAGTTCAGCTTTGCTCAACAAGCTATTATGGGAAACCTTCCGAATCGGAGGATTGTTGCTCAGTTTTATTCTATTCTGGTATATCGGAATGAGGGAAATCAGAAACCAGGGCACCAAATGGCGATTGACTCCTACCTTGGTGATGGCGATCTCGGCTGGATTGCTGGTGATCACCGTCATGCCTTATAGCATGGGGAGGATCGATCCGGCATCGATCAATCGCCCCGGAACGATTACGTTGATGTTCTTCGGAGCAGTTCTCCCCGTCGCGTTCGCCCTCCTCTTGAAATCCAAATCCAATAGGCTCTGGGTCATAATGGCGGGCCTTCTCCTAGGCATGAAATATGTTTTCGTCTATCAGCCGGTTCCGTACATTCAGGCGAAAGCCATTGAGAATATTTATGTTCCCAATGAGGCGAAATACGTAGAAGGTGAAAAAGTGGGGTTGCCGATGTTGGGGCATTCCTACATGGAGAACGCAAAGTTGGAGGATATCCTGAATTTTCATTCGACGCTGAACGGATTGCTCCGCCAAGGAGAAACCTATTATGACCTTACCGACCGATCCTTGTATTACTACGTTGCGAATAAAAGAGTCCCTGCACTGTACTCGGCGGATTTCCTGGCCGCAAACGAGCGAATTCAGTCGAAAGTCATTTCCAAACTGGAAGCGGAAAAACCGGCGGTCGTATGGGCGGGACCCAGCATTCGGCACGACGGGGGTCCCTCGTCGCTCCGATCTTACCGCATCTATCGCTGGCTTCTGGAGCAGGGTTACCGATATGATTCTGTAAATGGGCTTGATTTTCTGCTCAGCCCGGACCGCTATCGCGAAGTGTTCGATAAAAGCCTCTCTCAGGTGAATGAAATTCCAGCAAGTCCAACTTGGAGCAAGCAGCAGGAAGCAGGGCGATCGGTGATCTCGGCTCCTCATACCCTGGTTGTCAATAAAAACGAAACGGGTTGGCACCATGAAGTCGTAACCGTTCCGATTCACGGTGCAACGGAATTTCTGATCCAAGCCGATCCGGATTTCCAAGTGACCGGCGGAGACGGAATCTCCTATGTGAATGTCGATTTTCTGGATCGCGACCAACGGCAAATCGGCAACTATACTTCCTCGTATTTAAGCAGCGGCACCCACTTCATGGACACTTTTTCGGTTCCGCCAATAACGGCATCAATGAAAGTAGGATTGGTAATCACCGAAAGTACGTTTGGGACCTTTACATTCCGGAATATTGCTTTAAACGCGATCGTAAAAGGGAAGACCTCCGATTCTGAGGCGTTCGCCGAGGCATACAATCTACTGGGGATGAACAAGCTGTTTTACCTTAAAGACATCCAGAGCATTGGAGTCGCTTGGGGGCGCAATTTCCCGACTTTACAGGAGCGGCTACAAACCCGGCCCATCGATTTTCCCGTTCCACAAATTCATTCCGTGGAGGAAGCGGCTCCCGCAACCTACCGGATTGTCGGTGACGATCCTTACTGGGTCTGGAGTTTCCCGAAGGCGCTGACAGGATCGGACAATGATTTCGTGGCCATCGACTTCGGGGCAGAGACGAAAGGGACCTTCGTCGGCCAGCTTTACTGGAGCTTGGATGGCGAATCCTTCAGAGAAGATCGGTCAGTCGTCTTCCGTGCAAACGACGGCAAAGTCCTGATTCCGCTGGGGTCATCTCCCTCCTGGCTGCTCAGCCGGCATATCACAGGACTTCGGCTTGATATAGACCGGTTTGAAGGACGCCAGATTCAATTGAACAACATCGCTTTCTATAAGCTGGTGAAATAATCGGGGGTTAAAGGTTGAAAACACGGTTATCGAAAAATCAAATGTTCTCCTTTTTCGCGAAGCTCGAGGAGAATCGCAAAGTACGCATAGCTCTTATCGTTATATATGTCGTCCTAGCTTTATTAATTTGTTTGCATATCGGGCTTTTCCGGATCATCTACTCGGACTTTTTCCCGATCGACGGGGATTTCCAGAACTTCAACGGATACCGCAGGCTGTTCGCCGGGCAAATTCCTTTTAAAGACTTCGATTATTACTTAGGGCTTGGGCCTCTCTATAGCAATGCGGGGTTGCTCCTTTTGCTGGGCGGAAACTTCACGGCCAGTCTGTTCGCGACGAATTTTCTGACAAGTTTCATGTTGCTGATCTCCATTTATGTGGTGAGCCGATCGAACCGCAGAAGTCCGCGAACCAGCCTCATTTTAACGGTTCTTTTCCTGATGATGGGCTGTGGCATGCTTCCGTACTTCCCTGCGTTCTCCTTCCTTGCCTATATCGTGCCGGGCAACTCCGATCGGATGGTCCGGGCATTCCTCCCTTTCCTTGTCGTGTTTGTCGCCTTCTTGGCGCAAAGACCGCCTGTTAAAGGGTGGGCGGATGCTATTCGAGGCAAAATCAAGCACCCCGTTTGGATTTCCGTTTTGAGGGGCGCGATGCTCGGCGGGTGTATTCCATGGTCTAACGATTATGGTCTAAGCGCTTTTTTGGCGGGTTTCATTCTGTATTGTGCCCTGAAGGTCAGATGGAACTGGAAGTCACTGCTTCATCCGATTGTATTTATCGCCGGCGGGTTGGCCGGATGCTTTATCATGGCGAATGTCCTTACGCTCGGCCATTTCTGGAACTGGTTCAGCTACAACTTCTTGGGGGTGGCGTCTGAGCAGTTTTGGTATTACGATACTTCCCCTTCCGTCAAGCTGTTGACCGTCCATGATATCCCTTTTAACTCCAGCATAGCTCTCGGCTTGGTTTTCATGGGTTATTTGCTATTGAAAATCTATCGCGCGAAACATACACGGGAAGACCTGTATCTGCTGTTCATGCTGCTGACCACTTTGATCGCCGGCTACGCATACGCTTTCGGCAGCAGCAAAGCCGGATTGTTTATCCCCCTGCAATTAGTACTTTTCGTTTCCATTGTCAGCAAAATTACGGTGTTCCGAAAACGACTGGCTATGGACGCGATTCTGGTGGCGATATCCCTTGCATTAATCATTCCGCCAATCTACTCCACGTTAGAGCAAATGAACGACACTAGAGAAGTCTATGTGCCGCAATTGCATGGTTATTTGAAGAGCTACGGTCCGGAACTCCAGTCCGTCAGCCAGGGTTTGTTGCAAGGCAAGAAAGTATTTTCTACCTATGCTTCCGCCTTGGAAGTGATGATGAACCAGTATCAGCCATCCGGCATCGATTACATTATCCATGTTTTAGGCGACGATAATCGCGAGAGATATATGCGTTCGCTTGAGGAAAGTAAACCGGATTTCGTTACCACCGTGAGGGAAGATTTCAACTTTTACGAAATTTGGGCGAAGAGGGCGAATTGGTTTTTCTACCGGGAGATTTTGCAGAAATACGAACCAGTAGCTCTTACCCCTTACAGCGTAATTTGGAAGCCGCTACAGACGCCGGCTACGGTCCAAGCGAAAGCAACCGTGACGATGAACAGGCTGGCCGGAAATCGAGTCCAATTCCAAGTAACCGTTCCGGACAGCCAACTGAGCCATGTGATCGTGGAATTGGACATATCGTACTCCTCGATTTGGAATGCCAATCGGATCAAAGGCTTGGGGATAAAGAAAATCGTAAGCATATACGACGGATGGTCCAAAGAGTGGAATGGGCAAGTCGGTTCCTATAACGTTCCGGAATCCAAGCAGCATTTGAAAATTCCCGTCAGGATCGTAAACGGAACCGGAGAAGCAACCTTGCAATCCTTGCCAGCCGATCTGACCCGGATGGATGTTACCCATTCTGAAATATCGGGCATGATGAGGGACGTGGATTATTACGATCTGGACAAGTTCAAAGCCGATGAATATTTCCAAGCCGCTAATTTGACCGACGCTAACTGGATGAATGGCTTGAAGTCGGATGAAGACGTTTTGTTAATGCCCAATAAGCCCGATGTAGCCTATAAAATCAAAAACGCGAAGTTTATCGTCGCGGAAAACGGTAAAAAGTATCCGATCGATCAAGTCCAAATGGTGGATCAGAATTGGATCCATATCTTGATCAACCAGCCGGTCAGGGCAGACTTGGAGTATCCTCACAAGTTGAAATTTGTCGATAAATAAACAGCCAAACAGTTACGGAAATCGTCGGAATATGTTCTAATAAGGTAAAAGCAAGTTTGAAACGGAATGTGGGGGCTACAATGAAATTTCCGAATTCGATCATTTCGGTTGCAACGATCCTGCATAATGACGAAGCCATACTCGAATCGTATTTGATGGAAACCGGCCAAGTGCTACAACAATGCTGCGAGAAATACGAGATCGTATTGATCGATAACGGATCGACGGATCGAACCGGTGCGTTAATCCAAACGCTCCAAAAACAAATGGTCAATATCCGGCTCCTTACCTTGTCTCGGCATTACGACGAGGAGCACGCGCGAATCGCGGCCTTGGACCATTGCATCGGAGATATTGTTGTTTTGATGGATGTGAACTTCGACCCGCCGTCCGTTATCCCCGCCATGTTGAAGCAAATGAACGGCGGTTATGACATCGTGATCGGTGAACGTACTAACCGGAATGATGAGCGTTTCGTGGATCGTGCGGCCGCAAAAGCATTCTACCGGATCAGCCAATGGCTGACGGGATTCCGGATTGACCCGAATCAAACCGATTTCGTTGCTCTCAGCCGAAAAACGGTGAATTCGCTGGTTCAGATCCGCGATCGGAGCAGATACCTCAAGTACTTGAAACTGGAAGTCGGATATAAACGGACGACCGTCAAGTACGACCGCATTCAAAGAAACCGGGAAAAAAAGCGCCGCGGTATACTCGAATCGTTCGGATTTGCCGTCGAAATGATCTTCACCAATTCCGACAAACTGCTTAGAACCGTATCTTTATTGGCTTTATTCGTCAGCATGATCAACCTGGTCTACGTGATTTACGTCCTCCTAGTCGCTCTATTCAAGCGGAACGTAGCGGAAGGGTGGACGACGACGTCTCTGGTGAACGCAAGTATGTTCGGATTGCTGTTTATCATCTTGTCAATTATCGGGGTCTATATCTCTTCCATTTTAAAGGAAACGAAAAAAGGACCTCTCTATTACGTGACCGATGAATCTAACAGCTCCATGATCTATCAAAATGTAGAAAAGAAAAATATCGTATAAGCCAAGGTGATTTTTTATGAAAGGTTTAATCGGCTACACCGGGTTTGTCGGGGGCAACTTGCGCATTCAAGCTTCATTCGATAAGCTATACAATTCCCGCAATATCCGGGAAATCGAAGGAGAATCCTTTGAGCTGCTAGTTTGTTCGGGGGCTCCGGCAGTGAAATGGAAGGCGAATCAAGAGCCGGAAGCCGATCGATCCAATATCGAGATTTTAATGAATCATTTGAAGAAGGTTCGCTGCGAGAGACTGGTCCTGATTTCAACGGTCGACGTGTATAAATCGCCGTTGGAAGTGGATGAGGACACTCCGATTGAAACCGATGCTCTCGAGCCCTATGGCAAACATCGCCGTCAGTTGGAAACCTTCATCGCCGAGCAATTCCCGAAGGTGCACATCATTCGCCTTCCCGGTTTATTCGGACCAGGTTTAAAGAAGAACATCATCTATGATTTCATGAATGAAAATTTGGTTCAAAACATCGATTGCGAACATGAATTCCAATTTTATAATTTGGAACGTTTGTATCTCGACATCACGAAGGTCATCGAAAACGATCTCGAAATTGTCAACTTCTCAACGGAACCCGTCAGCGTTCGCGAAGTGGCAAAACATGCCTTTGATCTGGATTTTGCGAACCGGACCGGTAAAGCCCGAATTCGCTACGACATGAAGACGAAATTCGCGAGATTGCTGAATGGCGGCTCCATGGATCATTACTTGATGTCTAAATCCGAACAACTGGATCAAATCCGGGACTTCGTCAACCAAACCGGGAGTGGGGATCCGACCAAATGAAATTGGCCATCTCGAATATCGCTTGGTCTGATCGGGAAAACGAGGACATCAATCGTCTTTTAGACCAGTATGGAGTGGATTCGATCGAAGTCGCTCCGACGAAAATTTGGCCGGATCCGATTCGGACGACCCTTTCCGAGTGCCTCGCATACCGTTCTTATTGGTCAGACCGGACCAAAAAAATCGTATCCATGCAGTCTCTTTTGTTCGGTCGACCCGATTTGACCCTGTTCGGCGACGAGCAGTCCAGAGAGAACGCCTATGAATATTTGGCGGAAATGATCCGATTAGGAACATCTCTCGGCGCAAAAGCGTTTGTTTTCGGGTCGCCTAAAAACAGATCCGCCGGGTCTCTGTCATCCCGTGAGGCTTACCGGATCGCCATTCCGTTTTTCGAACGGCTCGGGGAGGTGGCCCGGTCCTACGAAGCGAAATTTTGCGTGGAACCGAATCCTGCCGCTTACGGATGCGATTTTATCCGGAATACGGATGAAGGGATCGATTTGGTGAAAGCCGTCGGCCATCCGGGCTTCGGACTGCACCTGGATGCGGCGGCCATGGCGCTTAACGAGGAGAACGTAGGCGAGTCGCTGGAAAAAGCGTTTCCTGTACTCGCCCACTTTCACATCAGCGAACCTTACCTGCAAAAAGTGCCGTCGGGACAGGTGAACCATGCCGTGATCGCGTCCCAATTAAAGCAGTTGCAATATTCCGGTTATGTTTCCATTGAGATGAAAGACGGTCTTCATGAGTCGAATGCCATTACGGTCAAAGAGTGCCTGGATTATGCAACGGGAATATATCTCGGCTGAAGGAGGGGATTAAGTGCCAGAAATCATGAACGACGCATCTTGGCAAGTCCCGCACGCTGAGGAGATCGAGCTGTTCGATAAGAAGTGCGATTATTGCGTGGTCATTCCCGTCATTAATGAAGGCGAGAGAATCCGCAGCCAGTTAAGGGCCATGAAGCCCCTCGCCGAACAGGTAGATATCCTCATCGCGGACGGAGGGAGCACCGACGGCTCCTTGGTTCCCGAGTTTCTGCGTTCGGTTGGCGTGCGTACTTTACTCGTCAAAAAGGACAAAGGAAAGTTGAGCGCGCAGCTGCGAATCGCGTATGCCTATGCGTTGCGCCAAGGCTATAAGGGTGTCATAACGGTAGACGGAAACAACAAGGACGGAGTGGAGGCGATCCCCGATTTCATTCGTCATTTGGACAAGGGGTACGGTTTGGTTCAAGGCTCCCGCTACGTGAAAGGCGGACAAGCGATCAACACCCCGGTTGTCCGGGATCTGGCGATTCGGTTGCTTCATGCTCCGATCATCAGCTTGGCCGCCCGTCATCGTTATACGGATACGACCAACGGTTTCCGGGGGTATAGCCGGGAATATTTGCTTGACCCGAGGGTACAACCGTTCAGGGACGTTTTCAATTTGTACGAATTGCTGGCCTACATGTCGGTCAAAGCTCCCCGCTTGGGTTACCCGACCATCGAGATTCCCGTAACGAGAAGATATCCGGACAGCGGAGAAGTTCCCACCAAGATCAGCCATTTCCGAGGAAACCTTCTCCTTCTGAGGACGCTATTCCACTTGTTCACGGGCGCTTATGAACCTTCGAGAATCCAAGAGGGGCCAAAACTATGAGAACGTCGCCGGAGCGTTACGAAGCGGTCGTCATTGGCGGAGGCTTTTATGGCTGCAGCATCGCCATTAAACTTCGCGAAACCTTCGACAAGGTGCTTCTCGTGGAGAAAGAGCCGGACCTCCTTTCTCGCGCTTCGCTCGTCAACCAAGCGAGGGTGCATAACGGCTATCATTATCCCCGCAACCTGGTAACGGCCATCCGATCGTATGTGAATTTTCCCAGGTTTATTGAAGAATTCAAACCGTGCATCGTTGACGATTTCACCAAGCTGTACGGCATTGCCAGAATGGGTTCCAAGGTGAATGCATATCAATTCCATCAGATGTTTAAAGGGATCGGTGCTCCTATCGAAAGAGCCCGCGAGCGTTACCGGAAATTTTTCAACCCCGAATTGATGGAAGAGTTATTCGAGGTGAAGGAGTTCGCTTTCGACGCCGTCGTATTGAAAAACATGATGCGATCCAAAATGGAACGGGCTGGTGTGACCTATCGGACGAACACCGAGGTTTGGAAGGTGGAAAAAGGCCCGCACGGGGATGTTCGAGTGTTATTGAACGACGGCGAAACCTTAAATGCGAATTGCGTATACAATTGTACCTATTCGCAGATCAACAAGCTTATGGGCAATTCGGAACTCCCGCTACTACCTTTTAAACACGAGATAACCGAAATGGCGTTGATCGAGATGCCTGAGGAATTAAAAAACATCGGAATTACCGTCATGGACGGACCGTTCTTCTCGACGATGCCTTATCCTTCGGAAAACCTGCATTCCCTGAGCCATGTCCGATATACGCCTCATCTAAGTTGGTCCGACTACGAACAATTGATAGACGGGCATCAATACTTGAAAACCTTAAATCCGGAGTCCAGATACCTATACATGATCCGGGACGTCCAAAGATATTTGCCTGCTATTTCACAAGCTGCTTACAAGAAATCTATCTACGAAGTAAAGACAGTGCTGTTGCAAAACGAGAATGATGACGGTCGCCCTATTCTCTATCGCGAATACCCCGAATTCCAAAGCTTCGTAAATATTATGGGCGGCAAAATCGATAATATATATGACGTGCTAGAAAGCTTGGACGAACGCTTGGCGATCTTCAGGGAAGTAGCGGTTTCGTCGGAATTCCAATAAACCGTACGATAATAATAAATTGGGCTGGTGTTTATTGCGTGATTAACGCTCTGCTGCTTCTAGGCAATGTTTTTTTGATGACTGCGGGCCAAGTTCTATTTAAACAAGGAGCAAAATCTTTATCCGGATTATCCGTTTCGAATCTCATTCCGGTCGTGACGAATGTGTACCTGCTGTCCGGAATTTTCGTATATGCTTGCTCCACCGTGCTTTGGGTTTATGTTCTTTCCAGAATGAATCTCAGCTTGGCGTATCCTACACAAAGCTTGTCCTATATATTTGTCATGATTGCTTCTTATCTCATTTTCAGAGAACCCGTTTCAATGGCCCAATGGGCAGGGATTGCACTGGTTTTGGCGGGTGTCGTTTTTATCGCTCAAGGATAAGCAAAAGTTGCCATATTTTTAAAATTGAGGAGGCAGAGCACATGAAAGGAATCATCTTAGCCGGCGGTACCGGATCGCGTTTATATCCTTTAACCAAGGTCACGAACAAACACTTGCTTCCGGTCGGCAAGTACCCGATGATTTTTCATGCGATCGCGAAGCTGAAGGAGTCCGACATTAAAGATATCTTGATCGTAACGGGCAAAGATCATATGGGAGATGTCGTCAACTTGCTCGGGAGCGGTAAAGAGTTCGGGCTTTCGTTCACATACAAGGTGCAGGATGAAGCGGGCGGTATCGCCCAAGCTCTCGGATTGGCGGAACATTTCGTGGGCGATGATTCGATGGTTGTCATTCTGGGGGATAATGTGTTCGAAGATTCCATTGCTCCATACGTGGAAAATTTCAGAAAGCAAGGAAAAGGTGCCAAGATTCTTATTCAAGAGGTGCCGGATCCGAATCGATATGGCGTTCCGGAACTGGACGGGGACCGAATCGTTTCCATTGAGGAGAAGCCGTCCCATCCTAAGAGTCAATACGCGGTAACCGGAATATACATGTACGATGCCGAAGTGTTTAACGTTGTCCGTCGTTTGAAGCCCTCGGCTCGCGGAGAGTTAGAAATCACGGATGTGAACAATAGCTATATCGAAGAGGGAACGTTAACTTATGATGCCCTTCAAGGGTGGTGGACGGACGCCGGCACCTATGGTTCGCTTATGAAAGCGAATGAGTTGGCGCAAGAAGTCCGTTTCGGCGAGGAGTTCGGCAAACTTAAATTGTAAGGTGATCAAGAGATGATAGTAACGGAAGGCAAGCTGCCGGGTGTTAAGCTAATCGAACCGAAGGTTTTCCAAGATCACCGCGGATTTTTCGTGGAGAGCTATAATCAAGAACGCTATGTGCAGAATGGCATTCCTATGGTTTTCGTTCAGGACAATCATTCTTTGTCCGTCGAAACCGGCGTCTTACGCGGACTGCACTACCAGTTGGAGCCGAAGGCTCAAACCAAACTGGTTCGAGTGACGGCCGGCTCCATTTACGATGTTGTGGTGGATATTCGGAAAGGCTCACCGACTTTCGGCCATTGGGAAGGGTTTACGTTATCCGCCGATAACAAGCATCAGCTCCTTGTGCCTAAAGGTTTCGCGCATGGTTTCTGCACGCTGGAGCCGAACACAGAAGTGCAATACAAGGTGGACAATCTTTATTCGGCGGAACACGATCGGGGAATCGCATGGGACGATCCTGCGATTGGGATCACATGGCCGGTTGAACACGCGATTCTCTCGGAGAAAGACACTCGCCATCCTAAGCTAGCCAATGCTGAAATCAACTTCATTTTCGAAGGGTGAACGTCTTGAGATTGCTGATTACCGGCGGAGCCGGTTTTATCGGAAGCAACTTCGTCCACTACGTGAGACGGGAGCATCCGGAGTATGAGGTCATCAATGTAGACTTGCTTACTTATGCAGGTAACCTGGATAACCTGGAAGGGGTCGGCGGAGAGAACTACCGATTCGTCCGCGCGGATATCGCGGACCGAGCTGCCATGGAGTCGATATTCCAGGAGAGAGTCGACACGGTCGTCAACTTCGCAGCGGAGTCCCATGTAGATAGAAGCATTCTTGATCCCGGAATTTTCGTAAGGAGCAACATCCAAGGGACTCAAACTTTGCTGGATTTGTCTAAGCAGTACAAGGTGGGCAACTACATTCAAGTCTCTACGGACGAAGTATACGGAACCTTGGGGGCTGAAGGGCTTTTCACGGAAGAAACGCCGCTCGCGCCCAATAGTCCTTACTCCGCAAGCAAGGCGGGAGCGGACCTCCTAGTTCGGGCATATCATGAAACGTTCGGTCTCCCCGTGAACATAACGAGATGTTCCAACAACTACGGACCGTACCAGTTTCCCGAGAAACTGATTCCGCTCATGATCCGCAATGCTTTGGCGTATAAGCCTCTGCCGGTATACGGAGACGGGCTCAACGTCCGGGATTGGCTTTACGTTGAAGATCATTGCAGCGCGATCGATTTGGTGGTTCATAAGGGAGTCAGCGGGGAAGTCTATAATGTCGGCGGGCATAACGAAAGAACGAACCTGCAGGTCGTCCGTACGATTCTTCAGGAGCTGGGTCGTCCGGAATCGCTGATTTCTTACGTCGAAGACCGTTTGGGGCACGACCGCCGCTATGCGATCGATGCGTCGAAGATCCGCCGCCAGTTGGGCTGGAATCCGAAACACGATTATGAATCCGGCATTCGTGCCACGATCCAGTGGTATCTGAATAACGAGAAGTGGATGGAGCGCATCGAAACGGGAGCGTATCGGGAAAATGGCTGATTTTACGGTAGTTGTTACCGGAGCAGGAGGACAACTGGGGCAGGAATTAGTGAGCCTACGGCGCCCAGGAGTCACTTTCATCGGTCTGGATCGCGAGCAGCTCGATATCACGGACAGCTCATCCTGCCGTCAGGTGATGGAGCGAATCAATCCCGATGCCGTCATCCATGCGGCTGCATACACCGCGGTGGATCTCGCCGAATCGGAACCGGAAAAGGCCTACCTTATTAACGTAACGGGAACCCGTAATATGGCTGAAGCAACGGAATCCGTCGGCGCGAAGTTTTGCTATGTCAGTACCGATTACGTTTTCGACGGCCGGGGGAAGCAGCCTTACGGCGAAGACGACCGCACCGGTCCGCAAACGGTGTACGGAAGAACGAAGCTCGAGGGTGAGCAGGCTGCCTTAGCTGCTTGCAGCCGCACTTTCGTCGTACGAACATCTTGGGTCTATGGAAAGTACGGGGCCAACTTCGTTCATACGATGCTAAAGCTGGCTGAAACGCGTCCATCGCTCACCGTCGTAAACGACCAGACCGGAAGCCCGACTTACACGCTTGATCTTGCGCGGTTTTTGACGGACCTGGTTTTAACCGAACTTTATGGCGTTTACCACGCGTCGAACAGCGGAACTTGCACGTGGTTTCAGTTTGCCCAGGCGATCTTCGAAGAATCCGGCAAGAGTGTTCAAGTTCTTCCATGTACGACGCAAGAATTTCCCCGTCCTGCTCCCAGGCCGGCGTATTCGGTCCTCGGCCATGACGCCATGGAACGAGCGGGATTTGAACCCATGCGTCATTGGCGGCAAGCATTGAGGGATTTCCTGGTTAAAGATTAGTACATTCTTCCCTGATACCCAATAACTCATACGCCTCGGTGTTGGCGGTCGTGCACATACTAACTCCGTCAACAATCAAGGAGGTGCCAACGACAACATGGCAGGCAGCAGACGAAGAAAATTGGTGCCGGAATGCGACCCCGCGATTCAGCAAATGAAGTACGAAGTTGCGGGCGAGTTGGGAATTCCGATCGGCGGTACGTCCTCGCTCGCGGGTTTGGACTCCGAAATGGCGGGCGAATTGGGCAGTATCGGGGGAACGTCAGGCGGACAGAACTACCTGGGTTTTATAACCGCCCGGGAAGCGGGTTCGATCGGCGGATATATTACGAAAAGGTTGGTTCAACAGGCGGAGCAGCAAGCGCAGCAAACGATTCTGTAAGCCGCGCCACGCAAGGCTTCGCTCATTGACACCCCTCGACAAATCCGTTATTATTATTACTCGAAGGTTTGTCTAACAACCTTTTCCAAGCGGAAAAGGTTCATTTTTTTATATGGGGGTTGAAGAATTTGTCGATTAAAGGGCGGCATCTCTTCACATCCGAATCGGTCACGGAAGGCCATCCGGATAAAATATGCGATCAGATTTCCGACGCGGTATTGGACGCGTTTCTTGAAGTGGATCCCTACGCTCGCGTAGCTTGCGAAGTTTCGGTAGCCACAGGACTCGTTCTCGTTATCGGAGAAATCAGCAGTAAAGCGGACTACGTGGACATTCCGGCCATTGTCCGCCGCACGATTAAGGAAATCGGGTACACCCGTGCGAAGTACGGTTTCGACAGTAGCACGTGTGCTGTTCTTACTTCGCTAAACGAGCAGTCGGCCGACATCGCGCAAGGCGTTAACGCCGCTCTTGAAAGCCGGGAAGGCGCGAACATCCGCGAAGAGAACGCGGATATCGGCGCAGGCGACCAAGGCTTGATGTTCGGCTTCGCAACGAACGAAACGCCTGAATACATGCCGTTGCCGATCGCGTTGGCGCACCGTCTGTCGCGCCGTCTGTCGGAAGTGCGCAAGAACGGCACCCTCGACTATCTGCGTCCGGACGGCAAGACGCAAGTGACGATTCAGTATCAGGACGGCAAACCTGTAGGCGTGGAGACCATCGTTATCTCGACCCAGCATGCCGAAGAGGTTACCTCGGAGCAAATCGACCGCGATATTCGCGAACATGTCATCGCTCCGGTCGTTCCGGCGGAATGGCTGAACAGCGAAACCAAATACTTTATCAACCCGACGGGCCGTTTCGTTATCGGCGGACCGCAAGGCGATGCCGGCCTCACCGGCCGCAAAATCATCGTCGACACCTACGGCGGCTATGCTCGCCATGGTGGCGGAGCCTTCTCCGGCAAAGATCCGACGAAGGTCGACCGTTCCGCAGCTTACGCTGCTCGTTATGTCGCGAAGAATATCGTTGCCGCAGGTCTTGCCGACAAGTGCGAAATCCAGCTGGCTTACGCGATCGGCGTAGCCCGCCCGGTATCCATCAATGTGGACACTTACGGCACGGGTAAAGTGAGTGAAGAGAAGCTCGTTGAGCTGATCGAGAAAAACTTCGATCTGCGCCCGGCCGGCATAATCAAAATGCTCGACCTGCGACGTCCGATCTACGCGCAGACCGCGGCATACGGTCATTTTGGCCGTACCGACCTTGACCTGCCGTGGGAACGCTTGGACAAAGTCGAGGCTTTGAAGCAAGGCGCATCGGCATAATCCCGATAAAGATGAGGGCTTCCGCGAACCGCGGAAGCTCTTTTTATTGCGATTTTTCATGGTGAAGTTGTCGTTTTTGAGTCCTTCGTCCCTAAAGTTCCAACACGTGGAAACCGAAATAAAAGGTACAAGACTGTACTTCCTGGGAGGATACTCATGCCGCGTCTTCGCATTTTGTCTATAGCTCTTTTCCTAGCGCTGCTCATCCAAGTGGTTGCTGCTCCTATTGGGCCTTTTACAGCTGCTGTCAGCGCTGCTGTCTCTGATGTTGCGCCTACAACGAGCCCTGCTTCCGGAACAAGCATTACACCAAGCAGGCCCATCTACATGACATTCGACGAGCCGGTGCGCAGGGGGACGGGTTCGATTGTCATTCGGAATGCATCCACGAATGCGGCCGTGGCCACTTATGATGTCGCTAGTGATGAGAGCAATCTACAGTGGGTCCAAACAACGACGGTGATGATTAAAACCGTAAACGCACCAGGTAATTATTATATTGAGGTTCCTCCAACCGCGATTATCGGCGTTACGTCAGGCGCAACTTTCCCAGGACTTTCAGGAACGGGTGCCGGCGGGTATGTGTTTACCGTTATCCCAGCCATTGCTCCGACCAGTCTGAGCTTGAATCCGAACGCGGCGAAAGTGGATATCGATCATGCTCCATTTGACTTGGTCATGAAGTTTTCCCAAGCGATCAAAATCTTGCCTGCTGGAACCATTCAAATCCGCAAGGACTCCGATGACAGCATTGCTGAAACGATAGACCTATCAACGATAGCTGTCGACAATGCAACCTTTACCGTGACAATTCCCGTTATTCGTTCGCAATTGTCGTACAGCACGAAGTATTATGTCCGGATTGAGCCGGGTACGATTGCGGACTTGAGCGATAACCCTTATAACGGGATAACTGCGAAAACGACATGGTCGTTCGTCACGATGGATAAGTACGACGACGTAAAGCCCAAGGTTGCTTCGTACATTCCTCCAAACGGAGGCACTTTGAACAAACCTGATGGGAATCTGGTTCTCGTGTTCGACGAGAAGGTCTTCCCGGGATCCAGCTCCATTGTTATCAAGAATCCGGATAACTCACTATTCTGCGCTATACCGGTGAGTTCGTCTGCCGTATCCGTCAATAATACGACCGTAACGGTGACACCGCAGTTTGGATCCACCTGTCCGTATTTCGTGAACGGTTCGAGATATAGCGTAACTTTAGACGGTCAGGCCTTCCGGGACGGTACGGGCAATTATTTTGACGGAAGCACTTGGAGTTTCACTGTAGATGTGGATAAAACTGCACCTACCATCGTGAGTACCACACCGGCGTCAGGTTCGACCAATGTGCCTTATCCGATGACGACATTCAGCGCCGTATTCAGCGAACCGGTTAAAAAAGTTGGAACCGCGACTGGTACGATTTTTCAAACCAGTTCGCCAAGTTTGAAGATTAACCTGAACATTGCCGTGGACCCTTCTGATAATAAAAAGGTCAACTTTACGATCAGCAGCGGTTCTCTTAAGGTCAATACGCGATATTCGATCAACTTCCCGGCTAACGTCATTCAGGACCTGAACAATAATGCTTTCGCAGGTATTACAAATCCCAATGCCTGGTCTTTCGAAACGGGCGGAGCGGGCACGACGCCGACGCTGACCAAGGCGGAAATGGACAATTCGTCTATCGTCCTCACCTACAGCGAAACTTTGGATGCGACAAAAGTTCCAACGAATGGGGATTTTTACGTAACGGCAAATAATACTTACAATGCTGTCACGGGTGTTACGATTAGCGGAAGCACTGTGCGGTTGACACTGCAAACTGCGGTGTTGACTACCCAGGTTGTGAGGGTTTCTTATTCCTTGAACAGTAGCAAGGATAAACGGATTCAATCCGCACAACTTAAAGAGGTTGCGGCATTCACCAACCGCAATGTTTCGCCGGATACCCAGGCGCCCAAGCCGGTCAGCGGTACGGCGACGCCAGCAGTGGTGAATTTGGTCTTCAATAAAACTTTAGCCACCCTTGGTACCAATGCGCAAACGCAATTCCAAGTTTTATGGAATGGTCAGACGATCAATCCGACGTTTGCTGTGGCGAATGGGAATACCATTTTGTTGTCTTTCCCTGCCGTATCCACGACAGTGGGAACCGTTGCAGTATCCTACTCCCCGGGCGCAGTGCCGGTGAAGGATACCATAGGGAACCAAGCGGCTGCCTTTACATCTTTCTTCGTCGCGAACCCGACGGACACGACGGCGCCTACGCTCTCCGGAGCGACCGCCATTAATACGAAGTTGGTATTGGCGTATAATGAGGCATTGAAAACAACTGTGCTTCCGCCATTGACCAGCTTTACGATCGTGGCTGGCGGCGTGGAAGATCCGGTGACTGCCGTTGCAATCAACAGCAATACTGTTGAACTGACTTTAAAAACGGCGATCTCGAAAGATCAGCAGATCGCGATCACCTATATTCCTGGAACAAACCTTCTCTCGGACTTAAACGGTAATCCTGCGCCTGCTATTAATGGGATGCAGATTACGGGCGGGGCCGTGCAGCCGACCACTTTGTCTTCCGCTTCTGCAAGCGGCAAGGTCATTCAGTTGATTTACTCCGCTCCATTAAGCAGTGCGAATATCCCTTTAGTGGGGCAATATACCGTCACCGTTGGCGGTACGAAGGTGCCTGTAACTTCGCTGGGGGTATCGGGCACGCAAGTGAACTTGAATCTTGAAACGGCAGTCGCATATAAACAAGAAGTAAAAGTCAGTTACGTAACGACCGGTACGGCTCTTAAAGACGTCTTTAACCAGACGATAGGGGCATTGACGGATCAGATCGCTACCAATCAGACTTCCTTGCTAGGAGACTTGGCAAGTTATTTGACCATCGACAGTGCCGGAGGTCTCCAACTGGTTCCCGGCTCCTTGACGAGAACTACGACACAACTTCCATCCGGCAGGTCAGCGAGCAAATACGCTGTTGACGCATCGAAGCTTAATGCCGCGTTTACGGCAATCAAGACCGGGTCCGGAGCAGAGATTAAAAGCACCGTGCTGACGATCCCGATCCCTTCCTCTGAACTTGGCGCGATTGTTAGCTTGCCTTTAAGCGGCTTAATAAGCTCGCAAGGAATCGTTTCTAACGGTGTGGTCCGAGTAGAGTATTCAGGAACAAGTTGGGAATTCCCGATAGGTGGAACTGGAGTTGTCGCAGTTGCTCAGAGTTCAGGTCTTGACCCGTCCGTAACGGATTTAATTCTAAGTATTGAAAAGGCTTCTAATCCAGTTATCGAAAGTGCCGTAACTTCATCAGGCGGACAAATTCTAGGTTCTGCAGTCGACTTCACTGCAAAAATTGTTTCGAATGGAATCGTAAGAGAATTTACGAATTCTTCGATCTACGTCAAACGCTCCATCACAGTCAGCGGCACAGGGGTTAATCCTTCGCAGCTCGCGGTTATGCGCGTTGACGGGGATTCTGGGGATCTCGTATACGTGCCGACGGTAAAGACCAAGTCGGGCAATAACATTATCGTGAACTTCCTCCGCAAGGATAATAGCGTCTATGCGGTCGTGAATAAAGCGCCTGCCGTCTTCTTCGATATGGGCGGTCATTGGGCGGAACGCGACGTGGCGATTCTGGCTTCGAAGAACATCGTCAGGGGAGTCTCCTTGACCGAATTCGAGCCGGAGACGAACATCACGCGGGCCGACTTCGCGGAATTCATCGCACGCGGCCTCGGATTGACCGGCGACCGTTCGGCGGCCGCTCGGTTTAGCGACGTATCGAATTGGTCGAGCGCGGCTTCTTACATCGGCGCGGCGAGCAAAGCGGGCATCGTGTCGGGCGACGCGGATGGCGGCTTCAGGCCGAACGACAACGTGACGCGTGAAGAGATGGCGTCCATGATGATCAGGGCCATGAAGTACGCCGGCGTGCAGCCGACGGTAGACCAGAGCGTTCTGAATCCGTTCTCGGATCAAGGAAGTATTAGCAGCTGGGCTCGCGAGGCGGTCATCGGCTGCGTACAGGCAGGTCTGATCTCCGGATATACGCCGTCGACGGTGAAGCCGAAGAACAACGCGACTCGTGCCCAAGCGGCTTCGATGATCAAACGTCTGCTGCTTCACGTGAACTTCCTCGACGAGTAAGGGGAGTAACCAAGTTGATTGATCATCAAGTGCTCATTGAACGCAGCATAGGTATGCCTGGTGTCACTTTACGATACCCGTTCGATCCGAACTTGTCGGTGTTGTACGTCGGAAGCAAAATGTTCGCCCTCCTCGGCAGCAACGGAGATCGGCTGAGCGTAAACCTGAAGGCCGATCCGGAAGAAGTTTGGCTGCTCAGGCAGCAATATCCTCGCTCGGTGCTGCCGGGGTACCACATGAACAAAAAGCATTGGAATACCGTCGTGCTCGACGGTTCCGTGCCGGATGGTGAGGTTCTTGCTATGCTGGAGCAATCCTATCAGCTGGTGAAGGCCAAGCTGACCCGATCCGAACGAGCGCAGATAGACGGGGAATAACGCTCATTCCAGAAGAACCCGGAAACTCTCATGAGTTTCCGGGTTTTTCCTTGTTCCCACAAACAAATCGAATCAACTGTTTCATTTTGATTACAATCTCTTATCGGATGTAACTTTTTCGTTCCCAAGTAGTCTATAAAACTAGGAATCTACGAGGGCCGCTCGGCTCTCTCCCAAAATTTATAGACCTACAGGAGAACCAAATGCGCTTAAAACTTCAACCTCGCACGACGAAAACAAAGAAAATCGTCCTGCCGCTTCTTGCGGGTATGCTCGTATTCACCGTTCCGATGGCCAATCCCGTCCTTATGGCTCCCATATCCCATGCCACTGCTGCGACGACCGTTACATACAAGTTGGTCAAAAACAGCGAAACGATGGTCACCTCAGGCGTCAAAGAAATCTCTTACTCTTGGGTTCCGTCCAGCTCGTCCCAAAAGACGGAAGTCATGCACGTCGTGCAAGTCGACCTGAACAACCCTTATGTCTCCTTGAACGTGATGGGAGGCAAAAACGGCAGCGTCAACGCACGCCAATCCGTTACCGCCATGGCGAAGGAAACGAAAGCGGTCGCGGGCATCAACGCCGACGTATTCAATACGACCGGCGACGGCGCGCCGATCGGGGCCCAGATCTCGAACGGCAACCTTCTCGTCAGCACGTCCCAGTTGAAGGGCATGTATGCATTCGCCGTCACGAAAGACCGCCAGCCGATGATCGACAATTTTACATTCGAAGGCACCGTCACCGCCGACACGGGGGCTTCTTTCCCATTGGCCGGCGTGAACAAATCTCTCTACTGGGCGGATCCCAACAAGACGAACAGCCACGTCGACGCTCTGTATATTTACACGAACGCATGGACGGCACCCGAGCGCCCGACCGGTACTGGCACCAAGCCAACCGAAGCGCTCGTCGTGGACGGATACGTGACCGAAATCTCGATTGACAAAGAAATCACGACGCCCGTGCCGGCGAACGGATACGTGCTGCGCGGTCACGGGAAAGCCGCCAAGTTCATCACCGACAATCTGATCGTAGGAAGCAAAGTCGGATCGGACTACCATTTGACTTCTTTGACGACCCAAAAAACGTATGACCCGGGTTCCTTCCAAATGCTCGTAGGAGGCCACACCATCCTCCTCGACCAAGGCAAGGCAGCGACTTTCTCCCGCGATATCGCCGGCGTCAGCGGCTCGGCGGACCGTGCACGTACGGCTGTCGGCTATTCCAAAGACGGAAAGACCGCGTACCTTATTACCGTCGAAGAGAATGGCGGGCGCGACGGCGTCTCCTTGAAAGAATTGCAGCAAATGCTCTTGCAGCTGGGCGTATGGAAAGCGGTCAACCTGGACGGAGGCGGTTCTACCACCATGGTTACCCGTCCGCTCGGAGAAACTAACGTTGCGCTGACCCATCCGACCTTCTATGGCACGACACAGCGACTCGTCGCGAACGGAATCGGCGTCTATACGAACGCGCCCAAAGGCGAAGTGAAAGGGATCGTCGCCAGCGGAACCAGCACCCTGTTCGTCGGGCAAGAAACTTCTTACTCCCTTAAAGGCTATGACACCTACTATAACCCGATCGATCCGTCCGGCATGCAGCCCAAATGGAGCATCAACAACTCCGTCGGTACGTTCAAGGACGGCAAGCTGACCGCAGCCAAACCCGGCAAGGCCACGATTACCGTAAAAGCGGGGCTTGCGTCGAACTCGTTGAACATCGAAGTCATCGGTCAAGATCAGATCGATCAACTTACGATCGATCCGAACACGACCTCTCTTCGTCCGGGCGCCGTCATTTCCGTGCCGGTGAAAGCTCGCCTGAAAGATGGCCGCGAGCTGTCCGTACCCGCGAACTCGATCAAATGGGAGTTCAAAGGCTTCAAGGCGACGGCAAGCGGCGGAAAATTGACGATCGACAGCGTGGAGGACGGAGCCCAATACGGTTTCGCCATCGCGCGGTACGACGGTTTCGGTACGGCCGCGATTTTGACGCCGGGAAGCGAGCAATCGCTCGAAACGTTCGAGAATCCGGGCTACCCGATCGACTTCAGCGGGCTTCCGGGCGAAACGACGGGCTCGGCTTCCTTGCTGACCGGAATTCCGGGGCATGAGTCCTCGCAAGTGCTCGATCTGGCTTACGACTTCACGAACGGCACGGGCAGCCGGTTCGCGTATGCCAACCTGAACGCGATGAACGGAGGCATCAACGTCGACGGAACGCCAAGCGCGATGACGCTCGACATGCTGGGCGACGCCAGCATGAACTATGCCCGGGCCGAATTCGTCGGTTCTGACGGCAAGACTGTTCTCGTCGACGTCGCGAAGAAGATCGACTGGTCCGGCTGGAAAACGGTCCGCATCGACCTGGCAGCTGCCGGCCTGAAAGGCCCGGCGAAGCTGACGAAGCTTTATGTCGTCAACTTGGAGCAGGACCAGGACGAGCGCGCCCTGCAAGGGGAAGTCGCGTTCGACAACCTGACGCTGCAGTATCCTCCAAAGCCGTTTACTCCGGTGAAGCCGACGATCGTGATGACCGTGGGCAAGAAGACGGCGATGATCGACGGGAAATCGACCCAGCTGCAGACCGCGCCGTTCCTGCTCAACGACGTCAACTATTTGCCGCTTCGTTTCGTGACGGAGACGCTGGGCGCCGAAGTCTCCTGGGATAACGCGACCAAGAGAGTGACGGTTCTGCGCGGGGATTCGATGCTCGAGTTGTGGGTGGGCCGCTCGGAAGTGACGCTGAACGGAGTCCGCCAGAAGGTGCTCGCCGCCCCCATTTTAAAGAACAACAGCGTGTACGTGCCGGTTCGCGTCGTCACCGAACAGCTGGGACAGAAAATCGATTGGGACGGCAAAACGAAGACCATTACAATTCACTAATCTTTCGATCGAAAGTCCTATCCGCCTCACCACGAAAATGAGAAATATGATATGATGAAGACAAGCTGTTAAGGGAGTCGTTAGCGTGGATTATCGAGTGGACCAAATCGATCAGGTCATCCAAAATGCGATTACCGTCATGGAAGACAGCAAGGTCCAGGTTTTCGAAATCGCCGAAGCGGCGCGCAGGGAACTTCTCAGTCTCCATAAGGAACTGGAGAAGGTCATTGCGGAGACGACGGAAGCGATCGATAAGGTCGACAAGCTGGAGAGGGAATACCGGCTGTCGAGAATCCGCCTGACCGAAGTGAGCCGCGATTTCGTCCGTTACACCGAACAAGACATCAAATCCGCTTATGAGAAAGCGACCCAGATCCAGCTTGACCTCATGGTTTTCAGGGAAAAGGAAAGCTATCTGCGAGCCAGGCGCAACGAATTGCAAAGCCGCGTCAAATCCGTCGAATTGTCCATTGAACGCGCGGAAACGATCGGCCTGCAGATGAACGTCGTTTTAGACTATTTATCCGGCGATTTGAACCAGGTCACCCGGATTCTCGAATCCGCGAAAAACCGCCAGTTGATCGGCCTCAAGATCATTTTGGCCCAGGAAGACGAACGCAAACGGATCGCCAGGGAAATCCACGACGGTCCGGCCCAATCGCTCGCCAACCTGGTGCTGCGGACGGAAATCGCGGAGCGGATGCTGGACACGAACGACCTGGAGCTCATCCGCAATGAGCTGATCGATCTTAAAACGCAAGTCCGGCAAGGCCTCGGAGAAATCCGCAAAATCATTTTCAACCTTCGCCCGATGGCTTTGGACGACTTGGGACTCGTGCCGACCCTTCGGAAATTTGTTCAGGATTTCGAGGAAAAGACGTTGATCCGCACCGTATTCGAAACGACCGGCAAAGAGAAGAGGCTTCCGTCCGCGATGGAAGCGGCCATGTACCGTCTCGTGCAGGAAGCATTCAACAACGCTTTGAAGCACGCCGAAGCGACCTTCGTGTCTCTCGATATGACATTCCAGGAAGACAGCATACAGATGACCATCGGGGATAACGGCAAAGGGTTTTCCGTGGAACAGGTGGAATCTCAGGCCAGAATCCATTCGCAGTTCGGCTTGGTCGGTATGCGGGAGCGCGTCGAACTGCTGCAAGGCAAGATCGATATCGAGTCGACAGCAGGTCAAGGGACCAAAATCAAAATTCAGGTTCCCATTAAATCGGAGCCAGGAAAGGAGTTAGGCGAGCATGGAAAGTAAGACGGCGGTTCGCAAGATCAAGGTGCTGCTTGCCGACGATCATCAGCTGTTCCGCGAAGGGCTGAAGAGGATTCTGAACATGGAGTCCGATCTTGAAGTCATCGGGGAATGCGGCGACGGCATTCAAGTACTCGAGTTTTGCAACCGGTACAAGCCAGACGTCGTGCTGCTTGACATCAACATGCCGATCGAAAACGGGGTGATCGCGACCGAGCGGCTGCGGGACATTTTCCCGGATATTAAAGTGATTATCCTTTCCATCCATGACGACGAGAGCTATGTTTTCGAAACCCTTCGCAAGGGCGCGACGGGGTATCTGCTGAAGGACATGGAGGCGGAATCGCTCATCAACGCGATCCGCACCGTAGCGGAGGGACATGCCTACATCCACCCCAAAGTGACGGGCAAGCTGATCAACCAGCTCCGCCGCATGACGTATTTGGATGAGATCGGGGCGACCTCCGGAGCTGCGGCGAGCCGCGAGACGGTGACCAAATTCATCCCCCGCGGCAACAATCCGCTCACCCGCCGGGAAGCGGAAGTGCTCAAGCTGATGGCCGAGGGCAAAAGCAACAAAACGATCGGCGAAAACCTGTTCATCAGCGAGAAAACGGTCAAAAACCACGTCAGCAGCATTCTCCAGAAAATGGAGGTCGACGACCGCACGCAAGCCGTCATCAACTCGATCAAATACGGTTGGGTGACGCTGTAAGCGAGGCGCAGTCGTTAGGCGGTTACATAACGATCGATGCGGGAACATGACGATTGAAAACAGACGGCCCCTGCCGCGCGCGAGTGCGGTGGGAGGCCGTTTTTGTTTTGGGCGTTTCTACGGGTTCGCCTTGTCCGCGTGCGGCCGGTAACTCCCACTTGGCATGCGGCATATAATGCCATACCAACAAGCGGGAACGGATGTAAGGCGCGTCGGCGCCGTAGATCGGTCGACCGCGCACAGGAGGTGGCCGCCGTGATTCCGGAATTGATGTGGATCATCGGCTTTTACGTGGCGGCAGCGGCATTGGCGCATGGGGTATTCGGACGGGAAGCCGATTCGCGCAAGCGCCATTATGTACTGGTCGCGGGCAACCACCAATTGCAAATCGAAGGGTACGTGCGGGCGTTGCAAAGTTTTTCCCGGCGTACGGGAACGGATATCGGCATTACGGTCCTGCTCGACGATTCGACGGACGACACCGGTCCGATTGTCGAGAAGTTCGCGCGAGGCTATGATGGAATTGCATGGATCCGCAGCAGGGAATCGGGACCCGATGCGAAAGACCGGGATAGCATGATGAAGCAGTGGGAAGAGCAAGGGATGGAAAAGGATCCTGCGCAGGTCGTCTGGGTGGAACTCGACAAAAGAGAGGATTTGCATAGGCTGCCGCTTTAGGAAGTTGATATGACGGGGGATTGTCGACCGGTTGGAAATCGCATACAATGTTCGGTAACGGTATATGATGGGATTTCGGGTGAAGCACACCCGCTTTCGTCCTAATGGGCGAGGCGGGTGTGCTTTTTATTTTCGCGGAGGGGCGGGGGTCAGATGAGGGCCACATTATACGAGGTCGTTTGGTTTTCGGGTCGGAAATTGGCGGGGATGTCGGTTTGCTGGGAAGTGGATTTCCATTATTGGACGAGTACGGCGTTCCGGCAAGGCATTCATGAAGGTTGGGGGGACATGGGTCGTGGACAGGCCGAGGATTCGGCTCAGACTCCGTCTGAAATCGTTTGGCTGGACGAGCCGTTGCCACTGGGGATGGCTGAGTGTGCGGTGGTGTTAAGGAACGAGAAGCGGAGAAGGCGGACGCGGGAATGGGTGATGAACCGCCGGCATGGTGTCAACGGGCATGATGCCGGAAATTTCCGTGAGGCATATAAGGAGGGGCGCTCTCTTGGGGAGAAGGCGCGAGTTGCCGCAGAACGACTTCAGGGCCGCGGATATTTGCTGCCGGAGGCTTTGGCGGCTTTTGAGGAGACGGCAGCTGAGCTTTTGCCCGTATTACAAGTTGCAGCGCTGATGGGCAGCATACGGTTCACGGCCGCGGTGGCGCAGTTGTCCGGAAGGCGTGCCGCTGTGCATTGCAGGCGATGCGGAAGCGGCGGGCGGCAGTTGCATCGCACGCCATGCGCGGCATGCGGACGTCCGGAGTGCGCGTATTGCGAGGTCTGTTTGACCATGGGCCGTTGCCGGGAATGCGAGCTTTTGATTCTCGGGGAAGCTTTGGCGTCGGTGGCTTTGGCGGTGGAAGCCGATGATTCTGAGACTTTCAAGAAACGATGGAAGTTAAGTCCTGCACAAGGTGAGGCGGCTTCGACTGCATTGCAATTCCTAGCCGATAGGCTCGCGCAACGGCAGAAGAGGCATGTTTTTCTCCTATGGGCGGTGACGGGAGCCGGCAAGACGGAAATGATGTTTCCGCTGCTGGAAGCGGTTCTCTCCGCAGGCGGCCGAGCGGCGGTCGCGAGTCCTCGCCGGGATGTCGTCCTTGAGCTGGCGCCTCGGCTGGCTGCCGCCTTTCCTCATGTGAGCCGCGTCGTTCTCTATGGCGGAAGCGAGGATAAGTTCGAGAACGGAGCGCTGACGCTCGCCACGACGCATCAGTTGATTCGGTTCCGGGAAGCGTTCGACCTCATCGTACTCGACGAAGTCGATGCATTTCCCTATCATAACGATCCCGCACTTCACCATGCGGCAGCGCAGGCAAGGAAGAAAGGCGGCGTTACCGTGCTGCTGAGCGCAACTCCTCCAGTCGGCATGCAGCGGAAAGCGAGATGGGGACTGCTCTCCCATGCAAAGGTATCCGTGCGTTATCACCGAAGACCGCTCCCCGTTCCGAAACGCGTGACGATTCCTGCGGTATCGAGCTGGACGGGCAGCAAGCGCCGAGTACCAAACACCTTGAAAAAAACCCTCCAAGCCTCTATCGAACGTGGAGCGCAAGTTTTCGTCTTCATCCCGTTCATCTACCACGTGGGTCCCCTTATCAGGCTATTTCGCGGCTATGCGGGCGACTTCGGCATCCGGCCAGAGGAAGTAGACGGGACTTCCTCCCGTGACCCGGACCGGGGGACAAAGGTGATGGCTTTTCGCGAGCGGACCTTGCGTTTGCTTGTGACAACCACGATTCTGGAGCGGGGCGTAACGATTCCGAAAAGCGACGTTTTCGTGTTGGACGCGGATAAGCCTTTGTTCGATGCCGCGTCGCTCGTGCAAATGGCCGGCAGGGCAGGCCGCTCCGCGGATGACCCGAACGGGTCGGTTTATTTCGCCGCGCCGGCTTGGACCTCGTCGCAGAGAAGCGCTTGCCGGCAAATTCGCGGCATGAACGCCTTTGCGAGTCGCAAAGGATTTCTCATAAAGGGGGATTCCTGATGGCCTTCTCTTTTAGCCGTTGGTTGAGGCCGGAGGCACTCTCTTGTTTGATTTGCGGAAAACACGCGGGTGCATCTGCGAACACCTCCCTTCCGCCGGTCAGACACCCTGAAGCTAGATCCGTCCTTGTGAGCCTGTGTTCTACATGCAGTGCTGCGATCCCTTGGATCCAACGGCATGTTTGCAGAATTTGCGGCAGGCCGGAGTTTTGCCCGGATTGTCCGAGGAGGACGGAAAGGCATCTGATCTTCAGCCGAAGCGCAGTGCGCTACGATGATCGAATGAGAGAACTGTTAGCCCTTTACAAGTATCGAGGGAGCGAAAAGCTGGAGCCGTTAATGGGCGCGATTTTGTCGGCGGCCTACGAGCGGATTTGCCGGGAGTTGGGAACGGACGGTTTGTCCCGCTCTCCGTTCCATGCCGTAACATCGGTACCGTTGGCAAAAGAGAGGCTGGAGGAGCGGGGGTTCAACCAGGCGGAACGCATGGCAAGCCGGGTTGCGAAGAGGTATGGGGTGCCTTATCGGCAACTGCTGCGTAGAGTGCGTCATACGGAGAAACAGAGTCTCAAGACCCGCAGCACTCGTCTGACGGACATGAGGGGAAACTTCCAAGCGGTTGCAGAATCCATAGGCGAGTGGATGAAAGAAGTAGATGGCGTTCCGCCTGCCCGCATTCTCCTCGTTGACGACGTTTATACCACGGGCAGCACCATGAACGAGTGCGCATCCGTTTTGCAAAACGCCTTTTGTGAATCAGCTCGAGGTTCTCAGCCCAGGCTCGAAATCTACGGTTTGTTGTGGGCCAGATCGTAGATGGGAAAAAATAGCATGATTTTTTCTGTAGAATTTAGTATGATTGTGATATACTCTATCCCTGTATGTCGTACCTGAGGAGGAAACCTCATGAGCTTGTCCTACTGCCCACGTTGTTCTAGACTTTTTGCACGCGGGATGAGAGATGTCTGCAACAATTGCGTGCAGGAAATCGAGAAAGAATACGAACGGGTCGCGAATTACCTGAGAGAACATAAAGGCGCTACGATCCATGAGGTATCGGAAGAGACCGAGGTGTCGGTGAAGCAGATCACCAAGTTCATCCGTGAAGGCCGGATTTCGACCGAGAATATGCCGAACTTGTCCGTTCCTTGCGAGTCTTGCGGTTTGCCCATCCGGGAAGGCACGATGTGCGATTCTTGCCGGGCCAAACTCCAGAGAGACATGAAGAACCTTCAAGCCGGCATCCAGAAAGCACATACGACGAACGCACCCCACGATTCCAAGGGGAACACCTCATTTCAGATCCGCGATCGTCTTTAATCCGTAAGCTAAACAAATCCTATAGAACAACCGATAATAGAAATATAGATTATCGGTTTTTTTAATTTCGAGGTGATATTCAGTGAAGATAAATGACACTCAGCGCATCGGAAGCTACCGGGTTTACCCGCAATCCTCCGACGTCCGCACGAACGGCACGGCCGGCAAACGCCAGAAGGACCAGGTCAGCTTTTCCGCAGAGGCCATGGAACTTCTGGGCGCCCAGAAGAATCGTACCGACGACGCGGCCCGCACTCAGAAAATCGAGAAGTTGAAGCAAGAGGTGTCTTCCGGTACGTACCGCGTCGAAACGGGAAAGCTGGCCGACAAGATCGCGCCGTTCATTTACCCGGTTTCCGGCGAATAACGAGGTGAACGAGTGAGCATTCATGAGCTGCTGAACGCGCTGAACGGACTGACCGACATCCATGAAGAAATGCTGCAGCTTGCCCGGGAGAAGCAGAAGCTCGTGGTCGAGAACCGGGTCGACCGGCTGATGACGCTGACGGCCAAAGAATCGAAGGCCATTGCCGCGATGGAGCAGTTGAACCTGTCTATCCATCGATACACGCGGGAGTGCTGGGCGGAACTGGGGATTGCCCCCAAGCCCGGCTCTACCTTGGCCGATTTGCTTCAGGCCGTCACGAAGGCGGAGTCGAAACGACTGCTCGCGGAAGCGGCCGATCGTCTGATGACCTCGATCCAGCAATTAAAAGAACAGAACGAACGCAATCAACTGCTCGTTCGCCAGTCGCTGGAATACATTGCTTTTCAAATCGACCTGATTACCGCTCCGCCGGACGATATGACATATTCGCCAACCAAGTCGCATGCCGCCGCGGCTCCGCGCAGGTCTTTCGATACCCGAGCTTAATTGATTTCCGCCAAGGGATGTGTTTTCTATGAGATCTACCTTCCATTCGATCGAGACGGCCAAACGGGCGCTGTTCACCCAGCAAGCCGCCATCCAGACGACGGGACAGAATATCGCGAATGCGAATACGGTGGGTTATTCCCGTCAGACAGTCAACATGCAGGCGACTCGTCCGATCGAAGCGATCGGGATGACTCACAGCACGATCCCCGGCCAGCTCGGCACCGGCGTCGAATTCACCTCCATCACGCGGATTCGAGACAGCTTCCTCGACAACCAGTACCGGAACCAAAGCCAAGACCAGGGCAAATGGTCCGTGCAGGCGGATACGCTGGACAAGCTCGAGGCGATCTTCAACGAACCGAACGATACCGGCATCCGGACGCTTTTCGATAACTACTGGAAAGGCTGGTCCGACCTCGCGAAGGACCCGGAGAACGTCACCGCGCGCAAGGTCCTGCGGGAAAACGCGATCGCGCTGACGGATTCGATCAACCTGGCCAGCAAGCAGCTGTCCGACATGAACCGCGATTTGACCGACAACATCGGCGTGAAGGCCAGCCAAATCAACACGTTGGTGGGCAACATCGCCAATTTAAACTATGAAATTTCGAAGATTGCCGCTTACGGCGACAACCCCAACGATTTGATGGACCAGCGGGATGTGTTGACCGATCAGTTGTCCAAAATCGTGAATATCACCGTGACCAACACGGCGCAGGGATATAACATCAATATGGGCGGTACCGCGCTCGTAACGGGAGACCAGGCAATAACGGTGGACGCAGCCGGCCTGGAAGGCGCATTCGGTACGGACCTGACGAGCGGCGAGCTCTACGGCATGCTTCAGTCCCGCGACTATTACGTGAAGGACTATCAGAAGCAGCTCGATACGCTGGCCAACAGTTTGGCGAACGGCAAATTCACCGTCACGGTTCCGGCGGGCAGCGTCCTTCCGGACGGCATCACGCTCGACGGTAAGACTTATACGGGCTCCGACCGTACGTTGAAGGATCCGCTAACCGTGACCGTTAACGGCGTGAACGAGCTCCATCGCATGGGGTATCCGCTGTCGAATCCGCCGACGGCGGGCGTGGACTTTTTCGTTTCGAGCGACGGCGGGCCGATCACGGCGGCGAATTTGAAGCTCAACCCGGTCATCGCGGCCTCCCCGGACGCCATCGCGACTTCGATGAGGACGGACGGCACGCCGGAACAAGTCGTTCCCGGCAACAATACGCTGGCGCTGCTGATGGCCAACCTGAAGGACACGAAGATCAGCTTCTCCAATCCGGACGGCACGACGCCTCTGATCGCCAGCGGCACGATCGATGACTTTTACCGTTCCTTGATCGGACAGCTCGGCGTGCAATCCCAGGATGCCCAGCGCCAAGTCGACAACCAGGATTCCCTGCTCGCCCAGATCGACGAACGCCGTCAATCCGTCAGCGGGGTATCGTTGGACGAAGAGATGTCCGACTTGATTAAGTACCAGCACGCTTATAATGCCGCTGCCCGAGTGATGACGACCTTCGACGACATGCTGGATAAAATCATCGCCATGGTTCGTTAATACTCCTTTCCTTTCTTTCCTACAAATCACTCGAAATAACGAGGTGAACTTCCCATGACGGCTCGAGTCACCCAGAGCATGATGCACGGCCAAATGATCCGGAACCTGAACCGCAACTACCAGCAGATGAGCGTTCTGCAGGATCAGTTGTCCACGGGACGCAAGATCAATAAACCTTCGGATGATCCGGTCGGCATCACGTACGCATTGCGTTACCGCAGCGAATTGTCGATGAACGACCAATACCAGCGCAACATTACGGAAGCGACCTCCGCGGTTGACCACGTGGATACCGTGCTGGACCAAATCAACGACCTCTATTCCCGGGTGAAGGAATTGACCGTACGCGGAGTCAGCGACTCGAGCCCTGCGGAAGCGAGGAACGCGATCGGACAAGAGCTGGACGGCATCTACAAGCAGCTTGTCACGCTCGGCAACGACCAAGTGAGCGGGAAATACATTTTCAACGGGCAAAAAACCACGACGGCGCCTTATGAAATGGCGACTGCGGGGACGAAAGACACCGACACGGCCGATGTCGTTCTCCCTCTTGCGCCGGGTGTCGACATCGCCACGAATATTTCGGGCAACGAAGTTTTCGGAAGCTCCACGGATTCCGACAATATGTTCAAGCTGGTGAAGCAGATCCGCGATGCCATGAATGCCAACGATCCGGTGACGGCCGGCCAGGCGATGAACCAGTTGGATTCTCGCTTGAATAAGTTCCTTGGCGTCCGGTCGGAGATCGGCGCGCGTGCGAATCGCATCGAGTTGTTGGACAACCGGAATCAGGCACTAACCGATACGCTCAACGGCTTAAGCGGTAAAACCGAGGATGCGGATATCGCCCAGACGATCATGGACCTGAAGACCAAGGAGAATGTCTATCAGGCGGCTCTTTCCACGGGAGCCAGGATCATTCAGCCAAGTCTGGTCGACTTTTTGAAATAACGAATGATATCACGATAATGACGGCAAGGCGGTGAAGAGATGGAGCTGCTCCGCTTGTCCATCCGTTCGACTCCGGCCCGTTTGGGCATCGAGAGTCCGCGCGGTCAACTGCAAATGGAATCCAAGCCGGCGCAGTTGGAAATCTCTTCGCCCAGGGTCGATATGCAAATCCGCCAGCCGAGGGGCGAATTGTCGATAGACGCGTCCGCGGCTTGGCTGGCTTTGGGGCTGGGCGGACCTTTGGAGACCAATACGCTGAAGACACAGCAAGCCAACGAGAGGACGGCCGAAGCGATCGATCGGATCGTGCAGAAAGGCAATCGGATGGCTCAGATCACGAACAAATCGGATGCGGTCGTGGAGCTCGCGGCGGGCGCCCTGATTCAGGATAGCGAGGGAATCCGGATTTGGGGTCCGGCGTCAAACATGAACGTCAAAATGGAATATACCCCCCATCCCGCGGAGATCAATGCGAAGCCGGCGCATCCGGATATCCAGGTTCATGTCAACAAGCCGGATATCCAGTATACGCCCGGCAAAGCGAAAATCTATGTCGAACAAATGAACTCGATTAGGATCTGGGTCAGCCAGTACGACCTTTACGCTTGAATTTCCGATACGGCAACGTTACGCTAAGCTATGAACGCAGAGGTGCGGGAATAGCTTTTTTATTTCATATCAACCGGGAGGGTCTCCATGTTTGATTCCTTTTACGGCAAGACGATATCGATGGGAGGTTCGATCTTAGGTTTTGCCGAGCTTTCCAACTTCGTTCTGACTCCGGTGGATGAGTCGGATCCGAATCCGTCATTTGCCTACCTGCAAAGCGAAGAAGATCCGGAGATCGGATTCCTCGTCACGGATCCGTTCCGGTTCGTGTCTTCTTTTGAAATCGGGCTCTCCAGCCAGGAAGAGGAAGCTCTCGGAGTTGAGGATCTCGAGAACGTAGCGGTTTTAGCCATCGTCACGATCGCGGAGCCTTTTGTTCGTTCGACCTTGAATTTACTGGCGCCGCTGCTCATTAATACGAAAAATCTCAAAGGCAAACAGGTCGTTCTGCCTCCGGAAAGTCCTTATTCCACCAAAACGCTCTTTCTGGCCGGCTCCGCAACCGCAGAAGGAGGTGCCTGATGCTCATTTTATCGCGCAAAAAAGGTCAATCCATCGTCATCAATGAAGAGATCGAAATTTTCGTGATCGGCATCGAAGGGGATCAAGTGAAGCTGGGCATCGAAGCGCCGGCCAAAGTGAAGATTTACCGTAAGGAAGTGCTCGATTCGATCCGCGAGAGCAATAAGGCCGCCATGGCAAATCCAAGTCAGTTGAAAGCCATCAAAGGCTTCGCTTTAGAAGCCGTCAAAAAAAACGAAGAAACGACATAAAAACTTTAAAAAAACTCTAAAAACATACGACACGATGCCGATATAAGTAATGAGAGCTCACACGGAAGTGGGCCGTGATAATCCAAGGAGGAATACAGCAATGATCATCAACCACAATCTTAACGCGATGAACGCACATCGCAACTTGCTGTCGAACAACATCGCTCAAGGCAAGTCGAGCGAGAAATTGGCTTCCGGTTACAAAGTTAACCGTGCAGCTGACGACGCAGCAGGCCTCTCGATCTCCGAGAAAATGCGTACGCAAATCCGCGCTTTGAACCAAGCCCAATCCAATGCGCAAGACGGCATCTCCCTTGTGCAAACGGCTGAAGGCGCGATGAGCGAAATCTCCGACATGCTTTCCCGCATGAAAGAACTCGCAGTTAAAGCAACGAACGGAACGTACAACGCTTCCGACCTCGTGGCCATCGACGCCGAGTTCAAAGCACTCAGCACCGCAATCGACAGCATTGCGAAGAGCACGACGTTCAACGGCATTACGGTACTGAACGGCAACGCAGGCATCAGCATCCAAATCGGCGACACGACTTCCGTACAGAACACGGTTGTCATCTCGCTGCAGAACGTACAGCTGTCTTCGCTGAGCATCAGCGGCCAGTCTCTCGGCTCGGCTGTAGGTGCTTCTAACGCAATCAAAGCGATCGATACCGACATCGGCACGATCAACAGAGTGCGTTCCGCATTCGGTGCTGTTCAGAACCAGCTGGAGCACACGTTCAACAACATCGGCGCTACGGCCGAGAACCTGCAAGGTGCAGAGTCCCGGATCCGCGACACCGACATGGCCAAAGAAATGATGAACTACACGAAGCTGAACATCCTGCAATCCGCTGCAACGTCCATGTTGGCGCAAGCAAACCAAGCGCCGCAAAGCGTTCTGCAATTGCTGCGTTAATCGACTTCGGCAGTTCGCTGAATGGAGCCCATTACGACGTAATGGGCTCTTTTCGGTTTTAGAGGGAGCGAAAACCGTCTATGAAAATTAGCGTTTGCCTGATCGTGAAGAATGAGGAAAATAACCTTGCAAGGGCTTTGCGAAGCGTGCCGGACAGCTTCGAAATCGTTGTCGTAGATACGGGGTCTACGGACCGGTCCGTACCGATCGCACAGCAATTCGGGGCCGTTACGGCTTCCTATGAATGGAGCGACGACTTCGCAGCCGCACGTAATTTCGCAGGCTCCCGCGCGACTGGGGATTATATTTTAGCGCTGGATGCCGACGAAGAGCTTCCTGCCGATACGGAGGAACAACTTCTGCGTTTCGTCCAACAACACCCCGGCAAGGCTGGCTGCGTGTATATTAACAACGTGACCGGTGAAGAAATTCGCAGGCATAGAATGGTAAGGTTTTATCCCAACCGCCCCGAATTTCGGTTTGCAGGTACCGTGCATGAACAAGTTTACGAAAATGGCGAACCTGCCGTTTTTGAGATTCTCCCGCTGCAAGTCATGCATTACGGATACGAAGAGAATGAATACGAAGTAAAATCAAAATTCGAGAGATATTTGCCATTATACGAGAAGCATTTGGCGGATCATCCGAATGACGGCTACATGCTTTACCAAATGGGAAAGCTCTACTATTCGATCGAAGATTGGGCGGGCGCCGAAAGGCATTTGCTGTTGAGTATGGAGCAGCGACAGTTGGATCGCCTATATTACCCTGTCATGCTGGTGATGCTGGGTTATGTACTGAAAGAGCAACAACGCTACGCCGAAGCTGAGCAACTGCTCTATCCGTATGTAGAACTATATCCTGATTTTCCGGACCTGTTCTTTTTGCTCGGCCTATTGGCCATGGATACCGGAAAAATCCAAGCCGTCGAATCGTACTTCGCGGAAGCTCTAAAAATCGGCGATACGGATAAATACACCTCCGTTTATGGAGTAGGTACTTTTTTAGCCGCCTATAATCTCGGTGTTTATTATGAGGTCACAGGCAACAAGGACCTAGCGGGTCAGTGTTACCGCTTTGCTGCTGAATACGAATACGAGCCTGCATTGCGCCGGTTAAAATAAAAATCGAGAAACTCTTTATAAAGTATGGAAAAAATACGATAAATAAAAGTAGGAGTATGTTTTTCGGGAGGTAGGATTATGGTCACCAGGGTTTCGGGTATTAACTCGGGCATGGATATCGACAAAATGGTCAGCGACTTGATGAAAGCCGAGCGGATGCCGCAGGATAAATTGAAGCAGAAGAAAACGACGCTCACCTGGACATCGGATCTTTATCGGGAGATCAACTCCAAGCTGGCAAGCTTTAAGACCGTTGTCGACAACATGCGTTTGTCCGGTGACTGGAAAGCCAATACCGGTTCCTCCTCCAATGAGTCTGCCGTTACGATCTCTGCCGATTCGACGGCGAGTACGATCAATCATAAGATTACGGTCACGAAGCTGGCGGCCGGCGCAAGCGTTAGCAGCGCTGGCGGAATTTCTACCAACACTCTCGTTTCAACCGGCACTCCAATTACGGATATACAGGCTGGCGAGAATGATCAGTTCAATATTTCGCTCGGCGGCGTCTCGAAGAAGATTACTTTGACCCCGGGATCCTCTTACACGGATACATCGCTGGCAGCCGAAATTCAAAACCAAGTCAATAACGCGTTCGGCGCGAACAAGATACAGGTAAGCGTGAATGCCGGAAGCCTGGAATTCAAAGCTTTGGGAACAGCCGGCAACGAGCCTCAAATTATTTTGAGTGATGTCGCAAACAATTCCGGTCTTGCGGACCTTGGGTTCGTAAGTGGGCAATCAAATAAAATAAATCCTAAAATGACCTTGGGGGATCTTGGATACCAATTCTCAACTCCCATCATTCCAGGGAATTTTCTCATTAACGGCATATCGATTAACTATGATGATTCGGACACGTTGACTTCGTTAATGAATAAGGTAAACAATTCGGCTGCCGGCGTGAATATGAGTTATGATGAAGTCAGTGACAAGATCGTTTTTACGACCAAGGGAGTAGGAACGACCGCTCAAATCGATCTTCAAGATGGGACAAGCGGAAATATCCTTACAGCGCTTAACATGACGCAACCCGCTTCCGAGCCTGCCGCAACCCCGCCGTCTATCGTTCACGTAACCGGTACCGACGCTGACGTCACGATCGACGGCGTACAATCCTATCGAAGCAGCAATACGTTTACGACCGGCGGCGTCACCTATAACTTGAAGCAAACGACCACCTCACCGGTCACGGTTAGCGTTTCGCAGGACACGGATAGCATGGTCACCAAAATCAAAGACTTTGTTACCAAGTTCAACGATACACTCGACCTTCTAAATAAACGCGTCAAAGAAGTGAAATACCGTTCTTTCACTCCGCTGACGGATGATCAGAAAAAAGCGATGCAAGCGGCCGACATCACTTTGTGGGAAGACAAGGCGAAAAGCGGACTCTTGCACAACGATGACGTGCTGAAATCGACGATTAACGATTTAAGAGGTTTGGCGGTCGCTACCATTCCTGGAGCTACGTCCACCTACAATGCGTTCTATAAAATCGGGATCGGGACGACCGCTTACAATCCGGGGTCTGCGGACAACGGCAAGCTTGTATTGGACGAAGCCGCACTTCGTAAAGCTCTTTCAGAGGATCCGTCCTCTGTCATTGCGGTGTTCTCCAACCAGCCGGACGGCGTCGCACAGAAGATGTTCGACAAGGTGACCAAGTCGATCAAGACGATCACCCAAAAAGCCGGAGCAGCCGACACGACGGTGGATGACGTGACCTCCGATTTAGGGGATCAAATTCATAAATTGAATGTGAATATAACGGACTTCGACGGCAAATTGGCTAAGAAAGAAGACTACTACTACAGCATGTTCGCCAAAATGGACTCAGCCGTCGGGACTAGCAACTCCCAATTAAATTGGTTATCCAAACAATTCCAATAGGCTGAGGAAAGAGGTGCGCTGTGATCATGGACGTTCGAAGCATTTCGGCAAACGGGGTGGGCAAGCTGGACGTGGCTCCCGTTCAAGCTGCCATCCTATCCGGAAATTCACAACAACACACTCAGGATTCTTATCCCACCGCTACCGCTCTTTTGCATAAAGAGAAATACGATCTGACGATCTCGGATCAAGCGATGCGAAAAGCGATCGAGAAGGCCAACAAAGCCATGGAAGGCATCGATCGCCGGTTCGAATACAGCGTCCACGAGAAAACGGGCGAAACGATCGTCAAAGTCATCAACAAAGACAATAACGAAGTCATCCGGGAAATCCCGAATGAAAAATTCCTCGATTTGATGGCCAAGCTTCAGGAACTCGTCGGTCTGAATATCGATGAAAAGAGGTAATCCGCGATTATGAATCAGCATGCCCATGAAACCTACCTGAGAATGCAAGTCAACACGGCCGCGCCTTGGGAGCTGACGACCTTGCTTTTTAACGGCTGCATTAAATTCATGAAGCAGGGTTTGGAAGGGATCAACACCCGAAATGTCGCGATGAAGAACGAGAATATCAAGAAGGCAACGGACATTATTAACGAATTATCGTACACGTTGAACAAGCAATATGAAGTCGCCCACCGATTGGCTTCTTTGTACGATTATATGCTTCATCGACTGTTCACGGCCAACATTAAGATGGATGCCGAAAGCTTGCAAGAATGCATAGGGCTGATGACCGAATTGAAAGATACATGGGTGCAGTCGATGAAGCAATTACCGGCGGCGGCGAAGGTGCGCTCGTGATTCGGAGTGACGTTTCCGTTCATGATGCCTTCAGGCGAATGATCGAAACATCGGAAGCGATCCTTGAACTTGATCTGGAAGAGGAAGAGGATGCCGAACGGTTAGGGGCTTTGCAAGCTAGGCAGGTTGCGCTTAGGGTACATATCGAACGGGCGTGGTCATCTGCCTATCGAAACGACCCGGAAATTCATGCGTTAACCGAGAAAGCTTACGAATCGGAGCGTCAGGTGAACGACCGTTTGAAGGCCGCACGCCAGATGTTTTCGAACCACTTAAGCAAGATCCAGGTGGGCAGCCGGATGAAGAATGCGTACCATCATGAATATTCTCAAGCGGAAGGATACTTCTTTGACCGCAAGAAATAAGGGACAGGCTCAGGCCTGTCCCTTTATTAATTGTCGGACGACATCGATGTTAAGATTTTGGTAGAAGCGATCCTCATACTCTTTGGCGACTGTGGCTCGTTCCGGCGTCTTCGGGCTTGCTTTCAGATAACGAATATACCAGGGGCCTTGATCGGGATTGATCCGAATAGCCTCCCTCAGGAACTCGAGTCCTTCAACCGTTTCTCCCTGAGCCAGGTAAAGCATTGAGAGAAAATAATGGCCGGGACCGCTAAGCTGTTTCTTGTCCAGCAACAGTGAATAGTAGTCGATCGCCAATTGCAGCTGGTTGTGGTTATAGAAGTAGTCTCCGAGAATGTTGGCCAAGATGAAGTAGTAGGCCGGGAAGCGTTGAATCAATCCATCGTATTGCTCGTAGTAGCCCATTTTAAACAGATCAATGAGCAAGGTCGCAATATAGTTCACGTCGCACGGCTTCTCGTTTTCGTTGTCGCCCGAATCGAAAATGCCGGCGAACATCGCCTTCAACAACTCGTACGGAGGTTCGGACTCGTCGGTAGACGGAGACAGATAGGACTCATACTCCGGTTTGTTCCAGATGATCGAGGCGAGGAAGAGCAGCTTGTTCACTTGACCGGGATTGGACTCCCGATCGATGGCCGGCAAATGGGCTTCAAACCGCTCATGCTCGTTAAACAGGACCGCGTAAAACAATTGCTGAGCGGGCAGCAATTCGACATTCCGTTTCGAACACTCATCGTGGAAATAGCCGGCAAGCTCCTTGTGGCCAAGCAGAAGGCTGACATGCAGCAGTTTCATGAGATGATCCGATCTGCCGAAATCGAAGATTTTCCCCAGGTAGGCAAGAATGGACTCTGTCGGTTCGCTGGGGATTAGAATGTTGAGCAGCTTAAACAAAACAAGATGATCGTGAAGGTTCACATTCACGAGTTTGGATAAATAATAAACCGCCTGCTGGTAGTCGTGTTTTTTCTGGCTTAACGAAGCAAGGTTGCTCAGCGGGATATGGCTGCCCAAGCTCGGAGCGATGAGCCAGAAACGCCCGTCTTTGGCGGATGGGACTTCCGCTTTGGCGAGTGCCGTCTGGTAAAGCGCCGCGGCTTCTTCCTCGAAGCCCAGCAGTTCTAAGACGGAGGCTTTAATGCTGTAATAATCCGGGTACTGAGGCCATCTTCTCAGGTTTTCATCGATATACGAGATGGCGTCGCGATAACGTTTTAGCTCGATGAGAACGAGAACGATCTGGTAACGCACGAACGGGAAGATCGTCATCGTTTCGGTTTTTTTGGTAAGGGCGCGTTCATAGTAGTACAGCGCTTGTTTATAGTCTTTCAGACTGGAGTACTCGTTGCCGAGCGTGAAATAGTCGTACTCCTCCATTCCCTTGAGATCTTTGAAGATGCTCAGGTTCCGGGAGGATTTCTCCTTCTCTTTCCTCGTCTGCTCGAGATAGCCGGTATGGAAAATCGATAACGGATAGTTACGAAGCGGAAGCTCGCCGTCGCGATAAACGACTTGTTCATGGATGGGGCGGTCGAAATACACGGTAGGAAGGTTCGTGAACAGCCGTACCGCGGTAGATTCGATGAATTTGCCGGAATTTACGGACTCCACCAGATTGAAAATTGGCAGCACGAAACCAAGGGGCTGGCTCGCGTCCAATTCGGACAGCATGCCGCGCAGCTCGTCCTTCTTATCCGGATCCAGGTATTCATCCGCGTCGAGGACGAGAATCCACTTGGAAGTCGCCCGGCGGACGGCTTCGTTTTTGGCGATGGCGAAGTCGTTGATCCAGGTAAAATCGTAGACGTGTTCGGTGTAACGGGACGCGATTTCTTTGGTGCTGTCCGAGGAACCGGTGTCGACGACGATGATTTCGTCCACATAGCCTTGCACGCTGTCCAGGCAACGGGCGAGCACTTTTTCCTCGTTCTTGACGATCATGCATAAGGAGAGCAGTTTTTCCATGGGTCCTCCTTTTATTGGGGAAGAAGCGGGAATCGGAGCATTCCGGGAAACCGGGCGAACAGCAGGCTGAGAATCTCGTCCCGTTTAGGCGATGTCCGATCAAGATACTGAATCAATAGGGTATAAAGCTCGATCCTGTCAGGCAGCTGGACGAGGGCTTGTTCCGCGAATTCCAAGCCTTCTTCGACGTCTCCTTGTGCGAGATACAGCCTCGCCAAGTTCTCGTAGCCTTTACCGCTCAGGGAATTCTTCTGCAGCAGCAGAGAGTAGTAGTCCAGAGCAATTTCGAACTGGCGGTCTTCGAACATGGCATCCCCCAGCAATTGGGCCAGTTCCAAGGTGCGTTCGCCTTGTTTTTGTACGATTTCGTCAAACCGGTCATACTCGCCGGACCGGAATAAACGCATGCACGTTTCCGCAATGGACGTTAGGTCTGACTCGGCGGTATCCCGGTTGGCACCATTCCCTGAATAACCGAACTGCCCAGCGAGCGAGGCCAACCCCGCTTGGTCGCAAGCTTGTCCGATCATCTCCTTTTGCTCCGGGCCGGGATCGGGGTAGATGGAATTCAGCAAGGAAGCAATTCGTTCCGGCTCTTCCGTGCGGATCAGCTTCAACAGCTGAACGAGAACCGCCAAATGGTTCGGGACGGCAAAGGCAAGCTGCGTAAGATTTCCGACAGCCTCTTGGAAGGCGAAACGCCGGAGATGAAGAACGGCGAGCTGCTGTAAGGGGAGAGTGCTTCCGTAATTCGGACTGATCAGCCAGTTTTGTCCGCCGGACTTCCGATTCGCCCTTCGGAGACACTCCTGCAGGACGCCGATTGCTTGCTCGTCAAAGCCGGTTTGAGCGAGCAGATAACCCTCCAGCCAATAGAAGTCGCACGCTTCGGGCCAAGCCCGTTTCGCTTCAATGATATGTACATAGGCATCGGTAAACTGTTCTATTTTCATGAGGCAATTCACGAGATTGCCGATACACAAGGGCAGCCAGGACTTGTTCCGCTCCGACGCCTGATTGGCTTCGCGATAATGGAGGATCGCTTCCTCGTACCGGTCCTGGGAATAACACTCGTTCCCCATGAGGAAAGAATCGTAAGGCGTGAACCGGCCTTCTTGGCGCATGGCGTTCAGAATCGCTTGGTTTCTTTCGTTCTTGCGTTTATAGGCAATGGTTTCCGTCGTATAGCCGGTATGGTAGATGATCAGCGGATATTCAAGCTCTTTCAGCCGTCCCGATCGGGACACCAGCTGTTCATGGATGGGCCTGTCGAAACGCAAATCCGGATGGCGGGTGAAAACCCGCATCGCTTTGGATTCCGAGATTTTGCCGGAACCGGTCGTGCCTACGAAATTATATACAGGCAGCACGAGGCCTGAGGGATCCGACACGGGAATCGTCGACAGAAACTTCCGCAACTCCGCCAAATCGGGGACGTCCAAATACTCGTCCGCGTCCAGCATCAGAATCCAGGTAGAAGTTGACCGTTCAATCGCAGCGTTCCGCGCGGCGGCGAAATCGTCGTTCCAGTCAAAGTCGTAAACGTGTTGCGTATAGCGGGAGGCAATTGACTTTGTCGAATCGGTAGAGCCGGTATCGATGATGACGATTTCATCTACGGATGACGCGGTGCTGGATAAACATTTTTCCAAAAGGTCGCCTTCGTTGCGCACGATCATACAGAGGCCGAGGAATGGTGGTTGCATGCAGGCTCCCCATTAAAATATTTCCAATTGGATTCGCTACATTTACGCTCGTATCATGTCGATAAATGTTATAACTAGTATAACAGAATCCAGGCTAACCGAGTATGGGGGAGATCCCGTGTTAACGAGCATCGTCATCGCTACTTTCAATAAATTGGACTACACGCAGCAATGCATTTCCAGCATCCGGGAATATACCGAACCGGGCACCTACGAGATCATCGTGGTAGACAACCGATCGACGGACGGCACGGTGGAATGGCTCCAATCCCAACCGGATATCCGCGCGATTCTGAATGACGAAAATTTCGGATTTCCCAAGGCGTGCAACCAAGGCATAGAGATTTCGACGGGGGACAACATCCTTCTTCTGAACAACGATACGATCGTGACGAAGGACTGGCTGACCAATCTGCTGACCAGCCTGTACAGCAGCCCGGAGATCGGCGCCGTAGGCTCCGTCACCAACAGCTGCTCGTACGGACAAGCCATTCCCGTTACCTATAACAGCCTGGCGGAGATGCAAGCCTTCGCCGCCGAGCTCAATGTATCCGATCCGTCCGCATGGGAAGAGCGCCTCAAGTTGATCGGCTACTGCATGCTGATCAAAAAATCCATACTGGACGAAATCGGTTTGTTGGACGAGCGCTTCACGCCCGGAAACTACGAGGACGACGACATTTCTTTAAGGATCCGGCTGGCGGGCTTCAAACTCCTGCTTTGCAGGGATACCTTCATTCATCACTATGGGAGCGTTTCTTTCCGGGATGCACCACCGCAATACATACAGTTAATGCAGAACAACCGCCAGAAATTTCATGACAAATGGGGCTTCGATCCGGACCAAGGGAACAACTTCCGGCTCGACGTTTGCTCTTTAGTGGAGGCTGCATCCAACGACGAATTCCGCGTGCTGGAAATCGGTTGCGGCTGCGGGGGGAACCTGCTGCAGATCAAGCATCGTTTTCCTCATGCCATCCTTCATGCCACAGAACGGAACCCCGCGGCTGCAGCGGTAGCCGGCAGAATCGCAGCGGTAACTGAAGGGGAAACGGAAGAAACGCTGTCTTCCCTTCCGCGAAATTATTACGATTGGGTTTTGATCTCCGAATCCGTCTCCAAATGGCCGAACGCGGCGGAGGTTTTAACGAGTGTCCGCAAGCTGCTTAAAGAAGACGGCAGGGTGCTGGCCGTTCTTCAGAATTCCCTTCATCACGCCCGAGTGAAAGCCTATCTGCTTGGCCAGACGGAAAGCCGTTCCCGAAACGGTTTTAACGTAACGGAAGCTCAGGCCTTGTTTGCCGATTCCGGGTTTACCCAAGTAAGCATGACGGCACTGGTATCTGCCATCACCGAGGAAGAACGGACCTTTATTCAGAATTTGGTTTCCACGGTGGGGTTGGATACGTCAATCCCCTATGAAACTGCGGAAATTCTGGTATCCGCTTCGAACGAGACCGAGGAAATGTCCATAAAGAGACTCATTAACCAAGTGTTGAGCCAGACCGATACGGCGAACAGTCTCCGAAAGCTGGCGGAAGCCGATCCTGACGACGTCATTCAACTGGTTGAACGGGCAGGCAGCGAACAGAAAGAGGAATTGGTCAACTTTTTGGCGGTGCAGCTTGTTGAAATCGGGGAGAACAAACCGGCGCTCCGTTACTTGCAGCAGGCGTTTGAATGGAACCCGCAAAACACGCAAACCGTCTTTAATCTCGGTTTGACCATGTACATGATGGCAGAACCTCAATTGGCTCTGGAATGGTTCGGCATTTTGCCCGAACGCACGGAACAAGTAGAGGGATGGATAGAGAAGATTCGCCTCGAAATCGCGAAGGAAAAATACGACCGGCACCGTACCAAGTTTTTGCTTCGGAGAATCGAGCAAGGACTGGAGCGGGAAGAAAGCGCGTCGGAAATCGCTCAATTACTGCAGGATGAAACGTTGACCGTTGAAGAGTTGGAAAGCGAAGCGACGGCCGGCCTTATTCATAGAGCGGAGGTTTTGACTGTGATCGCCGCGGCTTGTTTCGAAACGAATGTACACGATCCGATATTCGGACTTTTCGACGCCGCGCTGAGGTTTGAACCGTCGAATTCTTTTGCGCTTTACCATTTGGCATCCAGTCTTCACTTATTCGGGGAACACGAGAATGCGCTTGTCTACTTGGAGCGTATCGCGGAACCTGATCAAGCGACGAATGAGTTGATTTCGAAAATAAGGGGACAACTTCAATGAATGCCAACAAAATCTGCTTTATCTCCTGCATCAATGACGAAGCTCTTTACGAGGAATCGTTAAGATATATCCAGTCCCTTGAGATTCCTGACGGGATCGAAGTGGAAACCCTAGCCGTTCAAGCTGCCCCTAGTCTCACGGCTGGTTACAATGAGGCCATGCAGAGTTCGGATGCCAAGTATAAAGTCTACTTGCATCAAGATGTCTTCATCATTCGTAAAACGTTCATTCGTGATCTGATCGATCTTTTTAGTGCCAACCCGGAATTGGGACTGGTGGGCATGATCGGCGCTGAACAAATGCCGCTCTCCGGAGTATGGTGGGATTCAGCGAAGAAGTGGGGGCAGGTTTACGAGAATCACACGGGAGTCATGCAGGCTTTGTCCCACCTGCAACCGACCGGTGATTACGCCGAAGTACAGGCGTTAGACGGCCTTCTGCTGGCAACCCAATACGATTTGCCATGGCGGGAGGACTTGTTCGACGGCTGGCATTTCTACGACATGTCTCAATGTATGGAGTTTAAAAGAGCCGGTTACTCCGTCGGCGTTGCTAAACAACAGGAACCGTGGGTCATCCATGACTGCGGAATCGTGAACGTGCAGAACGGATTCGAAAGATACCGGCAAATTTATCTCGAGCATTACTCCCAAGACCTGTTTCCCTTGGTCAGCATCCTGATCCCGACCTATAATCGTCCGCATTATTTTGAGTTGGCGCTGCATAGCGTACTCGAACAATCCTACAAAAATATCGAAATCGTCGTATGCGACGACAGTACGAACGATGAGACGGAGAAGTTAATTCAGCCGTACCTGGAACAATACTCGCACATCCGTTATATCAAGAACCCCCGCAACCTCGGCCAATTCGAAAACGATTTGCAATGCATGGAGCTGGCGAGAGGGGAATTCGTGAATTTCCTGATGGATGACGATTTGTTCCATTCGGAGAAAATTACCCGGATGATGGGCTACTTTCTTCAGGACGCACAGGAAGAGATCGCGCTGGTTACCTCTCACCGTCAATTAATCGACGAGAAAGGGACTGCCTTGGGCTGGGTGACGTCGACAGCGAAGCTGGCCGACAAGGACACCATCGTAGACGGAATTGCATTCGGCGATTCGCTGCTGCAGACCGGAATCAATTATATAGGTGAACCTACAACGGTCCTTTTCCGTAAAAGCCATCTGAAAGAACCCTTCGGCGTTTTTGCCGGACGGGCGTATTCCTGCAACGTAGATTTAGCTTCCTGGTTAAACCTGCTATCGACGGGCAAGATCGTTTATATTGCCCAAACGCTTAGTTATTTCCGGCTGCACGACGGGCAACAACTCAATATAGACAAAAATATCCCGCTCGGTTACGAGGACATCGTTCATCAAGTCCTGAACGCAAGATCCGTAGGATTTTTGAAGGATCCGTATGCCTACAAACAAGCCCTTAGCCGACTCATCCGGGAATATATGTCCGTGATCCGTAAAGTCGCGAATTCGGAATTGGGCGAGGAATACCATGAACTCGTCGAGGAAAATCGGGTCCAGGTCGCAAGGGAATTGGTACAATTCCCGCCGGATGAGCTTACCGGCGAAGATTTGCTGCAATCGTCCTATCTTGACGGTTTTGACCTGAACGCGCAGCAAGCCATTTCCGAGAAGTTTACATACCGCTCGAGAGATCGCATTTTCGTCAGCTCAAGTGCCCCGGATATCGGTTATGCCGACGGCAGCGAGCAACAAATGATCAAATTGTTCGAAGGAATCGATGAGATCACCCCCGACGCGGAGAACTTGATTCCCTACATACGGGATTGGGCGACGCAATACCATCTCTCTCCGGTTCGGACGAACTTGTTCGATGCCGTAGAGCCTTTGCTGGATAAGGATGGGGCCGTTCTGGAACTTGGGGGAGGGATGGGCGCGGCAACATGGTGGCTTGGTCAAAAGTTCAAAGACGTCGATGTGATCGAAGGAAGCCCGCATCGCGCGAAAGCCAACAAGCTCCGCAATAAAACCAGAGATAACGTGAACTTGTTCGTAGATGATCTAATGAACCTGTCCTTCCCTAGAAAAAATTATAAACTGGCCACGCTCATCGGCGTACTTGAATATATTCCGTACTTTGCTCAATCGAATAACCCGGAAAAAACCTGCGAAGAATTCCTCGCCGGGGTGTCCCGTCATCTGGATGAAGAAGGCATCCTGATGATCGCCATCGAGAATAAGCTCGGCGCCAAATATTTTTCCGGCTGCGTGGAGGATCACAACAGCACCTATTTCTCCGGTCTACACGGGTATCCCGATCGCTCAGCGATTACGTTCAGCCGTAATGAACTTCAGACGATTTTGGAACGCGCGGGATATAACCAGGTTCAGTTCTACCACTGCTTCCCGGATTATAAAATGCCCAAGACGATTATCCGTGAAGACGAGAAGATGTACGAGTGGAATCTTTCGAGCATAGCCCGGGGTCTTTTTCCCGGAAACGGCAACCGGAGAGAATATTTGATGCATGACGCCTTGCTTTTGAACTCCCTGTCTAAAGCCGGAGTGATGCACGACTTCTCGAACTCTTTCCTCGTTCTTTGCTCTAAATCCGAGAAGGTGAACTTGAAGTCGGAAGCCCTTATCACCAAGTACAGCAATGGAGAAGGAATCAAAAGCCAATTCCATCACAAGGTAGAGTTCCTGAGCGGGCCGGAAGGCAAACGCGTAAAACGAATTCAACTGTACGATAATCCGCCGCTGTCCAGGATGGGGTTGCTGAAATACGAATTGCGGAATGAGCCCTATCTGGGAGGGGAATCGTTAAGCATCGAAGCTTACAAGGCGGCGATCAAGAAGGATTCTTATCAGACGTTGATCGGGTTGTTCCGGGAAATCCATGAGAAGTTGACTGCGGATTACAGCCTGAACGAACGCGACGCGGAAGGCTATCTCTGCGTTGACGGCAAATCGATCGACTTCGTTATGAATAACCTGGTGAGGACTGCGGAGGGCCAACTTCATTTTGTCGACGGCAAATGGACGATGGAGGAGCCGCTGACGGAAGACTATATCATTTTCCGCAATGCCTTCAATCTCTTCCAGGAAGTTCATCCGTTCATCGAGGAATCGAAAGGGTCTTTGTTCATCTCGCGAATCCTGCTGGCCTTGTTCCCGCAAATGAACGAAAGCAGAATGCTGAGGCTGTTCAAGGCGGATTCCGTCTTCCATACGTTAGTCAACAAAGTTCCGTATTATTCGGGTGAACTCGAATCGAATCTCGGCGACAAATCGTTTACCCATAAGATGAAGGCTCTCTATTCCGGGGCTGCATCTCATCGGTAATGGTTCAAGAAGCATAAGGCTGTCCTCACGCAGGAGGTATGCGAGGGACAGCCTTTGTGCATCTTCACCAAAAATGACACCGCTTTCAAAAAATCGTTGACACCCATCTTTCCCCAATGATATAGTCGGTTTGTGGGCAGGCGGCACGCCGCTCCCAACAGTATCTGAACAATGAAGGGAATGTTTAACGGATGCAAGGTAAAGTGAAATGGTTCAACGCGGAAAAAGGATACGGCTTTATCGAGACGGAACAAGGCGGCGACGTGTTCGTTCACTTTTCCGCTATCCAAATGGACGGCTACAAATCCTTGGACGAAGGCCAAACGGTAGAGTTCGACATCGTGCAAGGCGCACGCGGACCTCAAGCCGCAAACGTAACCAGAGCGTAATCATCCGGCGCATTTAGGCGCCGCGGTTTTATACAAACTGCCGATTACCAATACTCTTGCCGGCTGACCGGCCCCGGAGAAATCCGGGGTTTTTTATTTTTTCAAACAATTGTGAGAAAATTCAAAATTATCATCGGAATGTTTTGAAACCTCCTCTTCCACTGTGGTAAGATGGAATCAGCAAAGGAGGTTTGCCTATGAAATACAACATTCGTGGTCAGCGTATGGAAGTGACGGAAGCTCTTCGAGATTATGTCGCGAAGAAACTCGGTCGGCTGGAACGGTATTTTGAAGCAGCTCCTCAATCCGATGTGCAAGTGACAATGGCCGTGACCAAAGGCCAGCATGCCATCGAGGTCACCATCCCTTTGCCGGGCGTTATGCTGCGGGCCGAAGAGAAGCGGGACGATATGTACGCTTCCGTCGACTTCGTAGTGGACAAACTCGAACGCCAAATTCGCAAGCACAAAACCAAACTGAACCGCAAGTTCCGCCGGTCGGACACGGCCAGACTTTTCAAGGAGGAAGCGGGTACAGGCACCAGCGGCGTGTCTACCCTGATCCACGAAGACGAAGACGAGCTGGAGCTCGTCAGGACCAAACGGTTCTCGATGAAGCCGATGGACGTCGAAGAAGCGATCCTCCACATGAACATGGTCGGTCACAATTTCTACGTATTCGCCAACTCCGACACGAAGGAAGTGAACGTCGTATACCGTCGCAGCGACGGGAAATACGGGTTAATCGAAACGGCGGAATAACAATAAAAGCCAATAAAAGCCCCGGCATCTTGCCGGGGCTTTTATTTGTATAGAACGGGAAACGGGCCCTTTTCCATTACCCTTTTCTTGCCCCCCCATTGACAACCTGATAAAATGTAAAGATACTGCCATACCTGCAAGAGAGAGGAGTTCCCCCATGCTCGGACTCGTTAAAAAAATATTCGGAGACGCCAACGAACGCGAAGTGAAGCGGCTCTCCCGCACGGTCGAGGAGATCAACGCCCTTGAACCGACTATTCAAGCGCTCAGCGACGAGGAACTGCGCGGCAAGACGGAAGAGTTCCGCAACCGCCTGGAGCAAGGCGAAGAGTTGGACGACCTGCTGCCCGAAGCGTTCGCGGTCGTTCGCGAGGCTTCCAAGCGCGTTTTGAATAAGCGCCATTACGACGTGCAGCTGATCGGCGGCATGGTGCTTCACTCCGGCAAAATCGCGGAGATGAGAACCGGCGAAGGCAAAACGCTCGTCGGCACGCTCCCGGTCTACCTGAACGCGCTCGCCGGCAAAGGCGTTCACGTCGTCACGGTCAACGATTACCTGGCCCAGCGCGACAGCCAGGAAATGGGCCAGATCTATACGTTTCTCGGCCTGACCGTCGGGTGCAACCTGCACGGATTGTCGCATGAAGAGAAGCAAGCGGCTTATGCCTGCGACATTACGTACGGAACCAACAACGAATACGGCTTCGACTATCTGCGCGACAACATGGTGCTTTACAAAGAGCACATGGTCCAGCGGCCTCTTTCCTATGCGATCATCGACGAAGTCGATTCCATCCTCGTCGATGAAGCGCGGACCCCGCTCATCATCAGCGGCCAAGCTCAGAAGTCGACCGAGCTTTACTACGCGGCCGACCGTTTCGTCAGCCGTCTCACCGAGACGGAAGACTATACGATCGATATTAAAATGAAAAGCATCGTGCTGACGGAGCAAGGCGTTTCGAAAACGGAACGAGCCTTCGGCATCGACAACCTGTACGCGCATGATCATGTGCTTCTTAACCACCACGTCAACCAAGCGCTTCGTGCTCGCTATATTATGAAGCGCGACGTCGACTACGTGGTGCAGGAAGAAGAAGTCATCATCGTCGACGAGTTCACGGGACGGCTGATGTCCGGCCGCCGTTACAGCGACGGTCTGCACCAAGCGATCGAAGCGAAGGAAGGGCTGAAGGTTCAGAACGAGAGCATGACGCTCGCGACGATCACTTTCCAGAACTACTTCCGGATGTATCGCAAGCTGGCCGGCATGACCGGTACGGCGAAGACCGAGGAAGAGGAATTCAAGCGGATTTACGGCCTCGAAGTCGTGCAGGTACCGACGAACCGTCCGATGATCCGTAACGACATGCCGGATACCGTCTATAAGTCGGAGAACGGCAAATACAAGGCGGTCGTCGAGGAAATCGTCGAACGCCACAAAACCGGCCAGCCGGTACTGGTCGGCACGGTATCCATCGAGAATTCCGAGCGCATTTCGGAAATGCTCAAGAAGAAAGGCGTTGCCCACCAGGTGCTGAACGCCAAGTACCACGCCGTGGAAGCCGAAATTATCTCCAAGGCGGGCCAGCACGGCGCGGTTACGATCGCGACGAACATGGCGGGCCGCGGTACCGACATTCTTCTGGGTGAAGGCGTTCCGGAAGTCGGCGGCCTTCATATCATAGGTACGGAGCGGCACGAATCCCGCCGGATCGACAACCAGCTCCGCGGCCGCGCGGGACGCCAGGGCGACCCGGGTTCCTCGCAGTTCTACCTGTCGATGCAGGACGAATTGATGCGCCGTTTCGGCGCCGACAATATCATGGGCATGATGGAGCGCCTCGGCTTCGACGAAGATTCCCCGATCGAAAGCCGTCTGATCACGCGTGCCATTGAATCCGCGCAGAAGAGGGTCGAAGGAAGCAACTTCGACGCTCGCCGCATCGTGTTGCAGTACGATGACGTCATCAACCTGCAGCGGGAGAAAATCTACGGCGACCGCCGCGAAATCCTGTTCTCGGAAAACATCCGGGAGATCGTGCTCGGCATGATCCGCTCGACCGTCACGCGTGCCGTCGAAAGCCATTGCCCGGACGAGGAAATTCCGGAGAACTGGGATATCGACAGCTTGCTGACCTACTCCCACACGCACTTCCTGCCGGATGACCGGCTGACCAAAGAAGATCTGTGGGGCAAGGAAAAGGAAGAAATGATCGAAATGCTCATGGAACGCATCGTCGCGTTGTACGATGAGCGCGAAGCGAACATGGGACCGGAGATCATGCGCGAGTTCGAGAAAGTCGTCGTTCTCCGCGCCGTCGACAGCAAGTGGATGGACCATATCGACGCGATGGACCAGCTTCGTCAAGGTATCCATCTCCGCGCGTACGGAGGCAACGATCCGCTTCGCGAATATCAATTCGAAGGCCATAACATGTTCCTCGGCATGATCGAGCGCATCGAAGAAGAGATCACGCTCTACATCATGAAGGCGCATGTCGAAAGCAACCTGAAGCGCGAAGCCGTCGCCGAAGGGCAAGCCGTGGACGCGAAAGCGGAAGAAGGACCGAAGAAACCGACGAAACGCGACGAGCAGCGCGTCGGCCGCAACGATCCTTGCCCGTGCGGAAGCGGGAAGAAGTTCAAGCAATGCCACGGCAGCATGGAGTAATGGATTTTAATATGAGGTGATCGCATCATGTCCGAACTGGACGTATCGGTAAAGCAAGACCTTCGCGAGTGCGCGAAGCGACTACAGCAACTTAGGGGGTCTCTTTGACTTAGATCTCAAGCGCGAGCAAATTGAGAACTACGAAGTCAAAATGAGCGCACCCGATTTTTGGGACGATAACGATAAAGCCCAAGGCATCATCTCCGAGATGAACGCGATCAAGTCGGTCGTCGAGCAGTACGAGAAGCTGGATAACGAGCGCACGGATCTCGAAGACATGCAGGAAATTCTCGAAATGGAAGACGACGACGAGCTGGCGGCGGAGTGGACGGAGAACGTCAAAGCGCTGTCCGGCAAAGTCGACGCATTCGAACTCCAGCTCCTTCTAAGCGAACCGTACGACAAAGCCAATGCTATCCTCGAGCTTCACCCAGGCGCAGGCGGCACCGAGTCCCAGGACTGGGCTTCCATGTTGTACCGCATGTACACCCGCTGGGCGGAGAAACGCGGCTTCAAAGTCGAGCTGCTGGACTATCTGCCCGGCGACGAAGCCGGCATCAAGAGCGTCACGATCATGGTCAAAGGCTACAACGCCTACGGCTATCTGAAAGCGGAGAAGGGCGTGCACCGGCTCGTCCGGATTTCCCCGTTCGACGCTTCGGGCCGGCGCCATACGTCGTTCGTATCCTGCGACGTCGTACCGGAAATCCCGGATGACGTGCAGATCGAAATCCGTCCCGAAGATCTGCGGGTCGACACGTACCGCTCGAGCGGCGCGGGCGGCCAGCACATCAACAAAACGGACTCGGCCGTTCGGCTGACGCACATCCCGACCGGGATCGTCGTCGCTTGCCAGACCGAGCGTTCGCAGATTTCCAACCGCGAGCGCGCGATGAAGATGCTCCAATCCAAGCTCTATGAGCTCGAGATCCAGAAACAGCAGGAAGAACTGGCCGCGATCCGCGGCGAGCAGAAGGACATCGCTTGGGGCAGCCAGATCCGCTCCTACGTGTTCCATCCTTACAGCATGGTGAAGGATCATCGGACGTCCGTCGAGACGGGCAACGTCGGAGCCGTCATGGACGGCGACCTGGACGCCTTCATCGACGGATACCTGCGCAGCCAAATCAAGCAGGAAGTGCAATAAGCTTCATATGACCATCCATCGGTTCCTACACGCAAGTGTAGGAACTTTTTCCATGTTACATAGAGGAGTGGCTGTCGTGGCAACGACCCTGCCGAACGATAAATCCCGCAAACCGAAGCGCAGTCAGCGCAAAACCGTCCGTGTCTCCCCGAGGATGCAGGAAATCGGCTCGTACCTTTTTCTGCTGGTTGGCTGTTTCATTGTCGCCGTAGGGTTCAACCTGTTCCTGCTCCCCAACAAGATCGCTTCCGGCGGAGTTTCTGGGATTTCGGTCATCATCAACAACCTGTTCGGCATTACGCCGGCCTACACCCAATGGGCGCTGAACATACCGCTATTCATCGCGGGCGTACTCGTACTCGGAAAGGGCTTCGGAGTGAAAACGGCGGTCGGTTCCTTTGTGCTGCCCCTGTTCATTTTGCTGACTTCCCAATTCGGTTCTCACGCGCCGACGCACGATCCTTTGCTGAATGCCGTATACGGAGGTCTGGCCGTAGGGTTCGGCATCGGCCTCGTCTTCCGAGGTCGGGCATCCACCGGCGGCATGGATATTGCTACGCAGATCCTGCATCGTCTCACGGGCATCCGCTTGGGACTCGCGATGGCGATTTTCGACGGCATCATCATTTTGTCCGCTGGAATTCTGATCTCGTTCGAAAATGCGCTATACGCTCTCATCGGCTTGTTCGTTACGAGCAAAACGATCGATGTCGTGCAGACAGGGCTGCAAACCTCCAAGGCGGCGTTCATCATTTCCAACGAGCCGGACAAGGTGTCGGCGGCAATCCTGCACGATTTGGATCGGGGCCTGACAAGGCTGCACGGGGAGGGCGGATATACGGGGCAAGAGCGTCCGGTCCTGCTGGCCGTGGTCGGCCAGAACGAAGTGGCGAAGCTTAAAGCGCTCGTTCGGGCTGCGGATCCGAACGCGTTCGTCATCATCAGCAATACGGCGGAAGTGCTCGGGGAAGGATTTCAATATGACCCATTGAATAAATAATACATAGGGCGTATAATAATGCATATTCTTATCCGGGGTGGAGAGTCCCCGATTTTCGCTTTCTTTCCGCACCGTTATTCGGTACAATGAGGATGGTTTTTACAGGGCTTCCATCCTTGACTTGAATCGCTTTTATGCATGGAGGAATGAAACTTGAGTCATCAACCGCTGCGCGCGGCCATCGTCGGTTCCACCGGCTACGGCGGCGTCGAACTCATTCGCCTGTTGGCTTCCCATCCGCAAGTCACCGTCACCTCCGTCATCTCTTCCTCCGCCGCGGGGACGCCGATCGCGGAAGGTTTTCCCCATTTGACCGAAATCCGCACCGACCTGCTGGACGGCGTCGATCCTGAGCTGATTCGCAGCAAGGCCGATGTCGTTTTCCTGGCGACGCCGCATGGCGTCAGCATGAAGCTTGCTCCCCAGTTCTTGGCGGCCGGCCTCAAGGTCATCGACCTCTCCGGCGATTATCGCTTGAAGGACGGGGAATCGTACCGCGAATGGTACAAACACGAGCCGGCGGTTCAAGCCGACGTGGACAATGCCATTTACGGGCTTTGCGAGGTTTTCGGTTCGGAAGTCGCGGACAAATCCTTCATTTCGAATCCCGGCTGCTACGCGACGACGGCGGCGCTGGCTCTCTATCCTGCCGTTCAGGCGGGCTGGATCGACCCGGACAGCATCATCATCGACGCGAAGTCCGGCGTTTCCGGCGCGGGCCGCGGGCTCAGCCTGGGCAACCATTTTTCCGAAATCAACGAAAATTTCAAAACCTATAAAGTGAATAAACACCAGCATACGCCCGAGATCGAGCAAACGTTGTCCCGCGCGGCGGGACGTCCGGTTACGCTCACGTTTACTCCGCACCTGGTGCCGATGACGAGAGGGATCATGTGCTCGTCTTACGCCAAGCTTACTGAGAAGCGTACAGATGCCGATTTCGTGGAGCTGTACCGGAAATTTTACGAAGGCCGTCCGTTTGTGAGGGTTCGCCCGGTGGGTCAATGGCCGGCTACGAAAGAAGTTTGGGGATCGAACTACTGCGACATCGGATTTTCGGTGGATTCCCGGACCGGCCGGGTGACGGTGTTTTCCGTCATCGATAACCTCGTTAAAGGCGCTGCCGGGCAAGCGATCCAGAACTTGAACCTGATGATGGGTTGGGACGAAACGTGGGGACTGCGTTTCACGCCGGCCTACCCGTAACCATCCCACTTGGAGAGGACTTGAACAGCCGATATGGGGAAAGTACCAGCTTACGAAATTGTTCCGGACGGCGGCGTCACGCTGCCGAAAGGGTTTAAGGCCGGGGGCCTTCACTGCGGATTGAAAAAATCGGAGCGTCACGACTTAGGCGTCATTTGGTGCGAGGTCGACGCATCCGCGGCTGCGGTATATACGACGAACTTGTTTCAAGCGGCCCCGCTCGGCGTGACCCGCAACAGTCTGGCTGCCGGAGGCGGTAAGCTGCGCGCGATGCTCGTGAACAGCGGCAACGCCAACGCATGCACGGGCGAGCAGGGGGAAGCGGATGCGCGCGAAATGCAATCGCGAATCGCGGAGGTATTGGGCGTCGGGAAGGATCACGTTGCGGTTGCTTCGACGGGCGTCATCGGTGAGTTGCTGAAAATGGACCGCGTCCGGGCGGGCATCGACAAGCTGCCGGGACGGCTCCGAGATGACGCGCAAGGGTCGGACGATTTCTGCCAGGCGATTCTGACGACCGACCTGGTCAAGAAGACATCCTGCGTGACGCTGGACGTTGACGGCCGGAAGGTGACGATCTCCGGCGCGGCCAAAGGCTCCGGCATGATTCATCCGAACATGGCAACGATGCTCGGATTCGTGACGACGGACGCGGTCATTTCGCCTTCGCTGCTGCAAGAGCTGCTGCGCGAAGTGACGAACGTGACGTTCAACATGATCACCGTCGACGGCGATACGAGCACGAACGACATGTTGGTCGCCATGGCGAGCGGGTTGGCTGGTCATCAAGAGCTGACGCGCAGCCATCCGGATTTCGCGGCGTTCGCTGACGGGCTTCGGCACGTTTGCGGCGAGCTGGCGAAAGCGATCGCCCGCGACGGAGAAGGCGCGACGAAGCTGATCGAGACCGTCGTGAGCGGCGCGGCAAGCGACGAAGCGGCCGCGGCCATCGCCAAGACGATCATCGGCTCCAGCCTCGTAAAATCCGCCGTATTCGGCGCGGACGCCAACTGGGGACGTATCATCGCCGCCGTTGGGCGCGCGGGTCAGCCTGTGAACGTGGCGACCATCGACATCCGGCTGGGGGACATTCTCGTACTCGAGCAATCCCGCCCGGTGGCGTTCGACGAAGCCGCTGCGCTGGAATACTTGAAAGGCGATACGGTCGGCATCCATGTCGAGCTCCATATGGGAGAAGGCAAGGCGACGGCATGGGGCTGCGATCTGACGTACGATTACGTCCGGATCAACGCTGCGTATCGAACGTAAGGGGTATGAACGGAATGATGGACACTTTCGTGATGAAATGCGGGGGGAGCACGCTTGCGGCGCTTCCCGATGCTTTTTTTCAGGATTTGCGGGATTTGCAGGAGAGCGGCGTTCGTTCCGTCATCGTTCACGGCGGCGGGCCGGCGATCAACGAAACGCTCGGCAAGCTGGGCATCGAAAGCCGCTTCGTGAACGGCCTTCGGGTCACGGACGAAGCGACGCTAGACGTCGTGGAGATGGTGCTGGCCGGACGGATCAACAAGGAGATCGTCCGCAAGCTGCAGCAGAACGGGGCGAAGTCGCTCGGTTTATCCGGTACCGACGGCAGGTTGATCGAGGCGCAGCCGGTGGCCAACCATGAGGAAGTCGGGCTTGTCGGCGACGTGACCGGCGTGAACGCCTCACTGATTCAAGGCGTCATGGCGCTCGGATATTTGCCGGTCATCGCGCCGATCGGCATCGACGCGGCAGGGCAACGCTATAACATCAACGCCGACACCGCGGCCGGCGCGGTGGCTTCGCATCTGGGCGTCGATACGATGATCGTCGTGACGGACGTTCCCGGAATCATGCGAACGGTGAACGGCGAGAAAACCGTTTTGCCGCAAGTCACCTTTGCCGATATCGAAGAGATGATCGCGAGCGGGGAAATTTACGGCGGGATGATCCCGAAAGTGCGGGCGGCGATGAGCTGTTTGCACGGCAACGTACGGGAAGTACTGATCGTGGACGGGGCGGCGGAGCGCGTGCTCAGCCGAGCCGTGCGGGAAGGCGGTTTGGGAACCCGGATCGTCAGAGACTGAACTTAAAGGAGTGAATTTACGATGAGCGAAAGCGCGCTGTTTTCTACTTATGCCCGCTACCCCATTACGTTAGTGAAGGGCAAGGGCAGCCGCCTTTGGGATGACCAAGGCAAGGAATATCTGGATTTCATGAGCGGGCTCGCGGTCACCAATCTCGGCCATGTGCCGGATACGGTGAAGCAAGCTTTGGTGAAGCAGCTCGACGAGCTGTGGCATATTTCCAATCTCTTCTCCAATCCGAACGGAGAGCGTGCCGCACGCCTATTGGTCGACAACAGCTGCGCCGACGCCGTGTTCTTCTGCAACAGCGGCGCCGACGCGAACGAAGCGGCGATCAAGCTGGCGCGGCGCTATCATCAGAAGGTCCGTGGCGAGTATCGCTACGAGATCATTACCTTTAACCAGTCGTTCCACGGGCGGACATTGGCCACGCTGACGGCGACGGGGCAGGACAAAGTCAAGGAAGGCTTCCTGCCGCTGCCGGAAGGATTCGTGCACGTGCCTCTGCACGACGTGCCGGCTTTGGAGTCCGCGATCAACGATCGTACCGCGGCGATCATGCTGGAGCTCGTGCAGGCGGAAGGCGGGGTCATCCCGGTCGAGGCGGATTTCTTGCGCGCCGTTCGCGAACTGTGCGATAAGCATGGGTTGCTGCTGATTATCGACGAAGTGCAAACCGGCATGGGCCGTACGGGCAAACTGTTCGCTTACCAGCACTACGACGTCGAACCGGACGTTTTCACGCTCGCGAAAGGCATCGGAAGCGGATTCCCTGTCGGCGCTATGCTGGCGAAAAAGCCATACACCGAGGGTTTCGTACCGGGCTCGCATGCCACGACGTTCGGCGGGACGCCGATCGCCATGTCCGTCGTCGTCGCGACGATCGAGACGATGCTGAAAGAGAACGTTGCTGAAAAGGCGGCTGAAGCAGCTCAGTATTTGATGGGCGAGCTTCACAAACATTTGGACGGCATTCCGGGCGTTGCGGGCATCCGCGGCAAGGGGCTGCTGGTCGGCATATTGTGCGATGAACCGGCGGGGGACGCGATCGCCGAGCTGCATAAGCGGGGATTGCTCGTCGTTCCGGCCGGGCCGAATGTCATCCGGCTGCTGCCGAACCTGCTGGTTACCCATGAAGAAATCGACGAGGCCGTTGGCCTGATCGCCGCGGTGCTCACCGAAAGGGCAGCGGCAAAGCAAGCATAGGAGGGGATTGTTGTGCCTTTGGCCGCGAACCTGGAAGAAATGGCGGCCCAGCTGAAGGGCCGGGACTTCCTCGGATTGATCGATTACACACCGGAAGAGATCCGCTATTTGCTGGATCTTGCCATAGAGCTCAAACGCAAGCAGAAAGCCGGAGAGGTGTTCCAGCCGTTAAAGGGCAAAACCCTCGGCATGATTTTCGAAAAGTCTTCCACGCGAACGCGGGTTTCTTTTGAAGTTGGCATGTACCAATTAGGCGGTCACGCTCTGTTTCTGAGCCGCAACGAAATCCAGATGGGCCGCGGCGAGACGATCCGCGATACCGCACAGGTCATGTCCCGTTATTTGGACGGCATGATCATCCGTACGTTCGGCCACCGCAACGTGGTCGAGCTGGCGAGAGGAGCGACGATCCCGGTCATCAATGCTTTGTCTGACCAATCTCACCCTTGCCAGGCGCTTGCTGACTATCAGACGGTGCTCGAGCATAAGGGACGTCTCGAAGGGCTGAAAATCGCTTACATCGGCGACGGCAACAATATGGCCCACTCCCTTATGATGGGGGCGAGCAAGCTGGGCATGCACTACGCAGGCGCCTCGCCGGAAGGGTACGATCCGGATCCGGAGATCGTCAAGCTCTCCCGGGAAGTAGCCGGGGAAACCGGCTCCCGGATCGACATCGTCCGCGATCCGCGCGAAGCGATCGAGAACGCCGATATCGTCTACACCGACGTTTGGGCGAGCATGGGCTTCGAGGAAGAGCAGAAGGAACGCGAGAAAGCGTTCGCCAAATACCAAGTGAACGAAGCGCTCGTCAAATCCGCCAAGGCCGACTATTTGTTCATGCACTGCCTGCCGGCCCACCGCGGCGAAGAAGTGAGCGAAGGCGTCATCGATGGCTCTCACTCCGTCATTTTCGACGAAGCCGAGAACCGTCTCCACGCGCAGAAAGCGATCATGGCCGCGATCATGTAAGCGGGCGGATCGACCATTTTAGAGGATAGAGAAGGTAGGGGAAACCGTCATGGCCAAAGAAAAAATCGTGCTGGCATACTCCGGGGGTCTCGATACGTCCGTCATCCTGACGTGGCTCAAGGAAACCTACGATGCCGAAATCATTACGTTTACCGCCGACATCGGGCAGAAGGAAGAGCTCGACGGTTTGGAAGAGAAAGCGAAGAAAACCGGCGCTTCCAAAGTGTACATCGACGACCTGCGCGCGGTATTCGCGAAGGACTTCATCTATCCGATGTTCCAAGCCGGTGCGCTGTACGAAGGGCAATACTTGCTCGGCACGTCCATCGCTCGTCCGCTTATCGCCAAGCGCATGGTTGAAATCGCACGCGCGGAAGGCGCAACGGCAATCGCTCACGGCGCTACCGGCAAAGGCAACGACCAAGTGCGCTTCGAATTGACGGCCGCTGCTCTGGCGCCGGACATCAAAGTCATTGCGCCTTGGCGGAATGAAGAGTTCCGTAACGCCTTCCCGGGCCGCGCCGAAATGATCGCTTATGCCGAGAAACACGGCATTCCGGTTCAAGCATCGGCGTCGAAGCCGTATTCGATGGACCGCAACCTGCTGCACATCAGCTTCGAGAGCGGCATGCTCGAAGATCCGTGGTTCGATTCCAGCGCGGACGACGTCCAGGACATGTACGTCCTGTCCGTCTCTCCGGAAAAAGCGCCGGATCAAGCGGAATACGTCGAGCTGGACTTCGAAGCAGGCGATTGCGTCGCCGTGAACGGTGAGAGTTTGAGTCCGCTGGCCGTCATGGAGAAGCTGAACGAGCTCGGCGGCAAACACGGCATCGGCCGCGTCGACATGGTCGAAAACCGCTTCGTCGGCATGAAGAGCCGCGGCGTATACGAGACGCCGGGCGGAACGATCCTGTTCACTGCTCACCGCAAAATGGAATCGATCACGATGGACCGCGACGTCATGCATTTGCGCGACTCGCTGATCTCCAAATACAGCTCACTCGTGTATAACGGATTCTGGTTCGCGCCGGAACGTCTCGCGATTCAAGCTCTCGTGACCGAGAGCCAGAAGAACGTGACCGGTACCGTTCGCCTGAAGTTGTACAAAGGCAATATCATGGCAGCCGGCCTGAAGAGCCCGGTCAGCCTGTACAACCCGCACATCGCCACGATGGAAGCGGACCCGACGCAAGCGTATGACCAAGGCGACGCGACCGGCTTCATCCGCCTGAACGCGCTGCGTCTCAAAGTATCCTCCGGCGTGAACGGCGCCTCGGGCGTTTAAGGGGGCTTCGCGTTCATGAGCAAGCTGTGGGGCGGCCGGTTCACGAAGAAAACCGACCAGCTGGTAGAAGAATATACGGCTTCGATCACGTTCGACAAGGAGCTCGCCGAAGAAGACATTCAGGGCAGCTTGGCACATGTGACGATGCTTGGACAATGCGGCATCCTCCCGGCGGAAGATGTCGAGCAGATTAAGGATGGACTGCTGAAGGTTCGGCAGCGGATTCTGAACGGCGAGCACGAGTTTCTCGTCGCAGACGAAGACATTCACATGAGCGTCGAGAAGGCACTCATCGAGGAAATCGGTCCCGTCGGCGGCAAGCTGCATACCGGCCGCAGCCGCAATGACCAGGTGGCGACCGATATGCACTTGTACCTGCGCAAGAGGGTCGTCGAGTTCGTCGACCTTCTGCACAAGCTTCAAACGGCATTGATCGGGCAAGCGAAAGCCAACCTCGACACGATCCTGCCGGGGTACACGCATCTGCAGCGGGCGCAGCCGATTCTTTTTGCGCATCACCTCATGGCGTACGTGTCCATGTTCGGACGCGATATCGAACGCCTGCAGGACAGCTACAAGCGCATCGATATGTTGCCTCTAGGGGCAGGCGCCCTTGCCGGCACCACGTTCGCGATCGACCGTTTGTTTACGGCGAAGCAGCTGAACTTCGGACGCGTCTATGAAAACAGCCTCGACGCCGTGAGCGACCGTGACTTCATCGTCGAGTTCCTCGCGAACGCATCGCTCATCATGACGCATCTGTCGCGACTGAGCGAAGAGCTGATCCTGTGGTCCAGCACCGAATTCCAGTTCGTCGAGCTGGATGATGCATTCTGCACCGGTTCCAGCATCATGCCGCAGAAGAAAAACCCCGACGTGCCGGAATTGGTCCGAGGCAAGACGGGGCGAGTTTATGGTAACTTGATCGGCCTGCTGACCGTGCTGAAGTCGCTTCCGCTGGCCTACAACAAGGACATGCAGGAAGACAAGGAAGGCATGTTCGATACGGTGAAGACGCTCCAGGGCGCCCTGCAGCTGTACGCGCCGATGATCGAAACGATGAAAGTGCGTACGGACAAGATGCGCAAAGCCGTCGACCAGGACTTCTCCAACGCGACGGACATCGCCGACTTCCTGGCCTCGAAGGGACTTCCGTTCCGTCAAGCGCACGAAGTCATCGGCAAGACGGTTCTGTACTGCATCCAGAACAACAAGTTCCTACTCAACCTCACCTTGGACGAGTTTAAGCAATTCTCCACGCTGTTCGACGACACGATCTATCAGGTGCTTCAGCCGGAGAGCGTCGTCAACGCGCGTAACGTCTATGGAGGCACGGCTACTGTTCAAGTGGCAGCAGCCATTGAACGTGCGGAAGCTGTGATGGCTGGCACGTCAGAGTGGGTTGCGGAGTATGCAGAGAAGAGTCGGTAGATAACGAAAATCCCGAACCATTTATTTGATGGTTCGGGATTTTTGCCATAAAAGAAGAACGCCGGCTATACCGGCGTTCTCGTCTTCAAGAGATGGCTTAGGATTCCGGGCCGTAGCTGAATTCATCGGATGCAATGGATTCGCGTTTGCCCACTTCTTTAACCGTGATCGTCAGTTTCGTTCCGCCGGTAGCACCAAGCTTATTGGAAGCGCTAAGCGTGATGGTTCCTTCAACCGTAACCGTACCGGAAGCGATTTTCGCTCCGTTGTCAAACAGGGTTACGGTAGCACCTTTTTTGATGCTGCTATTTGCAATTGTTACTTTGTCGGAAGTAGATTTACTGTTCACATAGGTTACTCCTGTTACAGAAGGTTTGTCGGTAACAGGCTCAGCATCGAACTTAGCTTCCTGAGCATCGGATTGCAGGTATCCTTTTCTGGTAACCGTAAACCATACGGATCCAGCAGCTCCTGTGGAGTCAAGATTAGCAACGTTGAAGGTTGCCACCAGAGATTTCGAGACCACTGCGGAAGCGATCTTCGTCTTTGCCCCAGATTCTTTCCAGAGGATTACCGTATCACCAGCAACGAGTCCCGTATTTCCGATGTTAGACACTTTGACTTGGTCAGCTTTTCCAAAGTTGTTATAAGTAGCGTAAGTTACTCCCGTGACAGAGGTTTTTTCTTCTGCGCTGAAAGAAACTGAGACAGGATCGGACGGGTCTTTGCCTTTATCTTGGAGAACAATGTTAATGGAACCGGAAGAACCATTGCCCAGGTTGGACTTGGTCGGGATCGAGATCACGACATCTTTAACCGCAGTGGATTTGGAAGACACTAAAGCGGAAGTTCCCGTACCGATAGGCGTCGTGCCGTTCAACACGGTAACTTTAGTTCCGGCGTAGGTAAGCCCCGTTACAGTGACAGTGTCCGCGATTCCGGCATTGTTTTGAACGTAAACTTGGTCAGTGACGGCTTTTTCCGTTTTTGCCGGAGCGCCGACTTTTTTAGAACTTGCAGAAGTCTCCAACACAACAGTAACGAAAATGTCGTCGCCTTCGGTCAAGTTGCCGACGGTAGCCGTAGCCGTGCCATCTTTTGCGGTAGCTTGTCCGAGCAACTTCGGTTTCGCAGACGTGTCGGCAGGATTGGTTTTGTAAACTTTCATGACTGCTCCAGCTTTCAGGCCGGTGAGGACCACCGTGTCCGCAATGCCGACGTTATTGTTAACCGTCAGATTGGCCGGGTCCCAGTCTACGCTCACAGTCGCTGCGCTTGCGAACGTGGCAGGTACGATCGCGAGTGCCGCGCTAAGAACGGTACTCAAAAGAATTTTTTTGAAGCTTCTTTTTTCCATTCCTTCATTCTCCTTTTTTTCTCATCTTGTGATACTGATTGACATCGGGTGGAAAGGTTGATCTTGTGTCGAAGACTGACGGTCTCACCTGCCCTATGCCGAATTCTCCTCACAAAACATGATTTTCCATCTCCAATATTAATATCGTCCCATCCTATGTCGCATTTAATAGGACAAGAGACAACTTTCGCAAAAAAAATAGAAAACTTTCGATTTTTGTGATTCAGATTACAAAAAGCGGGGTTATCCCCGAGGCCGATGTCGACCTTTGGAGATAACCCCTTATAAATTACACCGGCTCCACAGGACCCTCCTGACCAGATGGCGGAGGTGTCGTGTCCTGCGGCTTCAGTCGCGGATCCTCCGGATTCACCGCAATCAACCCATCCTGAGCGCGGTAGCTGGAGCGGGGCAGTCGTTCGCGCGATACTTCTTGACCATCGAGCAACTTTATGCGGAAAGTGTCCACGACCATGCCGGCTTCGCCTCTCTGCAGAACTTGCTCTTGGCCGAGTGTAACCGTGTCATTGCTCACGTAACGGACCAGAGGCGAGACTACTTTCACCTGTTTCGTTTCCGTGCGGTAGGAAACGTGCTCGTCGAGCGTACCGAACAGCTTAACCGTTACGTGCTTATCCTGCACAACCGTGCGGATGAGCAATTGTTTTTCTGTCGTATTCTTGAATCGGAAATTGATGTAGCCGTCTGCGAAAGTAGCGTCCAACCCCGGAGGCAGGTAGTGCACGGGGATGGAGTGGTTCCGGCGCTCCACGACGTCCAGGCCTGCGAGCAGGATGGCGTTGTACAGCGTGCTCGACACTTGGCAGATGCCGCCGCCGACTCCCGGCGTCAGCTTGCCGTTGACGATGACCGGCGCTTCGCGGTAGCCGTATTCTTTGTCGGCTTTGTCGACGATTTTGCCATATTCGAAAACATCACCGGGCATCAGCAGCGTATCGTTCAAAGCTTTCGCGGCTGCTGTAACGTTATGCGATCGCCCTTCTGCGCTCGTTGCGAAGGAGGTGGTGAACTCGGCGATCTTCCGATCGATGCCTTCCTCTTTTAAGGAAGCAATCGTCACCTTCGGGATGGTCTCAATAATCGGCAACGCGATTTTCCGCGGTTCCGCAGCCACATCTGCCGCTAACGATAACGGAACAAGCTCCTTCACCCGAGCCGCCAACGTCTTCAAATCAACTTCTCTCCCTACTACTTCCCGCGTATAAACGACCTGGTCATCCGCCGTAATCACTCGCGTAGCAACCTTCGGCTGACTGCCGGCGGCGCCGCCCCAAGCGCGCTGAACCTCACGCTGCAAAACCCCGTCGTCCCAAGCCAGCTCTACGGGATACGACATTCCGCGCTCCCCCGAGATTAGCCGCATCCACGCCCGGTCCCACCAGCCGCGGTCGCGATACCGCTCCATCGCTTCCACCGCTTCGTCGGCCGAGACCCGCAATCCAAGTTGCTGCACGGTCTTAACCGGCAACCCCACACTCGAATCCTCCCCCGATGCCACCGCCTTAACCTGCATCTTCTCCAAACCCGCCAACCGACCCCGCAGCTCCCCCAACGCCTCGTCTGCCGACAACCCGCCGGCCTCCCAGCCCCCAACCGAGAATCCCGCCGGAAGGCGATCATCCTGCCCAATATGATACGTAGCAGCCGCAGCCCCTCCGCCGATCGCCACCAATACCGCCGCCCAAGCGACAAGCAAGCCCTTTTTCACGGTTCCCTCGCCCCCTATGACTCTGCGAAAACTCTTTACAATATATAAGCTCAGCCAAGGTTTGGATTTCCGCAAAGATTAGAAAATTTTAAAGAATTCCATGATGTGTTGCAGGCCAACGGTTTTGGGGTATATATATGACTCTTTTCGCGCCGGAAAAGTCGACAAATAAAGGATTTTATAGCATGATGTCGAAGTAGCTAAAGTCCGAATCCTAACAGGAAGTGATATCGTGATCGAAATGCAAGACATCTGGAAGACCTACCCCGACGGTACGATCGCCCTGCAAGGAATCAACGTGGTGATCGACCGCAACGAGTTCGTCTACGTCGTAGGTCCTTCCGGCGCCGGCAAGTCGACGTTCATGAAGCTCATTTACCGGGAGGAAGTCCCGAGCAAGGGACAAATCTCCGTCAACGGTTTCAATATAGGCAAGCTCAAGCAACGCAAAATTCCATACGTTCGGCGGAATATCGGGGTCATTTTCCAAGATTACCGGCTGCTCCCGAAGCTGTCCGCCTACGATAATATCGCTTTCGCCATGGAAGTCATCGAGGCTCCCCGCCGCACGATCAAGAGGCGCACGATGGAAGTGCTTGACCTGGTCGGCCTGAAGCATAAAGCGAACAGCCTGCCTGCCCAGCTCTCCGGCGGTGAACAGCAACGCGTCGCGATCGCTCGCGCGATCGTCAACAGCCCTGCGGTCATCGTGGCTGATGAGCCGACAGGGAATCTTGACCCCGAAACCTCGTGGGGAATCATGAAGCTCCTCGAGGAGATCAATTTCCGCGGCACCACCATCGTCATGGCCACCCACAACAAAGAAATCGTGAACACGATGCGTAAGCGCGTCATCGCCATCGAGCGGGGCACCATCGTGCGCGACCAGCAGAGAGGGGAATACGGCTATGAGGCTTAGCACCCTCGTCCGCCATCTGCGGGAGGGCGGCAAAAACGTGGCGCGCAACGGCTGGATGACCTTCGCGTCGATCAGCTCGATCACCGTTTCGTTGTTCATATTAGGCGTATTCATGCTGTTGGCCTTAAATGTGAACAAACTCGCCGACCAGCTCGACAATCAGGTTCAGATCCGCGTTTACCTGAAGATCGGTCTCGAGCGGCCCAAAATCGAAGAGATCAGTCGCACGATCCGCCGGATTCCGGAGCTCAAAACCGTCACCTTCATTTCGAAGGCGGAGGGGCTCAAACGCCTGCGCGACAGCATGGACGAAGAAAGCCGCGTCGCGCTTGAGGGCTACACGGACGAGACGAATCCGCTGCCGGATGCGTTCGAAATCGAAGTCTATCAACCGCAGACGATCGGCTTCGCCGCGAAGAAGATCCAGGCGATCAACGAGACCGACCCGGACAAGCCTATTACGGCCGTTAAATACGGAGCGGGAACGGTAGAAAAGCTCTTCCGTATCACGAATGCGGTGCGCAACATCGGCCTGGTCATCGTCGCGGGTCTCGCGGTGATGGCGATGTTCCTCATTTCCACGACGATCAAAATGACCATCATGGCCAGACGGCGCGAAATTTCGATCATGAAAATGGTCGGCGCCACGAACAACTTCATTCGCTGGCCTTTCTTCATCGAAGGGGTGCTGATCGGCATCGCCGGTTCGGCCATCACTTCCGGCATTCTTTTGTACGGCTACTCGGAATTGATCACGACGGCGCAGCAGGACATCGGCCTTTACATGATCGAGCTTGCGTCGGTGAAGGACGTCGGTTGGATCGTGACCGGCACGGTTGCCGCCCTTGGACTTCTGCTCGGCGTCTGGGGCAGCACGCTCTCCGTCCGCAAATATTTGAAAGTTTAATATAAACGCAGTCAGAAGGAGGACTCCGGTGAAAAGGAAAATCGCCCTGACGCTCGCGGTCGTCATGATCGCCATGTTCGTTTCGTCCCCTTATCCGGGACAAGCGGCCTCTTCCCAGTTGGACAAGATCAACAAGCAGATCAAGCAGCTGCAAGCCGAAATGGACGCCAAAGCCCGGCAGAAAAGCCAGGCCCAAAAAGACGTCAAGAGCCTCACGACCAAGAAACAGGCGACCAAAGAGGAAATCGACGCCCTGATGAAGCAAATCGACCAGGCGGGCACCAAATTGGCGCAGACCCAAGATAAAGTCGCGCAAACGGAAGATAATCTTCGGCAAACGAGTCTGGAGCTGGAGGATGCCATGGCCAAGGAGGCTTCCACCAGCGACCAGCTTGATTCGCGCGTGCGTCTGATGTACACGAACGGAGCCGTCTCGTATATGGACGTTTTGCTCAGCGCGACGAGTTTCTCGGATTTCATCAGCCGTTTTGACGCTTTCCAGTCCATCACCACGCAAACCCGCGACCTGCTGGTTGACCAGAAGACCGTGCGGGCGTTGGTCGAGCAGAAGAAAGCGGAAGTGACGCAGGATCTCGAAGAGGTCAAACAGCTTTACGAGCAGATCGCCGACCAGAAAGCCGATCTCGAGAGCAAGGAAAACGACAAAGAAGAAATGGTGTCGCAGCTCGCTCAGCAGATTGAAGATTCCGAGGAGATCAGCGAGGAATCGGAGAAAGAGCTCATGGCTCTGGCGAGCAAGATGTCCAAGCTTCAGGCGGAGAAAAACCGGCTGAAGACCTACTATACGGGCGGCAAGCTCGCCGTTCCGCTGCACGTGAGCTACCGGATCACGTCGCCGTTTGGCTACCGGATCCATCCGATCACGGGGAAAAAGCAGCTTCACACGGGCATGGATATGGCCGTCCCGCAAGGAACGCCGATCTACGCCGCGGAATCCGGCGTCGTCATCGTCGCGCAGTGGTGGAGCAGCTACGGGAACTGCGTCATCATCGACCATGGCGGCGGGCTTTGGACCGTATACGGTCATATTAAAAACGGCGGCATCCTCGTGAACAAGGGAGATACCGTCAAGCGCGGCGAGAAAATCGCGCTGGTCGGTTCGACCGGCGCTTCGACCGGGCCGCATCTTCACTTTGAAGTTCGCAAGAACTCCGAGCCCGTGAGCCCGGTTCCTTACCTGAAATAACGAGTTGGAACGGACGGCCGCCGTCCGGCTCCGCCGCGAGAACGCCTGGGGCGTGCGGAGGACCGGGGGCGGCTTTGTTCATAAGCAAGCCGGCTTTTCGTTGAATTTGCATCTAGGAGAAGTCCGGTTTACGTGTCATAATCGAGAAGAGAGACCGATAAAAGGAAGTGGATGGCCGTGTGGGTCCGAGGTCGTACGGTTTTGGCGCTCGCGGTGCTCGCGGCCATCGCCGGCGGAGCGGCGACTTGGGGCGCGGTTCAAGCCGGCGGGCTGACGCCGACCGCCATCATGCCCGTCACGTCCGTGAAGGGAATCGATTCTCCGGACGGACTGAGGCAAGAAGAACTGGATAAGCTGAACAAAGCGCTCGACCTGATCGGCGACCATTACATGGTTCCGGCGGACCGCAGGGCGCTCATCGACGGCGCGCTCCAAGGCATGGTGGAGTCGCTCGGCGATCCTTACTCCGTTTATATGTCCAGTGAAGAAGCAGGCAAATTCACGGATACGACGCAAGGAGCCTTTACCGGGATCGGGGCCGATTTGAAGAAGGAAAACGGCATGATCGTCGTCGATTCGCCGATGAAGGATTCTCCGGCGGAGAGGGCGGGGCTGCAGGCGCGTGACGTGCTGCTCATGGTGAATGGAGAGAGCTTGCAAGGCTTGTCCTTAAGCGACGCGGCAGCGAAAATCCGCGGGCCTAAAGGCACCAAAGCCAAGCTGAAGGTGCTGCGCTCGGGGGCGAAAGAGCCGATCGAGCTGGAGCTGGTGCGCGACCGGATTCCGATGGAAACGGTGAAAGCGCAGCTTGGCGAGGATGGGATCGGCCGGCTGTCGATCAGCCAGTTTTCCATGAACACTCCGGTCCAGGTGGAAGACGAACTCAAAGCGATGGAAACCAAGGGAATGAAGGCGCTCGTCGTCGACCTTCGGAACGATCCGGGTGGCATGACCGATTCCGTGGAGAAAATCGCGAGCTTGCTCGTACCTGCCGGCAAGGTGATCGTCCAATACGAATATAACGACGGACACCGCGTACAGGCGTTGTCCCAAGCCAAGCCGGATCAAGCGAAGACATACCCGATTCTGGTGCTCATCAACAAAGCCAGCGCGAGCTCGGCGGAAATTTTGGCCGGGGCGCTGAGGCAGTCGGCGGGAGCGGTTTTGGTCGGGGAGACTTCTTTCGGAAAAGGGACCGTCCAAATCAGCTACGGCGACGACTTGGGCGACGGAAGCCTGCTTAAATTGACCGTGTTCAAATGGCTGCTTCCCGACGGGACGTGGATCCATCATCAAGGCATCGAACCGGATCTGAAGGTGGCGCAGCCGGATTACTGGCTGGCGTTCAAGCTTCCGCGCGACCGGGTGCTCAAGCGGGACGAGACGGGGGAAGACGTGAAAAACCTCCAAAACATCCTGGAGGGCGTCGGGTTTCCGGCGGACCGCAAGGACGGCTATTTCAGCGAAGCGACGGAGCAAGCGCTGCGGTCATTCCAACAACAAGAAGGTTTGACGGTGACCGGAACCGTGGACGAGAAGACGGCGGACCGGCTGGAGGAGGCGCTGTATGGGGAGCTTCAGAAACCGGAGAACGACAAACAGCTTCAGGCCGCGCTGGACAAGGCGCGGAGCATGATCGGGCTGACTTCGGCGGGGAGGAATTTTTCTCCCTCCGTCGAATATGTAGGTGGTTGACGGAAGGGGGAGGTCCCCGTGGATCCTCTGCTGAACGGATTGCAGGAGGCGGGACAGGCCGTTCTCGGCCTGCTTTCTATGCCTTATTTATATATCGCGGTATTGCTGGTTTGGTGGCACGCGAGCCAGGGTGTGACGCTGCAACGGAGATTGTTCCACGTCCGGTTGTACGGCTCCTTGTACCTGGTCCTCATCCGGCTGGGGGCAGGCGCCGTTGTGGGTCTTGCGCTTTCCGCAGCGGGACTCGGAGCGGGCGCCGCGTTGTCGCCCGAGACCTTGCTGTGCGTGTGGGCGGCGATGCTTGTGCTCGCGTTGTTCCGGCTGCGCTATATTTGCCTGGCTTATGCCGCGGGAGCGCTGGGATTGCTGCAAGCGATCCTTTCCTGGACAGTCCCGGCCGATCAAACGAGCGGATTCGCGCTGGAAGCATTGCAGGCGATCGACGACATCGATGTACCGGGACTCCTGTTCTTGGCGGGCTTGCTGCATGTCGCGGAAGGGTTCCTCGTCCGCGTGCAAGGCGCGAAAACGGCCATTCCGCTGTTCCTGGAAGGAAAACGGGGCAAACCGGTCGGCGCGTACGCCTTGTCCGGCGCATGGCCTATCCCGCTGCTGTGGCTGGTACCGTCATCGGGCGGAGACGGATTTTCGCTGCCGTGGGCGCCGCTTTTCGGCAGTGCCGCCGCGGATATGGCTTTGTGGACGTTTATGGCGTTCCCCGTCGTGATCGGATTCAGCGACCGGACGGAGACTTTCTGGCCGGAGCGAAAGGCGAAGGACGCCGGCAATCAACTGATTTATTACGGGATCGTGCTTGCCGCGTTGGCTGCAGGGGCCATCTATTGGCCGCCTCTCGCCGTGGCGGCATCCATTGCGGCTTTCGGCTTGCATGAGGCTCTCGTGTTCTTCAGCCGCTTCCGGGAAGCGGGACGCCACCCGCTTTACGCACAGGACGGCACCGGCGTCAAGATCCTGGCGGTACTGCCCGGAACCCCGGCCGCTGAAATGGGGCTGATGGCCGGCGAAACGATCCGCAAGGTCAACGGAAGCACAACCCGTACCAAAGAGGATCTGCACGCGGCACTTCAGCGGCAATCGGCGTTTTGCAAAATGGAAGTGGCGAATCGCGAAGGACACGTGAAATTCCTGCAGCGCGCCCGCTACGCCGGGGAGCATCACCAGCTCGGCCTGGTGCTCGCGCCGGATGAGTCGGCGGACTTCGTCGCCACACCGAGGTCGGCGTCCCTGTGGCAAAACCTGCGCAGCGCCGGTGCGCGCCGACGCGCGGGCCTGGCGTTCGCCCGGTCGGAATCGATGGCTGCGAATGCGGAGCAAGCGGCCGCAGAAGGTACCGACGCTGCGTCGGAAGCAGCGGTCATTGAGCCGGAAACGCCGCCGATGCCTCAGCCGGATCCGGGCCTGCCGCCCAGAAGCGCGAAAAAATGAGTAAAAAGCCCGTGAGCATAACCGCTCACGGGCTTTCTTCATGCCATTTCAAACCTTCTTGCTTTGGCGCGCGAACAGCAAATACGAGTAAACCATCGGCACGATCGCGCTCAATGCGGCGCACGAGATCAGAATGGCGGCGGCCGCGTAGGCGTTCACGAACCAGCAGCAAACGAACATGATCAAGCCCGCGATCACCCACATTCTCGCGCCGAAACGGTGGGTCAATCTCCAGTTGTTGTCGTCCATCAGCGTCCATGGGGTGCGGATGCCGAAGAAGAAGTTGCTGCGGACTTGGCCGAGACGGTTTCCGATTACGAACCAGAGCACGCCGAGGCCGCCGAGCAGGATGTTAATCGCCGGAATGTGGTAGCCCAAGTTCGTGAAAATCATCATCAGGAATACGCCCAGCATGAACAGGGACAGAGCCCACCGGAACAGGTCGAAGAAGCCGTCGAACCAAGCATAATTCGCTTTGCGCGGATCGGCGAACTGAAGCGCCTTCATCAGAAGGGGGAGCCCGATCAACAACACGGCGGTGAGCAGCCAGAAGCCCCACTTGGGCATCGTGCCGTCCTGCTCGCCTGCGACGTTGTAATGGGAGCCGACGACGTCGGGCAGGCTTCCGTTGAAAACCGCGAACAATACGATGAATGCCGCCACATTAAAACCGATTAACCAAACGTCCCTGCGCGTCCAGATTTTTTTGTTTTCCGTCGTTGTGGTCATGAGTCATTCTCCTTTGGTCCCATCATGCCGAGAAACCAACCCATGACTTCCTGCATGACGGTAAGGTTGAGGGAGTATAAAATGTTCTGGCCTTGCCTTTCGTCCTGCACCAGCCGGGCCTGCTTCAAAATGTTGAGATGATGCGAAATGCTCGGCTTGGAGATGGAGAAGCTGTCGGCGATTTCGCCGGCGGTCAGGTCGCGCTCTTTGAGCAGTTGGATGATTTTCCTGCGGGTCGGGTCCGACAGCGCCTTGAACGACTCGTTCATCCGGGAAATCACCTCCTTGGGTCCATATCTTTCGATATTTAGATAATATTCTAATTATCGAATTATTGTCAATGAAAAACCGCCCAACCTGGATTGGCGAGCGGCTCGATAAGGGTTAACTATTCATGAGGCGGAAGATTGACTCCATAAATAAAGGGCGATTCCCGCAACCGCGAGGCAGCCGAGCGTGAAGAAAGCGATCTTCACCGCGCTGCGGGGAACCCGTCCGGATACGGTGCCGGTTTGGCCGTTGACCATATACCGGTATGGCTTGGTCTTGTACGTGTAGGCGGCATTCCAGACAGGGAGCAGCAGATGCTTGTAGGTGATGTCCGAGTATTGGGTCCGGATGCTCAGGTTGCGGAGCTCGTCGCCGCCGATCTCGCGGCGGATTTCCGTTTCCAGCACGGAATCGGCCTTGTCCCGTGCCCGCTGCCAGCCTTCCCGGCGGGAGACTGAGTATCGCTCGGCGATGAATCCGCTCAAATATTCCGGCCTGTAGCCGTTCAGCTTGCTTAAATCGAAATCGCCGAGCTTCTCCAGCAGGGCGTCGTCGTAGTGGCCGGATGCCGGAATCAGGATGTCGTCGAAGCCGCGCCCATAGTCTCCGTGGGTCCAATGCCAGACGGTATAGCGCTCCGTTTCGGTATACGTTTCCGTTTTTCCGTTGACGGTTCGGGTCTTCGTCACCGTGCGGTAATGGTAAACGCCGACTTCCGCGGAGTAGACGGAGTAAGTTTCGGCGTCGTAGGTCCAATAAGGAATATAAATGCCGTTAAGATTCGCTTTGACGTCCTGCTTCTTGAAATCGTTCGGCAGGAACCAGCGTTTTTTCTTCCACTTCTTGAACAGCGCCGCGGCCTCGTCCCGGGAAGTCCGGAACGGAATGACCGATTCCGGCCGAATGGTGCCGGGATTTCCCTGAGGCAGTACCTTGGGCGAGCCGCAGAAGACGCATGTCGTCGCAGTCTGGCCGGCTGGGATCAACGTTTCCCCGCCGCAGCTTTCGCAGTGGATCGCCTGCTGCTCCGTGCCCCAATCGGTTTGTTCCGCTTCATCCCCGCCGTCTTCATCGAATTCATGCTCCCGCGGCTGACCCGCGAGATTTTCGATGCTTTGCTCCGCTCCGCAATACCGGCATTTCAAACCCTGCGAAGCCGTATCGAATTGCATCTGGCCGCCGCACCCCGAGCAAGGGAAGCCGACGGGAGCGGCCGTTACCGCTTGCGCACCGATCGCCATCGCCCGTTACACCTTCGTTCCGCAGCTGGAGCAGAACTTCGCGCCGGGCGATAGCTGGCCGCCGCATTCCGAGCAAAACTTCTTCTCCGTCCCGGGAGCGGCGCCTGAAGCCGATTGCGAGGCTGCGGCTGCGGGTTGCTGCGCGTTCATCGCTTGCGCGAACATTTGGCCCATCGCCATGCCGGCACCGAGGCCGGCTCCCGTTCCGGCAGCGCCGCCGTCCGGATTGTTCGCGGCTTCGCGGAGCGCCTCCGCGGCTTGGTATTTCATATATTGGTCGAGATTGCCGGCGATGTTCATCGACGATTTGCGGTCGATCATTTTCTCGACTTCTTCCGGCAGCGAAAGGTTTTCGACGTTCAGGTCGGTCAGTTCAAGTCCGATGGCATTGAAACGCGGCTGCAGCCGTTCTCGCGCCTGCACGCCGATTTCATCATAGGAGCTGGACAGGTCCGCGACCGGAATTTTCGTTTCGCCGAGAAGGTCGCTCAGTCCCGAAACGATCATGCTTTTGAGATAGCCGGCGATGCTGTCGAGCGAGAAGTCCTGCCTCGTACCGTAAATTTCAGGAAGGAAAACGGCCGGGTCCTTAATTCGGAACGCATAAACGCCGAAGCCGCGCAGCCGGACCATGCCGAACTCGGGGTCCCTCATGATGACCGGGTTCGTCGTTCCCCATTTCATGTCCGAGAAGATCGCGGTACTGACGAAGAACACGTCCGCCTTGAAAGGGGAGTTGAACAGGTGCTTCCAGGAACGCAGCGCCGTCAGCACCGGCAGGTTTTGCGTGCTGAGCGTATAACGGCCGGGTCCGAACACGTCGGCGATTTTGCCTTCGTCGAGGAATATGGCTGCCTGCGATTCCCGCACGGTCAGCTGGGCTCCCATTTTGATGGCGTTGTCGTATGCCGGGAACCGGTACACGATCTCGCCGGATTCGCCGAGCCACTCGATGACTTCGATGAATTGGCCTTTCATGAATGAAAAAAGTCCCATCCGTCTTCCTCCAATATAGCCAGAATGAACCATTCACTAAATAAATTCATTATACGTCAATGTGCCAAAAATCGGGTAGTGGAGGAGACCCCTCTTTTTTGACGCTCTTTATGGAAAAAGGTATAATCAATGGGAACACACATTCGTCAACGAGATGGGCTTCGCGCTCACTCCTCATAGAGAGTAATCCACGTTAGGTGCACCAAAAGAAATGCGAATATTGGAGGTTTTGCCGCTTATGGCGAACGCGAATTTGCTGGATAAGAAATTCAAGCTCGTATCGGAGTATTCCCCGCAGGGCGACCAGCCGGAAGCGATCCGCCAGCTGGCGGAAGGGATCGTGGAAGGCAAGCGGTATCAGACGCTGCTCGGCGCCACCGGCACGGGCAAAACCTTCACAATCGCGCAGACGATCGCGAAGGTGAACAAGCCTACGCTGGTCATCGCTCACAACAAGACACTGGCGGCCCAACTGTGCAGCGAGTTCCAGGAGTTTTTCCCGGAAAACGCGGTCACGTACTTCGTCAGTTACTACGATTACTATCAGCCGGAAGCCTATATTCCTTCTTCGGATACCTACATTGAGAAGGATTCCAGCATCAACGACGAGATCGATAAGCTGCGCCACAGCGCCACGTCCTCGCTGTTCGAGCGGCGGGACGTCATCATCGTGGCGAGCGTGTCCTGCATCTACGGCTTGGGTTCTCCGGAAGAATACAGGGATTTGCGGCTTAGCCTGCGGGTCGGCATGGAACGGTCGCGTAACGATATCCTGCATAAGCTCGTCGATATCCAATACCAGCGGAACGACTTGAACTTCGTCCGCGGGACGTTCCGGGTGCGGGGCGACGTCATCGAGATTTTCCCGGTCTCGCGGGGCGACCAGGCGATCCGTGTGGAGCTGTTCGGCGACGAAATCGAACGGATAACCGAAATCGACGTGCTCACGGGCGAGATCGTCGGCGAACGGGACCATGTGTCCATCTTCCCGGCGTCCCACTTCGTGACCGCAGAAGAGAAAATGAAGGTCGCGCTCGTGAACATCGAGCGGGAGCTCGAGGAACGGCTCGCGGAGCTCCGCGAGGCCGGCAAGCTGCTGGAAGCGCAGCGCCTGGAGCAACGAACGCGTTACGATCTGGAGATGATGGCCGAAATGGGCTTCTGCTCCGGCATCGAGAACTATTCCGGCCCGTTGACCTTCCGCGAGCGGGGCGCGACGCCGTATACGCTGATGGACTTTTTCCCCGACGATTTCCTTGTCGTCATCGACGAGTCGCACGTCACATTGCCGCAAGTCCGCGCGATGTACAACGGGGACCGTGCGCGCAAGGAAGTGCTGGTCGACCATGGATTCCGCCTGCCGTCCGCACTCGACAACCGGCCGCTGCGATTTGAGGAGTTCGAGGAAAAGGCCAAGCAGTTCGTCTACGTTTCCGCGACGCCGGGACCGTACGAGCTCGAGCATTGCCCCACGATGGTGCAACAGATCATCCGGCCGACCGGCTTGCTCGATCCGGTGATCGAGGTACGCCCGACCAAGGGGCAGATCGACGACCTGCTCGGCGAAATCCGGCAGCGGATCGCCAAGGACGAGCGCGTGCTCGTGACGACGCTGACGAAGAAAATGGCCGAGGACCTGACGGACTATCTCAAAGACGTCGGCATCAAAGTCCAGTACCTGCACTCCGACGTCAAAACGCTGGAGCGGATGGCGATCCTGCGCGACTTGCGGCTCGGCACGTTCGACGTGCTGGTCGGGATTAACCTGCTCCGCGAAGGTTTGGACTTGCCGGAAGTATCTTTGGTAGCGATCCTGGACGCCGACAAGGAAGGGTTCCTGCGCGCGGAGCGGTCGCTCATCCAGACGATCGGCCGGGCCGCGCGGAACGCGGACGGACGCGTCATCATGTACGGCGACAAAATCACGGATTCGATGGAGAAGGCGATCACGGAGACCCAGCGCCGGCGCACGATCCAGATGGCTTACAACGAGAAGCACGGCATTACGCCGCAGACGATCCAGAAGAAGGTCCGGGACGTTATCGAGGCGACGAAGGTCGCGGAACAGAAAGCCGGCTATTTGACCGGCGCCGAGAACCTGCAGAAGATGTCCAAAAAGGATCGCCAGTCGATGATCGAACGGCTGGAGCACGAGATGAAGGACGCGGCGAAAAACCTCCAGTTCGAACGCGCCGCCGAGCTTCGCGACGCTTTGCTGGAGCTCAAGGCCAGCATGTCCTGAGTTTCTTAGTCGATCCGATACAGAAAGGAGCGGTTGGCCATGTCCGAACGTGCGCCGTTTGACGGCATGCATCCCGTCCTTGCCGCTTGGTTCGCAGCCACGTTCGGCCAACCGACGGACGTGCAGCGGAGGTCTTGGGACGCGATCACTTCCGGCAGCCACGCTCTGATCGCGGCGCCGACCGGCTCCGGCAAAACGCTGGCGGCGCTGCTTCCCTGCCTGAACCGCCTTCTGACGGAGAAAGAGGAAGGCGGAGCGGAAACAGCAAGGAAAGGCGTCCGGATTTTGTACGTAACGCCTTTGAAGGCGCTGAACAACGACATCCATCACCACGTGCTCGGGTTCGTGGACGAGCTCGAACTCGTTGCGAAGGAATCCGGCGGGCATTGGCCGGGGATCCGCAGCGCCGTCAGGACGGGCGATACGAAACCGTCGGAGCGGACCGCTATGCTGCGCCGGCCGCCTGACCTGCTCGTCACGACGCCGGAGTCGCTCTATATCCTGTTAACTTCGGAGAGGGGCCGGGAGATGCTGTCCGCGGTCCGCCAAGTGATCGTGGACGAAATCCACGATTTGGCTGCGGACAAGCGGGGCTCCCACCTGTCTCTCTCTTTGGAGAGGCTGGAAGAAACGTGCGGAGCCGCCGTGCAGCGGATCGGCGTGTCCGCGACGCAGAAACCGCTGGAGCGGGTGGCGCGATATTTGGGCGGTTGGGAGGAAACGGAGGCATCGGCGGGAAGACCGGTCGACGGTAACGCAGACGCAGACGTGTCTCTATACGCAGAAGGCTTCGTCCACCCCTTGGGCTATCGCCCAAGGCCGGTGCGAATCGTGGAGAGCGACATGGTCAAGTCTTATTCGATCATGGCCTGCATTCCGGACCAGAACCGGCAGCTTCAAACGCGCGACGCGGCTGTTTGGCTGCCGCTGCTTGACCTGTTGACGGAGCTGATGACGGGCAGCCGCTCCGTGCTCATTTACGTGAACAGCCGCCGCTTATGCGAGCGGCTTTGTTTGCGTCTGAACGACCACGCCGGCTACGAGATGGCTCGGGCCCACCACGGCAGCATGTCGCGGGAATGGCGCCTCGAAGTGGAACGGATGCTGAAGGCCGGCGAGCTTCGCTGCATCGTCGCGACTTCGTCGCTGGAGCTCGGAATCGACGTGGGCCATGTCGATTTCGTCATCCAGATCGACCCTCCGCCGGAGGCGGCCGCGGGCATTCAGCGCGTCGGACGCGCCGGACACTCCGTCGGCGATACGAGCCGGGGGGCGATCATCGCCCGTTACAAGGGCGCGCTTCCCGACATCGCCGTCCTGAGCCGCATGATCGCGGAGAGGGATATCGAGGAGATCGTCGTCCCCCGCGACGCTTTGGACGTGTTGTCCCAGCAGACGGTAGCGATGGTGGCGGAGCGGGAGCGCACGGTCTCCGGCGTGTATCGGCTGATCGCGCGAAGCGACAGCTATCGGGCGTTTCCCCGCGAACGGCTGGAATCCATTCTGGAGGTTCTGTCCGGCTTTTATCCGTTTGTCCGGCCGCTGCTCGATTGGGATCGCGAGACGGGCCGCCTGATGCGGCGGGCGAATTCCGCGATGGCGGCCGTTACGGGAGCGGGCACGATCCCGCAGAGCTCGGCGTATCCGGTGCATCATGCGGAAAGCCGGGCGCAGATCGGCGAGCTGGACGAAGAATTCATCCACGAGTCCCGAGTGGGGGACGTCGTGCAGCTCGGGTCGCAAGCCTGGACGCTCACGGACATCCGGCACGACAGAGTATACGCGACGGAAGCCGGCAACCGTTTCAGCGAAATCCCGTTCTGGCGGAACGAGTCCCCGGCGCGTTCCTATGAACTCGGCGCCCGAATCGCCTCGTTCCAGAGGGAACTGGAGGAGCGGCTGCAACGGCCGGACGAGGAAACCGTGCAATGGCTCGAACGCGGTTACGGGATGGATGCCCGAGCGGCGACGGAGCTGATCGGGTTTCTCCGGTCGCAGCAGGCGGTCAGCCGTATTCCGACCGATCGCCGGATCGTCGTTGAACACTACCGGGACGCGGCGAATCAGAAGCACGTGATCCTGCACAACCATTTTGGGCGCAAGGTCAACCGCACCTGGCTGCTGGCCATCGAGCGCCAGTTCGAGGGCACGCTTCCTTACCGGGTCTACGGCAACGCGAAGGACAATGGCATCGAGCTCGTGTTTTCGGAATGGGACGTTTCCTGGCTGCACATGATTTGGCAAGTGACGGCCGCGAACGCGGAACGCCTGCTCGCCGAAGCGTTGACGGGTTCGCCGCTGCTCGCGGTTTCTTTCCGGAGAATCGCGGAAACCTCGCTGCTTCTCTCCCGAAGCTTCACGCGGGTTCCCTTGTGGCAGAAACGTCTCCGCGGCGCGGAGCTGCTCAAGAGCGCGCTCCCGTACGCCGAGCGTTTTCCGGTTTTCCAAGAAGCGATGCGCGAAGCCCAACAAGAGTTTCTCGATCTTCCCCGACTGCAAGACATCCTGGAGCGAATCGCGGACGGCCGAATCGATGTCGTCGTCCAGGAAACGGAATTCCCGTCTCCGCTCGCCTCGCAGTTCATATTCGAATACGTGAACATGCGGATGTATGAAGGGGACGGCCTCGACGAATCGGTCCAACTGCAGCTGCTGCAGCTCAGCAAATCGACCGCCGGGCAATTGTTCAAGCCGGAAGAGGGGCTGCAGGCCGTCGACCCCGGCGTGCTGGAAGAAGAGGGACGCAAGCTGGAAGAGCCGGAAGCCGAGCTTCGGCATGCGGAAGATTTGCTCCGGCTCCTGAAGAAAAGAGGAGACCTGGCCGAAGAGGAGATTGTCCGCTTGGCCGGCGGCCAGTCGCGCGCGTGGCTGGAGGAACTGAAGGAGCGGCGGAGGGTCGCCGAAATCCGGTTCGGAGCCGATACCTCGCCGAGGTGGATTTCCTCCGACGAACGGGAGGTATACGACGCATTCCCGTGCACGCCGGAATCGGTCGCGTTCGTGGCCGGGCGTTTCGCGGACAATCGTCTCTCGTTCACGGAAGAGGAATTGATGCAGCGATATCCGAACCTGTCTGCCGGGGAAGCGGCTTCCGTCGCGGAAATGCTGTTGCAGCAGGGGAGGACCGAGCAGGCGCCGTTCGCGGCAGACGCTTCGGAACGTATTTGGTCCAGCCGCAAGGTCGCCGAGCGGCTCGTCCGGCTCTCCATCGGCAAGGTCAGGCGAAGTCTCGAGCCGGTTGACGCTTCGCGCTGGCTGGGCGATTTGCTGCGAAGACAGCTTGTGCTGTCCGGAGGACAAGATGCGAGGGACCGCCGTGGAGAGGAAGGCCTGCTGGCGGTCATCGATACGCTGCAGGGATTGTTTTTACCGCTGTCCCATTGGGAAACGATCGTCTTTCCGTCCAGGCTTCCGGATTACCGCAAGGAAACGCTGGACCTGCTCTGCGCTTCCGGCCAGGTTATCTGGGTCGGCCGCAAGGACGGGGAGGACAAGGAAGGCAAAGTCGCCTTCTTCATTGCCGACAACAAGGCGCTGTATGAGCCGTGGTTGAAGCCGGCGGCACAGGAAGAGTCGCGTCATCCGGAATTGCTGGAACGTTTGCGCTTGGGCGGTGCCCGGTTCTTGACCCGGCTCAGCCAAGAGACGGGAAGGCTTCCTTCCGAGGTGCTGTCCGACCTCCTCGATCTCGTTTGGGAAGGGCAAGTGTCCAACGACCAGTTCGCTCCTCTTCGGCAATCCGGCAAGTCCAAAGGTAAAGACGGATTCCTCAAGTCCGGCTCCGGCTTGGGACGCTGGTATTGGACAGGTTCGCTTCTGACGGACTCAAGCGAGGAGGCGGCCGGATCACCGGGCGGTCTGAAGGAGGACTCTCCGCTCGTGCGGTGGGTTCATCATCTTTTGCAGACTTACGGCGTATTGACCAAGGAGCTGGCGGCGAAAACGTGCCCTTATGACTGGGATACTCTGCTCCCCGTGTTGAAAAAGCTGGAAGAGTGGGGTGCGGTGACGCGCGGGATGTTCATTAAGGATCTTCACTTGCTGCAATTCACCACCCGCGAACTTGCGGAGGAAATCCGCAAACCGCTTCCGACGACTCCGTCCGAGTCGGTCACGCTGCTGTCTGCCGTCGACCCCGCCAACCCCTTTGGCCAAGCGGTGGAATGGCCGCCAGTCGAGGGTGCGTCCTTCGCCAGGAAGCCGGGCAACTACCTGGTTCTGCAGGGAGACCGATGGCTCTACTGGATCGAAAATGGGGGCAAGCGGATCTTCGCGTTGAACGGAACGGAAGACGCGGAATCGCAACGGCAAGAGCAGCGCGCCGGAGAGTGGAAGGCCATTTTCTCCCTGCTGCTTAAGCGCCAGGGACTATCCAAAATTACCGTGGAAAAATGGAACGGAGTCGACGCGTCGGCATCGGATGCCGGAGAAATGCTGCGTTCGCTGGGCGCGGAAAGGGATCGGAACCGCTTCGTCCTGTGGCCGAGCCAGCTGCGCTGACCGCGTTCTCGCGGTTCGAGATTTTCCGGTAAGGATTTACATCTCAGCATTTGCAAGGAAGGCCGCAGTCCAGTATAATCTATGGGAACACACATTCCTATCGGATGAACGACCGCGGCCGGCATTTTGAGCGCCCCGCCGCCCCGTCGGAAAGGGGCTATTTTCATTGGCCAACGAGAGTATCGTCATCAAAGGCGCGAGAGCGCATAACCTCAAAAATATCGACGTCACGATCCCCCGGGATAAATTCGTCGTGCTGACCGGCCTGTCCGGTTCCGGCAAATCGTCCCTCGCTTTCGACACGATTTACGCGGAAGGGCAGCGCCGTTACGTGGAATCTCTGTCGGCTTATGCGCGGCAATTCCTCGGACAGATGGACAAACCGGATGTCGACTCGATCGAGGGATTGTCCCCGGCGATTTCCATCGACCAGAAAACGACGAGCCGCAACCCTCGCTCGACCGTCGGCACCGTCACGGAAATTTACGACTACCTGCGTCTGCTGTTTGCCCGCGTGGGCAAGCCTCACTGCCCGGACCACGGCGTGGAGATCACCTCCCAGACCGTGGAGCAGATGGTCGACCGCATCATGGAATTCCCGGAGCGCACGCGCTTGCAAATTCTCGCTCCGATCGTCTCCGGACGCAAGGGCGAACATCAGAAGCTGCTGGCCGATATCCAGAAGCAAGGATTCGTTCGGGTCCGCGTGAACGGAGAAATCCGCGATCTCTCTGAGAAGATTGAATTGGAGAAAAATAAGAAGCACTCGGTCGAGGTCGTCGTCGACCGGATCGTCGTGAAGGAAGACGTTGCCGCCCGGCTGGCGGACTCCCTGGAGACGGCGCTTAAGCTGTCCGACGGCCAAGTCATCGTGGACGTGATCGACAAGGAAGAGCTGCTGTTCAACTCCAAGCTCGCCTGCCCGATTTGCGGCTTCTCCATCGACGAGCTGGCGCCCCGGATGTTCTCCTTCAACTCGCCGTTCGGCGCCTGTCCGGAATGCGACGGGCTCGGCGCGAAGATGGTCATCGATCCCGAACTGCTCGTCCCCGACCGCTCGAAGAGCATCGACGACGGCGCGTTCGAGGCTTGGGCCGGCAGCACGTCTAACTACTATCCGCAGTTTTTGGCGGCGGTGTGCGCCCATTACGGCATCAAGACGGACGTCCCCGTGGAGAAGCTCTCCGACAAGGAGATGCAGATCATTCTTTATGGGACGGGAGGAGAACGGGTCCGGTTCCGCTACGAGAACGAATTCGGCCATACGCGCGACGCCCAAGTGCCGTTCGAAGGCGTCGTGCACAACCTGGAGCGCCGCTACCGCGAGACCGGCTCGGAAGGCATCCGCGAATTTATTGAGGGTTATATGAGCGCGAAGCCTTGCGGCAAGTGCAAAGGCCAGCGCCTGAAGAGAGAGTCGCTTGCCGTGACGGTCGGCGGAGAAAATATCGCGCATGTGACTTCGCTGTCGATCGGCGACGCCTCCGACTTCTTCGACCGCCTGGATTTGAACGAGAAAGAGAAGGCGATCGCCAACCTGATCTTGAAGGAAATCAACAGCCGGCTCGGGTTCCTGGTGAACGTCGGCCTCAATTATTTGACCCTGTCGCGGGCCGCCGGCACCCTGTCGGGCGGGGAAGCCCAGCGCATCCGGCTCGCCACGCAGATCGGCTCGAGCCTGATGGGCGTCCTCTACATCCTCGACGAGCCGAGCATCGGGCTTCATCAACGCGATAACGATCGGCTGATCCGCACGCTCGAGCATATGCGCGACCTCGGAAACACGCTGATCGTCGTCGAGCACGACGAGGATACGATGCTGGCGGCAGACTACATCATCGACATCGGACCCGGCGCGGGCATCCACGGCGGCCAGGTCATTTCGCAAGGAACGCCGAAGGAAGTCATGGATGATGAGAAGTCGCTGACCGGCGCCTATTTGAGCGGTCGCAAGTTCATTCCGGTACCGCTCGAACGCCGCAAGCTCAGCGGCAAATGGCTGGAAGTGAAAGGCGCGAAGGAGAACAACCTCAAAAACCTGAACGCCAAATTCCCGCTCGGCGTTTTCACCGCGGTGACGGGCGTGTCGGGATCCGGCAAATCCACGCTCGTGAACGAGATTCTCTACAAGACGCTGGCGCGCGATTTGAACAAGGCGAAGGTCCGTCCCGGCGAGTACAAGGAGTTCCTCGGCCTGGAGCATCTGGAGAAAGTCATCGACATCGACCAATCGCCGATCGGCCGGACGCCGAGATCCAACCCGGCGACTTATACCGGCGTATTCGATGATATTCGCGGCGTTTTCGAGATGACGAACGAGGCGAAAGTCCGCGGCTACAAGAAAGGCCGCTTCAGCTTTAACGTCAAGGGCGGCAGATGCGAAGCCTGCAAAGGCGACGGCATCATCAAAATCGAAATGCACTTCCTGCCGGACGTCTACGTGCCTTGCGAAGTCTGCAAAGGCAAACGCTACAACCGCGAGACGCTGGAGGTCAAATACAAAGGCAAAAGCATCGCCGAGGTGCTGGAGCTGACGATCGAGGACGCGACGGAGTTTTTCGTGAACATTCCGCGCATCCATCGCAAGCTGCAGACGCTCATGGACGTCGGCCTCGGCTACATGAACCTGGGGCAGCCGGCCACGACGCTGTCCGGCGGCGAAGCTCAGCGCGTGAAGCTGGCGGCCGAATTGTACCGCCGCAGTACCGGCAAAACGCTGTACATCCTCGACGAGCCGACGACCGGCCTTCACGTCGACGATATCGACCGCCTTCTGCAAGTGCTGCATCGATTGGTCGATTCCGGTGAAAGCGTGCTGGTCATCGAGCATAACCTCGACGTCATCAAGACCGCCGATTACCTGGTCGACTTGGGACCGGAAGGCGGCAGCGGCGGAGGCACGATCGTGGCCACCGGTACGCCGGAGGAAGTCGCCAAAAACCCGAAATCGTACACCGGCAAATACCTCGCGCCGATCCTGGAGCGGGATCGTGCCCGCACCGAGGCATCGCTCGCCAAGGTATAAGATCAGCAAACTCACCCCCTCACAGATAGGGGGTGAGTTTGCGTTATCCGAACGAAAAGGGAGGAAGACCTTATGCAAATGCCTGATACGTTGGCTCAAACGATTCGGAGCGTCTACGGGGAAGAAGGGGAAGCGTGGCTTGCCGCGTTTCCGTCCCTCGTTCAGAAATGCGAAAGCAAATGGTCATTGCGCCTGGAAGAACCGACATTTCCGCTCTCCTTTAACTTCGTGGCTCCGGTTCGGTTCGAGGACGGGCGGGAAGCCGTTCTGAAGCTGTGCGTCCCCTCCAAGGAAAGCCGCTCGGAGATCGCCGCGCTTCGTTGGTTCGATGGGAAGGGCGCCGTGCGGCTACTGGAGGCTGAACCCGACGAGGGGATTCTCTTGATGGAGAGAGTTCGACCGGGATTGACCCTGCATACGGTCCGGGATGAGGAATCGGCCGTGAAGGCGGCCGCCGAGGTGATGGCCAAACTTCACGGCACGGCCCCTGCAAAAACGGATTCGCTCCTTACCGTCGAAGGTTGGTTTGGAGGATACGCGCGGCTCCGCGACCGTTTCGACGGGGGAACGGGACCGTTGCCGGAACAATCGGTCCGCTTGGCGGAGGAGAGATACGAAGCGCTCAGGGAAAATCCGACCCCTCACTATCTCCTTCACGGGGACCTTCACCACGGCAATCTTTTGTCGGCAGACCGGGAGCCCTGGCTGGCGATCGATCCGAAAGGCGTGATCGGGGAAGCGGAATACGAACCTTGTTCCTTCCTCATGAACGCGATCGACGAATCCGATCCGCTGGAACAAATCCGCCGCAGGGTCGCCTTATTTTCGGAGTCGTTAGGGCTAGACCCGCGCCGCATCCTGCAATGGGCGTATTGCCACGCCGTTCTCTCCGCCTGGTGGTGCATCGAGGACGGCGTCGGCGGAGCAGACCGCCAGATCGGCCTCGCTGTTCATATGAATGAGGCCCTCGAGACCCTATAACATTTATCCTCCGCGATTCATCGCCGTTTCCCCGGTTCGAGTCAATTCCAACAAACCGTACGGTCGGATGAGCTGCAGAAAAGCGTCGTTTTTGTCCGCGTCCCCCACGACCTGTACGATCATCGAATCCAATCCCACGTCCACGACGGAGCATCGGAACGTATCCGCGAGGCTTTGGATTTCGGACCGTTTCGCAGGGTCCATCCGGAGTTTGACCAGCATGAGTTCACGGCTGACGCAGGGCTTTTCCTCCAAGGGGACGACTTCGAGCACGTCAATCAGCTTCAGCAGTTGGCTGCGCATTTGCCGGATGACCGCGTCGTCGCCCCTCGCGGCGACGACCATGCGTGACCGTCCTTCCTTTTCGGACGGTCCGACCGTAATGCTCTCGATGTTGTACCCCCTTCTCGAAAACAACCCGGACACCCTCTGCAGCACGCCGGGCGTATCGTTCGCCGTGATTCCGATTAACCTTCTAGGCATGAGCGAAACCCTCCCTCAGGTCCCAAGATGATATCCTCCAGCGATTTGCCTTGCGGCACCATCGGATACACCCATTCGTCCCGGGAGACGACGAAGTCGATCAAGACGGGGCCTGGTGTTTCTAACGCTTCCTGCCATACCCGTTCGGCTTCGGCCGGCGTTTCCGCGCGCAAGCCTTTGACTCCGTACGCCTCCGCCAGCTTGACGAAATCGGGGCTGCCGGACAAGTCGATATGGCTGTACCGTCCCTCGTAGACGAGTTCCTGCCATTGCTTGATCATGCCGAGCGTCCGGTTGTTCATGACGGCGATTTTCACGGGAATGCCGTGGATAGCGCAGATCGCGAGCTCTTGCGCGCACATCTGCATGCCACCGTCACCGTTGATGGAGACGACGATTTTATCCGGGTTGCCGATCTGCGCTCCGATGGCGGAAGGAAATCCGAAACCCATCGTGCCGAGGCCCCCAGACGTCACGAGAGAGCGGGGATGACGAAAACGGTAGAATTGAGCCGCCCACATTTGGTGTTGGCCGACGTCCGTCGTGATGATCGCGTTTCCTTCTGTCGTGCGGGAGATCAGTTCGATCACGTACTGCGGCTTCAACTCAACTTCCGAATGATCGTAGCGAAGCGGAAAGTCGGCTTTCATTTTCCGCAGCCGCGAGGTCCAATCCGAGAAGTCTGCATTCGACTCATCAGGCAGCTTCCCGACCAACCTCTCCAATACCGTACGGGCATCGCCGACGATCGGGATCGAAGCCGACACCAGCTTGCCGATTTCCGCGGCGTCGATATCGATGTGGGCGACGCGGGCGCGGGGGGCGAACCCGTCCAAGCGCGCCGTGACCCGATCGTCGAAACGGGCGCCGACCGAAATCAGCAGATCGCACTCGATCAAAGCGCGATTCGCCGCGAGCGTTCCGTGCATGCCGGGCATGCCCAGCCAAAGCCCGTGTTCCGCCGGAATCGCGCCTAACCCCATAAGCGTCGTCGTGACGGGGATGCCCGTTTTGTCGACGAACGCTCTTAAAGCCTCGCATCCCTCGGATTGAATGACTCCTCCTCCTGCAAGGATCAACGGTTTCTCGCTCGCCGTGATAGCGCCGAGGAGCTCAACCAGCCTATCCTCCTGAACAACTGAATCCGACTCACTACCCAAGGAGTATCCCGGAATGTCGATCCGCTCCGGATACTCGAACTCCGTCATGGCGGCGGAAACGTCCTTCGGGATGTCCACCAGCACAGGCCCTTTGCGTCCGGTTCCCGCCAAGTGGAACGCTTCCCGGATGATGCGCGCCAAATCCTCGACTCTTCGGACGAAATAACTGTGCTTCGTAATCGGCTGCGTCATGCCGACGATGTCCGCCTCCTGGAACGCGTCCGTGCCGATCAAGTCGGTCGCGACGTTGCCCGTGATGATGACGAGTGGAACCGAATCCATATGGGCGGTGGCGATTCCCGTTACGAGATTGGTCGCTCCCGGTCCGGACGTGGCCAAGCAAACGCCCGCTTTGCCGGTCGAGCGGGCGTAGCCGTCCGCGGCGTGGATCGCTCCTTGCTCGTGCCGCGTCAGCACGTGTTTAAAGTCCGGGTTGCCGTGCATGGCATCATAAATATATAAGACGGCTCCCCCGGGATAACCGAAAACGCACTCCACACCCTCGGCCAGCAGCATGCGGAGCAGGATTTCCGAGCCCGTCACGCGTTCTTTTTCTTTCATGTTCCATAAACCTCCAGCCATCCGATATATACGTAAAGTAACATCGGAAGGGCAGGGTTGAGGCTATCCTTTCGGTTACTTTGATCGTATACTTTTAGGTAAATTGCGAGGGAGAGCGGAGGTTGGGCGGATTGCAGACGATCGGGCAGCGGATGGAGAGGTTCATGGACGATCATTTCGTCGGCCGAGCCTTCGAAACGGAATATTTCAAGCGGTTTCTCGAAGATTTGGACGATAAAACGGAACGGATCCTCAACGTGCACGGGACGGCGGGGATGGGGAAGACATACCTGCTCGACCGGTTCGCCAACATTGCCCGCGAGCTGGGGGCGCTGCCCGTTTCGGTTCGCATCGGGGAAGCGATCAACGATCCCCGCGTATTCTGCCGCATCTTGTTACAGGCGCTAGGCACCGCGGACGTCGAAGAAGCCGAACTTTCCGCGGAGCATCAAGTCATCCGGGAGATCCGCACTCAAGCGGGGAAGCGCACGATCGTTCTTGTGCTGGACGGTTACGAAGAGGCCGGAAGCCTGGACCATTGGCTGCGCTCGACGTTTTTGCCGGAGCTGCCTTCCAACGTGCTGGTCGTCATCGCCGGACGCTATTCCCTTGAAGGTCCTTGGCGGCATTCGCCCGCTTGGCGAAGACTGATCGTCCGCTTGCCGCTGGCGGCGCTCACGTACGAAGACATCCGGGCGTACTTGCGCCACGCGGGAACGGAAGATGAGGCGGCGATCGATGCCGTATGGCTGCGGACGCTGGGCTACCCGCTCGCGATGTCCCTGCTGGCGCCGTTGCCGGATGAAGCCGGGCAACCGGCCGATCTTACCCGGATCGGAACGGGGCAGACGTTCGAGGCAATGCTCGGCCATTGGCTCGACGAAGCGCCGGACGAGGAGCTTCGCGAATGGCTGTTCGCGGCTTCCGTGAGCCGCACGTTCCAGCAGGAGCTGCTGGGGCAAATGGCGGGGAAAGCCGTCCGCCTAACCCTGTTCGAACGCCTGGTCCGCCTTTCTTTCGTGAGACGCACTGCGGGAGGATGGCAGCTTCACGATATCGTTTGGGAGACGCTCCGTAAGGCGTTCCGGGAACGGATGCCGGATACGTTCGATCTCTTCAGCCAACGCGCGGTCGAGTATCGGGAACGAAAAATAGAAGAAAGCATCGCCCGCGGTGAGGACACCTCCAGGGACTTGTCCGAGCTGCTTCATTTTGCGGGGAATCCGATTTTGCGGGCTCACTATCGCCACGCCAGAACTTCTCCGCATTACCGGGAACCGCTAAGCGGCGACAACCGGGCGGAATTCGAACAGTACCTGGAGCGAAGAAAGCTCAAGCCGAGGGCGTGGAACGTGCGTTGTTCCGATCCGGCCACGGGGAAGCTTTACCGGTTCGATTTCACGCCGGAGGAGAGCCTGCTCCGCTTGTCGGTCCTCTCCGTGCGCGGTTTGCGGGATTTGCCCGAATCCGCCGTGCAGTTGCTGCGAAGCGAAGAAGGCCGGGTCATCGGAGCTTTCGCGGCCGTGCCGGTGCGGGAAAACACGTGGGCGTTCCTCTCTGCGGCCCCGGTGTCGCGGTCTTTGTTCGGTTCTCTCTCGGGAGAGAGGCTTCAACAATTGAAAGAAGCGGCCAAGCAAGGCAGAGCTTGGTATCTTTACTCGGTGGACGTCGAAAATTTGGAGAGCGATCAGCTGCGGTCGGATATCGTGGCCCATCTGTTCGATTACGTGCTTGCGGGCAGCCTGATCCTGGCGTCTCCGCCGCCGCTCCCTTACTACGAAGAAGCGCAACGGAGCTTCGGCTTCGAAACGGTGCCCGGAGCGGAGCATGACGACTACGGAACGGGGAAGCCGGCGCACACTTTCTGGCTGGATACGAGGGGCGAGAGGCTGAAAGGATTTCTGCGGAAAATGGTGGGCCGGGAGCCCGAACTTCAGAAAGCGCAACCGGCGCAATCCCCAGCTTCTTTCCCCGGCATCGAAGAACTGACGGAGCGGGAGAAGGAAGTCGGCCGGCTGCTGGCGGAAGGGCACACGAACCAGGAGATTGCCGGAGCATTATTCGTTAGCGAAGCGGCCGTCAAAAAACACGTCAATGCGATGCTGTCCAAGTTCGGGCTGAAAAACCGGACGCAGCTTGCCGCGCGGATGCTGGGGAAGAGTTAGGAGGAAGCATGGCGCTATTCATCCGAAGATTAACGATATTCGCCTGGCAGCAGGCGTTGTGCTGCATTTTTCCGGTGATCCTGTTCGCCGCGATGGCCGTCACGAAGGTCGTCGAAATTCCGTACTTCCACCGATACGACCTCATTTTACTGATCTGTATCATCGCCCAGGCCGGCATGTTGATCTCCGGGCTCGAAACGAAAGACGAATTGAAGGTCATTACGATGTTCCACCTGATCGGGCTCGGCCTCGAGTTGTTTAAGGTGCAGATGGGGTCTTGGTCATACCCCGGCGAGGCCTGGTCGAAAATCTATGGCGTTCCCCTATACAGCGGCTTCATGTACGCCAGCGTAGCGAGCTACATCTGCCAGGCTTGGCGGAGATTCGATCTGCGATTCGAGAATTGGCCGAACGGCGTCTTGACGACGGGGATGGCCGTGCTCATTTACGCGAACTTTTTCACGCACCACCTCTTGCCGGATTTGCGCTGGGTTTTAATCGCCGCGCTGTTTTTCCTTTTTCCGAAATCGACGGTTCGGTTTACGGTGGACGGCCATCACTATCGAATGCCGTTGCTGCTCTCCTTCTTGCTGGTGGCTTTCTTCATCTGGGTGGCCGAAAATATTTCGACGCTGCTCGGGGCTTTCCAATATCCTCATCAAGCCGATAGATGGAGCCTTGTGCACTTGGGCAAATGGAACTCATGGTTTCTCCTCGTCATCATCAGCGTCATTATCGTCGTCCAATTGAAAGACCTGAAACGCCGCATAGGCGAACCCGAGGCGTAAACATGAAGAAGGACGGTCCCTTGGGGTTCCGTCCTTCTTCTCCTATTCAAGTCGGATGACCGACAGTCGGGTCAGCGGGCTCGTCTGCGTCGGAACGGTAGGCGATAAGGGTAATCGGCAGGCCGGTCCGTTCGGACAGTCTGCGTTCGGTCACCTTGATCTCTTCCACGACATCCGGCTGCAGGTTGGCGAATTCGTATTCGTCCCGGCTCATTTTTTCATCCGCTCGACGATCTTTTGCTGGGTTTCCAAAATGGTGCGCTGCTTGGCGAGGATCTCTTGTTTGCGTGCGATAACCGTTTGGATGTCGGCTTTGGCCGCTTCCCATTGCTTGGCGTCCGCATGCTTCCGGAATTGCTCCCAGGCGGTCTTCTTCTGGTCGCTGAGCGTGTGGATGTTGTTGCGCGTCGTTTTCAGCTCCAGGATCAGATCCTTCACGTCGGCCTTGAGCGCTTCGCGCTTCGCTTCGGGAAGCTTCTGATGAGCGGACCGGATGGCCTCGCGCTGCTGCTTGAACTGCACGAACAACTCCTTCTGCTGGGCTTTCAGCTGCTCAAGCTGGTTTTTGTAGCTTTGAAATTCGGCCGGATATGCGGCCCAGTCCGCTTCGGGCTGTTGGCGATCGAACGAGCCGCCGCCGTGGTGGTGATGGCCTTCTTCGGGATGCGCGGCCAAGGCTGAGCCGGCAGGCACCGCCAGGATCAGGCTCAACCCGAACAGGGCGGCCATAGTCGTCAATCGAACAATACGCATGTCGTGTTCCTCCCAGTTGTTGGATTCCATGTTAGTATGGGGCCAAAAAATCGGGATTAAACCATCCACGCCGAGCTTACGCGGTTATAAATGTCGGAGGAAAGGGAAATTTTATAAGCAACTGTGACAAAGTTGTTACGGCGGCAACTTCGGACTTGCAAGGCGCACTCCCAAAAGCTAACATAGATGAAGAATGGGTAGGTATGCGATACCGGAAAATTTTCGGATTCCTTGAAGGAGGTCCCACCATGACGTACCTGGCGGAACAAGCGGCAGAATCGGCCAGCACTTTCCAAACTTTCGACATCTTCATGGTGCTGTTTACGATCCTGATCGTAATCGGCTTAGTGAGACTGCTGCTGACGCGGCCTCGCAAAAACATGTTCGCCATCGGATTTGCCGTGGTCGCCCTGATCATATTCGTGGTCGCGGACGCTAAAATGATCAGCGGCTGGTAACAAGCGAATATAAGCGACGAAACGGGCCCGGGAGCTTGATGCTTCCGCGGCCCGTTTTTTTTTATGTTTTCTTTTGACGAACCTCAGAGGCTATTCCCGGTTTTTGTAACATATGGTAGAGTTATAGAATGCTCGAATTAGAAAAAATTTCCGATTGGAGAGACCCGATTTGATCAAACGGCATCGCAGAAGATACATCACGGCCCTGTTTTTGACCCTGGCGTTATCCGCAGGAAGCACGGTTTCCGCGGCGACCGCCGTATCCAGCGGCGTTTCGCTGGATGCCACGGTCATTAAGGGAGAGGTTTACGTCAAGGCTTCCTCGTTGGTCGCCCAGCTGGGCGGCACCGGAACCTATGACAAATCTTCGAAGAAGTACACGTACAACCCGGATTCTTTGGTGCCGGAAGTCGTGAAACGCGTATCTCCCTCGGTCGTGGCGATCATCGGCAAGCCGGACGACGCGAACGCGGACAATCGCTTTTCCCTCGCTCACGGGACGGGCGTCATCGTGAAAAGCGACGGCTGGATCGTGACGAACGCGCATGTCGTGCAGGACATGAAGCGCATCGTGGTCGTCACCGCGGACGGGAAGGAATTCGAAGGCACGCGCAAACAAATGGACGTCACGAGCGATCTGGCTCTCGTGAAGATCGATGCCAAAGGGCTGAAACCGGCGACATTCGCACCCTCGCCGCTGAAGGTACAGGTGGGAGAATCCGTGATCGCCATTGGCACGCCGGTTTCATTCTCGCTGAGAAATACCGCGACGGTCGGCGTCTTGAGCGGCATGAACCGTTCGGTCTCGTCATACTACAACCTGCTTCAGACGGACGCCGCCATCAATCCGGGCAACAGCGGAGGCCCGCTTCTTAATCTGAAGGGCGAGATTATCGGCATCAATTCGATGAAGTTCGTGGACGTGGATATCGACAGCATGGGTTTCGCGATTCCGGCCGATACCGTGCAATATGTTCTCAACAATTTTTATAAATACGGCAAAGTAAAGCGGGCTTCCCTCGGTATCGATCTGGAGGAAAGCTGGTCGGCCGTCATCGGACTGCCGACGGAAGACCCGATGACCGTGACGGCCCTGTCGTCACCGAATGCCGAGAAGGCGGGCATCCGGGTAGGCGATCAGTTGTATGCCGTCGCCGGAAAACAAGTATCGACGATGGTGGAACTCAATGAATTGCTGAAAGCTTATTTGCCTGACCAGAAGGTGACGGTCACCCTGTTGTCCGACGGGGATTTGGTGAACCGCGAAGTGACGCTCTCGGCAAGTTTGGCTCAATAACCCAAGAAAACGGAAGGTGCCGACTTTAAGATGAAAAACAAAATCGTGGCTTTCGCCCTCATCCTCTCCCTTTTATTCGCGTTCGCATTGCCCGCCCAAGCGGAGCAGGCGGCGACTCTCGACATTAAACTCAAAATCGGAAGCAAACAAATGACGGTGAACGGCACCGCCTCCACCATTACGGCCCCTTATCTGACGGGAAAGACGCCGATGGTCCCTCTGGCCGTCATTACGAAAGCGCTCGGGGCCAAGCTGGCTCTTAAAGGCGCGAAAACGATGACGCTGACCTATCTCAAGCATACGGTGGTCGCCACCATCGACAGCAAATCCGCTACCTTCGACGGGAAGAAAATCACGCTCCCCGCCGCCCCGGTATCGAAAAACAATGTCACGATGGTTCCGACCCAGGTGATCGAAGGTCTTGGAGCGAAAGTCGTATATGCTTCTTCGACCAAGGAAATCCGGATCACCGTGGCGGCAGCCCCGGCCGGATCGAATCCGGGAGCGGGTTCGGTCATCGACAGCGACGCCGGCAAATCCAAGATCGGGGACAGCTACTACTCCTGGTCGATGAACTACCCGACCGGTTTGGTTCAGGATTATCAATCCGATAATGGAGATACCCTGATCTTCCGCGATATCAAAAAAGAGTATTACTTGGGGATTTTCGTCACGGCAGCGAAAGATCCGATGTCCCCGGAAGATAAACGCACCGAGCTCTACAAGCACTTGGAAGGCGACGAAACGGTCGTAGATAAACAAAGCCTTCCGGGCCCGGTATGGCCGTATGAAAAAATAACGACCAAGATGAAAGACGGGTTCTACTACGAATTCCGCGGGCTCCAGTACAACGGCTATTTCTATGCCGTCATTTACGGGAAGAAGGCATCGAGTATCGCGGAGCTGCGGAAAGAAACCGGCATTCTGGACAGCTTCAAGCCGATCTTCGACAGCACGGACAAGTCGCTGAAAAATCTGGCCAAAGTCATCGGCCAAACGAAAACCCTGACAAACAAAGAGTACGGCTTTTCCGTTTCACTGCCGAAGGAATGGAGCATGGACGCGGATTCCACGACTCCATACGCGACGACGGAGGACGAGGATGCCTATCTGTGGATGGACGTCACTTCTCTCGTGGCCGGCGATACGGTAGATGCATGGGTCGACCGCAGGAATGCGAAATTTGAACAGACGTTCATTACGGAATACCGCAAGCCGACCGAGAAGAGCGATGTCGTCTGGAACGGCATTCCGGCCAAAATGCTCAAGATGTCCTACTCCTTTGATACCCAAACGTGGTGGGAGGAGTACGAGATTTTCGCGATCCAAGGCAACTACCGGTACTACACGGAATTCGCTTATCCGGTGAACAAGAAGGACGCCAATTTCCCGTTGCTCCAGTCGATCCTCAATACGATGAAAGTCGATTTTAAAGTCATTGAGAACAATTTCGGGAATATACCGGACGAGAACGATATACGGGATCTGACCCAAACTTCCGTGAAGACCAGTACCAAATACAAATACAGCGTGACGGTACCGAAAAACTGGCTGCTGCTGAACGCCGACATGGAACAGCAGGTTACGGGCTTCAGGTTTAGCGGCGGCAGCTTCGCCGTATTCGCGTACGATGTCCCGGATCCGCAAAGTACGATGGAGGCAGCCCGTCAATCGATTCTGGATAAGTATTCGGGGAAAGACAAAATCAAGATCGTCGAAGACACTCGGGTTACTTTTGCCGGCAAACCGGCGATCAAGTTGGTCCTCGAGGATACCACCAACATGGATAAGTCGCCGAACCGGGAAACCTCCTATATGTTCGAAAATAACGGAACCGTCTATGTCGTAGAAGGCCTTTATTATTTGGCCAACGGCACCGATTTCATCAAAAAGCAGCTGGAGACGGCGATGAACTCGTTTACCCTGAACGGATAACGGAATAGAACGGAGACCATCATCGCAGCCGGGACGCCGGATCGCGATGGTGGTTTTCCTTTTTATGCAGCCCTACAGGTTCCGCTTCCCATGGTCCCGCGGGTTCGCGTTTGGTATACTAAACGGTAATGACGCCGCGTACAGCGGCTCTTGGAGGTATTTAGAATGACAGACCTAGCCGCGAAGCGGCGTGAAGATATGGAGCTGCTGGCTCCGGCCGGAGATTGGGAATGCCTGCGTGCCGCCGTGGCCAACGGCGCGGACGCGATTTTCTTCGGCGTCGAGAAGTTCAATGCCCGGGCTCGAGCCCACAATTTCCAGAGCAACGAGCTGCCGGAAATCATGAAGTTTCTTCACCGATATGGGGTGAAGGGCTTCTTGACCTTCAATATCCTCGTCTTCGAGGACGAGCTCCCCGAAGCGCGGAAGGTTGTAGAAGCTTGCATCGACGCAGGCGTGGACGCGGTGATCGTGCAGGACCTCGGTTTGGTGCGAATGATCCGCGAGATTTCCCCGGATTTCCCGATTCACGGCTCGACGCAAATGACGATCACGTCACCCGAAGCGGTGGAGTTCGTGAAGCCATGGAACCTGGAGCGGGTCGTGCTCGGCCGCGAAAACAACCTGAAGCAAATCCGGCAGATCGGCGAGCAAGCGAAGCTGCCGATGGAAGTGTTCGTGCACGGAGCGCTGTGCGTTTCCTATTCGGGCCAGTGCCTCACCTCCGAAATGTGGGGCGGCCGCTCGGCGAACCGGGGCGAATGCGCGCAGGCGTGCCGTTTGCCGTACGATCTGATGGTGGACGGCGTTCATCAGCCTATGGGAGACATCGCTTACCTGCTGTCGCCTAAGGACCTCGCAGCCGTCGAGCTTGTGCCGGAACTGATTCAAGCGGGCGTCACTTCGTTCAAAATCGAAGGCCGCTTGAAAAGCCCGGAGTACGTGGCGAACGTGGTAAGCAAATACCGCAAGGCGATCGATAAGTACTTCGAAGGCGACGAATCCGATCCGAGCCGCGAAGAAATGCGGGAGCTTCAGCAAAGCTTCTCACGCGGGTTCACGCATGGATTCCTGGAAGGCACCAACAACAAGCAGCTCGTCGAAGGTACGTTTCCGAAGAGCCGCGGCGTCTACCTTGGACGCGTGGAGAAAATCCTTCGCGACGGCGTCGTCTGCAGCCTCGACGCTCCGCTGAAACGGGGAGACGGCATCGTGTTCGACGCCGGGGATCCGACGAAGAAGGAAGAGGGCGGGCGCGTTTACGATATCCGGCGAAGCGGCGTGAAGCTGGAAGGGGAAGCCCCGGAAGGCGACCGCATCGAAATCGTCTGCGGACGCAACGACGTCGACCTGACCCGGGTGCATGAAGGCGACCGCATCTGGAAGACGAGCGATCCGGCACTGGACCGCCGTCTCCGCTCGACGTTCGAGACGGAGAAGCCTTATCGTACATTCGGCGTGGCCGTGTCGGTGTTCGGCCAGGAAGGCTCGCCGATGCGCACGATCTGGACCGACACCGCCAAAGGCACGACCGTGGCGGTAGAATCCGAAATGCCGCTGGAGCGGGCGGAGAAGCGCCCTCTCGGCCATGAAGTGCTGAGCGAGCAGCTCGGACGTCTGGGCGGAACGCTGTTCCATCTCGAGCGGCTGGACGTTTCGCTTAAAGGGGACGTCATTGTTCCGATGCGGGAACTGAACCGGATGCGGCGGGAAGCCGCGGAGCAACTGGAACGGCTGCGGGAACAACCGCCGGTTTACGTGAAGCACGCCGTCGACGAATTCGCGGACGCCGGTACGCCCGCTGACCGTCCGGAAGCGGACGACGTCCGGCTGACGGTGCTGTGCCGGAACCTCGAACAAGTACAAGCCGCGGTGAAAACCGACGCGGCCATGATCTACGCCGATTTCGAGTTCATCAAGCAGTTCCCGGACGCCATCGCCGCTTGCCGCGAGGCGGGCAAGCCGATCGCTCTCGCGACGCCCCGCATCCACATGCCGGGCGAGAACGGCTACCATCGGAATATCCTCAAGCTGAAGCCGGATGCCGTGCTTGTCCGCAACACGGGCGCGCTTTACTTCTACTTGAAGGAACGGATGGAGAACCCGGATGCGGACCATCCGCAGTTGATCGGCGATTTCTCGCTGAACGTCGCCAACCACAAAACGGTCAATCTGTTCCGGGAAGCCGGGTTGGATTGGGTTACGCCTTCCTACGACTTGAACATCCAGCAGATGTACGACATGCTGAGCCGGACGGATACGTCCCGGTTGGAGGTCGTCATCCACCAGCACATGCCGATGTTCCATACCGAGCACTGCGTGTACTGCACGTTCATGAGCGAAGGGACCGACTACACGAACTGCGGACGCCCATGCGAGCAGAAACGCGCGTCCCTGCAGGACCGGATCGGCATGTCGCATCCGGTGCGGGTGGACGAAGGCTGCCGCAACACGGTATACAACGCCATCGAGCAGTCGGGCTCGGAATATTTGGACACGTTCCTCGATTTGGGCGTCCGGTCGTACCGGGTGGAATTTTTGGAGGAAAACGCGGACAAGGTCCGCGAGGTGCTCACGCTGTACCGTTCCGCGATCGACGGTCGGATCGGCGGCTCGGAGGTGTGGCGCAAGCTGAAAGCCATTAACCAGCTCGGCGTCACGCGCGGGCAATTGATCAAGAAATAAAGAAACGAAAACGGATAGAGGTCTCAGGTGCCGGCGCACTCGAGAACCCTATCCGTTTTTTATTTCGATCCCGATTGGCGAGGGTGGTACCGGGACACCCCGAGCGCCGTGTTGTCCCAAAGCAGGGCTTCGACCGTCTCCCATTTGCCTTCGTCGCACGCGATGATGAGTACCGCTTCCGAGGTGATTTTTTTCGGATCGCCGCCGAACTTGCCCATCTTTTTTCTCACGACGGCGTACTTGATCAAGAAACCGAGGATCAACCCGAAGCAAGCTCCGATGATGCCCCACAGGATGGGCCCCCAGGCCAGCACGAACCCGTAGATGGCGCCGAGCAGCATGAACACCGTGCCGAGCACCGCGGCCAAATCCAGCATCGAATGGCCGTCGGCCCGGTGAATCGTATCCATGATCATACGCGGTTCCTTCCGCTTGTCGAGAGGTACCGCCAGAATGTGCTGTTTCGGAATCCCTTTTTGCTCCAAAGCCGTAATGGCCAGCTCCAGGAAAATCGATTGCTCGAATGTGGCGATTACGTACATGGCGATTCACCGTCCGGCAGAGGCATGGGAAAAGCGGGGTCCTGGTAACGCTGCCTCAAGTATTTGGATTGCTCTTTTTCGAACAGCTTGTTCAGCTCTACCGCCGAGATGTAAGCGTCGTAATAGATGAAGGCGAACATCGAGGGCAAATATAAGGTCCATTGCATGTTCAACACCTTTTTGGCAAGCTCGAAATGTCCTGTGGCGGTATATTGGATGGCCAGCGGGATGTTCGACATCACGATGAGGGAGATGGTGGCCCCGAAAATGAAAAAACCGGTAATCACCTTGTGCACGTACAAGTGGCCGACCCCAGGCGCCAGCACGGACCAAACCAAAGCCAACACGGGGTTCTTCTTGTCCAGGAAATTGATGTCGGTTGAGGCGAATTTAAAGGCTCTCAGGGGAGTGTCTTCCCTGTCGGCGAGCAGGTACTGCTTGTTGAGGTCCACGGTCAACCGGTAGCTGTCCCAAATATTATATAAATATATGCTTACATATAAAATTAACCACCTTTCGTCGAGGAGTTGTTTTGCCCGCTCGAAATCACCCAGTAAGGTGTACAGAATCCCTGCATTGATATTGGATTTCGTATTGATGAACACTTCCCAGCCGATGAAGATGAACGCAACAAGGTACCTTTCAAGCATGAGGTAGCCGAAACCGGGAAAAGAAAACGAGAAAAATGCGATGATCCAAGGGTTCCGTAAATGGAGTTGAGTCGTTCCCAAAGCGGACAAGTAAGCCCGGGAGCGCCGTTCGGATGGCTGCCCGTTCACACGTTTTCCCTCCTCGGCAATCCTTGGATGGCATACAGGAGCATCGTGTAAAAGCTGTTCATAATCAAGTAGATGGGGAAGGAAAAGAAAATCCCGTATCCGTTTTTGTAATGAAAAACGCCGGCCAGGACAGCCAATCCCTCCAGACCCGTCGAGATCAGCCCCCAAGCAATGATATACAGGGGCACGTGGGCGGGTCTGATCTTCCATTTATCCAGACAGTAAGCGTACAAATAGGAGAATGGGCTGTACATCAGATACGTGAGAAAGTCCATCCATTCGTAACGGGAAGCGTCGTTGACGTCGTAAAAGTCGATGGGGTAAACCGAGATCGTATGATCCAGGAATAAGCCGCCGAACAGCCCGAAAATGAAAAAAACGGCCGACTGCTTCATGGGGAACCGGCGCGGCAGCGAGAAAGTTACGGCTAGTCCGGCAATCAAGAGCAATATGACGAACCATTCGTTGGCGTTAAACCGATGGTCGTATACCAAGTTCCGCATGGCAAACTCCTATTGGGTGATGAGTTGGTACCCGCGCTTCAAGGCCAAGGAGACCAGCATGAGCAGCAGAAAAAGCAAGAACGTATCGAGAGAGGTCCAGTTTGCGTATTTGGCGATTCCCCAATTGTGACCCAGCCAGAGAACGACATTTAACGCCGCCAGGACGGACAGCGAGCCTAACCAGCGGGTCAACGCGGTCCGGCCCTCGTGGAAGAGGTTCACGAATAGCAGGAGCAAGATGGGAAAGGTGATCGCCCGGCCGACCAATCCGCAAATATAGAGATCCAAGCGGTCGTTGAGCACGAGGCGTTGGAGGTCGAGGCTTAAAATGGTGAAAAGGCTTCGTTCCACGATAAATATGGCGAAGTAAAGAAACAGGTTATCCATGGTCGGGAGCTTGTTCGGAAGAGCCGCGAAAGCCGCAATGGAGAGGGCAGCCAGCAGGCAGAAAAGAAAAACGGCCAAAGCGTTCACCAACCCAAGCAAGGTGGACGTGCTCTCCTCAGTATCTGCCGGAAACGGAATTTTACACCTTAAGGCAGTTCGTCCTATAATAAGGGGATGAAGAGGGGGACGAACGTCCATGAAGATTCGCAAGGCCATCATTCCCGCGGCGGGGCTCGGCACGCGCTTTCTGCCGGCGACCAAAGCCATGCCGAAGGAAATGCTGCCGATCATCGATAAACCCGCCATCCAATATATCGTGGAAGAAGCGGTGGCATCCGGCATCGAAGATATCCTGATCGTGACGGGGAAGGGCAAACGCGCGATCGAGGATCATTTCGACAGCTATTACGAACTGGAGCAGATTTTGGGACGGCAGGGGAAGCTGGAACTGTTGTCGGAAGTCCGCAAGGCGACCGAGTTGACGGACATACACTATATCCGTCAAAAGGAACCCAAAGGGCTCGGCCATGCGATCTGGTGCGCCCGCAAATTCATCGGCAGCGAGCCGTTCGCCGTCCTGCTCGGGGACGACATCGTGCAGTCGGACGTTCCGTGCCTGAAGCAGATGATGGACGTGTACGACCGGGTGCAGGGGTCGATTCTGGCGGTTCAGAACGTTTCGGATCGCGAAGTATCGCGCTACGGGATCGTGGATCCGGCCCCGGGTGTCGTGGAAGAGGGCGTGCTTCGGGTGCAGGGCGTCGTGGAGAAACCGGCGAAGGAACAGGCGCCGTCGAACGTCGCGGTCATGGGCCGATATATTTTGACGCCGGCGATTTTCGATCTGCTGGAAACGCAAAACACCGGAGCGGGCGGCGAAATCCAGCTGACCGACGCGATCTCGCGCTTGCTGCAGGACGAGCCGGTCTTTGCCTACCACTTCGAGGGTACCCGGTACGACACGGGCGAGAAGCTCGGCTACTTGAAGACGATCATCGACTTCGCGCTCGAGCGCCAGGATTTGAAGGACGCGGTGCGGAGCTACCTGACGGCCAAGCTGAACGAAGCTGAATAGCTTGTTGCGATTGCACGCGCGCGTAAAGCATACGCCGCTTGTCTCCTTTCGGGGACGGGCGGCGTTTTTATTTTGGCGGAGAGGGGTTAAGGGGCATGCGGGGATTCGAGAGTGAGTTCGAGGCGTTTTTGTTGCAGCAGCAGCGCGGGGCGAAGGGCCAGCGATTGGAAATGTTGAAGAAGGACATGACGGGAACGAAAAAACTGCTGGAGGTTGCGGTTTGGCCGGTTCTGAAGTCGTTCGAGGGACTGGTGTTGGAGCATGAGATGGTGAGCCAGACTGGGGTTCGGATTTACGGCGACGTGTTTATCTCTCAGGCCAATTGTATTTCGGAGACCGAGGGTTTTGCGGTTCATGCCGAGATGATCACCCGGGACCGGTTTTCTTTTGAGAAGATGCGGATTCGAACGATTGCATTGCTCGGATATGGCTTCCTCCCGTTCAGTTGGGATGAACTGGACAAGCGGGGCGATCTATGCAGACGTGCGATTTACGAATTGTTTGGGAGAACTGTGGCGCCGATGGTCGGGATGAACCGGGAGATCACCGTATATGAAAGGGAAGTCTTAAGATACGTTTCACGCTTGAACCGGCCTTTTCGCCTGGAGGATGTATGCAGATGTCTGGGAATGACGGAGAAACCATGCCGTACCATCATTCGGAAGCTGGTGGACATGAAGTTGGTCAAGCCGATCGGACAGGGAAGCAGAAGAATTCATTATTATGTGTTGGAGGAGGGGGCCTTCCGTCACTTTTAAGAGGATCTGACTGATGTTCAATTAGCAGAGGGAGAAACTCCCGTTGGAGCGCGGCTTTCGCGGTTTTGAGGTGCTGCAGAGGGAGAAACTCCCGTTGGAGCGCGGCTTTCGCGGTTCTGAGTTGCTGCAAAGGGAGAAACTCCCGTTGGAGTGCGGCTTTCGCGTTTTTGAGTTGCTGTAGAGGGAGAAACTCCCGTTGGAGTGCGCCGCTACGGGTTTTGGGTTCTGCAAAGCGAGAAACTCTCACTGTAAATAGTATGCAGGTTTAGGTTCTTGGAAGTATGGTTGAATTCCTGTAGACTAGGGGTAAACGTCAGGCGGAGGCTTCATGGTTCCCTCTTTTTACAGCGGTTGGAGACATGTGTTCAAGCTCGATCCGGACCGGGACATCGGCGACGAGGCGCTCGAGGCGATTTGCCTGTCGGGCACGGACGCCATCCTGGTCGGCGGGTCGAGCGGCGTTACTTTCGATAATACGGTGGAACTGCTTTCGCGTGTTCGCCGATACGAGCTGCCGTGCGCGCTTGAATTGTCGGACGCGTCCGTCGGCGTTCCCGGCTTCGACGGCTATTTCGTTCCGATGGTGCTGAACGCGGCCAACCCGGAGTGGATCATCGGGCATCATGCCGAAGCATTGAAAACCTTTGGGCACCTAATACCGTGGGAATCCGTGGTCGGGGAAGCGTATTTGGTGCTCAACCCAGACTCCACCGTCGCCCGCGTCACGGAAGCGACCACCTCACTCAACGAGGACCAAGCTGTCGCCTACAGCCAAGTGGCCGACCGGCTGTGGAACGTCCCGGTTCTGTACGTGGAGTACAGCGGTACCTTCGGCGATATGGCGTTGCTTCAGCGGATCTCCTCAAGTTTGCGTCAGGCTCATCTGTTTTACGGCGGCGGCATCGACGGCCCGGACAAAGCGCGTCAAGCGGCGGAAGCGGCCCGGACGGTCGTGGTCGGCAACGTCGTCTACTCCGATCTGGCCGCAGCGCTCGAGACGGTTCATGCCGTTAAAGGTTCATCCTGATAAAAGGAGTTTTTAACTATGTTTTTTGAACAAGTTCCCCAGCAAGACGGAATCGACATAGATGCAGCGGTTAACAAACTGAATCCGAGGCAGAGGGAAGCCGCGGTCGCGACCGAAGGCCCCCTGCTCATCATGGCGGGAGCGGGAAGCGGCAAAACCCGCGTACTGACCCATCGGATCGGTTACCTCATCGGCAAACGCATCGCGGCGCCGTGGAGCATTTTGGCGATCACCTTCACCAACAAAGCCGCACGTGAGATGCAGGAGCGCGTCTCCAAGCTCGTCGGGCCTTCCGGCCGCGACATTTGGGTAAGCACGTTCCATTCCATGTGTGTCCGGATACTCCGCAAGGACATCGAACGGATCGGCTTCACGTCCAATTTCAGCATTTTGGATTCGACCGACCAGCTTTCCGTCATCCGCAACGTGATGAAAGACCAGAACATCGACACGAAGAAATTCGAGCCGAAAGCCGTGCAGGCGGCGATCAGCGGCGCGAAGAACGAGCTGCTGACGCCGGAGAAGTTCGAGCAGCGGCAAGGGGATTATTTTCAGACGATCGTCGCGAAGGTGTACAAGCAGTACCAGAGGAGACTCAAAAGCAACAACTCGCTCGACTTCGACGACCTGATCATGTCGACGATCCAGCTGTTTCAGGACGTTCCGGACGTGCTGGCTTTCTATCAAAACAAATTCCGCTATATTCACGTAGACGAATACCAGGATACGAACCGCGCGCAGTACATGCTTTGCAAATTGCTCGCCGATAAGCACCATAACATTTGCGTCGTCGGCGACAGCGACCAGTCGATCTACCGCTGGCGCGGCGCCGACATCACGAACATTCTCAACTTCGAGTCGGACTATCCCGAAGCCAAGACGATCCTGCTCGAACAGAACTACCGGTCGACCTCCACGATTCTCGACGCCGCCAACTCGGTCATCAAGAACAACCTGGGCCGCAAAGCCAAGAACCTGTGGACGGACAAGGACGGCGGGGACAAAATCATCGTCTACCAAGGCGATTCGGAGCACGAGGAAGGCTACTTCGTAGCCGGAGAGATTCGCAAAAACCGCCAGAACCACCGCCGTTACGGCGACCACGCGATTTTGTACCGGACGAACGCCCAGTCCCGCGTGATCGAGGAAATTTTGATCAAGTCGGAAATTCCGTACCAGATCGTCGGCGGCATCAAGTTCTATGACCGCAAAGAGATCAAGGACATTCTCGGTTACTTGCGGCTCATCTCCAACCCGGACGACGACATCAGCCTGCTGCGGATCGTCAATGTTCCCAAGCGCGGCATCGGCGACACGACGATGGATAAAATCCAGGAAGAGGCGCAGCGCTACGGCATCTCGTCTTATCGGCTGCTGAGCGAAAGTTTGCACGAGCTGGACATCACGTCCCGCGCAAGGGCGGCTTTGTACGAATTCAAGGATCTGATCGCGAATCTGACCCAGATGGTCGAGTACCTGTCCGTGACCGAATTGACCGAAAAAATGCTGGAGATGACCGGGTACCGGTTGGAGCTTCAACGCGAGAATACGCTGGAATCCAAATCCCGGTTGGAGAACATCGACGAATTCCTGTCCGTTACGCAGGAATTCGAGAAGCGCAGCGACGACAAATCGCTTGTCGCTTTCCTGACCGATTTGGCGCTGATCGCCGATATCGACTCGATGAACAATCAAGAGGACGAGGATGCGACCGACGCGGTCGTCCTCATGACGATGCACAGCGCCAAAGGGCTGGAGTTCCCCGTGGTGTTCATCGTGGGCATGGAGGAAGGAGTATTCCCGGGCAGCCGGGCGTTCCTCGACAACGACGAGATGGAGGAAGAGCGGCGTCTCGCGTACGTAGGCATCACCCGGGCGGAGCAGAAGCTTTATTTGACCTGCGCCCGAATGCGGCTGCTGTATGGCCGGACGAACAGCAATGCTCCTTCGCGGTTTTTGGAGGAGATTCCGGAGAAGTTGAAGGAATCCGTCTCTCCGGGCGGCCGTCTCGGGTCCTACGGCGGCTATGCGAATCGGCTGGGCGGCAGCTCGGGCGGCAACGGATTTGGCTCACGCGGAGGCGGATTTTCCGGAGGCGGCTTCGGCGCGCGACCGGCCGCGGGAACGGGATTCGGATCGGCGGCCTCTGCGGCCGCAGCAGGATCCTCGCCGGCGGCGCGTCCCGCACCGGCGATGCCGAAACCGGCCGGAAGCGGCGACGGGCTCAGCGTTGCGGCCGGCGATAAGGTGCAGCACGCCAAATGGGGCGTCGGCACCGTCGTCGCCGTCAAAGGAACGGGCAACGAAATGGAGCTGCAGATCGCGTTCCCCGCGCCGGTCGGCGTCAAACGCCTGCTTGCTGCGTTTGCTCCCGTTACGAAGATATAAAACGACGAAACCTCCGTTTTCTCTGACAGGCAGAGAGAACAGAGGTTTTTTTCGCCGCGGACCGCTTTAGTGAATGTAGCCGGGGTGCGAGTAGTCGCTGTTTTTCAAGTCACGGATGATGTCCATGTACTCGATGTGCTTTTTCGTCTCCTCGGTCCCGATTTTGTAGATATAGCGGTAAATGTCGATCAGATCGGCATTATATCGTTTGGTCGCAGGATCGTGATCCGCGGACTTGAACGGAATGACCGCACGCAAATGGGTCACGTCGTCGGCATGGCCTTCTTTTTGAAACAGAGTCTCCAAATGGTCGCGTTCCTGATCCGTCGCCAAAACCGTGAGTTGGTCGTTGACCGAGGGCTCTTTCGTAATCGTATGGGCGGAGACGGAAACGTAATAGCGTTCTTTTTCCATGCGGCTCACCTCCTTGTGTCGAATTTGTGACCGCTTAACAAAATTTACACGGATTCCAGAGGCGTGAATCACGGATTTGACAGCTGGAATAGGCTGGCATAGACTAGGGTTACATGGGCCGAAAATGGCGCAACGACGGGGTTTCCCGCACTATATTTGAATAAAGAGAGGCCGGAAATTCCATGACGGAACCGATGGATCGGATGCGCGAATTGGTGGCGGAATTGAACGTGTACGCCCGCCAGTATTACACCGAAGACAACCCCACGATCAGCGATAAAGAATATGACGTCTTGTACGACGAACTTTCCCGCTTGGAGCGGGAGACGGGCACCATAATGCCGGATTCCCCGACTCACCGGGTTGGCGGCGAGATTCTCAAAGGATTCCAGCCTCACCGGCATCTGTCCCGGTTGTGGAGCCTCGACAAAGCGCAAAATATGGACGATCTGACGGCTTGGGCAGCAAGGGCAGGCCGCCTGATCGCCGATTATAACGCGCGTAATCCGCAAAATCCTTTGCCGGATCCGGAATTTACGCTCGAGATGAAGTTCGACGGGTTGACGTTGAACCTGACGTACGAGAACGGCCGATTGATACAAGCCGCCACGAGGGGCAACGGGGAAGTGGGCGAAGGCATCCTGCCGCAGCTCCGCACGATCCGCACGGTTCCGCTCACGATCGATTTCCATGATGGGACGATCGAAGTGCAAGGGGAAGGCATCATGCGGCTTTCCGTTCTTCACGCGTACAACGAGACGGCAGTCGAGCCGCTCAAAAACGCCCGGAACGCCGCGGCGGGAGCGTTGCGCAACCTGGATCCGCGGATTACCGCTTCGCGGAAGCTGGACGCCTTCTTCTATAACGTCGGCTATGCGGACGGGATTTCGTTCACCGATCATCGCGAAATGCTCGATTTCCTGCGCCGCAACGGCTTCCCGGTCAATCCCTACGTGAAGTCGTTCACCTCGATCCAAGCGCTGGAGACGGAGCTCGAACGCATCGCTTCGGAACGCGCGAGCCTTGACTACCTGATCGACGGCGCGGTCGTGAAAATCGCCGACATGCGCACCCGCGAAGCGCTCGGGTATACCGACAAATTCCCGCGGTGGGCCGTCGCCTACAAGTTCGAAGCGGAAGAAACGACGACGGTGCTGCAGTCGGTCTCCTGGGAAGTCGGCCGTACGGGTAAAATCACGCCGCTTGCACGGGTGGAACCCGTCGAGCTTGCCGGAGTCACCGTTCAGAACTGCACGCTGAACAACATCGGCGACATCGAACGCAAAAACCTGAAGCACGCGCTCGGCACCCGCGTCTTCATCCGCCGCTCGAATGACGTCATTCCGGAGATTCTCGGCAAAGCGGATGAGGAGGAAGGCGGCACGATCGAGGCGCCGGACCACTGTCCGGGATGCGGCGCGCCGCTTGAGATGAGGGGCGCGCACCTGTTCTGCAACAACAAATTGGGCTGCAAGCCGCAAACCGTAGGGCGCATCACGCATTTCGCTTCGCGTGACTGCATGGATATTGAGACGTTCAGCGGGAAGACCGCGGAACAGCTGTACGAGGAGCTCGGCGTTCGGGATCCGGCGGACCTGTATGAGCTGACGCTGGACCAGCTTCGCGGCTTGACCCGGTTCGGGGAAAAGAAAGCGGCGAACCTGCTGGACTCCATCGAGAAGTCCAAAACGCGCGAGCTCGCGGCGTTCCTGAACGCGCTCGGCATTCCCAATACGGGCAAGGCTACGGCCAAAACGTTGGCGGAGCATTACGGAGACCTGGATAAGCTGATGGCTGCCGAAGCGGACGAACTGATCGGTTTACCGGACGTCGGCGGCATCGTCGCCGAAAGCATCGCCGGATTCTTCCGCGATCCGCTCATGCGGGAAAGCATTGCCCGGATGCGCGCCGCCGGCGTCAAAGCCGAAGCCGCGCGTCCTGCTGCAACCTCGGCCGATGCGAGCCATCCGCTGTTCGGCAAAACGGTCGTGCTGACCGGGACCTTATCCCGGATGGGACGCGACGAGGCGAGCAAACGCCTGGAAGCGCTCGGAGCCAAGGTGTCCGGCAGCGTATCGAAGAAGACGGATTACGTCTTCGCCGGCGAAAGCGCGGGAAGCAAGCTCACCAAAGCCCGGGAACTCGGGATCGCCGTCATCGAGGACGAAGACGAGATGGCGAAGCTGCTCGGGTTGGAATAACGGAATAAGAAAAAACGCCCGCCGGAATGAAGGTTCCGCGGGCGTTTATTCATGGATGGGTTCGGTTTAGTGGGCTCGGCGAGCTCGGAATTGCTTGTATTGGAAGTAAACCGTGCAGCCGATGCAATAACCGAGCAGGGCTGCAGTGGCCGCTGCCAGAAGCATCGCGGAGAACACGTAACCTCCGACCGTCCAGCCTAAAGCGACGGAAAGCACGGCCAAGGTGAGAAAGATGACTGCCAGGGAGTTGTTGAAACGGGTCAGCTCGGCCGCTTGCGTTTCTTTGCCGGCCGTGCGCAAGAACGGCTTAGCGATACGGACGAACAGATTATAGCGGCCTCCGGTTAAGAGACCGACGATTTGAATCAACCACAAGGCGGCCAAGATCCAAGGCGAAATCAGGTAGGAAGCGATGACGAACAGAACGATGCCGGTTTGATTGGCTTTCACGTAAGGCATGGGAATTTCCAAGGCAACACACCTCCGTTGTCGAAATGAATGACGCTATAATTCCAAGTTAACCGATAGATATTACAATTGCAAGATGGAGAGTGCCGCATTTATTCCAGTTTTTGAGTATTGAAGCAAGCTGCCCGGCCATGGTACATTATTGTTCCGCCCGAGAGGGACGGCGGCCGGCAAGGCCGATCGGCGAGCGACGAAATAGATTGCCTGAAAATGGCGGTTGACTTCGAAGGCAGAAGCTGATAAAGTTAGTTGCTGTCGGCGCTGCCGGCAAGCAAGCAAACGAAGCAAGGCACGGGTAACGCCGGATGCCGAGCTGAATTGCTCCTTGAAAACTGAACATCGAGCGTAATACGGTTGAGCTTCGGCTCAACAAACCAGCTTTAACTTTTGAGCCTTCAAGGTTCTTCAATAAGGTTTCACCTTTATGGAGAGTTTGATCCTGGCTCAGGACGAACGCTGGCGGCGTGCCTAATACATGCAAGTCGAGCGGATCTCTGAGGGAGCTTGCTCCCGATGAGGTTAGCGGCGGACGGGTGAGTAACACGTAGGCAACCTGCCCATAAGACCGGGATAACATTCGGAAACGAATGCTAAGACCGGATACGCAGCGAGGTCGCATGACCTTGCTGGGAAACACGGCGCAAGCTGTGGCTTATGGATGGGCCTGCGGCGCATTAGCTAGTTGGTGAGGTAACGGCCCACCAAGGCGACGATGCGTAGCCGACCTGAGAGGGTGAACGGCCACACTGGGACTGAGACACGGCCCAGACTCCTACGGGAGGCAGCAGTAGGGAATCTTCCACAATGGACGCAAGTCTGATGGAGCAACGCCGCGTGAGTGAGGAAGGCCTTCGGGTCGTAAAGCTCTGTTGCCAGGGAAGAACGCCAGGGAGAGTAACTGCTCCCTGGGTGACGGTACCTGAGAAGAAAGCCCCGGCTAACTACGTGCCAGCAGCCGCGGTAATACGTAGGGGGCAAGCGTTGTCCGGAATTATTGGGCGTAAAGCGCGCGCAGGCGGTTTCTTAAGTCTGGTGTCTAAGTGCGGGGCTCAACCCCGTGATGCACTGGAAACTGGGAGACTTGAGTGCAGAAGAGGAGAGCGGAATTCCACGTGTAGCGGTGAAATGCGTAGAGATGTGGAGGAACACCAGTGGCGAAGGCGGCTCTCTGGACTGTAACTGACGCTGAGGCGCGAAAGCGTGGGGAGCAAACAGGATTAGATACCCTGGTAGTCCACGCCGTAAACGATGAGTGCTAGGTGTCGGGGGGGTCCACCCCTCGGTGCCGAAGTTAACACATTAAGCACTCCGCCTGGGGAGTACGGTCGCAAGACTGAAACTCAAAGGAATTGACGGGGACCCGCACAAGCAGTGGAGTATGTGGTTTAATTCGAAGCAACGCGAAGAACCTTACCAGGTCTTGACATCCCCCTGAATCCTCCAGAGATGGAGGCGGCCTTCGGGACAGGGGAGACAGGTGGTGCATGGTTGTCGTCAGCTCGTGTCGTGAGATGTTGGGTTAAGTCCCGCAACGAGCGCAACCCTTGAGCTTAGTTGCCAGCACGTAAAGGTGGGCACTCTAGGCTGACTGCCGGTGACAAACCGGAGGAAGGCGGGGATGACGTCAAATCATCATGCCCCTTATGACCTGGGCTACACACGTACTACAATGGCCGGTACAACGGGTCGCGAAGCCGCGAGGCGGAGCCAATCCCAGCAAAGCCGGTCTCAGTTCGGATTGCAGGCTGCAACTCGCCTGCATGAAGTCGGAATTGCTAGTAATCGCGGATCAGCATGCCGCGGTGAATACGTTCCCGGGTCTTGTACACACCGCCCGTCACACCACGAGAGTTTACAACACCCGAAGCCGGTGGGGTAACCGCAAGGAGCCAGCCGTCGAAGGTGGGGTAGATGATTGGGGTGAAGTCGTAACAAGGTAGCCGTATCGGAAGGTGCGGCTGGATCACCTCCTTTCTAAGGAGCCCTTCGGGGCATTAAAGTCCACAGCTGCTTCGGCAGAGTGGCACGTATTACGCTCGAGTTCAGTTTTGAGAGAGCAATGCGCAAGCATCACTCATCTCAACTTGCACCTTGAAAACTGGATAGCGAAACGAAAGCAATGCGCTGAAGAAAACATCAAGCACCTTGTGTCTTGACTGCAACTGCGGATCTCAGGATCCACAGCAAGGTTAAGCTAATAAGGGCGCACGGTGGATGCCTAGGCGCCAGGAGCCGATGAAGGACGCGACGAACAGCGATATGCCTCGGGGAGCCGTAAGTGGGCGTTGATCCGGGGATCTCCGAATGGGGAAACCCAGCTGCGGTAATGCGCAGTTACTCATGAGTGAATCCATAGCTCATGAAGAGGCACACCCAGGGAACTGAAACATCTAAGTACCTGGAGGAGAAGAAAACAAGAGTGATTCCGTCAGTAGCGGCGAGCGAAAGCGGATTAGCCCAAACCAGGGAGCTTGCTCCCTGGGGTTGTGGGACGTCTCACATGGAGTGATAAAAGAGCAGGTTAGGCGAAGAGGACTGGAAAGTCCCGCTATAGAAGGTAAGAGCCCTGTAGCCAAAAGCCTGTTCTCTCCGAGACGGATCCCGAGTACCGCGGGACACGTGAAACCCCGTGGGAATCCGGCAGGACCATCTGCCAAGGCTAAATACTCCCTGGCGACCGATAGTGAAGCAGTACCGTGAGGGAAAGGTGAAAAGCACCGCGGGAGCGGAGTGAAAAAGAACCTGAAACCGTGCGCTTACAAGAAGTCAGAGCCCGATTAATGGGTGATGGCGTGCCTTTTGTAGAATGAACCGGCGAGTTACGTTCACGTGCAAGGTTAAGCTGTAGAGGCGGAGCCGAAGGGAAACCGAGTCTGAATAGGGCGCTTAAGTACGTGGTCGTAGACCCGAAACCGTGTGATCTACCCCTGTGCAGGGTGAAGGTGCGGTAATACGCACTGGAGGCCCGAACTCGTGAGCGTTGAAAAGCTCTGGGATGACGTGGGGGTAGGGGAGAAATTCCAATCGAACTCGGAGATAGCTGGTTCTCCCCGAAATAGCTTTAGGGCTAGCCTCGAGGTTTAGCATCATGGAGGTAGAGCACTGATTGGGTGCGGGGCCCGCCAAGGGTTACCAAGTCCAGTCAAACTCCGAATGCCATGGATGTATACTCGGGAGTCAGACGGCGAGTGCTAAGATCCGTCGTCAAGAGGGAAAGAGCCCAGATCATCAGCTAAGGTCCCCAAGTGTGTGTTAAGTGGGAAAGGATGTGGAGTTGCGAAGACAACCAGGATGTTGGCTTAGAAGCAGCCACCATTTAAAGAGTGCGTAATAGCTCACTGGTCGAGTGACTCTGCGCCGAAAATGTAACGGGGCTAAACACACCACCGAAGCTATGGCATGACACTTAGGTGTCTTGGGTAGGGGAGCGTTGTATGCGGGTTGAAGTCAGACCGGAAGGACTGGTGGACTGCATACAAGTGAGAATGCCGGTATGAGTAACGAAAAGACAAGTGAGAATCTTGTCCGCCGAAAGCCTAAGGGTTCCTGGGGAAGGTTCGTCCGCCCAGGGTAAGTCGGGACCTAAGGCGAGGCCGAAAGGCGTAGTCGAAGGACAACAGGTTGAAATTCCTGTACCACCGTAAGCCGTTACGAGCGATGGGGGGACGCAGGAGGGCAAGGACGCGAGCTGATGGAATAGCTCGTCCAAGCAGTGAGGGGTGTGTGCAGGCAAATCCGCACACTATAACCTTGAGCTGTGATGGGGAGGGAAAATTGCAGTACCGAAGGTCTTGTGCTCACGCTGCCGAGAAAAGCCTCTAGCCAGGCGAAGGTGCCCGTACCGTAAACCGACACAGGTAGGCGAGATGAAAATTCTAAGGCGCGCGGAAGAACTCTCGTTAAGGAACTCGGCAAAATGACCCCGTAACTTCGGGAGAAGGGGTGCCCCGGTAGCGTGAATAGCGCGAGGGGGCCGCAGTGAAGAGGCCCAAGCGACTGTTTAGCAAAAACACAGGTCTGTGCGAAGCCGTAAGGCGAAGTATACGGGCTGACGCCTGCCCGGTGCTGGAAGGTTAAGGGGAGCGGTTAGGGGCAACCCGAAGCTGTGAACCGAAGCCCCAGTAAACGGCGGCCGTAACTATAACGGTCCTAAGGTAGCGAAATTCCTTGTCAGGTAAATTCTGACCCGCACGAATGGCGTAACGATCTTGGGCGCTGTCTCAACGAGAGATCCGGTGAAATTTTAGTACCTGTGAAGATGCAGGTTACCCGCGACGTGACGGAAAGACCCCATGGAGCTTTACTGCAGCTTGATATTGGACTTTGGTACGGTCTGTACAGGATAGGTGGGAGCCTAGGAAGCCGGAGCGCCAGCTTCGGTGGAGGCGACGTTGGGATACCACCCTGATCGTATCGGAGTTCTAACCTGTCACCGTGAATCCGGTGAAGGGACCGTGTCAGGCGGGCAGTTTGACTGGGGCGGTCGCCTCCTAAAAAGTAACGGAGGCGCCCCAAGGTTCCCTCAGCGCGGTTGGAAATCGCGCGAAGAGTGCAAAGGCATAAGGGAGCTTGACTGCGAGACCAACAAGTCGAGCAGGGACGAAAGTCGGGCTTAGTGATCCGGTGGTACCGAATGGAAGGGCCATCGCTCAACGGATAAAAGCTACCCTGGGGATAACAGGCTTATCTCCCCCAAGAGTCCACATCGACGGGGAGGTTTGGCACCTCGATGTCGGCTCATCGCATCCTGGGGCTGAAGTAGGTCCCAAGGGTTGGGCTGTTCGCCCATTAAAGCGGTACGCGAGCTGGGTTCAGAACGTCGTGAGACAGTTCGGTCCCTATCTGTCGCGGGCGTAGGAAATTTGAGAGGGGCTGTCCTTAGTACGAGAGGACCGGGATGGACGCACCGCTGGTGTACCAGTTGTTCCGCCAGGAGCACCGCTGGGTAGCCAAGTGCGGGAGGGATAAGCGCTGAAAGCATCTAAGCGCGAAGCCCGCCTCAAGATGAGATTTCCCAGTATGTAAGACCCCTGGAAGAACACCAGGTTGATAGGCCCGGGGTGGAAGCGCGGCAACGCGTGCAGCTGACGGGTACTAATCGGTCGAGGGCTTATCCTACGCAGTTAACACAGGTGATTGTTTCTTCAGCACTGCTTTCACGTTTCGCTATCCGGTTTTCAGGGTGTAAACCCGCAAACCGTTAAGGCACTTTAACGTTAACGACGTTAAAGTGCTTTTTTGCGTTTCCGGTCATCGGTACGGTGTAAAAACAGCGGAAATTTTTCATACTATAATCCAGGAAAGCCGGCCGTCGGCCCACCACTTGGCAACGGCGGACGAAAGTCGTATAATGTGGTTAAAGTCAAAGAAAGTCAAAGTCAGATCGTTCTCGAAAGGAGGGGAAGCGTTGCGCAACATTTCCGATCTCATCGAACATTACTTAAAGCAGATCCTGCAGAACAGTTCGGAAGGCGCCGTGGAAATCCAGCGAAGCGACTTGGCTGAGAAGTTTTCTTGCGTCCCGTCTCAGATCAATTACGTGATCAGCACCCGGTTTACCCTGGAGAAAGGGTACTACGTGGAAAGCAAAAGGGGCGGCGGCGGGTACATCCGCATCCAGCGCGTGGATCTTCCTTCACTCGAGGCGGTCCAACGGCATATCCACCAGACCGTCGGAGAACAGATCGATCAAACGGCGGCCGAAGGGTTAATTTATCAATTAGAGGAAGCGGAGTTTCTGACGGAGAGGGAAGCCCGCTTGATCCGGGCGGCCGTATCCCGCGAAGTGCTGGCGCTCAAGCTGCCGCTTCGCGACGAAATCCGCGCCAAAGTGTTGAAGGCTGTTCTGATCGCTCTGCTTGCCAGGTAGGCGGCGGATGGAAGAGGAGTGAGCGCAGATGTTATGCCAAGAATGCGGGAAGCGCCCGGCGACCCTGCATTTTACGAAAATTTTAAACGGAGAAAAGACGGAGCTGCACATTTGCGAATCCTGCGCGAGGGATAAAGGCGAATTCATACCCGGCACGCAAAGCGGCTTCTCGATTCATAACCTGTTATCCGGTTTGCTTGATTTCGAACAACATGCCGGGACAGGGGCCTCCAAGCCGCCGGCCGTTCGCTGCGATTCCTGCGGCATGACGTATTCGCAGTTCAGCAAAATCGGCCGGTTCGGCTGCAGCGATTGTTACAAGCATTTCGGCGAACGACTGGATCCGCTGCTGAAGAGGGTCCACGGGAATACGACCCACGTCGGGAAGGTGCCCAAACGTGCCGGAGGTAAAGTGAAGACCAAGCGCGAAATCGATCGGCTTAAGCAGGAAATGCAGGGCCGCATCGAAAACGAGGATTTCGAATCCGCCGCCCAGCTCCGGGATCGCATCCGCGAACTGGAGAAGGAAATGGGCGGGATATGATCGCTAGAGAGGAGGTGACGTCGTGGTGAAACGGAGTTTCGTCAAACAGGCGTTAAGCGAATGGATGCAGACCGAAGGACCGGAATCCGACGTCGTGCTGAGCAGCCGCATCCGGCTGGCCCGCAACCTGCGGGGCTCGCCGTTTCCGATGCTGGCCACTCCGGCTCAATCGCAAGCGGTGATGGAGCAGCTCCTCGACGTGGCGGAGAACGGCCGCTTGAACGGCCTTGGTCCGCTGGAGATTATCCGGCTTTCCGAATTGACGGAGTTGGAGAAGCTGGTGCTGGTGGAGAAGCATCTGATCAGCCCGAACCTGGCCAACGAATCCCGCAACGGGGCGCTGATCCTCGACCAGAAGGAAGACGTCAGCGTCATGGTCAACGAAGAGGATCATCTTCGCATCCAATGCATGAGACCGGGCTTTCAGATCCGGGAGGCGTGGGAAACGGCGAGTCTCATCGACGACGTGTTCGAGGAACAGATCGATTACGCGTTCGACGAGAAACACGGTTTCCTGACCAGCTGCCCGACGAACGTCGGGACCGGCATCCGAGCTTCCGTGATGATGCACCTGCCGGCTCTCGTCCTGACGGGGCAGATCAACCGGATACTCTCCGCGGTCACCCAAGTCGGCCTGGCCGTTCGCGGCCTGTACGGCGAAGGCAGCGAAGCGACGGGCAACCTGTTCCAGGTTTCGAACCAGATCACGCTGGGACAATCCGAAGAAGAGATCATCGAGAATCTTCACCAGGTGGCCCGCCAAATGCTCGAGCACGAGCGGGCTGCCCGCTCGAAGCTGTTGTCGGATTCGAGGGCCCGCATCGAGGACCGCGTCCGCCGCTCCTTCGGCATCCTGTCGCACGCCGCGATCATGGATTCCAAGGAAGCTTCGCAGCGGTTGTCGGACGTCCGACTCGGCGTCCATCTGGGCTTGCTGCCCCAGGTGAACGTCAAGACGCTTAATGAATTGCTGGTTTCCACCCAGCCGGGATTTCTTCAGATGACATACGGCGAGGCGCTCCATCCGGAGCAGAGGGATATGACCCGCGCCGATCTCATCCGGGATCGACTGGCGATTTCTTCCTAAATAAATTATCCTTATATCAAACAGGGGAGGTGTTGTCTCATGATGTTCGGAAGATTCACCGAACGCGCGCAGAAAGTCTTGGCACTCGCCCAAGAAGAAGCCGTGCGCCTGGGACATAACAACATCGGTACGGAACACATCCTGCTCGGCCTGATCCGGGAAGGGGAAAGCATTGCCGCCAAGGCCCTGATCGCCTTGGGACTCGGCCTCGAGAAAATCCAGGACGAAGTCGAATCCCTCATCGGCCGCGGCCAGGAACAGCCTACGAACATCGCTTATACGCCCCGCGCGAAGAAGGTTATCGAGCTCTCCATGGACGAAGCCCGCAAACTGGGCCATACGTACGTGGGCACCGAGCATATCCTGCTCGGCCTCATCCGCGAAGGAGAAGGCGTCGCCGCACGGGTGCTGAACAACCTCGGCATCAGCCTGAACAAGGCTCGCCAGCAAGTGTTGCAACTGCTAGGGAGCAGCGAAAGCGTGCAATCCAACCACGGACCGTCCGCGAACGTCAGCACGCCGACGCTCGACGGCTTGGCCCGCGACCTGACGGCCAGCGCTAAAGACGGTAACATCGATCCGGTCATCGGCCGTTCTAAGGAAATCGAGCGCGTCATCCAAGTGTTGTCGCGCCGTACGAAGAACAACCCGGTCCTGATCGGGGAACCCGGCGTCGGTAAAACCGCGATCGCCGAAGGGCTGGCGCAGAAAATCGTCAGCAATGAAATCCCTGAAACCCTTCGCGACAAACGCGTCATGACGCTCGACATGGGCTCCGTCGTCGCCGGCACCAAATACCGCGGCGAATTCGAAGACCGCCTGAAGAAGATCATGGACGAGATCCGCCAAGCGGGCAACGTCATCCTGTTCATCGACGAGCTGCACACGCTGATCGGAGCCGGCGGCGCGGAAGGCGCCATCGATGCCTCGAACATCCTGAAGCCGGCGCTCGCCCGCGGCGAACTGCAATGCATCGGCGCGACGACGCTGGACGAATACCGCAAGTACATCGAGAAGGATGCCGCGCTGGAACGCCGCTTCCAGCCGATCACCGTCGACCAGCCTTCTCCGGAGGAAGCGATCCAAATCCTCCACGGGCTGCGCGACCGCTATGAAGCGCACCATCGCGTGAAAATCACCGACGAGGCGATCGAAGCCGCTGTCAAGCTGTCGGACCGCTACATCACCGACCGCTTCCTGCCGGACAAAGCGATCGACCTGATCGACGAGGCGGGCTCCAAAGTCCGGCTGCGCTCCTATACGGTGCCGCCGAACCTGAAGCAGCTGGAATCCCGGCTGGAGGACATCCGCAAGGAGAAGGACTCCGCCGTCCAAAGCCAGGAGTTCGAGAAAGCCGCCGCTCTCCGCGACACCGAGCAGAAGATCCGCGAAGAGCTGGATTCCACGAAGAACCAATGGAAAGAGAAGCAAGGCCGCACCGATTCCGAAGTGACGCCGGAAGACATCGCTCAGGTCGTCGCGAGCTGGACCGGCATCCCGGTCAGCAAGCTGGCCGAAGAGGAAACCGAGCGCCTGCTGAAAATGGAAGACATCCTGCATGACCGGGTCATCGGCCAAGACGAAGCCGTCAAAGCGGTGTCCCGCGCCGTCCGCCGTTCGCGCGCCGGCCTGAAGGATCCGAAGCGCCCGATGGGCTCCTTCATCTTCCTCGGCCCGACGGGCGTCGGCAAAACCGAGCTCGCCCGCGCGCTGGCCGAAGCGATGTTCGGCGACGAGAACGCGGTCATCCGAATCGACATGTCCGAGTATATGGAGAAGCATTCCACTTCCCGACTCGTCGGAGCGCCTCCCGGATACGTCGGCTACGACGAAGGCGGCCAGCTCACCGAGAAAGTCCGCCGCAAGCCGTATTCGGTCGTGCTGCTGGATGAAATCGAGAAGGCCCATCCGGAAGTATTCAACGTGTTGCTGCAAGTGCTCGAAGACGGCCGCCTGACGGATTCCAAAGGCCGCACCGTCGACTTCCGCAACACGCTCATCATCATGACGTCCAACGTCGGCGCCGAGCAGATCAAACGCAACTCGACGCTCGGCTTCACGGCGACCCAAGACGCCGGGCGCGATTACTTGCAGATGAAGGAAAAGGTTCTCGCCGAGCTGAAGAAATCGTTCCGCCCCGAGTTCCTGAACCGGATCGACGAGCTGATCGTGTTCCATCCGCTGGAACAGGAGCATATCGCCCGCATCGTATCGCTGATGGCGGACGATCTCCGCAAACGCTTGAAGGAACAGAATGTCCAGTTCGACCTGACGGACGCCGCGATGGACTTCCTCGCCAAGGAAGGCTTCGACCCGCAATACGGGGCGCGTCCTCTGCGCCGGGCGATCCAGAAGCATATCGAGGACCGTCTGTCCGAAGACTTGCTTCTCGGCAAGATCCACAAAGGCGACACGCTCGTCATCGACGAGAAAGAAGGCGAGCTCGTCGTCCGGAACAAGGATGAAGTGGCGAGCCAGGCTTAATGCGAAAGAATCGCGAAGCTCCATTCCCGCTCTGCGGGGGTGGAGCTTTTCGTTTCGCCGAAACACGCAGCCGCCGTTCAAGCCCAGGGTCGTCACCCTCCCCTCAGCCGGGCCATATCCTATAGGAAGGTCAAGTTTCGGGAGGGATTGTCCGTGAGCGGGAGCTGGAGAAGGGTGTGGTGGAGACGGCCGCTTTCCCTGGTCGCAGGGGTGGCGGGGGTCGTTCTGTTGTTTTTGCTGCTCAGTAAGTTGCTGCTCGTGCTCGCCTATTTGTCGGGCGGGGTTTTGATTTTGCTGATCATCCTGTTGTTGTTATGGCGATGGTGGTAATTCGATGTTACACTGCATAGAGTGAGCTTCCGTAAGAGGGGAAACCGTTATAAGATGGCTAAGATCAAAGTGAAATTCGCCTGCACCGAATGCGGCACGGAGTCGCCCAAATGGATGGGGAAATGCCCTGGCTGCGGCGCTTGGAATACAATGGTGGAGGAAACCGAGACGGTGGTGAGGGCGCCGGTCGGCCGGACCGAAGCCATCCGGACGAAAGAAAAGGCGCGTTCCATCATAGATATAGAGAGCGGCCGCGAACCCCGCATCTCGACGGGGCTGACGGAGCTGAACCGGGTACTGGGCGGGGGACTCGTGCCGGGCTCCTTGCTGCTCGTCGGGGGAGATCCCGGCATCGGCAAGTCGACCCTGCTGCTGCAGACGTCCAACCAGTTGGCGTCGCAGGGCCTCAAGGTCCTCTACGTTTCAGGCGAGGAATCGGTCCGCCAGACGAAGCTGCGGGCGGATCGGCTCGGCGCGCTGTCCGACCGGCTGTTCGTGCTGTGCGAGACGAACCTGGACTTCATCGAAGAAGCCGTGGCCGAAGCCGATCCGGATTTCCTCGTGATCGACTCGATCCAGACGGTGTACCGGCCCGACGTTCCGTCCGCGCCCGGCAGCGTGGCTCAAGTCCGGGAATGTACCGCCCAATTCATGCGCATTTCCAAAGGCAACGGGGTCGCCACCGTGCTGGTCGGCCACGTGACCAAAGAAGGGGCCATCGCCGGCCCTCGCTTGCTGGAACATATGGTGGATTGTGTGCTATATTTCGAGGGTGAACGGCACCATTCCTACCGGCTGCTCCGCGCGGTCAAAAACCGGTTCGGCTCGACGAACGAAATCGGCATTTTCGACATGACGGAGGACGGCCTGCGGGAAGTGACGAATCCTTCCGAGCTCTTCCTGTCCGAGCGTCCGCTCGGGGTGTCGGGATCGTCGGTCGTCGCCAGCATGGAGGGAACGAGGCCGGTGCTCGTGGAGCTGCAGGCGCTCGTATCCCCGACGCATTTTCCGTCTCCGCGGCGAATGACTTCGGGCATCGACCATCATCGCATGTCGCTGGTCATCGCGGTGCTGGAGAAAAGAATGGGCATGTTCATGCAGAACCAAGACGCATACGTCAACGTGGCCGGCGGCGTGAAATTAGACGAGCCCGCCGCGGATTTGGCCGCGGCCGTCAGCATCGCGTCCAGCTTCAAGGACTTGCCGACGAAGCCTTACGACGTCATTTTCGGAGAAGTCGGGTTGACGGGTGAAGTCAGGGCGGTGTCGCGGGCGGAACAAAGAGTGAAAGAAGCGCACAAGCTCGGCTTTAAGCGGGTCATCCTTCCGGAACAAAGCCTGAAAGGCTGGCAGCCTCCGGACGGGATCCGGCTGATCGGCGTGAAGACGGTGGCGGAGGCGTTGAAAGCGGCTTTGGAATAGGGGGTGCCAACCAAGATGAAAGAACATAAAGAGAAAGAAAAGGAAAAAGACAATCCTCAGGAAACGATGAACCAGCTGCTCCGCATGGTTGCGCCGGGCACTCCCATCCGGGACGGTTTGGAGAACGTGCTCCGGGCCAAGACGGGCGGCCTCATCGTCGTCGGCTACAGCCCGGAAGTCATGGAAGTCGTGGACGGCGGGTTTTCGATCAATTGCGATTTCAGCCCGAACTATTTGTACGAACTGGCCAAAATGGACGGCGCGATTATCTTGAGCGAAGACGCCAAACGAATCCTATACGCCAATACGCAGCTCATCCCGGATCCGTCCATCTCCTCGAGCGAGACCGGTATCCGGCACCGTACGGCGGAACGGGTGGCCAAACAAACGGGTAAACTCGTGGTATCGATCTCTCAACGCCGCAACGTCATCACGCTTTACCAAGGGCAGCAGCGTTATGCCTTAAAGGAAATGGGCGTGATCCTGACCAAAGCCAACCAGGCGATTCAGACGCTGGAACGATACCGCGCCGTTTTCACGCAAGGATTGACGAACCTTTCCGCGCTTGAGTTCGAAGAGCTGGTGACGATGCACGAAGTGGCTTACGTCCTGCAACGAGCCGAGATGGTGCTGCGTATTAAGAATGAGATCAACCGCTACGTTCTCGAACTAGGCAACGAAGGCCGGCTGATCAGCATGCAAATGGAGGAATTGATCGGATCGGCCGAAGAGGAAACGCGGCTGCTGATCAAGGATTACGCCAAGGACGCAGGGGACGACAGGATCCGGGAAATCCAGCATGCGTTCAAAAAGCTGAGCTCCGACGAGCTGCTCGATAATGCGCACCTGATCCGGCTGCTCGGCTATCCTTCGCTTAGCTCGGTCGCGGAAGAAGGGCTGCATCCCCGGGGCTACCGCATGCTCAGCAAAATCCCTCGTCTGCCCGGCGTCATTATCCACAACCTGGTGGAACGGTTCGGCGCGCTGCCCCATATCGTGATGGCCACCATCGACGAGCTGGACGAAGTCGACGGGATCGGGGAAGTCCGGGCGAGGGCGATTATGGAAGGCTTGAAGCGAATTCAAGAGCAGGTGTTTATTGACAGACAGATATGACGGGACTACAATGAGGTTTGGCACTTTCTGCATGCTCCAGAATGACCGACAACTGTCCTTCCCGGCTGCGGCCTTTGCGGCATCAGCGGAACTTATTGTCTACGTTGTCCGGGAATGGGCATAGTAAAGTCGAGGTGGAAAAGATGATCGCGAAATCCATACCGAATGTGTTCACGATAGGCAACCTGGTTCTCGGCGTCATCAGCATCATCCTTTCGTTCAACGGGGAAGTGAACAGTGCCGCCTTGCTGGTCATCATCGCCATGCTGCTGGACGGACTGGACGGCCGCGTCGCGAGAGCCCTTAACGTAACGAGCGAGTTCGGCAAGGAGCTCGACTCCCTGTCCGACGTCATTTCGTTCGGTGTCGCCCCGGCGTTCATCATGTACCAAGCCGCGTTCATGGAGACGACTCCTCCGGCGCTGGCCTGGATCGCGACGGCGATCTTCCCGATCTGCGGCGCGCTCCGTCTCGCCCGGTTCAACGTCATCGACGGAATCCCGGGATACTTCATCGGATTGCCGATTCCGGCGGCCGGCGGCGTACTCGCCACGCTGGCGCTGTTCCATAACGAGCTTCACGTCGCCCTGCTGCTCATCAGTTCTTTGGCACTGTCGTTCCTGATGATCAGCAACATGAAATATCCGAATTTCAAAAAGCTCGGTCTGCCGAAGGCGGCGTTATGGGCCATTCCCCTCGTCGTAGCGGGAGCCGCCATCCTGGCTTACCTGTTCCAGCAAGCCATTCCGAAGGTCATTTTGGCCCTTCTGCTCCTCTACGCGCTCTGGGGCTTAAAAAAAAACGTTGAACGCCTCTTGCCCCGAAAACTTCGCAGACATCGCAGATACCGCAGCGCTGCAGAAGAACGGCAGGAGCACAACGCTTGAGCAAACGAAAGACTTGTGATACACCGCACCGGGCTGCTCCTCTGGGAGCCGGCACGGTGTTTTTTTATCGTCGCGGATCTGTTGTCCATGGTTTAGGTTGCATTAGTATATATCATGATATATTATTATATATAAAATGAGAGCCGGGCATGTTTTGCGAGGAGGAAACCAAGTGACGGGTCCGATGTACGAACGAATATACGAGACGCTGCTTGAACAGATCCGCTCGGGCAAATATCAGCTGGGCGATCGAGTGCCATCCGAGAAGGAGCTCGCGGAGGAATTCGGCGTAAGCCGGATCACGAGCAAAAAAGCGCTGGAGCTGATCGCGGCGGAAGGCTGGATTACCCGTAAACCCGGCAAGGGTTCCTTCGTTGCGGATCCGTCCGCGAAGCCGGGAGGCGTGACGGAAGGGAAGCCGAAAGGAAACGGAAAAGGCGGGAAATCCGGGAACAAGCTCCTGGTCGGACTCGTCATTACGGATTTCGGGGACAGTTACGGTACGGGATTGGTATACGGGATGGAGGAAGCTTCCCGCAAATTCGACAGTTACCTGATCCTGAGACGTACGTTCGGCATTCCTTCTTACGAAGAAGAAGCGATCAAGGGTTTATTGGACGCCGGGGTGGACGGGTTGATCGTGTTCCCCGCGCAGGGAGAGTACTTCAATGCCGAAATTTTGAAGCTGGTCATCGACCAGTTTCCGCTCGTTTTGGTGGACCGGCATTTGAAGGGCATTTCGGCGGGGTCCATCTGCACCGATAACATCTCCGGAGCCAAAAAAGGAATCGAGTATCTATTCGGTCTCGGCCACAAGCATATTGGGTTGCTGACGCCTCCTCCCATGGATACGACGGCCGTGGAGGATCGGATCGAAGGCTTCATCCAGGCTCATGCCGAGAAGGGGATCCCCGTCGATCGGGGGCTTTGGATCGAGGAGATCCTTTCGACGCTCCCAAGCGCCTACACGGAAGAAAACAAAGCGAAGGACATTTTCAAAATCAAGAGGCACCTGCAGGAAAACCCGCATATGACCGCTTTGTTCGCCATGGAATACAACATCGCCGTGTTGGCCAGAGAGGCGGCCGAGCAATTGGGGCTTTCCGTACCCGAAGACCTGTCCATCATCTGCTTCGACTGCCCGGAGACGGACGGAACTCCATCTTTTACCCATCTGAGGCAAAATCAAGAGGAGATGGGGAGACAGGCGTTCGAGCATATCGTGAAACTCAGCGAGGGACAGAACATTCCGAACCGCACGATGTTGGAAGCCGCATTGATCATGGGACGATCCACCGCGGCCGCTCCGGAGGCCGCGCTCAAGCAAGCCTGATGACGCCATCCGGTAAATCCTTTCGAAACCTGTCGGTGAAAACCGGCAGGTTTTTCTCTCTGCTCGATATATAATGACATATTGTTATAAATTTATTATTTTAGTAAGTATATTGACATGTTAATGATATGACATTATAGTAAGGTTTGTAAGCGTTTTAGATCGAGCGGGGGGTGAGCGAACACGTATCAGAGTCTTTCGGATTGGGGCATAAGAGCAGACACGGCTCAAGAAGAACTCATGTACAACTTTTGGAACGAGGAACTCGGAATCATGAATCAACTCTCTCCATGCGGAGGGACTTGCAATGATCATTTCGTTTATTGGTGGCATGCGCACGTCATCGACGTCCTTGCCGACGGGTACCTTCGTACGAAGCAGAGACGCTATCTGGAACGCATTGACCGCGTGATCGGAGGCGTGCTGCAACTCAACGGCTCTACCCTGTTGCATAACTATTACGACGATATGGAATGGATGGCGCTGGCGCTGCTTCGGGTGTATGACGCGACCGGCCATGCACGGTACTTGAATGCGGTGCGCACGTTATGGGAGAGTATTCAAACCGCATGGAACGACCATTGCGGCGGGGGGATGGCTTGGAAGAAAGACCAGCCGGATTACAAGAACACGCCCGCGAACGCTCCCGCCTGCATTCTTGCCGCAAGGCTGTTCCAAAGGTTCGGCCATTCGGCCGATTACGATTGGGCGGTCCGAATTTATGAATGGACGAAGTCCCGCCTGGTCGACGAAGAAACCGGGTTCGTATGGGACGGCATGAACCGGCTTGGAGACGGGCGGATCGATAAGGATTGGGCGTACACCTATTGCCAGGGCGTTTACATAGGCGCCGGGCTGGAGTTGTACCGCATAACGGGCCGATCGGCTTATATGGAAGACGCCGTGAAAACGGCGCAGGAAGCGATTCGCCGGTTTGGCGGCGGTTCGGAGCAGCCGATATCGGACGAAGGTCCGGACGATTGCGGATTGTTTAAAGGGATTTTCGTTCGGTACCTTCGGGATCTGTACGCCATGAGGCCGGATCTGAAAGTAGTGAGAAGAACCCTTCTCATCAACGCCCAATCGCTGTGGACATCCGGAAGAGACGGCCGAGGCAGGCTCGCCAGGTCTTGGGGCGGCCCGGTGGAAACGGAAGTGCAGCTGAGCGCTCAACTCAGCGGCCTGATGGCATTCGAAATGACCGCGTCATTATTGCACGAGCCAGAGGAAACGAGCGACGCGATTACACGGAGGAGAGAGACACCGGGATGAGCAATGACATTTTGAACGCTTCCGCCGCGCTTGCCCGTATCGTCGAAACGGTCAGGGAGAAAAATGCCGATCAGCCGAGGATCGGACGAATTTTGGAGGGCGCATTGGACAACACGCTGCGTACGACGATCCGCAGACAGCCGGACGGCACGACGTTCGTCATCACCGGAGACATCCCGGCGATGTGGCTTCGGGACTCAGCAGCGCAAGTTCGCCCTTACTTGGCGGCTGCCGCGGAGGACGCCGGGTTGGCGGACATGATCGAAGGGCTGGTCCGCCGGCAAGCCGCCTGCATCGCGTTGGATCCCTACGCGAATGCCTTCAATGACGGAGCAACGGGTAAGGGGCACCAAAGCGACAGGACGCAAATGGGCCCGTGGTTATGGGAACGCAAGTACGAAGTGGATTCCTTGTGTTATCCGATTCAACTGGCCTACCTGCTCTGGAAGAACACGGGAAGGACTTCACACTTGGACGAATCGTTTCGTTCGGCAGTCCGTACGGTGCTGAAAGTCTGGAAAACCGAGCAAAATCATGAATCGAATTCGGAGTATTTTTTCGAGCGTTCGGATTGTCCGCCCACGGATACGCTTGAGCGGGGAGGCAAAGGTACCGAGACGGCGTTCACCGGCATGACCTGGTCCGGGTTTCGCCCGAGCGACGACGCATGCCGGTATGGCTATCTGATTCCGTCGAACATGTTCGCCGTCGTCGTGCTGCGATACTTAGCCGAAATCTCGCGGGACGTATACCGGGATTCGGAATTGGCGGGTGAAGCGGGCGCGTTGGCGGAGGAGATCCGGGCGGGCATCGAAACGTACGGCGTCGTCGACCATCCGGTCTACGGAAAGATGTACGCTTACGAGACGGACGGGGTGGGTCGGCACAATCTCATGGACGACGCCAACGTGCCCAGCCTGCTCTCGATCCCCTACCTGGGATACAAGCCTGAAAGCGACCCGGTTTACCGGAATACGAGGAATTTCATCTTAAGCGAGCACAATCCTTATTTTTACCGCGGAAGCGCCGCCGAGGGAATCGGAAGCCCGCATACGCCGCACCGGTACATCTGGCACATCGCGCTCGCGATGCAAGGGCTGACAGCCTCGGACCCGGAGGAGAAGAAGCGTCTTCTGCATTTGATGGCCGACACGGAAGCAGGCACGTCGATGATGCACGAAGGTTTTCTGGCCGACGATCCGACTCAGTTCACCCGGCCATGGTTTTCTTGGGCGAACATGATGTTTTGCGAGTTGGCCATGGACGTCTCGGGGATCCGAGTCCGCACGAACTGATCATGGAATTCGTTTTCAACCGGGGAAACCCGTTGGAATCATGCAACAACGGATCATAAAAAGGGAGGCATTTTACGTGAAAAAATGGCTTTCAGTGGCATCGCTAATCCTTACGGCAACCGTCGCGCTTTCCGCTTGCGGAAGCTCGGGCGGCGGGGATAAAAGTTCAGCGCCGGCTTCTTCTTCCGGTTCGTCTGCAAGCGCTTCCGAAACTTCGTCGGGTAAACCCGTCGAATTGACCTTTTGGGGCGATTGGGGTGGAGAAGGGCAGAAGCAATTCGAGACGATGGTCGACGCCTTCAACAAATCGCAGGACAAAATCAAGGTCAAATACGTGCTGCAACAAGACATGATCACCAAATTTCTGACGGCGGCAACCTCCGGGGGTTCTCCCGATATTCTGTTCTGGGACCGTTGGCGCACCTCGCTTTACGCTCCGAAAGGAGTCCTGCATCCGATTGACGATTTCATGGCCAAAGACGGCCTGAATAAAGGCGACTTCTACGACGAAGCGCTCAAAGAGCTTTCCTATCAGGATAAGCTGTACGGACTTCCGCTCACGGTTGACGCCCGGGCATTGTTTTACAACAAAAAGCTGTTGTCCGACGCCGGCATTACCAACCCTCCTGCCACGTGGGATGAATTGGAGCAGGCGGCGATTAAGACGACCAAATGGGACGGCAACAAGCTGCTCGTTTCCGGATTCTCCCTCGGCGACAACGGATTGTTCAACATGTATCTGCAGCAGGCCGGCGGAACGATGCTCACCGACGACGGGAAAACGAATTTCAACAATGAGAAGGGCAAAGCGGTTCTTGCCTACTGGGACAAACTGTTGAACACCGACAAAGTCTACAAAGTGGGTTTCGAGCAAGGGCTCGGAGAAGGCACGGACGCCTTCGCGACCGGCAAATTGGCGATGACCTATACCGGACCTTGGATGCTGACCACGTATAAGAAATACGGCAAAGACCTCGATTTCGGAGTCGTTCCTCCGCCGGCAGGCCCGAACGGCGACAAAGGAAGCGTCATGGGAGGCTTCGGCCTCGTCGTCCCGGAAGGATCCAAGCACCAGCAAGAAGCTTGGGAATTCATCAAATGGTGGACGGCCAACAAGGATAACGCGCTCCTGTGGGCGAAAACGAGCTTGAACATTCCGGGCTACAAGCCGGCGCTGGAAGATCCGTTCTTCAAGGACGACCCGCTGTGGAAGCCGTTCCTGGATACGCTCGAATTCGCGAAAATCCGTCCGCAGCACCCCGGTTATTCGGTGATGGAAGGCGACGCGCTCGTTCCGAACCTTCAGCTGTTCCAGCAGAAGAAGCAGGATGCGGACACGACGCTCAAAAAAGCCCAACAACGCGGCGATCAATTGCTGCAGGATAACGCTCAAGCGAAATAAGCCGGAGGGAGGGCAACCTCCCTCTTAGGCTTTCGCCATGCCATGCAAGGGGAGGGGAGTACGAATGGCTTCCGCGGGAAAACTTCATCGCCACCAAGCCAGAACGGCTTATTTGTTCATCACGCCTACCATGCTGCTTTTCCTGATTTTTACCGTCATCCCGGTGTTCATGGCCTTTTATCTCAGTTTCACGAATTATGACGTGCTCAGCCACATGGATTGGGCGGGATGGGACAACTACAGGCGGCTATGGCAAGACAGCCTGTATTGGCTGACGTTCAAGAACGTCCTGTATTACTCGGTCATTTTCGTTCCGCTCAATATCCTCATTTCGATCGGTCTGGGCGTGCTGATGAATCAAAGACTCAGGGGCATTCGCCTGTTCCGCACGTTGAACTACCTGCCGACGCTCACCTCCGCGGTCGCTGCCGCGACGGTATGGGTGTGGCTGCTCCACCCGGAATACGGCCTCGTCAATGGGCTGCTTTCTTACTTGGGAATTAACGGTCCGGCTTGGCTCGCGCAAACCGAAACGGCGATGATGTCCATTATCCTGGTGACCCTGTGGCAATCCGTGGGGTCCAATATGGTGATTTATATCGCGGGATTGCAGGGCATTCCCGACTATCTGTACGAATCGGCGAAGCTCGACGGGGCGAACGCTTTCCAGCGCTTTCGTTACATCACGTGGCCTCAGCTTCGTCCGACGACGTTCCTGGTGAGCACGATGTCCATCATCGGCGCCCTCCAGTTGTTCGACCAGGCTTTCGTGCTGACGCAAGGAGGGCCGGGCAACGTCACCAAAACGCCGGTCTATTTGATTTACCAACAGGGCTTCAACCAGCTGCAAATGGGATACGCTTCAGCGCAAGCGTTCGTGCTGGCGATTGCCATCCTCGTTTTTTCTTTCATCAACATGCGGTTGAACAAGTCGGAAGAGCCGGTCGTATGAGGAGGCGGGATTGATGAACGAACATGCCGTACGGACGGCACATTATCGCACCGAAGAGTCAAACGGCAAGGCAAGGATTTCGCGAATCGTTTGGATGGCGTTGTTTTATCTCGTCAGCATCGCCATCGCGGCCGTCATGTTCTTGCCTTTCTTGTGGAGCCTGATCACATCGCTCAAGCCGAGCGAAGACATTTTCACGTTTCCCATCCAATGGATTCCATCGAAGCTGACCTTGGAGCATTATAAATCCGCCTTCACGACGGTTCCGTTCGGGCTCTATTTTTGGAATTCTCTCGTTCTGGCGGTCGCCGGCGTGCTGGCGAATTTGTTTTTCGGTTCGCTCAGCGGCTACGCGTTCGCCAAGCTGCCGTTCCGGCTGAACAAGCCGCTATTCCGGGTGCTGCTGTTGGCCATGATGATCCCGGGCATCGTGACGATGATTCCGAGCTTCTACGTGCTGAGGCACATCCCGTTCGCCGGAGGCAACGATTGGCTCGGCGGGGGCGGCAACGGTCTCCTGAACACGTTTTGGGGAATCATCCTGCCCGGCGCGTCCGGTTCTTTCGCCGTCTTTTTCATGCGCCAGTTCTTCCTTACGCTGCCGAACGACATGATGGAAATGGCGCGGATCGAAGGCTGCCGGGAGTTCCGGATTTTCTGGAACATCTACCTGCCCTTAACCAAACCGGCGCTCGCCACGCTGGGGATTTTCACCTTCCAGGCCGGATGGAACAGCTTCCTGTGGCCCATGATCGTGCTGAACGATCCGAACAAAGCCACCATCCAGATGGGGCTTCAGGCTTTCTCGTACAATCATCAGACAGACTTCGGACCGATGATGGCGGGGGCGTTGATCGCGGTCTTTCCGATCCTCGTGTTGTTCCTGCTGCTCCAAAAATATTTCGTTCAGGGCATCGCCTTCAGCGGCGTGAAAGGATAAGCGCAGCGTGAAGCGAAGGAATCTCTGGATTTGGATAACGGTGCCGGTCGCGGTGCTTACGATCGCGGCTGCGGTGTTCGGGAAGGCAAGTTGGGCGGAAGGCATGTTCCAGCACCGCTCATCGGTTTGGAGCGAGCGGGCGGAGCTTGCGCAAGATGAACTCTCGGCATCTTTCTGGGACGGGAAGAGGAAGCTTTACAACAACGCTTCCCCCTGCATCCTTCAGTTGTGCACGGATCCTTTCAATTATTGGTGGTTGGCGCATGTGGTAGATTTGTCCGTCGACGGCTATTTGCGGACGGGAGCAACGAGCTACAAGGAGCGGATTCAGGATTTGTACGACGGGATCTTGAGCCGAAACGCCGGCGTGTGGCCGAACGATTATTACGACGACATGGCCTGGATGGGGCTGGCTTGGCTTCGGGCATTCGATGCCGTCGGGGACGACAAGTACAAGGCGGCCGCTCTGGCTCTCTGGGAAGACATCAAGGGAGGATGGAACGAGGAAATGGGCGGCGGCATCGCCTGGCGCAAGGAACAGACGGATTACAAAAACGCGCCGGCTAATGCGCCTTCCGCGATTTTAGCCGCCCGTCTGTACGCAAGGTTCGGAAATAAGGACGATCTGGCTTGGGCGGAACGGATCTATCAGTGGGAGAAAAACAACCTGGTTGACCCGGACACCGGCCTTGTTTGGGATGGGATGAACCGGAACGGCGACGGCCTGATCGACAAGGATTGGACTTTCACTTACAACCAAGGCACCTTCATCGGGGCCGGCGTCGAATTGTACCGGGCGACGAAGAAAGACGCCTACTTGGAAGACGCGGCCAAAACCGCCGACTATGCAGCCGACCGGATGGCGAGTCCCACAACCGGCATGCTCCCTTCCGAGGGGGACGGAGACGGGGCTCTCTTCAAAGGCGTGCTTGTCCGGTATTGGGGAGAGCTTGTTCGGGAGAAACCGGGTAACGAAAAATGGTTGAACCTGCTTCGCCGGAACGCGGAAAGCTTGTGGGAGCAAGGAAGGAAGAATGACCGCCCGTTATTCGGGCTGTCCTGGAGCCAGACGCCGGACGATGTCGTCCCTTTAAGCGCGGATATCAGCGGAACGGCATTGCTGGAAGTGATGGCAAGCTTGGAAAAGCAAGGCTGGCTTTGAAGGGTAAGGCGGCGGCACCATCAGGGGGGAGCGTGAGAGAGCCATGCTTTGGACAAAACGGGCGGAGCAAGCCCAACAGTCACTGGATTCGCTTTTTTGGAACGCCGGCATCTCGATGTACGATATCGAAATTCCGTGTCCGGACGGATCCTGCAATACGATTTTCCATTATTGGTGGATGGCCCACGCAGCGGATGCGTTAGTGGACGGCCTCTTGCGCACGGACGACGCGAAGTATGCCCGCAGGCTCTCCGAGTTGCATGAAGGCGTTCGAACAAAGAACGGCGGAGCCTTTCCGAACGAATTGTACGACGATATGGAATGGATGGCGATCTCCTGGCTTCGAGCGTTTGAAGCGACGGGGGAACCCCAATACCGGGACACCGTCCTTGAGCTTTGGGAAGACATTCAGGGCGGCTGGAACGACACGATGGGCGGCGGGATCGCCTGGCACAAAAAACAGCTCGGCTACAAAAACACTCCGGCGAACGCACCCGCGGTCATCCTTGCTTGTAGACTTTACCGCACGCTGGGCCGGCAAGAAGATCTCGATTGGGCGAAAAAAATCTACGTATGGCTTCGCGAGAATCTCGTGGACCCGGCCAGCGGGTTCGTATGGGACGGCATGAACCGCAACGGGGACGGCCAAATCGACAAGGACTGGAAGTTTACGTATTGCCAGGGAGTCTATATCGGAGCGGGGGTAGAGCTGTACCGGCTTACCGGGGATCGTGCGTATCTCGACGACGCGGCGCGGACGGCGGAAGCGGCAGTGGAAGAACTGACGTCTCCAGAAAACGGCACCTTGCATGACGAAGGCGATGGGGACGGAGGGTTGTTCAAAGGCATCTTCGTTCGGTACTTGGCCGAATTGGTGAAGGAGCAGCCTGCATCGAACGGTTTGCTGAAGACACTGGAAGGGAACGCCGAGAAGATGTGGACCCACGCAGGGTCGGAGGAGAAACCTTTGTTCGGCACCTCGTGGGGCCGGACTCCCGGCCGTAAGGTCTCGCTGAGCTCCCAATTGAGCGGCGTGTTCTTATTGGAGCGAATGGCCGAACTGGAGATCCGAGGAATCTTGTCATAAAAAAAGCGCACCGTAACTCCCTAAGCAGGGACGCAACGGTGCGCTTTTCTTATTTTCGGTCTGATTCTGAGGTTAAGTGAAATTGAATATTCCGAGCGTCGAGCATTTCTCGGCTTCTTTCGTCACGACGTCTTCCATGTTGATGTCCAGCAGGTTGCAGAGCGCCGACAGGTAAAACAGGTTCTTGCCCATCTCGCCGCGAATGGCGTCCCGGCAATTCTCGCACAGCTCGCCGTTCATGTGGGATTTGGATTGCCGCAGCGCCTGATCAAGCGCCATTTGTTCGGTGAAGCCTTGGTTCCGCGCGTTCAATTCGATGCATCCGCACTCGGTGATCGACTTGGCGACCGCCCGGTTCACCGAAGCGCCGGCTTGGCTGAATTTCGTGACGACGTCCAGCAAACTGCGATGGCGAAGCAACAGTTCCGATACTTGCTGCTGAAATTCGTGCAACGTTGGTGCGCTCATTCGGGTCCACCTCGGTTACTCATTTTCGCTGCTTCCTTCATTATAGAGCAACCATAGGGCCATTTCAAAAGGAAGACGGAGAAGTAAGGAAGTTTTAATCCGGAGACGGGGGGCGAGATTAGGCCCGCCAAAATTGGAACATACTAGTAAAGAAATATAAGTGTACTCGTAAGGAGTGATAGTCGGGCATGATGAAAAGATTGATTCAGGCGGTGGGCCTCATTTTGGGAGCGGTGACCGGCCAGGAATGGTCGGCATGGCGGATATCCGGCGGAGCGGCGTGGATGGATCCCGTACTGGGCGTACATACCGCGTCCGCACCGGGCAGCTCTTATGGCGCGCTCATCGGGGCGTTCATCGGATTATTGGCGGCAACGGCAATGGCAGGTCCGCTCTCCCGTGCTCTTCAGCTTGGGATCGACCGTGCCGCAGGGGTTCCGGCGACGGACATGGTGACGGGAGCGGCCGGGCTCATGGTGGGAGCGCTGTTCGCGGTTCTCGTGTATCCTTTCGTTTCGGACATCCCCCGGGTCGGCCCGCTGCTGGGAGCCGTTTTGGCGATCGTGCTGGCCTATGCGGGAGCGGGGATCGCCGTCCGCAAGAAAGAGGAGATCGGGGAATGGTTCCGTTCCCGCCGCGTTGCCGAACCGCTGAAAGAAGAAGCGCCGCGTTACGAAGAGCATAAAATTTTGGACACCAGCGTCATCATCGACGGTCGAATCGCCGATATTTGCAAAACCGGCTTCATCGAAGGGACCTTGGTCATCCCGGAATTCGTGCTCGAAGAGCTGCAGCACATCGCGGATTCGTCCGACCTGCTGAAGCGAAACCGCGGGCGGAGAGGGCTCGATATTCTGAACAAAATCCAGAAAGAGCTCGACGTGAAAGTGCTCATCTACGAAGAAGCCGTCGAGGAAGCGGGCGAAGTCGACAGCAAACTGGTGAAGCTGGCCAAAGCGATGCGCGGCAAAGTGGTGACCAACGACTTCAACCTGAACAAGGTGTGCGAGCTGCAAGGCGTTTCCGTCCTGAACATCAACGATTTGGCCAACGCGGTGAAGCCGGTCGTGCTTCCGGGCGAAGAGATCGTCGTGCAGGTGATCAAGGACGGCAAGGAGCATGGACAAGGAGTCGCTTATTTGGATGACGGCACGATGATCGTCGTCGAAGGCGGCCGCGATTTCATCGGGACGACGATGGAAGTGCTCGTGACGAGCGTGCTGCAAACTTCGGCCGGCCGGATGATCTTCGCCAAGCCGAAGCTATTGGAAAAAGCGCTCTGAAAAGGTATGATAAAAAAATACGGGCGGGACGCGCTCAACGTCCCGCTCTTCTGCATGTAAAGGGGATTGGCGGTCTGCATGAAATGGGGAGCCGTGATCGTCGCGGCCGGACGGGGAACCCGGATGGGGACGGCCGACAACAAGGCTTATTTGCCGATCGCGGAACGTCCCGTGCTGGCGCATACGCTCGAAGCGTTCGAACGGTGCGGCCGGGTCGAAGAGATCGTCATCGTCGCCGCCGGGCATGAGATCGGCAGGGCCGAGGAATTGGTCCGCGCGGGCGGATTCGCCAAAGTCGCCGCGGTGGTGGCCGGCGGGGCGGAGCGGCAGGACAGCGTGGAAGCGGGTTTGTCCGCGCTCGGAACCGATGGCGCTCTCATTCATGACGCCGCGCGGCCTCTCGTGACGCCGGAACAGATCGCGGCATGCTTGGAAGCCGCGGAGGAACACGGAGCGTCGACGCTCGCCGTTCCCGTGAAGGATACGATCAAGGTGACGGAAGCGGGCATGGTCGTGTCCACGCCTGACCGGTCCACGCTGTGCGCCGTCCAGACGCCGCAGGCGTTCGGCCGGCTCGCGCTGCTCGAAGCGCACCGGCTGGCCCGGGAGGCCGGCGCGGCCGCGACCGACGACGCGATGCTGTTCGAACGGCTCGGCCGCAAGGTAGCCGCCGTGCCCGGGCATTACACGAACTTGAAAATCACGACGCCGGAGGATCTGCTCGTCGCCGAGCTGTTCCTCGAACGGCGCCGGAGGGAGAAGGAACCGCAATGATTCGGATCGGACAAGGCTTCGACGTCCATCAACTGGTGGAAGGCCGCCCCTGCATCATCGGAGGCGTCACCATTCCTTACGAGAAAGGGCTGCTCGGCCATTCCGACGCCGACGTGCTGCTGCATGCCATCAGCGACGCGGTACTGGGGGCGCTTGCCTTGGGCGACATCGGGAAGCATTTTCCCGATACGGATCCGGCTTACGCCGGAGCGGACAGCGTAGTGCTGCTTCGCCGCGTGTGGGCGCTCGCCAAGGAGAAGGGCTATCGGCTCGGCAACGCGGACGCGACCATCATCGCGCAGGCGCCGAAGATGGCGCCGCACATCCCCGCGATGGTGAAAGTGATCGCGGACGTGCTCGAAGGCGATGAGGATCAGGTCAACGTGAAAGCGACGACTTCGGAGAAGCTGGGCTTCACGGGACGCGGCGAGGGGATCGCGGCGCAGGCCGTCGTGTGTCTCGTCAAGGCGCAATAACATTTCAGCGATTTACGATATACGACAGGGGGTTATCACGATGAGCAGCAAAGTGCGCGTAAGATACGCGCCCAGCCCGACGGGCCATTTGCATATCGGCAACGCGCGTACCGCCATTTTCAACTACCTTTATGCCCGCCGCCACGGCGGCGATTTCATCATCCGTATTGAAGATACCGATATCAAACGCAACATCGAGGGCGGGGAGCAAAGCCAGCTCACTTACCTGAAGTGGCTCGGCGTCGATTGGAACGAAAGCATCGACATCGGGGGAGACTACGGACCGTACCGCCAAACCGAACGGCTGGAAATATACAATAAGCACACGCAGGATCTTCTCGACCGGGGCTTGGCCTACCGCTGCTATTGCACGGAAGAAGAGCTCGAGCGGGAGAGGGAAGAGCAGACGGCGCGCGGAGAACAAATGCCCCGCTACTCGGGCAAATGCCGCAGCCTGACTGCGGAAGAGCGTTCGCGGCTCGAAGCCGAAGGCCGGGTGCCGAGCGTTCGTTTCATCGTGCCGGAAGGCCGGACGTATGCGTTCGACGACATGGTCAAAGGGAACATTTCCTTCCGTTCCGAGGATTTCGGCGATTTCGTCATCGTCAAGAAGGACGGCATTCCGACCTATAACTACGCGGTGGCGGTGGACGACCACCTGATGGAAATCTCCCACGTCCTGCGCGGGGAAGACCATATCACGAACACGCCGCGCCAGTTGATGGTTTACGAAGCGTTCGGATGGTCGCCGCCGGCGTTCGGGCACATGACCCTCATCGTGAACGAAAACCATAAAAAGCTGTCCAAACGCGACGAATCCATCGTACAGTTCATCGAGCAGTACGACGGGCTGGGCTATATGCCGGAAGCGCTGTTCAACTTCATCGTTCTGCTCGGCTGGTCGCCGAAGGGCGAAGAGGAAATCTATTCCCGCGAGCAGTTGATCGAGATTTTCGACGCGGACCGCTTGTCGAAGAGCCCGGCCGTGTTCGATACGGCCAAGTTGAACCATATCAGCCAGCATTACTTGAAGGCGGCGGACCTCGCGAAGGTGGTGAGCCTCTGTCTGCCCCAATTGAAGAAAGCGGGGCGCTTGCCGCAGGAGCCTTCCGAGCAGGAAGTCGCTTGGGCGACGGAACTGGTTGCGTTGTACCGCGATCATCTGCGATTCGGGGCGGAAATCGTGCCGCTGTCCGAGCTGTTCTTCCGGGAAACGCTCGAACTGGAGAACGCCGAAGCCCGCGCGGTGCTGGCGGAAGAGACGGCGCCGAAAGTGCTGGCCGCGTTCGCGGGACAGTTGGAAGCGGGAGGAGAAGCTGCTTTCACGGTCGACGGAATCAAAGCGGCCATCAAAGCCGTTCAGGGCGAGACGGGCGTGAAGGGCAAAGGCTTGTTCATGCCGATCCGCGTCGCCTTGACGGGCCAGATGCACGGGCCGGATCTGAACGGGACCGTGTGGCTGCTCGGCCTGGAGCGCGTAATTCAGAGGTTGAAGGACGCCGCGGAAGGAAAATTCTAACGGTGCGGCAAGATCGGGCGATGCGCCTCGTCCCTTGTCACTTCAAGGGGTATCGGCTATACTGAGTGTAAATAAAGCCGAAGAGCGACGAACAGGAGAGTACGTTCGTGACCGGAATGTCCAGAGAGGGCGGCATCAGCTGCAAACCGCCTCATTCCCGCCGAATGGAAATGCGCCTGGGAGCCGTGCCGCCGAACGGTCCGCAAGACGGTCCGATAAGCGGTGCCGGGTGGCGCCCGTTACCAGCCTGAAGGGGGGACTCGGTCCGGCGGACCACCGCAGGCCGGGACTCAAGCAGGGTGGGACCGCGTACGCACGAGACGTCTCTGCAGCAATTTGCTGCAGGGACTTTTTTGTTTTACGGGAGATTTCGCGATCCCTTTCGCGGTTTCGCAGTTCGGGGGATCAGGGAGGCGTTACGTCATGGGGTTTTGGAGCAATGTCAAATCCGATATCGACGCGGTGATGGAGAACGATCCCGCGGCCAGGAGCCGGTTCGAGGCTATTTTCACCTATTCCGGGCTGCACGCCATCTGGTCGCACCGGATCGCCCATTTTTTCTATAAGCGCCGGTGGTTTACCGTCGCCCGGATCATCTCGCAAGTCAACCGGTTTTTCACCGGCATCGAGATCCACCCGGGCGCGCGCATCGGGCGCAAGCTGTTCATCGACCACGGCATGGGCGTCGTGATCGGGGAGACGTGCGAGATCGGCGACGACGTCATCATCTATCAAGGCGTCACGCTGGGCGGCACGGGCAAGGAGAAGGGCAAACGCCATCCGACGATCGGCAACCGCGTCGTCATCGCCTCGGGCGCCAAAGTGCTGGGTTCGTTCAAGGTCGGGGACAATTCGAACATCGGGGCGAATTCGGTCGTCCTGCGGGAGGTCCCGCCGAACAGCACGGTCGTCGGCATTCCCGGTCGCATCGTGAAACGGAACGGCCGGCGTGTCGATGACCGGCTGGATCATACGAATCTCCCGGATCCGCTCATCGACACTTTCCGTTTCATGCAGAAGGAAATCAACGAGCTGAAGGCGGAGCTCGAGAAGCTCAAATGCGCCGAAAGCAAGCCGGATGAAGCTTCGAAGGCGGAACCCGTCGGAACCGCCCCTTACGACAAATAAAGGAGCAAACCCAACGTGACCCTGCAAATTTACAACAGCATGACCCGCATGCCGGAAACGTTCGTCCCTCTGACGCCGGGCAAAGTCAACATGTACGTGTGCGGACCGACCGTTTACGACTACATCCACATCGGCAACGCGCGGCCGCTCATCTTTTTCGACGTCGTCCGCCGCTATTTGGAGTATGCGGGATATAAGGTCAATTTCATCGTGAACTTCACGGACGTCGACGACAAAATGATCCGCAAGGCCGAGCAGCTCGGTACCACGGTGCCGGAGATCGCCGCAAGGTTCATCGCCGCCTACGAAGAGGACCGCAACTCCCTCGGCGCGGTGCCGCCGACGGTCACCCCTCGCGTCACCGATACGATGGACGAAATCATCGCGTTCATTGCCGAACTGGTCGACAAAGGCGCCGCTTACGAGAGCGGCGGGGACGTTTATTTCCGCACGAACTCGTTTCCGGAATACGGCAAGCTGTCCCACAAAAACCTCGACGAGCTGCAATACGGCATTCGGATCGAAGTGGATAAGCGGAAGGAAAATCCGCAGGACTTCGTGTTGTGGAAAGCCGCCAAACCGGGCGAAATCTACTGGCCCAGCCCGTGGGGAGACGGCCGTCCCGGCTGGCACATCGAATGCTCCGCGATGGCGCTTCGCTATGCCGGCGAGACGCTCGACATCCACGGAGGCGGGCAAGACCTTCAGTTCCCGCACCACGAATGCGAGATCGCGCAATCCGAGTCGGTTACCGGCAAGCCGCTTGCCCGGTACTGGATGCATAACGGCTTCGTCAACATCGATAACGAGAAAATGTCCAAATCGCTCGGCAACGGCGTCAACGTCCGGGAGATCCTCAAGCGAACGAACGCGCAGGCGATCCGCTATCTCATGCTGTCGGCCCATTACCGGAGCCCGCTTAACTTCAGCGACGAGATCGTCAAGCAGGCCGAGAACAGCGTCGAGCGCCTGACCAACTGCCGCGACAACCTGAAGCATCGCCTGGCGGCCGTAGAGGGGGCTATCCCTTCCGTACCGATGGAAGAAGACGCCGAAGTGATCGCCCGGATCGATGAGTTGAAGGGCGAATTCGAAGCCCGCATGGACGACGACTTCAGCACGCCCGACGCGATCACCGTATGGTTCAAGCTCGTGTCGGAAGCGAACGCCTACCTGCAGCGTCCCGTTGCCCATGAATACGTCTTGCGGGAAATGCTGAACCGGATTTCCGCGATGGACGGCGTATTGGGATTGCTGAAACCGGAAGCGGGCGCGGAACTCCTCGACGAGGAGATCGACGCGTTGATCGAAGAGAGGACGGAAGCGCGCAAGACCCGCAATTTCGCCCGCGCGGACGAAATCCGCGATTTGCTCTCCGAACGGGGAATCCTGTTGGAAGACACGCCGCAAGGCATCCGGTGGAAACGCAAATGACGGAACGCGAACCGGAATTGACCGCCGCGGCGCCCGTCATCGCTCCGCGGCTGCCGGCGGGTTTGCCGGTGGAGCAGTTGTCGCCCGTCGTGCTGGCTTATATCGGGGACGCAGTGTTTGAGGTGTACGTCCGTCAGTGGTTGATTGCGGGGCCCATCCGCAAGCCGCACGAACTCCACCGGGCCGCGACGAAGTTCGTGTCGGCCGCCGCGCAAGCTCGTCTGCTCCAACGGTGGATGCCGCTGCTGACCGAGGAAGAGGCGGATATCGTGCGGAGGGGCCGGAACACGAAGTCCGGCCAGCCTCCGCGCAACGCCGATCCCGGCGACTACCGGCATGCGACGGCGCTTGAGTGCCTGATCGGTTACTTGTTTTACAGAGGAGAACGGGATAGGCTGGAACAGCTGATCGAGACGGCCTTCGCACCGGAAACGGGGCAATCTATGACAAAGGACGATGAACATGAATAACCGCAATCGCGGCCGCGGTACCGAAGGCGGCCGTTCTTCTTTCGGACGGGACGCGAGGAAAGGAGGCGGGCCCAAAGGCTATACGCCTGCCGGCAGCGAGCGTAAGCCGAAGCCGCCCGCCGCGCCGGTTCCCGAATATCCCGCAGACGATGCGGGAGACGATGCGCTTCTAGGAGAAGAGCAGTATTTGGCGGGCAAACATCCCGTGCTCGAAGCGCTGAAGTCCGGCCGGGCGTTGAACAAGATCTGGCTGTCCGAGCAATCCCAGCGCAGCCATATCGCCCCGATCCTGGAGGAGGCGAAGGCGAAGGGCGTCGTCGTCCAGTTCGCCGACAAGCGCAAGCTGGACCAGCTCGTGCCGAACTTGCCTCACCAGGGAGTCGTGGCTCAAGCGGCGGCCGTGTCCTACTACGAGGTGGACGAGCTCCTCGCCCGCGCTTCCGAGAAGGGCGAACCGCCGCTTCTCGTGCTGCTCGACGAGGTGGAGGACCCGCACAACCTCGGCTCCGTCCTCCGGACGGCGGATTGTACCGGCGTCCACGGCGTCATCGTGCCGAAGCGTCGCAGCGCCAGCTTGACCGCCGTCGTCGCCAAGACGTCGGCCGGCGCGGTGGAATACGTGCCGGTCGCGCGCGTTTCCAACTTGGTCCAGACGATCGAGAAGCTGAAAGAGGCCGGCGTGTGGGTCGCGGGAGCGGCCGGCGAAGCGCCGGGCGACGTGTACCGGGCCAACCTGACCGGGCCGCTCGCCATCGTGATCGGCAACGAAGGCCGCGGATTGTCGCGCCTCGTCCGCGAAAGCTGCGACTTCCTCGTGTCGCTGCCGATGCTCGGGCGCATCAACTCGCTGAACGCGTCGGTGGCCGCCGGCGTCATTCTGTACGAAGCTCTCCGCCAGCGCAAGGCCGCCGATGCCGCCAAGGCGGCGGGACCGGCCGGCGGAGACGGGCATGCTCCGGCGTGAGGACGTCCTCTTCGTCGACGGTTATAACATGATCGGCGCGTGGCCCGAGCTTGCCGCCCTCAAGAAGGACAGGCTCGAGGACGCGCGCGACAGGCTGCTCGACCTCCTTGCGGATTACCAGGGCTTTGCCGGCACCGCGGTCATCGTCGTATTCGACGCGTTCCGCGTGCCGGGCACGGGGTCGTCTACCAAGCAGCATCGCCTTCGCGTCGTCTACACGCGGGAGAAGGAGACGGCCGACGAATGCATCGAACGGCTGGTCGGAGAGTGGACGTCGGTCCGCCGCAACATCTATGTGGCGACGTCGGATTTGGTGGAGCAGCACGTCGCCTTCGGAAGGGGCGCGCTGCGGTTGTCCGCGAGGGAACTGAAGCTGGAAGTGGATCGCAGCCGGCGGGAAATCCGGACCGCGATCCGGCCCGAACGGCCGACGAAGCGCAATCCCTTGGGCGGCGCGGTCAGCGAGGATATTCAGCGGCGTTTGGAGCGGATGAGAAGGGGCATGAGCGATGAAGAGTCCTAAATTGGTTGCCAATGGCAACTCTACCATCCGCCAAAGCCTGTTTTGTCGGCAAATCCATTGACGCTGCAGGCTTCATCAAGTATGATTGGAAGTAGTTTGGTAGAGTTCGCGATTCCAGCGAGTGAAGCAAGCCGGAGGGATGATTACGTGAGCGTCGACTTGGAGAAGCTGGCAGTACGCGAATATGACTTCAAGACCGACGAGGACATCGTGGAATCGGTCCGCTTGGGCGATGGAGAAGCGCTGGAATACCTCATCAACAAGTACCGCAATTTCGTTCGCGCGAAAGCGCGTTCCTATTTTCTGATCGGCGCGGAGCGGGAAGACATCGTACAGGAAGGCATGATCGGCCTGTACAAGTCGATCCGCGACTTCAAGGGTGACAAGCTGGCCTCGTTCAAGGCGTTCGCCGAGCTGTGCATCACCCGCCAGATCATCACCGCCATCAAGACGGCGACCCGCCAGAAGCACATTCCCTTGAATTCGTACGTTTCTTTGGACAAGCCGATCTACGATGAAGATTCCGACCGGACGCTCCTCGACGTCATTTGCGGCTCACGCGTATGCGATCCGGAAGAGATGATCATCAACCAGGAAGAGTTTTTCGGTTTGGAAGATAAGATGTCGGAAATTCTCAGCGACCTGGAACGCAAGGTGCTGATGCTTTATCTGGACGGCCGCTCCTATCAGGAAATCGCCGTCGATCTCGACCGCCACGTGAAGTCGATCGATAACGCGTTGCAGCGCGTGAAGCGCAAGCTCGAAAAGTACTTAGAAGTCCGCAATCTTGTGAGTTGATCTCATCCCATACGAACATCCGGCAGCCGGTCCAACGCGCTGCTTTTTTTACGCCCGTTTGGCAAGTAAGGCGAGTCCGCGTATGCTTCTCTCTATATGCATTCGCATGCTTGCTTGTTTTTCGGGGGGGTTAAAGAGAGCGGAAAACAGAAAGAATGGGTGCTAGGCTCTGTGGCCAGGGCCGTCCCACAACCTGCCAATCGTCGTCAACCTATTCTTTCGTTGACATGACTTTGGGCCTGTGATAAATTATTTTAGTAACCTTTAAGGTGGCATCGTGTGCGCAGGCCCTGAATCATCGGCGAAACACCAGGTTTCGTTGTAATGACGGACTTGGTCAGCGCAGTCCTGGCCTTCCGTCAGACGGACAGGTCGCTGTGCCGCCGCTTTGATTCTTTTTTTATGAGTAATAATCCCGGGAGGTGGAAGGGATGCGGGTCATCATCACGCTAGCTTGCACGAACTGCAAGCAACGGAACTACACGTCGACGAAGAACAAGCGTACGCACTCCGATCGCATGGAGTTGAAAAAGTTCTGCAGACACTGCAATGAACATACTCCTCATCGCGAAACGCGCTAAGCCCTAGGAGGTATGGACGTGACTTTCCTGGCCAAAATGAAACAGAGCTTTGGGTCCTTTTTTTCGTTTTTCGGCGACAGTTGGAGCGAATTGAAGAAAGTCCGTTGGCCCAACCGGAAAGAACTGGTTAGCTATACGATCATCGTTATCGTGACCGTCCTGCTGATCACGCTTTACTTCTGGGTGCTGGATATCGGCATTTCTCAGCTCGTCGATCTCGTCATTTGACGCGGGAACCAAAGGTGGATTTTCCCATGGAAAAAAGATGGTATGTCGTACACACGTACTCCGGCTATGAGAACAAGGTGAAAACCAACCTGGAGAAACGCGTGGAATCAATGGGCATGCAGGACAAGATTTTCCGCGTGCTCGTGCCGATGGAAGAAGAGATCGTCAACAAGGACGGCAAGAAAAAGACGGTGATGCGCAAAGTGTATCCCGGCTACGTCCTCGTTGAAATGATCCAGACGGACGATTCCTGGTACGTGGTCCGCAATACGCCCGGCGTTACCGGGTTTGTCGGTTCCACGGGGTCCGGTTCGAAACCGACGGCGCTTCTGCCCGAAGAAGTGGAGCAAATCCTGCGCCACATGGGCATGGAGGAGCCGAAACCGGTCATCGAATTCGAGCTCAAGGAGAACGTCCGCGTCAAGGTCGGGCCTTTCGCCAACTTCGTCGGATCGGTGGAAGAAATTCTACACGATAAGATGAAGCTGAAAGTGCACGTCAACATGTTTGGCAGGGAAACACCAGTTGAGTTGGATTTCACTCAAGTGGAGAAGATATAATTTTCTGCGTTTCCGTTTTGAGCGGGAGGGACGAGCGTCCCGTCGAACCGCAATCTGGGCAAGGAGGTGTGCATCATGGCAAAGAAAGTCATTAAAATGGTCAAACTGCAAGTTCCGGCAGGCAAAGCCAACCCGGCACCGCCAATCGGTCCTGCACTCGGTCAAGCAGGCGTCAACATCATGGCGTTCTGTAAGGAATTCAACGCCCGCACGGCGGATCAAGCCGGCCTGATCATTCCGGTCGTGATCTCCGTATTCGAGGACCGTTCCTTCACGTTCGAGACCAAGACGCCGCCGGCAGCTGTACTGCTGCGCGTCGCTGCTGGTATCCCGAAGGGATCCGGCGAGCCGAACAAGAAGAAAGTCGCAACCGTTAAGCGCGCGAAAGTCCGCGAGATCGCCGAGCAGAAAATGCAGGATCTCAACGCGGCTTCCGTTGAAGCGGCTATGCGGATGATCGAAGGTACTGCCCGCAGCATGGGCGTCACGATCGTCGACTGATTTGTCTTATCGCGCCCCGGCTCCGGCCGGCTGCGCGGCACGCTCCCCACGGGGGCGGGCCAGTGGGAGGAGACTTCCGTTAAAACCACACAAGGAGGAGAACAACATGGCCAAACACGGCAAGAAATATGCAGAAGCCGTTAAGCTGATCGACCGCGACGCGACCTACGAAACGTTGGAAGCGATCGAGCTCGTGAAGAAAGCGGCAACGGCGAAGTTCGACGAAACCGTCGAAGCAGCCGTCCGTCTCGGCGTTGACCCGAGAAAACAAGACCAAAACGTGCGCGGCGTCGTTGTCCTGCCGCACGGCACGGGCAAAACGAAACGCGTTCTCGTATTCGCGAAAGGCGACAAGGTGAAAGAAGCCGAAGCTGCCGGCGCGGACTACGTAGGAGATCAAGACCTCATCAACAAAATCCAGCAGGGTTGGTTCGAGTTCGACGTCTGCGTCGCGACTCCGGACATGATGAGCGAAGTGGGTAAGCTGGGCCGTATCCTCGGCGGTAAAGGCCTCATGCCGAACCCGAAAGCCGGCACCGTAACGTTCGACGTTACGAAAGCGATCCAAGAGATCAAAGCCGGTAAAATCGAATACCGCCTGGACAAAGCGGGCCAAATTCACGCACCGATCGGTAAAGTTTCGTTCGACGCCGACAAGCTGAACGAAAACCTTAAAGCCCTGATCGACGCGCTGAACCGCGCGAAGCCGGCGGCAGCCAAAGGCGTGTACCTGAAGAACATCTCGATCTCTTCGACGATGGGCCCGGGCGCGCGACTCAACGCAGCGAACTACCGCTAATTGCCGTTTGACAACGGCGATCGGCCCGTGGTAAGATTGCGTGGTTGTTAACAAACGAATACGAATACCGTAGACCGTAGGTGCCAAGTGCAAGCCAAGCTTGCGCGACAGCTTAATTTCCTACCGAGGTGTGTGGATACAATCGAGCGGACTCATTATGCTTATGCGTGATGACCGAACTGATTATGTCATGCCCCTGCGTCTGCGGGGGCATTTTTCATGCGCCTGCAGCCAGGGGGGACACCGATTACGGTGAACCAAGAACCAGGAGGTGTACACCATGGCAAATGCGAAAATCATCGCCGGCAAACAGCAGGTGGTTGAGGAAATCGCAGCGAAGCTGAAAGAGAGCACGACGACGGTCGTCGCGGACTACCGCGGCCTGAACGTGGCTCAAGTTACCGAGCTCCGCAAGCAGCTGCGCGAAGCCGGCGTAGAGTTTCAAGTTTTGAAGAACTCTCTCGTCAGCCGTGCGGCCGACAGCGTCGAACTCGGCGGCTTGAACGAAGTTCTCTCCGGACCGACCGCCGTTGCGTTCGGTAAGGATGCCGTTGCTCCCGCGAAGATCATCAACGATTTCGCGAAGAAGAACGACGCCCTGAAAATCAAAGGCGGCGTCGTGGAAGGCCGCGTTGTCGACACGGCGCAAATCCAAGCGCTCGCCAACCTGCCGTCCCGCGAAGGCTTGCTGTCCATGCTGCTCAGCGTGCTGCAAGCGCCGATGCGCAACGTTGCTCTCGCCGTCAAAGCGGTCGCAGAGAAGAACGAAGCTACCGCTTAATCCGTTTCTCCCGCAAGACCATCTAAAAATCATCATATAATGGAGGGTTAACCCCAATGAGCAAAGAGCAAATCTTGGAAGCCATCAAAGGCATGACCGTTCTCGAACTGAACGATCTGGTTAAAGCAATCGAAGAAGAATTCGGCGTAACGGCCGCAGCTCCAGTTGCTGTCGTCGCTGGCGGCGGCGCTGCTGCTGAAGTAGAAGAGCAAACGGAATTCGACGTCATCCTGAACGATGCCGGCGCTTCCAAAATCAACGTCATCAAAGCCGTTCGCGAAATCACGGGTCTCGGCCTAAAAGAAGCGAAAGACCTGGTTGACAACGCACCGAAGCCGATCAAAGAGAAAGTATCCAAAGCGGATGCTGACGCTGTTAAAGCGAAACTCGAAGAAGCCGGCGCGAAAGTCGAAGTTAAGTAATTTCGATCCACACGCGGTGACCGAACCCCTTGAAGATTATTCTTCAAGGGGTTTGTTTACGCAATTTCAGGGGAAAAATGGGACATACGGACGATTCCGGTAAAATGACGGATCGGAGAGCACCATCTCCGTTTGATGTTGTCTGCGATGCGTTATTTTGCCGGCGGGCAACCGCCGGGAGGAGGAACCGCATTGAGTGACCACTATTATTCCCGGCGTCCATCCGTCGCAAGCGATCGGAACAGCATTGAGGCTGAACTGAGAGGTTTCCGGTTGAAGCTGACGACGGATGCCGGCGTTTTTTCCCGGGACTCGGTCGACTACGGCAGCAGGGCGCTCATCGCACACATGGACATCCCGGCCGGCGCGAAAGTGCTCGACGTAGGCTGCGGTTACGGCCCGATCGGGCTCACCGCGGCGAAGCTGGCCCCATCGGGGCATGTCACGATGGTCGACATTAACGAACGGGCGGTCGAGTTGGCGGAATCGAATGCTCGAGCCAACGGGATCGGCAACGCGGCTTTCTTCCAAAGCGATAAGCTGGAAGCGGTGGAAGGGCGGACGTTCGACGTCATCCTGACCAATCCTCCGATACGCGCGGGGAAAGCGGTCGTTCACTCCATTTTCGAAGAGTCCTTTAAGCATCTCAATTCCGGAGGCGCATTGTGGATCGTCATTCAGAACAAGCAGGGCGCGCCGTCGGCCAGAACCAAGCTGGAGGAGCTCTTCGGGGAAGACCGGGTGGAAGAGGTCGGGAAAGACAAAGGTTTCCGAATTTACCGTGCAATAAAAGTTTGACTTGACATTTTGGCTGTGGTATCATTTAAAAATGTCAGTATTAGGATGGGCTTATTGTCTTTATTGAAATGACGCATTCGGCCCGTATCCTTCGCCAGGAATAAATTCGCTTGAAACAGCGTATAATGGGTTTGTTTTGGGCTAATGACTGGATAAGGGTGCCATTGTGCCGCCAACCGGCGCATAAGGGCTTTTCTTTGTTTTTGTGTTGAAGCAGACTGAAGGGGTGAGGTTAAGTTGGCAGGACATCTTGTTCAGTACGGCCGTCGCACGCGACGCAGCTATGCCCGCATCAATGAGGTGTTGGACGTCCCGAACCTGATCGAAATCCAGCAGCAATCGTACCAGAAGTTTTTGGACGAGGGCTTGCGGGAGATTTTCCAGGACATTTCGCCGATCCAGGATTTCACGGGGAACCTCGTGCTGGAGTTTATCGACTACAGCTTGGGAGAACCCAAATATTCCGTCGACGAATCCAAGGAACGCGATGTCACCTATGCGGCTCCGCTGCGTGTAAAAGTGCGTCTGCTCAACAAGGAAACCGGCGAAGTGAAGGAGCAGGAAGTGTTCATGGGCGATTTTCCGCTCATGACGGAGACCGGCACTTTCATCATCAACGGCGCGGAACGCGTTATCGTCAGCCAATTGGTTCGCTCCCCGAGCGTCTACTACAGCACGAAAGTGGACAAAAACGGGAAGAAAACGTACACCGCGACGGTGATCCCGAACCGCGGCGCTTGGCTTGAACTCGAGACGGACGCGAAGGACATCGTGTACGTCCGGATCGACCGTACCCGGAAAATCCCGGTCACGGTGCTTTTGCGCGCATTGGGCTTCGGTACCGACGCGGAGATTTTGGACCTGCTCGGACAGGACGAGTATATCCGCAACACGCTGGAGAAGGACAACACCGACTCCACGGAGAAAGCGCTCATCGAAATTTACGAACGCCTTCGCCCGGGCGAACCGCCGACGCTTGAGAACGCGCGCAGCTTGCTGATCGCACGATTCTTCGATCCGAAGCGTTACGACCTGGCCAACGTAGGCCGCTATAAAATCAATAAGAAGCTGCATATCAAGAACCGCCTGTTTGACCAGCGCTTGGCCGAGACTCTCGTGGATCCGTCCACGGGCGAAATCCTGGCCGAAGCCGGCCAAATGATCGACCGTCGTCTGCTCGATCAAATTCTCCCGATGCTGGAGAAGAACGTCGGGTTCAAGACCTACCGCGTAGTCGGCGGCGTGAACGAAGCGGACGATATTCCGCTGCAGACGATCAGCGTATTCTCGCCGATCGAAGACGGCAAAGTCGTGAAGCTGATCGCCAACGGCAACATCGACAAATCGGTGAAGCACATCACGCCCGCCGATATTATTTCTTCGATCAACTATTTCATGAATTTGCTTCACGGCATCGGCACGACGGACGACATCGACCATTTGGGCAACCGCCGTCTGCGTTCCGTCGGCGAACTGCTGCAGAACCAGTTCCGTATCGGTTTGTCCCGTATGGAACGCGTCGTTCGCGAAAGAATGTCGATTCAGGACCAGAACGCGATCACGCCGCAGGCCCTGATCAACATCCGTCCGGTCATCGCCGCGATCAAGGAGTTTTTCGGCTCCTCGCAGCTGTCCCAGTTCATGGACCAAACGAACCCGCTTGCCGAGCTTACGCATAAGCGCCGTTTGTCCGCTCTCGGACCCGGCGGCTTGACGCGCGAGCGCGCAGGCTTCGAAGTCCGCGACGTCCATCCGTCCCACTACGGCCGGATGTGCCCGATCGAGACGCCTGAAGGTCCGAACATCGGTCTGATCAACTCTTTGTCCTCGTTCGCGCGGATCAACGAGTACGGCTTCATCGAAGCTCCGTACCGCAAGGTGGATCCGAAGACGAACAAAGTCACCGACGAGATCGTCTACATGACGGCGGACGAAGAGTACAACTACATCATCGCTCAGGCGAACGTAAAGCTGAACGACGACGGCTCCTTCGTTGAAGACAGCGTCATCGTGCGTTACAACAAGCAGGCCGACAACATTCTGCAAATGCCGAGCGACCGCGTCGACTACATCGACGTTTCGCCGAAGCAGGTCGTATCCGTGGCGACGGCGATGATCCCGTTCCTCGAGAACGACGACTCCAACCGCGCGCTCATGGGTTCGAACATGCAACGGCAGGCTGTACCGCTGCTCGTGCCGGACGCCCCGTACGTCGGAACCGGTATGGAGCACAAGTCCGCGAAGGACTCCGGGGTATGTATTGTATCCAAATACGACGGCGTCATTGAACGCGTCGGCGCCAACGAGATCTGGCTTCGCCGGATCGAGACGGTAGACGGCAAGGAAGTCAAAGGCGACCTCGTCAAATACAAGCTTCAGAAATTCATGCGTTCCAACCAAGGGACCTGCATTAACCAGCGCCCGATCTGCAAGAAGGGCGAGATCGTCAAGAAAGGCGACATCCTTGCCGACGGTCCTTCTACCGACCAGGGCGAACTGGCGCTCGGCCGCAACGTCGTCGTCGCGTTCATGACCTGGGAAGGTTACAACTACGAGGATGCGATCCTGCTCTCCGAGAAGCTTGTCCGCGAAGACGTCTACACCTCGATCCATATCGAGGAGTATGAGTCCGAAGCGCGCGACACGAAGCTCGGACCGGAAGAAATCACGCGCGACATCCCGAACGTCGGGGAAGACGCGCTGCGCAATCTCGACGAGCGCGGCATCATCCGCGTCGGCGCCGAGATCGGCGCGGGCGACATTCTCGTCGGCAAGGTTACGCCGAAGGGCGTTACCGAGCTGACGGCGGAAGAGCGCCTGCTGCATGCGATCTTCGGCGAGAAGGCTCGCGAAGTCCGCGACACCTCGCTGCGCGTGCCGCACGGTACCGACGGGATCGTCGTCGACGTGAAAGTATTCACCCGCGAGAACGGCGACGAATTGCCGCCTGGCGTGAACCAGCTGGTTCGCGTATACATCGCGCAGAAGCGTAAAATTTCCGAAGGCGACAAAATGGCGGGACGCCACGGCAACAAGGGCGTTATCGCACGGATCCTTCCGGAAGAAGATATGCCTTTCCTGCCGGACGGCACGCCGGTTCAAGTCGTATTGAACCCGCTGGGCGTTCCTTCCCGGATGAACATCGGGCAGGTGCTCGAAGTCCACTTGGGCATGGCTTGCCGTTACCTCGGCATCCGCGCCGCGACGCCGGTATTCGACGGCGCGCGCGAAAACGACGTTTTCGATACGATGGAAGAAGCCGGCATGCAGCGCAACGGTAAAACGAAGCTGTATGATGGACGCACGGGCGAGCCGTTCGAGCGCGAAGTTACCGTGGGCGTCATGTACATGATTAAGCTGGCGCACATGGTCGACGACAAAATCCATGCCCGTTCGACCGGTCCGTACTCGCTCGTTACGCAGCAGCCTCTGGGCGGTAAAGCCCAGTTCGGCGGCCAGCGCTTCGGGGAGATGGAAGTTTGGGCGCTCGAGGCATACGGCGCCGCGTACACGCTGCAGGAAATTTTGACCGTCAAATCCGACGACGTCGTCGGCCGCGTCAAAACGTACGAATCCATCGTCAAGGGCGAGAATGTTCCGGAGCCGGGCGTTCCGGAATCGTTCAAAGTATTGATCAAGGAGCTTCAAAGTCTCGGGATGGACGTCAAGATCTTGACGGAGAACGAAGAAGAGATCGAGATGAAAGAGTCCGACGACGAAGACGATGCCGCAGGCGACAAGCTGAACCTCAATCTCGAGGGCTCGGAAGTCGGCGTGGAATAGTGCGCTGAAGGCGTGCGACTCTGTCGTCACGAATCAGCTAGCACAGACGGGATTCAGAGCGCGACTGTCACGTCGCGCTCCAATCACGTGCATGGCGGACCTTCGGGGCCACTGTTCGAGTACGGAAATCCTCAGCAAGAATGAAGGAGGGCTTGCTCCTTGTTAGACGTCAATAACTTTGAATTCATGAAAATCGGGCTCGCATCCCCGGACAAGATCCGGTCTTGGTCGCGCGGCGAAGTCAAAAAGCCGGAAACGATCAACTACCGGACGCTGAAGCCGGAGAAGGAAGGCTTGTTCTGCGAGAAGATTTTCGGGCCGACCAAAGACTGGGAGTGCCATTGCGGCAAATATAAGCGCGTCCGTTACAAAGGCGTCGTCTGCGACCGCTGCGGCGTCGAAGTCACCCGCGCGAAAGTGCGCCGTGAGCGAATGGGCCATATCGAGCTCGCCGCTCCGGTTTCGCACATTTGGTACTTCAAAGGGATTCCGAGCCGTATGGGCCTTGCGCTCGACATGTCTCCGCGTTCGTTGGAAGAGATCATCTACTTCGCTTCCTACGTCGTGACGGATCCGGGAGATACGCCGCTCGAGAAGAAGCAGCTGCTCTCCGAGAAGGAATACCGCAGCTACCGCGAGAAATACGGCTATGCTTTCCAAGCCGGCATGGGCGCGGAAGCCGTGAAGAAGCTGCTTCAGGATATCGACCTCGACCGCGAGCTCGAAATGCTGAAGGAAGAGCTCCGCACGGCCCAAGGCCAGCGCCGCAACCGGGCGATCAAACGCCTGGAAGTCATCGAATCGTTCCGCAACTCCGGCAACCTGCCGGATTGGATGATCCTCGACGTACTGCCGGTCATCCCGCCCGAACTGCGCCCGATGGTGCAGCTGGACGGCGGCCGCTTCGCGACGAGCGACTTGAACGACCTGTACCGCCGCGTCATCAACCGGAACAACCGCCTGAAACGTCTGCTCGATCTCGGCGCGCCCGACATCATCGTGCAGAACGAGAAGCGGATGCTCCAGGAAGCGGTGGACGCCCTGATCGACAACGGCCGCCGCGGCCGTCCGGTTACGGGCCCGGGCAACCGCCCGCTGAAATCGCTCAGCCACATGCTGAAAGGGAAACAAGGCCGTTTCCGCCAAAACCTGCTCGGTAAACGCGTTGACTACTCCGGCCGTTCCGTTATCGTTGTCGGACCGAGCTTGAAAATGTATCAATGCGGCTTGCCGAAAGAAATGGCGCTCGAGCTGTTCAAGCCTTTCGTCATGAAAGAGCTTGTGCTCAAAGGCCAAGCGCATAATATCAAGAGCGCGAAGCGCAAAGTAGAACGCGTCAGTCCGGAAGTTTGGGACGTGCTCGAGGAAGTCATCAAAGAGCATCCCGTACTGCTGAACCGCGCTCCTACGCTTCACCGCCTTGGGATTCAGGCGTTCGAACCGATCTTGGTCGAAGGCCGCGCGATCAAGCTTCACCCGCTCGTATGTACGGCATACAACGCCGACTTCGACGGCGACCAGATGGCCGTTCACGTTCCGTTGTCCGCCGAGGCGCAAGCCGAAGCTCGCCTGCTGATGCTGGCGTCGGGCAACATCTTGAACCCGAAAGACGGCAAACCGGTCGTTACGCCTTCGCAGGACATGGTTTTGGGCTGCTATTACCTCACCATGGACAACAAAGAAGCTCCGGGATCCGGACTTCGCCTGGCGAACGTCAACGAGGCGGTATCCGCCTACCAACGCGAGACGGCCGGCGTATCGCTGCATGCCCGCGTCGTCATCCCGGTCCGCGAACTGAAGAAGAAGTCGTTCACGCCCGAGCAACAGAACGCTCTGATCGTCACGACGATCGGGAAGATCATCTTCAACGAGATTTTTCCGGACACGTTCCCTTACATCAACGAAGCGACCAAGGAAAACTTGCTTAAAGGAACGCCGGAGAAATATTTCATTTACGACAAAGGCGCGGACCTCGACAAGATCATGGCGGAGCTTCCTACGCCGGGCGCAGTCGGCAAAGAATATTTGGGTACGATCATCGGCGAATGCTTCCGCATTTACCATACGACCCTGACGTCGGTTATTCTCGACCGCATCAAGCAGCTCGGTTTCACGTACTCCACGCGCGCGGGCATCACGATCGCCGTGTCGGACGTTACCGTACCGAAAGAGAAATCCGATATTCTCGAAGCGTCGCAAGAGAAAGTTAACGTTATCACGAAGCAATACCGCCGCGGTTTGATCACGAATGAAGAACGCTATGACCGCGTCATCGAGATCTGGAGCCGGGCGAAGGACGAACTGACGGACATCCTGATGAAGTCCATGGACCGCTACAACTCGATCATGCTCATGGTCGATTCCAAAGCGCGCGGTAACAAGTCTCAGATCACCCAGCTGGGCGGCATGCGGGGCCTCATGGCGAACCCGTCGGGCCGCATCATCGAATTGCCGATTCTGTCCAACTTCCGCGAAGGCCTGACCGTTTTGGAGTACTTCATCTCCACACACGGAGCGCGGAAAGGTTTGGCGGATACGGCGCTTCGGACCGCCGACTCCGGTTACCTGACCCGCCGTCTGGTCGACGTTGCGCAAGACGTCATCGTCCGCGAAGAAGACTGCGGAACGGATAAAGGTATCCTGGTGAGCCGAATCGAAGACGGCAAAGAGGTCATCGAAGACCTGTTCGACCGGATCGAAGGCCGCTATGCGTTCGAAACCGTCCGCCATCCGGAGACGGGAGAAGTTCTCGTCAACGTTAACGAGCTGATCGATACGCCGAAAGCCGAAATGCTGATCAAGGCCGGCGTCAAGAAGCTGCAGATCCGCTCCGTGCTGAGCTGCCGCGCCCGCCATGGCGTCTGCAAAATGTGCTACGGCCGCAACCTGGCGACCGGCAAGAAAGTCGAAATCGGCGAAGCCGTCGGCATCATCGCGGCACAGTCGATCGGCGAGCCGGGTACCCAGCTCACGATGCGTACATTCCACACCGGCGGCGTTGCCGGAGACGATATCACGCAAGGTCTCCCGCGGATCCAGGAGCTTTTCGAAGCCCGGAACCCGAAAGGCCAAGCGATCATCTCCGAAATCGACGGCGTCATCAAGGAAATCCGCGAGACCAAGGACCGCCGCGAAATCGAAGTGCAGGGCGAAGCCGAAACGAAGGTTTATCCTGTCAGCTACGGTTCGCGCATCCGCGTGACCCAGGGCCAGCATATCGAAGCCGGCGACGAGCTGACGGACGGCTCGATCGACCCGAAAGAAATGCTGCGCATCAAAGGCATCCGCGGCGTGCAGAACTATATCCTTCAGGAAGTTCAGCGCGTTTACCGGAACCAGGGCGTTGAAATCAACGACAAACACGTGGAAGTCATGATCAAGCAGATGCTCCGCAAAATCAAAATCGTCGATCCGGGCGATACGATTCTCCTGCCGGGTGCATTCGTGGACATCCACGAGTACGAAGCGGCGAACCGCGATGCGATCTTGAGCGGTCAGGAACCGGCGGTTGCCCGCCCGGTACTGCTCGGTATCACCAAGGCGTCGCTCGAGACGGATTCGTTCCTCTCGGCCGCGTCTTTCCAAGAGACCACGCGCGTGCTCACCGACGCCGCCATCAAAGGCAAAGTCGACCGCCTGCTGGGCCTCAAGGAGAACGTCATCATCGGCAAGCTCATTCCCGCAGGCACCGGGATGTCGCGCTACCGCAACATCCGCGTCGTTTCTCCGCTGGATGAGCCGGAAGACGAGTCTGCAGAGCTCGCGACCGTTTCCGCCGAATAAACCAAACGCAACCTTAAACGACGGCCCATGCGGCCGTCGTTTTTAATTGCATGCTGCCGAAATTTTATAGGTAAATTGTCATAAAATGTCTGTCGATTTTTATCGTGCCCCGCTAATATAAGGAAAAATACTTACTTAGTTAGCAGGGAAGACATTGAAACGTTACATTGCCCTATATACCATTTTCATGCTGTTCGTTTTATTCGCGATTCCGGATCGCGGCACCGCCAAAGAAACGAAGCAGGCATTCCATTACAGGGACAAAGCCGTCGTTCTCATGTACCATAACTTCGGTCCCGTCGAGAATAACGTGACGATTTCCGATAAAAAGTTCCGGTCACAGCTTCAGGCGCTTCGCGACGCTGGGTACCATTTTATCACGATGAACGACTTCCTGATGTACAAGCTGCACGGGAACGACCTTCCGAATAACGCTGTCCTGGTAACGATCGACGATGGATACGAGAGTGCCTACAAGGTGGCTTTCCCGGTTTTGAAGGAGTTCGGCGTGAAAGCTTCGGTATTCGTGGTCGTGCGTTCGACCGACGAGCCGTTGCAACATCAGGAGAGCGAGACGCACTTGAGTTGGGACGAGATGCGGGAAATGAAGGGGAACGGCCAATCGTTTTACTCGCACTCGTATGGATCGCATGTCCAAGTCCCGACCGACGGCGATGGAACGAAGAAGCCGGCGTTAATTGGTCGATTGTACGATAAAGACAGCAAGAAAACGGAAACGGATGAGCAATACCGCAGGCGCGTGGCGACGGATCTGGAACTCGCCGACGTACGTTTAAACGCGGAGCTTGGCAATAAAACGAGATTGCTATGCTTTCCCTACGGAAGTTACGATGATGAGCTTCTCGAGATCGGCCAAAAGGAAGGCATACAGCTGTTTTTCACGACCCGATCGGGGATCAACGAGAACGACGGAAGCCTTCTGGTGAAGAGGGTAAACGCCGGCGCGTCCGGCATTTCCGAACGGGATCTGCTGAGAAAACTAAGCGCGTATGACCAGCCCCGAACATGACGATAACTTTTCTTGACACCGGCATATGTCAGGTGCTACTATGTTTGAGTGTGTGCTTGACGTATTTTTTCTGTTCTTGTGGAGGTCGGTGTCTATGACAGCGGGCGACAACGTTTCAAGGACGGAAATGAACGTCGTTATCGGCACGAAGCAGACGATGAAGGCGGTCGAGCTCGGAAGGGCGTATGAAGTCTTCGTCGCGCAAGATGCAGATCCGCGCATGGTTTCGAAGATCATCCAACTGTGCGAGCAGCGGAACGTAAAGCTGACGCTCGTGGACACGATGCGGAACCTGGGCAAAACATGCGGCATAGAAGTGGGCGCGGCGATGGCCGCGGCCGTTGAGGAATAAGCCATACGGGTAGCCTCGGAACTTCGATCTTTCGGGAAGAAGTTTCGGCGCGGCCCTTTCTCGTTTCTCAAAATGAACCGCCTGGATCTGTGGGCTTTGCAAATCGGTAGTCCGTCTTATTTTCTTAGCAAGGAATTCATGGGAAGGGGGTGGCAACATGCCAACAATCAACCAGCTCGTTCGTAAAGGTCGTCAACCGAAAGTGGTCAAATCGAAATCTCCGGCACTGCAAAAAGGCTTCAACGCCCTGAAGCGTGTAGAGACCGATCTGAGCGCGCCTCAGAAGCGCGGGGTTTGCACCCGCGTAGGCACGATGACGCCGAAAAAACCGAACTCCGCACTCCGTAAATACGCGCGCGTACGCTTGACGAACCGCGTAGAGGTGACTGCCTACATTCCGGGGATCGGCCACAACCTGCAGGAGCACAGTGTCGTGCTCATTCGCGGTGGCCGCGTTAAAGACCTTCCGGGTGTACGTTACCACATCGTCCGCGGCGCTCTTGACACCGCAGGCGTGAACAACCGGATGCAAGCTCGTTCCAAATACGGCACGAAACGTCCGAAAGCCAAGAAATCCTAATCGCCCATAGCGATTCATCACGAATGAGAAAGGAGGAGCTTAAATGCCTCGCAAAGGACCTGTTCCGAAACGGGATGTTCTCCCGGATCCGATTTATAACAGCAAGCTCGTTACCCGTCTGGTCAACCGCATCATGATCGACGGTAAGAGGGGCGTTGCGCAGCAAATTTTGTACAATGCGTTCAACCTGATTCAGGAACGCTCCGGCAAAGATCCGATGGAAGTATTCGAAGCTGCCATCAAAAACATCATGCCGGTACTGGAAGTTAAAGCCCGCCGCGTCGGCGGCGCCAACTACCAAGTTCCGATCGAAGTGAAACCGGAGCGCCGCACGTCGCTCGGACTTCGCTGGCTCGTCAACTACTCCCGCAACCGCGGCGAGAAGACGATGGAAGAACGTTTGGCCGCTGAGATCCTCGACGCTTCCAACAACACGGGAGCGGCAGTTAAGAAGCGCGAAGACACGCACAAAATGGCGGAAGCGAACAAAGCGTTCGCCCACTACCGCTGGTAATCGAAGGGAGACCAACCATGGCAAGAGAGTTCTCCTTGAAAAATACGCGTAATATCGGCATCATGGCGCATATTGACGCGGGCAAGACGACCACCACGGAACGGATCCTGTTCTACACCGGACGCGTTCATAAGATCGGCGAAGTGCACGAAGGCGCCGCTACGATGGACTGGATGGAGCAAGAACAAGAACGCGGCATCACGATCACGTCTGCCGCAACGACCGCTCAATGGAAAGGTCATCGCATCAATATTATCGACACACCGGGTCACGTTGACTTTACGGTAGAGGTCGAGCGCTCCCTTCGCGTATTGGACGGAGCCGTAGGCGTATTCAGTGCCAAAGAAGGCGTCGAGCCGCAATCCGAAACGGTATGGCGTCAAGCCGACCGTTACGGCGTACCGCGGATCGCGTACGTAAACAAAATGGACATCATCGGTGCGGACTTCTTGAACGTCGTCAGCGACATGAGAGAACGTCTCGGCGCCAATGCCGTTGCCATCCAATTGCCGATCGGCGCGGAGAACGACTTCGTGGGTATGATCGACCTGGTTGAAATGGTCGCTTACACCTACAAAGACGATCTCGGCAAAGAACCGGTACAAGGCGAAATTCCGGCCGACCTCAAGAGCAAAGCCGAAGAGCTTCGCGCGGAACTCGTGGAGAGAGTCGCCGAGCTTGACGAAGAGCTCATGATGAAGTATCTGGAAGGTGAAGAAATCACCATTCCGGAACTGAAGACGGCTCTTCGCAAAGGCGTCGTGGACGTGAAAATCTTCCCCGTCGTCTGCGGTTCCTCCTACCGCAACAAGGGCGTTCAGCCGATGCTGGATGCCGTTGTCGATTACCTGCCTGCGCCGATTGACGTTCCGGACATTAAAGGACATCTCGACGACGGTACGGAAACGACGCGCAAATCCGCCGACGACCAACCGTTCTCGGCACTTGCGTTCAAAATCATGACCGACCCGTTCGTCGGCAAGCTGACGTTCTTCCGCGTATACTCCGGTATTCTGAATTCCGGTTCTTACGTCGTGAACGCAACGAAAGGCAAGCGCGAGCGCATCGGCCGTATCCTTCAGATGCACGCCAACAGCCGTCAAGAAATCAGCGAAGTTTACGCTGGTGACATCGCGGCTGCGGTCGGCCTGAAAGATACGACGACCGGCGACACGCTGTGCGACGAGAAGAACCCGGTTATCCTCGAATCGATGAACTTCCCGGAGCCGGTTATCCAGCTCGCGGTCGAGCCGAAAACGAAAGCCGACCAAGACAAAATGGGTATCGCGCTCCAGAAGCTCTCCGAGGAAGATCCGACTTTCCGTGCCCACACGGACGAAGAAACCGGACAAACGATCATCGCCGGCATGGGCGAGCTCCATCTGGAGATTCTCGTCGACCGCATGCTTCGTGAGTTCAAGGTCGAAACGAATGTCGGTAAACCGCAGGTTGCTTACCGCGAGACCTTCAAGTCGCCTGCGCGCGTCGAAGGCAAGTTCGTTCGCCAGTCCGGCGGCCGCGGTCAATACGGCCATTGCTGGGTGGAGTTCGAACCTTTGGAACCGGGCACCGGCTACATCTTCGAGAGCAAAGTCGTCGGCGGCGCTATTCCTCGCGAATACATCGCCCCGATCGGCGCAGGTATCGAAGAGTCGATGAAGAACGGCGTTCTCGCGGGCTTCCCGCTGGTTGACGTCAAAGCGACCGTCGTCGACGGTTCGTACCATGACGTCGACTCCTCCGAGATGGCGTTCAAAATCGCCGGCTCCATGGCGCTTAAAGCAGCGAAGGACAAGTGTAACCCCGTCCTGCTCGAGCCGATCATGAAAGTCGAAGTTACCGTTCCGGAAGAGTACTTCGGTGACGTAATGGGCATGCTGAGCTCCCGTCGCGGTCGCATCGAAGGTACGGATTCGCGTTTCGGCGCGCAAATCATCCGTGCTAAGGTGCCGCTGTCCGAGATGTTCGGCTACTCCACGACTCTCCGTTCCGGTACGCAAGGACGCGGTGTCTTCTCGATGGAACTGTCGCACTACGAAGAAGTTCCGAAGTCGATTTCCGAAGAGATTATCGCCAAGTCCAAAGGTGCATAAGTTTCAAAATGAGATAGCGGATGGGCCAAGGAAGCGCGGTAACGCGCTTCCGGCCCTCCATCAATAAATCCTTTTTACTTAATAAGGAGGCAAAAACCAATGGCAAAGGCAAAGTTTGAACGTAACAAACCGCACGTTAACATCGGTACGATCGGTCACGTTGACCATGGTAAAACGACCCTGACGGCTGCCATCACGACCGTTCTTTCCAAAAAGTACGGCGGCGCTGCAGTAGCGTTCGACCAAATCGACAAAGCTCCGGAAGAGCGCGAGCGCGGAATCACGATCTCCACCGCTCACGTTGAGTATGAAACTCCGAACCGCCACTATGCTCACGTTGACTGCCCTGGACACGCCGACTATGTTAAAAACATGATCACCGGCGCTGCTCAAATGGACGGAGCCATCCTGGTCGTTTCCGCTGCTGACGGCCCGATGCCGCAAACGCGCGAGCACATCCTGCTCTCCCGCCAAGTAGGCGTTCCTTACATCGTCGTATTCCTGAACAAATGCGACATGGTTGAAGACGAAGAGCTGCTTGAACTGGTTGAAATGGAAGTACGCGACCTGCTGAACGAGTACGAGTTCCCGGGCGACGACACTCCGATCATCCGCGGCGCTGCTCGTGAAGCTCTGCAAAACCCGGAAGGTCCTTGGGCCGACAAAATCGTTGAGCTGTTCGAGCAAGTCGACAGCTACATCCCGACGCCTGAGCGCGCTACCGACAAGCCTTTCCTGATGCCTGTCGAGGACGTGTTCACGATCACGGGCCGCGGTACGGTTGCTACGGGACGCGTTGAGCGCGGTATCGTTAAAGTAGGCGACGAGGTTGAAATCGTCGGTCTGCAAGAAGAAACCCGCAAAACGGTTGTTACGGGCGTTGAAATGTTCCGCAAGCTGCTTGACCAAGCGCAAGCCGGCGACAACATCGGCGCATTGCTCCGCGGTGTTGACCGCAAAGACATCGAGCGCGGTCAAGTTATCGTTAAACCGGGTTCGGTTAAGCCGCACACCGAGTTCACTGCTCAAATCTACGTTCTGACCTCTGCTGAAGGCGGCCGTCACAAGCCTTTCTTCACGGGCTACCGTCCGCAGTTCTACTTCCGGACGACGGACGTAACGGGCATCATCAACCTGCCGGAAGGCACGGAAATGGTTATGCCGGGCGATAACATCACGGTTACCGTTTCCCTGATCTCGCCGATCGCTATCGAAGAAGGCACGCGCTTCGCTATCCGCGAAGGCGGCCGTACGGTTGGCGCTGGCGCGGTTGCTTCCATCCAGAAGTAATCGACTTGAGGCATCCCTTCGGGGATGCCTTTTTGCTTGTGCGATAAAGGCGGGATGATACCGAATCTCTTCTTTATAATAGAAGCAAAAATTCCGTGACCAGCTCGCATAACCAGAAGGCGAACCGTCAAAACACATCAGTTGAAAATAACTTAAAATTTTGTTGCATTCGCCCGGCCGGGTCGCTATAATAGTGAATGTTGGTCTGCGACTGTGCGATGATGTGAGAGGTTGCCGACACACCCGGCCCCTTTGCCATAGAGTGGTGATTCGGGGGTCGTCGGGTTTTCTCACGGAGTATGTCCGATTCCAAAATTGGACGAATGAGGAGGGAATTTTACTATGGCGAAGCAAAAAATCCGTATCCGCTTGAAAGCCTACGACCACCGCGTGCTGGATCAATCCGCGGAAAAAATCGTAGAGACGGCGAAACGTACCGGTGCTGGTGTATCGGGTCCGATTCCGCTGCCGACCGAAAAGCAGATCATCACGATCCTGCGCGCGGTGCACAAGTATAAGGATTCGCGTGAGCAATTCGAAATGCGCACGCACAAACGCCTGATTGACATCGTCAATCCTACGCCGCAAACGGTAGACGCGCTGATGCGCCTTGACCTGCCGTCCGGCGTCGACATCGAAATCAAGCTGTAATCCAATCCACAGAGACTGTGTCTCATACAGAAGGGAAAAGAGGTGTCAACATGAAAGGAATCTTGGGACGTAAACTCGGCATGACTCAAGTGTTCGCGGCAGACGGTAGCGTAGTGCCGGTCACGGTTATCGAGGCAACGCCGAGCGTCGTACTGCAAAAGAAAGACGCTGCAAACGACGGTTACGAAGCGATCCAACTCGGTTTCGCCGACAAGCGCGAAAAGCTTTCGAACAAACCGGAGCAAGGCCATGCGAAAAAAGCCAACACGGCGCCCAAGCGCTTCGTCCGCGAAATCCGCGGTGCTGACCTGAACGGTGTCGAAGTTGGCCAAGAGATCAAAGTCGACATTTTCGAAGAAGGTCAATTTGTTGACGTAACGGGTATCTCCAAAGGTAAAGGAACGGCTGGCGCGATCAAGCGTTGGGGCATGTCCCGCGGCCCGATGGCGCACGGTTCCAAATACCACCGCGGTAACGGTTCTCTCGCGACGATCCGCGACGCGAACCGCGTACCGAAAGGCAAGAAAATGCACGGCCGTATGGGCGCCGAGACGATCACGGTTCAAAACCTTGAAATCGTGAAAGTCGACGCGGAGCGCAACGTTCTGCTGATCAAAGGCTCCGTACCGGGACCGAAGAACACTTATCTTAAAATTCGCGCATCGGTGAAGAAATAATCTTTATCGTTAAAGAAAGGAGGACCACACATGCCTAAAGTGTCTGTATACAACGTGGAAGGCAGCCAAGTCGGCGAAATCGAACTGGCTGACGGTATCTTCGGCATCGAGCCGAACACCCACGTCCTGCACAGCGCAGTCGTGCTTCAGCAAGCTTCCGTTCGCCAAGGCACGCACAAAGTCAAAGGACGTTCCGAAGTGAGCGGCGGCGGCCGCAAACCGTGGAAACAGAAAGGCACCGGCCGCGCCCGTCAAGGCTCGATCCGTTCGCCTCAATGGAAAGGCGGCGGTATCGTCTTCGGACCGACCCCGCGCAGCTACGGCTTCAAATTGCCCCGCAAAGTTCGCCGTTTGGCGATCAAATCCGCTCTGTCCAGCAAAGTGGCAGGCAACGGAATTATCGTTCTCGATCAGCTGACCCTGAGCCAGCCGAAGACGAAGGATTTCGCGAAAATTTTGAACAACCTCAAGGTTGGCCGCAAGGCGCTCGTCGTCACCGCCGACTTTGACAACAACGTGGCTCTGTCCGCACGCAACATTCCGGGCGTCAAATTCGTCGCCGCAGACGGAATCAACGTGCTTGACGTGATGGTTCATGATCAACTGATCATCACGAAGGACGCGGTCGCCAAGGTAGAGGAGGTGTTCGCGTAATGAAAAACCCCCGTGATGTGATCAAGCGGCCGGTCATTACCGAACGCACCAGCGAGTTCATCGACCAGCTGAAATACGTGTTCGAAGTTGACCTCAAGGCCAACAAGACCGAAATCAAGCAAGCCGTCGAGCAGATCTTCAAAGTGAAGGTCGCCAGCGTCAATACGCTGCGCATGCCGGCTAAGCCGAAGCGTTATGGCCGCCACAGCGGTTATACGTCGGAATGGAAAAAAGCGATCGTTCAGCTCGCAGAAGGCAGCAAGCCGCTCGAGTTCTTCGAAGCTTCCGTATAATCACCAACTCTTGAAGTAAGGAGGGAATCCGAGTGCCAGTCAAAAAGTTTAAACCGACCACGCCGAGCCGTCGTCAAATGACGATGTCCACGTTCGAAGAGATCACCACTTCGACGCCGGAGAAATCGCTGCTCGCGCCGCTGTCCAAAACGGCGGGTCGCAACAACCAAGGTAAACTGACGGTTCGCCACCACGGCGGCGGTCATAAGCGCAAATACCGCATCATCGACTTCAAGCGCACGAAAGACGGCATCCCAGGCCGCGTGGCTACGATCGAATACGATCCGAACCGCACGTCTTACATCGCGCTGATCAACTACGTCGACGGAGAGAAAGCTTACATCATCGCTCCGAAAGGACTCAAAGTCGGCGACGAAATCATGTCCGGCCCCGAAGCCGACATCAAGAACGGTAACGCCCTTCCGCTGGAGAACATCCCGGTCGGTACGGTTATCCACAACATTGAGCTTAAGCCAGGCAAAGGCGGCCAGTTGGTCCGCGCTGCAGGTACTTCCGCTCAGCTGCTCGGTAAAGAAGAGCAATACGTGACGATCCGCCTGACTTCCGGCGAAATCCGCCGCGTATTGAAACAATGCCGCGCAACGATCGGTACGGTCGGCAACCAAGACCACGAGCTGATCAACATCGGTAAAGCAGGACGCAACCGGCACCTGGGCAAACGCCCTACGGTCCGCGGCGTCGTCATGAACCCGGTCGATCACCCGCACGGCGGCGGCGAAGGCCGCGCTCCGATCGGACGGAAATCCCCGATGTCTCCTTGGGGCAAACCGACGCTCGGCTACAAAACCCGCAAAAAGAAAAAAGCTTCGAGCAAATATATTGTTCGTCGCCGCAGCAAGTAATACGCATGCGCCAAGCGGCATGAACGGAAAACTTTCCAGCCGCATTGAAGGGAGGAGCATTCCATGGGTCGCAGCCTGAAGAAGGGGCCTTTCGTCGACGACTATCTGCTGAAGAAAGTAGCGGAACAAGCTGATTCTCAGAAGAAAACCGTCATCAAAACGTGGTCCCGCCGCTCGACGATTTTCCCGCAGTTCGTGGGCAACACGTTCGCCGTTTACGACGGACGCAAACACGTGCCAGTCTACGTTACGGAAGACATGGTCGGACACAAGCTCGGCGAATTCGCGCCGACTCGTACGTTCAAAGGCCATACGGACGACGACAAGAAAACCGGTAAACGATAATTGTAACCCTGCGAGTCGGCGGTCTCCGCCGACGCACGTAACGTACGGGAGGAGGTACTCAGATGTCTCAGCAAGCGAAAGCACATGTGCATAACATTCGCATTCCGGCTCGTAAAGTCCGCCTGGTCGTCGACCTGATCCGCGGCAAGAAAGTCGGAGAAGCGATCGCCATTCTGCGCCATACGCCGCGTTCGGCCTCTCCGGTATTGGAGAAGCTGCTGAACTCCGCGATTGCCAACGCTGAACACAACTACCAATTGGACGTGAACAAACTGGTCGTTTCCGAGGCGTTCGTTAACGAAGGCCCGACCATGAAACGGTTCCAGCCGCGTTCCCAGGGCCGCGCGTTCAGCATCTTCAAGCGCACCAGCCACATTACGCTGGTCGTATCCGAAAAATAAGGAGGGACAACGTGTGGGTCAAAAAGTAAATCCGGTCGGTCTTCGCATCGGCATCATCCGTGATTGGGAATCCAAATGGTATGCCGGTAAAAAGGAATTTGGCACGCTTCTGATGGAAGACGTCAAAATCCGCGAATTCCTCAAAAATAAGCTGAAAGACGCCGCTGTTTCCCGCATTGAGATCGAACGTGCGACGAACCGCGTGAACGTCACGATTCACACCGCCAAGCCGGGTATCGTTATCGGTAAAGGCGGCGCCGAAGTGGAAGTGCTTCGCAGCCAACTGGCGAAGATCACGAACGGCAAGAAAGTGCACATCAACATTTCCGAAATCAAAAACCCCGAACTGGACGCTGTCCTCGTTGCCGAAAGCATCGCGCAACAGCTGGAGCGCCGGACTTCGTTCCGCCGCGCCATGAAACAAGCGATCCAACGGACCCAGCGCGCAGGCGCTAAAGGTATCAAAACAGCCGTCAGCGGTCGTCTCGGCGGAGCGGAAATCGCTCGCGACGAGGGCTACAGCGAAGGAACGGTTCCGCTGCACACGCTGCGTGCGGACATCGACTACGGCACGGCAGAAGCACATACGACCTATGGCCGCATCGGCGTAAAAGTATGGATCTACCGTGGCGAAGTCCTTCCGGCGAAGAAAAGAGCCGCTGAGGAAGGAGGCAACTGATCATGTTGATCCCTAAACGCGTCAAACACCGCAAGCAGCATCGCGGCAAGATGAAAGGCATGGCCAAAGGCGGCACGGAAGTGCACTTCGGCGAATACGGCCTTCAAGCGATGGAACCGGCTTGGGTAACCAACCGTCAAATCGAAGCCGCGCGTATCGCGATGACCCGCTACATCAAGCGGGGCGGTAAAGTGTGGATTAAAATTTTCCCTTCGAAACCGATCACCCAGAAGCCTCTTGAAGTCCGGATGGGTAGCGGTAAAGGTAACGTAGAAGCATGGGTTGCCGTAGTTAAGCCGGGCAAAATCCTGTTCGAGCTTGCCGGTGTATCCGAGGAGATCGCGCGTGAAGCGATGCGTCTCGCAGCCCACAAGCTGCCGATCAAGACGAAATTCGTGAAGCGTGAAGAACTGGGTGGTGAAGCAAATGAAGGCCAGTGAATTCCGCAACCTGACATCGGCAGAGCTCGAGCAGAAGGTCGCCGGTTTCAAGGATGAGCTTTTCAACCTCCGTTTCCAACTGGCTACCGGCCAGCTGGACAACCCGCACCGCATCAGCGAGCTGCGGAAAGAAATCGCCCGGGCCAAGACGATTTTGCGCGAGCGTGAACTCGGCATCGGCTGATTAACCTGAACCCACATTTCAGGAAGGAGGATTTACCCTTGAGCGAACGCAACAACCGGAAGGTTCAGATCGGTAAAGTCGTCTCCGACAAGATGGACAAAACGATCGTAGTGGCTGTCGAAACGTACAAGAAGCACAGCCTGTACCATAAACGCATCAAGTACACGAAGAAATTCAAAGCGCACGACGAGAACAACGAGGCGAAAATCGGCGATACCGTGAGAATCATGGAGACCCGCCCGCTGTCGAAAGACAAAACGTGGCGTCTGGTCGAAATCACCGAGAAAGCCGTCATTCTGTAATTCGATTTCACCTGTGAGTGAAAGGAGGACCCTTCGATGATTCAACCGTTTACGCGTCTGGCCGTAGCCGACAACTCCGGTGCGAAAGAACTGATGTGCATCCGCGTGCTCGGCGGTACGGGACGCCGCGTCGGACACATCGGCGACCTGATCGTGGCTTCCGTTAAACAAGCAACACCAGGCGGCGTTGTCAAAAAGGGCGACGTAGTCAAATGCGTTATCGTCCGCACGAAGTTCTCGACGCGCCGTAAAGACGGATCCTACATCTCGTTCGACGAGAATGCGGCCGTTATCGTCAAAGAAGACAAGAGCCCCCGCGGCACCCGGATCTTCGGACCGGTCGCCCGTGAGCTTCGCGAACGCGACTTCATGAAAATCATTTCCCTGGCACCGGAAGTTCTTTAATCACCGGTACGGACTTAAGAGTAGAAGGCAGGAGGTGTACCCATGTCCCGTTTGAAAAAAGTGCTGGAATCGCACAACAATAAACTGCACGTGAAGAAAGACGATAACGTCATCGTCATCACGGGCAAAGACAAAGGGAAAAAAGGCCGCGTCATCGCCGCTTATCCCCGCGAGAACCGCGTCCTGATCGAAGGCGTCAACATGGTGAAACGCCATACGCGTCCGAACCAAGCGAACCCGCAAGGCGGCATCATCGAGCGCGAAGCCCCGATCCACGTCTCGAACGTCATGCACATCGATCCGAAGAGCGGCAAGCCGACCCGGATCGGTTACAAAGTTCTCGACAACGGCAAGAAAGTCCGGATCGCAAAGAAGTCCGGCCAAGAGATCGACTAAACGAAGTTTTGACGGAAAGGAGGTCACTGTGACAAATGGCAGCAAGAATGAAAGAACGTTTCGTTTCTGAAATCACTCCTGCTCTGATGCAGAAGTTCAATTACAAATCGGTGATGCAAGTACCGAAAATCGAGAAGGTCGTCATCAACATGGGCGTCGGCGAAGCGGTTCAGAACTCCAAAGTCCTGGACGCAGCAGTCGAAGACATGCAGAAGATCGCCGGCCAGAAGCCAGTCATCACTCGCGCGAAGAAATCGATCGCCGGTTTCCGTCTCCGCGAAAACTTGCCGATCGGCGTGAAAGTCACGCTGCGCGGCGACCGGATGTACTACTTCCTCGACAAACTGTTCAACATTTCCCTTCCGCGCGTACGCGACTTCCGCGGCGTATCGAGCAAATCGTTCGACGGACGCGGCAACTACACGCTGGGCTTGAAAGAACAGCTGATTTTCCCGGAGATCGAATACGACAAAATCGATAAAATCCGCGGGATGGACATCGTCATCGTAACGACGGCTCAATCGGACGAAGAAGCTCGCGAGCTGCTCACCCAACTGGGCATGCCGTTCACGAAGTGACGATCGCCCGCCTAATCCTTTAGGAGGTGTGAAAGCAAGTGGCAAAAACGTCGATGAAAATCAAGCAACAACGCGCGCCGAAGTTTGCAGTCCAAGCTTACACGCGTTGCGAACGCTGCGGCCGTCCGCATTCCGTTCTTCGCAAGTTCAAAATTTGCCGGATTTGTTTCCGCGAATTGGCATACAAAGGCCAGATTCCTGGCGTCAAAAAAGCGAGCTGGTAATCAGCCTAGTTCGGGAAGGAGGTTTACCCCATGGTTATGTCTGATCCCATTGCAGATATGCTGACGCGCATTCGCAACGCGAATCTCGTGCGTCATGAATCGGTTGAACTCCCTGCTTCCAGCGTGAAGCGTCAAATCGCGGATATCCTGAAGCGTGAAGGCTTCATCCGCGACGCGGAGTACGTCGAGGACAACAAGCAAGGGCTGATCCGTATTTTCCTGAAATACGGCCCTAACAACGAGCGCGTCATCACCGGGCTGAAGCGCATCAGCAAACCGGGACTGCGCGTATACACGAAGTCTAATGAAGTTCCGCGCGTTCTGGGCGGACTCGGCATCGCGATCATTTCGACTTCGAAAGGCATCGTGACCGACAAAGAAGCACGTCAAGGCAAAAACGGCGGCGAAGTTCTCGCTTACGTTTGGTAATACAACCCGCACACGATTGGAGGTGTACCCATGTCCCGTATCGGACGCAAACCGATCCAGGTGCCTAACGGCGTGAACGTGAACCTGGACAACAACGTCATTACGGTTAAAGGACCGAAAGGAACTTTGACTCGCGAACTGCATAAAGACATGAAGATCGTGTTGGAAGAAGGCGTCATCAACGTCGAGCGTCCTTCCGACAACAAGCTTCATCGTTCCCTGCACGGCACGACGCGCAGCGTCGTCGCTAACATGGTGAACGGCGTAACCGAGGGTTACGCGAAAAACCTTGAGCTCGTTGGCGTCGGCTACCGCGCAAGCAAATCCGGCGAAAAACTGGTACTGAACGTCGGCTACTCCCACCCGGTTGAATTCAACCCGGCGAGCGGCATCGAGTTCGAAGTGCCGGCTCAAAACCGCATCATCATCCGCGGCATCGACAAAGAAGTCGTCGGCGAAACGGCTGCGAAAGTCCGTTCCGTACGTCCGCCGGAACCGTACAAAGGCAAAGGCATCAAATACGAAGGCGAACGCATCCTCCGCAAAGAGGGCAAAGCCGGCAAGAAGAAGTAATTTAGGTAGTTGCGGGTGGTTAAGAGCTGCCTAGATGCAACGCCGAGAAGGGAGTTTTACTCGGATGATTACCAAAGGCGACAAGAACAAAGCGCGTCTGAAGCGTCACCTGCGCGTGCGTAAGAAAATCAGCGGTACGACGGTTCGTCCGCGCCTCTCCGTATACCGTTCCTCGAAACATATTTATGTTCAACTGATCGATGACGAAACCGGCGTTACGCTGGCAAGCGCATCTACGGTTGACAAGGAACTGGCCGGTCAAGTCAGCAACGGCGGCAACGTCGAAGCGGCTCGCAAAGTAGGCGAACTGATCGCTCAACGCGCAAAAGCCAAAGGTTTCGAGAACGTCGTGTTCGACCGCGGCGGCTACTTGTACCATGGACGCATTCAAGCTCTGGCAGACGCAGCTCGCGAAGCCGGACTTCAGTTTTAACATTAAGAAACAAGGAGGGTTAACGACTTGCGTGTAGATCCGAATTCTTTGGAACTGACGGAAAAAATGGTCCAAATCAATCGCGTCGCGAAAGTCGTCAAAGGCGGCCGCCGTTTCAGCTTCAGTGCGCTCGTCGTCGTAGGCGACGGCAAGGGCTGGGTCGGTGCAGGCATCGGTAAAGCCGGCGAAGTGCCGGACGCGATCCGCAAAGGCGTCGAAGACGCGAAGAAAAATCTCGTATACGTTCCGCTGGTCGGCACGACCATCCCGCACGCCGTTACGGGTCACTTCGGCGCCGGCAAAGTGCTGCTGAAACCGGCATCGGAAGGTACGGGCGTTATCGCGGGCGGTCCTGTCCGCGCGGTGCTCGAATTGGCCGGAGTCGGCGATATTTTGACGAAATCGCTGGGTTCCTCCAACTCCATTAACATGGTTAATGCGACGCTGGAAGGTCTTTCCCGCCTGAAACGCGCTGAAGACGTGGCGAAACTCCGCGGTAAATCCGTGGAAGAGCTGCTGGGTTAAGGAGGGGTATAAGATGGCGAAACTGCAAATCACCCTCAAGCGCAGCCTGATCGGACGTCCGGAAAACCAACGCCAGACGGTTCAATCTCTGGGCTTGCGCAAGACGAATTCCGTAGTCGTTAAAGAAGACAACGCGGCCATCCGCGGCATGGTGAACACCATCAGCCACCTGGTCGAAGTGAAAGAAGTATAATCCGCCTTTCCGAAAGATCGGCATAACTCTTATAGGAGGTGCGACGAACGATGAAATTGCATGAGCTCCAGCCTGCGGAAGGTTCCAAATCGACCCGCAAGCGCGTGGGTCGCGGTACCGGCAGCGGTCTCGGCAAAACGTCCGGTCGCGGTCACAAAGGTCAAAACGCCCGTTCCGGCGGCGGCGTCCGTCCCGGTTTCGAGGGCGGCCAGAACCCGTTGTACCGTCGACTGCCGAAGCGCGGCTTCAACAACGAACGTTTTGCTACGGTTTACGCGATCGTGAACCTGGACCAACTGAACGGATTCGCTGACGGTACGGAAGTGACGCCTGAGCTGCTGTTGTCCGAAGGGATCCTCAAGAACCCGAAAGACGGCATCAAAGTTCTCGGCAACGGCGAACTCACCGTTAAGCTGACCGTGAAAGCACATAAGTTTTCACAATCCGCTGCTGATAAAATCCAGGCCGCCGGCGGTAAAACCGAGGTGATCTAATGCTCAGGACCGTCCAGAACATTTGGAAAGTCGAGGATCTGCGCAAACGGATCCTGTTCACGCTCTTCATTCTGTTGGTTTATCGGATCGGCGCGTTCGTGCCGGTTCCGAACATCAACAAGGATGCTTTGAACGCGGCCAACCAACAAGGAAACGACCTGTTCGGCCTTCTGAACACGTTCTCCGGCGGTGCCCTGTTCCACTTCTCCATCTTCGCGCTCGGGATCATGCCGTACATCACGGCATCGATCATCGTGCAGCTGCTCTCGATGGATGTCATCCCGAAGTTTACGGAATGGCAAAAAGAAGGCGAAATCGGCAAACGCAAACTGGCACAGGTCACGCGTTACGGCACGGTCATCTTGGGGCTTATCCAAGCCTTCGCGACGACCATCGGCTTTAACCGGATTTACAATCAACAGATGATCATCGATTCCTCCGCAGCCACGATCACCATGATCACGATCGTGTTGACGGCAGGTACGTCGTTCCTGATGTGGCTCGGCGAGCAAATCAACGAGAAGGGAATCGGCAACGGGATCTCGATCCTGATGTTTGCCGCCATCGTCTCCCGCATTCCTCAGCACGCACGCGACATCTACGCGAGCGAGTTCATCAGTGCGGATCAGATGTTCCTGAACATCGTGAAGGTCGTCGTCATCCTGATCGTCATCGTGTTGATCGTCGCGGCTGTCATTTACGTCCAGCAAGGCGTTCGCAAAATCCCGGTGCAGTATGCGAAACGGGTGGTCGGCCAGAAAATGTACGGCGGCCAAACGACGCATATTCCGCTGAAAGTGAACGGCGCAGGCGTAATTCCGGTCATTTTCGCATCGTCCCTCTTGATGTTCCCGGTTACGATCGCCAACTTCTGGTCGAATCACACCTGGGCAAGATGGATCATCGACAATTTGAACTACGACAAGCCGCTCGGCATGGTTTTCTACGTTCTGCTGATCATCGGCTTCACGTTCTTCTACACGTTCGTGCAGTTCAATCCGCAGCAAATGGCGGATAACATGAAGAAGAACGGCGGTTACATTCCGGGCATCCGGCCGGGCAAACCGACCGCGGGCTACCTGATGAAGCTGATTACCCGGATCACCCTCGCGGGTGCGATCTTCCTTGCGTTGATCTCGGTGCTTCCGATGTTCTTCGCGAAATTGGCCGATCTTCCGAGAACCGTTTCGCTCGGCGGCACTTCGCTGCTGATCGTGATCGGGGTCGCGCTGGAAACGATGAAACAAATCGAAAGCCAGCTGATCAAACGGCATTACAAAGGTTTCATCAACAAGTAATGCAGGCAGGAGGTAGTCGAAGTGAACATCCTGTTTATGGGGCCTCCTGGCGCCGGTAAAGGCACGCAGGCGGAGCGGATCGTCGAACAGTTCGGCGTTCCACACATCTCCACGGGCGATGCTTTTCGTTTGGCGATGAAACAAGGCACGCCGCTGGGACTGAAGGCGAAGGAGTACGTCGACCAAGGCCTCCTGGTCCCGGACGAAGTGACCAACGGCATCGTGCGCGACCGCCTCGCGGAACCGGATTGCAGCAAGGGATTTCTCCTTGACGGCTTTCCGAGAACGCTGGCGCAAGCGGAAGCGCTGGACGGTATGCTGTCCGAAATGGGCCGCAAGATCGACCACGTCATCAATTTGAAAGTGGACCGCAGCTTGCTGCTCGCCCGCCTTACGGGCCGGCGCATCTGCAAATCCTGCGGAGCCACCTATCACGTCATATTCAACCCGCCTAAGCAGGAAGGCATCTGCGACAAATGCGGGGGCGAGCTGTACCAGCGGTCTGACGACACCGAAGAGAAAGTCGGCACCCGGCTTGACGAGTACACGAGCAAGACGGCGCCTTTGTTGGCCTACTATGGAGACAAAGGATTGCTCCGCGAAGTGGACGGGGAGAAGGACATCGACGAGGTTACGGCCGACATCGGTTCCCTTCTCAGAGGGTAATCGGCCATGATCGTCTGCAAGTCCGACTCGGAATTGAACTTGATGCGAGAGGCTGGCCGTATTGTCGCGGATACGCATCGCCTGATGAAAGAGGCGGTGGCGCCCGGCATTACAACCGCAGAGCTGGACCGTATCGCGGACTCGTACATTCGGAGTCAAGGTGCCGTTCCGTCTTTCAAAGGCTACAACGGATTCCCGTCCAGCATATGCGCTTCCGTTAACGAGGAACTCGTCCACGGGTTCCCCGGACCGCGGAAGCTCATGGAGGGCGACATCATCAGCATCGACATCGGAGCTCAGTTCCGGGGCTACCACGGCGACTCCGCCTGGACCTACGGCGTCGGATCCATCTCCGATGAGGCGCAGCGCCTTCTGGACGTAACGGAAGCTTCGCTGTACGCGGGACTTGAGCTGGTTCGTCCGGATGTCAGGCTGTTCACCGTATCCCACGGCATCCAAAAAGTGATTGAAGAGGCCGGTTTCTCGGTCGTGCGCGAGTATGTCGGGCACGGCATCGGCACTGACCTGCACGAGGAACCGCAAATTCCGAACTATGGCATTCCCGAGAGAGGCCCGAGGCTGAAACCGGGAATGACGCTCGCCATCGAGCCGATGGTCGTAGCGGGAGAGCGGTACGTCAAGACCCTCTCCGACAATTGGACAGTCGTGACGGTGGACGGCTCGCTGTGTGCGCATTTCGAGCATACTGTTGCCGTAACCGAAGACGGGTACGAAATATTGACCCGCTCTTGAAGAAGAAGCCAGGTGATTTCGCTATGACGGAATGGAAGAATTGGAACCCCGGCGATATCGCGAGAAGCCGGCGTGGCAAAGACGAAGGGCAGCTGTGCGTTGTCCTTGCGCTCGACGGCGAGCGATTCGCGCTCGTGGCCGACGGCGACAAACGCCGATTCGACCGGCCCAAACGCAAAAACGTGCTTCATCTCGAACCGCTCGGGATTCATAGCGAGGAAGTCGCGAACAGCCTTCGCGAAACCGGCCGCGTCACCAACGCGAAGCTTCGGTTCGCAGTCAGCAAAGCCGAAATGTTGGCGGCCGAAACAGGTTCGCCAAGCGACGCAATTCCGCCCGCACGGGATGCTGAAGAGAAAGGAGAATGACGGTGGCCAAAGAGGACGTTATCGAGGTAGAGGGAACGGTCATCGAGCCGCTTCCGAACGCGATGTTCAAAGTGGAGCTTGAGAACGGACACCAGATTCTGGCGCACGTTTCCGGCAAACTGCGGATGCACTTCATCCGGATCCTGACGGGAGACAAGGTGGTTATCCAGCTGTCGCCCTACGATCTGACGCGAGGTCGCATTACCTACCGCAAATAAGTTCTTTCTCCGGATTACCGAAACCGTGTTGATCGAATCGCGACGGTTCGCCGCGCCTTTCGATCCCACTCTGAGGAGGTTATAAATCATGAAGGTTAGACCTTCGGTCAAACCGATTTGCGAGAAATGCAAAGTCATTCGCCGCAAAGGCAACGTGATGGTTATCTGCGAAAATCCGAAGCACAAACAAAAACAAGGCTAAGAGGAGGTGCATCTGACACATGGCACGTATTGCTGGTGTTGACATTCCCCGCGACAAACGCGTGGAAATCGCCCTGACGTACATCTTCGGGATCGGTAAAACCACTTCCCAGAAGCTGCTCGCGCAATCCGAAGTCAATCCGAACACCCGTGTTCGCGATCTGACGGAAGATGAGCTCGCCCGTATCCGCGACGCGATCGACAAATCGCTGAAAGTGGAAGGCGACCTTCGCCGCGAAATCGCCCTGAACATCAAACGCCTGACCGAGATCGGCTGCTATCGCGGCATCCGCCATCGCCGCGGTCTCCCGGTTCGCGGACAACGCACGAAAACGAATGCCCGGACGCGCAAAGGCCCGCGCCGTACGGTAGCGAACAAGAAGAAGTAATAAGGGGGGATAACGAGAATGGCACCAAAAGGAAAGAAAGTCGTTCGTACGAAGCGTCGTGACCGGAAAAACATCGATTCGGGTGTTGCACACATCCGTTCGACGTTCAACAACACGATCGTTACGATTACGGATCCTCACGGAAACGCGGTTTCCTGGGCAAGCTCCGGCAACCTGGGCTTCAAAGGCTCCCGCAAAAGCACTCCGTTCGCCGCTCAAATGGCAGCAGAGTCCGCTGCCCGCGCCGCTATGGAGCACGGCATGCGTACGGTCGAAGTCATGGTTAAAGGTCCGGGCGCAGGCCGCGAAGCCGCGATCCGTTCCCTGCAAGCCGCAGGCCTCGAAGTCAGCATGATCAAAGACGTAACGCCGGTGCCTCACAACGGCTGCCGTCCTCCGAAACGCCGCCGCGTATAAGACGTGTCGTATGTGCTGCTCGAAACGCCGTCGCGATGCGATGCGTGTTCGGCAGCACGGTATGTGGTATCAAACAAAAACAACTTGTGAATAATGGTTGTAATGGTTAGGCATACTACATGGTTTACCCCGTTAGAGGTAGACAAACGGCAACGTCAGCTTGCATGACGACGTTTTGAAGGAGGGTATTGTTTGTGATTGTGATCGAGAAGCCGAAAATCGAATCGGTAGAGATCCAGGAAGACAAAAGGTATGGACGTTTTGTCGTAGAACCGCTGGAACGTGGTTATGGCATGACGTTGGGCAATTCCCTCCGCCGTATCCTGCTGTCGTCCTTGCCGGGCGCAGCCGCCACATCCGTCCAGATTGACGGCGTGCTTCATGAGTTCTCCACGATTCCGGGCGTGATGGAGGATGTCACTGAGATCATCCTCAATCTGAAGCGCTTGTCGCTGAAGATCCACTCGGATGAGGAGAAGATCCTTGAAATCGATGCGGAAGGCGAAGGCGTCATTACGGCGGGAGACATCCGCGCCGACAGCGACGTCGAAATCCTGAATCCGGACCTGCACATCGCGACGCTGGCTTCCGGTGCGCGCTTGCATATGCGGATCAGCGCCAAACAAGGCCGCGGATACGTTCCTGCGGACCGCAACAAGAAGGAAGATCAGCCGATCGGTGTCATTCCCATCGATTCGATCTACACACCGATTACCCGCGTGAACTACCAGGTCGAAAACACCCGTGTCGGACAAGTGACCAACTATGACAAGCTCACGTTGGAAGTTTGGACGGACGGAAGCATTTGGCCGGAAGAAGCGGTAAGCCTGGGTGCGAAGATCCTCACGGATCACCTGTCGCTGTTCGTCGGCCTGACCGACGAAGCCAAGGATACCGAGACGATGAAAGAGAAGGAAGAGGACAAGAAAGAGAAAGTGCTCGAGATGACCATCGAAGAGCTGGATCTTTCGGTCCGTTCCTATAACTGCCTGAAACGCGCCGGAATCAACACCGTGCAAGAGCTGATCACGAAAACCGAAGAAGACATGATGAAGGTCCGCAACCTCGGCCGCAAGTCTTTGGAGGAAGTCCAAGAGAAGCTCGAAGAGCTCGGATTGGGCCTGCGCATCGAAGAATAAGCTTCAAGCAACTAGCAGTAAGGGAGGGAATACAATGGCATACTCGAAACTGAGTCGCGACTCCAGCTCGCGGAAAGCTCTTTTCCGTGACCTGGTCACCGACCTGTTCCTCTACGAGCGCATCCAAACGACCGAAGCGAAAGCCAAGGAAGTGCGTTCGATCGCGGAAAAGCTGATCACCCTCGCCAAGCGCGGCGACCTGCACGCTCGTCGTCAGGTAGCGGCATTCGTGCGCCGCGAGTCCTTGAACGGCGAACAAGACGCCATCCAAAAGCTGTTCTCCGATCTGGCGGGACGCTATGCGGAACGTGCGGGCGGTTATACCCGTATCCTGAAGCTGGGTCCCCGTCGCGGCGACTCCGCTCCAATGGTATATCTTGAGCTCGTAGACCGCGCGTAAGCGAACGGAGCAAAGAAGGATGGACCGAATCGCCGATTCGGATCATCCTTCTATTTTTTTAGGCAGCCGTTGCAGGAGGAATCAGGATGCGGCGCAACATTTGTCTTGTCATCAGTTACGACGGCACGGACTATTTCGGTTTCCAGAGCCAGCCTGGAGGCAATACCGTGCAGGACAAGCTGGAAGAAGCCGTCCGGATCCTGACAGGCGAGCCGCATCACATGCTGGGCGCCGGAAGGACGGATGCTGGCGTACACGCCAGGGGCATGTTCGTGAACTTCCACACGGATTCGACAATCCCGATCGACCGATGGGCCGTCGCGTTGAACACCAGGCTGCCGGAGGATATCGTCGTCCACTCGGCCCGGGAAATGCCGGACGAATTCAATGCCAGACGGCACGCCGTTCGCAAGACGTACCGTTACGCGATCAACTGTTGCAAGTTTCCGGATCCGTTTCGACGTCGTTTCGAATTCCACCATCCGACGCCGCTGAATGTCGGGGCGATGCAGGCAGGTTTGCAGCATCTCATCGGGGAACATGATTTCACCTCCTTCACGAGCCCTCTGTCTACGAAACCTCACCATGTGAGGACGGTCTATGAGGCGAGGCTGGAATCGGTTGCGCTGCCAGACGACATCCCCACGCTGCTGGAAGAGAGGGATCGGATCCGCTTCCCCGGCAAAACGAGAGGGCTGTTCCATCTGTACGTTTCCGGCAACGGCTTCCTTTATAACATGGTCCGCATCATTGCCGGTACGATCCTGCAGGTAGGGGAAGGCAAACGGCAGCCGGACGATATGGCGGCCATTCTGGCCGCGCGAAGCCGGGCGAAGGCGGGGCCTACCGCGATGGCTCACGGATTGACCTTATGGAAGATCGAATACGATGAAAAATATACTTGCTAATGGCGCCCGGTTCCTGTACAATAATTTTTGTGCCTTCTTCACGGCTTCCCACGGCCCCCAATGAAGAAGCGTCACATTTTTTCGTATGTTTAATACCTAACAAGAAATCTAGACGAGCTCATCCGATCCATCCGGAGCGAGCCGTAACGGAACCATAAAACACGGACTGCGAGAATCAAGAAGGAGGATCATTCATGCGCACCACTTACATGGCGAAGACGAACGAAGTCGAACGCAAATGGCTTCTGATCGACGCTGAAGGCAAAACCCTCGGCCGTCTGGCCAGCGAAGCCGCCGCTCTGATCCGCGGCAAACACAAGCCGGAATTCACTCCGCACATCGACACGGGTGATTTCGTGATCATCATCAACGCCGACAAGGTGAAGCTGACCGGCAAAAAGCTGACGCAAAAGAAATACTACACGCACTCCCACTATCCGGGCGGTTTGAAAACGACGACGGCGGGCGAAATGCTGCAAAAGAAACCTGCGCGTATTATCGAACTTGCCGTTTACGGCATGCTTCCGCATAACAAGCTCGGTCACCAACAGCAATCCAAGCTCAAAGTATACGCAGGTGCGGAGCATCCGCATCAAGCCCAACAACCTGAAGTTTACGAACTTCGCGGATAATAGGAGGACGAACGAATGGCTCAAGTGCAATATATCGGAACGGGTCGTCGGAAACAATCCGTCGCGCGAGTTCGTCTCGTGCCGGGTGAAGGACGCATCGTGATCAACACTCGCGATATCAACGAATATTTCGGTCTCGATACGCTCAAACTGATCGTAAAGCAACCGCTGGTTCTCACGGAAACTGCGGGCAAATACGACATCATCGTACTCGCTAACGGCGGCGGTACGTCCGGCCAAGCCGGCGCGATCCGCCACGGCATTTCCCGCGCGCTGCTCAAAGCCGATCCGGAACTGCGCCCTGCGCTGAAGAAAGCCGGCTTCCTGACTCGCGACCCGCGGATGAAAGAACGTAAGAAATACGGGCTTAAAGCGGCTCGCCGCGCTCCTCAATTCTCGAAACGCTAATCCTTGCATCGAATGCCTCTCCAGCCGACCGTTCGGCCGGGGGGGCATTTTCCGTTCCGCGGAATAGAATGATTTGGTTGTGTTTGCAGGCTTTTGTCCCGGAAAGTTTGCCCCCATGCATTGAACTCGAGGGGACGAAGGCGTATAATGAGTGTTAATTCATACGAAAGCACTAGGATTTTAAAAACGGAGGTCAACATTCATGAACTTCTTCGAAAAAGAGGCGCTCATCCGCCAGAAGGCGGAAGAGTTCGAGAACGCATCTCCCGAGACGGTGATCCGCTGGGCGGTCGACACGTTCCCGAACATCACGTTCGCTTGCAGCTTCGGGGCGGAAGATGTCGTGCTCGTCGATATGCTGCAAAAAATCAGTCCGAAGACGGACATTTTCTACCTGGATACGGATTTTCATTTCAAGGAAACCTATGAAACCCGCGACCGCATGGTCGAGAAATACGGCCTCGAATTCGTCCAGGTGAAACCGAAGATTACGCCGGAAGAGCAAGCCGCTGAGCATGGCGCAGAGCTGTGGAAAAGCGATCCGAACGCTTGCTGCAACATCCGCAAAGTCGAGCCGCTGACTCGGATTTTGGGCCAGTATGAAGCTTGGATCACGGGCATTCGCCGCGACCAAGCGCCGACTCGGGCTAACGCCAAGAAAGTGGAATACGACACGAAGTTCGGTTTGGTGAAATTCAACCCGCTTGCGGCATGGACTTCCGAGGACGTGTGGAATTACATCCGCGAGAACGACGTCATTTACAATCCGCTTCACGACCGGAACTATCCGAGCATCGGCTGCGAGTACTGCACGCGCCAGGTCATGCCTGGCGAAGACCCGCGCGCTGGACGTTGGGCAGGCAGCGACAAGACCGAGTGCGGTTTGCATAAGTAATCGGATTCCCAGCTTTACGGACTACGGAGAGAAGGAGCTACTCTGAAATGAGCGCTATTCAACCGCATGGCGGAACGTTGATCAACCGGCTTGCCGAAGGCCAGGAACGGGAAGAACTGCTGGCCAAAGCTGCCGGCTTGACGGCGATTCCGGTCAACAACTGGACGATATCCGATCTGGATTTGATCGGCGTCGGAGCTTTCAGCCCGCTTACGGGCTTCATGAATCAGGATGACTATCTGTCCGTCGTCGATACGATGAGACTGAAAAACGGCCTTGTCTGGAGCATCCCGATTACGCTCGCCGTGACCGCAGACCAAGCCGCTTCGCTGTCCGTCGGCCAACAGGCTGCGCTGGTAGGCGAAAACGACGGCGTCGTCTACGCGATCATCGACATTGAGAGCATCTACAAGGTCGATAAAAAGCAGGAAGCCGTTAAGGTGTTCAAAACGGACGACACGGAACATCCGGGCGTCGTGAAGCTGTTCGACCGTCCGGACACCTACGTCGGCGGTCCGATCCGAGTGCTCAACCGTCCGAAACCGGAGAAATTCAACGAGTTTTATTTCGATCCTTCGGAAACGCGCCGCATCTTCGCCGAGAAGGGCTGGCGGACCGTTGTCGGATTCCAGACGCGCAATCCGGTCCACCGGGCGCATGAATACATCCAGAAATCGGCGATGGAAATCGTGGATGGCCTGTTCCTGAACCCGCTCGTCGGTGAGACGAAGTCGGATGACGTTCCGGCAAACGTGCGCATGAAGAGCTACTTGGCGCTGCTGGAGAACTACTATCCGGAAGACCGGGTCTTCCTCGGCGTTTTCCCGGCGGCCATGCGCTATGCGGGTCCCCGTGAAGCGATCTTCCACGCCATGGTCCGCAAAAACTACGGCTGCACGCACTTTATCGTCGGCCGCGACCATGCGGGCGTAGGCGATTACTATGGCACCTACGAAGCGCAAGACCTGCTTCGTTCGTTCCCGGCCGAAGACCTCGGCATTACGCCGCTGTTCTTCGAACACAGCTTCTTCTGCACCAAGTGCGGGAACATGGCTTCGAGCAAAACGTGCCCGCACGGCAAGGAAGACCATCTGACGCTGTCCGGTACGAAGGTGCGCGCGCTGCTGCGCGACGGCATTTGCCCGCCGCCGGAATTCTCCCGTCCCGAGGTCGCGAAGATCCTGATCGAGGGTATGTCCGAAGCAAGCAAAGCCTATAGCATTTAATGATCATAAAGATCCGCCTTGTCCCATAGAATGTAGGGAATTTATTCCCGGGACGGGGTGGATTTTTTGTTTTCGACCGGTAATCGTAAAGGATGGAGCAGACTCGACTTCCGGCGGCGGATTGTCGTCTGGCTGACGGGGCGCGGGTGGTTCAGGCTGGGGATCGCCGCGGGCTTGGTGGCGCTGACGGCCGCCGTATTTCTGACGGAAATCCCGTCATCGCGCACCTGGTCGTATTGGTCCCTTCCGCTGTCGGGCAAAGTCATCGTCCTAGACGCGGGGCACGGGGGAGCGGACGGCGGAGCGGTAAGCCGGGAAGGGACGATCGAGAAGGACATCAATCTCGCGATCGTGCTGCACCTGCGCGATTATCTTCAGCAGGCGGGTGCCTTGGTCACGTTGACCCGCGAAGGCGACTACGATTTGGCCAAGCCGGGGACTAAAGGTTATTCGAAGCGGAAAACCCAGGATCTGCTGGAGAGAGTCGGTCTCATTAACGGTCGGAAAGCCGACATGGTGCTCAGCGTTCACATGAACAGCATCCCGTCGCCGAAGTGGTCGGGTGCCCAGACGTTTTATTTTTCGGGGAACGTAGAGGGAAGCCGCCTTGCGGCAGACATTCAAGCGGAAATTCGGACCGCGCTTGGCAACACGGAACGCGTAGCCAAGCCTAACGATACGGTCTATCTGCTGAAAACGCTTGAAATGCCGGCGGCGCTCGTGGAAGTGGGGTTTCTGTCCCATCCGGAGGAGGCCAGGCTGCTGGCGGACGAAAATTACCAGAAGAAGGTTGCGGCGGCCATATACCGCGGCGTTCTGAGGTTTTCGACCGGCAAAAGCGACCAGCCTTAGTCCTATGCTATAATGGGGGCATAGGAAGTCCAACAGTGGAGGTTGCCAAGGATGCTAACGAGAGAATCGATATTGGAAGCGGTAAAAGCGGTCCAGGAGCCGACGCTGCGCAAAGGATTGACGGATCTCGGGCTGATCCGCGACGTCGTGGCGAGGGAAGGGTCCGCCTCTTTGACCGTGGTCCTCCATCCCGACAGCACGGAGCGGGCACCGGAATTGGAACGCGAGCTGACGGCGGCATTGGCGGCGGTTGGGGCCGCTTCGCCGCATTTCCGTTTTCGGCCGATGACCGAGCATGAGAAGGCGGAGACGTTATCCAAGCTTCATCCCGAAGACGCAGCGGGGACCGTGAAGGAAGGGAAACCGGCCGCGCCGGTAAAGGGACATGGCGCGGGACTGGAACGGAATGCGCTCCTTCATCCGGAAAGCGGCGTGGAGTTCATCGCGATCGCGAGCGGCAAAGGAGGCGTCGGCAAATCGACCGTGACCGTGAACCTGGCGGCCGCGCTCGCCCGCAAAGGCAAGCGCGTGGGGCTTATCGACGCAGACATATACGGCTTTAGCGTGCCGGACATGATGGGTATCGAAGAGCGTCCGGAGCAGGTCGGCGAGAAAATCATGCCCGTCGAGCGGTTTGGCGTAAGGGTCATTTCGATGGGGTTCTTCGTCGAGGATAACAGCCCAATCGTATGGCGCGGTCCGATGCTCGGCAAAATGCTGCGGAACTTTTTCGCCGAAATCGAGTGGGGCGAGTTGGACTACTTGCTTCTGGACCTTCCGCCGGGAACGGGGGACGTCGCACTTGACGTGCATCAGATGATCCCGCAAAGCAAAGAGATCATCGTGACGACTCCGCACGCCACGGCCGCCTTCGTAGCGGCGAGGGCCGGTTCCATGGCGATCAAAACGAACCATGAAATCCTGGGCGTCGTCGAGAACATGGCGTATTACGAATGCAGCGGCTGCGGCAAGCGGGATTACGTGTTCGGACGGGGAGGCGGCGGCAAGCTGGCGGAAACGCTGCATACCGATTTGCTGGCTCAATTCCCGCTGGGCGCGCCGGAGAACCATCCTTCCGAGCCTGACTTCTCGCCATCCATCTATAAAGCCGATACGGCGACAGGTGAAGCTTACGACCGATTGGCGGAAGCCGTTATCGAGCGCTGCGGCAAATAAACGCATAACGACACAACGACACAACGACAAAGGCTGTTCCGTGAAGGAACAGCCTTTTATTTTGCAACGTTAACCTTTAACCGCCGGAGCTTCCGCCGCCGCCACTGCCGCTTTCTCCGCTGCTGCCTCCGCTTTGGCCGCCTTGGCCTTCGCCTTTACTCTGCTGGCCGCCTTGACTCGAGGCTTCTTTAGGCGTCAGTTCATCCTTCACGACCGTTTGCAGCATTTTCATGATTTCGAGCTTGAACAATGGATTTTGAATGGCTTCGGTCACTCCGGCCATCATCTGTTTGCGGAACTCCGTGGTTTTCATCGAATCGGACAGAACCCGCTGCGCTTCCGGATTTTTGAGCATGTCGATCATGTCTTTCTGGTAACCCGGATCCTTCATGAGGTCTTTGTGGATCTGCTTATTGTCTTTGCTGACGGCTTTGGCGAATTCCCCCGCGAATTTCGGATCTTTCATGATCGTCTCTATCACCCGGCTGTAATCCGGGGACGTGAGGACGTCCTTCACCGCCAGTTTCACTTGTTCATGGTCTTGAGCCGTCATGCCCTTCATGAGCAGAGTGCTCCCGCCTTCGGCGGTCGAGGAGGAGGCTTTCACGATCGCTTTCTGCGCTTCCTCCGAGCCGAGAATGTCGATGACCATGCTTTTGACTTCTTTGTAGCTCATTTGACCGCCGCCGCTGTCGCTGGATTCCTGGCCGCAGGAGGCGAGCACGAGCATAAGCGCGGCAGCCGCCCCGGCGAACCGCAGCCTTCGAAGCATACCGACCTCTCCCTTCGGATGGGGATTCTGGCTCTAGTATGCGTAGCGCCGCGGGCGATTATCAGGGTGGATTCATGGCTTTTTGGCAGGATCGTTGGTAAAATGGGAAGAACAAATGGCAGGAGGAGTTCAACCTTGAATTTGCGCAAATGGATGAAGCTATTCGGAACCACCATTTTGATCGGCGGAGCTGTTTCCTTGATCATAGGCGTGTGCATGCAGCTCAGCGATCCGACGTTCCGGAATATAGTAGCCGACGGTTGGCTCTATAACATGTTCCAAATGGCGATGATCGGATTTACATTCGGCGCCTTCGCGCATATGGGATTTTTCGCCTATCTCATGCTGAATTACATTGCCAGAAGCATTTTCAAAAGACCCCAGCTGTGGGTGGCGCTGCAAGGCTTTACGACCGCATTCGTGCTGGTCGAAGTGGCCTACGGAGTATACGGAACCAACTTTCCGGAAGCGACGTTCTGGGCGGTTCCCCTTGCGTTGACGGCGGCTGCGCTTCTCGTGGCCTGGCGTAAGGTTCACGAAACGACATCCGGCGCATGGGTGCCTACCGTGTTTTTCCTCGTCACGGTGACCGTACTGGAAGGAGTGCCTGCCTTTCGTACGGGAAGCCTTTCTTCGCTCGTGTTCCAGCTGGTACCGCTATTCGTGTGCAACAGTTACCAGATCATGAGGCTGCACCGGATCCTGGATACGAAAGTCGCAGTATCGGAAACCGCGAAGGCCGGTTGATCGCTTATACGAGTTCGTTCCAAGCGGAACGGTCTTCCACCGTTTTGTCCCTCGTCTCGGCTTGGCCCAGCAATTGGCCGACGGTCACGAAGTCGTAGCCTTGGGCGCGGAGCTGATCGATGATGATCGGAAGCGCTTCATGCGTCTGTTTGCAGGAATCGCTGGCATGAAGCAGGATGATGTCTCCCGGATGGGCTTTGCCGACCACGCGGTTCACGATCGTGTCCACGCCGGGGTTTTTCCAATCCAGCGAATCGGTATCCCATTGGATGACCTTATAGCCGAGATCGTCCGCGACGCTCAGCACCCGCTTGTCGAAGTCTCCGTTCGGCATGCGGATCAATTTCGGGGATTTGCCCGTCAGTTCCGTCAGCATGCTGTGAGCGGTCGAGATTTGCTTGCGGATTTCGTCTTCTCCATATGAGCTGTAATTATCGTGTTTGTGGCCGTGGCTGCCCACTTCGTACCCGGAATCCACGATGCGTTTGACCAGCTCGGGATGCGTTTTGCTCCAGGGGGAGGACAGGAAGAACGTGACGTTCTTCACGCCTTTGTTCTCCAGGATGTCCAAAATCGGAGCGGCCCGCTTTTCGCCCCAACTGATGTCGAACGTGAGGGCGACGACTTTGCGTTCGGTCGGCACGCTGTACACGGCTGCGGGCGGGTGCGGGGCGAACACGCTGAGGTTGTCCTTTTCCACCCAAATGACGGCCAGGGACAGCAGTACGGCTAAAGTCAGGAATAACGTTTGCCGGATCTTTTTGGCGTTCAGTACGTAAAAAAAGTTCATAGGGGTTCACAGGGCTCCTTTCGGTCGACGGAAATAAGTTTCCGGGCTTGGCTACTATCAATGTATGGCTTGACTCTCGGACTTATTCTATTTCCTCAAAGGGAGGAGATTCGTATGTTCACGCGCCGGGCGCTAGCCCTGTCTTGGCGGGAAATCCGGCCATACGTCGTGTTTTCCGCGCTTTTGTTTTTCGCCGGCATCATCGTAGGCGGAGCGCCTAACGGCTCTATGGATTGGCTTCGAGATCAGTTGAAGGGAATCGGCGATCTGGCCGATAAGGCCCGTCAAGCCGACAACCCCCAGCTCGCGTTTTTCCGAATTATCTTTATCAATAACCTGAGCAAATCCGTCATGGCCATGTACATCGGCATCGTGGCGGGCATTTTTCCGTTTATCATGCTGTTGACCAACGGAATGATCATCGGATATCTTTTCGGAGGGATGGCCGACCAGGGAGAGAACGTCTGGCTGCTCGTCGCCAAAGGGATTTTGCCGCACGGCATTTTAGAACTGCCCGCCTTGTTCTTGGCTTGCGGTTTCGGGATGCGGCTGGGTTTTACGCTGATCAAGGGGATCTTCCGTTCCGCTTTAGGCAAACCCGAACCGTGGGGAGCCTTCGTCCGGACGGCAGCGGGCACGATTCCGGCGCTCGTTCTCATTGCGCTCATGCTGCTTGTCGCAGCGGGGATTGAAAGCACGGTCACGTATTGGCTCATGGGATCCTGATGCGTATCACGGATTGCCGGTTTCCGGTCATAAACCGGGGCAGTTTGGTGCATAACACTAAAACATGCCGGAAGCGGGAACATCCGCCTCATCGCCGGCGATCCGTCCATACGCGACAGGAGGAACGAACGATCATGCTCGGGATGATGTTCACGGACAAAGAGTGCAGGGAATTCGGCTATTTGCTGCGCAAGGAATTGGACGAAATGCTTCTGGATATCGGGGACCGCCGGCTGGACGGGCCCGTGAAGGAAGCCATCACGAAACGGTACAAAATCATTTTCCGCATGTACGCGCGTCTCGCCTCTCCGAAGGAACTATCCCGGTATGCCGTTGGACTGCGTTCCCAGCGCTAGAGGACTTGACTCCCCCGCGGACCCTGTGATAAATTATCTATCGCCCCTCGTTGAGAGGCAAAGCGGTAGATGGCGAACGAGCCGCGGCTGGGATGAAAGAAAATACCAGTTGCGAATGCCTAGCCTGCTGTGATATATTATAAAAGTCGCCGTTAGCGCGGCGGACGAAAAAGCGAAGCGCCGATATCACTGGATGCCGAGCTGAATTGCTCCTTGAAAACTGAACATCGAGCGTAATACGGTTGAGCTTCGGCTCAACAAACCAGCTTTAACTTTTGAGCCTTCAAGGTTCTTCAATAAGGTTTTACCTTTATGGAGAGTTTGATCCTGGCTCAGGACGAACGCTGGCGGCGTGCCTAATACATGCAAGTCGAGCGGATCTCTGAGGGAGCTTGCTCCCGAAGAGGTTAGCGGCGGACGGGTGAGTAACACGTAGGCAACCTGCCCATAAGACCGGGATAACATTCGGAAACGAATGCTAAGACCGGATACGCAGCGAGGTCGCATGATCTTGCTGGGAAACACGGCGCAAGCTGTGGCTTATGGATGGGCCTGCGGCGCATTAGCTAGTTGGTGAGGTAACGGCCCACCAAGGCGACGATGCGTAGCCGACCTGAGAGGGTGAACGGCCACACTGGGACTGAGACACGGCCCAGACTCCTACGGGAGGCAGCAGTAGGGAATCTTCCACAATGGACGCAAGTCTGATGGAGCAACGCCGCGTGAGTGAGGAAGGCCTTCGGGTCGTAAAGCTCTGTTGCCAGGGAAGAACGCCAGGGAGAGTAACTGCTCCCTGGGTGACGGTACCTGAGAAGAAAGCCCCGGCTAACTACGTGCCAGCAGCCGCGGTAATACGTAGGGGGCAAGCGTTGTCCGGAATTATTGGGCGTAAAGCGCGCGCAGGCGGTTTCTTAAGTCTGGTGTCTAAGTGCGGGGCTCAACCCCGTGATGCACTGGAAACTGGGAGACTTGAGTGCAGAAGAGGAGAGCGGAATTCCACGTGTAGCGGTGAAATGCGTAGAGATGTGGAGGAACACCAGTGGCGAAGGCGGCTCTCTGGACTGTAACTGACGCTGAGGCGCGAAAGCGTGGGGAGCAAACAGGATTAGATACCCTGGTAGTCCACGCCGTAAACGATGAGTGCTAGGTGTCGGGGGGGTCCACCCCTCGGTGCCGAAGTTAACACATTAAGCACTCCGCCTGGGGAGTACGGTCGCAAGACTGAAACTCAAAGGAATTGACGGGGACCCGCACAAGCAGTGGAGTATGTGGTTTAATTCGAAGCAACGCGAAGAACCTTACCAGGTCTTGACATCCCCCTGAATCCTCTAGAGATAGAGGCGGCCTTCGGGACAGGGGAGACAGGTGGTGCATGGTTGTCGTCAGCTCGTGTCGTGAGATGTTGGGTTAAGTCCCGCAACGAGCGCAACCCTTGAGCTTAGTTGCCAGCACGTTATGGTGGGCACTCTAGGCTGACTGCCGGTGACAAACCGGAGGAAGGCGGGGATGACGTCAAATCATCATGCCCCTTATGACCTGGGCTACACACGTACTACAATGGCCGGTACAACGGGTCGCGAAGCCGCGAGGCGGAGCCAATCCCAGCAAAGCCGGTCTCAGTTCGGATTGCAGGCTGCAACTCGCCTGCATGAAGTCGGAATTGCTAGTAATCGCGGATCAGCATGCCGCGGTGAATACGTTCCCGGGTCTTGTACACACCGCCCGTCACACCACGAGAGTTTACAACACCCGAAGCCGGTGGGGTAACCGCAAGGAGCCAGCCGTCGAAGGTGGGGTAGATGATTGGGGTGAAGTCGTAACAAGGTAGCCGTATCGGAAGGTGCGGCTGGATCACCTCCTTTCTAAGGAGCCCTTCGGGGCAATAAAGTCCACATCCGCTTGCGGAGTGGCACGTATTACGCTCGAGTTCAGTTTTGGGGGAGCAAGCCTCCTTCAATTGAATACCGCGCATCGTTTGGCGACATGCGCAACCTGTCTGGTGGTAATGGCGGAGGGGTTCCACGCGTACCCATCCCGAACACGACCGTTAAGCCCTCCAGCGCCAATGGTACTTGGACCGAAGGGTCCTGGGAGAGTAGGACGCCGCCAGGCAGGCCCATTATGGGTCTTTTTCATGGCCTGATCAATATTGGCCTTTAGCTCAGCTGGTTAGAGCGCACCCCTGATAAGGGTGAGGTCGGTGGTTCGAGTCCACTAAGGCCAACCAATTTGATAATTCCCATGGGGACGTAGCTCAGCTGGGAGAGCACCTGCCTTGCACGCAGGGGGTCAGGAGTTCGATCCTCCTCGTCTCCACCATTTGTACCCTTGCACCTTGAAAACTGGATAGCGAAACGAAAGCAATGCGCTGAAGAAAACATCAAGCACCTTGTGTCTTGACTGCAACTGTGATCCTTGTGATTGCAGCAAGGTTAAGCTAATAAGGGCGCACGGTGGATGCCTAGGCGCCAGGAGCCGACGAAGGACGCGACGAACAGCGATATGCCTCGGGGAGCCGTAAGTGGGCGTTGATCCGGGGATCTCCGAATGGGGAAACCCAGCTGCGGTAATGCGCAGTTACCCTCTGCTGAATCCATAGGCAGAGTGGAGGCACACCCAGGGAACTGAAACATCTAAGTACCTGGAGGAGAAGAAAACAAGAGTGATTCCGTCAGTAGCGGCGAGCGAAAGCGGATTAGCCCAAACCAGGGAGCTTGCTCCCTGGGGTTGTGGGACGTCTCACATGGAGTGATAAAAGAGCAGGTTAGGCGAAGAGGACTGGAAAGTCCCGCTATAGAAGGTAAGAGCCCTGTAGCCAAAAGCCTGCTCTCTCCGAGACGGATCCCGAGTACCGCGGGACACGTGAAACCCCGTGGGAATCCGGCAGGACCATCTGCCAAGGCTAAATACTCCCTGGCGACCGATAGTGAAGCAGTACCGTGAGGGAAAGGTGAAAAGCACCGCGGGAGCGGAGTGAAAAAGAACCTGAAACCGTGCGCTTACAAGAAGTCAGAGCCCGATTAATGGGTGATGGCGTGCCTTTTGTAGAATGAACCGGCGAGTTACGTTCACGTGCAAGGTTAAGCTGTAGAGGCGGAGCCGAAGGGAAACCGAGTCTGAATAGGGCGCTTAAGTACGTGGTCGTAGACCCGAAACCGTGTGATCTACCCCTGTGCAGGGTGAAGGTGCGGTAATACGCACTGGAGGCCCGAACTCGTGAGCGTTGAAAAGCTCTGGGATGACGTGGGGGTAGGGGAGAAATTCCAATCGAACTCGGAGATAGCTGGTTCTCCCCGAAATAGCTTTAGGGCTAGCCTCGAGGTTTAGCATCATGGAGGTAGAGCACTGATTGGGTGCGGGGCCCGCCAAGGGTTACCAAGTCCAGTCAAACTCCGAATGCCATGGATGTGTACTCGGGAGTCAGACGGCGAGTGCTAAGATCCGTCGTCAAGAGGGAAAGAGCCCAGATCATCAGCTAAGGTCCCCAAGTGTGTGTTAAGTGGGAAAGGATGTGGAGTTGCGAAGACAACCAGGATGTTGGCTTAGAAGCAGCCACCATTTAAAGAGTGCGTAATAGCTCACTGGTCGAGTGACTCTGCGCCGAAAATGTAACGGGGCTAAACACACCACCGAAGCTATGGCATGACACTAGGTGTCTTGGGTAGGGGAGCGTTGTATGCGGGTTGAAGTCAGACCGGAAGGACTGGTGGACTGCATACAAGTGAGAATGCCGGTATGAGTAACGAAAAGACAAGTGAGAATCTTGTCCGCCGAAAGCCTAAGGGTTCCTGGGGAAGGTTCGTCCGCCCAGGGTAAGTCGGGACCTAAGGCGAGGCCGAAAGGCGTAGTCGAAGGACAACAGGTTGAAATTCCTGTACCACCGTAAGCCGTTACGAGCGATGGGGGGACGCAGGAGGGCAAGGACGCGAGCTGATGGAATAGCTCGTCCAAGCAGTGAGGGGTGTGTGCAGGCAAATCCGCACACTATAACCTTGAGCTGTGATGGGGAGGGAAAATTGCAGTACCGAAGGTCTTGTGCTCACGCTGCCGAGAAAAGCCTCTAGCCAGGCGAAGGTGCCCGTACCGTAAACCGACACAGGTAGGCGAGATGAAAATTCTAAGGCGCGCGGAAGAACTCTCGTTAAGGAACTCGGCAAAATGACCCCGTAACTTCGGGAGAAGGGGTGCCCCGGTAGCGTGAATAGCGCGAGGGGGCCGCAGTGAAGAGGCCCAAGCGACTGTTTAGCAAAAACACAGGTCTGTGCGAAGCCGTAAGGCGAAGTATACGGGCTGACGCCTGCCCGGTGCTGGAAGGTTAAGGGGAGCGGTTAGGGGCAACCCGAAGCTGTGAACCGAAGCCCCAGTAAACGGCGGCCGTAACTATAACGGTCCTAAGGTAGCGAAATTCCTTGTCAGGTAAATTCTGACCCGCACGAATGGCGTAACGATCTTGGGCGCTGTCTCAACGAGAGATCCGGTGAAATTTTAGTACCTGTGAAGATGCAGGTTACCCGCGACGTGACGGAAAGACCCCATGGAGCTTTACTGCAGCTTGATATTGGACTTTGGTACGGTCTGTACAGGATAGGTGGGAGCCTTGGAAGCCGGAGCGCCAGCTTCGGTGGAGGCGACGTTGGGATACCACCCTGATCGTATCGGAGTTCTAACCTGTCACCGTGAATCCGGTGAAGGGACCGTGTCAGGCGGGCAGTTTGACTGGGGCGGTCGCCTCCTAAAAAGTAACGGAGGCGCCCCAAGGTTCCCTCAGCGCGGTTGGAAATCGCGCGAAGAGTGCAAAGGCATAAGGGAGCTTGACTGCGAGACCAACAAGTCGAGCAGGGACGAAAGTCGGGCTTAGTGATCCGGTGGTACCGAATGGAAGGGCCATCGCTCAACGGATAAAAGCTACCCTGGGGATAACAGGCTTATCTCCCCCAAGAGTCCACATCGACGGGGAGGTTTGGCACCTCGATGTCGGCTCATCGCATCCTGGGGCTGAAGTAGGTCCCAAGGGTTGGGCTGTTCGCCCATTAAAGCGGTACGCGAGCTGGGTTCAGAACGTCGTGAGACAGTTCGGTCCCTATCTGTCGCGGGCGTAGGAAATTTGAGAGGGGCTGTCCTTAGTACGAGAGGACCGGGATGGACGCACCGCTGGTGTACCAGTTGTTCCGCCAGGAGCACCGCTGGGTAGCCAAGTGCGGGAGGGATAAGCGCTGAAAGCATCTAAGCGCGAAGCCCGCCTCAAGATGAGATTTCCCAATTCGTAAGACCCCTGGAAGAACACCAGGTTGATAGGCCCGGGGTGGAAGCGCGGCAACGCGTGCAGCTGACGGGTACTAATCGGTCGAGGGCTTATCCTACGCAGTTAACACAGGTGATTGTTTCTTTAGCACTGCTTTCACGTTTCGCTATCCGGTTTTCAGGGCGCAAGCCTTGAACAAATCCGATCTGGTGGCAATGGCGGAGGGGTTCCACGCGTACCCATCCCGAACACGACCGTTAAGCCCTCCAGCGCCAATGGTACTTGGACCGAAGGGTCCTGGGAGAGTAGGACGCCGCCAGGCCGGACTTGCATTAACCTTCAGGCCTTCCTTTGAAGGTCCTTATATTCCCTGATAGCTCAGCTGGTAGAGCACACGACTGTTAATCGTGTTGTCACAGGTTCGAGTCCTGTTCGGGGAGCCATGCTCTCATAGCTCAGTAGGTAGAGTGCATCCATGGTAAGGATGAGGTCACCGGTTCGATCCCGGTTGAGAGCTCCACTTTCTTTCTCTTCATTTACATAAGGCCCGTTGGTCAAGGGGTTAAGACACCTCCCTTTCACGGAGGTAACAGGGGTTCGAATCCCCTACGGGTCACCATATGGAGGCTTAGCTCAGCCGGGAGAGCATCTGCCTTACAAGCAGAGGGTCGGGGGTTCGATCCCCTCAGCCTCCACCATTCTTTACAACCGATCCCTTCCTGATGGGGATTAGCCAAGCGGTAAGGCAACGGACTTTGACTCCGTCACTCCTAGGTTCGAATCCTAGATCCCCAGCCATTTTTCAAGAGCCATTAGCTCAGTTGGTAGAGCACCTGACTTTTAATCAGGGTGTCGAAGGTTCGAGTCCTTCATGGCTCACCACCTTCCGCACCGAACATGCGCGTGTGGCGGAATTGGCAGACGCACCAGACTTAGGATCTGGCGGGCAACCGTGGGGGTTCAAGTCCCTCCACGCGCACCACATTCACAATCAACAACGAAGGCCTTCGAATCCTGGATTCGAAGGTTTTTTAGTTTTTCATCGTCGTTCTGGAGAATGAATCCGAAAATCCCACATGCAGTGGTGTTATCATCCAGAAAGCATGTTACAATGAGTTTTGGAAACGGAAACGCGAACGCCGCTAACCTGGAGAGGAGAAACGGAACATGAAATTCGGTGTCAGCAGCTATAGTCTTTACCAAGCGATGCGCAAAGGCGAGATGGATATTCTGGGCGCGATCGCCTATATTGCCGAGATCGGAGGCGAGCACGTCGAAATCGTTCCGCTCGGATTCGATTTGACGGAAAAACCGGAGCTGGTGGAACAGATCCGGCAAAAAGCATCCGATTGCGGTCTCGAGATCTCGAACTATGCGATTGGCGCGAATTTCTCCGATTTGACCGACGAGCAGTTCGAAGCGGAAATCGCGCGCGTCCGGAAAGAGGTCGACGTGGCGAAAGCGCTCGGCGTCAAGAAAATGAGGCACGACGTCGCCTCCTCTCCCGATGCCTCGATCCGGCACTTCCTGCAGGAGCTCCCTAGGCTCGCCGAGGCTTGCAGAAGGATTGCCGACTATGCCGCCCCGTACGGCATCACCACTAGCGTAGAGAACCACGGCTTCTACATCCAAGCCAGCGATCGCGTCCAAGCGCTCATCCACGAAACCGGGCGAGAGAATTTCAGGACCACGCTGGACATCGGCAACTTCCTTTGCGTGGACGAAGAATCCATCGTGGGAGTCCGAAACAACCTGCCGTACGCCTCTATGGTGCACATTAAGGACTTCTACAGGCGCCCGGCCCATCAGAATCCCGGAGAGGGCTGGTTCCGTTCCTCCGCAGGCAGCTACCTGAGAGGCGCTGTAGCCGGCCAAGGCGACATTTCCATGCGCGAGGTGTTCAAACTCATTCGTGCCTCAGGATACGACGGCTATCTGTCCCTGGAGTTCGAAGGAATCGAGGATTGCAAATGGGGAGCACGCGTGGGGCTGGAGAACATCAAGCGGCTATGGAGTGAAACGGAGAACGCCTAATGAATGCCTTGCCGAAGGGGAGGAAAGGCCGTTTTTCTTCCTCCCCGTACTTTTTCCGCAAAACCACAAAAAACCATTTGCATTCTGTTTTGATCTTTGGTATATTACTTATTGTCGCCTTCGGGAAACCGGTTAGCAAAGCGGTGACAATAACAGATATGCGGAAATAGCTCAGTGGTAGAGCATCTCGTTGCCAACGAGAAGGTCGCGGGTTCGAATCCCGTTTTCCGCTCCATAATTTGCGCCCTTAGCTCAGCTGGATAGAGCGTTAGACTACGAATCTAAAGGCCGGGAGTTCGAATCTCTCAGGGCGCGCCAATTCGTAGCAACATGGAAGCAACACCTTAGTAACGGGACGTAGCTCAGCTTGGTAGAGCACCTGGTTTGGGACCAGGGGGTCGCATGTTCGAATCGTGTCGTCCCGACCACTTCCATTACGCGGGTGTAGTTCAATGGTAGAACTCCAGCCTTCCAAGCTGGTAGCGTGGGTTCGATTCCCATCACCCGCTCCATACTTAAGAGCGTGAAACCCTTGTGAAAACAAGGGTTTTTTTGTTGTTCCCGAAAAGGGTGCGATGTGGCAAGACAACCTCATGGGGGTATATAAAATTACGAAAATGAAGTAACACACCCAGAGGAGGCCTGACGATGCACTCGAATGAGTTGGGGCAAACGCAGCAAGAATCGGAGAAAAGCACGCCGCAAAAAATCATCCACCTCGTGCAGAAAATGCCCAACCTGCCTAATCCGTTCGAGATCCGGGATTGGCATCGGACCGCTTTGGAATTCGACCGCTTCGTTTTCGATTTCAATCTGGAAGGGGACTATCTGCCGCTTATATGGCGGGACAGAACGCACTACAATATGGACGAGGATACGTTCGGCTTGATGTCGTATGTGGGCAAGCACATTCAAGGCGGAGACGGCACCCAGGAAGCGATCACGTGCATGGGCGCGGTGCTCGGCGCCACGCTGGCCGGTATCGACAAGAGCAACCAGGACGGCAACAACTTCGTTAAAATGCTTCAGACCTTTTACAACAAGCAGGACAAGGTGTTCGTGTGGTTTCCCAACGTTCCTGCCGGCGATTCGTTCTGGTACGAAATTCAATCGCACGCGCTTTATTATGCTCTCGCTTATTTCTATCCGAACGAACCGGAAATGGAAAGGATCATGCGCGAGTCCGCCGACCGCTGGGTCGAAGCCGTGGATATCCTCAAAGACGAGACCGGGCGGCCGAATTTCGGGTATGCGTCTTTCGATTTCAGAAACATGGAACCCATCGACAACGGCAAATGGAAAGAGCCCGATGCGGCATCGGGAGTCGCGATGTTGATGTATATGGCATACTCCCGTTTCGGCGACCCCGTTTACTTGAAAACGGCCGAACAGTGCATGGAATTTCTCGAGCGTCAGACGGACAGTCCTTACTATGAGCTGTTGATGTATTATTCCCCCTATTTGGCTGCCAGAATGGATGTTGAGCAGGGGAAGTGTTACGACGTCGGCAAGTTCTTGAATTGGATCTTCGAGGGCGGAACGCAGATCCGTCCGGATTGGGGAATGTGCACGGAGCGGTGGGCCAACTACGACATGCACGGTCTCGTGGGCAACCTGAAGGATTACGGAGGATATATCTTTTTGATGAACGGTTTTCACCTCTTCAGCACGCTGGCCCCGTTCGTCCGCTACGATCCCCGATATGCTCGGGACGTCGCGAAATGGATGCTCAACTTCGCCAACCAAGCGAAGCTGTTTTACGTGGACGGGCTTCCGGCAGAAAACCAATCGGGTGCGGATTGGAAAGGCGATCCGAACCATGTCATTCCCTATGAAGGTCTCCGGAAGGAGTATGAAGGCAAATCGCCTTATGCCAGCGGCGATCCGACGGTATTAGGCTGGGGGAAGACGGATTTCTCCCTATACAGCGGCAGCCATGTCGGCTTCATGGGCGGATTGGTCGAGAAAACGAATGTCGAGGGCATTATGAAGATCGATTGCCTGAAAACCGATTACTATCATCGCGAAGCCTACCCGACCTATTTGTACTTTAATCCGTTCGGCTCGGAGGAAACGGTGGAGGTGACCGGTCTCGGCGACGAAAAGGTGGACTTGTACGATACGGTGAAAGGTACATTCGTCGCGAGGGGAGCGGTGCGCCATGCTTCGTTCGTTTTGCCGAGCCATCATGCTGCGGTCATCGTGGTCGTTCCCGCGGGCGGCGAAATGGAACGCAGGAACGGCCAATTATGGATCGACGGGGTGTTCGTGGCTCCGGCTCCGAAACCGGCCGTCAATCTTCGCGGAGGGCTGGTCGAACGACAAAAGATCAGAGGAGTGCTGAAGTTGGACATCGAAGCGCTCGTTCCGGAAGGGGAACAAATCGAAAATATTAAGGTTACTTTCGGCAGGACGGAATTGTTCAGTGGAAAGGAACTTCCCCGGCCGTTTTACCTCGATACCGATCGTTTCCATAACGGCTTATATCACCTCCGCGCCGAATTGCAATCGTCGGGAGGAAGCAAAGACGCGACGGAAATCGGCCTGATCGTCGAGAACCCAACCAGCGAGCTTTCAGCGCCCAATTAATCGCGGAACATGCAGGAAGGACGGCCCTTACCCAGGGCCGTCCTTCTTCAAACGTAAGGCATCAAGTCGGGGCATTGATCCGGAAAAAGCAAAACCGCCCCGCTTCATACTTGGGGGCGGTTTTATCCGCGGGGCGGAAACGGGTCATGGCCGTAGCTGTCGCTGCCTGAAATGCGTCCGTCCCGGTTATGGATGACATGTTCCGTTCGGTCCCGCTTCGCGGCCTCGCGTCCGGCGGCTGCCGCTTCGCTTTTCGTATCTTCATGATGAATGGTCTTGCCTCCCTGCTTGTTGTCCCATCCGCCCTCTCGGTTCGGAACGGTATGGACGGAGGCGGGTTTGCGATCGGATCGCGCCATCGGACCTCCTCCTCTCTATGCGACGTCGCTTTCGTTTTCTTTTTTCATGATGGCGGCGATAACGAGCATGGTCAGGTACCTTCTGAGCGAGCGCTGTCTCTTGGTCATCCTGCATCCCTCCCGTCAAAGGAAATAGGGTCTCCTATCCACCTTTACCCGGTTTTGGACAGGAAACAACAATTTCGCGCAAAATCGGGTGAAGATTTTCGGGAATGAATGTAGTATCATAGCAAGAAGGGTAATACATGTGGAATCCTACTAAAAAGATGGACGACTGACCGCAATCGACGTTGTGTGCCAGCAGTCGGAATTTTGAGGTGAAAGCAATGACGGAATTGGCTTCGACGGGGCGTACTCCGTCCAACCATCTGCTTCGGCGCGACGTGCGTTTCCTCGGCAACATTCTTGGGGAAGTGCTTGTCCACCAAGGCGGACGGGAGCTATTGGATCATGTCGAGAAAATCCGGGAAATGAGCAAAGCGCTTCGCGCCGAGTTTTTGCCGGAGCTTTACCACGAATTCGTGAATACGATTCAAACGCTGGAGCCGGGAATCCGGCATCAAGTCATTCGGGCGTTCGCTATTTACTTCCAATTGGTCAACATCGCCGAACAAAACCACCGCATCCGCCGCAAGCGCGATTACGAGCGTTCCGCGGGCGAGGCGGTGCAGCCGGGTTCGATCGAGAGCGTTGTCCAGGATTTGAAGAGCAAGAACATTCCGGTCGAGGAAATCCGGGACATGCTCGGCGATATTTCCCTCGAGCTGGTCATGACCGCGCATCCGACGGAAGCGACGCGCCGGGCGGTTCTTGACATCCACAAGCGGATTGCCGACCAAGTGATGGAGCTGGACAATCCTACGCTGACCTACCGCGAGCGGGAGAAGCTCCGCGAACAATTGCTGAACGAGGTATTGACCCTCTGGCAAACGGATGAGCTTCGCGAACGCAAGCCGACCGTCATCGACGAAGTGCGTAACGGCATGTACTTCTTCCACGAAACGCTGTTCGACGTGCTGCCGGACGTGTACGATGAGCTCGAGCGCTGCCTGGCCAAGCATTATTCCGAGGAATCCTGGCACGCGCCGACGTATCTGCGTTTCGGCTCATGGATCGGCGGCGACCGCGACGGCAACCCTTCCGTAACGGCCGCGGTGACGTGGAGGACGCTGCAAATGCAGCGGAATCTCGCGATCCATAAGTATGAAGAGGTCATTCGCGAACTGAAGGGCCAAATGAGCTTCAGCACGACGATCGTGAACGTGACGGATGAGCTGCTCTCTTCGATCGAAACGGACCGCGCGAACGTGGAGCTCACGTCGGTGGACCCTTGGACGAACGACAAGGAACCGTACAGGGTCAAATTGACCTACATGCGCCAGAAGCTTGCCAACATGCGCGACGAAGCCACTCTGGGTACGGCCAAGCGCTACCATAATCCTTCCGAGCTGATCCGCGACCTCGAACTGATCGACCGGAGCCTCCGGCATCATTTCGCCGACTACGTTGCGGATACGCTGATCAAGAAGATGATCCGCCAAGTGGAGCTGTTCGGCTTCCATCTGGCGCAGCTCGACGTTCGCCAGCACAGCAAGGAACACGAGAACGCCATGGTCGAGATTCTCGCCAAAGCCGGCGTCACCGACAATTACGCGGCGCTCGGCGAGGATGAGAAGGTCGAACTGCTGCACGGCCTGTTGGGAGACCAGCGCCCGCTCGTGAACGAGACGGTGGAATTGTCCGACGCGAGCAAGGAAATCCTGGAGGTGTACCGGACGATTCACCGGGCCCAGCAGGAAATCGGCGAAGGCTGCACCGGCACTTATCTGATCAGCATGACGGAATCCGCGAGCGACATGCTCGAAGTGATGGTGTTCGCGAAGGAAGCGGGCTTGTACCGCCGCCGCGAAGACGGCACCGTCGCTTCCTCGATCCAGTCGGTACCGTTGTTCGAGACGATCGACGACCTGCATGCGGCGCCGGCGATCATGCGCAGGCTGTTCGAGCTGCCTCTCTACCGGGAATGCCTGGCGAACGCCGGCAACCTGCACGAGATCATGCTCGGCTACTCCGACAGCAACAAGGACGGCGGCATGGTGACCGCCAACTGGGAGCTGCGCATCGCGCTGAAGGAACTGACCCGCACGGCCAAGGAACACGGCGTGAAGCTGAAATTCTTCCACGGACGCGGAGGAGCGCTCGGACGCGGCGGCATGCCGCTGAACCGCAGCATTCTCGCCCAACCGCCGCACACGATCGGCGGGGGCATCAAGATCACGGAGCAGGGCGAAGTCCTCTCCTCCCGGTATTCGATGAAAGGCATCGCGTATCGCAGCCTCGAGCAAGCGACGAGCGCATTGCTCACCGGCGCCTACCTCTCCCGCCATCCGGCGCAGGAAGACACGGCCGAGTCGCAATGGGAAGGCATCATGCGCGAAATTTCGGAGAAGGCCCAGACGAAGTACCAGGACCTCATTTTCCGCGATCCGGACTTCATGACGTTCTTCAAAGAATCGACGCCGCTGCCGGAGATCGGCGAGCTTAACATCGGCTCCCGTCCTTCCAAGCGCAAAAACAGTGAACGCTTCGAAGATCTTCGGGCGATCCCGTGGGTGTTCTCCTGGACGCAGAGCCGTTACTTGCTCCCTGCTTGGTATGCCGCCGGCACGTCGTTCCAATCGTACGTGCAAGGGGATGCGGGCAAGCTCGAGACGCTTCGCACGATGTACCGCGAATACTCGTTCTTCCGCACGCTGATCGACAACCTGCAGATGGCGCTCGGCAAGGCGGACCTGCTCATCGCCCGGGAATATGCCGGCATGATCAAGGAAGAGTCGGTTCGCACGCGTATCTTCAACCTCATCGAGGAAGAATACGGACGCACGCGGGAACTGATCCTGGCCATTACCGGCCAAGAGGACATTCTCGACAACGTACCGGTCATTCAGGAATCGATCCGTTTGCGCAACCCGTACGTCGATCCCCTGAGCTACCTCCAGGTTCAGCTGTTGAACGAACTGCGCGATTTGCGCCAACAGGGCCAGGACGACGCCGAGCTGCTCCGCGAGGTGCTTCTCACCATCAACGGAATCGCCGCCGGCCTCCGCAATACGGGCTGATTCGGCTGAAGCTTCATCGTTAAACACACATCCAGAAGGCCCGGGTTCCGATCCGGGCCTTTCGTTTATGAAAGTGAGCCGCAACATGAATAAACGGAATTTCGCCGGCGTCCTTCTGGTATTGTCGGGCGCGGCAAGCTACGGATTCGTATCGCCGGTGTTCAAGTCCGCCGAACAGGACGGATGGGAAGGGTACGCCTTAACGTTCATGCAGGTGCTTTCGGGAGCTATTCTGCTCTGGCTGCTGCTATTATTCAAATCGCGTTTCCGTCCGACCTTCCGCATGAGCGCCAAGGTTTGGCTTCAGGTCATCGTCGTCGGAGCGTGCGGCTTGGCGCTCACGACGCTGCTGTACAACCGGACACTGTCGCGGCTGGACGCGTCGCTCTCGATCGTCTTGCTTTTTCAATATGCCTGGATTACCATTTTGCTAGAAAGCCTTCGAGCGAAACGATGGCCCAAACGGCATGAATGGCTGGCGGTGCTCCTCATTTTCGCGGGCACGATCTTGTCCGTGGGCTTGCTTGAGAGGGGGCTCGGCGACGTGAACCCGGAAGGGGTGATGTACGGTCTGCTCTCCGCGGCCGCGTACAGCCTGTTTTTCTTCCTATCGGGTTTCCTGCCGGAGAACTTGGAGTCTTTCGCGAAATCGGCGGTCATGGGAACCGTCTCCCTGGTCCTGATCTTGGCGGTGCAAGGGACGGGATCGTTCGCGGGAGACGGAGCGGTTCCGCTGCCGGTCTGGGGTCTGCTGCTGGGTATATTGGGTACGGCGCTGCCGACCGTCTGCTTTAACGCCGGCATTCCGAAAATCGGATCCGGTTTGTCCGCGCTCCTCGGTTCCTTCGAACTGCCGGTCGCCGTGCTGGCGGCCGCGGTCATGCTGGGAGAACCGTTGTCGGTGTGGCAAGGGGCGGGCGTCGCGCTGATTTTGGCGGGTATTATGGCGGCCCAGGGCCGCCGCCGGGAGCCGCAAGGCCGCCGGACGGGAAGTGAGGAATGACGTTGAAGCCAATGGACACGCGATTGGCCAAGCTGGCCCGCAAAGGGGACCAGAGGGCGTTCGCGGAAATCGTCAGTCTCTATAAGGACAAGCTGTTCCACCTGGCCTACCGGATGACCGGCAACCGCCAGGAAGCGGAAGACGTCGTTCAGGACACGTTTCTCCGGGTGTTCAAAAACCTGGAACGCTATGACGAAAACCAGAAGTTCTCCACGTGGATTTACCGGATCGCCACCAATTTGTGCATCGACCGTCTCCGGAAGCGGCGCAGCGTCTATTCGCTGGATGCGGAGTCTTCGGACCATGAAGGCCTGGACGGATACGCGATGCTGCCGAGCGACGATCGAACGCCGGAAAGCGAGCTGCTGCTGTCCGAAACGCAGAGGGTCATCCATCAGGCGATGGAGACGCTGCCGGCCAAGTACAAGTCGGTGATGGTTCTTCGGTACTTACAGGACATGTCGCTTCAGGAAATATCCGAGGTGCTGGATATGCCGGTGACGACGATCAAAACGCGGGTTCATCGCGGCCGCGAGTTTCTCCGGAAAAAGTTGGAGAACAAATTGTAGCCCGTTCCGCGCGCTTCCGTGAAACCACGTCCGGGTAACGAACGTATGGTATAGGAGCAACTCGCAACGGCGCTTACGAACGGAGCGTCTTCAACGCAGAAAGGGATGGCAGAGATGGATTGCAAGGTTGCCGTCGCAATGATGCATGATTATTTGGACGGGGATCTCGACCGCGACGATGCGGCGAGCCTGAGCAAGCATATGGACGAGTGCTCGGCCTGCCAGAGCCGCTACGATGCCCTGGCGCGGACGGAAGCGCTCGTCAGGGCGGTGCCCTTCGCGCAGGCTCCGGCGGGGCTGGAGGAGCGCATCTTGGGCGCTCTCCCGAAGACGCGCCGAAGACCCGCGGCATGGACCGGCTGGGTGCGCCGGCATCCCGCGGTGTCCGCCGCCGCTCTGTTCCTGATCGTGATGCTGTCCAGCTTCGTCACCATGTGGAACCAAGACCGGCAGCTGTCGGTCGCGGGGCCGGATCTGGAGAACGTCATTATCCAGGGATCGACCGTCATCGTGCCGGAGGGCAAGGAAGTGTCCGGCGACTTGACCGTCGTGAACGGAAGCGCGGAAGTGCTCGGCAACGTCAAAGGAGATTTGACGGTGATCGACGGGAATGTTACGCTGGCGTCGACGGCCCATATCGCGGGGCATGTGCAAGAGATCGACCGCGCGGTCGATTGGGCCTGGTACAAAGTGAGATCCTGGTTCGGAACGTTGGCGTACGGTTCATGACGGTGAGCCTCCCTGGTTTCGCGGGGAGGTTTTTTTATTCGCCAGACAGGATTTCGGGAGAAGAGTAGAGAAATGGTTCTAGATCAATCCTATGCGTAATCCGACATTTTTCAGCAGACACGATACGGCGCCGGGACGGGGGGTCGCGTCTTGGACTATTTTACCGGGCTGACATGGCAAAGTTCGATTAAAGACATCGCGGACATCCTGATCGTCAGTTATCTGGTTTACAGGATGATTCTGCTCGTCAGAGGCACCCGCGCGGTGCAGCTGCTCAAAGGCATTTTATTGCTGGTCGTCACCTGGGCGCTCAGCACCTGGCTGAACCTGTACACGCTCAAATGGCTCATGAACCAGGTGTTTACGTTCGGGGTCGTCACCGTTCTGATCATCTTCCAGCCCGAACTTCGTCGCGCGCTTGAGCAGCTCGGCCGAGGCAAGCTTTTCACGAGAAGCTCGGCGGAAGACCAAGACGTCAGCCAACGGATCAACGAAGTCATTAAGTCCGTTAATTATTTGGCCCGTCGAAAGATCGGGGCGTTAATCGTTTTCGAGCGTAATACCGGCTTGAACGATTACATCGAATCCGGCATCAAAATGGAATCGTCGCTCAGTTCGGAGCTGCTCATTAACGTGTTCATTCCGAATACACCGCTGCATGACGGAGCCGTGATTTTACGGGCCAACCAGATCATGGCGGCGGGGTGCTATTTGCCGCTGTCCGAAAATCCGTTCATCAGCAAAGAACTGGGAACGCGGCACCGCGCCGGGATCGGCGTGAGCGAAGTGTCCGACGCCATTTCGGTCATCGTATCGGAAGAAACGGGACAAGTCTCGCTCGCGATTAACGGGCAAGTGGTGCGCGACATCAAAGAGGAATCGCTCATTTCCAAGCTGTTCGAGGAGCTTCGGCCGCAATTCCGCAAATCCTCGGGCACGGATTCCAAGTGGAATTGGAAATCGCTCTGGAAACGGAAAGAGGGTGAACGCCATGGATAAATGGCTCAACCACCCGACGGCGATCAAAATCATGGCGCTGGCCATCGGCATCATCATGTGGGCGGTCGTGCATTTCGATCCCGAGTCGTCGCCGAACAGCGTCGCTTCCTTAATGGAGACGCGCAAAATCGACGGCGTCAAAATCGAGGCCTACGGCTTGGACGAACGGAGTTACGTGCTGAACGGCCTCGACCCGCAAACCGTGAAGCTCACGGTACGCGGAACGCGCAGCGATCTGCTGGCAGCCCGCAAGGAAGATTACCGGCTGCAGGTCGATTTAAGGCAAGTTACGGAGGGCGTGCATACGCTCTCGCTGCAATTGGACTTGCCCAGAGGCATCCAACTGGTGGAGATGACGCCGGGCGCGGTATCGGTCACCGTAGAGGCTTTGCAAACCAAGGAATTCGAAATCGAAATCGGAACGCGGGGAACGCCGGCGGAAGGCTATATCGCCGGAACGCCAATCCTGAAGCCGACGAACCGGGTACACGTCACGCTGCCCAAGAATACATTGGCACAAGTAAGCAAAGTCGGAGCGACGGTCACGATCGACGGCGAAACGAAAGCGATCAAGTACAAATCGGTGAAGCTTGCCGCATACGACCAAGACGGCAAGGTCATCGAAGGAGCGATCATCGATCCCGCCGTCGTGGAAGTGGAAGTCCCGATTACGAATCCGTTCAAAACGGTGCCGCTGCAGTTCGTGATGGTGGGCAAAATGCCGCCGGGACTGAGTATCGATACGTTCGAGCCGAACACGGAACAAGTGACGATTTACGGCCCGAAAGAGGCGCTCGACAAGATCGAATCGGTGGAAGCCGATCTGCAGCTTGCCGAATTGACCAAGTCGGGCAAGGTCACCGTTCCGCTGAAGGCCGAATCGCCGATTACGGAGATATCGCCGGCGGAGGTCGTCGTCAACGTGGAGGTAGTGCTGTCCGATACGCGTTCGCTCGAAGGCCTGCCGATCAACGTCAAGGGCCTCGGGGAGGGCATGTCGGTGAAATTCGTCGACCCGGCCACGGGCAAGGCGGACATCGTCATGAAAGGTTCCCCGTCCAGGCTGGGCAAGCTGCAGCCGGGCGACGTCACGGTCGACGCCGATCTGAGCGGCAAAGGGCCGGGAACGCACACGGTGCCTTTGATCGTGAATTCTCCACGCTTTATCGAGCAATCGGGAGGCACGAGCACGGCGACGATCGAGATCACGGCGGACGTTCCGGCGAACGCGACTCCGGGCAGCGGAGACGCGGCTGCCGGGGGAGCCGGAGCGGGCGAAAGCCCGTCACCGTCGCAGACCGATGGAACAAGTTCAAGCACTCCCGATCAGCAGCAGGGAAGTACACCATAAAGGGGCTTAAGGAAAGATGGGGAAATATTTCGGTACGGACGGGGTCCGCGGGGTTGCTAACCGCGAGTTGACGCCGGAGCTGGCTTATCGGATCGGTCGCTGCGGAGGCGTCGTCTTGGCGGGACGCTCGGAGCGTCCAAAGGTGGTCATCGGGATGGATACCCGAATTTCCGGCGCGATGCTGGAAAGCGCGCTGATCGCCGGGCTGCTCTCGATCGGAGCGGACGTCGTCCGGCTGGGCGTCGTCAGCACGCCGGCCGTCGCTTATTTGACGAGGCAGCTGAGGGCGGACGCCGGGGTCATGATCTCGGCTTCTCACAATCCGGTTGACGATAACGGCATTAAATTTTTCGGCGGCGACGGCTTCAAGCTGCTGGATGAGACGGAAGCGGAAATCGAGCGCCTGATGGATGCCGAGACCGACACGCTGCCGCGCCCGACGGGCGGGGATATCGGCACGGTAGCCACCGACGAGTCCGCCAAGCAGCATTATATCGATTACTTGAAAACGACCGTCGGCAATCGCTTCGACGGGCTGAAAATCGTGCTGGACTGCGCCCACGGTGCCGCTTACGAGCTGGCGCCGGCGATCTTCCGCGAGCTGGGGGCGGAAGTGATCGAGTACGGTACGGATCCGACCGGCTTGAACATCAACGACGGGGTCGGCTCCACGCATCCGGAGCAGCTGGCCAAGAAAGTCGTCGAGCATGGCGCGAACCTCGGACTGGCATTCGACGGAGACGCGGACCGCCTGATCGCGATCGACGAGAACGGGGAAGAGACGGACGGCGACTACGTGCTCTGCATTTGCGGCGAAGCGATGAAGCGGGCCGGCAAGCTGAAGAACGACACGGTCGTCACGACCGTCATGGCGAACATCGGCTTCTTCCAAGCGGCGAAAAAGCTCGGCCTGCAGACGGTGCAAACGGCCGTCGGCGACCGTTACGTGATGGAGGAAATGGTGAGAGGCGGCTTCAACCTCGGCGGGGAACAGTCGGGGCACGTCATTTTCCTGGATTACAATACGACCGGCGACGGCATTCTTACTGGCATCCAGCTGGTGGATACGATCATCGAATCCGGCAAAACGCTCGGCGAGCTGAAACAGTCCATGCGCAAATTCCCGCAGACGCTCGTGAACGTGCGGGTAACGGATAAGTCGCTGTACCCGGGCAACCAAGCGATCCAAGCCGCCGTCGCGGCTGCGGAAGCGGCGCTGGGCGAGAACGGCCGGATCTTGGTCCGTCCTTCCGGAACGGAAGCGCTCATTCGCGTCATGGCGGAAGGGCCGGAGATCGAGGAAATCGAACGGCATGTCGAAACGATCGCAGCCGTCATTCGCTCGGAATTAGGATAAGCAGATCTATGGAAGACGCCTCTCGAGCCCTGGAATCGGGCTTGAGAGGCGTCTTTTTCGTTTCCGTTTTAGAGGGCTCCGGCTTCGTGCACGATGTTGTAAGCCCGTTCGTAGTCCTGCTCGTCCACGATGGCCGTGAGCAGCACGTCGCGTCCGGTTACGCGGTTTTCCAGCCCGCCGGAGCTGTAGCCGCTGGCGCTAACGCTGGCAGCGGCGAGAATGCCGGCTGACCTGTTTTCGAACTCGCCGTTCAGGGTAAGTTCTCCCAAGCTGTCAAAATCGCTTCGAATGGGGTTCATCATGACGTCGACGCCGTCACCCGGCATGCCGTCGAACCGTTCGATCCTCGATTCGATCAGCTTCAGCTGTTTCAATTGATCGAGTGCTTTGTGCGCTTGATCAGGCGTATTGAAATAGGCAAGTATCGCTCTCTCGGTCATCGCTTTGCCTCCGTTTCTTCGCGTATGCCTTGTTAGCGTCCTCGGAATCCGGGTGATCTATGCAGGGGGCAGGAGTCTTGCCGGAGTGAGCGAACGTGTCATTTCCTGGGGAATGATGGCGATCTGTTGCAAATGGTGCGCAAAACGAATATGATGAGGGATAGACTTTAGAAGGAAAGGCAGGGCAGAGGTTACAGAGGCAACACTAAGCGCCAGAACTTGGCCGGTCATGACACGGGAGATTTTCGATGACCGCAAGTTGACGAGGTGGAGGCGTTCGGGTTTTCGGCGGGGACCTCCCGGTTTCGCATCGGAGCCGACAAATCGGAAGACAAAACGCGGCGGGTGACCGTGCGTACAATATTCCGATATGATGCAACCTAATAAGAATTCGGAATGGGAAGTCCGAGTTGGCCGGAATCGGCTGCACGGCGGACACTTCCTGTGTTTGCATATGGGTCGTGACGCTTTGGCAGGCTGGGTTTCGGTCGCTCATGGACGGACGGAGAACCGAAACGGAGGTCTATTTTAATATGTGTGGAATCGTTGGATATATCGGCAATCGCGAGTCGCAGCCGATTTTGCTGGAAGGTCTTAAGAAGCTGGAATACCGCGGATACGACTCTGCGGGCATCGCCGTGTTCACGGAGCAAGGCTTGGAAATCACCAAAACGGTCGGGCGCCTCGCTAACCTCGAGGGCCGCCTGTCGGACGATCCGCTGCGCGGAACGGTCGGCATCGGGCATACCCGCTGGGCAACGCACGGCAAGCCGTCGGACGTGAACTCGCATCCTCATGTGGACAACACGCTGAAGTTCTCGGTCGTGCACAACGGGATCATCGAGAACTATTTGGAACTGAAAGAAGAACTGATGCACCAAGGGCATCGGTTCCTGTCGGAGACCGACACCGAAGTCATTTCGCACTTGATCTCGGTCGAGTACGAAGGGGATATCGTCAAGGCGGTACAGCGCGCGGTCAGCAAAATGCGAGGCGCGTTCGCGCTCGGCGTCCTGACCGAATACGAGCCGGATAAGCTCGTGGCCGTTCGTTATGCAAGCCCGCTTATCATCGGCATCGGGGAAGGCGAGAAATACATCGCGTCGGACATTCCGGCGATTTTGGAGCATACGCGCGACATCTATATCCTGAACGACGGCGAAATGGCCGTGCTGACGCGCGATTCCGTCGAGCTGATGACGATCGAAGGCAACCTGATCTCCAAGGACGTTTTCCACGTCGATTGGGATCTGATGACCGCCGAGAAGGGCGGCTTCGATCACTTCATGCTTAAGGAAATCCACGAGCAGCCGAAAGCGTACCGCGACACGATGCGCGGACGCATCAGCGAAGACGGCCGTTCGGTGACGCTGCCCGAGTTGAAAATGTCGGCGGAAATGCTGCGCGGCTTCAACCGCGTGCATATCGTCGCTTGCGGCACCGCGATGCATGCCGGCATGGTCGGCAAGACGGTTATCGAACAACTGGCTCGCGTCCCGGTCGAAACGGACGTGGCGTCCGAGTACCGCTACCGCTCGCCGATCATCACCAAGGATACGCTGGTCATCGTCGTCAGCCAATCCGGCGAAACCGCCGACACCCTGGCCGCTCTGCGTGAAGCTCAGCGCTGCGGAGCCCGCGTGCTCGCCATCACGAACGTGGTCGGCAGCTCGGTCGCCCGTGAAGCGGACGACGTCATCATCACGCTGGCCGGCCCGGAAATCGCCGTCGCTTCGACGAAGGCTTACACGTCCCAGTTGATTGCGTTCTACCTGTTCGGTCTTTACTGGGCACAAGCGAACGGCACCAAGTCGGAGGACGAAGTGGCCCACATCCTGGCCGCGATGGATTCGCTGCCGGATCAGGTCGAGAAGATCCTCGCGCAAGCGGAAACGATCAAGGGCGTAGCCGAGTCCATGTCCCGTCACAGCAGCCTGTTCTTCATCGGCCGCGGCATCGACTATGCCGTCGCGCTGGAGGGCTCGCTGAAGCTGAAGGAAATATCGTACATCCACTCCGAGGCGTACGCGGCCGGCGAACTGAAACATGGCACGCTGGCACTGATCGAAGAAGGGATTCCGGTCATCGCGCTGCTTACGCAAGAAGACCTGTACGAGAAAATGCTTAGCAACATTAAAGAAACGAAAGCCCGCGGCGCGAACGTGCTCGGCATCATCAACGAAGGGTTCGAGGCTGAAACCGCCAAGTCGGTCGACCGCCAGTTCGCGATCCCGCGCACGCTGCCGATCCTCACGCCGGCCCTGTCGGTCGTGCCGCTGCAGCTGCTGTCCTACTACGCGTCGCTGGCGCTCGGCCACGATGTCGACAAGCCGCGTAACCTGGCGAAGAGCGTTACGGTGGAATAAAATGAATGAACGGTCCCGATGGTTGCATAACCATCTGGGACCGTTTTTTTAGTGGATTAAGAATGGATATTCTGGCCAATTGATCCCAGAGTATGCCGAGGAGGGCGAGGAGAGACTTTCTCTCCACCTCAACGTTGACCATGCCCGAGAATTGTATTTTCACTATGAGCTTTCCTTCTTCCCGGCTGACGTGCGGAAAGCGGGAAATTACCAATCATAATCCACCTATCTAATAATATTCAACTTTTTTCAATGCCGATTAACCTTCTATAATAAAGGTACGTTGGATGCTTCACACCGGCACGTTAACGAAATGAGAAATTCAAGCGCCTGTCCATAAGAAGGGGCTTTTTTCTGTTAATCTAAATAGATAGCGGAGACAAATAAAAGCACAGACGAGAGGGCTGAGCGGGATGAAAATATTAGTCGTGGACGATGAGCCGAGGCACCGCAGAGGAATGGCGAGTATGATTCATGTCCTGCGGCCTGAAGATCAAGTTCTTGTCGCCAAAGACGGGGCAAGCGCGCTTGAACTCGTCAGGTCTGAAAAGCCCGATGCCGTGTTAACCGATATTCGAATGCCGAGTATGGATGGTCTTTCCTTTTTGAAAAAGCTGGAGGATGAAAGCCTCCGGACCAAGGTTGTCATGGTTTCGGCTTATAATCTGTTCGAATATGCCCAGGCTGCGATTCGTCACGGGGCTTATGATTATCTCTTGAAACCGGTAGAAGCCGGGAAGGTAGAAGACGTATTGCGCCGCATTGAAAGCCAGCTTGTCGAGGAATCCCGGCAGCATTCCGAATCGGAAGCGTTAAAGCATCGGCTAAGCCTCACTTCCTCTGCCTATCGAAACCGCCTTCTTCTGTCATGGTTGAATGGAAGCTTGACGGATATGGAGCGTAAAGAGCTCGAAACGTTAGAGTGGATGCAGGGGAGCGGAACGGTTATTTTCTCTGAAATCCGGATCGGACCGGGCAATAAGGCAGGTTTTGATGCCGGAGCATGGTTGAAGCACTTGGAACAGGCGTGGGCTGAATTCGGCAAAGCGTGTACTTTCTCCTTACATGTTCTTCAGGAGGAAGTCTTCCAAGCGGTTACCATCATTCAAACAGCTCAGCCTGCCCAAGAAAGAAAGCCTGAAATACGCCGAACGGTTTCATCTTTAGAGGCAGAGTGGGCAAAGCACGGACGGCTTACCCATGGGATCGGTCCGGATTGCCGATGCTTATGGACGGATGCGTTTCAGGCTTACCGGGCAGCCCAAACCGCCAATCTGTACAACTTTCATGAGAGTTGGAGCGGCATTTTGTTCCATGATGAACTTCTTCCCACCCGCAACCCCATCCTTCTTGACGGAGAGAAGCTGTTCGAAGCGGTGCAAGGAAGGGATGCGGAAGCTGCCATAGCGATGTGCCGGGCTGCTTTCGTTCAACTTGCCGCGAATGGCCATACGAATCCGAATCTGATCAAAGAATGTGCCTCGCTCACCCTCATGAGGATGAAAAGCAGAATTCGCGATTACGTTGATCGGCAGATTGGAAGCGCTCTCACGGATTCGGCTTTGAACGTGATTCCGCTTTGCCATACCTATGCGGAACTCATGGCGGTTCTAGAGATTCGGCTCCGGGATGTACACGATGCTTTGAGACAAGCCCGGTTAGATAAAAGCGAGATTATCGTGGCCGAGTGTTTGAGATGGATTCAAGAGAACGTCAAGGAAGAATTGACGCTGGAACGGGCCGCAGAGCATTTTTTCTTTAATCCTTCCTACTTCAGCACCCTGATCAAAAGCAGGACGGGCAGAACGTTCTCCGATCATGTGACGGAGACCAGAATGCGGCGGGCCAAGGAATTGCTTGCGGAGAACCGGTTGAAAATATATGAAATAGCCGCCGAGTGCGGGTATCAGGATACGAAGTATTTCTGCAGGGTGTTCAAGAAACAGAACGGCATGTCGCCGGAAGCTTATAAGCACGCATCCTTCCCGCAAAGGAGCAGAGAAGGATGAAGATCACATTCCGCTACCGGTTGCTCGCCAGCTTTATATTTCTGATTGCGGTCCCGCTGATCGTGCTCGGGACTCTCTTCTATCGTACAAGCCTGCAAGTCGTGACGGAACAAGCGCAGAAAAACGTATACGAGATCGTAAAGAAAAACAACGAGATTATGGACACCAAGCTGCGGATCATAGACCAGAACAGCATGGCATTGTTCGTAGACAAGGAATTGTTTCGGGTTTTCAATCACTTGAAACCGGAGAATAAGGCGGACCTGCTCGCCGCCGATCGTCTCGTGTCCGACGCTTTAAGAAGTTATTTCTCGCAAATCGATGAAGTGTACGCTTACCAGCTGTGGACGTCTTATTTTACTTTCGGCCAGCCGCTGCCCCAAGGCGATCCGACGAATACGGATATTTACCGCGCGGCCCGGCAGGCTGGAGGCAAGATGGTTTGGTATCCCACCTACGATTTCGTGGATATGTTCAATCAACCGTATTTGGCAGATGGAAAGATCGATTTCCGCTATTTGTTCTCCGCGACGCGCGTCCTTGATTTTTCCTATTTAAACAATACGACCTTGGAGAAACTGGATCCCGGAATAGAACGGCCTGTTCTGACGATCAGCTTCAAATCGGACACGTTGAAATCCCTGTACGAGAAAAGCATTCCCGACGGTTCCCGTTTTTTGGTCCTGGATCCGGACAATCGCATCGTGGCCAACAGCGAGCCCGGCAGAATCACGCAAGTTTATAAGGACAATTGGGTGGAACAGCTTCAACAGGCTGGCAGCGGCACGCGAAGAATAACGTTGGACGGCGTGAACACGATCGTCTGCTTCGACCGTTCTCAAGTCACGGGTTGGATGTCCATTGTCATGACGCCCGAATCCGCGCTCGTGGGCAGTCTGGTTCCGGTCATTCGCGCTTCTACCACCCTTCTGGCCGTCATTATGGGAATCGTTGCGCTTATTTTCGCTTATTTCATTTCAGGTAAAATCACGAATCCGATCAAGAAGCTGCTCGGCGCGATGAGATCCGTGGGCGAAGGGGATTTCCAAACCCGGGTTGTGGTCAGCACCAACGATGAATTCGGCATATTACTTCAGCGTTTTAATCTGATGAACGATCGGATCCGTTTATTGGTTTCGGAAAATTACGAGATCAAATTAAAAGAACAGGAAGCGGAAATCCAAGCGCTGAACATGCAGATGAACCCTCACTTTCTGTACAACACATTAAACGTAATGAATTGGATGGCCATCGAGAACGATCAGAAGGAACTCAGTAAAACGCTTGTCTGCTTGTCGAACATGCTGCACTATACTTCGCGTAAGGAATGGGGAGCCGTTCATCTGTCCGAGGAAATCGAATGGATGAAAAACTACTTCTATATCATGTCCGTTCGATTCGAAGGGAAATTTACGGTCAGCTACGAGATCGATTCGATGCTCTACGACTACAAGATGCCCAGACTTCTTTTCCAGCCGTTTGTCGAGAACGCCATCCTGCACGGTTTCGATCAAACCGAAGCGGGGGGGCTTATTCGAATACGCGGTTGGATCGAGCACGGTACCCGGTATTTTGAGATTGAGGATAACGGGCGGGGAATGAGCAGCGACGCGGTTCATGCGATTTTATACCGGGAATCGTCTTCCGTCGGCATCAAGAACACGATCGCCCGTATTCGGATGACGTACGGCGAAGAGTACGGGGTCATGATCTCTTCCGATCCGGGTTTCGGTACGAAAGTGACCATCACGCTTCCGTTGCAGACCCAATAATAATCCACCATTCCAAACAGGTTCGGGTTATGTAAGCGCTGTATACGGTCTTATAATGAGAGCATCATAGACTGCAGCTATGAACCAATAAGGGTTGAAACTCGAAAGGGGTCCGGAAGATGTCACGACCAAGGAAATCCATATCCGTTCTGATCGCTTTACTTCTGCTGCTGGTTGCGATTCTATCCGCATGCTCGAAGTCCAGCTCGGGCCAAGATAGCAGCAATGCCTCTTCCCCCGCCAATTCGGCGAGCTCGGCATCATCCGGCGGAGATCAGTCGAAAGAACAAATCACGCTTCGCATGACGGTATGGGGAGCGCCGGAGGAAGTGGCTGCTTATAAGGTAGCCATCAAAAAGTTCGAGGAGAAATATCCGAATATCACCGTAAAACTTCAGCATATTCCCACTGACTATGATACCAAGCTCACGACAATGGTGGCGGGTAATGACGTGCCAGATATCGCGCAGATGGAATCTGCCAGCATTGCTTTCCCGCTTGCGGAGCAAGGCAAATTCTACAATCTCCAGGAATTTCTCTCGTCCGATCCGGACATCAATGCGGAAAGACTCGTTCCGAATATCTCGTATTCGCTTGAGCCGGGCAACGTCATCGGCTTAGGCCCGGGTCCCGAGACATTCGCCTTGTTCTATAACGAAGATATTTTCAAAGATGCTGGCTTAACGCCTCCGCCGTCCAAAGCATCGGAAGCGTGGACATGGGATCAGTTCGTCGAAGTCGCCAAGAAACTGACGATCGACAACAAGGGCAGGAATGCCACGGATGCAGACTTTGATCCCAAAAATATTAAACAGTATGGCGTGAACTTTCCAACGTGGTGGGGGAGCTACAGTAACTTTATTTTCTCCAACGGCGGGGACTTCCTCTCCGAAGACGGGAAATCCTTCGCGCTAAATCAGCCGGCTGCAGTAGAGGCCCTTCAGAAAATCGCGGATTTGATCAATGTTCATCATGTTGCGCCTTCTCCGGTCCAAGCCAAGAACATTCCGGCTCCGAACATCGCGCTTCAGACGAAAAAAGTGGCAATGGACATTGACGGGCAATGGGTGAGCGCAGGATTGGCGCAATCGAAAGTCCATTACAACGTCGGAGTATTGCCGATTATGCAAAAACCGATGACCACCGTGGTTTGCGGGATGTTCTCCATGTTCAAATCAACCAAGCATCCGAAAGAGGCTTGGGAGCTGATGAAAGCGCTGATGGACCCGGATGCGGCGATCGACATGATTACGGCCGGGACATGGATGCCCTCTTATCGAGACTGGTATACGGAACCGACTTTGCTCGCCAAATGGACGGAAAACCTCGATTCCCGCCCATCGGGCTATAAAGACGCGATCGTAGACGTTCTATTGAATAGCAGCCACCAAACGCCGACGGGTTATGTCAAAAACTTCAACAAGATTATGGATATCGTGAATCCCGCCTTGGATAAAGTATGGCTCGGCCAACAATCCGCGCAAGAGGCGATGGATTCAATCGCGAATAAAGCGCAAGCTCAGGTAAAGGGCCGCCGTGACGTGAAGGGCTAAGAATAAAAGAACAAGCGTTTAAATTTGCGGAAGACGGCGTTCTTGCTTAAGATCGCCGTTTTCCTTAGCTGGAAGCTATGAGATCGGAGGTAATCATGAGAAAAGGGCTGTTTTACGGGTTGTTGTTCACTTCGCCCGCCATACTCGGGTTTCTCATCTTCACGTTAGGTCCCATGATTGCCAGCTTGGTGCTTAGCCTGACGGATTATAACGTATTCAGAGAGCATACCGCATTCGTCGGATTCGATAATTATTCCAAGTTGTTTTCAGGCGAAGACGAACTGTTCTATAAATCGCTTGGCGTTACTTTCTACTTCGTCCTTCTGCGGGTACCTGCCGTTATTTTCATTTCTTTCGTGATTGCCCTGCTTCTGAACCTGAATGTCAGAGGAAGAGCCCTGTTTCGTACGATCATCTACTTGCCCAGCATCGTACCTGCGGTCGCATCGGCCATGATCTGGATGTGGCTGCTGAATCCCGATCTGGGCCTTGCCAACTCTCTGCTCAGATGGTTACATCTGCCGGCCGGAAGTTGGTTGTATTCGGAGGGAAGCGTGATTCCTTCCGTCGTGCTGACCACGTTGTGGGGAATCGGGGGCACGGTCATCATTTTCCTCGCAGGACTGTCAGGCATTCCCAAGCAGTATTACGAGGCGATCGAAGTGGATGGGGGCGGGTGGTACAGCAAGCTGCGTCACATTACGATTCCGATGGTCACGCCGACGATTTTCTTCAATACCATCATGACGATCATCGGATCTTTCCAGGTGTTTAACGAAGCTTATATTTTAACGCAAGGCGGACCGAACAATAAGAGTTTATTTTTCGTGTTCTATCTTTGGCGAACGGGTTTCCGGGATACGGAAATGGGGTATGCGTCCGCGCTCGCGTGGGTGCTGTTCATCATTATCCTGTTTTTCACCTTGATTGTGTTCAAAACCTCGAAATCATGGGTGCATTACGAAGGAGGGGAGCGTACGTGAGGCAATCGAAGCTTACGCTTACGGCGGGTTACACGGCTTTGTTATTGATCTCAGCGATGTTTATTATACCGTTCGTATGGTTGCTGCGAAGTTCGCTCATGGATTTATCGCAAATTTTCACCATGCCGCCGGAATGGATTCCGAAACCTTTTCATTGGGACAATTTCCATAGAGCCCTTACGACCCTGCCGTTCGGTACCTTCTTCACCAATACGCTTATCATCGTGGTCAGCGTTCTTGTCGGTACTGTCGTGACAAGCAGTATCGCGGCGTTCGGGTTTTCTCGGATTCAATGGAAAGGAAGGGACGCCATATTCGGCATTCTGATGTCAAGCATGATGCTGCCGGCGGCCGTAACCCTGATTCCCAGCTTTCTCGGTTGGAAGATGCTCGGCTTCTATGACACGTATTACCCGTTGATCGTACCGGCGTATTTCGGCGGCGGAATCTTCAATATTTTCCTGCTGCGTCAATTCTATTTAACCATTCCGCGGGATTTCGATGAAGCGGCCTTCGTCGACGGAGCCACTTATTTTCAAATCTACATGAGAATTATCATGCCGCTAAGCCGTTCCGTTCTTATCGTAGTGTCCTTATTCAGCTTTTTGGGATCATGGAACGATTTCATGGGCCCGCTCATTTACGTGAAAAGCGACAGCCTGTTTACCCTTGCGCTCGGGTTGCAGATGTTTCAGGGAACCTATACCGCGCAATGGGATCTGCTCATGGCGGCTTCGGCAGCCGTCGTGCTGCCTTGCGTCATCGTGTTTCTGATCGGGCAGCGCTACTTCCTTGAAGGGATTACGTTGACCGGCCTCAAAGGATGAGTTGACGAAAGAAAGGAAAAACAGGATGACACCCATAGAAAGCCAAATCATGAAATGGCAGAGCGTTCCCTTTACGAAAGTGAATATCGATGACGCTTTCTGGCGTCCGCGTCTAGAAGTCCTAAAACATGTGACGATAAAGACCTGCATTGCCCAATGCAAGGAAACCGGGCGCATATCGAATTTCGCTAAAGCTGCCGGTCTGATGGACGGAGAATTCGAAGGCATCTATTTCAACGACTCCGATGTGTACAAGGTGCTCGAAGGCGCAGCCTATCTGTTGATGTCGAACAGGGATCCGGAGTTGGAATCGGAAACCGACCGGATGATTGAGCTCATCGCCGCCGCGCAGGAACCGGATGGCTATTTATGCACTTACTACACATTAGTGGCGCCCGAGAGCAAATGGACGGACATGGAAAAACATGAAATGTATAACGGCGGTCATTTGATCGAGGCGGCGGTCGCTTATTTCGAAGCGACAGGCAAACGCAAGCTTCTGGATGTCGCCTGCAGGATGGCAGATCATTACGACCGCTTATTCGGCCCCGGTAAACGCCATTGGGTAGAGGGCCATGAGGAAATCGAACTGGCACTTGTCAAGCTGTATCGCGTTACCCGTGAGGAGCGTTATTGGAAGCTCGCTCTTTGGCTGTTGGAGGAACGGGGGCATGGCCACGGCAAGGGGGAAATATGGGATAAGGAAGAATGGGGGCCGGCATACTGCCAGGACGATGTTCCGGTTCGGGACATCGAAAGGGTTACCGGGCATGCCGTCCGTGCCATGTATCTATACTCGGCAATGGCGGATGTTGTTCACGCTTCGGGTGATCTTGCCTATGTCGATGCCTTGCATCGCGTTTGGGCGCATACCGTGGAACGAAACATGTACGTGACGGGAGGAATCGGACCTTCCAGGGATAACGAAGGTTTTACCACGGACTACGATCTTCCGAACGAAACGGCTTATTGCGAGACCTGCGCCGCGATCGCCATGGCGTTCTGGAATCATCGGATGAACCTGCTGTTCGGCGATGCCAAATATGCCGACGTGGTGGAGCGTGAAATGTACAACGGCGCTTTAGCCGGCATTTCATTGTCCGGCGACAAGTTTTTCTACGTCAATCCGCTGGCGTCGAAAGGCGGCCACCACCGCGTAGAATGGTTCGGTACGTCCTGCTGCCCAACCAATTTGGTACGGTTTCTGCCTTCCATAGGCCAGTATGCTTATGCGCGGACGGACGACGGACTCGTCGTAAACCAATTCATGAACGGCGAAGCGGAATTCGAGATCGGCAACGGACTTAACGTAAAGCTGAAGCAAACGACTTATTACCCGTGGGACGGCAAGATCGAGCTTGCGGTAAATCCTGAACGAACAGGGAAATTCGCCGTTCGATTACGCGTTCCGGGTTGGTGCCGGGGTTACAAACTGGAGGTTTGCGGAGCCCCCCTCTTCGGAGCCGAAGCGCTGACGGACCGCGGGTACCTGATTCTGGATCGACAATGGTCACCTGGGGATTCCATCGTACTTCAACTGGACATGCCTGTGGAGGTCGTACGCGCCAGGGCGGAGGTAGAAGCCAATCGCGGTCGTCTTGCCATTCAGCGTGGACCCGTTGTTTATTGTATGGAGCAAGCGGATAATCCGGAATTAAACGATGACGCTTTTGCCCTATCTCCCCGGGACCCGTTCCATATTTGTTACCGTCCGGATCTGCTTGGAGGCGTAACTTTAATGACCGGTAAAGAGGAAAATGGGAAACCTTGTGTTTTGATTCCTTACTATGCTTGGGACAACCGGGAGAAAGGCTTCATGCAGGTTTGGATTCGAGAGGTAGAGAACCAGCTCCTATATCTCTATTAACAATCGTCATAAGTTTGTCTTCCTATAAAATGGATGAATTTAGGTGACGAAGTTAAAAATTGACGAAATCGCTGGATGCGAGCAGACCGGTTATTTCCAACGACCGGTTCTCGTAACGGAGTTCGGAGGCATCTCTTTCCAACGCGGTGAATGGGAGGGCTGGGGATGCTTGAAAGGTTGTCCTGGTAAAGAAAGCTAGAACTGCTGAGATTCTTTCCCTCGGTTATAAGAAAAACCAGCAAATCCTTGTGATTGCTGGTTTTTTTGCACTTCATTACTTAATTGTTAAGTAACAGGTTGCCTAACCATCTGGGACCGTTTTTTTAGTGGATAAAGAACGGCGACCTCTCCCCGGTTGATTGCCGGGAATCGATCGCCGTTTAAACGTTGTCTTATGAAGAGATGGCTTCCTGCGAAGGTTCCTTCAGCCTTGCCCAGCTGCGATCGATATCCGCGATCAGCTCCTCCGGATCCTCGATACCGATGTACAGACGAACGCTCGACGGTGCGCTGCCATCTGCGTTGAATTTGGCGGGGGCAGCGCCGGCGGTGACGAGACTCTCGTATCCGCCCCAGCTGACTCCGATTCGGAAGTATTGGAGACCGGTCGCCCATTCCTTCATTTTCTCCACGCTGTGGCGCGTCACGAAAGAGAACAGGCCTCCGTAACCGGTCAATTGGCTGTCGGCGAGCTCCTTTTGCGGATATTGCTCAAGGCCCGGATGATTGACGCGGACGACGTCCGGCTTGGACGCCAGGTGCTGCGCAATCTTGAGCGCGCTGGCCTGGTGGCGCTCAAGCCGCAACGGCAGCGTACGCAAGCCGCGGGTGATGAGCGAAGCCGTCTGCGGGGCCATCGCGGCTCCCAGATTCAGATAACTTCGGGAACCGATGAGTCCGAGGAGCTCGCGGCTGCCGACGACGACGCCGCCGACGGTATCGCTATGACCCGAGAAGTACTTGGTGAGCGAGTGCATGACCAGGTCGCAGCCGAGCGCGATCGGCTTCTGGAAATAAGGCGTCGCCCAAGAATTGTCGATTGCGGTGAGTATCCCGTGGGTTTTCGCCAGTTTCGTGACGGCAGGCAGGTCCTGCATCTCGAACATCCCCGAGGTCGGGCTCTCCAGGTAGAACAGCTTGGTATTCGGGCGAATCGCCGCCGCGAATGCGTCCGTGTCCGTGCCGTCGATGAAGGTCACTTCGAGGCCAAAGCGGTTAGACAGGTCGACGAGCAATTCGCGGGTCGGGCCGTACGCTTGGTCCACGCAGACGATATGATCGCCCGTGCCGGTAAGCGCAAATAGCACCGCCGCTATGGCACCCATTCCGGATGCGAAGCAGCGCGCGGCCTCTCCGCCTTCAAGCTGCGCGATTTTGTCCTCCAGATACATGACCGTCGGATTGTTGCCCCGCGAGTAGACAGAGGCCGCCAGTACGTCCTTCATCGCCTCGTCGAACTTCTCGTGCGTTTCGAAGGCGAACAGACTGCTCTGGTAGACCGGCATCGAGATCGCTCCGTGATGCCTTGTATCTACCGAATCGTGAGAGACTTGAGTGTAAAAATGGCGCTTATCGCTTTCACTTGTTGGCATGTGTGCTACTCCCATCCTGCTGGAACTTGTTTAACCCTTTTCTGCCCCTTGCGTCAAGCCTTCAACGATATACCGCTGAGCGAAGGCAAACATAATAATCGTTGGGATAACGGAGATTACGGTTCCGGCCGACATGGATCCCCAATCGATATCGAACTTCAACACGAACGAATTCATGCCTACGGGAAGCGTCTTGAGCGAATTCGTGTCGATAAACATGACGGCCATGAACAATTCGTTCCAGTTCTGAACGAAGGCGAAAATAAACGTTGACGCAATGCCCGGCAGCATCACCGGGATAATGATGCGAAAGAGGGAAGAGATCCGCGAACAGCCATCGATCATCGCCGCTTCCTCAAGACTGGACGGGATACGCTGGAAGAAGCCCCTGAGCATGATGGTAGAGAAGGCGATGGACATCGTCGTGTACAGGATGATGAGCGACAACCGGGTGTTCGTGAGCCCCATCTTGGACATCATCAGATATAACGGCGCCAGCGATATGAAGCCCGGCAGCATCTGTGTAAGGAAAAAGGCGAGCATGATCTGCTTGTGGCCGCGGAATGTGAATCGCGCCATGACATAAGCGCACAGAATCGAGATGAAGATGACGCAAATCGCGGACACGATGGATACAAACAAACTGTTCATAATATAAACCTGGAACTTGGAAACGGTGAAAATCCGATTGAAATTGTCAAGGGTAAATGTACTTGGCCAATACGTGATAGGCAGTTTGAAGATCTCGCGCTTCGGTTTTAAGGACGTGACCACGATCCAATATAGCGGGAAGGCCATCACGATCATATGCAAGGCCAGATACAGAATTTTCAATCCTTTAAGTGTCGCTGCTTTTGCCTTCATCAGAAGTCACCCACTTTCTCGGACTTCGTCACGAACAAATAGAAGACCGTATACAGCATCAGTATTGCAAGCATAATGACGCCGATGGCGGAAGCCATGCCATAATTGCCGGCGAGCAATCTTTCCATTAATAGGGACGACAGGACGTGCGTGCTTCCGGCGGGGCCGCCGTTGGTCATGCCGTAGATCAGCGTCGGGTCGTTGAAAATCCAGATGACCCGCAGCAGTGTGGTAGCGATAATTGTAGGCATAATGTAGGGCAACGTCACGTTGAAAAACTTGCGGAACGCGTTCGCGCCGTCGATGTCCGCGGCTTCGTACAATTCTGCCGGTACCGATTGCAAGGCGGCGAGCAGCATGATGGCAAAGAAGGCAATGCCATACCATACGTTCGCGACGATGACCGAGAACATCGCCCAATGCGGATCCGACAAGAAGCCGATCCGATCGTCTATAAGACCGATCTTGAGCAGCAAGTCGTTGATGACCCCGTACTGGGAGTTGAACAGCCATTTCCAGATGAGTCCGATCAGGAACCCGGACAGCGCCCAGGAATAAAACACGAAGCCCTGATAAACGCCTCGGCCGCGATACTGCTTTTTCAGCATGAGCGCCAGCGCGAGCCCGATCGCGAATTGGAAAATCAGCGAGAAAAAGACCCAATATACGCTGTTCTCAAGCGCGGTGAGGAACTTGCTGTCCTTGAACGCAGTCACGAAATTATCCAGCCCTACGAAGTCAATATTGCGCTGATCGAACAATTCGTAATGCTGGAACGCCATGAGGACGCCGCGCAAGAAAGGATAGAACGTGAAGACGCCAAGCAGCAGGAATGCGGGGAATAAGCTAAGCCATATAAATGTCCGCTGTTTCATTAGAATTCACCGCCTTAAGATGCAGGGAACAAGGCAGGCAGCCGAAGCTGCCTGCCAGTTCTCTTTTCGTTAACCTATGCGCCGTCGATTATTTTTTAGTCGCTTCAAGCTCTGCTTTCGCATCGACCCAGAACTTATCCCATACCGCGAGCGTTTCTTCGACGGTAGCCTTGCCGAGCAGCATCTTCTGGCCGGATTCCATGGACACCGTACCGAACTTGCTGTTGGCCGGATAGTTGAATGGAGCCTTGTAGCTGACGAAAGTCTTGGAATCGGCCGTCATATCCAGCAGCGTCTTGTAGGGACCGGATTGGAAATATTCGTCCGAGGTTGCCGTCGTGTGGATCGGAATCGTGCCGTAGCCCTTGGACCATGTCAAATTTTGTTCATTGGAGCTCAGGAATTCGATCAACTTCCAAGCAGCGTCCTTATGCGCGGAGAAGGACGTGATTCCCCAGCCCGCGCCGCCGGAGTTGATCAGCGCGACGCCGCCTGGACCAACCGGCATCGGCGCAGTCGCCCACGTTCCGTCTTCCATGCTCTCCTTCAGCGAGTTGATAACGTCCGGATCCTGCAGGAGGAACGCCGTCACGCCGGATGTAAATGCTTTAACCTGCTCGGAAAATCCCCAGCCGACCGAGTCTGGAGGCGAGCCTTCCTTGAAGAGCTTCAAATACAGTTCGAGCGCTTTCTTGGCTGCGTCGGAAGAGTAGATGGACTTGCCGTTGTTCAGGAACATGGCGTCTTTGGTATTGACATCCGCACCATTATAGGCAAGGATCATCGTATCGGGAACGCTGTTCGCGCCGGGGCCGCCGCGGAAGGAGAAGCCATAGCGGTTTTTGGATTTGTCGGTCAGCTTTATGGAAGCGTTGAGAAGATCTTCATAAGTCTTCGGCACTGCGATTCCTGCTTCTTTCAGCCAATCCGCGCGATAGAACAGCTGACGCTGATAGAGACCGTTGGAAATGAAGTACAATTCGTCGCCGATTTTGCCTACGTCGATTGCGGCCGGCGTCAAAGTGGAATACTCGCTCCAATTTTTCGTATATGGGCTAAGAGGTGCTAGATAACCGTTGTTGACAAACTCGGCAACGTTCAGATCGCGTGCTTCGACGATATCGATATCTTCCTTGGCGCTGAGCATCGTGCGGATCTTGTTGTCCGCTTGGTCGAACGGAGGCGAGATCAATTCGACCTGGATGTTGGGGTTCTTTTTCTCGAACGCGTCGATCATGGACTGAAGCATGGTCGTACGGGCATCCGAGGTCAAGCTCTCAATCATCCGGAGCTTCACTTTCTCTCCGCCGGAATCGCTGGGGCTGGCGCCGGAATCCTTGTTGGCATTGCCGCCGCACGCAGACAGGACCAACGCAAGCGCAACTGACGACACAGCCCATTTAGAAACCGCTTTCAAAACAGTTGGAAATACCATTTTCTTCCCCCTCCAATTTAGATACCATACCGGCTAGCTATCTAACTGTCAACCTGTATGATAGGTAAGTTCATAGTAGGGGAATAAGATTTTTTTGTCAATCCCCTCATGATCCTGAAATCAGTTTACACTTCGTAGGTTTTAATCAAGTCTTCCAGGGCGTTCGTCAGCTTGTCGAATTCAGACAGCGCGCCTGCTACATCGTGAGCCGCGATCGCATCGAACATCGTGAAGTGATAAGGGTAGGTCGTGTCAAAAAGCTGCTTGTTGCCAAGCGGTTCGTAGAAGAATTTATTATACAGGTCCGAAAAGGAATCTAAGACACTCTCCAAAATCGGATTTGCGGCAGCCTTGAAAATGAGACGGTGGTAGGTCAAATCGATCATGGACGTACTTTCATCGTTTTCCTTCAACCTGCGGTATTCTTCCAGACAGCTTTGTATTTCCTTGATTTGCTTGGGGGTTATGCGCTTCGCTGCCAGCTCGATCGCCTTGCCTTCCAAAGCGCGGCGTACGTCGAGGATGGCGAGGAGCGACTTTTTCTCCACTTCAACCTTGACCTTGCCCGAGAATCGAAATGTATCGACATCTCTCACAAAAATACCCTTACCGTTCTCGATCTTGATAATCTCGCTTGCTTCGAGGAAACGGAGCGCTTCACGCAGCGACGAGCGCCCGACGCCGAACATCTCCGTCAATCGTTCTACGGAAGGAAGCTTGTCGCCTTCCTTCAGTTCGTTATCGTGTATATACTTCTGAAGCTCTTGAGACACCTGCTCGTAGAGGTGTATCTTTTGTATCTTCATCCGGAACCTTTCCTTCTTTCCTGTTCACCTATCAGACAGGTAAATCATAGACACTTCTCGACTTACTGTCAAGTTAATGTTACATTTTAATCCATTTTACTGGCGTGAAAAATGTCGAAAGTCTAACAAAAAATAGCAGTTTGACCGACAATAAGATAGGTTGGATTCTTGGTTCGGAGGCGCATCATGTTTCAGCAGCTTTTTAATAACTTTTCCGTCCTTACTATAAGCGCATTGCTCGGAAGCTGGTATATGCGTAAATTTGCCGATGACCTCCGCCGTTGGAACAGGGGGATCATCGGGTTATGTGCCGGTTCCATCGGCATTTTGCTGATGACTTTTACCGTGCAGGTGGGAGAGCACGTCATTGTCGATGCGAGGCAAATCGCCGTGATGATGGGGGCTTTTTTCGGAGGACTGCCTGCTGCCCTTATCTCGGTATTCATGATCGCGGCTTTTCGGATTCTGAAATTCGGCGTAAACGAGCCGGCCATTGTGGCCTCGATGAGTGCGTTTGTCATGGCTGTCTTGTCCGCGTGGGTCGGGAAATACGTCGTTCGCTTCCATTGGAAATGGATGGCGATGACCGCCGTCTCCTTGATTCCCGTCGCAATCTCTTTTAGCATCTTGGTACCTCACCGTGCAGAAATGCTGATTTTCGTTTATACGTCGTTTATTATCGCCTGCAGCTTGTATTGTATCTTCGTTTTGGGGATGCAGTATCGAGCGATCGAAGCGCAGCGCTCGAAAGAAAGAGCGGAGCTGGAAGTATCGGCCGTGAAACAGGAATTGGCGGAAACGATACGCCTGCAGCAAGGGCTTACCTTCAAGATGAAGAAAGTGAACGACAAATTCATCTATACGATGGCGGACGGGCAGCTGCTTTATCAGCTCGGATTATCGCCGGAGCGTTGCGTTGGGAAAACGGTAGAAGAAGTGATGCCCGCCTCGATGGTATCGTACATCAACGGCATTTATGAACGGGTATGGGCAGGAGAAACGGTCGAATATGAGTCCGGCTTTAACGGATTCACGTATTTAAACTGGATCAATCCCGTACGGAATTCAGAAGGAAAAGTGATCGAGGCGATTGCTTCGGGAGCGGATATCACGGCCCGCAAAAAAGCGGAAAAGAAACTCAGCGACAGTGAACTGAGGCATCGCCGGCTGGTTGCATTGAGTCCGAATGCGATCTTAGTAGCCATTGACGGTAAAATCGCCATGGGCAACCAACAGGCGGCTTACTTGATCGGAATAGAAAACGAAGCGGATTTGGCGGACCGGAGTCTATTCTCCCTGGTGCCCGAAGAGTACCGAACTTCCTTTGTTCAAGCCGTGCAGGAAGTAAAGTCCGAGAACGACCCGATTATCCATGTGGAAAGCAAGTTCATGAAGTTCGACGGCACGGTCATGGATGTGGAGGTATCCATAGCGGCAGTGCCTTATAACGATAAACTCGGCGTGATGCTTAGCATTCGGAACGTAACGGAACGGAAACTGGCGGAGCTGCGTTTGCAAGAAGCTAATCAGATGCTTTCGCGAATGGCGACGAAAGACGGACTCACGGGCATATCGAATCGGCGCCATTTCGACGAGATGCTGGACACGGAGTGGAAAAGAGCGATCCGCGAATCGAGTGCGATCACGATCGTTATGTGCGATATCGATCATTTCAAAGCTTATAACGATACCTACGGGCACCTCGGCGGTGACGAATGTTTGAAAAAAGTGGCGTCCGCGATCGATGCGGCCGCCACGCGTCCCGGGGACATGGCGGCTCGATATGGCGGGGAAGAATTCATTCTTCTGCTGCCCGACACGGATCTGAACGGAGGCCAAGAGGTGGCTTCGCGATTACGGGAGGCCGTACTCAGCCTTAGGCTCCCTCACGAAAAATCGCAAGCCGGCGAAATCGTCACCATAAGCGCCGGAGTGGCGTCGCTCGTGCCTCAGGCCGACTTCGAGCCGAAAATGCTGATCGACTTGGCGGACAAAGCCCTCTATCAAGCCAAGCTGAATGGGCGCAATCGGGTCGCTGCGACTGTCTCATAACGCCGGATTCATAACTTCGCTTATGAAAGGAGAAAGAAGGATGGCCGAGATCTTGCTATTCCATCACGCACTGGGACTGACGAAGGGAATTTACGCTTTCGCTGACGAGCTGAGAAGAGAGGGGCACATCGTCCACACTCCCGACCTCTTCGAGGGGCGCGTGTTTACCACGATCGAGGAAGGCATGGCCTATGTCGAGGAAGCGGGGTTCGAGAAGATCATCGAACGGGGTACGGATGCAGCCGGAGAGTTTCCGTCCGAGATCGTCTATGCGGGGTTTTCGCTCGGGGTCGTCGCCGCCCAGAAGCTCGCCCAGACTCGTGAAGGAGCCCGCGGCGCGTTGTTCTTTTACTCCTGCGTTCCGACTACGGCGTTCGGCTCCCCTTGGCCGGCGGACCTGCCGGTTCAGATTCACGGAATGGACGCCGACCCCTATTTCATGGACGAGGGCGATGTTGAGGCGGCACGCGAGCTTGTGGCGTCGGCTCATCAGGCTGAGCTTTTCTTGTACCCAGGAGATCAACACTATTTCGCCGACAGCAGTTTACCGTCCTATGACGCTGAGGCGACGGCGCTCCTTTTGCGGCGCGTGCTTGATTTTCTCTCCAAAAATATGTAAATGGCCCGGTGTCCTTGATAGGGACACCGGGTTTTGTTTTAATTAGATTCATCCTCGAAACCGGCGGAGGCAGCCCTCGATGAAAAACACGACGTTCGGAAAAGTAACCGTTCTCATCCTTTGTTTGTTGATACCGATCATCCTTTTATACGGTTACTCGAACCAGGTCAGCATCGATACGGTGCGCGATACGATCGAGGATCAGAATCGCAGCCGGCTCGGCTTTTTCGTCAACCAGATGGACATGATGGTCGACCAGCTTGTGAAGCACTCCGTAACCGCCAGCCTGGATTTCAGCATCCGGGAGTACTTGGACGGCAGAGGGAAAAACGACCAGCGCGTGCAGCTTCAACGGCAATCCCGGATCGTCGACATGCTGAATATGCAGACGTCCACGAGCGCATGGAGCAATCAGATCATCTTTTATTTACGGGATTCCAAAGAGATCATCTCTACGGACTACTCGGCCAAATACAGCGACGAATTGATCAACAGCCGGAAGAAGGGCGTATGGCTGCACGAGAACGCCTTGTCTTTCGGGTTGAAAGAGAATCTATTCTCTCGTATTCAGGAAACCGAGCATCCCAATCTGTTGGTGGAAGTCCGGTTTAACGACGCGAACCTGAAGAACATGCTGGTATCGCTCAAGCAACAGGAGGCGCGGGAGCCTTTTCTCTACCACCCCGGCGAAGAACCGATCATGGGTTTCGATGCCAATTACACCACCGTGCAGCAAACGGCGGCACAACTGGAACGTCAAAAGCTGAAGGATAACGGCAGCTTTAACGTCACGATGAACGGCGGGAAATATATCGTCCACTACGTCCGTTCCCCTTCTCTCGGCTGGTACTTGGTTGACGTCGTTCCGCTTGAGAGCTATTTTTCTCCGATCAACAAAAGCCGCAACCTTTTTTATACTTCCATCGCGTTGTTAATGGCGTTAAGCGTATTGGCCGCGCTGCTGCTGTACCGCAACGTCCAACGGCCGATCAGCCTCCTGCTGCGAGGGGTTCAGCGCATGAAGGAAGGCGAATTCTCTTTCCGGTTGAACAAGCGGCCGGGGAATGAATTCGATTTTCTGTTCGGCAGCTTTAACGAGATGGCGACGCAAATCCAGGAGTTGATCGACAAGGTGTACAAGGAGACGCTCCGTTCCCAGGAGGCGACGCTGAAGCAGCTCCAATCGCAGATCAATCCGCATTTTCTGTACAATTGCCTTTTCTATATCAAAAACATGGCCAGCCTGGGAGACAAGCAAGCCGTCGTCGACATGGCGCTTAATCTGGGCGAATATTACCGCTATACGACCCGGCTGGAAAATTCGATGACGACCCTGCGGGAAGAACTGAAGCTGATCCGAAATTACTTGAATATCCAATCGGCGCGGCTTCAGCGGTTCCAGTTCGAAATCGAGGTGCCGGAACCGATGCTGTCGCTCGAAATTCCCCGGCTGCTGCTGCAACCTTTGGTGGAAAACGCGGTCCTGCACGGAGTGGAGAACAACCTTCAGTTCGGGATCATTCTCGTGAGGGGCGATCAGGAAAACGGAGTCAACCGCATTACCGTGGACGATAACGGACTGGGACTATCCGACGAAGAACTGGCGGCGCTCCAAGCGAAAGTCAGCATGCCGATCGATGAAAACACGGGAACCGGCCTGTGGAACATCCATCAACGCCTGATTTACATGTACGGCGGAAAATCGGGTCTGTACTTTGCGAAGTCACCGTTAGGCGGTTTCCGCGCGTCATTGATTTGGGAAGACAGGGGGGAACAGCGATGAACGAACAGGAGAAAATCCAGCTTCTGCTGGTGGACGACGAAGCCAGCGTGGTCGACAGCTTGGCGGAGACTCTGCCATGGGAGAGCATCGGGGTCGTGAACGTGTTCAAAGCCTATTCGGGCCGGGAAGCGCTGGAGATTTTAAGCACCAATTCGGTGGACATCATGATTTCCGATATCCGCATGCCCGGCATGAGCGGGCTTGAATTGCTCGCGCAAGTTAGGAGAAGCTGGAAGAAGCTCAAATTCATCCTTCTGTCCGGCCATGCCGAATTCGCTTACGCCCAGCAAGCGATGGCTCATGAAACGTTCGATTATTTGCTCAAACCGGTCAGCGACGAAGAGATTTTGTCCAAGGTCGCTTTGGCCGTGGAGACGGTGCGTAAAGAAAGAGACGAATACCGGATGCACGAACGGGTCGCCATGGCTTTCCAGGAAAGCTTGCCGAAGCTGCGGGGAGAGCTGCTCAATGAGCTGCTTCAGGGATTTAAATATTACCCGGGGCGGCTGGAGAGCCGGCTGGACTCGCTCAAAATCCGGATCGGACTTGGCGAGCCTTGCTCGCTCATGCTGGTACGCGTGGAAGGCCAACTGCTGGAAATGGATTTTTACAGCTTGTCCTTGATTGAGTACGCGATCGGGAACATGGCCGAAGAATGGTTCGAGGACCGCTTCCGCCTCTGGTCCTGCAAAAGCGTGCACGGCTATTTGGCTTTCGTCATTACGCCGACGTCGCAATCCGCGGGGGAGCTGCCGCCGGAAGAGCTGGAACAGGAGCTGCGGCAAAAAGCGTCTCAATTGCAGTTAAGCGTCGAGCGTTATTTGCGCGGTACCGTATCCGTCTTGATCAGCCAAAGGGGCGAATTTCCCCGCGACGTCAAACGCTTGTACGACGATCTGCTTCTCGCGCTTCGCAGACAGGTCGGGAACCAGAACGGGCTGTTCGTGCAGGTTTCGGACGAAATCGAACAGCAGCCGGTTCATTCCCTTCAGAAGCTTTACGAGCCGCCGCTGCTGCTGCATCTGTTGGAATCCGGCAACTGGGACCTGACGGAAGAGAAGCTTACGGGCATTTGGAACGAGCTCAATCAGAATTGGGCCGACTCTCCGGAGCATTTGACGGAAGTTTTCTTCGCCGTGTACTCTTCTTTCGCTTCCTTCTCGCATAAGAACGGCCGGGAGCTGGCGGCGATGATCGGCCCCTCGTTGTCTGACGTTGCGGGACTGCTGCCGAGCCGTTCGATCTCCTCGCTGCAGAGCTGGATCTTCGATTCGTTCCGGATGCTCCGCCAAAGCGTGGAGAACGAGGCGAGAGACGACCGGGAAATCGCCGTGCAGAAAATCAAAAACTACGTGCAAAAGCACCTGGTGGAAGACGTTTCGCTGCAAAGGCTTGCGGACTACATGTACATGCACCCGGTCCACGTTTCGCGGATTTTCAAGCTGCAGACGGGCGAGAACTTGAGCGATTACGTGCTCCGGCTGAAGATGGAGCTGGCAGCCTCCCTGCTCGCCAACCCTGCGATGAAAAGCTACGAGATCTCTCTGCAGCTGGGTTACCAGAATCCGAACTATTTCAATAAGGTGTTCAAGAAATACTACTCGCTGACTCCCCAAGAGTACCGGCAGAAGCTGGAGTCCTCCAGGGAAGATTGACAGGCGTGCCCGCTTCCGGGCACGCTTTTTTTCGCATCGTACAAGCCATCGCAATGCTGTTAATATCGTATCCCCGTTGTTAAATTGTTGCCATAGGATTCACTTTCCCCGAGGGTTAAGATGAAGGGAACCTGCACCCTCGGGAGGGACTTAATCGCATGAATCTTCACTTAGGCCGCATCAAGCTCGGCGTTTCGGAGCCGATTCCGCTGCCGCGGATGGTGCCGGTACGGCAAACATTCGAATCGAGGCGAATCAGCCCGGACGAAATCGACGGCATCGTGGCCGATCAATTCGAACGGGATGAAATAAACGCGAAAATCAAACCGGGAATGCGCATCGCCGTCGGCGTGGGAAGCCGGGGGATCGAGAACATCGCCCGGATCGTCCGCGCGACGGTTCACGAACTGAAACGGCGCGGAGCCGATCCGTTCATCGTGCCGGCCATGGGCAGTCACGGCGGGGCCACCGCGGAAGGCCAGACCAAGATTCTGGCGGAGTACGGAGTGACGGAAGAATTCGTCGGCGCGCCGGTCCGGTCTTCGATGGAGACCGTTCATCTGGGCGAGGTGCTGGACGGCGTGGAGGTCCACTTCGATAAGACGGCTTACGAGGAAGCCGACGGCATTCTGGTGGTATGCCGGGTGAAGCCGCATACCGATTTCAAAGCCCGCATCGAGAGCGGCATCATGAAGATGCTCGGCATCGGCCTCGGCAAACATAAAGGCGCGAGTTACCTTCACAAGTTCGGCATGGACCGGTTCGGCGAGCTGCTGCCGGCGGTGGGCAAGTTCATCATGGAGCGGACGCCCATTCTAGGCGGAGTGGCCATCACCGAAGACGCCTACCATTCTACGGCCGCCATCGAGGTTGTGCCGCGCGAACAATTGCCGGGCAGGGAAGAGGAACTGCTGGTCGAGGCGAAAAGATTGATGCCGCGTTTTTGGCTGGATGAAATCGATGTGCTCATCGTGGACCGGATCGGCAAAAACATCAGCGGAAGCGGGATGGATCCCAATGTCATCGGCCGCTCGGGAACGAACCGGTCGTTCGGAGACGGGCCTGCCGTGAGCAGGATCCTGGTCCGGGGACTGACTCCCGAAACGAAGGGAAGCGCGGTGGGCATCGGACTCGCGGAGTTTACGACGAAACGCGTCGTCGAACAAATCGATTTTGCCCCCATGTATACGAACGTCATTACCGCGATGGAAGTATCCGGCGGAAAGCTGCCGATCATACTGGAAAACGACGAAGAGGCCGTATCCGTGGCCATTTATACGACCGGCAAGAAAAATTACGCCGATGCGAAGGTCGTCCGGATCAAACATACGCTCGCGATGGAAGAAATCCTGATGTCGGAAAATCTGCTGCCGCTCGTGGAAGCCCATCCGATGATGGAAGCGATCGGCGAACCGCAGGAATGGCGTTTCGACGAAGACGGGTATTTGCCGGACGAACCCTAACGGGTAAACGGAAAGGAGCGGATCACGTTGAGAGAAAAAATGGCGGTTCTTGAAAGTACGCTGCGTGATATGCAGAGCGTGGTCGTCGCTTTTTCCGGGGGCGTGGACAGTACCTTCTTGCTCCGGGTCGCGCTGGACGTGCTGGGACCGGACAACGTGCTGGCCGTGACTGCGGATTCGGAAACCTATCCCGAACGGGAGCTTGCGGAAGCGATCGAGATCGCAGGGCTTATGGGGGCGCCGCATCGCGTCATCGAGACCTCGGAGCTGGCGATTCCGGGATATCGCGAGAATACGGCGAACCGCTGTTATTTTTGCAAAAAAAGCTTGTTCCAGCACCTCATTCCGATCATGGCGGAGCAAGGATTCCAAAACCTCGTCTTCGGCCTGATCGCCGACGATCTGGGCGACCACCGTCCGGGCATCCAAGCCGCCAAGGAGCACGGGGTGAGGGGACCGCTTGCCGAAGCGGGGCTCTATAAGCGGGAGATCCGGGAGCTTTCGAAAGAAAAGGGTCTTCCTACGTGGGACAAACCTTCTTTCGCTTGTCTGTCTTCTCGGATTGCTTACGGCGAGACGATCACGCAGCAAAAATTGACCAAAATCGACCGTTCGGAAGCGTATCTCCATTCGCTCGGCATTCGGCAGGTTCGGGTCCGTACGCACGGGAATATCGCGAGGATCGAAGTGGAACCTTCACAGATTCCGGTTGTGATGGAACATCATGACCGGATCGCCGCGGCATTGATCGAGTACGGGTTCGAATACGTCACCGTCGATTTGTCCGGGTACCGAAGCGGCAGCATGAACAAACAACTTACGAAGGCGGGAGCGGTGTAACGGACGATGGAACTGTTTGGCGTTCTTGTGTGGGGACTTGCATTGGGACTGAAACACGCGCTTGAGCCCGATCATGTCATCGCCGTTTCCACCATCGCGGGCCAAAGCAAGAGCTTATGGCGTTCGTCGCTGGCCGGCGTGTTTTGGGGGATCGGCCATGCCTCGACGCTGCTTTTGACCGGCATTCTCCTGATTGGATTAAACGTGATGCTGGTCGGCAAATGGGCCCTGTCGCTGGAATTCGCGGTCGGGATCATGCTCGTGTTCCTCGGCTCCAGCAGTATCGTTCGCTTCGCTCGCGGTCGCGGACAGGCTGCGCAACGGCCGCCGCAAACGGCTTCGATCTACCGCAAGTCGACGCTGATCGGCGTCGTCCATGGGATGGCCGGCAGCGGAGCGCTCGTGCTCCTGACGATGTCCACCGTGAAACTATGGTGGGAGGCCGTCATTTATATCGCCGTCTTCGGAGCGGGTACGATCGGTGGCATGCTCGTGTTTTCAACCCTGATCGGCGTACCGTTTGCTTTAACCCGCAAAAGCCGGAAGCTTAGCCATGCGCTTGGGATCGTATCGGGTGGCGTCAGCGCGGTGTTCGGCTTGTATTACATGTATAACATGGGAATCAAAGAAGGGCTATTCCGGATGTGGCTGCAATAGAGCGGCGGAAAGGAGCACCGATGGATACGAACGAGGACTGGAAAACGGCTGATCTCGGATTTGCCCAAGTGGATATGGACCGTGAGCGCAGGAACGGGTTTCCCGAAGTCATTTTCGGAGAAGGTAAATCGGCGGAGCAGATCGCCGCGATCATGAAAGAGCTGAGCGGCCGTTCGTCCCGGGTTCTCGCCACCAGGGTCGATGCAGTCAAAGCGGAACAAATCGTGAACGCGGTGGAAGGCGCCGTCTATCATTCGGCCGCAAGGGCGATCACCTGGCGCAAAAGCGGCTTGGAGGCGGTTGAATCGGCGGGTTATGTGGCCGTCGTTTGTGCCGGTACCACGGACATTCCCGTCGCCGAGGAAGCGGCCGTAACCGTGGAGTGGATGGGCAGCCGGGCGGAAAGGATCTACGACGTGGGAGTGGCGGGGATTCACCGGTTATTCGCCCGGCTCGAGGAGATTCGGGATGCCAACGCGATCATCGTCGTCGCCGGCATGGAAGGAGCGCTCGCGAGCGTCGTGGGGGGATTGGTGTCTAAACCCGTCATCGCGGTGCCGACAAGCGTCGGCTACGGTGCGAATTTCCATGGGTTCGCGGCATTGCTCGCCATGCTCAATTCGTGCGCGCCCGGAGTCACCGTCGTAAATATCGACAACGGGTTCGGAGCGGGGTATGCCGCAGGACTGATCAACAAGAACCGCGGCGTTCCGGCGGAGCATTAGGAGGAGAACGGCATGAAAGTTTTGTATTTCGATTGTTTCTCGGGGATCAGCGGCGATATGGCGTTAGCGGCTTTAACCGATGCCGGCGCCAGCCGCGATTTCATTCTGGAAGGATTAAGCAAAATCGACGCGGATCCGTTCGAAATTTCCTGGAGTCCGGTGAACAAACAAGGGATCATGTCGCTGAAGGCGGACATCCGGATCGATGAAGCCGCGGCTTCCCACCATAGGCATTACGCGGACATCGTGAAGCTGATTAACCGTTCCGGCATCGATCCCAAAGCCGCAGAGTACAGTTTGGCGATTTTCAAGAAAATCGGGGAAGCGGAAGGGAAGATTCACGGGATCCCGTTAAACCAAGTGCACTTCCACGAGGTCGGCGCCATGGACTCGATCATCGACGTGATCGGGGTGTCCTTGGCGCTCGTTTCGCTGGGTATCGATCGAATCGTGGCTTCGCCCGTACCGGTCGGGGGAGGCATGATCGACTGCCAGCACGGCCGGTATCCCGTTCCGGCTCCCGCCACCCTGGAACTGCTGAAAGGATGGCAGATCGCGGCGACCCCGCACCGCAAGGAGCTCACGACCCCGACGGGGGCCGGCATCATCGCCGCGCTCGCGCAGGAATGCACGGAGTCCTTTCCCCGGATGCAGGTTCAGACGGTCGGTTACGGAGCCGGCACCCGCGATTTGCCGAACCAACCGAACGTTTTGCGCGTCGTAACGGGTATTGCGCCGGACGAATCCCATCAGCATCGCCATGGACACGATCACCATCATCATGGTCACAATCACCATTATCATGGTCACGACCATCACCATGATCACGACCATCACCATGATCACGACCATCACCATGATCACGACCATCACCATGATCACGACCATCACCATGAGCATACTCACGATTGAAGGGAGTCCGGCCGGATGTTTACCCATTCGCAGGAACACGTGGATCCCGACCTGATCCGGATCGAGGCGAATATCGACGACATGAATCCCGAGTGGATTCCGTACGTCATGGACAAGTTGTTCGAGAAAGGGGCGAACGACGCCGTCTTCATTCCCGTCATCATGAAGAAAGGCCGTCCCGGCTTCATGTTCCAAATTCTCGCGTCCAAGGACCGGCTGAACGAGATGGAGGACGTGCTGTTCGCGGAAACGACCACGCTTGGCCTTCGTTATTCGCCTGTCATTTGCCACCGCTTAAGCCGCAAACAGACGAAAGTCGAAACCCGGTGGGGCACCATCCGGGTCAAAACGGGCAGCTACCGAAACCGGCTGGTGCAGGTGGCGCCGGAATATGAAGATTGCGCGAGGATTGCCAGGAACCATGGGGTTCCGTTGAAAGACGTCTATCACGAAGCCCGGCGGGAGTTCGACTTGTAAACATCGGCATGCCGGAAATGCATCGTGTTAATTTTGTATCATCCGCGTTAAATTGTTGCCATTTTAACGATCACCGGTACGCTTTATGATGAAATTGTAGCCGACAGGACAACAAGGCTCACACAGAACTTACTTGGAGGGTTAGATATGAAGAAGACTTGGTGGAAGACAACGGCTGCAGTCACCGTCCTTGCCGCTCTTCTGGCCGGTTGCGGAAGCGGGAGCAACGATGCTTCCAGCAGCAGCGCGAGCTCGTCCGGCAATTCCGCATCGAGCGGCACGAAAGGCAAGCTTACGTTCTGGATGAAGAAACAGCTGTTCGAAGACCAAAACAACCTGATCGTGGAACGCGCCAAGCAGTTCGGCAAAGAGAACAACGTAGACGTCGATATCGAAGTCATCGCGTATGAAGATTTCTATCCGAAATGGACCGCGGCGATCGAGTCGAAGAACGTCCCGGACGTCTCCTTCTTCGGTTATCAGGAAGTCGGCCAGTTCTACGGCCAAGGCGTTCTGGAAGACGTTTCCGACGTCGTGAAGGATCTCGAAACCAAAAACGGCGAAATCCGTCCCAACGTCAAGAAAGCGGTCACCTTCGACGGCAAGCAGTACGGCATTCCTTTCTGGACGGAATCCCAAGTCCTCTACTACCGAAAGGACCTGCTCCAAGCGGCAGGCTTCAACGCTCCTCCGAAAACCTGGGATGAGTTCAGAACGATGGCCCAGAAGCTGACCGATCCGAGCAAAGGCTTGTACGGCGCCGGCATCGGCTACGGCAAAGGGAACTCCGACGCGGAATTCCTGACGCGCGGCATCATCTGGTCCTACGGCGGTTCGGTCGATACGCAGGACGGCAAAACCGTCATCGCCGACTCTCCGGAGACCGTCCAAGCGGCTAATTACATCCGCGACCTCTTCCTGACCGACAAGAGCACGCCTCCGAGCGCCATCGGCTGGGATGACAGCGGCAACAACAAGGCTTATCTGAGCGGTCAAGCCGCGATGATCTTCAACACCGGCAGCGTACTGGCCACCATCAAGAAGGACAATCCGGACCTGTTCGACAAAACCGGCATCGCGCCTTATCCGGCGGGACCGAAAGGCACGTTCATTCCGGGCATCAGCAACAACCTCGGCATTTTCAAAGATTCGAAAAACAAAGACCTGGCGAAGAAGTTCATCGCCTACATCCTCGCGCCGGACTGGTACAAAACGTGGGTAGAGAAAGGCGCTCCTCTGACGGGCCCGATCTACACCGCGCTCACCAAAGAAGCGGTATGGCAAGAAGAGAAGAACAAGGCGTTCGTCGATTCCGTGGAAGGCTTCAACTTCCTGGGCTTCCCGGGCGAATACAACCCGAAAGCCGGCGAAGTGTTCAACCTGCGCGTCGTCAACGACACGTTCCAGAAGCTGCTCCTCGAGACCAGCTACACGCCTGAAGCGGCCGTGAAGGACATGCAATCGAAGATCCAAGAGATCTACAGCAAATAATCCAGACAAACACAAAGGAGAAGGGATGACAGTCTTTCCGGGTCATCCCTTCCCCATATAAGTAAGGCGGGATAGGATTTGAAAATGAGATTGGACAACAAGCTGGCTTATCTGCTGATGAGTCCCGTACTGATCTACCTGCTGGCCGTCATGCTGCTGCCGTTCGGATGGGCGCTTTACTTGAGCTTCACCGACAAAACCGTCGGCATGTCCGCCCATTTCATCGGCCTCGGCAACTACCTCGATCTGCTGAAAGACGCGACGTTCTGGAAGGCCGTCAAGAACACCATTGTTTTCACCGTAGTCGCAGTCATTTTGAAATCCGTCTTCGGAATGATCATGGCCCTCGTGCTGAACGAAAAGATCATTTTCCGCAACGTGTTCCGGGTTCTGCTCTTCCTGCCCTGGACGATTCCGACCATCGTCTCCGTATTCACTTGGCAATGGATTTACTCCGACGTCGGCGGAGTGCTCAACTTTTTGCTGCTGAAAACCCACGCGATCGGCCGCCCGCTCGGCTGGCTGGCAGAGCCGAATCTGGCCATGCTCTCCGTCATCATCGTCAACGTATGGCGCGGCATCCCGTTCATGGGAATCGCGATTCTCGCCGGCTTGCAGTCGGTTTCCAAAGAAATGTACGAAGCGGCCATGCTGGACGGTGCCGGAGCGGTCAAGCGCTTCTTCTATATGACGCTGCCTTCCGTTAAGGAAGTCACCATTCTGGCAGCGGTCATGACGACGATCTGGACGCTGAACGATTTCGAAATCATCTGGCTGCTGACGCGCGGCGGTCCGAACAACGGAACGCAAGTGCTGTCCACGCTCAGCTACACCCTCGGATTTTTGAATATGAGCCTCGGGAAAGCGATCGCCATCGCCATCTTGACGATGCCGCCGTTGATCATCCTGATCAACTACGTAACCAAACGTTCGCTTTCGTCCAGAGATTAGGTGATACGTTATGGAAAATAAATCGGTGAGCAAACAAGTCGTCATCTACGTCACCCTGGCCATCATGCTGGTGTGCGCTTTGTTTCCGCTCTACTGGATGCTGAATACCTCTTTTAAATCGCAAGGCGAGATTTACAACATGACGCCCAGCTTCTGGCCGAAAAAGCTGACTTGGGACGGGTATCGCAAGCTGTTCGAAAAAGACTTCCTGTTGAACGTAAGGAACAGCTTCGTCGTCTCGCTGATCGTCTCCTTATTCTCGATCGTCATCAGCATGCTGGCCGCATACGCGATTTCGAAGCTGAAGTTCCGCGGCCGCAACGCGATCTCCAAAAGCATTCTGTACGCTTACCTGATGCCGAGATCCGTGCTTTTCATCCCGCTCTACATGCTGGTTTCCGCGATCGGGCTCAGCAATTCGATATGGGGCCTGATGCTGATCTACCCGACCATCACGATTCCTTACGCAACATGGATGCTGATTTCTTACTTCAAAACGATCCCGGACGAAATCGAAGAAGCGGCGATGATCGACGGGTGCAGCCGCGGCCGCACGCTGTGGAGCATTATCCTTCCGCTCGCGGCGCCGGGTATGGCGGCTACGTTCATCTTCTCCTTCACGCTGTGCTGGAGCGAGTATCTGTACGCCCTCGTCGTCGTCACCAAAGGAACGGAAAAAACGATCACCCTCGGCCTGTCCGACATGATCGTCGGCGACGTCTTCGCTTGGGGCCCGCTCATGGGCGGTTCGATCATCGCTTCCATCCCGGTTATCATCATGTATCTTTTCACATCCAAATATATGGTTAGCGGCATGACCGTCGGAGGGGTTAAATAATGGCGAACAAAAAAGTGTTGGTCACGGCGACGAACTATTCGGTGCTGTGTGCGGAAGCCAAAAGACTGTTGGAGGAAGCGGGCTGCGAGATCGTCGAGAACAAGCTGGGACGTCCGCATACGTTCGAGGAGCTGGCTCCGCTCGTCGGCGATATCGACGGCGTCGTCGCCGGCGTGGATACGTGGAACGAAGAGGTTTTCAAGATCGCTCCGAAATTGAAAGCCATCGCGCGTTTCGGCGTCGGCGTGGATAACATCGACCTCGAGAAAGCGAAGGAATACGGCGTCCAAGTATCCAACGTGCCCGCGGGTAATGCGAATGCAGTCGCCGAACTGACCATCGGGTTGCTCCTGTCGCTCATGCGCAATATCCCGGCCCTGCAGGAATCCGCCAAGCGGGCGTTCTGGGACCGCCGGGTAGGCATCGAGATGGAAGGAAGAACCGTCGGCCTGCTGGGCTTCGGCAACATCGCGCAAATGGTGGCGAAGAAGCTCCAAGGCTTCGACGTGAATCTCATCGCTTACGATAAATACCCGAATCTCGCCAAAGCGGAAGCGCTCGGCGTCAAGATGGTTTCCTCCGATGAGGTGCTGGAGCAAAGCGATTTCGTCAGCATGCATCTGCCGAGCTTCAAGGAAACGTACCACATGATGAGCGACGATCAATTCGGCAAGATGAAGCCGACCGCTTATTTCGTCAACACGGCGCGCGGCGCCCTCGTAGACGAGAAGGCTCTCTACCGCGCGCTTGTCGCCAATCGGATCGCCGGCGCCGCTATCGACGTTTACGAGCAGGAGCCGGTACAGGCGGACAACCCGCTGCTGCAGCTGGACAATTTGCTCGCGACGCCGCACACGGCTGCCGAAACGGTCGAAACGTATCACCGTGTCGGCTTGGCAACGGCTCAAGCTTTGCTGGACGTATTTGCGGGCAAAGAACCTGCGAATTTGCTCCGTTAAGGAGGTGCGGCTCCCTTGAAAGCAGCCGTAGTCGGCAGTTTAAATATGGATCTAGTCGTCGGCGTGACCGATTTGCCTCAAGAAGGCGAGACCTTGTTCGGCCACGAGCTGTCGGAGGTGCCGGGCGGCAAAGGCGCCAACCAGGCAGCCGCGATCGGCAAGCTGGGGATTCCCGTGTCGATGGTCGGCAAGGTCGGGCAGGACACGAACGGGTCCTGCCTGATCAAATCGCTGCGTTCGGCCGGCGTGGATACGGCTTCGGTGATGCATTCGCTGAGACCGACGGGGACCGCGCTCATTACCGTCGATCAAGCCGGACGCAATCACATCGTCGTGATCGCCGGGGCCAATGCGAACCTGACGCCAGACGATATCGAGCGCCAGTTGAACGTCATCGAACTAGCCGATGTCGTCGTGCTTCAGCTGGAAGTCCCGCTCGAAACCGTCGCTCATACGCTGGAATTGGCCAAAAGCATGGGGAAGACGACGATCCTGAATCCGGCGCCCGCACGCAAGCTGAACGCGGAGATTCTTCGTCACGTCGATTTCCTCATTCCCAACGAGCATGAGCTGCAGGCGATCACGGGAATTCAGCAGCTGGACGAAACGGGCATCCGGGAAGCCGCGAAATCTTTCGCCGAGCAGGGCGTGGGGAATTTGATCGTGACGCTCGGCGACAAAGGCTGCGTCCACTCGGACGGCAATGCCGTTACCTTCTATGAAGCCTACCGGGTGAAGGCGGCGGACACTACGGCGGCCGGCGACAGCTTCATCGGAGGCTTCGTGGCCGGCTATTCGGAAGGCGACGTGGGCGAAGCCATCCGTTTCGCGATGAAAACCGCCGCGATTACCGTCACGAGGCACGGCGCCCAAAGCTCGCTTCCGACCCGGGATGAAGTCCTGTCTTTTGCGAACTCATAACCTCAGAAGCTCAGAACCTAACCTTAACCTATTGGAGGATACTTACATGAAACGTTTATATGGCGTGACTACCGCGATGGTAACTCCTTTCGATAAAGACGGCCAAGTGAACCTGGAGAAGGTCGCTCAGCTGACGGAATTCCTGATTTCGAAAGGCGTGCACTGCCTCTTCCCGCTCGGAACGACCGGGGAAATGATTCGCCTGAGCGTAGCCGAGCGCAAATCGATCGCGGAAACGATCGTGAAGACGGCTGCTGGCCGAGTCACCGTGTACATCCACGCAGGGACGACGACGCTTCAAGATACGATCGAGCTGGCCAAACACGCCCATGAAATCGGCGCCGACGGCATCGGCGTCGTGACCCCGATCTTCCTGGGAGCGAACGACAGGGAGATGGAAGAGTACTACGTGACGGTGGCGAACAGCGTGCCGGAGGATTTCCCGGTGTACCTGTACAACATCCCGCAATGCGCGTCGAACGATCTGAAAACGGAAGTCGCCCAGCGGGTGGCGAACCGCTGCAAAAACGTGGTCGGCGTGAAATACAGCTGGCCGGACATGCTTCGCACGAACGAGTATTTGGCCATCAACGACGGGAATTTCTCCGTCATGCAAGGCGCCGACCGGCTGCTGCTTCCCGCGCTGGCGATGGGCTGCGACGGCGTCATCTCGGGCGTTTCCTGCGTATATCCGGAGCCGTTCGTGGCAGTCTACAACGCTTATAAAGAGAAGGATCTGGAGAAAGCGCGCAAGCTGCAGCGCATCGCGATCCGCTATTGCGAAGTGCTGAAAAGCGGCGCCAACATGTCCTACTTCAAAGAAGCGCTGAAGCTGAGAGGAATCGACGTCGGCTTCATGAGAGCGCCTCAATTGGACCTGCCGGAGGAAGAAATTCGCGAATTGCAGCGGCAATTGAGCGAGCTGCCTCAGGTATAATCGCCACGCGCAACAACCCGATGGAAAGCTTCCATCGGGTTGTTTTTTTATAGAAGTTATTGCTTTCCGGCACTAAAATGGAGCCCAAGGTCAGTTCGACCGCAGAGTTGTTGCTTTTGGACACTAAAAGCTTGCTTTTGCCCTCACATCGACGTGAAACAGGCGATTTAGCGTCGAAAAGCAATAAAACGACCCCGCTTTCGCGATCTAAGCCGAAGTTAGTGCCCAAAAGCAATAAACGGGGGGCGGCGATGGTGGAGCGATGGCAGCTGCGGTTGGCCCGCGATTTTTTGAAGGATTAACCTTTGCGGTACCACGGCAGTTTGGAAAGAGGCGCCTCCACTTCTAGAACCGATGGTCCTTCGATTTTCGTCCCGTCATCTCCCATCCAGACCCCTGTCGGGAAATGGACTTTCCGCGAGGTTTTCCCCTTTTCCAGCACGGGCGCGACCAGGATTTTCTCCCCCAGCATGAATTGATCTTGAACCTTCTCGTATCCCTGATGCGGATAAACGAATTCCATGCTTCGCAAGATCGGCAGCCCGTCTTGGGAAGCTTGCCGCGCGAGGCTGAAGATTTCCGGTCCTAAGGCCGTTCTGAGCCGAATCGCGTCCATGCACCAGGCGAGTTCTTCGCCCTGCAGCACGCGCCACGGAGCCATGGAAAACTGCATGACCGGAAACAAGGCGGCACACTGGGTGAAACGAATGAACAATTCGCTGTCAAAATGAAAGTTAGGAGAGTTAATGTCTCCGTCCATTCCTCCGCCGATCATGTCGGGGCAGTTGAAGGCATAACCAAGCAATCCTTGCGCGATCGCGTTTGGGATAAGGCCGGCCAATCCGTACCGATCCCACGAATGGTGCTTGTCCCGCTGCCGCTGAATGAGCGGCTGTCCTCCCAGTTTCCAGCACATGCGAAGCTCGCTGAGCGGATAACCGATGCCGAGTCGCGCGTAGGCTTCACAGTCCTCTAGCAGCCGAACGGGACGGGTCCAGGCAACCTCCTCCAAGACATCGCCGGATTCCGGAATCAGCGGTTCTCCGGCATCGAGCTTGAATCCGTCCACGCCGTAATGATCGACCAACCGATCCAGCTGCTTTTTGAACCAAGACGCTCCTTCTTCCTTCGTATAATCGACGACGGCGCTGTATCCGTTCCACCAGCGGCGGATTAAAGGGTTTCCCCGGACGCTTTTCATCAGGATGCCGTCCGCGAGCAGCTTCTTGTATTCGGTGCAATCGGCGCTTACGTACGGGCAAACCCAGAGCATCACTTTAAAACCCATGCCATGCAGCGTATCGACCATCGCTCTCGGGTCCGGGAATCGGGATCGGTCGAAATCCCACATGCCGTAATCCTTCATCCAATTATCGTCGATGATCAGGATGCCGGGCGGCATGCCGTTGGCCAGAATCGATTCGGCATAATGAATGATTTTCTCCTGCGTCGGCTCGTAGAACATCTCGACCCACGTGCAGTATTCGGGCGCAAGAAAAGCGAGATCGTCGGGAAGCCGATTCGATGGGGGGAAGAAGGCGTTGCCGGCATGCCGGTAGGCTCCCTGCAAGGAGCCGTGTCCTTCTTCCAGGGTGACTTCGCTTTCCGAGTAAAAGATGACAAGTTCTTGTTCGTCCACCATGAACGCGAACGGATCTTCGCTCCATAGGTATCGGCCTTGGTTGGAAAGCAATAAGGGAGACGCTTGATTGTCATCGGTTGAACGTAAATCCCGGGCATAGGGCGCATCCCCGTAGGGCATCAAGCTGCCGTCGTTGATGACGCCTCCCCACCAATATTCGTTCGGTAATTTTGCGATTCTCTTGGACTGCAAAGTCATACTCTCCTTCTGGAACAGAGCTGAATCGTGAATAGGAACCACGCTGGTTTTCATTATGCAGAGTCCCCGCCGGCTTGCAAAGGCGATCTTTAGTTTTGGGTCTCGATCTTAAAAATGGGGCATAGATTGTCCGCAACGAAAAGGAGTTCCGTTACGACGCACGTAACGAAACTCCTTCTGAACTTCGCCGGTTATTTTACATCAGCAGCTTTCGGACTCGCTTGAAAATCGATCGGCTCGTTGCCTTCTGCCCGCCACACCGTGCCTCTTTTCTCGTATTCGAATAACTTTTCCACGGCATTCGCGATCCGTGGGCCTAATTCGCGGTCGACCAAGTACAAGGCCGTGTCAATTCCCGAGGTCACGCCTCCCCCGCTCACGAATCGGGGACCGTCTTCAACGACTCTCGCTTCAACCGGAATGGCGCCAAGAGCTCCTAGCGCAGGCATGCCGAGATGATTGGTAACCGCATGCCTATCCTTCAACAACCCTTCCATTGCAGGCAGCAATGTACCTCCGCATACCGTAACCATCGTGACGTCTTTATCGTTAAACGCTTGTTTCAACAATTCCGGCAAGCGGGTCTTCATAGTCTGTCTTAATACATGGGGAATGGAATCTTCCGAATTTCCCGCCGGCTTGCCGGAGGCTCCGGGCACCACGATCATTCCCGGAAGATGGGGGTCCAATGCGGCTTTCGCTTCTAGGGAGGGCCCATTCAGACCGCTCGGAACGGAACGCTTGCCTTCCGCGGAAACCAATTCAACCGTAACCGCTCCTCCTGAGTACATTCCCGCGGCAGCGAATACTTCATAGGGTCCTAACGCGTCCAGCAAATCGAAACCGTCGAACAACACGATTTGGACATGTATGCTTTTGTTTTTGGCCGAGTCGTTTTTCACGGTTGTTTTCGCGCTTGCTACAGGGGCTGCAAGGCATAGAACGAGTACCAACGACAGAAGTAATTTCGAATAATTTTTGATCATGGCGCCTATTCCTTTCGTTTTAGCTTGATGGTTCCTATCATTCATTGCCCGCGGCGATCGCATGGATCAAACGCTGCCACCCCTCCTCATCCGTTATTGCGCAGGACGAGCCATGACTTGCGATGGTTGCCGTCCGTTACCGCTGCTTGAATCATGACAAATGAATATCTCAATTGGATTGACCAAAAGGTACCAACACCATAAACCGTCCATCACGAAACGGAATCCCCAACAGGCGATCTTTAGTTTTGGGTCGCGATCTTAAAAATGGGGCATAGGATTGCCCGAGATCTTGGATTTATGATGAGGGAGTCCAGACTCTGAGATAGGGAGATGCAGCAAGCATGATCCGTAAAATAAAACTTGTCGGACGATGGGCACATTCCGTCGGCAACCAACTGTTCGCGATTTTCCTCGTCGGCATCATCGGTTTCGTGCTGCTTACCGGATACGCGTCCTACTACAATTCCCAAAATATTTTGAGAGACAAGCTGACGGAAGCGTCGAAGCAGACGATTCGCCAGGCGAACGAGAAGCTCGATTTGGCGTACAACCAGTACGACGAGAAGTCGGAGCAGCTGGTGATCAACTCGCTTCTGCTGCAAGATATTCGCACTTTCTTGAATCCAAATATGCCGGAAACCGACCGCGCGCTTGCCAAAGTCAAAATCCAGACGAAAATCAACGAGTTCGTATCGGTTGACGACAATCTCGTTTCGGTCCAGCTGTACGGAGCGAACGGGCGGTGGCTGCTGTCCGGGCGCAAAACGGCCGCGCAAACGGACGTATCCGGCGAACCCTGGTTCGCGGACGTTCAGAAGCTGAACGGCGAGCCGAAGTGGCTGGGCACGCAGGCCAAGGGGTACTCTTTGGACGGTGATGCGGCAACGTTCGCATTGACGAGGATGCTGGGCAATCAAGGTGCCGGTGAATTTCTGGGGGTCATGCTGTTCGAGATGAAGCTCGACGTGGTCGCGAAAATGCTGGGGGCCGTGCAAATCGGAGACGGCGGCGTGAAAATGGTCTTAAGCGAGACGGGGGGCGTCGTATACGACAGCCGCTCGCCGTCTGACCCTGCCGGTGCCACCGCGAGCCTGATGTTGAACGATATCGGCGCGGCAACGGAGAATACGGGATTCGTCTACCTTCAGGACGAAGCGGGCATCACGAATGCGGTCGTATACTCCCGCTCGGAGAAGACCGGCTGGCTGACGGCGGCATACGTTCCCGTGAGTCAATTCCTTCGCGAGACCCGCACGATCTGGTCGAATACGCTGCTGATGGCGGGCTTGTCGTTCGTCCTGGCGGCTTTCATGGGCCTATGGATGGCTCGCAGGTACGGGCGCCCGTTGATCCGCCTTCGGGAATTGATGAGGGCCGGGGAGAATGGAAATTTGCAGGTTCGCATGCATATCCGCAGGAAAGATGAAATCGGACAGCTCGCGGACAGCTTCGACGGCATGATGTCCCGCATTACCGAGCTGGTTCAAAGCACGGCCAAGTCCGCGTACCTGGTGCAATCCACCTCCGGTGAGTTGATGCAGGTTTCACATGCAACGGCCGAGTCGGCACAACAGATGTCCCGCGCGAACCGGGAAATCGCGTCCGGATCGGCAGGCTTGTCATCCGAGACGGAAAAAGTGAGCGAAATGGCCGGCGAAACGACGAGCCGGATGGAGAGGGTGCTGCAAAAAAGCGTCCAGATGGAGCAATCCGCCGAAGAGCTTCGTCAAGCCGGACTCCAAGGCCAATCGTACATGCTACGGCTCAAGGAGCAAACCGCCCAGGTCGAAGAGAAATCGAGGTCCATGCTCGAAAACGTGGAGCGGCTGAAGGAAGGCAATCAATCCGTTCGCAAAATCATGGACAAGCTGAACGACATCGTCAAACGAACGAATATCTTGGCCTTGAACGCTTCGATCGAAGCGCATCGCTCGGGCCACGCGGGGAAAGGGTTCATGGTCGTCGCGGAAGAAATCCGCAAGCTCGCTGAGCAGTCCAGGCTGACCATTGAAGGGGTCGGCGACGTGACGGGCGGCATTCAAACGGATATCGAGAGCACGGCGCGATTGATGGCGGAGACGTATCCGGTCTTGAGAACGCAGTCCGAATATGTCAGGAGCACCGACGAGATTTTTCGGTCGATCCACGAACGGCAAAACGGGTTCCTCGAGGACTTGTCGCACATGGCGAACGTATTGAAAATGCTGGAACGCTCCCAACTGCAATTGGCGGAAGCCATGGAGAACGTCAGCGCCGTCTCCGAGCAATCCTACGCGACTTCGCAGGAGGTCGCGGCGCAAGGAGAAGTCCAGCTGCAGATCGGCGAACGGCTGGTTCGCTTATCGGAGCAATTGGCCGAGCTGTCGGGCGGGCTCAATCTCGCCATCGGAAAATTCGATTATGAGTGAATGGAATTGCGGTAAGCCCGTTCCTTGGAGGAGCGGGCTTCTTTATTTGCGCAATTGACGAATGGCGACGGCACGCCTTAAAATAGTTTAAAAAGTTGCGCAAAAATTTGCATTCACGAAGGTGAGCGTGATCGGCATTGAAAACGAGCGTTGAGATCGAGTTGCTGCCCGGCGAGGTATGGTGGGGCGGAGCCGTGCACGACGGAACCCGTATGCCCTATGGGAAAGGAACCGGTGACGTTGCGATCGATTTGAAGAACTTGCTCGAAAACTCGGGAGCGCCTTTGCTCGTATCGAATCGCGGCCGTTATTTGTGGTACGACCGGCCTTTCTCGTTCTCGTTTCGGACCGGCGTCATGTCGGTCGAGTCCGAGGAGGGGGGCGTTCGGCCTTCCGAAAGTTTCGATAACTTGGCAGGAGCCTATCGGCAGGCATCCCGCAAGCATTTTCCCGCGCAAGGCCGAATGCCCGATCCGATCGCCTTTTCCGCTCCGCAATATTGCACTTGGATGGAGATGCATTATGAGCCGACGCAGGATAAGACGATCGCATATGCCCGAGAGATATTGAGAAACGGGTTTCCGCCGGGCGTGCTGATTATCGACGACAATTGGATGAAGGACTACGGGACGTGGGAGTTCCATGCCGAACGTTTTCCGGATCCCAAAGCCATGCTCGATACGCTTCACGAGCTGGGCTTTAAAGTGATGTTGTGGGTATGCCCCTACGTAAGCCCAGACAGCCGGACCGCCAGGGAGCTGGATAAGCAAGGCCTGCTCGTCAAAGACGCGGAAGGCCGGATGGCGCTGCGGCGGTGGTGGAACGGCTGCAGCGCGGTTCTGGACTATACGTACCCTCCGGCGCTGGAGTGGTTCAAAAGCAAGCTTGACGAGCTGGTTCGCCGTTTCGGCGTCGACGGCTTCAAATTCGATGCCGGAGACCCGTCCGAAGGAGAACCGGGAGCATGGGCGACAGGGTATAGTTGGCGCGGCTCCGGCATTCCGAACGAGGATTGCGCGGCGTACAGCCGGCTCGGTCTTCATTATCCGCTGAGCGAATTTCGCGCCAGCTGGAAGGCCGGAGGAGCGCCGCTCTTGCAGCGGCTGCGAGATAAGCCGCACTCGTGGGGAGACGACGGCTTGAAGGCGCTCATCCCGAACTCGATCGCCCAGGGCTTAATGGGATACCCATTCAACTGTCCGGACATGATCGGGGGCGGATGGGATGGAGACCTCCAAACGACGCCATTCGATGCGGAGCTGTTCGTCCGCTACGCGCAATGCGCCGCTTTGTTTCCGATGATGCAATTTTCGACCGCGCCTTGGAAAGTGCTTGACGAGAAGTATCTGGGATATTGCTTGGACGCGGTGCGGCTGCGGGTGGCCATGGGGCCGGAGCTGATCGGGCTGGCGCGGGATGCGGCCTTGACGGGCGAGCCCATGCTTCGGCCGATGGCATACGAGTTTCCGGACGGCGGATGGGAGGGCGTGAAGGATCAATTCATGCTGGGCGCCTCGATCCTGGTCGCTCCCGTTCTGGAGAAAGGAGCCGGGGAAAGAACCGTCCGTTTTCCGGATGGCGCATGGAAGGGAGAGGACGGCAGTCTCATCCTCGGCCCTTGCGAGGTTTCCGTGAAAGCTCCGATCTCCCGTCTCCCTTGGTACCGGAGGGAAAAATAAGTTTGACTCCTTTTTGCGCAAATTTTAGAATGATCGTATATCGTTTTGCGCCGGAAGGGAGCCACGCTCTTGAAGTTGAAAGAAATCGCCGCCAAGGCCAACGTTTCGATCAGCACCGTATCCCGAATCATCAATAACCAGGGCAATTTCAGCGAGGATACGCGCCGCAAGGTGATGGACATCGCCAAAGAATATTTGAAGCCGGGCGCCACGCCGTCCAAGATCGCCGGTCATTCGTACACGATCGCCGTGTTCGTGCCGGAGGTCCACGATTTCGTCGATAACGACCCCGCCTCCTCGACGGATCTCAGTCATTTGAAAGAAGAATTCGAATCGAACGGACACCAGTTCCTGCTCGCGACGCACGCACGCGGCGCGCAGACCGGAGGACCGTCTTACCGTTTGCTGGCGGATAACAAAATCGACGCCGCGATCGTGTTCGATCCGTTCGTGGACGACAAGCTCGTCCACGAGCTCGTGGCGCGAGGCATCCCTTATTTGGTGACGAACGGCAGAAGGTACGATCGCAGCCAGAACTATATCGATTACGATAATCGCAGAGGCGCTTACGAGGTCATCCAGTATTTGCATCGCCTCGGTCACCGGAAGATCGGATTAATCGCGGGCCCGGAAGACCATCTCGTCAGCTTGAACCGGTTGGACGGGTGCAAAGACGCTTTTCGGGACTTGGGCCTGGCTTGGAACGATCGCATCGTGCTTGCGGGAGCTTTCGATCCTTCCCATGGTTATCAAGCGGCCAAGCAGTTGATCGGACTGGACCGCGGCATTACCGCGCTGTTCGCGTTTAACGACATCCTGGCATTCGGTGCCATGAAGGCGCTGGCGGAGCTGAAGCTGAAAATTCCGAAAGATATATCCTTAGTCGGTTTCGACGACTTGAAGCTGTCCGAATACATGATGCCGCCGCTGACGACCGTCCGGAGATTCCGCTACGACATCAGCGGGCTGATCGTGAAGATGCTGACCGAACTGATTACGAACAAGACGATCTCCGAAGTCCATATCAGCCTGAAAACGGAATTGATGGAGCGCGAATCCTGCGGTGAAGCGCACGCCAAATCCTAAATATGGGAACTCACTTGAGAAAACCGGCACTTGTGTCGGTTTTTTTCTATTTATTGTTAAAAAGTTGTCGCGTTTCTTTAATTCTCGGCATCGCGCGCGAAGGCTCCAAGTGAAAAAATGAGAGTGTAGTCCAAATAAGATGCCGAGGAGGAATACGATGAAAAAAAGAAGGGTTTTGCCGCTTCTTTGCGCGGCGGCGCTGTCCGCGCTCACATGGGGAGGGACAGGTAAAGTGAATCAGGCGCAGGCGGCGGTCGGTCCGATCACGGTCCAATTGACAGAATCGCAGGAGGCATTCAAGAATCCGATCATGGGTTTCCGTCCGTCCAGGTACATCAACGACGCCGCTTTCCCCGATCGGGAGTACTCGGACATCTATAAGCACTATATTCGATACACGGATCTCGAAACGGACGCGACGGATTCCGTGCAAAAGATCAAAGATTGGAGCAACTCGGCCTGGGCGGGCATCGAGAATAAAAACGTCAAGGTCGTTCCGCGCGTCGTCATCGTCTATCCGGGTACCGGGGAGTTTTGGCCGAACGGGGTTCCCCACGGCGATCCGGTGAACCAATGGCTGACGGATACGTTGAAGTCCCGCCTCGTCTCGTTCATCGGCAAGCTCGGCCAAGCTTGGGACAACGACCCCCGCGTCGCTTTTATCGAACTCGGCTTATACGGTAACTGGGGAGAAAACCATATCTATCCGAACAAATTCGCGGACGGCACGGATCGGATTCCTCTCAGCTTCCAGACGGCGTTAGGCGACGCGTATACCGCCGCCTTCCATAACAAAAAGGTGCTCGTCCGTTATCCGGAAACGTTCACCGCGTATAACTTCGGCATCCAGTGGGATTCTTTCGCGCTCCCGGACGACGCGGCGGGTGGAAACGGGGAGATTTCGCGGGACACGTGGCGGACGCAGATCAACAGCGGCGAAGTGGCGTACGATTGGGGCGATCAATCTCAGCTGGGCGGCAGCCCGGACGGCACGCTAGGGAGCTCCTCCAACACGAACTACGTCATCGATTGGATCATGAACACCCATACGTCCAGTTTAGGATGGATTTCGGATTATACGGCGAGCAACCCTTCCGTCGAAGCGGGAGCGACCGCGATGCAGAAGGTGCTGGGTTACCGGTTCGTGATCAATCAGGCGACGTTCTCCGGCAACGTGTCGCCCGGAGGAACGATGAACGTTTCGTTCCAGGTCGTAAACAAAGGCTCCTCGCCTTTCTACTATAATTGGCCGGTCGAGGCGAGTTTGCTGAAGAGCGACGGAACCGTCGCGTGGAAAGGATTGTTCCAAACGGACATCCGAAACTGGCTGCCCGGCACGGGATGGAACAGTTCGACTCGGTCGTATGCTCAAGCTCCGGCCGTCAACACGGTGAACGGCGCGTTCACGATCCCTTCGGGTTTGCCGAACGGAACTTACACGCTGGCACTGTCCGTTTTGGATCCGGCAGGCTGGAAGCCGAGCGTCCGCTTCGCCAACACGAACTATTACGCCGGCGGACGCACGCCGATCGGCAAGGTCGGAATCGGCATGGACCCGTCCGATCAGAATTTGGGATCGTTCGCCAGCCTGAAATCGGACAACACGCTCAGCTACAGCCTGCAAAGCGGCGCTTACGACGGATCGACGGGCGGCAGCGGAGGCGGTGGCGGCGGAGGCACCGCCGTATCCTACGAGGCCGAAAGCGCGGCGAATACGCTTGCGGGCGGAGCGGCAACGGCGTCATGCGGTACGTGCTCCGGCGGTTCGAAAGTCGGATACGTCGGCAATAACGGCGGCACGCTTCAGTTTAACGGCATTAACGCGACAAACGCGGGAACTTATACGCTCACTGTCTCTTATCTCAATGGAGACGCGGCGAGGTCAGCCCAAATGAGCGTCAACGGGGGCGCGGCAACAAGCTTGAGCTTCCCGAGCACGGGCGGCTGGAGCACGGCGGGCACGCTGCAAACTTCCGTACAGCTCAGCGCGGGAAATAATACGATCAAATTTTCCAACGCAACCGGATGGGCTCCGGACTTTGACAAAATCACGCTCGATGTCGGCGGAGGAAGCGGCGGGGATGCGCAGGCGCCTTCCGTTCCCTCGAATGTCGCGGTTACGGCGACGACGGCTAGCAGCATCACGCTGGATTGGAGCGCTTCTACCGACAATGTCGGCGTGACGGGTTATGAGGTCTATCGAGGCGGGACCTACGTCGGAACCAGCACGACGACGGCGTTTACGGATACGGGTCTCTCTTCAGGCACGTCGTACAGCTACACCGTCAAAGCCAAGGATGCGGCCGGCAACGTATCCGCGGCAAGCAGCGCGGTAACGGGAACGACGAACGCGGGAGGAGGCGGCACGGCTCTTGTGCTGGATAATTTCGATAACTCTCCGGCGTGGCCCGGCACCAACGACTTGGGCAAATGGACCGGCGCGAACGGTTTCGTCAACAATGCCGGAGTCATCGAGAACGGAGCGCTCAAACTTCAGTATAACAACGCCGGTTGGTTCGGCAGCGACGTGACGCAGAGCATCGCGGGATACAGCAAGCTGATCGTGCGGATCAAAGGCGCGGCCGGCGGAGAGGAAAGCCAGTTCCATCTGATCCTGGGCGGCGTGGAGAAAACGCTCGGCGCGTTCAGCGGGAACACGGTGACGACCTCGTACAAGGATATCTCCATTGATTTGGCCGCCAACGGCGTGGATAAAGCTTCGCCGGGGCAACTGCAAATGTCTTTCTGGTATGGCAGCGCGGGCACGGTTTGGATCGACGAGATCCGTTTCGAATAAGCGAGCAGAACAAAGCTCCCTGCGACGCATGCGTGCGCAGGGAGCTTTTCATTGCGGCTGTTCGATTATTGGATCGAGATCGATCCGAGACCGAGCCATCCGTCGGCCCCTTGGGTTTGGTTCGCGAACAAGATCGGAAGCGGATTGTTCCAGGGTAAGTAGCTCGGCATATGGCCTTTGGCCCGTACGTCGGCTTCTTTGATTTTCCACAGCGGATTGTAGACGTGCATCACGAGCTGGTAAGATCCGGGCGTTACGCCTGCGGCGTTTACCGTGGCGTCGAAGTATTGCGGCGTGCCGAAGTTCACGTAGGTCGGATTCCCCGGGACGTTCCAGTCCGGGAACGCGCGGATTTGCGTGGGCAGGATTTTGCGCAAATCCCAGTTCATCGTCCACGTCTTGACGATGTTGCCGGAACCGTCCTTCAGCGCGAGTTCGACCGGATACATGTCCGGGCCGTAATAGAACGGAGCCGTGCCTGTATTCTCGATTTGCACGCCGACTTTGAAGCTGCCGGACACGGTGTTGTTGAAATAAGCATTTTTCGCGTAAAAGTTATAACCCATCTTTTGCCACGCCGCCACTTCGTTCGGATCGTTCTTGTTATACTTGCAGTTTTGGCAGATCATCCACGTGGCGTGCGTCATCTCGATATCGGTCATCGCGTCGTCTTTGGTCGCGGAAGCGGGATCGAACAGGTTGCCTTGCACTTCCGGCCGGACTTCGCCGCCGAAGCTGCCGGTGACCCATTTGTTCTCGGCGCCGAACAGCAAAGCTTGCGTAAGCTGTGCGTCCGTCTTGCCGCCCATGGACAGCGGCAGCGTCATGCTGCCGACCCGGCCGAGATTCGGGTCGTTCTCCCGATAGGCGAAGGAATCGTCGTGATACCCGATGCGCGAAAGCGAGGTCAAGTGCGTGCCCCCGCCGGACCGCGGATAACGGTTTTCGACCGGGGTTTTGCGGAATGCCGCATCGTAAGCGTCCAGCAGCACATTGGCTCCGGCATCGGAAATCATCCAGTTCTCCGTTCCGTTGCTGCCGTCGTTCGGCCAAGTGTGCCATTCGCCCCAATATCCGACGAGTCCCATCGTAATGAACGCGATGCGCGGATCGCCGTCGTACTTGGCGCCGAAGGCGGCGATGAAGTTTTGGAACGCCTGCATGACGGTCGGAGAATCGTAGTTCAATATGCAGCCGTTGCGGATTTGCCCGGACAGGAAGTCCGGATAATCTTTGCTCGAGAACGACTGGCACGACGCGACGCGCAAGGCGAGCTGTTTGCCGTGGGAAGCGACCTCGTCCAATGCGGCCTCCATCGGCTCCCAGTTATACGTGTTCATGCCCGTCATCAGCTCACCCAAGCCGAAGTAACGCCATTCGATCGAGTTGTTGATGCCGCCGTATTGCGTGGCCGTTTTGTCGGCACGGTCTCCGGGATAAAACCAAATGGCCAAGCCTTTCAGCGGATTGGTGACCGGGTCGGTTCCTTTCGCCAGCGCATGCACGGTCAAAGAAGCGTCCGGCGTCTGGGACGGATACGGGTTGCTCGGCAATCCGCCCGGCACCGTCGGGAGATCGCCTGTCGTGCCGGAGGCGAGCGTCGTGATCGTCGCCGCCGCGCTGGCGGGCGAAACGTTGCCTGCGGCATCCTTCGCTTTCACCGTGTACGTATAAGAGGTATTTGGAGAAAGCCCCGAGTCGAGGTATCCATTGCTCGCCGAAGAGCCGACCCACGTACCGCCGCGGTAAATATCGTAGCCGGTTACGCCGCGGTTGTCGGTGGACGCCGTCCAGGACAGATTGATCCAAGCGTTGAAGGCGGTACCGTTCACGTTGGAAGGTGCCGTCGGCGCTTGCGTGTCCGGAGCGTCCAGCGTCGTCGCCTGAAGGGCCGTCGAAGCGGGCGAAACGTTGCCTGCGGCATCCCGGGCCGTAACCGTATAGCTGTAGGACGTGTTCGGCGAAAGACCGGTATCCGTGAAAGAAATCGTCCCGGAACTGCCTGCCAAAACTCCGTCCCGGAAAATATCGTAAGCCGCGACGGCTACGTTATCCGTCGAAGCGGACCAAGTCAAGGAAAGTGACGTCGTCGTCTTCGATGCAACCGAGACGTCGGCCGGCGCGGATGGCGGCTGCAGGTCCGGCGTTGTGCCTGATGGCGAAATGATGATGCGGTCGAAGTCGGGGGACCAACCGCTCGCCGAGTACAGTTTAATCGTGTTGCCGCCTGCTTGCAGGGAAACGTTTACGGCTTGCGTGCCGACCTGATTCCAACCGCCGGTACCGGGAAGCGTTAAGTTCAAGGCCGCTCCGTTGTTTACGCTCACGGACACCGGCCGGCTGGCATCGCCGTTCGAATAAGCAATCGTAAGCGTGTATGCTCCTGCGGCGGCAGCCTGCACGCCGTTAAAAGTAATCGTTCCGCTGTTGTTGCCGACGTAGCCGACCTTCGCGCCGCCCGAGCAGCCGGAGCATGAGGCGACCGCGGCTCCCCCGGCAAGCGCATTGCCGGCCGCTTCGGCTTCGTAGGAGCCTGCCTGGCCGTCACCCGGCGGGGGCGGCGCCGAATCGGTCGTGACGGACAGAGGGGAAGACAAGGCCGAGACGTTGCCTGCGGCATCTTTCGAGTCGACCGTGTACGCATACGCCGTGCCTGCCGTCAAACCGCTGTCCGTAAACGAGGTGCCGGTCGGGCTGCCGACCTTCGTGCCGTTGCGGAAGACCTCGTAACCGCCGACCCCGACGTTGTCCGTGGAGGCGGTCCAAGACAAGGTGACCGACGTTTGCGATTTGGCCGTCGCCGTTAAGCCGGTCGGCACGCTCGGCGCCTGGGTATCGGCGCCTCCGCCTCCGCCGCCGCTTCCGGCTGCGCCGTCCGTTTTGATCGCATCGATCAACAGGACCGCATAGGTTGCGTCTCTATGCACGATGCGGATGTATTTCGCATTCGCCAGGTTCGCTCCGAAATCGGAGAGCGGAATGGACAAGTCCGCGTAGGTTCCGTTGATGTTCCCGTAGGTAGAGAGCGGCCCGACGGTGTGGTCGGTGCCGTCGTTCAGCACGACGTTCCAATGCTGCTCCGTGTCGGTCTCTCCCCAGTCGCGGACTCGAAGGATCAGGTTTTGCAAACCCGCCAAGCTCTGGTTGACGTTTTCCTGCAAATATTGGCCGGAAGCACCGGAGTTCATGACCAGGTTACCTGAAGCGTCCGAGCCGTAATAAAGGCTGTCCATCGACCAACCGATCGGTTGGTTCAGGTCGTTAATCTTGCTCGCCAAGTTCGATTGGCTCGGGAACGAATCGATCGTGACGGCCGCCGCCGGAGCCGAAGGCGTAGCCGAAGCTTGCGCGGAATTGCCGCTGCTGCCGGCCGAATTCACGGCTTGCACGACGTAATAGTAAGTCGTGCCGTTCGTTACCCCGGCATCGGTATAAGTCGTTCCGCTCACGTTGCCGGCGATTAAGGAATAACCGGAACCGCTGGTCGTGGATCGGAGCACGCGATAGCTCGTCGCACCGGAAGAGGCCGTCCACGTCAGCGCGACTTGCGCGTTGCCGGCCGTTGCGGTCAAACCCGTGGGAGCGGAAGGTATCGTGACGTTATTGTTCGGCGTCGCGGAGGCTTGATTGGAGTTCCCGCTGCTGCCGGCCGAATTGACGGCTTTCACGACGTAGTAGTAAGCCGTTCCGTTCGACAGGCCGGTATCCGTATAGCTTGTGCCCGTAATTCCGGCGGCGGCTTGGACATACCCCGACCCGTTCGTCGTCGAACGGAATACGGAATAGGTCGCCGCGCCCGCCGATGCCGTCCAGGTAAGCGTAACTTGGGCGTTACCAGCCGATGCCGTCAAATTCGCCGGTGCGGCAGGGATCGTCGGAGTGCCGACCGTCACGGCATTCGTCAGCACGTTATAACCCTTGGCGGCATCCCATGTACCGGTATTGGCCAGGCGCACGGAATATTCCGAACGCGAGCGCAAACCCGGGTCGTTGTCCGGGAGCCAGAGGGCCAGCTTATAGGTGCCGGAGGCCATGCTGGCCGGCAGCGTCACGGTCTGCGAGGGCACGTTAACGGCCCCGCTGGTCCAAAGTCTCGGGTCCAAACCGGGCAGCGGAACGTCGTATCTCTGCGTCCCGTTATCGAACACGAGGAAGACGGGTCTCGGTTTAATGAAGCCGGCATACCCGTCGTTGCTTAAATGCGCGGAGAACGTAAAGCTCGTGCCGGGGCCGGCTGTCGTCGGGAAATCGGCGTCGACCAGCCGCAATCGGTAGCCAAGCTTTCTTTTGATGCGCGTAAACGCGGTTTCGGCCGGATCGTTGCCGGAGGCGGCCAGGCTGGCGTTCTTCCAGATGTTGAGGTTGACCGCGGCATAGTCCTCATTGATCTCGGAGAAATGGAGCTTGCTCATTTCGGATTGCACGGTGACGCCCGCTGCGTCGTTGGAGCCCGCGGAATCGCACGTTTCTCCCCCGACCATTTTGTTGCCGCCTGCGGCCGTGGCCATGTCGTACATCCATTGTTTTTTCTCTTCAACGTAGAACCAGCCCATCCAAGAGTTGTTGTCATAGGTCCCCATGTCGGCGCTGTCGGACAAGAAACAGTCGTTATGGAAGCCGATCCGGTCTTTCTCTTGCTGCGTCAGAGGCGTTGAACCGGAAGGCGTCGGCAGCTCCGTCACTTCCTTGATGAAAATGGGATACCGGATAACGACCGGAATGGAGGCGGGCGTCGTGCTCAAGATCTTCTTGATGATCCGATAACGGGTGTCGGCGTCGGTTCGGCTGAACGGATCGGTGTACTGGCTGGTGTGCCACTCCCCCCAAGGACCGATATAGCCGGCTTCCAAATGGTTGACCACGTCGGCGTTGGCGGAGATGACGGCGTCGAGCTGCTGAATGTGGCCGAGAATGCGGCTCTCCGGTACGGAGGGAGATTCGGACCACGCGTATGCCGGCCGCAAGACGATTTTCAAACCTGCGGCTCGAATCGCGGCCAATCCGGACGCCAAGTTATCCAGCAGGGCTTGGGGCAGCTGATCGGTGTTTTTGTACTTATCGAGATGGATGTAACTGTGGATCAACGTGTCGCCGTCCGCTTTCGCCCGGGCGAAAGTCCGGTCCAGCATGTCGGGGTTGAAGCCGGCGATGCTGGTGGCGGAGCTGGCGTAATCGTTGACGCTCGGATCGTTGATGATTTCGTACCGGTTGTGGAAGCCGCGTTCAGGGTTCGGAAATGCGGTTGCGTAATCTCCGGCGTAGGTAAAGGTTGCGGCGGATGCCGGCCCGTACGGCAAGAGGCCGAACAAGAGCGCGGCGATCACCATGACGGACAGAACCTTCTTCTTGCGAAACATAGCATACCTCCTGTTTTTGAATTCGAATTCAGGACGAGAGTAGACCCTGCGTAACTTGGAAGCGCTGTCACCTCCTTTCGAGGAAGGCCTGTTTCCATTCCGAATAGGGCAGGAGGGCGTACGACAGGAGAAAGATGCGGACGGCGGCGGAAAGGAACCGAGTGCCAGGGGATGTGAGGAAAATATAAAGCAAAAAGTTGCGCAACCAATTTCAAATATAATTGGCTTTCACCGTGATGTTCAAGGTGCCGAAATCCTTATTTTACGGTGTTTATCATGGCAAAAAACGAGGAATCGGTCGAAAGTAGACGAAGCCTGTCATGCAAATCATGATGCATCCGATCCAGACATATGCTATGATAACTTTTGAGCAAAATTGCGCAAAAAATTTCCTAAGCGAAGTGAGGGTGAAACGACAGGGCTGCATGTGCCCGCAACAATCCGCAACACCAATCTCTTGAAGTTGGAGGAAAAAAAGCGATGAAACGAAAAGCTTTGAAAGCGTCATCACTCCTATTGGCGATCGTGCTGCTTGCCGCTGCTTGGGCGGTACCGGTTTCGAACATCGCGTCCGCGGATGCGGCGAGCGCAAGCCCCGCGATCATTGACGATTTCGAATCGTACGCGGACGATGCCGCGCTGCAAGCCTCGTGGAAACTGGACTGGTCGGATAAACCGAATGCCGTCGGGATCTCCCTGGACGGGGCGAGCGGCAGCAACGGAATGAAGCTGACGATTCTGGAGCCTGCCGCGACTTGGGCCAACATCTTGCATCCGCTCGCGAACGGGGTCCGCGACGCGTCTTCTTTTGAAGGGGTGACTTTTTGGCTCAACAACGAGTCGGCCGGCCGTCCGCTCGATCTCGGAATGGAGCTGAAAACCGACGAACCGAACGGCGCGTTCAACTTCAAACAGGCCGGCTCCGCCCAAGGGTCAGCCGACGGGACCAGTTGGCAGCCGCTTTCTTTTAACGGAGGGTCTCTCCATGTGGAGGCAGGCTTTAAAGGCTATATCCGAGTGGCTTGGGACCAGTTCAATCAGGCGGCCTGGCAGTGCGGGAACGATCAGGCCAAGTGTTCGGCTGCGCTGAAGACCGACAAATTGACGGGCATTCAGTTCGGCTACAACCCGTCGGCGAACGAAGGCGACATCCTCCATATCGACGATGTCGGATTTTACGGGACGGCATCCGGCGGCGGATCCGGGCAAGGCGGTCCGTCCGGCGGCGCGCAGCCGGGAACGCCGGCACCGCAAGCGCCGGCATGGGCAACGGCGGGCGGGACGCACAAGCTGGCGTACAAACCGGCTCCAATCGATAATCCGCTGAAAGGGTTCATGCCTTTCCTGGATGCCGGATCCGACGGCTTTTACAAGACGGGCGACGATTGGCGAGATCGGGCGACGCAGATGCCGTACAGCATGGAGTACTTCTACGAGCCGCTGAACGCGGTCATGAAAGGACCGAATACGTTCGATTGGACGGACTTCGACCGCCAGTTAAACGCGATCGCGGCAAGGGGCCATCAAGCGGTATTCCGATTCTACGTGGATTATCCTGACAAACCGACGGGAATTCCGCAGTACTTGCTGGACGGCGGCCTTAAGACCCGCACCTATGCCGACTTCGGCAACGGCACGCATGCGGCGAGCTTGCTGCCGGATTGGGACGACCCGAACCTGAACGCCGCCTTCCTGGCGTTTGCGGCCGAGCTAGGGAAACGTTATGACGGCGATCCTCGCATCGGCTTCATCATGGTCGGTTTGATCGGATTTTGGGGGGAATGGCATACGTGGCCGTACGACGGTTGGACTCCGGTCACCGACGCGAACGGAAACGGTTTGACGGACAAGGATGGCCAGCCCGTACGCCAGCCCAACCTCATGCCGTCCGAGGAAAACCAGAAGAACGTTCTGGAAGCGATGGATCGGGCATTCAACAAGACGAGGCTGCTCGTCCGTTATCCGGCGGCCAACGGAACCTATCAGACGAAAAACTACGATATCGGCTATCATGACGATTCCTTTGCGTTCCAGACTTTGCCGCTCAGCATGGGCGGGCAGGATTGGCATTTTTGGGGCCGTACGTTGAACGCGGGGGATACGGAATTCTGGAAGACCCGTCCGATGGGCGGCGAGATGCGTCCGGAAATCCAAGTCCCGATGTGGAACAACGATCCGCCGAGATACAACGATCCGGCGCATCCCATCGAAGGCCAACAGGGCGAGGACTATTACACGGCTCTCAATCTGACGCACGTGTCCTTCCTGCTGAACCAAGGCGTGTTCCAAGTGCCGATGAGCGGCGAGCCGCTCAAACGGGCGCTGGAGGGATCGCGCCGCATGGGGTACGAGTATTACGTGCCCAAAGCGTATCTGGACGGACGGGATGGCAAACTCAAAGTCGGCGCGGAAATCGAGAACCGCGGCGTCGCGCCGTTCTATTACGACTGGCAAGTGGAGCTGGCGGCCAAATCCGGCGGCAAGACCGTCAAGGTTTGGAAGACCGATTGGAAGATCGGCGGGATCTTGCCGGACGACGGGGCCAACATCAACCGCAAGGCTTTCGAAAGCCGGTTCTCGAGCAAGGAACTCGCGAACGGCAAATACGAGATTTATTTGCGTGTCGTGAATCCGCTGAGCACCGTGACTCCCAAAGCGACCAAGTTTAAGTTCGCCAATGCGGAGCAGGGGGCGGACGGCTGGCTGTCGCTGGGCAGCGTTAAGGTGACCGGCAGTAAGTCGGACGGCGGTAAATCCGACGGCCTTAACGGCGTCTACGTCGTGCAGGCGGGAGACAACTTGTCCCGGATCGCGGCTCGGTTCGGCACGACTTGGCAACGGCTTCAACAGCTGAACCATCTGCACAACCCGAACCTCATCTTCCCGGGGCAAACGCTTGTCCTGCCTTAAATGAATGCGTTTTTGCCTCCGGCTCCAAATTTTGGGGCCGGAGGTTCAATTTTTCGACATGCCGTGTTATCGTGAAGTTGTCTACAGCAATCAAGGGGGCTTGCTTACAGATGGCCAATCGAGCGTTTCGCCTGTTCGCGGTACCGGTTCTCCTTGTGTTCTGCATGCTGATCGGAGCCTGTAAAGACGCGCAAGAGGCTTCCTCCACCGGCAAGGCCGCTGCCGGCGTAACAGAAAACCCAGTCACCTTGAAGATGATCATGCCGGGAGACGAATCGCCCCGCATGAGGGAATTCGTCGATAACGAGCTGAACGAACGCTTGATGAAGGAATTGAACCTCAAACTGGAATTGACGTATATTCCGTGGCCGGATTACCAATCGAAGCTGGAGCTGGCGCTGGCGACGGGCGAAGATTACGACTTGGTCTGGTACGGCACGCCGTTCGTCTCGGACTATAAGGCCAAAGGATATATCCAGCCGCTTGACGAACTGCTGCAGAAGTACGGGCCGGATTTGACCGCCAACATTCCGGCGGACAATTTCAAGCTGGATCGAATCGACGGAAAGCTGTGGGCGATCCCGTCACAAGCCTTTACGTCGGCCGGTAAATTCACTTCGGTCATGGTACGCCAAGATTTGCTGGAATCGGTCGGCATGAAGGACATTCGCACGATCGCGGATTTAGAAACGTTTTACGCCCGGATACACGCCGTGGATCCGAGTTATTACGGGTATTTGGAAACCGATCGGGGCCAAGACATTTTATGGCGCGAGCTCTCGGATGAGCCGCTCACTTTCCTGGACGAGAACCAGATGTTCGCCGTGAACGAAAACACGGGCGAGCTGGTGGACTACCTTGAATCCGATCTTTACGAAAGGGTAGCGGAAGTCCGGAAGAGGTGGGTCGACATGGGGTTGATCGACAAAAGCCTCGTCGGCAATTTGGCCGCGAATATCGATCAGGAGAACGCGGGCAAGCTGTTGTTCCGGGTCGGCGCCGTTTCGCGGGCGATGGAGAATTTGCAAACCGCTCAGCATGCGGACGCATCGGCGAAGCTTCGGGAGTACTACCTGTCGCCGGACAAGCCGAAGTATATCGCCGCGCCTTCCAACGAAGCGTATATGATTCCTGCAAAGGCTCCTCATCCGGAAGGAGCCATGCGGTTCATGAATTGGATCCTGCAGAGCCAAGAGCACTACGATTTCATCATTTACGGCGTGGAAGGCAAGGATTATCGGATCGAGAACGGCAAAGTCCGCCTGCTCACGAATGATCAATTGATGTACGAATGGATGTGGCGGAACAAAAATTATTTCATGGCGCCGGCCAACGTCGAGGACTCCGTCGTGCAAGACATGATGCATAACGACGACAATGCGCAAATATCCCGGATATTCGGGTTCCATTTCAACCAGGAGCCGGTGAAGAACGAATATGCCAAGGTGCTTGCGGTCTATAACGAGAAGTTCGTTCCGATCAACATGGGCATCGTCGGTTACGATAAGCAATACGCCGGCGCGATGGCCGCGCTCAAGAAAGCCGGCTTCGACAAGGTATGGGCCGAGCTGCAGAGGCAGTATGCGGCATTCCGGTCAGGGCAGCCACCCTTTGCAGGATAGGAGGAATCCGGGTGCGATCCAGCATTTTCACGAACATGGTTATCGCTTTGCTGCTGCTCTTGACTCCGATTATCGCGCTGTATGCTTATTCCAACCAAACGAGTTCGCGCGTGCTGACCGAGGAAATCGTGAAGGCCAAACGCACGCAGGTCGATACGTTCGTCGGACAGATCGGGCAAATGTTCGCCCAGTTCGACTCCTATCAGAAAATGCTCTATCAAAGCAAGGAAGTCCGCAATTTGGCGTATCCCGATCTTCTCGGCGACGATTTGCTGCATTTCCGCACCTTGAAAACCGTGTCCGAAGAAATCAATCGGCTGGTCGGGTACGGAAGGAGGAAGGGCGTCATCGCGGTCGTCTATCCCAAGACGGGGATGGTCATCAAGAGCGATTCCAGCTTAGGCGCTTTACCTTCCGCGCTTCCCGATGTCGATGGTTTCTGGAGCTATCGGAACGAATCGAACGGAGACTCCTACTTTATCGAGACGATTTCCAATCCGGCCAAAACCGCGAAGGCGGAGGAAGCGGATTTAACGGTCGTCGCCAAAGTGGATGAAGGGGAGATCAAGAGCGGACTCTCCGATATGAAGAGCAAAGGCTTGGAAGATCCCTTTTTGTATAAACCCGGCTTCACGCCGATCTTCAATTATACGGCTGATCAAGCGTTGATTCGGCACATGCTGCCCGAACTGACGCCCGGCGAGCATGCCGAAGACGTAAAGCCTCGGCTGATCCGCACGGAGAACGGCGCGTACCAGGTTCATATGGAGATGGTGCCTTCGCTCGGCTGGTATTTGGTGGATTACGTGCCGATCGACACGATCATGGCCCCCATTAAACGAAACCAAACGATGTTCTATATGATCAGCGGCATGATGCTGTTCATGGCGTTCATTCTGAGCTTTATCCTCTACAGAAACGTCCGCATTCCTTTCCGGAAGCTGATGCAGGGGATGAATTTCATCGAGAAAGGCATGTACAAGAGCCGGATGCAGGATCCTCCGAAAGGCGAATTCCGGTACCTGTACCAACGCTTCAACTCGATGGCCGCGAGAATCGAAGAGTTGATCGAGGACGTGCTGAAGGAGCAAATCCAAACGAAGGAAGCGAACGTCAAACAGCTGCAATCGCAAATCAATCCGCATTTTCTCTACAATACGCTGGCCTATATCAAAAGCATGGTGGAGCTCGGCGAGAAGGAAGCAGCCGTCTCCATGACGATGAACTTGAGCAAGTATTACCGCTATACGACCAAGACCAGCCGCAGCTTCGCGACGCTCGATGAGGAGATGGGCCTGGTCGTCAATTATTTGGACATCCATCGCATGCTGACGGATGACTTCGAGTACGAAATCGAGATCGAACCGGCCATGACGGAGATGGAGATTCCCCGGTTGTCGCTGCAGCCGCTTGTCGAGAACGTCATCGTGCACGCCTTCCGGAAACCGGTTCAATACGGAATCGTCCGGATTCGGGGAAGGGTGGAGTCGGGCATCGCCCGCCTCTCCGTCGAAGACAACGGACCGGGCATCCCGCAGGCGCAATTGGATGCGATGCAATCGAAAATCCGGCTGGCAACGAGCGGCGAAATCGATTCGGGCCTGCAGAACGTGCATCAGCGGTTGATTCTGCTCTTCGGTGAGGGCTCGGGATTGACGCTCGGCACTTCCGAGTGGGGCGGGCTGCGCGCGGAAATCAGCTGGCGGATCGAGGAAGGAAACGCGTGACTTCGGAGGAGGCAAGCGGCATGTACGAAATTTTGATCGTGGACGACCATACCCATTTGGTGGACAGCTTGGCGAACGCACTTCCGTGGGAACGGATGGGCATTTCGGCCGTGCACAAAGCGTATTCCGGAGAAGAGGCGCTCGAGCTGCTGCAGTACCATGCCATCGACATCCTCGTGACCGATATTCAAATGACGGGCTTGAGCGGACTCGAGCTGGTATCGGCGGTGAAGGACAAATGGGTCAAAATCAAATCCGTGATCTTAACGGGGCACGACGAATTCCAGTATGCGCAAGAAGCGATCCGGCAGGGGATTTGCGATTATTTGCTGAAGCCCGTTGCCAACGAAGAGCTGGAGAGCACGCTTCGCGGCTTGATCGCCGATCTGCAAAGAGACGGGGAACTGCTCGTCAATCAGCAGAAACTTTCGTATTTGTTCCGGGAAAGCTTGCCGAAGCTGCGGGAATCGCTGCTCTACGAATTGCTGGGAGGCAAAATACCGCCGGCGTCCGTGCTTCGGGATAAGCTGAAACTGTACGAACTGCCGTATCAAGAGACCGATCCCGTTCTCATGCTGTGCATGCGTATCGAAGAGGATTTCGCCGGCACCGATCTGTACAGCGTGTCTCTGCTGGAATATGCGCTGACGAACATTGCGGACGAAATCTTTTCTCCCCGTTTTCATATATGGCATTGCAAGGACGACTACGATTACTTGGTCTTCCTCGTCCGCCCGAAGCAGCCGTCCGAAAGCTCCGAGAAGGAGTGGATGGAGGAAGCGGAGCGGCTGGCTCGCCTTGTCCAGCATCAGATTAAGCGGTTTTTGAAAATTAAGGTTTCCCTGGTCATGAGCAACTGGAGCTCGTTTCCGGGCGAAGTACCCGCGGTCTACCATAATCTGCTCTCCCTGTTTACCGACTACATCGGGTTTCAGACCGAGAGCTTCTTCCATGACCTTCAGGAGCGGAACGTAGAAGAGATCCGCCCTTTATCCGAATTGTACGCGTCCCCTACGTTCATGCAATTGCTGGAGGTCGAGCAATGGGACGCCGCCGAGCGGAAAATGATCAAGGTGTTCGAGGAGCTGGAGCGCCGGGAAAATAAAACGAAAGAGCACGTCTTCGAAGCGTACGTCACGATCATGCAGGCCTTCTCCTACTATGTTCACAAGAAGGGCAAGCGCTTCAACGACATCTACGGCCGGGAAGCCGAGAAAATGTTAAGGCTCGATGCCGGCTGGAGCATCGAGCCTTTGCGGGAGTGGTCCTTCCACAGCTTGGGGCAGCTGAAATCCTACAGCGGCAGCTTGTCCGACAGCTTCCGGAACGATCTCATTAAGCGGGTCGTCCGCTTCGTCAACGAGCAGGTGAAAGACGTCACGCTGCAGTCCGTGGCCGATCACGTTCACCTGCATCCCGTTTACGTCTCCAATTTGTTCAAAGCCGAGACGGGAGAGAATTTCTCCAACTACGTGCTGCGCGTGAGAATGGATACGGCGATGCGGCTGTTAAAGCAGAAGGATCTCAAAATCAATCAAATCGCGCAAGAGGTCGGATATCAGAAACCGCAATATTTCATCAAGCTGTTCAAAACCCATTACGGCATGACGCCGCAGGAGTATAAAAGCGGATTATAGCCGGGGGTGTTCATACAGGTCGGCGGATAGCGCGTGGCGGAAGCTTCTCAGTTCGACGACTTCTCCTTGGCGTACCCTGGAAGCTTCCGCGGCGAACGCCATCAGATGGCTTTCGAGGGAAGCTTCCGCCGACGTCAACGAACCGGAGAACCTGGCTTCCCGCAAGTCGGCGATGAATTGACGCAAGACGCCCGCGTCTCCTCCGTGATGCCCGCCGTCTTCGCTTGGCGTCCGGATCAAGGTCCGTTTCGCTCCGGCGAATTCGAAAAGATCGATCTCCTCTTTGAGCAAATCCCCTCGAATTTCCCCTTTGGTCCCCATGATCTGCACGGTGCGATTCGTATCCCGCGTGAACCCGCACATGCTGAACATGACCGTCGCGCCATTCTCGAATTCCATGTTGACGACCTGGTGGTCGACGACGTCGTTATCCGTCCGATACACGCATTTGCCGTAAGGGCCGCTCGCGATCGCGTTCATCCGGTTTTCGAGCGTCGGAGGATCGGTGATGAGAGCGGCATAAGGGTTCGTTTCCAGGTCCTGCGAATAGAAGCGCAAGGCGGAATAAGGGCAGGCAGCCTCCGCGGCGCAGCCGTCCGTGCACCGGTCGGCCGCGCCTTCCGGGGCGTTCTCCGGTCGAAAGTGGCTTAACGAGCCGAAGGAACTGACGCGCGTGCACTCGGAATCGACCAGCCAGCGGATCAGATCCATATCGTGGCAGGATTTGGCCAAGATCATCGGACTGGAGAGCGAAGCGTTCCTCCAATTGCCTCTCACGAAGCTGTGGGCGTAATGCTGATAGCCGACATTCTCGTTATGCTGGATCGATACGACGTCCCCGATCTTCCCTTCGGAGAGGATCGTTTTTAATTGTCGCCAAAACGGGATGTAGCGTGAAACGTGGCAGATGGTCAGCAATCTGCCGGTATGCTGGGCCATCTCGGTCATCTCGATGCATTCGGACGGACTGTTCGACATCGGCTTCTCCAGCAGCACGTGGTACCCCTGCTGCAAGGCGGCCATCGTCGGAGCGAAATGCATTTGGTCCTGCGTGCAGATGAGGAGAGCATCGCAGAAGCGGGGCTGAGCCAGCAGTTCCTCCCAAGAGGCGTAAACGCGCTCGTCCGGTAAATCGAACCTCTGCGCGAAATCCATTCTTCTTTGTTCGTTCGGTTCGGCGACGGCGACGATCTCCGCCTCGTCCGGAAATCGGCTGAAGTAAGGGGCATAGCTGAGCAGCCCTCTCGCGCCTGCCCCGATCACGGCCAGCGACGGTTTTTTCATGAAATTCCATCTCCTTAAATGCAAATAATTGCGCATATATTTGATTCGTTTCTTCAAAAACATTATGTAACGGATGCCGAGATCTTGCATAGCCGATCTTAATTTTTGGGTTTCAATCTTTAAAATGAGGCATTTCGTGCCCGTAATCCCGTGATTTATGATGAAAACACAAGGGACACCTTGTCAGGCAGGATCCGAGGAAATGTGCGCAAATTTTTTCGGGCCATTGCCTATCTATCATCATCTCGAGGGGGAAATACAGTGGCATTCCGCAAAAAAACATGGATTTCCGCAATGAGCCTGCTGGTGGTTACCGCGCTGGCATTGGCGGGCTGCGGCGGCAGCAAATCGAATGACGGCGGAGCGGCATCGCAAGGAAGCGACGCTTCGGCCAGCGCTCCGGCCAGCCAGTCGTCCGATAAGCCGAAAGAAGACGTCACGCTGACGTACACGATTTGGGATCAACTGCAGCAGCCGGCGATGGAAGCGATCGCCAAAGAATTCACCGCTCAAAACCCGAACATCAAAGTCAAAGTCGAGGTCATTCCTTGGGGGGATTACTGGACGAAGATGTCCGCGGCCGCTCCGGCCGGTACGCTGCCGGACGTATTCTGGATGCACAGCGGCCAGTTCGTGAAGTACGCATCCGGCAAATTCCTCGAGCCCATCACGGATAAAGTGCAAGCCGGCGAGATCGACCTGAACAACTATGCGGCGAACCTGGGTTCGATCTACGCGCTGGACGGCCAAAACTATGCGATCCCGAAAGATTTCGACACGATCGGGCTGGCTTACAACAAAGACCTTTTCGATAAAGCGGGCGTTCCGTATCCGGACGACACTTGGGATTACGCCAAGCTGGCGCAAGTGGCGAAACAACTGAGCCAACCGGATAAAGGAATCTATGGCTTCGCGGCCAAGATGGATACGCAAACGGGCTATTGGAACGACATGCTCGCGAACGGCGGTTCCGTCATCAGCGCGGACGGTTCGAAGTCCGGCTATGACGATCCGGCATCGATCGAAGCGCTGAAGGCCCGTTATCAAATGATCCTCGACAAAGCCTCTCCGTCCCATCAGCAGATGACGGATACGGACGCTACGGAAATGTTCAAGTCCGGCAAAGTCGCGATGATCTTCGAAGGCGACTGGAGAACGACCGACATCGACGGCAGCGACATCATCAAAGGCAAATGGAACTGGGCACCGCTACCGAAAGGTAAAGCGAAGCGCGGCAACATCATCAACGGTCTCGGCAACGTGATGTCGGCTTCCGGCAAACACAAAGACGAAGCATGGCAGTTCCTGAAATTCCTCGGCTCCAAACGCGCGGCGGAAATCACGGCGGAGATGGGCGCGGCGATCCCGGCCTTCAAGGACACGCAAGCCGCATGGGTAAAATCCAAACCGCAGCTGAACCTGCAGGTGTTCATCGATCAAGCGGCTGACGCCATGCCTTACCCGGCCGGCTCGAAAGCCTATCCGGTCTGGTTCCCGAAAGAATCGGAAATCATGGCGCAAGCGTGGGGCGGCAATATCTCGATCGAAGAGGGCGCCAAACAAGTGGCTGCGATGATGAACCAAGCGATCGCGGACAACAAATAAGGCATTTTCGGATTGGCATAAAAAGGCTGAGGCATTCCGGGTTTCCGGAATGCCTCAATGAATGCGGGGAGGTAGGCTATGAATTCGAGAAGCAGGTACATGTGGGCTTACGCCATGATTGCACCTACCTTGCTCGGTACGGTCTTGTTCTGGAGCTGGCCGGCCGTCTATTCGATTTACCTCAGTTTTTTGAAATCCGAGAATTTCGGGCTCGTCAACCATTGGGTCGGTTTCGCCAACTACGAGAAGCTGTTTCACGACAAAGAATTCTGGCGTAACCTGCGAAACACAATGTATTACGTGGTTTTATTCGTTCCTCTGACGCTGATCTTCTCTACTTTTTTCGCCGTGCTGTTGAATGCCAAGATTCGAGGGTTATCCGCGTACCGCGTCATTTTCTTCCTGCCCCAGGTCACGATGCCCGCCGCGGCAGCCATGGTTTGGGTCGTGCTATTCGCCCGCGATTACGGGTTTATCAACTATTTGCTCGGCACGCATGTCGCCTGGATTTCCGATTCGAGATTCGCCATGTTCGCGCTGGTCATCGTGGGGGTCTGGGGAGCGATCGGCTTTAACATGCTGCTCATTCTGGCAGGCTTGCAAGGCATTCCGAAGGCGCTGTACGAAGCCGCGGAAATCGACGGGGCCGTGCGGTTCCGCAAGTTCCGCTACATCACCTTGCCCTTGCTGACGCCGACGCTCTTCTTCACGACGGTCATCCTGATGATCGGAGCGACCCAGATTTTCGATTCGATCTACCTGCTGATCGGCAAAACGAACGTAGCGCTGCCTGCCGTGCGTTCTCTCGTCTATGCGTATTACCAAAATGCGTTCGTCTATTACGACCAGAACTACGCAGCGGCCATCGTGGACGTTCTGCTCGTCATCAATTTGATTTTGACGGGCATTCAGTTCTCATTGCAGAAAAAATGGGTCGTCTACGACTAAGGGAGGGAAGAGAATGACGAACAGCGCGCCAACCCGTTCGGGCAAATCCAATTGGCCGATTCACCTGATCCTCATCGCAGCGGCCATCGTCATGATCGTCCCTTTCCTGTGGATGATTCTGACGTCTTTCAAAACCGTGACGGAAGCCACCCAAATCCCCGTGAAAATATTTCCTTCCCATCCGGATTGGAGCAGCTATGCGAAGGCATTCGAAAAATCGGACTTTAAGCACTATTACTTGAATACGGCGTTTACCGCCTTCATGAAGACTTTATTTCCCGTCATTTTCAGCTCCATGGCGGCCTACGCTTTCGCGAGAATCCGGTTCCCGGGAAGATCGATCCTGTTTTTCATCATCATCTCCGTCATGATGGTTCCGAATCCCGTCTTCTACACGCCGCAATACTTGCTCATGAGCAAATGGGGATTGGTCAATACGGTGACCGCCCTCTGGATCTGTTCGCTGGTCAGTCCGTTCGCTACGTTCATGCTTCGTCAATTTTTTCTCGGCATTTCCAAAGAGTTGGAGGAAGCTGCGATCCTGGACGGCTGCAATCCGTTTCAGACGTTCCGATATATCATGCTGCCTTTGGTGAAATCCGCTTTGGTGGCGATCGTGATCATTCAACTGCTGTGGTCTTGGAACGAATTGCAATGGCCTCTTATCATCAACAGTTCGCCGGATAAGCTTACTTTATCTTCCGGGCTGGCCACGCTGGTTTCCATGTTCAGCACGAATTATCCGATCTTGATGGCCGGAGCCTTCATGGCCGTCATCCCGATGATCGTTCTCTTTTTCATCTTCCAGAAGCGCTTTATCGAAGGCGTAGCTTTCAGCGCGCATAAGGGGTAATCCGTCTGTCCAGCAAACAACCCGTCGATGAGTTCGACGGGTTGTTCTTCGTTCATTTGGATGCGGGATCGTCGGCAAAACCGAGCGTCTTCAGCATCTGAAGCACGGTGACGGCCGCTTCCGCCCTTGTCGCCTTGCTGGACGGGCGGAGAAGACCCTGCCCGTTCCCCTTCATCACGCCGAGGGACACCATCTCCTGCATGGCTTCCCTAGCCCAGCCGCTTATCGCTCCGGCGTCCCTATAGGCGTAAAGATGATCGGGCTGCCTTGCCGACTGCGAAGGCTTCACATAGTGAATAGCTCGTGCCGTCATGGCCGCCATTTCTTCCCGCGTCAGCGGACTGTCAAGCAGCAAGAGGCCATTCGTGCCTCTCATGATTCCGGCTTGTGTGAGCGCGAGGATGTCTCGGTAATACCATTTGGTTGGCGAAATGTCGGCATATGACGGCCCGGAGGGGTTGCCTTGCAAACCCAGTGCCCTGGCCAGGATCGAGCCGAATTCGGCTCTGGTGACGATGCCGTCCGGCTGGAATCGGGACGGTCCGCGGCCGGAGACGATGCCTTTAGAAGCAAGACCGTGAACCGCGGCCGCCGACCAGTGACCGGCCAGGTCCCCGAACGCCGCCTCTTTGCTGCCCGCCACATAGGTGCTAAAGCCCGCCCGATACGCATGCGCCGTTACGCTGCCGTCGGAATGGCGTTCGAATGTCGCGGGGACATAGGCCAGCCTTCCGTCATCGGCGAGCATAAAGATGGATAGTTGCGTGACCGAAGCAGCCGGGCTTTCCAGTTGCAAGGTGCGCTCCACATAAATGCCGTTCGTATCTTCGACGGCATGCATAACCCCTTCGGAGTCCAGAACGGCCAGTTCGAATTGGACCGGGCTCGAGATCAGCCGAACTCCGTCGGAGAGGGCGGCATTCCGAACCTGCGTCGCCGCCGCGTCATCGGATGTCCGGATGGTGACGGTCATAGCGGCGCCGTTGTTCCCGTCAGCCAGCTTGGAGAGCAGACCGGCAGGCAATCTGAGTGTCCCGGTCGGCGTTGCAACGACGAAAGATGCATCGGCCCCCGCCTTTCTCTCCGCGGCGTCAATGACGGCAGCCGGAATATTGATGCCGGCGGATACCGCCGAAGCGGATAGCAGGAACGTTGTCGTTCCTTGCGGCGCGGCATCGATGGCCGCGGCGGCTTTAACCGGATCGACGGACAAGTACGACAGTCCGCCACGCTCGGTTACCGCGGTCGAGAATTCGAGCGGCAAGCTTCCGGGCTTCGATGGAATAACTGTAATGCGATCATTCGAATTCGTCGTGGAAGGCGGACCTTCCCGGGTGACGACGAGCCGATATGTCATCCTCGTTTCGCCGTCCGGGGCTATAACTTCAACGGAGATCGGAGTTTCCCCGACGGCCAGCTGCACGGCATCTACCTTGGCCTTTCCGTTAACGGTGACGGAGGCATCCGGCTCGAACGGCAAGGCTTCGATAGTCATCTCCGTGGCCGTATAAGGCACATGTACGGTATAGCTCTCCACATCCGGCGCAAAAGCGGGAGTCAGGGCGCCGGGATGAACGGACAGATGGGCGATCGCCGCATTGTCGGAAGATTCCGGCGGCGGATCCGAGCCGGTGTCCGTTGCCGAACGTGTCACCGTAATCGAATATTCGTTCGTCGTGCCGTCCTCCGCCGTAACGGTAATGGGAATGGAGGTCACAGACGAGTCGGTTTTGAGGGATACGTCGACCGCGGCGCCGGATTCTACAGTTTTGCCGTCAACCGTTACCGTTGCCTTGCCGCTGGCGACCGTCGGCGTCACGGCTACGGCGTACACGGATTCGGAGACCGTAACCGAATAGCTCTTTCTGCCGGAGCTGAAGGCGGGCGTCAGGTTCCCTTCCGAGACGGAGAGACCGCTCAGCGTCGCGTCCGAGGACAACGCCGGCGCGGCGGATCGGGTGAAGGAGAAGAGAGTTCCGTTGTCCTCGAGCAGCCGCCATCCCTCTTTGCCGTTGTCCGCGTCGCCGGCAAGGATCTCGGAGCCGTGAGCCCCGACAAGGCTGTACAGCACGCGATAGCCAAGCCTGTACGTATTGCCTGCCTCGTAATCGTCAGCGGACGCTAGATCGATTTCCAAGGTTGTCCGGTTCGTGATCACTCGTTTCTGTTTTCCGGGCATTGCCGTATATGAACCTCCCGGCGTTTCCGCAAAAACCGCGAGTTCCACGCCGCGGTACCGATAGTGCCTCGACGTGTCCGGGGCGTACACGGAGAGCGTCACCGTCTTGAACGCGTCACCGGCATTCGAAACCAGCTTGTCCGCTTCCTTCCCGCCGCTCCCGCTAATTGCGTAGGAGACGGCGCCGGACGTTGGCGGGTCGACGGCATCGAACAAGAATGGAAACCCGTCGAGCACGATCCGTTGCAACCCCGTCTCGGCGATCATACCCGCAACTTGCACGTAACCGTCGTTTGAGTCGATATTGCTTAAAGTTACGCCGGAAGAATCGTACGACGACTCCAGAAAATCAAGACCCGGAATGGTTTCAGTAAAAGGCAGGCCTTTGACGACCGTCAGAACGGCGCTTTCGGCGAGCCGATCCCGCACTGCCGGAGCCAGATCGACTCGCTCGATGGTACCGTCCTTAATGTCGGATCCGCTAGCAGCCTCCACCAGCAAGGCAAGCGGCATGAGCCACAGCAGCGCGGCAAGCGCTCCGCTGACGATGCGGCGCATCGCAACCACGTCTCTTCGCCTCCTACTCATCGAACGTCACGGAAATCGGCGAATCGGCAGGCGCCTCCGTCACGTCGAATACGAATGAGGCACCGTCAATGGTCACCGTACGGATGCCGGGCACGGTCAACGTGCCGCTGAGGCGGATATAGCCGTCGCTCCCGTCCGTGTTGGTTACCGTTACGCCGTCCGATTCGGCACCGTTTTGCAAAGAATCGTGGCCGGCGACGGCGACATCGAACGGCTGATCTTGGACGACGGTCAGCACCGTACCGCCGCTAAGCCGTTTCGTGACGTCGTCGGCGAGATCTGCCAGGCCGATCGTGCCGTCCTCGATATCTTCGCCGGTAAGGGGCGTTACGGTGCCGCCGCTGTCAGATGGATGGACCGTCACGACGAACAGCTGCTCGGCGATGTCGCCGGACGGGTCGACTGCTTTGACGGAGAAATAATCGACGCCCGAATATCCGGCTTGCGGAGTATAGGTCCAACTGCCGTCCTCGTCGACGTCCACCGTGCCGTACAGGGGGCTTTTCAGCTTCGCATAAATTAAGGCGTCTCCACCGGCATCGACGACCCCCGCCTGGCCGGCAACCGCCTCGCCTTGACCCGTTTCGGCTTCCACGAAAGGCACGGCGGCGATAGGCGCGATGTTGGCAACGTCCACGGTCACGGTCGTCTGCGCGGACAAACCAAACGGATCCGAGGCCGTGACGCCAAAGCTGTCCGTACCCGTAAAACCTGCCGCGGGCGCGTACGTCCAGCTGCCGTCGGCGTTCACCGCGGCCGTTCCGTTCACTGGGCCCGCGGATTTGCTGAACGTCAACGCGTCTTGATTCGGGTCTGTCCCCGTCACTTTGCCGCTGACCGGCGTTGCCTGCCTGGTCGTTCTATGATCCGGATTCGCCGAAGGGGAGTAATTGTCATAAACGATATAGTCCAGAGCGACAACGTCCTTATATCCTGTCACGTTCGCCGGCGCAATGAAAACTTGATGAGGGACATATACCATTTCGCCTTTTTCGTTTTCGACCCTATCGCCCAGGTTGTCCAGTTCGAATGGAATGACGCCGCCATTGGCCAGGTCCACCGTGGTCGGATTCCCGTCGACGATAATTTGCACCTTGGGCTCCATCGGTGCGCTGTATTTCGCCGCCAACCCCAATTTCAGATAATTGCCGACAAACCGAAACGAGATGGTACCGCCGGTCAAGGACTGCTTCATGTTCCCGCTCGAGAACTCCGAACCGCTCACCGGCGTGAATGTCCCGTTATATTGGATTCTCGGGTCATCTTGTTCGATTTGCTGCCGCTGCGAGTCCGCGCTCGCGCCAGGAACGGACGTGGCGAACAGTCCGACAGACAAAGCCGCCAGCAGCGCGAGTCCTGCCGCTTTCTTCCTCAAATTTCGTCACCCTTTCGTCCCCTATGATTGTTGTTCTTCCAGCATACGATGTTGTTCTCCCAAAATTCTCACAAACCGAGCGCGGCTGCAGTTTCTCGTGGCAGGCTGTCGAAAATTTTGTGATAATGGCTTGAGAGGAATTTGGGAGCGAAAGATGTTAGGCTGGCGAAAATGATCACGGGAGGAACCGGTGGGGAGCTTGAGCTGGAGAAATGGGGGGCTTATCGGCTCCCGGGCGTTAGGGTTAACGCTGATACCGCTGATTTCGATTTTGTTATTGATAGGGATTTACGGTTACACGGTGCCGAACCGGTCGGCCCCGGAGGCTTCGCACGGCGTTTTGGATCTAAGCGGCTGGGATTTCGGCAGCAGGGGGTTCGTCAATCTCGACGGAGAGTGGACGTTCTACCCGAACAAGCTGCTTTCGCCGGATGATTTCCGCAGCGGCGGAGAAAGAGGCGAAGAGGCCATCACCGCCAACATCCCGAATGCCTGGTTTGGAGGAAGTCCTCCGGACCGGGCGAGCGGCACGCCGTACGGGACGTATCGTTTGAACGTCAAGCTGCAGGAGAGCGGCGCCAGTTACGGAATCCGGGTGAACAACATTAACAGGGCGCACCGGCTTTTCGTTAACGGCTTTGAGATCGGCAACGGCGGGAATCCGTCCGGCAACCCGCGCGAATTCAAAGCGGAAAACAAGCCGTATACGACGTTCTTCCGCGCGGAAGGCCGGGAGCTGGAAATCGTTCTGCAAGTCGCCAGCGACGATCCGGCGCGCATCGGAGGCTTTGAAGATTTGCAGTTCGGCACGCAAGCGGACATGGCACGAAATGACGAAATCCTTTTCGCTTTCGAGTTTTTCGGTCTGTTCATCCTTTTGTTGTTCGGCGGGCATCACTTGACCATCTACGTCATGAGGCTGAAGGACAAAGCCTATCTGTACAGCGGCCTCTACTTCCTGACATTCATCGTCTTCATTGCGTTGGACGGAGATCAACTGCTTCTTCAACTCGTGCCGGAATTCTCCTATGAATGGGCGAGGAAGCTTTATTACATCGGCGGGTTGTCGAATTTCGCGGTTCTGGGCATGTTCCTTCATTATTTGGACGGTAAGCTGTTATCCCGAAGGCTGCTTATGGCGCTCGTCGCCCCGCTCGCTGCCTACATCGCTTCCGTCGCGGCTCTTCCCCATACGATGTATTCGGTCGTCGGCAATCTGCCGTGGATCTATTCCTTGCTGCTGGTCGCGTTTTACTTCTTTCGGTCCGTGCGGCTGTACGCGAAACAAAACGGACAACTGGACCGCAAGGAATCCGCGCTCCTTTGCGGAGTTCTCGTATCGATCCTGTCGATTCTGCTGTTCGGTTTTTTCTATTCGCTCGGCTGGGTGGACACGGATTTTGGGCGCCGCATCGCGTTCCTTGCGGTCATCACCTTCATGAATACGCTGCTCGCGTTCCGTCTCGCCCGCGCCATGAATCGAACGGAACAGTTGACGGAGCAATTGATCCAGCGGGACAAGCTGAAGGATGAATTCCTGGCCAACACGTCGCATGAATTGAAAACCCCATTGCACGGCATTCAGAATATGGCTTCATTCTTGCTCGACGGGAGAGCGGGCGCACTTACGGATAAACAGCGAAGCGAGCTGACTCTCATCCAGGACACGTCGACGAAGCTTTCAGCGCTCGTGAACGACCTTGTGGACGTCGTCCGGCTGAAGCACGGGGATTTGCAGCTTGCGGAAACCGTGCTGGATTTGCGGGTCGCCGCTCAGACGGCGTTCCAGGTGCTGGAGTTCGAACTGGCGGGCAAGGATGTGCGATGGGAGAACCGCATAATGCCGGGCACGTTCGTCCGTGCGGACGAAAACCGGGTACGCCAGGTACTGTACAACCTCATTCATAATGCGATCAAACATACGAAAAGCGGATGGATCGCGATCGGCGCGGCGGTTGCGGACGGTCAAGTTATTGTGCGGGTAGAGGATACGGGGATCGGAATTCCGAAGGAAAGCCATGAAGCCATTTTCGGTTATTTCGAGCAAGCGGAACGCGACCTTCCGAAGGACGGTTACACGGGAATGGGGCTGGGTCTATACATCAGCCGCCGGCTGGTGGAACGGATGGGCGGCCAAATTTACGTGGAGCGTTCCGAACCCGGACAAGGCACGAGCATGGCGTTCACCTTGCCGCCGGCAGAGGGCATCGCCTTCGAATCCGCGGAAGGGTATGCTGCCGCATCGGAGGAACGGACAGGCTCGGTTTACCCGGCGGAACTCGAAATCATGGATCCATCGCGGGAGTATACCGTACTGATCGTCGACGACGAGGCCTCCAACGTCCGTATCCTGCTCAATCTGCTGGGTGATGAGTACAACGTGTTGACGGCCTTTTCCGCGAAAGAGGCGATGCGCAAGCTGGAAGACCATCCGGGCATCGATCTCATGATATTGGACGTCATGATGCCGGAAATGTCGGGAATCGATCTGTGCCGGACCGTACGGGAAACGCGCTCGGTGCTCGAATTGCCCGTTCTGTTTGCGACCGCAAGGGATTCCTTGCACGATATCGAGCTCTGCTTCCGCGCGGGCGGGAACGACTTCATCGCCAAACCGTTCGATCCGAAGACGCTCGCCGCAAGGGTCCGGACGTTGTTGTCGATGAAAAAATCGATGGACCTGGCCGTCAAAAACGAAATGGCGTTCCTGCAAGCGCAGATTAAACCGCATTTTCTGTACAACGCGATCAGCAGCATCGTTTCTTTTTGTTATACCGACGGGGAAAAGGCCGCTTATTTGCTGTCCAAGTTGAGCCGCTATTTGCGGATGGTGTTCGAACGTGACCAAAAGACGCTGTACGTTCCCCTAAACACGGAGTTGGAACTGATCGAGGCTTACGTGGAAATAGAGAAAGCGCGGTTCGGCGAGCGTCTGGCCTACAAGCTGCAGGCGGATCCCGAACTCGAATCGGTCGTCATTCCTTCGCTTACCCTTCAGCCGTTCGTCGAGAATGCCATCCGGCACGGGTTGTTCGAAAAAGATGGCAACGGTACGGTAACGTTAACGATTTCGGACGGGAACGGCTATATCCGATTCGATATCGCCGACGATGGCATCGGCATGGCGGATGATATCCTCTACCGCTTAAGAGCGGGCGATCGGCCGGACGGCGCCGGCATCGGAGTGACGAACGTCCGCAGGCGGCTGGCGGGCATTCCGGGCGCGAGCGTAACGGTCGATTCGGCATTGGAACGGGGAACGAGGGTTACCGTTTATATGCCGAAGCCGGATACGGCAAGCTGAAGAGGGGGGAGGAGAAAGCATGTTGCGCGTCATGATCGTAGAGGATGAGAAGCCGATCCTGGATCTGATGGAGAGGATTGTCGGCCGGCATCCGATGCTGCAGGTCGCGGGAACGTTCACGAGTTCTCTCGAGGCGCTGGAACGGTATCCGCAGTTGAAGCCCGACGCCGTCTTTCTTGACGTCGAGATGCCCAAGATGGGCGGTATCGAGCTTGCGGACAAACTGAGGGCGATCGATGAAGAGCTTCAGGTCGTGTTCACGACGGCTTATCCCGGCTACGCGGTCGAGGCGTTCCGCGTGAGCGCGGTCGATTACCTGCTCAAACCAGTCACGCCAGATACGCTTGAGAGGGTCGTGACCCGACTCTTGAAGAACCATTTGCTGCGTTCCGCATCGCGGCCTCAGTCCGCTGCCGAGAATCCGCCGGTCCGCTGCTTAGGCACGTTCGAGACAAGGAAAGCGGACGGAAGCCTGATCGGCTGGCCGACCCGGAAGACGGAGGAGCTGTTCGCTTATCTGCTCGCGTATCCGAACCGCCTTGCGGGCAAATGGCAATTGGCGGATCTTCTTTGGCCGGATCTGGATGAAGAACGTGCGCTCCATAACGTCCACAACACGGTCTACCGGCTGAAGAAGGCTTTGAAAGAAGCGGAACTGACGGTGGAGTTAACTCACGGCAACGAAGGATACCTGATGCGCATCCCCCCTTCTTTCACGGATCTGGAAAGCTTTCGCGACTTTATGAACCGGACGTCCGCGATCGACGAACGGAATGCGGTGGAGGGAGAGAACCAGTTTCGAACGTCCCGGGGAGCTTTGTTCGGGGGCAAAGATTACGTGTGGAGCTTAGGGCTCGGGGCGGAGGTGGCGGCGCAGCAGGCTGCCCTTGCCCGAATGCTCGTGCATTATTACCGCGGCATTGGGGATGAGGCGGCCGCGAAGGAAACGATCCGGAGTTATATGTGGAATTCCCCGTTCGACGAGGAGATGAATGCGGGGTTTTTTACGTTTGGCGGCTGACCGGGAGCTTGGGAGAATTTTGTGAGTGCCGCGGGTTATTCTTTCGGCAAGAAGTCGGGCGCGACTCGATGAACCGGGAGGATAACATGAGAGCAAACGAATATTATATGCCGACGGATTGGCGGATCAAGGGAGACATCCGGGAAGTTTATGAAGTCTGTTCGAATTTCAAGGATTATCAGCGCTGGTGGCCGGAAGTATATTTAGATATTCAAACGGCGGGAACCGACAAGGAAACGGGAAACGAGGTATACGCCCTCCTTACGAGGGGCAAGCTGCCCTACAAGCTGCGCTGGCAGTCGTGCAAAACGGCGGAAAATGTTCCGCATTCCCTGTCGCTCAAGGCCTCCGGCGATTTGGCCGGTCATGGCACTTGGAAATTCGAGCAGGACGGCGAGTACGTGAACGTACGATTCGATTGGTACGTGAACGCGGATAAACCGTTGTTGAAATGGTTGTCTCCGGTCATGAAGCCGATCTTCCGGTCCAATCATTACTGGGCGATGGGCAAAGGGCTCGCGAGCCTTGAGAGAGAATTGGAACGCAGACACCGGGACATTCGCTGATTTTGACCCGGCATGCGCGAATATCCTGTCCGTTGGCAGAATGTCTCCATATATTAAGGGGGGAACAAATCCCAACCTTCATAAGGAGTGATTCGAAATGGCTTTTGGATTCGGCGGAGTTGGCGGAGTCGGAGTCGGCGGAGTCGGAGTCGGCGGCGTAGGTTGCGGGGTTGGATGGGGCGGCGGCGCCGCGTTCGTTCTCGTTCTTTTCATCCTGCTGGTCATCATCTTGGCTGCCGGTATCATCTAACGGAGCAGACGGTTCAGCAAGTCCCGGTGAGGGTCACTCACCGGGACTTTTTTTACTTCCGCAGGAGTGGTACCATTCGAGAAGATGAGGATGAAGCGGGAATCCGCAAAGGAGAAACGTAAATATGACGTCTACTCATGGAACCGTGGTCGTGGTGGGAAGCATGAACATGGACATCGTCGTCAAGGCTTCCCGCTTTCCGGCGAGCGGCGAGACGCTGTTCGGACAAGAGGTGCACTTCGAGCCCGGCGGCAAAGGCGGCAACCAAGCCGTCGCTTGTGCCAAGCTCGGCCATGAAACGTTCATGCTGGGTGCGGTGGGGGGAGACGCGTTCGGCGGCAGCTTGATGAAGTCGCTCGAGACGAACGGGGTCAACGCCGAGCATATGAAGAAGACCGGCTCCGCGGCGACCGGGATCGCCTCCATTACGCTGACGCCAGAGGATAACACGATCCTGGTGGTACCCGGCGCGAACGGCACCCTAACCGCAGAAGACGTAAACGCTTGGAGCGAGGTCATCTCGAAGGGGTCGATCCTGCTCGTGCAGCTGGAGATTCCGATGGAAGCGGTCGCGGCGGCCGTGGACATCGCCTATCGACAGGGCATTCCGGTCATTCTGAATCCGGCCCCGGCGAGCGAGATTCCGGCGGACGTTTTGGGCAAAATCCGTTATATCACGCCGAATCAAACCGAGTTACATACCCTAACCGGCGTGGACCCAGAGTCCGAAGGCTTGGAGAAGGCCATGGATGCCCTGCTCGCCAAAGGACCGGAAGCGGTCATCGCGACGCTGGGCAGCCAAGGCGCAGCTTGGAAAACGCGGGGCGGAACGCTGCAACGGTCCGCTTCTCGACGCGTTGAAGTCGTGGATACGACCGGCGCGGGCGACGCCTTCAACGGCGGACTGGCCTGCTCGTTGTCCCGGAATCGGGGGCTCGAGGAAAGCGTGCGGTTCGCGATCGCCGTCTCCGCGCTGGCGGTGACGAAATTCGGAGCCCAAGGCGGCATGCCCGTCCTGAAAGAAGTGGAAAGATTGCTGAACGAGGGAGAATGAAATGACGCAACGGAAAATCATCATCGACGCGGACACCGGGATCGACGACGCTTTCGCGATCCTGTACGGCCTGAAATCGGAAAAGGCGGACATCGTGGGGATCACCACCGTTTTCGGCAACATTTCCGTGGAACTGGCAACCGAGAATACGCTCCGGATCCTCAAGCTGGCTGGGCGGGAGAATGAAATTCCCGTCAGCCGTGGCGCATCGAAGCCGATTTCACGCGAATTGCAAGGCTACTCGACGCACGTGCACGGACAGAACGGCATCGGCGAGGTCGAGCTGCCTCTATCCTCCCAACGTCCGATCGAGGAAGCCGCGGACGATTTCATCCTCCGCATGGCCGACGAGCTGAACGGCGAATTGGTTCTCGTCACGCTCGGGCGGCTGACGAACGTAGCGCTGGCTCTGCGGAAGGATCCCCGGCTCGCGGGCAAGATCAAACACCTCTATGTCATGGGTGGCGCGGTTCAAGCGCCGGGCAACGTGACGCCGGTCGCCGAAGCGAATATTTGGGGAGATCCCGAGGCCGCGGAACTCGTCGTCCGGTCGGGCATGCCGATCACGCTCGTCGGCTTGGACGTGACCATGAAGACGCTGCTGCATCAATCGCAGCTGGATTCGCTGAAGCGGACCTGCAAGCCCGAGAATCGCGGCATCGTCGACTTCATCGACGGGATGATGCGGTTTTATTTCGGCTTCTATCGAGAGTTCAACGGGTTCCGCGATTACGCGCCTATGCATGATCCCTTGGCCCTGCTGATCGCCCTGGAGCCGGGAATCGTGCGTACTCAGACGATGCATCTATCGGTGGAATGCACAGGCGAGCTTTGCGTCGGCATGACCGTGGCGGATCTGAGGCGCAAGCCCCGCGTCGGAACGCCGGTGCAGGTATGCGTGGAGGTTCAAGCAGCGCAAGCGGTGGAGTTACTCCTGGCGGCATTCGATTAACGGCAATAAAAATAAAGGACAAGAACCGTTAACGACGCAAACGTCGGCGGGTCTTGTCCTTTATTCTTTACGATCGTAAATCCGCTTATTGGCTTACCGGGCTGGAGCAGGATGTCTGGCAAGAGGATTGAAGAGAGCATGCCGCGCATTTGCCTTGCCTCGTTTTGCGCACATAACGATACAAAGTCCATCCGGCATAACCGAAAATACCCGCACCCGCAACAATGCTGAAGACCATGAAGGTTCATTCCCTTCTTCGTAGTTTAATGAAAGCCCAGGAGAAGACAGCCGCGATAGATGATGAACGCAATGATATAGGCGACGATCAACGCGTATCCCACGGAAAACCAGGTCCATTTGGCCGATTTCGTTTCGTTGCGGATAACGCCGACCGTTGCGAGGCAAGGGACATAAAGCAGGATAAACACCATGAAGCTGTAGGCTTGAAGAGGCGTAAAGAAATGAGAAATCGCGCCTTCCAAACCGGCTTGCGTGGGTGCCGCGTAAATGATTCCCATCGTGGACACGACGACCTCTTTGGCCAGAAAGCCCGTCAGCAGAGCGGCGCCCGCCTGCCAATTGCCGAAGCCCAGAGGATGCAGGACGGGAGAGATGAAGGAACCGATCGTCTGCAGGAAGCTTTCGTTCATCGGCACGTTCCACCCGTGAAAGCCGGTGTAGCCGAGCAGCCAGATGACGACGGAGCCGCCGAATATGAACGTGCCCGCTTTCCGAACGAAGCCTTTGCCTTTCTCCCACGTGCTGCGGGACAAGGTGCGCCATTGCGGGATCCGGTAAGGCGGCACCTCGACGATGAACATCGATTCCTCTTCCTTGGCTAACGAGCTGGAAAAAAGCTTGGCCAGGAGAAGCGCGACGACCACGCCGAGCACGTACAGCGATAAAACGATAATCGCCTGATGCGATTGAAAGAACGTGCCTACGAAGAGGCTGTATACGGACAATCTGGCGGAGCAGGACATGAGCGGGGTCAACAGAATGGTCAGAAGCCGTTCCTTCGGCTGCTCGATCGTCCGCGCGGCCATGATGCCCGGAACGTTGCAGCCGAACCCGATGATCATCGGGATGAAAGCTTTGCCGTTCAGCCCGACGCCCTCCAGCAATTTGTCCATGACGGTCGCGATACGCGCCATGTATCCGGAATCTTCGATGAACGAGATGATCAGGAACAGCATGAAGATTTGGGGCACGAAGACGAGTACGCCCCCGACTCCCGAAACCACGCCGTCCAGCAGGACGGCTTTGATGAACGCCGCGGCCCCCGCCGTGTCCAGAAAAGACGAAAGGCCGTTCCGGATCGGCCCGTTGAGCAGAGCGTCTAACTGATCGGACAGAGGCGTCCCGATCCAGTCGAACGTCAGCTTGAAAGTGAAATACATGAAGGCCAGAAATACCGGAATGCCGAGAAACTTGTTCATGACGACCGCGTCGATCTTTTCCGACAGCGTGGAGCGCGAAGATTCGGTTTCGCGTACTGCGTCCTTCATCCAGCCGCTTATGATATCGGCGCGTCTGTCGCGCACGTAATCCGGCAGCCGTTTGCCCGCGGCTTCCGCTTGAACAAGGGCCTCCGTTTCATCGTAGAAGGCTTGCAGCCAGGCGGGATCGACATGCTGGCGAAGCTTTTGCAAGACCGGAATGTTGCCTTCGAAAAATTGCAGGGCCAGCCACCGCTTGGGCTGCAAATCGTCCGGCAGCTTCGCTTCCAGCTTGGAAACGGCCTTCTCCAGCAGCGATCCGTAATTCAACCGGCGACCGCCGGGGTTTGAACCGCCGCCCTTGCTCGATTGGAGCGCTTCTTGCAGCAGAGCGTCGCAACCCTTGCCCGTGCGAGCGATGACGGGAACGACCGGAACGCCGATTTGCCGCGATAACCGCGGGATATCGATGTCCAAGCCGCGCTTCTCCGCCACGTCGACCATGTTGAGCGCCACCACGACCGGCTTGCCGTATTCCAGCAATTGAATCGTCAGATGCAGGTTCCGCTCCAGCTGCGAAGCGTCGACGACGTTCAAGAGCAGCGAAGGCGATTCGTCCAGCAAGTACAGCGTCGTGACCCCTTCGTCGCGGGACAACGGGCTGAGCGAATAAATCCCGGGTAGATCGACGAGCTGGCCTTGCTTATTATTGAGAATGCCGACTTTCTTCTCGATCGTGACGCCGGCCCAGTTGCCGACGTATTCGTACGAGTGGGTCAGCATGTTAAACAACGAAGTTTTGCCGGTATTCGGGTTACCGGTTAACGCGACCGTCAGCACACGGCCTCCACGAAGATGTGACCCGCGTCTTTGCGCCGAATCGCGATCCATTGCCCTTTGACTTCGATCGTGCAAGGGCCCCCGAACGGCATGGCTTTGCGAAGGGAAATGACGGTTCCTTCCATGACGCCGAGATCCCCGAGCCGCCGGCGGACGAGGGTATGCACCCGGTCCAGTCCCGTCACTTTCACTTGGGAACCGAAACTCGCTTCCAGTAAAGTCATTATGTTCACTCCGGTACAGTCTTTGCAATGATAATGATTATCAATTTCTACGACTTATACTAGAGCATAAAGGCGCGAAAATCAATGTAAAACTGTGGTGGAACGCTAATGCAATAGGGTTCCTTCCGAATGTCCGCATACAGCTGATCCGTCTGGTCGACTTGGGCTATCGCGACATGCTCACGTTACTTCCCCCTTCCGGCTTTTTTAACAGTATCTCCATATCCAGTGTGCGCAAGCGGATTATCGCCTCCCATGTGCGATCGTACTGGCGGTTCAACCGCCTGTGCATATGTTATCGCATGATCCACCCACCGTTGGGAAAAAGGGAGGCGAGCAGCATGGCGGTCAAGCCATCCGGACGGCAAACCGGCAATTATCTCGTGCCCATCTATCGGAAGTGCCGCCGCGGAATCGTGGACATCCAGGCGATCAGGGAGAGGACGGAACCGGCGTTTCCGCAATCGTTTTTCGATTTCATGCCCCCGCCGGAAAGGCGGCAGGAGATGGCCGCGTTCGGAACGGGGTTCGTCGTCAACCGCAAAGGTTGGATTCTGACGAGCGACCATGTCGTGAGGGACGCGCGTGAAATCCGGATCGGCCTTCATAACGGCAAGAAGTGTTCGGCCAAGGTCGTTTGGAACGACAAGGAACACGATATCGCGTTGCTTGAGGTGGAAGGCTCCCCGCCGCTCCAACCTCTGCCGTTAGGCTCTTCGCGGAGAAGCGAAGTGGGCGAATTCGTCCTGTCCATCGGAAATCCGCTCGGGTTGGAAAACTCGCTCTCCTCGGGAGTCATCAGCAGAAAACATAAGTCGGTGGCGGTTTCCGACAAGGATCTGGACGACGTCATCCAGACGGATTGCGCCATCAATCCGGGGAGCAGCGGCGGCCCTCTGATCAACTTGAAGGGCGAAGTGATCGGCATGAACGCCTTCATGGCGAAAAACAAAAACGGGCTCGGATTCGCGCTCGGCATCGACGGAATCAAGAGCCGAATCCGGGAATATCTCGACTAAGCGGTGTCCATCGGGGCTGTCCCAAAAGCTAAGGGACAGCCTTTTTATGTTTTCAGCGATGCGTCGGCGTAAGTTATTGTCCGGATTGCCTCGGGCTGAAAGCGAACCGTTGGCGGCAAGTCTCACCTCAACAAGAAAAATAACGTTACGTCAAAACGTTATTTACTCGGTAAAGCACGGCGGTGTCTGCTATAAGACGCTATGGTAACGCTATTGCTCCACGTGATGGCGCCCCGAAGGCATTTTCGACAAAATAACGATTCGGCATCATCCTATTTACGAGATAAGGTGCGTTTAAACGATGATAAGGTGTTAACGACGCCTTATGCCTAGAATAACAGCTAGAGACGGTTGGAGACGGCGGTGCGCTGTCCGGGTCGGTTGTCAGCCGGGCAGGAACCCATCCTCGCCCGGCTTCTTCTTAAATAAACAGAGTTTCTTCTTTAGTTCTCCTGGTAAAACGCAAAATGACCAGCCTTTATACTGGATGTGGTTTGGGAAAGGAGGACGTGCAAGAGGAGTTGTAAGCGCTTCACTTATGCTCAAATCTGATTACGGAGGGGGAATCAACCCATGAGGAGAAGAATCAAGCAAGCGATCAGCAGCCTACTTGCCGCGGCTTTGCTCGGCCCGGCGCTATGGCTGACTCCCGTCGCGCAGGCGGAAACCGATCCGACGGAAACCGTTACGGTGTACCACGAAGCGTTCGCGGGAGGCCAAGGAGCCGCAACGCCATCGGGCGGTGCGAGCCTGACGGCGGTGACCGGCAAAGCGTTTGACGGCAATGCGGACGGCGCGGCGCTCTACGTGAGCAACCGCGTGAACAACTGGGATGCCGTCGATTTCAGGTTCGCCGACCTCGGCCTGCAGAACGGCAAAACCTACACGGTCACCCTCACCGGTTACGTAGATGCCGGAGTGACGGTGCCGGCGGGCGCGCAAACCTGGCTGCAGACGGTGAACGGCTACGGCTGGCTGGCCGGGGCGGATTTCGCCGCCGGATCGGCGTTCACGATGACCAAAGAATTCACCGTGGATACGAGCAAGGATAGCGCGCTTCGCGTCCAATCGAACGATGCCGGAGCGGGCGTTCCGTTCTACATCGGGGATATCCTGATCACCGAGAAGACCGCTTCGGGCGGTGGAGGAAGTAACGACAGACCTCCGGCATTGCCGTTCAACACGATTACGTTCGAAGACCAAACGGCGGGCGGCTTCGCCGGCCGGGCCGGTACCGAAACGCTGACCGTCACGAACGAAGCCAACCATACGGCAGGCGGCTCCTATTCGCTCAAAGTGGAGAACAGAACCGCCGCTTGGCACGGTCCGTCGCTGCGAATCGAGAAATACGTGGATCTCGGCTTCGAATACACGCTCTCGGTGTGGGTGAAGCTGCTCTCCCCCGATAGCTCGCAGCTCCAATTGTCCACTCAGATCGGCGACGGAAGCAGCGCCAGCTATAACAACGTTTTGGGCAAAACGATCACGACCGCCGACGGATGGGTGCTGTACCAAGGCACGTATCGGTATAACAACGCGGGCGGCGAGTATCTAACCCTTTACGTGGAGAGCTCGAACAACGGCACGGCTTCTTACTACATCGACGATGTCAGCCTCGTGCGGGGATCGGGCCCGATCGGCATCCAGAAAGATTTGATCCCGATCAAGGATGCCTATCAAAACGACTTCCTCATCGGTAACGCGGTGTCGTCGGCCGATCTGGACGGCGTCAGGCTCGAGCTTCTGAAGATGCACCACAACGCGGTGACGGCCGAAAACACCATGAAGCCGGATTCGCTCCAACCGACGAAGGGAGACTTTACGTTCGACGGGGCGGACGCGATCGTGGATAAAGCGCGCGCCGAAGGGCTAAACGTGCACGGGCACGTGCTCGTCTGGCATCAGCAGACGCCCGCCTGGATGAATACGGCGCAGGATGCCCAAAACAACACGGTTCCTCTCGGACGCGACGAAGCGCTGGGCAATATGCGGACCCATATCCGCACGGTCATGGAGCATTTCGGCAGCAAGGTGATTTCCTGGGACGTCGTCAACGAAGCAATGAATGACAACCCGGCGAACCCATCGGATTGGCAATCGGCTCTGCGCCGTTCCCCTTGGTATCAAGCCGTCGGACCGGACTACGTCGAGCAAGCGTTCTTGGCAGCGAGAGAGGTTCTGAACGATCATCCCGACTGGGATATCAAGCTCTACTACAATGACTATAACGACGACAATCAGAACAAGGCCCAAGCCATCTACAGCATGGTCAAAGCGCTGAACGACAAGTATGCCGAAACGCATCCCGGCAAGAAGCTGATCGACGGAATCGGCATGCAAGGACACTACAACATCAACACGAATCCGGACAACGTGAAGCTGTCGCTCGAGAAGTTCATTTCCCTCGGCGTGGAAGTCAGCGTCTCCGAGCTCGACGTGCAGGCCGGCAGCAACGGCCAGCTGACCGAGAAGCAAGCGGTCGCCCAAGGCTATCTGTACGCGCAGCTGTTCAAGCTTTACAAAGCCCATGCCGACCACATCGCGCGCGTGACGTTCTGGGGACTGAACGACGCGACGAGCTGGCGGGCCGAAAGCAGTCCGCTGCCGTTCGATAAGAACCTGCAGGCCAAACCGGCTTACTACGGTATCCTCGACCCGGATAAATTCATCGCCGAGCATCCGCCCGAGTCGACGCAAGCCAACCAGGCAACGGCCGGGTTCGCGACGCCCGTCGTCGACGGCACGGTCGACGCGGTCTGGAGCCGGACGCCGGAAATGCCGATCAACCGGTACCAGACGGCTTGGCAAGGCGCGGCCGGAACCGCGAAAGCGCTCTGGGACAATCAAAACCTGTACGTGCTGATCCAGGTGAGCGATGCGCAGCTGGATAAGGGCAGCCTCAATCCTTGGGAGCAGGATTCCGTCGAAATCTTCGTGGATCAGAACAATGCCAAGACTTCGTTCTACCAAGACGATGACGGGCAGTACAGGGTGAACTTCGACAACGAGACTTCGTTTAACCCGCCTGCCCTCGCGGACGGTTTCGTATCGGCAACCCATGTCAACGGAATGAACTATACCGTCGAAGTCAAGATTCCGCTCAAGTCGGTCACGCCGGCGAACGGCTTGAAGCTCGGCTTCGACGTGCAGATCAACGACGCCAAAGACGGTGCCCGCCAAAGCGTGGCGGCTTGGAACGACACGACAGGCACCGGTTATATGGACACATCCGTATACGGCGAGCTGACCTTGAAGGCGCCCCCGGCCGCGCCGACCGATCTCACGCTGACCGCGGCAAGCTCCACTTCGATCGCGCTCGATTGGTCCTATGCTTCCGGAGCTCCGGTCACGTTCAGCGTTTTCCGCGCCACGGCAGCCGACGGTCCGTTCACGGAAGCGGCCGCGAACCTGAATGACTCGGCTTTCACGGACACGAACCTGCAGCCGGATACGAAGTACTACTACTATGTGAAGGCTTCCGACGGAACGACGGTTTCGCAGCCGAGCCTGACGGTATCCGGGCGCACGCTTCTTGCTCCGGTCGGTCACCTGGCCGCAGCTGCGCTGAACCATCAGGTCATCCGCTTGGACTGGGATCGAATCCAGCCTGCCGCTGCTTACGCCGTGTATCGCTCTACGGCTGCCGACGGGCCCTACACGAAGATCGCCGATCGCTTGAGCGCCTCCCAGTATGTGGACAATCAACTCGAACCTTCGACGATTTATTATTATAAGGTCGTGGCGATTGCCGGCAACAACCGGTCCGAAGCGGCGAGCGCGCAAGCGGCAACCCCCGCCAAGCCGGGTAAGCCGCAGCGTTAAAGAAAACGATTTTCCAATGGCGGCTCCAGCATATATGCTTTTTGAAGTAAGGACTATAGTTTGCCTGGTTAACTTGCTGAGGGATTATTTCCTATAATGAAAGTGCTTACAAAAAAGGTTGGAGAGGGGTTTCGGCACAGTGGCAAAAAATAAATGGTGGTCGATCGGCCTGGCGCTCGCTCTCACAGGGTCGTTAATCGCAGGTTGTTCCAAAGCGACGGACAAAACGGAGAGCAAGCCGAGCGATTCGGCTAGCGCACCCGCATCGGCGTCCGCATCCGCATCCGCGGAGCAATCCCAGAAACCGCTGGATAAAGTGACGTTCACTTACTTCAACGGCGTCGCGGGGAAAAAAGACAGGAACACGAACGAGACTACGATAGGCAAGGCGTTGGAAGACCAGACCGGCGTGAATTTCAAAATGGAATTCCTCGTCGGCGACCTGAACACCAAAATCGGAACGTTCATCGCCTCCAACGAGTATCCCGACGTGCTGGTGCCGGACGCGGCCATCGATAAAGTCATCGACGCCGGCGGCTTCATCGACCTTGCGCCATATATCGAGAAGTATCCGAATCTCAAACGCGTTTACGGTCCCTATTTGAAACAAATGACCTCTTCCGACGGCAAAATCTACATCCTGCCTTTCTCCACGGTCGTCGGCGACTTCGTTCCGGACCCGAACATCAACCAAGGCGCGTTCTGGGTACAGCGCCGCGTCCTGAAGGAAGCGGGTTACCCGAAAATCAAAACGCTCGACGAATACTTCAAGCTGGTCGAAGATTACGTCAACAAGCATAAAGACGAAAATCTGACGGGCTTCCTGACGCTGACGCACGACTGGAGATTTTTCGCGACCTCCAACCCGCCGATGCATCTGCAGGGATATCCGAACGACGGCAACGTCATCGTCGACATGAACACGCACGAAGCGAAGACGTATGCAGGTACCGACGCTACGAAACAATGGCTGCAGAAGCTGAACGAACTGAACGCGAAGGGCTTGTTCGACAAAGCTTCCTTCGTCGACAACTACGACCAATATATCGCCAAGCTCGCCTCCCATAAAGTCGTCGGATTTTTCGATTACGGCTGGCAGATCAACAACGCGCAGCTTAACCTGCAGGACGCGGCGAAGAAAGATCCTGCCCAGGACGATTTCGTGTACTTCCCGCTGCCGGTCACTTTCGACGGAGGCAAGGACCAGTACCTCGATCCGCCGGGCTTCGTCAAAAACCGCGGTCTGGGCGTCACCGTCAGCGCGAAGGATCCGGACCGCATCATGGCTTTCTTCGATACGCTGCTGAAAGAAGATAACCAGATCATGAAAAGCTGGGGCATCAAGGGCGAAACGTACGAAGTCGACGACAAAGGCCGTTTCTACCGCACGAAGGAAGAAATCACTAAAATCGATGAAGCGTTCCGCGAGCAATTCGGTTTCAAATACTTCGATTGGGATTGGCCGATGTACAACACGAACTCCACGCTCGCGGACGGCAACGCGCTGGCGCCGGCCCTGCAGCCTGAAGTGTTCCAAATGAACTTGACCGACAAAGACAAGGAAATCCTCGGCAAGTACGGCGTGCAGACGTATTCCGAAATGTTCTCGCCTCCGGATCCCCGCCCGTGGTACCCGGCATGGGGCATTCCGAAGGAACAAGGTTCGCCGCAGCAAATCTGGGAAACGAAGAAAGACGAGGTCACCAAGAAGTACTTCCCGAAAATCGTGCTGGCGAGCCCGGACAAATTCGAGTCCGAATGGCAAGCGTACCTGAAAGAGTTCGGCAAACTGGATACCGCCGGTTACGAGAAGTGGTATACGGAACAAATCAAGGGTATTCTTGATTCCCTGAAATAAGGATCCCTGAATAGGAGGCGAAAGGCCGGCCCACATGCCATGCGCATACTGCCGGCCTTTCCTTCATACGGATTCGGCCCTACAAGGAGCGAAGGATATGGAGAATCTGATGACACCGAAGAGTCACGCCGGCACGCCGCTGCCGAACAATCCGAGACGGCTCCGCCTCTTCTTCAAAAGACTGTTTCAGCAAAGAGCGCTTGTTCTGATGTCGTTTCCCTTCCTGATCTGGCTGTTCATTTTCAAGTACGTCCCGATCTGGGGTTGGACTATCGCGTTTCAGGACTTCAAGCCGGCCAAGAAGATTTTCGACCAGAAGTGGGTAGGCTGGAAGCACTTCGAGGCTTTGTTCAAGGAAGATGCTTTCTTTCGGGTGCTGAGGAATACGCTCGCCATGAGCGGGATCAACCTGGTGCTGGGCTTCGTAACGGCCATCTTGCTGGCCATCATGCTGAACGAGCTGCGCCATGCCTTTTTCAAACGGCTCGTGCAGACGATCAGTTACATGCCGCATTTTATTTCGTGGGTCGTCGCGGCCAGCATCATTTCGACCGTCCTGTCTTCGGACGGCGGCATCATCAACGAATTGCTGATGGCGCTCGGATTGATCAAGGAGCCGATTTTATGGCTGGGTGTCGGCCACTATTTCTGGGGCATTCTCGGAGCATCCGAGGTGTGGAAGAACGTCGGCTGGAATACGATCGTCTACCTCGCGGCCATGACGATGATCGATCCGTCGCAATACGAAGCGGCGGAAATGGACGGAGCCGGCCGGTTTAAGCGGATTTGGCACATCACGCTGCCGGGACTCAAGCCCGTCATCATCATCCTGCTCATCATGAACGTCGGCAACATTCTGGAAACCGGCTTCGAGCCCCAGTACTTGCTGGGCAACGGAATGAATTTGGACTATTCGGAGAACCTCGACCTATTCGTCCTCCGTTACGGGATATCCATGGGGAATTTCTCGCTGGCTGCTGCCGCGGGCATTTTCAAGACCGTGGTGAGCTTCATTCTGTTGTTCTCGGCTAACGGCATCGCCAAACGGTTCGGCGAAGCCAGGCTGTTTTAAGGAGGGAGCACATCATGGAAAAAACGCAAAAGCTGTACGGCCGGTTCCGTTCTCCGGGAGACCGCATTTTCGATACGGTCAACGCGATTTTATTGCTCCTGTTGGTCGTCGTCACTTTATATCCGTTCGTCAACATGCTGGCGGTTTCCGTGAACGATGCCAACGATTCGATCAAGGGCGGCATTTATTTATGGCCGAGAGTGTTCAGTTGGAGCAATTACGCTTATGTATTCCGGGAAGCGACGATCTTCCACGCCGCTTGGATTTCCATCCTGCGGACCGTCATCGGCACCGTGATTACCGTTTTCTGCTCGGCCATGGTCGCCTATACGATCAGCCGGCAGGATTTCGTGCTCCGCAAATTCGTCTCCATCGCTTTCGTGCTCACGATGTACTTCAACGGAGGACTCATTCCGAACTACCTGCTCATCCGGGAGCTCGGCATGCTGAATAACTTCTGGGTTTACATCATTCCGGGCATCATCGGCGTGTTCAACCTGATCATTATCCGTTCGTTCATTGAAGGATTGCCCGAAAGCATCTTGGAATCGTCCAGGATTGACGGAGCGGGGGAATTCACGACGTTCATCAAAATCGTGCTGCCGCTCACGGTGCCGGTGCTCGCGACCGTCGCCTTGTTTACGGCCGTCTGGCAATGGAACTCCTGGTTCGACGTTTTCCTGTACAATTCCAGGGAACTTAACCTGAGCACGCTGCAATATGAACTCATGAAGATTCTCCAGAACTCCAATGCATCCACGTCGGCGACCGACGGCTTCGCTACGTCCCAGAACGGGGGCAATTTCGTGACGCCGACCTCGATCAGGGCCACGATGACCATCGTCGCCAGCTTGCCGATCATCATCGTGTATCCGTTCTTGCAAAAATACTTCGTCAAAGGCATGACGCTCGGCGGGGTGAAAGGTTAAATCTAAACTTTTCAAAGGAAAAGTTAAATATTTTCGGTTTCCCGACGGCAGTCGAACCGTTACAATTGAAAAGAAAGCGATTACAAGCACTCCCGGCGAGGAGATGAGCCGTACATGAGATCAGTCATTCTCATCGACGACGAAGTGTTTGCCCGCAAAGGGCTGTGCAGCCTCATTCCCTGGAATGACCATGGCTATCAAATCGTGGGCGAGGCTTCCGACGGGGAAGAAGGGCTCGAACTGATCGAGCGGCTGCAACCGGATTTGGTCATTACGGATATCCGAATGCCCGTCGTGGACGGGTTGGAGTTGATCCGCAGCGCGAAAGAAAAGAACCTGACGCGCTCCAAATTCATCCTGATTACCGGATACAACGACTTCTCATATGCTCAGCAAGCTCTCCGCTTCGAAGTGGACGATCTCCTGCTCAAACCGATCGATGAAGACGAGCTGACGGAGACGCTGCGCCGCGTTTCCTCGAAATGGGAGAAAGCGGCCGTGCCGGCGGAAAACGAGAACCGTCGCGCGCTCCTGCTGGAGCGGCTCTTGCAAGGCAAGGCGGAAGAATCGACGGCCCAAGAAGCTGCCCGCCTGTTCGGCTTCACGCGGGACGCCGAGTTTCGGTATGTCATCGTGGAAAGGAACGACGCCTCTTCCGAGACCGAGGAAGAGGCGGCTTTGGCATTGGAAGGCTGGAAACGCTCGGCCGCGGATTTCCTGGCGGCATTAGGCCAAGGGGATCCGCCGATGCCGTTTCAGACCCATAATCCCTACGCATTCGGGTTTCTCGCGGATTCAGGGCGGCTGCGCGCATATGCGGGATCTTGGGAGAGATTCGCCGAAGGGCTCGTACGTCACGTGTCCAAAGCCGCTGCGGATTCCTCCGCCGTTCCCCGGGTATATCTGGGCCATTCCGTACGTTCCGCGAAGGATGCGGCCATGTCTTACCGGAGCGTCTTCGAATCGCTGCCCCATAAATTCGCTTTGGCGGATCAAACCGTGATTTTCTCGGAAAAGACGGGTTCGATGCCCTTGCAATATCGCGACCTGGATCCGAAATGGACGGACGTTTTCATGGAGAGCCTGGAAGAGCACGACGTGAACGCCGCCCATGAAGCGGTGTCCCATATGTTCGCGGAATTTCGGGACTTGCGGTTTGCGCCGGAATCCATACATGCGTGCATCTCGCGTTTTGCGCTCGGAGTCGCCGAAACCATCGGGAAAATGGAGGGAAATGAAGCGGAAGTCGAGTCTTTGCTCGGCGTTTTGCATTGGAACAAGCGCCCGATGACCTTGTCCGGGCTGAGGCGGGTATTCGAGGACTTCGTCCGGGACGGCTCCGATTATATGGCCTCCCTTCGCAAGGATAAAGCGAAAGGCGGCATTTCCAAAGTAAAGCTGTACATCGAGACGCACTTCCGGGAAAATATCAGCTTGAAGAGCATCGCGAAGCAGTTTTACATGAACCCCGTTTATTTGGGCCAGCTGTTCAGAAAAACGTACAACGTTTACTTTAACGATTACCTGCTGAACATCCGGATCCAGGAGGCCAAACGCCTGCTGCGGCAAACCGACTGCAAGGTATACGAAGTCGCGGCCAAGGTCGGTTTCAGCAACCCGGATTACTTCGTCACGCAATTCGAGAAAGTCGAACGGAAAACGCCCATGGAGTATAAAAATTCGCTCATTGCCCGTTCCTAAACCTTCTTGCGGCGGTGTCCCATGGTTCGAAGCTTAAACGACATCCGGCTGCGGGATAAAATGCTGCTCGTGTTCGTGCTTGCGGTATTCATTCCCGTCGTGCTGACGAACGTGATTTTCTACCAGATCACGACGAACAACGTGAAAAACCAGAAACTTTCGGACATCAACAGGGCCCTCGACCAGATCCGCAATAACATTTTGGATCAGATCGACGCGAGCGTTGGAATTTCGTCCGTCTTATATAACGATGCCGTGCTGATGGAGTACCTCGACAAGGAGTACGATTCTCCCGCCGACTACGTGGATAACTACCATACGTACATTCTCCATGTGCTCGAGAAATACAGCCCGGTCTACCAAGTCATCCAGTCCGTGACCCTCTACTCCGACAACCCCACTCTCTTGTTCGGCGGACGGGTGCTGCAAATCACGGACGAGGTCCGAAAGCAGGCGTGGTACCGTAAATTAACGGAGAACGCATCCACGCTGCCGATCATCGAATGGAACCATCCGGATTTCCCCGGCCTGACGCCGAACGCGATCAGCGTCATCCGCAGCATGAATGATCCCGGCGGATTCAACCAAACGGAGAAGTTTTTGAAGATCGACCTTCATCCCGAGAAAATCGCGGACTCCCTGCGCAACGTGACCTTGGAGGGACAAGTGTATTTGATCGAGGGGGACCGGATCCTGCTTTCGACCGACCCGGACAGGGCTTCGGCCGAACCCGTCCCTTTCGTTGCGCCGTCCCGATCGAACGGATCGATCGTGCTGGAGAAAGACTTCGGGAACGTATCCTACCTGAAGGGTTGGAAAATCGTCGGAGAGTTCGATGAGCGCAAAGTGTTGGAAGAGGTACGGAAATCCAGGGAGTTCGTGATCTATATGGCGATTCCCAATATCGTCGTTCCGACCATCATCATCATCTGGTTCACGCGCTCGCTGAACAACCGGATCATCCGCATTTTGAAGCATATGAAACGGGTGAAGAACCATTCGTTCGAGCCGATCAACGATAAGCCGTCCGCCGACGAGATCGGGCAGCTGACCGGCGAATTCAACCGCATGACGCTGCAGATCAAATCCCTGATCCAAGACGTCTATCTCGCGGACATCCAGAAGAAGGAGCTTCAGCTCAGCCGCAACCAATCGCAGCTGCACGCCCTGCAAAGCCAGATTAACCCCCATTTCCTGTTCAATTCGCTGGAGACGATCCGGATGCGAAGCTTGATGAAGCAGGAGACCGAAACGGCCAAGATGATCCACAACATGGCGAAGATTTTCCGGAAGTCGCTGACGTGGGGCAAGGATTGGATCACGGTGAAAGACGAGCTGGATCTCGTCGAGTGTTTCCTGGAAATCCAGAAGTACCGTTTCGGCGATAAGTTGAATTACGAAATTCGGGCGGACGACGAAGTGCTGAAGGCGATGATTCCCAAAATGTCGCTTCAGCCGCTGGTCGAGAATGCGAGCATCCACGGCATCGAGCCGCTGAAGGAATCCGGGAAGATCATCGTGGAAATCCGCAAGGTTCCCGGCGGAATCGTGTATATCGTACAGGATAACGGAGTCGGCATTCCGGCGGAGAAGCTCGAACAGCTGCTCAGGGCGTTGGACAACGAAGAGGAAGCCTACGACCGCGTCGGGATCCGCAACGTGTTCCTGCGCCTTAAAGGTTATTACGGAGACCGCGTCGATTACCGGGTGCAAAGCACGGAAGGCGAAGGAACGGAAATCGTGATTTTCGTCGAGGATGAGCCGGCAGAAGATGAATCTGCATAGGAAGGCATGAAAGCCCCGATGATCTTGGGATCACCGGGGCTTTCATGCGATTAATGGCCTGCGGTGAGTATTTCATGCCGCTGTTGCAAGCGAGTTCCCCGCTTATGCATTGACAAAATTTTATAATGTGTTTAGAATTTATCCATTTTTTATAAATATCCGATCGGTAGGATGGAGAGGAGCTTTTATGAAAAATGGGGGAGCAAAATGAAATTCGCTTACGCGGCGTTGATTTTGTTGATTTGCTTGGCGAGCGAGCTGAGGATTCCCTCCGCCAGCGTGGTGCCCCGGGAGGCGGCGGGCTCCGAATTTTCGGCGGAGCGGGCATACGATCACCTGAAAGTGTTCGCGGTGCAGCCGAGGGTGCCCGGAACGGCCAATCACAATGAAGCCGCGAATTACATCGCCGAGACGATCAGAAGAATGGGCATTCCGGTATCCTTCGAAACGTCGACCGTGGATTTCCGGGTCCGAAAGCTGCCCATCCGCAACATCGTCGCCGAGCTGCCGGGCACGCAGCCGGGAAAGCCGATTCTCATGACCGCCCACTACGACTCCGTGGAGGAAGGGCCGGGCGCGAACGACGATGCCGCTAGCGTCGCCGTGCTGCTGGAGACGCTGCGCGTCCTAAAGCAGGAAGCTCCCCTGCGGAACACGGTCGTCGTGCTGCTCACGGACGGGGAAGAATCCGGGCTGTTCGGCGCGAAAGCCTATATGAATCGTCATGCTGCGGACGACATCGGTTTCGTGCTGAACCTGGAAGCACGGGGCTCCTCAGGTCCGATGCTGCTTTTCCAGACGAGTGGAGAAAACGGTCAAGCGATCCGGTTGCTCCGGGAAAACGCAGATCATCCCTATGCCTTCTCGTTTTTCCAGGACGTGTTCAAGATCTTGCCGAACGATACGGATTTCACGGTATTCAAAAACGCGGGCGTGCCCGGGCTGAACTTCGCCTACGCGGAAGGCGCGGGCGTGTATCATACCGCGAACGACGATCTCGGCCATGTCAGCCTTCCGACGGTGCAGCATAGCGGAGAGACGGCTTTAGCGATGGCCAAAACACTGGGTAATGTGGACCTATCCTCGTTGAACGGCCAAGGAAATGATGCGTTCTTTAACTTGTTCGGCAATGCGCTCGTGACGTACCCCGCGGCATGGAATCCCGTGTTGACCGCGATCTCCCTGGGGCTGTTCGCATGGGCGGTTTACTTGGGATGGAAAAGAAGAGAGCTGCGGCCGAGGAATGGGGTAAAATGGGCGTTGTTCACGATCGTAGTGATTCTGCTGCTAGCCGTCTTCGGGACGTTTTGGAGCATCGGTTATTCGCTTCTGGAGTTCCAGGGCTTCACTTGGCCGTTCTTCGTTTATGTCGGCATCGTCGCGATCCTCAGCGGTCTCATCGTTTGGGGACTTAGGAAAATCAAGGCGGTCTCTTGGTTGAACATGCTGCTGAATGGCATGCGGATCGAGGACGCCGCAGTCGGTGCAATGCTTTTGATGGCGTTGCTTGCTCTCCTTACGACTTTCGGCATGCCGGGCAGCCATTACCTCACGGCGATCCCGTTGTCGTTAAGCGCCGTCAGCCTAGGGGGCAGCGTTCGGCTGCGCCGATCCCCGCGGGCGATCACTTTTCTTCAAATGGTGACCGTCATCCCCCTCATTCTCGTGCTCTATCCGTTCTTCCGGCTGATGGCCATCGGGGTCGGGATCGCGGGAATCCATTATCTGCTGATCCTCCTGCTGCTGTTCGTGCCGCTAGCCATGCCGCTTGCGCGCAAACGTTAACTATATTTGGGGATGCGCCCGCTTTATAATGGTGTAGAAGTCATGTTCGGGAAAGCCGAGGCATGTTTTCGAAGGAGGAGATTCGCGCATGAGCGGAGATAAAGCCCTGCCCATCCTTAGCCTGAAGGCGTTGAACCGGGCTTCGCTCGCCAGACAAATGCTGTTGAGCCGGGTCCGGCTGCCTTCGCTCGAAGCCATCGAGCGGCTTGCCGGCCTGCAAGCTCAGGCGCCGAACCCCCCTTATTACGCGCTATGGTCCCGTTTGGAGGGCTTTCGTCAAGAAGAATTATCCCGGCTCATTCAGGATAAAAAGGCCGTTCGGATCGCCTTGATGCGCGCGACGCTCCACCTGGTGTCCTCCCGGGATTGCTTCTCTTTGCGATCGTGGGTGCAGCCCGCCTTGGACCGAAGCTTGAACGGAGCTTTCGGCACGCTTCTTGGGGAAGTAGACCGGCAGGCACTGGCATTAGAGGCACGAGCGGAGATTCAAGAGGAGCCGCTGACGCTCCGCGAGCTCGGCAAGAGGCTGGGAAAGCGATGGACCCGCAGCGACCCGGAAGCCCTCGCCGCGGCAGCCAGAAACCTGGTGCCGCTCGTTCAGGTGCCGCCGCGGGGCTTATGGGGCGTGAGCGGACAAGCCGTGCATACGACCGCGGAAGCTTGGCTGGGCCCGCTATTCTCCTCGTCAATGGGGGAGGAGGAAATCATTCTCCGGTACCTGTACGCTTTCGGCCCGGCGTCCGTCAAGGACATACAGGCATGGTCGGGGCTTACCCGTTTGAACGAAACCGTCGGGAAGCTGCGGGCCAAACTTATCTCCTTCCGCGACGAAAGAGACGTCGAATTGTTCGATTTGCCGGACGCTCCGAGACCGGATCCGGAAACGCACGCCCCGCCAAGATTCCTGGGAGAATTCGATAACCTGCTCCTGTCCTACGCGGATCGCAGCCGGCTGATCGGGGAGGAAGACCGAGCGCGGGTATTCACCAGGAACGGCATCGTCCGGTCCACCATCCTCGTGGACGGTTTCGTCTCCGGCACGTGGAAAATCACGCGCGATAAAAGTACGGCCGTTTTAAGCATAGAACCCTTCCAATCTCTATCCGGTGAGGCTCGAAGCGAGCTGACCTTGGAGGGGGAACGATTACTCGGCTTTGCCGCAGCGGACGCTTCCAAGCTTGATATCGTGTTCGAATCGCACAGCGAAGAGTAAGCTCCGAGTCCAGCGCAAAGCTGGCCCCTTCACCGCTTTCTTGTATAATGAAAATAACAAGATGCTTTCCAAGCATGGAACAAAGGAGAGCCTATGTCGACGATCAATGACGTAGCGGAGAAGGCGGGAGTCTCCGTGACGACGGTGTCCCGGGTCCTAAACAACCGCGGTTACATCAGCGAGAAAACCCGGGAAAAAGTTTACCGCACGATGGAAGAACTGAATTACCAGCCGAACGAGATCGCCCGGTCTCTGCTTCGCAAGCAATCGAATATCATCGGCCTCATCATTCCGGACATTTCCCACCCCTTCTTCGGCGAGTTCGCCAATGCCGCGGAGTATTACGCCTACCAGAACGGGTGCAAGCTTTTACTATGCAATTCGCAGCTGGATCCGGCCAAGGAACGGGAGTATATCGAGATGATGAAACGCCACCGGGTGGACGGCATCATCATGGGCAGCCACACGCTTGACGTCGAGGTGTATCGCAATCTCCCCTATCCCGTCGTGACGCTGGACCGCCAAATCGAAGGCATTCCTTTTGTCGCATCGGACAATGAACGCGGCGGAGAACTCGCGGCTCAGCTCCTGATCGACAAGGGTTGCCGGAAACTCGCGCATATTTGCGGCAACCTGCAGTTGGACTTGCTCGCAAACCGGCGGACGTCCGGGTTCGAACGGGTCGCTTCCGAGAACGGCGCAACGTTTATGACCCTTCAGACGAACATGGACGTTTTCGACCAGCAAGAGTACGAGCGGATCATATCCGGCCTTTTGACGGAGCACCCGGATATCGACGGTGTTTTCGCGACCAGCGACATTATCGCCGCCTTCGTGATCAAATGGTGCCGCAAGCTCGGCAAACAGGTGCCCGGCCAGGTGAGGATCGTCGGGTACGACGACGTCCGGATGGCTTCGTGGGCTACCCCCGGAATCACCACGGTCAAGCAGCCGATCCGGGAGATGGGCAGACTGGCGGTCGAGTTGATCCGCAAACAAATGGACGAGGAAGACTTCAGCATGGAAAATTTACTCCCGGTCACATTGGTAGAGAGAGAGACGACGTAACGCAGCAGGCAAGCCCGCGATTTTCGCGGGCTTTTTTCTATGAAAAAAAACCGTGAATTTACATATGTCAAACGATTGACATGTCAAACGATTGTCATATATAATCGGAATCGTTGAAAGCGATTACCAAAAACGCATTTGGAGGGGTTCTGTTTGAAAAAGACATTCGCTTCGCTCCTGATCGCATCGCTGGCTTTTGGCTTGGCCGCATGCGGCGGCTCCAAAACGGCTGAGTCGCCGGACGCGTCCTCCGCGGCGCCGAGCAGCTCGGCGAGCAGCAGCGCGTCAGCCAGTCCGGACCAGGAAAAAGTGAAAATCATCATCACGAACGGCAAAGGTGAAATCGCTTCCCAATGGACGCAGGCCGCCAAGGACTTCATGGCCGCGAACCCGAACATCGAAGTCGTGGCGCAGTCCCAAGCGGTCGGCGACACGCTCAGCATTCTCGATAAGCTGACGGCCTCCGGTGAAGTCGTCACCGTAGCCATGCTGGAACCGAGTGCCGTACTAAACAAATACAAAGACTTCGGCATCGATTTGTCCGGCGAGAAGTGGAACGAAGAAACGAAAGACGGCTTCAAGAACGAGCAAGGCCAAGTCGTCGGCTTCCCGTTCGCGATCGAAGGCTTCGGACTCGTCTATAACAAGAAAGTGGTCGAGAAAGCGGTGGGCGGCACGTTCGACCCGTTCTCCATCAACACCCGCGACAAATTGAAAGAGCTGCTTGACAAAATCAAGGCTTCCGGCGTGAAATACCCGGTCGCCTACCAGACGGAAGCCTGGTCGGTGAGCAACCATTACAGCACGCAATTCCTGAACCAGGTCGCCGACGGCAGCACGATCGTCTCGCAGCTGAAGGAAGGCAAATTCGACCTGGCCGGCAACGCGGCTTGGAACGGTTATTACGACACGATGGACCTGCTGGCTTCCAAGGATTACAACAAATACGGCGAGCGTCCGCTGGGCCAGTACTACGACGACGCTCACCTGTCGGTCGGCAAAGGCGAATCCGCGATGCTGTTCAACGGCAACTGGGCGTTCGACTCCCTGAAAGCCGTCGCCGGCGACTCCTTCGGCTTCATTCCGGTACCGAACGACAACAACCCGGACAACCCGCTGAACAACAAAATCGTGGCCGGCCCGACGCAAATCCTGGCCATCAACAAAAACGCGACTCCGGCGCAGCAAGAAGCGGGCAAGAAGTTCTTGAACTGGCTCGTCTACGATAAAGCCGGCCAAGACTTCCTGGTGAACAAATCCCAAATCATCTCGGCCTTCAAGAACAACCCGAACAAGGTCACGAACCCGCTCGGAGCCGCGATTGCCGACGCTATCGCGCAAGGCAAAACGATGCCGTTCAGCACGAACTACGTCGTCGCCGACGACTGGTTCAAAATCATCGGCCCGGATGTCCAGAAATACATCGTCAAGAAAGAATCCCGCGCGGATCTGGCGAAAGCCATCCAAACGTATTGCACGAGCAAGAAATAACGGCGTCGCAGGTTCCATGGATCAGATAGGCGAGTTCACGCTCGCCTATCTGATCGTTCATTTCGTGCAAGGGGTGGCGAGAGAGAATGATCGCAGAAAAAAGCAAGGTCAAACGGTTAGGCAACCAGTTGTTTTTCACCGGCCCCACCCTGATCGCGTTCGCGATTGCCGTATTGATTCCGTTCGCGTACGGCTATTACCTGACATTGATGCACATGACGTCGCCCGTGAGTCCGCTGGAGTTCTCGGGGATCGACAACTATAAGACGGCTTTCCAGGATAAGGACCTGTGGGCGTCGCTGTGGTTGACCGTCAAATACGTCGGCGCCACGATCGTGCTCGTCAACGCGATCGGTTTCATCTTGGCTTATCTGGTCACTTCCGGCCTCCGAAGCCAAAACTTTTTCCGTACCGCGCTGTTCACGCCGAACCTCATCGGCGGCTTGGTCCTCGGCTATATCTGGCAATTCATTTTCGTCCAATCCCTGCCTATGATCGGGGAGAAATTCGGCATCGAGGCGCTGCGTCTAGGTTGGCTGGGCGATGAGCACCAAGCCTTCTGGGCCCTCGTCATCGTGACGATCTGGCAATCGGCGGGTTACATGATGATCATTTTCATCGCCGGACTGATCAGCGTGCCGAAAGACATCATCGAAGCGTCTACCATCGATGGCGCCAATGCGTTCCAGCGGCTCACCAGAATGACCTTGCCCCTGATGGTGCCTTCGTTCGTCGTCACGATTTTCCTGACTTTGAAAAACGCCTTCATGGTTTACGATATCAACTTCTCCCTCACGGGAGGAGGCCCGTTCAACAGCACGCAGATGGTATCCATGCACGTCGTGCAGAAAGCGTTCCTGGAGACGAACTACGGCGTCGGTCAGGCGGAAGCGATCGTTCTGTTCGTCATCGTGGCCGTCGTGACGGGATTGCAGGTTTATTTCAGCAAGAAGATGGAGGTGGAAGCGTAATGGCGGCACGCAGGTGGACTTCTTTGACGCTGACTTACCTTTTGCTGATCGTGGCGTTCGTGTCGTTTACGTTCCCGTTCTTCCTCCTTATCGTGAATTCTTTCAAAACCAACGGAGACATCCTCGAGAATCCGTTCTCGCTGCCGAGGCATTGGGATTTCAGCCATTTCGGCGACGTCATCGAGAAAATGAACTTCCTCGTGACGTTCAAAAACACGTTCGTGATCTCCGCGCTCAGCGTCGCGTTCATCCTGCTGTTCAGCGCGATGGCGGCGTACTATATCGTCAGGAACGCGACCCGGTTCAATAAAACGTTTTTCGCGGTTCTCGTCGCTTCCATGATCATTCCGTTCCAATCGATCATGATTCCGCTCATTTACATTTACGGAGCCAAGCTGAATTGGATCAAAACGATGCCGATGGGGCTGCTGATCGTCCTCTATATCGGTTTCGGCAGCGCGTTTTCCGTCTTCATCTACCACGGCTTCATCAAGTCCATCCCGCTCGAATTGGAGGAAGCGTCGCTCATCGACGGATGCACCCGCAGGCAGACGTTTTTCAAAATCGTCCTGCCGATGCTCGCGCCGACCTCCTCCACGATCGCGATCCTGAACGTGCTGTGGATCTGGAACGACTATTTGCTTCCGTCGCTCGTGCTGAACGACGAGGCGCATTTCACGATGCCGATCAAAATGAAGGTTTTCAACGGCACGTACATGAACAACTGGGAGCTGCTGATCCCGGCGATCCTCATGACGGTGCTGCCGATTCTCGTCGTCTATTTGTTCGGCCAGCGGTACATCATCAAGGGCGTCATGCAAGGGGCGATCAAATAAGTTGAAGCATCAGGAACTCGCGCGCAAAGCAACGCATTGGGTGGCCGCTCACCGCGAACGGGCGGCGGACGATTACTGGAAACTGCGGTACCATGTGACGCCGCCGATGCATTGGATGAACGATCCGAACGGTTTTTGTTTTTACAGGGGGGAATACCATCTTTTTTATCAGTACCACCCTTATTCGGCTTATTGGGACGATATCCATTGGGGACATGTCAAAAGCGCCGATCTCGTTTTTTGGACCGAAATGCCGATCGCGCTGGCGCCTTCCGAGGATTATGACCGGGACGGTTGTTTCTCGGGAAGCGCCATCGAGAAAGACGGGCTGCTGTTCCTGATGTATACGGGCAACCGTTGGACGGGCGGCAACCGGGATACCGACCTGGAGCAAGCCCAGTGCTTGGCGATCAGCGCAGACGGAATCCGTTTTGACAAGTGGTCAGAAAATCCGGTGATCCGCAAGGCGCCCGACGGCGATATCCATCCGTACCATTTCCGCGATCCCAAGGTTTGGCGTCACGGCGACCAATTTTACTGCGTCCTCGGATCCCGAACGCGCGAGCATGTTGGACAACTGTTGCTGTACGTCTCGGCCGATCTCATGAATTGGGAATTCATCGGCATTCCCGCCCAAGGGTCGGACCCGGATCGGGACGGCTACATGTGGGAATGCCCGGACTTGTTCCGTCTGGACGGCCAAGACGTGCTCGTGATGTCACCTCAAGGCGTGAAACCGACGGGAGACAAGTTCCTGAACTTGCACCAAGCCGGCTATATGCTTGGCGAACTGGATTACGCGTCCGGGAAATTCCAACACGGGCCGTTCGAGATGCTCGATTACGGATTCGATTTTTACGCGCCGCAGACAATGGAGGACGGGCAAGGCCGCCGAATCATGATGGCTTGGATGGCAATGTGGGAAAGTTCGATGCCGGAGCGGGACCGCCACTGGGCGGGCGCCATGACGCTGCCGCGGCAACTGTCGCTGGAAGAAGGGCAAATCCGCTGCAGGCCGATCCCGGAGCTTGAGAAGCTTCGTGGCGGCCTTACGGCATACGACGATATCGAAGTATCGGGAGATGTGCGGCTGGACGGGGTTTTCGGTGACGGCTACGAGTTGGAATTGCTGATCGACGCGTCGGGGGCGGCGGTAGCCGGCGTCGCGCTTCGGGTGGACGAGGTCGCCGGCGAAGAGACGGTTATCTCGTTCCGTCCTTCGGAACAAACGGTCACGCTCAATCGCGAAAAATCGGGAAGCGGCCCGGGAGGCATACGGAAAGCGCCGGTACGATCGGAGGACGGACTGCTGCAGCTTCGGCTGTTCGTGGACCGGTCTTCCGTGGAAGCGTTCCTGCAAGACGGAGAGAAAACGATGACGGCGAGAATATACCCGGGCGAACGCTCGACCGGGATCCGGTTTTTCGCCGAAGGAACCATGAAGATCGTCCGATTGCGCAAATGGGATTTACAACGAAGCGTAGGAGCGGCGGAAGGAGTCGTGCACGGTGAATAGGGCATGGTGGAAAGAAGCTGTGGTATACCAGATCTACCCCCGAAGCTTCATGGACAGCAACGGGGACGGAATCGGAGATCTGCAAGGCATCGTCTCCAAGCTGGATTATTTGAAGGAATTCGGCATCGACGTCATTTGGATCTGCCCGACGTACAAATCGCCGAACGACGATAACGGATACGACATTTCCGACTATCAGGACATCATGGACGAATTCGGCACGATGGGAGACTTCGATCGGCTGCTGGAAGAAGTGCATGCCCGGGGCATGAAGCTCATTTTGGACTTAGTCATCAACCATACGTCGGACGAGCATCCCTGGTTCATCGAATCGCGGTCGGGCAAGGACAGCGGGAAACGCGATTATTACATTTGGAGCGACCCGAAGGACGGCGCGGAACCGAACAACTGGGAGAGCATCTTCGGCGGTCCTGCTTGGGAATTGGACGAAGCGAGCGGGCAGTACTACATGCACATTTTCTCCCGCAAGCAGCCGGACCTGAATTGGGAAAATCCGAAGGTGCGCCAAGAGCTTTACGACATGGTCAACTGGTGGCTCGACAAAGGCATCGACGGGTTCCGGGTGGACGCGATTTCCCACATCAAGAAAGTGCCGGGTTTTCCGGACCTCCCGAATCCTGAAGGACGGAAGCTCGTTCCTTCGTTCGACGGTCACATGAACCGCGAAGGCATCCACGTTTTTCTTGACGAACTGAAACGCGAAACGCTGTCCCGGTATGACGTCATGACGGTCGGCGAAGCCAACGGCGTCAGCGTGGAGGATACGGAGGACGTCGATCTCTGGGTAGGAGAAGAAAACGGCAAGTTCAATATGATCTTCCAGTTCGAACACTTGAAGCTTTGGAACACGGGAGAGGGCGGACGGCCGGACCTGCCGGCTTTCAAAAAGACGCTCACCCGTTGGCAAAAGGGCTTGGAGGGCCGAGGCTGGAACGCTTTGTTCATGGAGAACCATGACCTTCCCCGCTCGGTATCCATCTGGGGCGACGAAGGCGCATACCGCGTACAGTCCGCCAAGGCGCTCGCCACGATGTACTTCCTGATGCACGGAACGCCGTATATTTATCAAGGGCAGGAAATCGGCATGACGAACGTGCGGTTCGACTCCATTGAGGACTACAACGACGTCGCCATCCGCAACCTGTATCGGATCGAGTCCGAGAACGGCAAAAGCCACGAGGAGATCATGAAGGGCATCTGGTCCCACGGAAGGGACAACTCCCGAACGCCCATGCAGTGGAATGATGGCCCGAATGCCGGTTTTACCGAGGGCAAGCCGTGGCTCAAAACCAATCCGAACTACCGGGCGATCAACGTCGCACAGGACATCGACGACCCTGATTCGATCTATCACCATTACAGGCGGCTTATCCGCCTGCGCAAGCAGCTTGCCGTCGCCGTTTACGGCACTTACGATCTGCTGCTGCCGGAGCATGAGAGCGTATATGCTTATACGAGAACGTTGGGCGATGACTTGCTGCTGGTCGCGGTTAATCTATCCGAAGCGGCGGCGACCGTTAACCTGCCTAAAGATTTACGGCTTGAAACGTCGGAGCTGCTGCTCGCGAGCGACGCGGGTGCCAGCCCTGACGCCGCGACGGAAATGATGACTTTAAAGCCGTTCGAGTCGAGAGTATACTTAATAGAGCGATGAATCGGCGGAAGGTTCGAGCGGCCGGCGCCTTCGGCGTCGGCTTTTCATCGTATTTCGACGGGGGGAAGGGAATACATATGCGCATCGGCGCGATCGAAGCAGGGGGCACCAAATTCGTGTGCGGCATCGGCGACGAGGAAGGGCGGATCCTGGACCGGATCAGCTTTCCGACGGAAAGGCCGGAGCCGACGCTGGGCAAAGTGATCGACTATTTCCGGGATAAAGGCGTAGAGGCGATCGGGATCGGGACGTTCGGACCGATCAACATCGACCCGGCCAGCCCGATGTACGGGCACGTAACGACGACGCCGAAACCGGGCTGGACGGGTTACGATTTCCTCGGAACGTTGAAAAAGGAATTCGACGTTCCGTTCGGCTGGGACACGGACGTGAACGCCGCGGCGTACGGCGAGGCGAAGTGGGGAGCGGCGAAAGGGCTGGACAGCTGCGCCTATTTCACGATCGGCACCGGCATCGGCGTCGGCGTCTATGCGGAAGGTAAGCTCGTCCACGGCCTTGTGCACCCGGAGGGCGGCCACATTCCGGTCAAGCGTCACCCGGACGATACGTTCGAGGGTTTCTGCCCTTACCACAAGGACTGCTTGGAGGGCGTAGCGGCGGGCCCGGCAATTGAGCGGAGATGGGGCGTTAAAGGCAGCGAACTGGGCGCGGACCATCCGGCATGGGCGATGGAAGCCTACTATATCGGACAAGCCGTGGCGACGGCCGTTCTCATGCTGTCTCCGAAGAAGATCATTCTCGGCGGCGGCGTCATGAAACAGGAGCACCTGCTTCCGATGATTCGGGAAGAAGCGAAACGCTATCTGAACGGATACGTGCGCGATGAGAGGGTCCTGGCGGGAATGGACGAATACGTCGTCGCTCCGGGGCTCGGCGAAATCGCCGGCCTTTATGGGGCGCTGGCGCTCGGCCTCGCCGCAGCGGGACGCGCGTAAGGAATCGGAATTCATAAAGAAAGTCCCGGCGAGGCGATCGCCGGGACTTGCCATTTTCGCGGAAAACGGTCCCCCTCTCCTAATTCTCGGTGTTCTCTTCCTCTTTCTTGGGTGCGTTTTGAAGCTTCCGCAGGTAATCGTCCAGTTGGTCGAACCTTTGCATCCAAAGACGGCGGTACGATTCCAGCCACTCGTCCATTTCCCGGAAAGGTTCGGGCTTCAGCCTGTAGATTCGCCGGTTCGCGATCGCTTGGACTTCGACGATTCCGGCTTCGCTCAGCACCTTCAGATGCTTGGAAGCCTGAGGCTGGCCCAGCCCCAATCGAACGGTGATTTCTCCTACGGACAGGGGACCGTCTCGTAACAGCTCGACGATGTGCAGGCGGTTAGGTTCGGCAAGAGCGGTAAGTGTCGAGTTCATATTCTTAATATATCCAATTGGGAATATTCCAGTCAATGCAATCAAAGCGGAATCATGTTGCGATTCTTTGAACATGGATGGGGAGCGGAACGTCCGATTGGATGGAGACGGACGGGCTCTCCCGTTTTAAAATAAAGGCAAAACGAAAAGGAGGGGTCGACAGTGGGAACTACCGGCACGATCATTCTCATCGTCTGCGTCATGGCCGTCGCCTTGATCGCGACGTTCTGGGTCGGCTTTTCCAAAGAAAACAAAGAAGAGAACGCGGCCTATGACGCCAAACCGTTGGCGAAATGGAAGAGGCTGCTTTGGATTTACGCGGCCACGCTCGTCGCTGTAGTGGCCGTCTTTTTTCTCTTGCTGCGGAAGTAAGCTACAGGCTACAGGGTCTCCAGGGCATGGGCGAACGCTTCGATGCCTGGGCCGATTTGATGCAGTCCCGGTTTGGCATAGCTGAGCCGGACGAATCCCGGCTCGGAGCCGAACACGCTTCCCGGCAAGAATAGAATGCCCCGCTTGATTCCTTCCTCCACGAGCTTGCCTCCGTCCGGCTCCCGATCGATTTTGCACCATAGATTGAGGCCGCCTTCCGGGAGATGGAACGAGACCCGGCGTCCGAGATGGCGATGAAGCGCATCGGCCATCTTTTGCTGCTTTTCCCGAAGGGAATGCTGCAGACGCCGAAGGTGATCTCCGAATTCTTCCGACTGGAGCAGCCGCTCGGCCAGCCACTGGGAGACGACGCTCAAGCCGAAATCCATCTGCTGCCGGGCATCGGTCAGACGGCCGATGACGGTTCGGGGAGCGATCATCCAACCGATCCGAAGGCCGGAAGCGGCGATTTTCGAGAGCGAGCCGATATAGAGAACGATGCCTTCCCGATCCGACGCCTTTAGCGGCAGAGGCGGTTCTCCGCCGAACGAGGTCAAGCTGAAGGGGTCGTCTTCGACGATCGGGATCCTGAGCCGGGCGGCCGTCCGGAGCAGCCGTTCCCGCTTCTCCGCGCTCATGACCGACCCGGTTGGATTCTGATAATTCGGATTCACGAAGATCATGCGGATCTGATGTTCCCGGTACAGCCGCTCGATATCCTCCGGCTCGATCCCGTCCGGGTATACCGGCAACGGCAAGACGCGGAGTCCGGCCGATCGGAACATCGGCAGGGAGCGGCAGTACGACGGATCCTCCACGGCCACGGCGTCGCCGGGCGAGAGAAGGCACCGGGTAATCAAAAACAGGGATTGCTGCGAGCCGGACGTGATCAACACGGACGATTCCGTCGCGGAAATGCCGAGACGGCGGAGCAGGGTGGCGACGAGCGTTTTTCTCAGCGGCCCGAAGCCCTGGGGATCGTCGTACCCGAGGTGCTCCGAGAACCGCTGTCCCTGCAGGAGATCCGCGACCGCCTCATTGGGAAACAGGTCGGCCGACAATTCCCCGTTCGCCATGTCGATCACGTTGTCGCCGTTCCGGGCAACCTCACGTATCCTCCGCATGAGCGGAAGATTGGGAAGGATGGTTCCGCCTTCCGTGTATTTTCTCCAGTTCGGAGCCGCGTCCCAACCCGAACGCGCCACCCGGGTTCCGCTGCCCACGCTGCTTTCCACCCATCCCGAAGCGCGCAGCTCTTCATACGCCTGCACGACCGTGCTCCGGTTGACGCCCAGCCGTTCCGCCAGCTTTCTCTCGGAAGGAAGCAGGCTGCCGGGCGGCCACTCCCCGTAAGCGATCCCTTGTTCGAGGTACTCGTAAATTTGCCGGTACAACGGTTTGCCCGCCGTTCGATCCGGTTTCCACATCGCTGCCGATCCTCCGTCCTTCATTCCCGCCAACGCCGATGTCAGTGCCATTTTACAACAGTATCCGCTCTTCGAACCGAAAAATCAAAAAACCGCCGAAGCATCGGCGGTTTGTACGTTTACGGATCAACCTTGGTTGGCCAGGTTGTCGGCGGTCATCGCGATTTGTTCGAACGCCTTGTTCAGCTCGGCCAGGCTGCCGGCTTGCGAGTCGGTGTTCCGGCTGATCGATTGGACCAGCTTGCCGAACCGGTCGGTCGAGGACTGGATCGATTTCAGCAGTTCCCGGATTTGCCCGGATGTCTCTTTGGACACGTCGGCCATTTTACGAATTTCCTGCGCGACCACGGAAAAGCCCTTGCCGGCTTCACCGGCCCTTGCGGCCTCAATGGCGGCGTTCAGCCCGAGCAGGTTGGACTGGTTGGCGATTTCCTGGACGAATTCCAGTGCTTTGTGGACTTGCTTGATATCCTCGGCCATCGAATGAGAGACCGCGGCGAAACCTTTCACTTCTTCCGACAGATCCTTCGACCCTTCGGTGATTTGGACGGTCATCGCGGTCATTTCCTCCACGACGGCGGACAAATGGGTCGCTTCTTCGCGCAGTTTGCTCACCGTTTCGTTCGTCGTGATCGCGGCGATGACGCCGACGGCTGTCTTTCCGTCCTCGTCGAAAATCGGCACGGCCTTCGAATAATACGGAAAGCCGAACGCCTCCGGCCCTCTTTCTTCTTTGACGGGAAGCCCCGTCATCAGCGCCTTGTACGACACGCTGTCCTTGAAACGGTCGATCGTCATTCCTTTAATTTTGAAGTGGATTTTCTCCGATGGCAGCGATTCCAGCACCGTTTCGGTATCGGCGAGCAGCAACGCGGCTCCTTCGAAAAACAGCTCCTGAATCGTACCCAAGTGGCGATGATACAGCTCTAGTCTAGGATGCATGGCGGGAATCTCCTTCGCTCTGGTTGTCGACGTTTTACCGCTGTTGCTTTACATTCGATGGACGGCGGGGATTTCCTGCGGGAAGGCGCGCAAATTGCGGCGTTACCCCCATTTTTTGCGCGCCGGAAACGGCGGGATTGCGGTATGATGTTATCAAACAATCCCCTCCGAGGAGCAGGATAGGATGAACGAAGCGGAAGCGCAAACGACAACCTCTCTTCAACCCGGCATCGGGCAAGAAGAGCGATTCCGGATCATCGCCGAAAATAGTTTGGACGCGATCATTTTGGTGGATAACGACGGCATCGTCCGGTTCGTGTCGCCCTCCATCGAAAGCCTGATCGGATTTTACACTTCGGATTACGAGGGAATCGATGCGTTCGACGTCATTCACCCGGACGACCAAGAACGGGTCCGGCAGTGTCATCGGGACGTCGTGCGAACGAAAGAATCCGTCGATTTGGAGTACCGTGTCCTTCACACGAAAGGGCACACCGTTTACATAGAATCCAGGGTAAAAGCCGTGCTCGACTGCGCCGGCGAGGTTCAGTACGTCGTCGCCATCGCCCGGGACATCACGAAACGCAAAGCAACGGAGAGGGCCCTGGAGGAAAGCGAGCAAAGATACAAATCCCTGTTCGAAAATAATCTGGCCGGCGTTTTCTCGATCGATTTGGCATTGAATTTCGTCAACGCGAACAGAGCCTTCGAGGACATCTCCGGCATCGAGATGGCTACGCTGACGGACCGGTGCTTTATGGGGCTGATTTGGGACGAAGACCATCCCTCGGTTTACCAGGTGTTGTTCGAAGTCATGCAGCAGAAAGAGCCGCGGGACTTCGATTGCCGGATTTACAAGGGCCGGCACGGCGAGAAAATCGTTAACATCACGATGGTGCCGATCATCCTGGGCGGCCAACTGACGGGCGTACACGGCCTCGTGCGCGATATTACGGAGCGGAAGCGGGAAGAGCAGGAGCTCATTCACAGCGAGGAAAGATACAGGTCCCTTCAACAAAGCCTCAATCGTTTCTCCAGCGACCTGGCGAACGTCATGAAGGTCGCCGATCTGGAGAAACGGCTGCTGGACGAGGTGAGGGACGTCCTGCAGGTCACCGAGGCATCCATCGAAGAGCGGCCTCGGGGGCAAGAGCCTGCCGATCGGGATCCGCTCGACCACTGGGTGAAAATCGGGCAGAAGGAGCATCCGGTTTATTTGCGAATCGCGCTGAAGCAGCCGATTTCGGGCATCGAAGCGCAATGGCTGGAAACGGCGATGCATTACGTGACCATCCTGTACGACAACCTGCTGGTGATCGAGGATTTGATCCGGCAAGTCGAAGAAATGGTGGAGAAGAACGAAACGCCCAAGTGGATGCTTCGCCTGCTTTTCAAGCTATCGGAGAAAGAACGGTTCGCGCTCTCGAGCGACCTGCACGATTCGGTGCTGCAGGATTTGATCATCTGGTACCGTAAGCTGGAGTCGCTTCGGTCCGGCAACGGGTTCGACGAACCCGTACGAAGCGAGCTTGTCCGCATCGAAGAGGGATTGCTGGACGCGATCCATCAGATTCGCATCACCTGCAACGAATTACGGCCGCCTTTCCTGCTGAAAATGGGGCTCGTCGAATCGGTCAAAAGCCTGCTGACCTATGCCCGGATGTTCGCGAACTACGAAATCGGCTTTACGGCAGACGGGTTCGACAGTGCGCTCGGCGAAGAACAGATTCTCGGCGTGTATCGGATCGTGCAGGAACTGCTGAACAACGCCTCCAAGCACTCTGAAGCAACCCGGGTGGACATGAATCTGTCGTCGGACGGCGGCCGCGTCTATTTTTCTTATTCGGACGACGGAGTCGGAATCGACTTGACGACGCTGTCGGGATCCTTCCAGCACATGGGCATCTCCGGCATGGAAAAGCGCGTGCTGAGCTTGGGCGGCGAAATGAAGCTGAGGTCTTCTCCGAAAGCCGGGTTCCACGTTCAGATCTCGATTCCCGAAAATACGGACTTTAAAGGTGATACGTATGGACATTTTGTTGGTTGACGACCACCGTTCCGTGGTCGAAGGGACGAAGCTGTTGATCGAATCCGAGCCGGACATGAACGTGAAGATCGAGACCGACGTGTACTTGGTGCCGGACTTGATCAAGCTTCATAAGTTCGACGTGATCTTATTCGATTTATACATGCCGAACATCAATGGGGCCGACCTGGCGAAAAAGGTGCTCGAAATCGTGCCCGATGCGGTCATTTTGATCTATTCCGGTTTCGAGATCGCTCCGCACTTCAATCTGCTGATGGAGTCCGGCGTGTCCGGCTTCATCGCGAAAACGTCGACGAGGGATCAGCTCATCCAAGCGATCCGCTTCGCGGCAAGGAAAGAGGCGATCATCCCGATGCAGCTGCTGAAGCAGCTGAGGAGGCAGGAAATCGTCGTGTCCGGGGGAGCCGATCAAGAGAAAGTGACGATCACGAACGAAGAGGAAAAGCTGCTCCGGGAACTCGCGAAAGGCAAGAGCAACAAGGAGATCGCCAAAACGCTCATGATCAGCCAGCGGTCCCTGGAATACGGCCTGACGGACATTTTCCAGAAGCTGCACGCGGGTTCGCGGGTCGAAGCCATCAAGAAAGCCAAAACCCTCGGCATTCTGCCGGCGGAGGATTTATATTGATGTTAGAGAAAGCCGGCCTCGGGCCGGCTTTTTGTGTGCTTCCCACTAATCAGCTCGTTTCACCGTGCGTCCGCCGAAATAGTGTCCCACGTCCACTAATCAGCTCGCACACTCTACCGCACCCCCGCCCCAATAGCGCGCCACCCGCGCTAAATCGCACACTCTCCTGCACTAACCCCCGCCTCCCGCCCACTTTTTGCGTCGCCCCCGCATTTTTTTGCGCGAGACGGCACTTTGTTTGCGGGCGGGTCGCCATCGTTTGCGCGTTGGGCCGAAACCTTCCGTTATATGATGTCTCCATAAACGCCCGGATCCAATTAAAGGGCCGCACAATGGAGGAACGGAACGATGATTAACATCCGCAACGTATCGAAAGTATTCCCGATGGAGTCCGGCGATTTCGCCGCGCTGAGGAACAACGAAATCCACATCCGCAAAGGTGAATTCGTCGCGATCATGGGTCCGAGCGGCTCCGGCAAGAGCACGCTCCTGCAACTGATCGGAGGGCTGGATCTGCCGACCTCGGGCGACGTGGTCGTGGACGGCGTGAAGCTGAACGCGTTGAACGAGAAGGAGAGGACGCTGTTCCGCAGAACGAAGGTCGGCTTCGTGTTCCAGAACTACCAGCTGCTGCCGATGATGACGGCCTCCGAGAACATTGCCTTGTCGCTCGCGGCGAACAAAACGCCGAAAGAGGAAATCCGGAAGACCGTGCAGCGCCTCCTCAAAGAGGTCAACCTCGAGGGCAAAGGCGACCAATTCCCTTCGCAGCTGTCCGGCGGCCAGCAGCAGCGCGTGGCGATCGCCAGGGCGCTGGCGATGAAGCCGGGCCTCATCCTGGCGGATGAGCCGACCGGCAACCTGGACGGCCAGAACGGCCGCGATATTCTGCAGCTTCTCTCCAGGCTCAGCAGGGAAGAGCAAATGACGATCGTTATGGTGACGCACGACCGTCAGGCTGCAAAGGCGGCGGACCGCATCATCGTGATCCGGGACGGCGAAGTGGCGCAAGACGGGCTGGAAGGCGGGGAAGCGGTATGAATCCTTGGCAAATCGCCTGGCGCAACCTGAAGCGCAGAAAGCTTCGGACCTTCCTGACCATGCTGTCGATCGTCATCGGCGTCGCTTCGACTTTCGCGGTCATCTCTTCCGTCGAAACCGCGAAGAAGACGTTCCCCCTGTATCTCCAGCAGGCTTTCGGCAAAGCGGATTTCCAGATCAGCGGGACCGATGCTTACTTCCCGGAGGAAACGTTCCGCTCGTTCGAACAAATAAACGGTACGGCGTCCGTGTCGGCCTTAAAGCAGAATACGAAGCTGCTCCTCGACAAAGAAGGCGTATCCGCGATCCAAAAACGCGTCGACCTGACCGGCTATAGCCGGCTCGATACCGCGCTCACCGGTTTCAAAGTCGTCGAAGGGAGTTTGACCCAGGGCGGCGCCGTCATCACGGACCGTACGGCAGGCGTTTGGAAAGCCCGCGTCGGCGACACGATCTCCTTCGACACGGATAAAGGAGTCCGCGAAATCCGGATCTCCGCCATCGTCAAATATACGGTGGAGCTGATGGGGCCGAGCAGCTGGATGATGGCCAAATACCACCCCTGGTCGGTTGCCGTGCCGCTGCCCGTTCTGCAGGATTGGTTCGGGTTGTCAGGCAAAATCCAGGGCATCCAGGTCAAAGCCTTGCCGGGAACGGACAAAGCCGCGCTCGAAGGGCAGCTCGACAAGCTCGTCAAAGGTTACGGCAACGTCTACATGCAGCCCATCCTGATCGATTACGATTCGCTCGACGAGGCGGATACGTTTTTCATCGCCCTGTATTTGGCCGGCTTCCTCGGCATCGCGCTCAGCGCGTTCATTATCTTCAATTCCATGTACGTGGGTATCAAAGAGCGTAAAAACGAATTCGCAGCGCTTAAGACAATCGGTTACACGCCGGAACAATTGCGGTCGTTCGTCCTGCTCGAGGTCGTGCTGCTTTCCGTCATCGGTACCGCATTTGGTCTGCTCTTCGGTTATGGACTGGCGCACTTGCTGAAAATGCTCATTTTCCTGGTGTTCGGCGCGGACGACGAGGGGGGCATGTCCCTGGGCCAAGGATTCGCGATTTCCGTATGCGCCGGGCTGCTCATGCCTGTCGCGGCTGCCTTGTACCCGATCCGGCAAGCGGGAAAGATCAGCGTCATCGAGGCGTTCAAGGAGACCCGGACTGCGCCGAAGTCCCGAGGGAAGTGGTGGGGTATTCTCGGGGTTCTGCTGATCGCGTCCGCCTTTTTCATCAACCATTTGCTGCTCGTCGCGCCGCTCATGCTGGGCATCGTGCTCGTCTTCCCCTATTTGTTCAGGGGCGCCGTGATCTTGCTAAGACCGGTGTACCGCAAGCTGTTCGGCTTCAGCGGACAAATCGCCGCCAGCAACCTGAACCGGAACCGGACCCGCTCGGCCATGACTTCCATCATTCTGTGCATGGGCATCGCCATGATCGTGCTGATGAGCTCGCTCAATTCCGCGCTGGTCCAATCGTTCGAACGCGTCATTTATTCTTCCTACGGAGGCAACCTGGACATCCATCTGCACCACATCGAGAAAACCGACTTGGAGCAGCTGAAGCAGGTGGAAGGGGTGGCGGACGCCCAGACGTACCCGACTTATTCCGCCATCTGGAACTTGGACGGATCGAAACGCAAGCTTCCCGTATACGGGATCGGCGCCGAGTGGATCGACCGCTTCCCGCTGTTCTCGGTTTCGGATCGGACGCCGGGCGAACTCGTTCGGGGCTTGAAGAAGGATGAAATCGTCCTCGATAAAATGGCATTCAAAGCTTGGGGCGGCGAAATCGGCGGGGCGATCGAGCTTGCCACCCTTCAAGGTACGCAGTCTTTCCGCGTAGTCGACGTCGTGGAGTCGATGAAAAACGGCGGTTACGGCGCTTTCCTCCCGACCGATCGATTCAAGGAAGCATTTGGGCTCAAATACGAGAGGAACGCTTTGATCCTGAAGGACGAGAACGCCTCGCCGGTGCAGCTAAGGGAAAACATTTTCGATCGGTTCGGCGGCCGGATCGAAGAAATGTTCGGGCCGGAAGACTGGGTATCGGTCATGAGCGCAACTTACACGGGCTCGTTCGCCATTATCGATTTCCTGGTCATCCTTTCGATCCTGATATCGGGCATCGGCATTGCCAACACGCTGCTGATCAACATCATGGAGCGGGTTCGCGAGCTCGGCATGATGCGCGCGGTCGGCGTGACGAGGCGCCAGGTGAACCGGATGGTCCTGCTGGAGGGACTCGGCATGGGAACGGCAGCGACCGTGATCGGCTGCGCGTTCGGGATCACGCTCGTCTACCTAACTTCGACTTTCATGGAAATCCGTTCTTTGACGTACCGATTCGGGGTTCCCTGGACGATTATCGCGATCATCTCCTTGTTCGGCCTCGCCGTCAGCTTGATCGCAAGCTTCGCTCCCGCTTCGCGAGCTTCGAAAACCCGTTTAAGCGAGGCGCTGCGCTATGAGTAAACGAAGCCTGTTTGCGCTAGGTTTGTTGGCCATGTTGCTGCTGTCGGGGTGCGGCTCGAAATCATCGTGGGAAAATGAAGAGGTATCCGAGGTCAGCCACAGGCTCATGGAAGACGACGTTAAAGCGGAATGGACGATTGACGGCAACGGAGACGACGGAACCAAACGGATTCGCGTCGTCATCGCGGCCAAAGACGGCGGGACGATCGATGATTTCGACGTGAACCACGAGAAACTGCTGCACCTCATGGTCGTCAGCAAGGATTTATCCTATTTCCGTCACATCCATCCCGAGTATTTGGGGAACGGCGTATTCGAGATCGAAAACCGCTTCCCGTTCGGCGGCGAGTACCGGTTGATCGCCGATTTCAAACCGACCGACGGCGATGCCATGAACAAGATGGCTTGGGTTACGGTCGACGGTAAGACCGCGAAGGCGGTCCCCGTCACGCCGGATCAGCGCCTGGACCGAACCGTGGACGGACTGCGAGTCAGTCTCACGATCAATCCTCCGGCATCCGGCAAGGATGTGACACTGCGGTACGCGATCACCGACGCGGCGACGGGGAAGGCCGTAACCGATCTGGAGCCTTATTTGGGAGCGATCGGGCACGTGGTGGTCTTGACGGAGGATGGGGAGCGGTACTTGCATGTTCATGCCGAAGAAGGCCAGGGTACGGGGCCGGTTGCCGTATTCGAAACCCGGTTTCCCGCCCCTGGAATCTATAAGATTTGGGCTCAGTTCCAGAGGAACGGCGAGGTGGTGACGGTTCCTTTCGTGACGCGCATTTCCTGAACGTTGGCAACATTTATGGCATGAACCGGCCCGGAAAACCTGCTAGACTTGTAGACATTCCAAGCCGAAGTCCGCTATCGGACACGGGGGACCCAAGAATGGGGTGAAGCCGCATGCAGCATGTGCGGCCGGGGCTACTCTTTGACCCGAACCCGTCAGCTAACCTCGCAGGCACGACAAAGGGAGGAATCTGCAAGTGAAAGGTTTGAAAGGTTGGAAGAAGTGGCTTTCCGTTGGTGCGTTGACGGCAGCGATCGCGATTCCGGGTGCGGCATCCGCGGCAACTCCGAATTACGCAACCGTCCAGTATAAAGTATTCTACGTGACCTCCGGCGACTACGCCGATTTCACTAAGCTCCTTCAGCAATATTTCCAAGGGTTCGCAGGTTATGCGCAACCGGTCGTGACGAATCCCGTGACGACGAAGCCGGTGACGCAGCCGACCGCGACTCCCGTAACGAAGCCGGTAACGACGGCGCCCGTGACGAAACCGGTCGCGAAGCCCGTATCGAAACCGGTCACGAAACCGACGACGAGCACAACGACGACGACCGCTTCCAGCTACGCGTCCCAAGTCGTTTCCTTGGTCAACCAGGAACGTGCCAAGGCAGGCCTGAAGCCGCTCGCTTCCAACGCGAAGCTGACGCAAATGGCGCTGGTGAAAGCCAAAGACATGAAAAACAACAACTACTTCGACCATAACTCGCCGACCTACGGCTCCCCGTTCGACATGATGAAATCGTTCGGCATCGCGTACCGCTACGCCGGCGAGAACATCGCGATGGGGCAGCGCACGCCGCAGGAAGTCATGACGGCATGGATGAACAGCCCGGGCCATAAGGCGAACATCCTGGGCGCGAACTACACCTCCATCGGCGTTGCTTATTACAACGGCGAATGGGTCCAGGAGTTCACAGGCTAAAATCGATAACGACACGAGCCTTTGCCTTTCGCGATCACGCGGAGGCAAAGGCTTTTTTTATTTTATGGTATTAATTTCCCATATGCCTATGGTATTTTATAGCTAAGAGAATGCAGTAGACTAAAAATTCGACGACACCGTGGAGCATGCTCATGACCTATTTATATATCTTCTATTTTTTCCTGCCATTCCTCTTCCTGTTCTATACGGGAATCGAAGTACTCCATCGGGACCCCCGCAACAAGCTTCATCGCGTGACCATGGAATTCATGCTGTCATGCAGCTTGCTTTATTTAGGCGACTTTTTCGGCCACATGCTTCCGCTGGAGCAATCGGACTTCGGCCTGCGCCTTAAGCTGATCGGCGGTTTCTTCACGATGTCGGTCGGCATGTATTTCTTCCAGATCCTCAATAAATTCTCGCTGCGTTCCGTCTTGTTCCACGTCGTCGCATTGTTTCCGCTCGTATGCATCGTGCCGCTCATTCTAAACATGCCCGCGTTCCGTTTTGAATATTTGGCCGGCCCCTATTTCCGTACGGAGCATTATAACGAAGCTTACAGGTGGGTCATTTACTCCGTGGCCGCCATCGCGATGGCGGGTTTCGTTTCCCAAATCGTCCGCGCTTTCAATCAATACCGCACCAAGGAAATCAGCGTCCTGGAACGCAAAAGAATCCGTTTGATCCTGGGGGGCGGTCTCGCGTGCGTCGTCTGGGTCGTCGTTTCAGAAGCGGTCTTCAAACCGCTGCTGCCAGACGTTCCATGGGTCCCTTACTCCGCGCTGGATTCGTTCGCCGTTCTCATTTTCGCGCTTTTCATCCGTCATGCGATGGTTAACTACGAGTTTCTGTCCACAGCCGACCTCCGCTACAAAATTCTGTTCAATTTAACTTCGCAAGGCATCTTCCTGCTCGACGACCATGGAAGATTGGTGGAGATGAACCCTGCGGCAGTCGCGATGACGGGATTTTCGCCGAATGAGACTTGTTGGAAAGGAATGCTCCTGGCGGATGTGGTTACGCTAGAAGATACAAGCCAGTACGAGTTGTTCAGCCACGCGATCCGCAACCGAATTCCGCTGCACCTTGTTTCCCGAATCCGCAACCGGCGCGGGGAAGCTTACGTCGTCGAGTCCGACATGGTGCATATGGAAGTGGAAGGACGCTACTGGAGATACCTCACGAATACGGACATTACCCTGCAGACGGAAAACGAGCGGAAGCTGAGACAACTCGCGTACCATGACTCCTTGACGGGTTTGCTGAACCGCCGGAGCTTCATGGAGATTCTGACGGACAAAATCGCGGAATGGCCGGCGCAAGGCCAAGGGTTTGCCGTATATTTGATCGACTTGGACCACTTCAAATGGGTGAACGATACGCTTGGCCATGCGGCGGGGGATGAATTGCTCCAGGTTCTGTCGCAACGTTTGAAGGAGATCGCTCCCGGACGCTCCCATGCGGCTCGGATGGGGGGCGACGAGTTTGTCCTCCTTCTCGAAGGTGCAGAGGGGGTTCGCGACGTGACGGACGTCGCCGATCGGCTGACATCTGAACTCAATAAGCCTGTCCGGCTTTCGGATCAAGATTACGAGATGACCGCCAGCGTCGGCATCCGGATCGTCGCAGGTGAAGAGAATGCCGAGCTGGAAACGATTCTTAAAGATGCGGACCGCGCCATGTACGAAGCCAAACAAGCGGGGCGCAATCGATACCGAGTATTCGGAACCGCCATGGTGGAAAGTTAGTCAGGTTCGCTTGCGCCGCACTATTGACAGTGTGGCTTTTCTGTATTATCTTTAATTTAAGATAATTAAATTCAAAGTTTAAGGAGGCCGATTCACATGGAATTGAAAGGCATCCACCATTTGTCGGCGATCACGGCCAGCGCTTCGGCGAACTTCGATTTCTATACGAAAATCCTCGGCATGCGGCTGGTGAAGAAGACGGTCAACCAGGACGACACCTCCGTTTATCACCTGTTCTACGGGGACGACAGAGGGAACCCGGGGACGGAGCTCACTTTCTTCGAATTTCCGATGGCCGGCCGGAACCGGCATGGCGGGAACAGCATTTCCTCGACGTCTCTCCGCGTGGCCGGCGACGAAGCCCTGCGCTATTGGAAGCAGCGCTTTGAAGAGTATGGCGTCGAGCATGACGAGATCATCGAGCGGGCCGGTCGCCAGACGCTGGCTTTCCGGGATCCCGAAGATCAGCGCCTGATCCTGGTGTCGGACGAGAACAACCATGGGGTGGCCGGCGGCGTTCCTTGGACGCGCAGCCCGATCCCGGCTGAATATTTCATCCTCGGGCTAGGTCCCGTACAGCTGACCGTTCCCTACGCGGAGCCGACCGTTCAAGTCCTGACCTCGCTTATGGGCTTCCGTCCCAAAGGCAAATATCCTTCGACCGTGGCCGGGCAGCCGGACATTCTGGTATTCGAAACCGGCGAAGGGGGGAGCGGGGCCGAAATTCACGTGGAGGAGAGAACCGACCTTCCGCGCGAGCTGCCGGGCGCCGGCGGAGTCCATCACGTCGCCTTCCGCGTGGAAGACGAGGAAGAGCTTCGCAAGTGGATCGAACGGATCCGTTCGGCCCGATTCCCGAATTCCGGATTCGTCGACCGGTTTTACTTCCGATCGCTGTATTTCCGGGAAGCGAACGGCATTCTGTTCGAGCTGGCGACGGACGGACCGGGCTTCGACACCGACGAGGACATCCGCCATCTGGGTGAGTCGTTGGCGCTGCCCCCGTTCCTCGAGCCTCACCGGCAACGAATCGAAGCGGGATTGAAACCGCTGGATACCGCAAACGAAACGAAGGAGGGCGATCCTTATGATCCATTACTTTGAGCAAGGAACGAACCCTGCGGCGCCGACGCTGCTGCTGCTTCACGGTACGGGGGGCTCCGAGCGCGATCTGGTCGGCGTCGGGAAAATGATCTCCCCCGCCTCGTCTCTGCTTGGCGTTCGGGGCAACGTGTCCGAAAACGGGATGGCGAGGTTTTTTCGGCGCTTGGCCGAAGGGGTTTTCGACGAAGAGGATTTGATTTTCCGCACGCAGGAATTGAACGGCTTCCTCGATGAGGCCGCCGTACAGTACGGCTTGGATCGCGGAAACATCTTGGCGGTCGGGTACTCCAACGGGGCGAATATCGCCGCCAGCCTGCTGTTCCATCTTCAGGATTCGCTCAAGGGAGCCGTGCTGTTCCACCCGATGGTTCCCCGGCGCGGAATTGCGCTGCCTTCCATGGAGGGAGTGCCGGTCTTCATCGGCGCCGGCCGCAACGATCCTCTCTGCGCTCCATCCGAATCGGAGGAGCTGGCGGAGTTGCTGCAAGGGGCCGGAGCCGGCGTAACCCTGCATTGGGAGAACAACGGCCACCAGCTCTCGAGGAGCGAAGTCGAGCAAGCCGCCGCCTGGTTCGGCGACCAATTCTGACGTTGGAACGATTAACGCATGCGCATATGTGAATGTACGGAGCCGACCTGCTTATGCAGGCGGCTTTTTTGCTTAATGTACCTGTAGATGGAATTGGAAAGTTATTGCTCTCGGGCACTAAAACTTCATAAAGCAATAAAATGGACCCTTACTCGGGGACAAAGCAGAAGTTCGTGCCCAAAAGCAATAAAATGGGGGAGGGCGGTTTACCCGTACCATAAGGAAATCAAATGGTTATGATTTACGAATTCAATTTTTAGGCACCCGGAGGCATGTGGTACATTCAAATTACAATACGGGAGGAGCTGACGCGACGTGGAGACGGTTCGCTTGGAACGCGGGGAATTCGGTGAGGCAGCCGTTCCTTCTCACGCTTACTACGGGGTCCGGACGAAGCTTGCGATGGAGCGGTTCAGGGATGCGGGCAGGGATTACAAGCATGATTTACTGATCTCCTTGTCGTCGCTTAAACGGTGCGCGGCACGCGCGGAGGCGGATGCCGGACGTCTCGAACCGCGGCTCGCCTCCCAGCTCGAAAGGTCCGCTCAAGAGATCGTGGAAGGCCGATGGCACGATCAATTCGTGTTCGAGCCGAACCGGTGCGGCTTCGGGGCGCTTCTGTCGCTCAACATGAACGAAGTGCTGGTGAACCGGACGATGGAACTGCTCGGGGAGGACAAAGGCAGCTACCACTTGATCAGTCCCGACTGGCATGCGGAATCGACGCTGCACCCGAACCGCTTTTTTACCGTCGCGTTCCAACTCGCCTCGGCCCGGTACGTGTCCGACATGCTGCGGTGCGCGGATACGCTTCCGGCGCATCTATCCAAAGCGCTCGTTCCCGTACTCAGGCCGCTTTACGAACGCCTATGTCGGATCGACGCCGACCATTTCGATGCCGTCTTCGTCGCGAAGCTGGCTCGGGCGACGAGCCTGCCCCTGCGGACGGAACGAACGCCGGCCCCCTATGCTGAAAGCGTTTACGACGTATCGGCTTCTTCCATGAAAGCTTCCCTATCGGCCATCGAGCCCGCCATTCATCAAATCGATTCCGTCGAGCTGAAGGCCGGCATCATCCAGATTTCGGCGTTCCGGGACATGATTTCCTATATCGCCAAATCGGGATTTTCGGCGCAGGGCATGGAGGAAGTGGCCGCTTACTACGCGTGGCAGTGTTTGGATTCATTTTACAGGGCTTTGATCAAAATAAATCAGATCTACCACTGAGAAATGCGGTAATATGAGGGCGGATGGAAATCGCGAAGAGGAGAGACCGGGATGGACTTCCGCAAGCTCAAAACCTTTCAGGCCGTCGCCGAGAACTTGAACCTGACCAAAGCGGCGGAGCAGCTGGGCTATTCCCAGCCGGCCATTACGCTTCAGCTTCAGGCCCTCGAAAGCGAACTCGGGGTTTCCCTTATAACGAGAGTAGGCAAAAAAACGTACCTCACGGCCTCCGGCAGGGTGGTCAAGTCTTACATCGACCAGGCGTTTTCGATCCTGGACGAGATGGAGCACGAGCTCAAAAAAATGCAGCAGCCGTACGGCCTGCTGACGATCGCGGCACCGGAGCTGTACTGCAACCAGTTCCTGTCGATCGGCATTCACTCCTTCATCGCCGAGAACCCGCAAGTGAAGCTGCAGCTGTTCTCCTGCGACAGCAACGAGGCCATGAAGAAGGTCGCCGCCAACGAGGCGGACCTGGCGATCATCGCCGGGCCTTGCCGGTCCCCTCTGATGGAGTCGCAGCCGCTCGGCAAGGAAGATTTCGTGCTCGTGACGACCAAGGAACTGTTCGAAGAGCATTCCCTGGAGGAGCTTCTGACGAAGTATCCTTTCATTACGTATAAATCGGGCTCCAATCTGCAACTCATGGTCAATGAGTGCCTGGATGACGTCGGTTTCGCCCCAAGCAGCTATATCGAATGCATCAGCGACGAAACGATCAAACGCACCGTCCTTCACCATACGGGCGTGGCGCTGCTCGGCTCCGCGCTGGTGGAGGAAGAGTTGAACAAAGGCACGTTAATCGAGCTGCACCGTTTTCCGGAGCAGATCGAGACCTCGATGGTCGTCCTCAAAAGCAGGGCGGAGGAAAACAACATCCGGACCTTTTCCGGAATCGTGCGGCGGATTTGGGCCAATATGGGTGGAATGGGGGAACGCGCATGATCGCAACGAAGAACCGCAACATATCCTTGATCGGCGTACCGATTCAGCTCGGAGCGGACCGTCCCGGCGTCGAGATGGGTCCAAGCGCGATCCGAAGTTCGAATCTGCAAGCCAAACTGGAGTCTCTCGGGTATCGCGTGAGCGACGTAGGGGACGTCCATGTCAATCGTAACATCGAAGCCTGCGGCCCCGGAGAGAAGCTGAAATATATCGCCGAGATCGCCAGGGTCAATACCGATCTGACGGCACGGGTGTCTCAAGAGATGGCAAAAGGCCAATTGCCGCTCGTCCTGGGCGGCGACCATAGTCTCGCCATCGGGACGATCAAAGGCGTGCTGCAGCACGTGAAGAAGCTCGGCGTGATTTGGTTCGATGCCCATGCGGACGTGAACACGGAAGAGACGACGATGTCCGGCAACATCCACGGGATGTCGCTGGCCGTGCTGCTCGGATACGGCCATCACAGCCTGGTGTCCATCGCCGGGGAGCAGACGAAGGTGGATCCCTCCAAGGTCGTCATTATCGGCGCGCGTTCGGTGGATCCAGGTGAACGGACGTTTCTCCGGGAACAGGGCATCCGGGTATTCACGATGCACGACATCGACCGCTACGGCATGAAGGCGGTCATGGACGAAGCGCTGGAGCGCGTCACGACGGGAACGGACGGCGTCCATCTGAGCCTGGACCTGGACGGGATGGACCCGAGCGCCGCTCCGGGCGTCGGCACGCCGGTTAACGGAGGTCTATCCTATCGGGAGAGCCATTTTGCGATGGAACTGCTCCACGAGAGCGCGAATCTCGTGTCCGCCGAAGTGGTGGAAGTGAATCCGGCGCTCGACGTGAACAATAAAACGGCGCAAACCGCCGTGGAGCTGATCGGCTCCCTGTTCGGGGAAAGCATCATGTAGCGCGCCTTCCGTTCGGCGCGCGAGAAAGGAGTGGATCCGGGATGAACGCGGCCATGGACATCATCGGGCAAACCGTACGCTACGGCGCCCGCAATTACCATCCGCTGCCGATCGTCATCTCGAAAGCGGAAGGCGTTTGGGTGGAGGATCCGTCGGGCAAGAAATACATGGATATGCTCAGCGCCTACTCCGCTTTGAACCACGGACACCGGCATCCGAAAATCATCCAGGCGCTCAAGGACCAGGCGGACCAAGTGACCTTGACTTCGAGGGCGTTCCATAGCGGCAACCTGGGCGTATTTTATGAGAAGCTGGCCGCCTTGACCGGCAAGTCCCGCATCCTTCCGATGAATACGGGCGCCGAAGCGGTGGAGACGGCGATCAAGGCCGTCCGCCGCTGGGCGTACCGGGTGAAGAAGGTGCCCGAGAACCAGGCGGAGATCATCGTGTGCGAGGGGAATTTCCACGGACGCACGATCACGGTCACTTCCTTCTCCTCGGCGGCGGAGTACAGGGACGGGTTCGGCCCGTTCACGCCGGGCTTCCGGATCATTCCGTACGGCGATCTGGAGGCGCTGCGGGCGGCGATGACGCCGAACACCGCCGCGCTGCTGATCGAGCCGATCCAGGGCGAAGCCGGCATCGTCCTTCCGCCGGAAGGGTTCCTGAAAGCCGCTTACGAGCTGTGCCGGGACAACGGTGTGCTCTTCGCGGCCGATGAAATCCAGACCGGTTTCGGCCGAACGGGCATGCCGTTCGCCTGCGACTGGGAAGGCGTGAAGCCCGACCTGTACATCCTCGGGAAAGCGCTCGGGGGAGGCGTCTTTCCGATCTCGGCCGTCGCCGCGGACGACGAAATCCTCGGCGTGTTCGATCCCGGCTCCCACGGCTCGACGTTCGGCGGCAACCCGCTCGGCTGCGCCGTCGCGATCGCCGCGATGGAGGTTTTCGAAGAAGAAGAGCTGGCCGGCCGTTCGGCAGAGCTGGGGGTCTACTTCCTGGGCCGCTTGAAGGCGATCCGCCATCCCGCCATCCGGGAGGTGCGCGGGCGGGGATTGTTCATCGGGCTGGAACTGAACGAGCCGGCGAGGCCTTACTGCGAGAAGCTGATGGAGCTTGGCATCTTGTGCAAGGAAACCCACGAAACGACGATCCGGTTCGCTCCTCCGCTCATCATCACGGAGCAGCAGCTGGATTGGGCCGTCAACCGCATCCAATCGATTTTTCAATCGTCTTCCTACTAAAGGCTTCACGGAGAGGAGAGCCCGTATGGAGAGGACAACGCTTGCGCCTTACGCGAACGAACCGTTTACCGATTTTACTCAGCCCGAGAACCGTGAGGCGATGGAGGCCGCGCTTCGCAAGGTGAAAGGCGAGCTTGGCCGGGACTACCCGCTGTGGATCGGTGCCGACAAAGTCATGACCGACGGCAAGACGGAATCGCTCAATCCCGGGGACATCGGACAGGTGGTCGGCAGGGTCAGCAAGGCGACGAAGGAGCTGGCCGAGAAGGCGCTGGAAGCCGCGCTAGCGGCATTCGAGACGTGGAAGCGGGTCCCGGCGGAAACCCGCGCGGGCTATTTGTTCCGGGCGGCAAGCCTGATGCGGGAACGAAAGCATGAATTTTCGGCCATGATGGTATTCGAGGCGGGCAAAAACTGGGCCGAAGCGGACGCGGACACGGCGGAAGCGATCGACTTCCTGGAGTTCTACGGACGGGAAATGATCCGCCTGAGCGAAGCGAACGAGCACCGGCCGCTCACTCCCGTCGCGGGCGAGCGGAATCGGATCGCTTACATCCCGCTCGGGGTCGGCGTCGTCATTCCTCCATGGAATTTCCCGCTCGCCATCTGTGCCGGCATGACGTCGGCCGCGGTGGTAAGCGGCAATACGGTGCTATTGAAGCCGGCCTCGGTCACTCCGGTCATCGCCCATAAATTCGTGGAGCTGATGGAAGAGGCGGGGCTGCCGCCGGGCGTCATCAACTTCGTGCCGGGCAGCGGCTCGGAGATCGGCGACTACCTGGTCGCCCATCCGAAAACGCGGTTCATCAGCTTTACCGGCTCCAAGGAAGTCGGCCTGCGGATCAACGAGTTGGCGGCCAAAACGGCGGAGGGCCAGATCTGGATCAAACGCGTCATTGCGGAGATGGGCGGCAAGGACGGCATCGTGGTGGATGAAACGGCGGACTTGGAGGCGGCGGCTCAAGCGATCGTCGTTTCCGCATTCGGCTACCAAGGGCAGAAGTGTTCGGCCGGTTCCCGCGCCTTCATCGTGGAGTCGGTTTACGATGAAGTGGTGGAGCGGGTTCGCGAGCTGACCGCGGCATGGGCCGTGGGGCTGCCGGAACTGAACTTCAAAAGCGGACCGGTGGCGGAGCGGAACGCTTACGAGAAAATTCTGCAGTACATCGAGATCGGCAAAGGTGAAGGACGGCTGATCGCGGGCGGCGGCAAAGCGGACGTCGAACCTAACGGCTATTACATCGAGCCGACCGTGTTCGCGGACGTCGACGGCAAAGCCCGCATCATGCAGGAGGAAATTTTCGGACCCGTATTGGCGATCGGCAAGGCACGCGATTATCGCGAAGCCGTCGCCCTGTACAACGATACCGAGTTCGGGCTGACCGGCTCTTTCTTCTCGCGGGATGAAGACCGGATCGCCTACGCGCTCGAGGAAATGCACTGCGGCAACCTGTACATCAACCGCAAATGCACGGGAGCGCTCGTGGGTGCCCATCCTTTCGGCGGCTTCAACATGTCCGGCACCGACTCGAAAGCCGGAGGATACGATTATTTGCTTCTGTTCACGCAAGCCAAAGCGACTTCGAGAAAGTTGTAAAAGGAGGGGCTTCCCATGGCGGCTGCCCGTAAAATTCGATTAATCAAAGTCCCGTTCGCCGTTAGAACCGGCCGCCCGGGCGCCGAGCAGGGAGCGGACAGCATCATGGACGCCGGGCTGGGAAGGATGATCCGCCATCTCGGCCAGGAGCTGGAGGAAGAGAGGCTGACCGGCGCCAACGTGCGGGAGGTCAGCGAGCGGCTGGCAAGCAAAGTGTCGCAAGCGGTCTCCGAAGGCGAGTTTCCGCTCGTCGTGGGAGGAGATAGGAGCATCTCCATCGGCGCGATTGCCGGATTGAACCGTGAGCACGGCAACGTGGGCGTCATCTGGTTCGACGCGCATCCGAGCCTGCTGACGGAGCAAACGAGCTCGACCGGTTACGTGAACGAAATGGCGCTGGCCTCGATCCTCGGCAAGACGGAGATCGATGTTGCGGGCGTGGGCAAGGTTCGCAAGGAAAACCTCGTTCTGATCGGCCTTCGCGAAGTGCAGCCGAGCGAGCGCGAGTGGATTAAGGCGGAAGGCCTCCACTGCTTCACGATGGCGGAAGTCGACCGGATGGGCATCGAAAAAGTCGTGCAGCAAGCGCTCGAAATCGCGGGCCGCGGGACGGACGGCATCCATGTGAGCTTCGACGCGGATTGCCTGGATCCGCTGGAGGCGCCGGGCGTCGTGTCTGCGGTGCCGGGCGGGCTTTATTTCCGCGAAGCGCACTTTGCATGCGAGCTGCTGGCGGATTCGGGCAAGGTGACGTCGATGGACGTCACCGAAGTGAACCCGTTCCTCGATGACCAGCGTAGAACGGCGCGGTTGATCGCGGGCTTGGTGGCTTCGGTGCTGGGTAAAAAGATTTTGTGAGTGTTTGTGATGGAGAGACCGACGATTCCGAATCGAAGGTGATGAATCATGGAGACGATGCTTCGCAACGCCTTCCAGCATCTCGGCAAAAGCCGCACGGCGAACCGGATGGCGCGCAAGTACGGGCTGAAGTTCGGCGCCGGCCGTTTCGTGGCCGGGGAAACGATCGAGCACGCGATCCGGACGGTGCGGCGGCTCAACGGCGAGGGCTTGATGGCGACGCTGGACCATTTGGGAGAGTTCGTCGGGACGGAAGCGGAAGCGGCCCAATCGGCAGACATGTGCATCCGCACGCTGGAGGCGATCGCCGAGTCCGGCGTCGACTCCAATTTGTCGCTGAAGCTGACCTCGCTCGGCCTCGACCTGAACGAAGAAACGTGCCTCCGCAACATGCGCGCCATTTTGGAAACCGCCCGAAAGCACGGGAATTTCGTCCGGATCGACATGGAGGATTTTTCCCACTGCCAGCAGACGCTGGACCTTTACCGCAGGCTAAGGGAAGAATTCGATAACGTCGGGGTCGTCATCCAAGCGTATTTGTACCGCAGCGAACAGGATATCGCGGATTTGGCGGCGTACCGGGCGAACATGCGTCTCGTGAAAGGGGCTTATAAGGAATCCCCCCGCGTGGCCTACCCCGAGAAGAAGCAGGTGGACGACAATTACCGGAAAATCATCCGGCAACAGCTGAACAACGGGAATTACGCGGCCATCGCCACCCACGACGAGTCCGTGGTGGAGGAGATCAAGGGGTATATCTGGGATCGCGGCATCCCGCATGATAAGTTCGAATTCCAGATGCTGTACGGGATCGCGGAGGACCTCCAGCGGAGATTGGTCGGCGAAGGTTACCGCGTCCGCGTTTACGTCCCCTACGGCATCGATTGGTTCGGCTATTTCATGAGGCGCCTGGCGGAACGGCCGGCGAACGTCTGGTTCGTGTTGAAGAATTTGTTCCGGTAACTTGTGCCATGGAGGCCTGAAGGGCTAGGTTGAGCCCTTCGGGCTTTTTTTATTATTGGGCGAAAAACGCTTGAAGGTGACGTAACGTCACCCGATATAATCAAGAAAGCGGCCGCACCGTAGGCAAGGAGAGGAGCTGAGGCGATGGATCGGAAAGATCCCGAACAATGGACGACCGGACAGATCGCGCGCCGAACGGGCATCACGCTCAGAACGCTGCGCTATTACGACCAAATCGGGCTGCTCAAGCCGACCGTTCGCCAGATTAGCTCCGCCCGGCGGTACGGCAAGGAAGATTTGATCCGGCTGCAGAAGATCCAGGCGCTGAAATACATCGGGATGCCACTGGCGGACATCCAAAGGATCATCGACGACCCGTCGCTGCCCGAACGGGATTTGAAGAGCTCCTTCCTGGCGCAGCAGGAGATGATCCGGCATAAAATCAACCACATGCAGTTCGTGTCCCAAGCGATCGAGGAAGCGATCGGCATGCTGGACCGGCAGACGGAAGAGGCGGACTGGGACGGTTTGGCACGCATCATGGAGACGATCCGCCAAGACCGCGACTGGGGGGTGCAATACCGCAATGCGGCCCGGCTGCAGGCGCGAATACGGCTGTACGACCGGTTCGGCGAGAATCCTACGGGCTGGCACCGGTGGTTGTTCGAGCGCCTTCCGCTGAAGGGCGATCTAAAGGTCGCGGACATCGGTTGCGGAGACGGATCTCTGTGGCGGAGAAACGGCGAACGCATTCCGCTCCGGTGGAGCGTCACGCTCGCGGACATCTCCTCCGGCATGCTGGAGGCCGCGCGCCTCAATCTCGGCGACCTCGGCAACCGAATGAAGTTCGTCGCGGCGGACGTCCAGGCCCTGCCGTTCGAAGACGGCGAATTCGACGTCGTCATCGCCGGCCATATGCTGTACCACGTGGGCGATATTCCGCGGGCGATCGCCGAGCTTCGGCGCATCCTGAAGCCGGGAGGAACGCTTTACGCCACCACGATGGGGAAACGCCATCTCCGCGAGATGGAAGAGCTGGCCCGGGAGTTCCAGCCCGACATGCAGGTGCTCGATCCCGTGATGGAACGGTTCCACTTAGAGAACGGGGAAGCGATACTCAAGCCCTGGTTTCCGGTCTGCGAGACGATCCGATACGGGGACGGACTCCGCGTCACGGAAGCCGAACCGCTCATTCAATACATGGCTTCTACGCCGATGAACGCCGGCCAGTATATGACGGGGGAAACACTGGAGCGATTCCGCCAGCATGTCCGGGGGCGGCTGGAACGGGAAGGAAGCATCGACATCACGGCGGACACGGGAGTGTTCCGCGCCGTGAAATCCGAATAAGGGGAATCGACCATGAACCCGAATGTCCGAATGTTGAAAGAAGAAGTGTTGTCCGACAATTGGTACGTGCTGAAGAAGCTGACCTTCGAATATCGCGGAAAAAACGGCACGTGGGAAACGCAATCGAGAGAGGCTTACGATCGAGGCAACGGCGCGGCGATCTTGCTCTATAACCGCGACAAGCAAACGGTCATCCTGACTCGCCAGTTCCGCATGCCGACTTACGTGAACGGGAATGAGACGGGGATGCTCATCGAGGCGTGCGCCGGCCTGCTCGACCGGGACGGCCCCGAGGATTGCATCCGCCGCGAAGCGGAGGAAGAGACGGGATATGCGGTCACCTCCGTACATAAAATCAGGGAGGCGTATATGTCCCCGGGCTCCGTGACGGAGATTCTGCATCTGTTCGTGGCCGAATACGATGCCAAGATGAAGGTCGGACGCGGCGGAGGGCTGGACGAGGAGCAGGAAAACATCGAGGTGCTGGAGCTCACGTTCGCCGAGGCGATTCGGATGGTGGAAACCGGGGAAATCCGGGACGCGAAAACGATCCTGCTGCTCCAACATGCGCAGCTGCACGGCTTGCTTGAGCCGCCCGTGAAGGTTGAACATATACTGGTCGCCGGGCCATACCGGTCGAACACGGGGGACGATCCCGAGCGGATCGCGGCGAACATGAGGGCGATGAACGAAGCGGCATGGCGCATCTACGAAGCGGGACACTTGCCGGTATTGGGGGAGTGGTACGCTTTGCCCTTGATGGAGACCGCGGGGTCCACCCGCATCGGCGACGAAGTGTTCGAGCGCGTCTTCCACCCTTCCGCGATTCGCCTGTTGGAGCATTGCGACGCCGTTCTCCGGATCGGAGGGCCTTCCGCGGGCGCAGACGAAATGGTGCGGACGGCCGAGCGGCTCGGCAAGAAAGTGTACCGCGCGTTCGAAGAGATACCGGAGATCGCTCAGGCATAGGGGAAGCTTTGTCCGCGTCCCGTCCTCCGCCGCCGCAAAATTGTTTTTAAGCCGTTTTTTCACTTTTATTTCCACTCCGGTTCGGAGTATGATAAGGATGTCGGGCCGACGAATTTTCCGGAAAGGAGTTGATCGTTTTGATTCACAACCATGAGGTGGTTTCCGTCTAAGACGGAAACCGCTCTGCAAGGCAAGGGGCCTCGCCGGCCCCTTGTTTTATAGATTCTGTGGATGCCGGGCATCCACGGTTTTTTCGTTTTTTTCATTTGGAGGAGGACGCGGGCCGTTATTTACAAAAACGGAAAAGACGTGCTTCCCCCTGGGCTTTTCGAGGAATTGCAGCGTACCATTCCGGGAGAGCTCATCTATATTCCCAAACCCGCGGAGCAGCGGGCGGGCTGGGGGGAAGTCAGCGGAACGCGGAAGCAGCTCGCCGAGAGGAACGCGGAAATTTGCCGCTTCTACACGGACGGATGGTCGGTCGCGGAATTGGAGCGCAAGTACCATCTGTCGGGCGACAGCATCCGCAGGATCGTCGTGAAATCGAAATAGCGCAAGCCGGACGGGAGCGATCCCGGACCGGCTTTTTTATTTTGGGAACTATTTTCCAAATCGATTTCGTTGTATTGTAGGAGTGTTGGAATCTTCAGCAGGATGGAACTCAAAACTCATTGGTGGAGGTTGTGCGGCCATGGAGATCGTCAATCAAAAGGAGCAGCCTACGGTACGGAATGCCGACGTGAGCGGCGCCAAGTTCGAATGCGTAAATCTCGGCGGGGCGACATTCACGAACGTGAACATGAGCGGAATCCGGATCCGGGACGCCGATCTGTCGGATCTGGAGATTTTCGAGGCGCAGCTGGGCGGCGCGTACATACACGGTATCGGATTGCCGCCGGCGGGTCATCCGGCTTACCGGGAAGATCAAGGGCCCCAGCGGCCGCTTCGCTTCGAAATGTGCGAACTCGCAGGGAGCTCCATCACCTCTTGCGACTTGAGCGATGTACGCATCGAGGGATGCAAAATCGATGGGTTGACGATAGATGGCATCGACGTCGCCGCTCTCATCAAGCAATACAAGTCTGAGCAGCAGCAGGGACAAGCGGAAGCGGAGAGACTGCAGGAGGAAACGCCGACCACCCCTTTCCTGCGTAGGACCGGCTCGAATTTCGTGCCGGTTCGGGACATCGAGAAGGCGCGGGACTGGTATTGCCGGATTCTCGGCATGCCGGTGGAATCGGCGGAAATCATGAACGGACACTTGTGCCCGCTTCCGATGGAAGAGCCCGGTATCATCCTTGATACGATGCCCGGGTGGGGCGGCAAGGAACCCGACGGTCCTCCAACGTTTCAGACGCCTGCATTCATGCTGCTGACCAAGGACATTGAGGCAGCCTATAGGTTCATGAAAGAGCAAGATGTCGAACTCGTCACGGAAATCGAAAACGGCCACTGGTTCGTTTTCCGCGATCCTGACGGCAACTTACTGATGGTGTGCCGTTAGAAATATGGAATGTAAGAGAGGCTCTCATAGATGCCGTACGTTCCCGTAAATGACCTTGAGATGTTCTATGAAAAAATGGGCGTCGGCGAGGCGGTCATTTTTCTGCACAGCGGTTATTCGAGAGGGATTTTGGCGTTCGCCGGCCAGATGCTGGACTTCCAGAAAAGCTTTTCTTGTTTCTTTCCGGATTTCAGGGGTCACGGACGGACCCGATGCGAGAGCTTGGAATGGAGCACGCCCCGGCTTGCGGATGATATCACTTTATTTATGGATCGCCTGAACATCCCGAAAGCGCATCTGATCGGTTACAGTTTAGGGGCGAACGTAGGGTTGTATATGGCCGTGAACCGGCCGGACAGAGTGGCGACTTTGACGACGATCGGCACCGGCGGCTTCCGCGATCCATCCGGCGTTGAAGAGTTCGAACCGGAGTGGCTGCTTAGGAATGGGAAAAAGGATACGATCGAACAGATGATCGAGAGACATGAAGAGGCCCACCGGGGGGACTGGCAGACGTTCATGCGGCAAAGCGCGCTCGACTGGCGGTTATATCCGCAGCTAACGGAAAAGCAGATCGCGGAAATTCGCTGCCCATGCTTGTTCATCGCAGGGGAACATGACCCTTTCGCGGATAAACGAAGGTTAGAGCGTCTGAGTTCGCTTGTTCGAGGCTCGCGTTCCTTCGTCGTCCCCGGAGGCAGTCATAAGCCCCACATGGTGAGGGAGAATCCGATAATCGTGAACGACGAGATACTGGCTTTTCTCAGATCCCATCCGATTCGCGAACAAGGAGAAGGTAATGATGAGCGGTGACAGTCGAGTTTACGAATTCGATGCGGTTATTCGGCGCGAAGACGATATCGATGCCGCATTCGTGGAATTTCCCTACGATGTGGAAAAAGAATTCGGCACCAAGGGACAAGTGAAAGTGTCCGTGCGGTTCGATTCGGCGGTGTACCGAGGTTCGCTCGCGCAAATGGGCATGCCGAAGCACTGTATCGGACTGACGAAAGCGATCCGTACCGCCATCGGCAAACAGCCGGGAGACACGGTGCATGTGGTGCTGAAGCGGGATGAGGAGCCGAGGGTCGTCGAGGTTCCCGAAGAGCTGTCGCGGCTTCTGGAACGCCACCCGGAAGCGAAGCGCGCGTTCGCGGAGCTTTCGTACACAAATCGCAAAGAATACGCGGTCTGGATCCGCGGCGCCAAGAAGAAGGAAACGCGGGAGGCCAGGCTGGGCAAAACGATCGACATGCTGCTTAACGGCGTGAAACATCCATGACGTTAAGCGGCATAAAAAGGTTAGGCATGAGACAAGCTAGTTTCCAAGCTTGAAAAGACAAGAGACTGTCCCGCGAAGGAACAGTCTCTTGGTTCGCGTTAACGCATGCCGTTTCCGGCTAAAACTCTGCCCCCGGTGAAACCGGTGGCATTCGCGCCTCCGCCAGCCGTCGTACCGCGCACGACCGTGGCTTTCTTCAGCACATACCGCAGATCCTTGGCCAAAGCGTCGGACTTCGTGGTGATCGAAGAGCCGGTGAGGTTCCGCTTTAAACGGTGAAGCGCGGCTACGGCTTTGGAATCGGTCACGCGAAGCACGCGGAACTGCTGACCGAAAGCTTGAGCATGCGTGCTTCTTGTGAGGGAAGTGCCGTCGGTTCCGGTACCGCCTGTGGTTCCCAGCATCGTATTCCGGGATTTCGGGCCAACGATCATCAGGTTCCCGAACAACAGCGTATCCGGGTCATGCAGGCTGAATCCGCCGGTGGCGCTGAGGCTGCCGAAGGTCCCTCCGCTCGAAGTGCCCGTGTAGGATCCGGTACCCGTTGCGGTGTTACCGCCGAAACCGGAAGTGCTCGTGCCGCCATAAGTGCCGTTGAAACCTGAAGTACCCGTTCCGCCGTACGTGCCCATACCCGTAGTGCCCGTTCCGTTATAAGTGCCGCCGAAACCGGAAGTGCCCAAAGGGGAAATGCCCGTTCCGCCGTAGGTTCCGCCGATACCGGAATTACCGATACTGGAAGTGCTCATGCCCGTAGAGCCCGTTCCGCCGTAGGTTCCGCCATTCAACATCCCGCCGCGGTTGTTTAAGCCATGATAAGCATGGGTTCCGATCAGATTGCCGCGGTTCGTGCTGCGGGTCCCTACGTCATTGTTGTTTCCGCAACCGGCGAAAAGCACGGCAGACAGACCGATGGTGCAGGCCAACGTTAAGGAGCGGTAGTTCAAGGCATAAAACCCCTTTTGCGCATAGTAGCCATAAGGCCCTGTCTTATCTTTTGCGCAACGAGGCCTTCTTACCGGGGTAAACTCCTGCGAAAGCTGGTCACTCATGGAAACCGCCATGAGCGTAAAGAAGACCCCCGGAACGAAGGTTCCAGGGGCCTTCTTATCTTTATGCCAACGCCTTTTTGAACTCTTCCGTCAGAAGCGGCACGACCTCGAACAAATCTCCGACGATTCCGTAATCCGCCACTTTGAAAATCGGCGCCTCCGGGTCTTTGTTGATCGCGATGATGATGCGGGATTGGCTCATGCCGGCAAGATGCTGAATCGCGCCGCTGATGCCGCACGCAATGTAAATCTCCGGAGTGACCACCTTGCCCGTCTGCCCGATCTGCATCGCGTAATCGCAGTAACCCGCGTCGCAAGCTCCGCGCGAAGCCCCGACCGCCGCGTTCAGCACCTCGGCCAGCTGCTCCAGCGGCTTGAAGCCGTCCGAGCTTTTCACGCCGCGGCCGCCGGACACGACGATCTTCGCTTCGGTAAGATCGACTTTGCCGGACGTTTTGCGAATGACATCCTTCACGACCGAACGGAGGTCGGCGGGTGCGGCGTAATTTTCCATTACGATCTCGCCGCTGTTCGCAAGCGGCTTGGCGGGCGAAAAGTTGTTCGGACGCACCGTGACGACCTGGGGACCGGCCGTGTCGGACGCAAACCGCTTCTTCTCGAATACCTTGCCCGCATACAGAGGTCGGGTATACACAACGCCGGTTCCTTCGTTCTCGATTGCGATAACGTCGGAAATTTGCCCGGCCTGGAGGCCAGCGGCGATTTTGGGTGCCAAGTCCTTGCCGACGGCCGTATGCCCGAGAAAGACGGCTTTCGGGCTCAGCGCCTCCAGCGCTTTGGACACGGCCGCATGGTAAGATTCCGCGTTATAGGTTTCCAAATCCGCATGCTCGATCACGTGAACGGGCCCGTCTACGTACCGGGCAAGCTCTTGGGCCAGGGCTTCGACTTGGTGACCGGCCAATACCGCCGCCACCCGGTCGCCATCCGACTTCGCCTGGTTTGCCGCCGAAATTGCCTCCAGCGTGACCTGCCTCAGTTTGCCTCCGCGAACTTCCGCCACTACCGCGTAATGTTGGCTCATCCGGATTTCCTCCCCGATCGATTAGATGACTTTCGCTTCGTTGCGCAGCAATTGCACCAGTTGGGCGGCCTGCTCCTGCGGGGCGCCTTTGATGAGCTGGCCGGCTTGGCGCGCCGGAGGCAGGGATAACGATTCACGCGCAGTCTTGGGAGCGACATCCGCCTCCGAGAGGCCCAGATCGTCCAAGCCGAGCTGCTGAAAAGGCTTCTTCTTCGCTTTCATGATGCCGGGAAGCGACGGATAACGCGGCTCGTTCAAGCCTTGCTGGGCCGTGAACAAAGCGGGCAGCGAAATTTCCACGGTCTCGGTGTCGCCTTCCGCGTCGCGTTGTGCCTCAGCCCGGTCTCCGTTCAGCGTCAACCGGGTGATCGAGGAGACGTGGGGGATATTCAGCAGATGCGCGAGCCGGACGGCGACCTGGCCGCTGCCGTTGTCGATCGAGAAGTTGCCGCCAAGGATAACATCGAATGATTGCTTGCCGAGGTAAGCGGCTAATACCTTAGAGACGGCGTATTCGTCGGTGCCGATCCGCTCGTCGGCGATGAGTACCGCTTCGTCGGCTCCCATCGCAAGCGCCGTGCGCAGCGCTTCCGCCGTGCGTTCCGGGCCGACGGAAACGGCGACGATGCTGCCGCCGTGCTGCTCCTTGATGCGGATCGCTTCCTCCACGGCGTATTCGTCATAAGGATTGATCACGAACTTGACGCCGTCGTCGGAGATGTTCCCGTTCTGCAACACGATTTTCTCTTCGGTGTCGAACGTTTGCTTCATGATTACGTAGACGTTCATGCGGCTTACCCCTCTCGAAGCGTTATTTTAGGCCTCTCAGGAAAAAGTCGACCGTTTTGTCCACCTGGCCGGACAAGGAATATTTCCTGCCCGAGATCAGCCAGGAAGTGACGACTTCGTCCATGGCGCCGAACAGCAGCAGACGCGTGAGCTTCACGTCCAGGTCGGGGCGGAACGTTTGCTCCGAAATCCCCTTTTCCAGAATATGCTCGATCAATTCGATATAGGGCTTTACGGCAAGGCCGATCGCTTTGCGCAAATCGAGCGAGCTTTGCCGGAGTTCGATTTGGGTGACGTAAGCCATGTCGACGTTCTGCTCCAGCTGCGTGAAATGGATCTCGCAAATTTTGCGGATCGCTTCGTCCGCCGTACGGGTTTCCCGGATGCTGGCGTTGATCATGTCGACCAAGTCTCCCAGCCTGTCCTGGAACAGGGAAATCAGAATGTCCTCTTTGTTTTTGAAATAGAGGTAGATGGTGCCGTCGGCCACCCCTGCTTCTTTGGCGATTCTGGACACTTGCGAGCCGTGGTAGCCGTTCTCGGCGATCACTTTCTGGGCGGCATCCAAAATCTGGGCGTACTTTTCTTTCTTTTTACTTGTCATGGGGTGCTCCTCAGTGATAAAATTCAAGGTGTACTGAATGAATACTCATTCATTTTTCTTCATCTTATGAGAAAGCATGCCGGAAGTCAATGTTTTCCTCATAAGATTTTTATAGAGGGAGGTTTGTAACCGCTTACTCGAGGCGAGCTAAGACGGGGAGTTAAGCAGCGGAGAGTTTCTTATGGAAAGGGCGGATGACGATGGCGTGGCAGACGGTGAATCTCCTGCTGTTTTTGGCGGTGACAGGCTACGGGCTTTTCTTGTTTTACAAGACGGTATACCATCGCTACCTCTATTTGAAGCTGGGACAGCCCGCGGACTTCAAACGCCGGGGCGAGGGCAGGCTGGCGGAATTCCTCTCGCAGGTATTCGGACAGAAAAAGCTGCTGAAGGATCCGAAAAGCGGCATCATGCACGTCGTCGTCTTTTACGGGTTCATCATCCTGCAGTTCGGTGCCCTGGACCTCATTATCAAAGGGCTTACCCGAGGCAAACACCTCCCGCTGCCGGCTTACCGCGTGTTCGGCTTGCTGCAGGAAGTCACGGTCGCGCTCATCCTGCTTGCCATGGGTTACGCGGCCTATCGCCGATATGGAGAGAAGCTGGCGCGCCTTAAAAAAGGGTGGAAGCCGAGCATCGTGCTCTTCTTCATTTTCTTCCTGATGCTGTCGGTGGTCCTGTCGCTTGGCTTCGAACGGCTTTGGCTGGGCATGGAGCCGTCGGGATATGCGCCGATCTCCTCCGCGATCGCATCCCTCTTCGCCGGAATGCCGACGGCAGCCGCGAGGGCCGCATTTTACGTGTCCTGGTGGGCGCATCTGCTCATTTTGCTCTCGTTCTTGGTCTATGTGCCTCAGTCGAAGCATTTTCATATTGTGACGGCGCCGATCAACATTTGGTTCCGCCGCAAGGAGCCGGTCGGCAAACTCGCCAAATTGGACCTCGAGGACGAGGAAGCCGAGTCGTTCGGCGTCGGACGTATCGAGGACTTCACGCAGAAGCAGATGCTCGACTTCTACGCCTGCGTCGAGTGCGGCCGCTGCACCAACGTCTGTCCGGCCTCCAATACAGGCAAGGTGCTGTCGCCGATGCACCTGATCACGAAGCTGCGGGACCATCTCCAGGAGAAAGGCGCGGCCATCACCGGCAAGTCGCCTTGGGTGCCGGCTTTCGCTTTCACGAACTTGTCTCAAACGACGCACGCCCTCGATACCGCTGCTGTCCGGGAAACCGCATGGAACGAGACGGCCCAAGGAGCGATCACGGATATCCGTCCGACGCTGGCGTGGCAGAAGTCGACGTGGAAAGCATCGGCTATCGCAGACCCAACCTCACTCGCGGACGAGGCCGCAGCCGAAACGGCAGCCGCCAGCACCACAGCTCGTGCAATAGTCGCCTCCCCAGGGAAAAAGCCCGTAGAGCTAGAGCTGATCGGCGAGATCATGACCGAAGAAGAAATCTGGTCCTGCACGACCTGCCGCAACTGCGAAGACCAATGCCCGGTCGGCAACGAGCACGTCGACAAAATCGTCGACCTCCGCCGCCACCTCGTCCTCATGCAGGGCAGCATCCCGCACGAAGGCCAGCGCGCTTTGCAGAACATCGAGCGCCAGGGCAATCCCTGGGGCATCAGCCGCAACGACCGCGCGAAGTGGACCGGGGAGGTCGAGGGCATCCCGGTTCCGACCGTCAAAGAGAATCCCGATTTCGAATATTTGTTTTTCGTCGGCTCCATGGGCTCCTACGACCTGCGCAGCCGCAAAATCTCGCGCGCTTTCGCCCGCCTGCTGAACGAATCCGGCATCAGCTTCGCCATTCTCGGCAACGAAGAGAAAAACTCGGGCGACACGCCGCGCCGGATGGGCAACGAAATGCTGTTCCAGCAGCTCGCCGCTGAGAATATCCAGACGTTCCGGAAATACGGAGTCCGCAGAATCGTGACCGCTTGCCCGCACACCTTCAACATTTTCAAAAACGAATACCCCGATTTCGGCCTGGAAGGCGTCGAAGTGCTTCACCATACGCAACTGCTCGACCGGCTGATCCGCGAAGGCCGCCTGAAGCCCCGCCACGAGGTGAGGGAACGCATCACTTACCACGATTCCTGCTACCTCGGCCGCTACAACAACGTGTACGACGAACCGCGCAGCGTGCTCAAAGCCATACCGGGCGTGGAACTCGCCGAGATGGCGAGAAACCGCGAAAACGGCATGTGCTGCGGCGCCGGCGGCGGGATGATGTGGATGGAGGAGACGTCCGGCAAACGGGTCAATCTCGCCCGGACCGAGCAGGCGCTCGAAACCTCGCCCACGGTCATCAGCAGCGCGTGTCCGTATTGCCTCACGATGATGGAAGACGGCACCAAAATGAAGGAGGTCGACAACCGCGTCAAAGCGAGGGACATCGCGGAAATTTTGGAGCAGTCCGTGTTCGGCGACCGCCCCATCCGAGCCCTGGAAACCGAATCCACGAAAATCGGAGGTTAAGTGAACATGAACAAACCCATTCGCAAAGCGGCCGTCATCGGCTCGGGCATCATGGGCTCCGGCATCGCGGCCCATCTCGCCAACGTTGGCATCCCCTGCTTGCTGCTGGACGTCGTGCCGAAAGAACCGAGCGCGGAGGAATCCGCCAAAGGGCTGACGCTGGAGCACCCAGCGGTCCGCAACCGACTGGCTGCGGCCGCGATCGCCAAGCTGAAGAAGACGAACCCGGCACCGCTGTACGACGAAGCTTTCGCGGATCGGATTACCCCGGGCAATCTGGAGGATCATTTGCCGCAAATCGCCGAAGTGGACTGGATTATCGAAGTGGTCGTCGAAAACCTGCAGGTCAAGAAGGAGCTGCTGGCGAAAATCGAGTCGTTTTGGAAGCCGGGCACCGTCGTCACCTCCAACACGTCGGGCATCTCGATCAACGAAATGTCGGCCGACCGAGGCGAGGCGTTCCGGAAGTCGTTCATGGGCACGCACTTTTTCAATCCTCCCCGATATATGAAACTGCTCGAAATCATCCCGGGCCGTGATACGGACCCCACTCTCGTGAACCGGATGAAAGCGTTCTGCGAAAACGTGCTCGGCAAGGGCGTCGTCATCGCCAAGGATACGCCGAACTTCATCGCCAACCGGATCGGGACCTACGGCCTGCTCGTGACGCTGCAGGAAATGGTGGAGAAAGGCTATTCGGTCGAGGAAGTCGACGCCGTCACCGGACCCGCGATGGGCCGGCCGAAAAGCGCGACCTTCCGCACGTTGGACCTTGTCGGTCTCGATACGTTCGTGCACGTGGCGGACAACGTATACGGCAGCGTCGCGGACGGCGCGGAGAAAGCGGCGTTCGACACTCCGGCTGTCCTTAAAGACATGGTGGCGAGAGGCTGGCTGGGGGAGAAGTCCGGACAAGGCTTCTACCGGAAAGTGAAAGGCGAAGGCGGTAAAAGCGAGATTTTGTCGCTCGACCTCGCCTCGATGGAATATCGGCCGCAGAAGAAACCGTCGTCGGGTTCGCTGGAAGCCGCGAAACTCGCCAAAGGAGCCCGCGAGAAAACGAAAGCGCTGCTGACGGGCGGCGACCGCTTCTCCGATTTGACGTGGGACATTTTGAAAAAGGTGCTTCTCTACTCCGCCGGCAAAGTCGGGGAAATCGCGGATTCGATCGAAGAGATCGACAATGCGATGAAATGGGGCTTCAACTGGGAACTGGGGCCTTTCGAGACATGGGACGCCATCGGGCTCGTCCGTTCGGTCGAGCGGATGGAGAAGGAAGGGGAGACCGTCCCGCTCTGGGTCAAGGATTGGATCACGCAAGGCAACACGTCGTTCTACCGGGTGGATAACGGGATCCGTTTCTACGTCGACGAGGGCAAATACAAGCAGGTGGACCAGCGGCCCGAGGTGATTTCGCTGCGCAGCCTGAAGGAACAGAACCGGGTCGTAAAAGGCAATGGTGGCGCAAGCCTGATCGACCTTGGGGACGGAGTCGCTTGCCTGGAGTTCCATTCGCCGAATAACGCGATCGGGGCCGACATCCTGACGATGATCTCGCAGAGCGTCGAGGAAGTCCGGAACAACTTCGAAGGCATGGTTGTCGCCAACCAGGGGCGGAACTTCTGCGTCGGCGCCAACATCATGCTGCTGCTGATGGAAGCGCAGGACGAGGAATGGGACGAAGTCGACGGGATCATCCGGCTGTTCCAGAATACGATGTACAAATTGAAACGGCTGGAAAAACCCGTCGTGGCCGCTCCTCACCGGATGACGCTGGGCGGCGGCGTGGAAGCGTGCATGCCCGCGGACCAGGTCATCGCGTCGGCCGAAACCTACTACGGCCTGGTAGAGGTCGGCGTCGGCCTCATCCCGGCGGGCGGCGGCTGCAAGGAGTTCGCGCTGCGGGTCAGCCAGAACGTCAGCCATCCGGAAGCGGACTTGCAGCCTTTCATCAACCAAGTGTTCGAAACGATCGGCATGGCCAAGGTTTCGACGAGCGGTCATGACGCCAAACGATTGGGCTACCTGAAGCCGACGGACCGCGTGCTGGCCAACCAGGACCACCTCATCTATGAGGCGAAGCAAGCCGTGCTGCGCATGGCCAAAGCGGGCTACGAGCCGATTCGCGAAGAGAAAATCCGGGTCGTCGGTTCGGAAGGCAAAGCGGTCATGCAGCTGGGTGCCATCGGCATGAGGGAGAGCGGCTATATCAGCGACCACGACCTGAAAATCGCCAAGAAGCTCGCGCACGTGCTGGCGGGCGGCGACGTGCCGGCCGGTACGCTCGTGACCGAACAATACATGCTCGATCTGGAGAGGGAAGCCTTCCTGAGCCTCTGCGGGGAGCCGAAAACCCAGCAGCGCATGCAGCACATGTTGACCAAAGGCAAAGCGCTTCGCAACTAACATCCCCGGGAGGGTGATCGATCGATGAGAGAAGCCGTAATCGTATCCATCGCGAGAACCGCGATCGGCAAAGCCAAGAAGGGCAGCCTCGTCCAGACGCGTGCGGATGATATGGGCAAAGCCGTGCTGGAAGCGGTGATGGAGCGGACGCCCGGCCTGGCCAAGGAGGACGTGGAAGACGTCATTATCGGCTGCGCGATGCCGGAGGGCGAGCAGGGCTTGAACTTCGCCCGGATCATGTCGCTGTACGCCGGATTTCCGAACACGGTCCCCGCGCTGACGGTCAACCGTTTTTGCTCCTCGGGGCTGCAGTCCATCGCGTTCGCGGCCGAGAGGATCATGCTGGGCCACGCGGACGTCATCATCGCCGGAGGCGTGGAAAGCATGAGCCACGTGCCGATGACGGGCTTCAAAATTTCCCCGAATCCGCGGATCGTCGAGGAGATGCCGGAGGTTTACATCGGCATGGGCCACACGGCGGAGAACGTGGCTTCTCGGTTCGACGTCTCTCGCGAGGACCAGGACCGTTTTGCCGTCCGCTCGCACGAGAAAGCGGCGAGAGCGATCGCGGAAGGCAAGTTCAAGGAAGAGATCGTCCCTCTTCCCGTGGAGCTGAAGAGCGTGGACGAGAAGGGCAAGGTGCAGGCGAAGCGGTTCGCGTTCGACACGGACGAGGGCGTGCGCGCCGACACGTCGTTGGAAGGGCTCGCCAAGCTGAAGCCGGCGTTTAAGCTGGGCGGCTCCGTCACGGCGGGCAATTCGTCGCAGATGAGCGACGGAGCGGCAGCCGCCGTCGTCATGAGCAAGGAGCGGGCGGAAGCGCTCGGCTTGAAGCCGCTGGCGACTTTCCGGTCGTTCGCGCTGGCCGGCGTTGAGCCGGAAATCATGGGCGTCGGCCCCGTGAAGGCCATTCCGAAAGCGCTGAAGATGGCCGGTATTACTTTGGATGACGTGAAGCTGTTCGAAATCAACGAGGCGTTCGCTTCCCAATGCGTGCAAATCATCCGGGAGCTCGGCATCGACGAGGAGAAGGTGAACGTGAACGGCGGCGCCATCGCGCTCGGGCATCCGCTGGGGTGCACGGGCACCAAAATCACGGCGACGCTCATTCACGAGCTGCGCCGCAGGGGCGGAGGTTTCGGCGTCGTCTCGATGTGCATCGGCGGCGGCATGGGCGCGGCGGGCGTGTTCGAGGTTCATGCGGGGTAAGAGGCAGGCAGCATCCCACCATTCATCCATCCGAATACGAGGAGAGATCGGCGATGAGCAAAGTGCTGAACGACAAGGTGCTGGGCGGAAGCTTCATCATTGAGGATATCGATTATTCGAGAATCGTGTCTCCCGAGGATTTCACCGAAGAACAGCGCATGATCGCGCAGACGACCGAGGATTTCGTGGAGACGGAGATTGCCCCGCACGACGAGGCGATCGAGAAGCTGAACTACGAGCTGACCGTGCAGAAGCTGCGCAAGGCCGGGGAGACCGGCTTGCTCGGCGCCGACGTGCCGGAGGCCTACGGCGGCCTCGGCCTCGATAAGGTCAGCTCCACGTTGATCAGCGAAAGCATGACCAAAGCGTCCGCGTTCGCGCTGTCCGCCGGCGCGCACGTCGGCATCGGCACGCTGCCGATCGTCTATTTCGGCACCGAAGCGCAGAAGCGAAAGTACTTGCCCGACCTCGCTTCCGGCGAGAAGCTGGCCGCCTACTGCCTCACGGAGCCGTCCTCCGGCTCGGACGCCCAAGGCGCCAAGACGACGGCGATGCCGACGGAAGACGGCAAGCATTACGTGCTGAACGGCACGAAGCAATTCATTACGAATGCTGGCTTCGCCGACATTTTCATCGTCTATGCCAAGGTGAACGGCACCGATTTCAGCACGTTCATCGTCGAGCGAACGATGCCGGGCGTCAGCATCGGGCCTGAAGAGAAGAAGATGGGCATCAAGGGGTCGTCCACTTGCCCGCTCATTCTCGAGGACGTCATGGTGCCGGCCGAGAACCTGCTGTGGGAGATCGGCAAAGGCCACCTGATCGCGTTCAACATCCTGAACATCGGCCGCTTCAAGCTGGCAGCGGGCACGCTCGGCGCCTCCAAGGACGCGATCGAGCTGGCTTCCAAATACGCGAACGAGCGCACCCAGTTCGGCCGCAAAATCTCATCGTTCCCGCTCATCGGCAAGAAGCTGGCGGAGATGAACGTAAAGACGTATGCGCTCGAGAGCATGGTTTACCGCACGGCCGGCCTGTTCGACGAGGGGCTGGCGGAGGTCGACCACGCCGGCGACAACGTCGGATTGCAAGCGGCCAAAGCCATCGCCGAGTACCAGCTGGAATGCTCGATCAACAAGGTGTTCGGCTCCGAGGTGCTGGACTTCGTCGCGGACGAGGGCGTCCAAATCCACGGCGGCTACGGCTTCATCCAGGAGTACCGCATCGAGCGCATTTACCGGGATTCCCGCATCAACCGCATTTTCGAAGGGACGAACGAAATCAACCGCCTGCTCATTCCGGGCACGCTGATCAAACGCGCGATGAAAGGCGAGCTGCCGCTCATGCAGAAAGCGATGGCGCTGCAGTCGGAGCTGATGGAGCTGGTGCCGGGGCAACCGTTCGAAGGCACGCTGGAGCAGGAAACCCACCTGCTGGGCATGGCGAAGAAGATTTTCCTGATGGTCGGCGCGCAGGCGGTGCAGAAATACCAGATGAAGCTGGAGCAGGAGCAGGAAATCTTGAGCCACCTCGCGGACATCATGATCTCCGTGTTCGCGGCGGAAAGCGCCCTGCTGCGGACGCGCAAGCTGATCGCCAAGTCCGGGGAGGCGAAAGCGGCAACCGCCGTCGCCATGACGCAGGTTTTCGTGCACGAGGAGTTCGCGAAAATCGAAGGCTGGGCCAAGGAAGCCTTGTCGGCCATGGAGTCCGGGGATATGCTCAGAACCCAGTTGTCGGTGCTGAAGAAGCTGACGCGCAAGACGCCGGTCGACACGATCGGGTTGAAACGCCAAATCGCGGCCAAAGTCATCGAAGCGGAAAAATACGTCGTGTGACGCGAGGGTAGAAGCAACGCCGTAACTCTGCAACTCTGTAACTCGTAACTCACCATGTGAGAAGAGGTGTCGGCCCATGCCGAATAAACCTTGGTTGAAGGAGTATCCTGCAGAAGTTCCTCCGACTTACGAGTATCCGAAACGGAATTTGGCCCATTTTCTCGTGGATTCCGCCTCGGCGCATCCGGACAGGATCGCGCTCGAGTTTCTGGGTAAACGGATCAATTACCGTTCCCTCCTGGCGTCGTCCCGCCGCTTCGCGAACGCCCTGCTTCGGCTGGGCGTCCGCAAGGGGGATCGCGTCGCCGTGATGCTGCCGAACTGCCCGCAAGGGGTCATCGCGTATTACGGCACGCTCCTGATGGGCGGCATCGTCGTCATGACGAACCCGCTGTATATGCCTCGGGAGCTGGAGCACCAGCTGCGCGACTCTGGCGCCAAAGTCATCGTCACCTTGGACCAACTGGTCGGACGGGTCAAGAAAGCGACGGCGGCCCGCCCGCTCGACCACCTGATCGTGACGACGATCCAGGACTACTTGCCGTTTCCCAAAAACCTGCTGTTTCCGCTGAAGCAGAAGAAGGAAGGCAAGTACGTCAAAATCGACTACGGCGGCAATGTCCATGCTTTCCGGGAGCTGTTGAACCGCTCTCCGGCCGATGCAGAGGAGGTCTCGGTCGATGCCGACCGCGATCTTGCCCTGGTCCAATACACCGGAGGAACGACCGGACTCGCCAAAGGCGTAATGCTCACGCACTCCAATCTCGTGGCCAATACGATCCAAAGCCGGCTCTGGTGTTATCGGATCGAGAGCGCCCAGGAAAGGCTGCTAGCGGCGCTGCCGTTTTTTCACGTTTTCGGCCTGACCTGCCTGCTGAATCTCGGCATCTATACCGCAGGCACGCTCATCTTGCTTCCCCGGTATGAGCCCGGGCAGGTGCTGGAGACGATCCAGAAGCAGCGGCCGACGATGTTCCCCGGAGCCCCGACGATGTACATCGGCCTCATGAACCATCCGAGGATCAAGGAGTACGACCTGTCCTCCATCAAGTGCTGCATCAGCGGCGCCGCGTCTCTCCCGCACCAGGTGCAGGAACGTTTCGAAACGCTCACGGGAGGCAAGCTGATCGAAGGCTACGGACTCACCGAAGCGTCTCCGGTCACGCACGCCAACAACATTTGGGGGAAACGCAAAAACGGCTCCATCGGCATCCCGTTTCCCGACACGCAAGCGCGGATCGTTTATCCCGATTCGTTCGAGGACGTGGAGCCGGGGGAAATCGGCGAGCTTGCGGTGAGCGGGCCGCAGGTCATGCAAGGCTATTGGAACCGGCCGGAGGAGACGGAGCGCGTGCTTCGGGACGGCTGGCTGCTCACAGGAGACCTCGGGACGATGGATGATGAAGGGTTCTGTTACATTCTCGACCGCCGGAAGGACTTGATCATCGCGGGCGGCTACAATATTTATCCCCGCGAAGTAGAAGAAGTGCTGTTCGAGCATCCGGACGTCGAAGAGGCGGCGGTCGCCGGCGTCGTGGACCCGTACCGGGGCGAAACGGTCAAGGCCTACATTGTCCTGCGCCAAGGGGCGAGCGTCGGCGCGGACGACCTGAAAGCTTGGTGCAAAGAAAGACTTGCGGTTTACAAGGTTCCGAAAGTCTATGAGTTTCGGGAAACGCTCCCGAAGACGATGGCCGGCAAAGTGTTGCGGCGGAAGCTGATCGAAGAAGACGAGGAGAAAGCACGCACATCCTAAGAGACATGCAGGAGGCGGGGACGCCATGGACGCGACGAACCCGGAAACGAAGCTGCCGGCGGAGTTCGAGATTTGGAAGGAGAAGGCGGAATCCACCTTCTGGGGGTTGCTCGGCTGCGAATTCGAGGAGCTGACCGACAAGCAGATCACCGTTTCGCTCGACATCAAGCCCCATCATCTGAATTTGATCGGGATTTTGCACGGCGGCGTGCATGCCACGATGATGGATTCCGCGATGGGCCTCATGGCGATGATCGCCAGACCCCGCGAAAGCGTGGTCACGACCAACCTGAATCTGCACTACGTGGCGCCGACCGGCCAAGGGCGCATCATCGTGACGGCGGAGCTCGTGCATATGTCGCGGAAGCTGGTCAATACGCAGGCTTACGCACGCACGGGTGACGGGGAGCTGCTGGCGTTCGGGACGGGAACGTTCCGCGTCATCGAACCGAAAGCGCCGGTTCCGGCCGACGACCACAATTAAAGGAGAGGAACGAATGGGGGCCATTGAAGAATTGCGGAAGCTCGCGGAGGCGATGAATGCCGATCCGGAGCCGATCCGTTCCCTGCAGACCGTCTACCAATTCAACCTGACCGACGGAGCCTCGTATCAGGCTTCGTTTCGGGACGGAACGGTGACGGTCACCGAAGGGACGCCGGATGAGCCGGCCTGCACGCTGACGCTCTCGGAAGCGAATTTCTTCAAGCTGCTCCGGGACGACCTCAACGCGACAATGGCGTTCATGCTGGGCACGCTCAAGGTGGAAGGAAAGATCGGGCTGGCGCTCAAGCTGCAAGAGGCGCTGAGGCAGTACGTATAATTTACTGGGTCGAGTTTCGGAGCAACGGAAGTGACGCGGTAATCCGGCGAGATAACCGGATATTCCGGCTATCTCTGTTTATTTGAGAGTTTGTAGGGGGATTTTAACCGTATCTCAGACGATTTTGGGCTGAAATCGGAGAGTTGACCGGAAAATCCGGTTATCTGTATCGTATTCGCGGGCTAGAGCGGCGGGTTAGCAGGAATTTCCAGTTATCTTGCACGCCGCTCCTGCGATCTAGTCACCATGCTCTGCAAATCGTCGACACCGTCTTTAGTGACACCCAGTATCGCTATTTCGGCGTCGTTCCTGTGCCCGTCACCAGCCAGACCTCATAACAAAAAAAGCGCAAGGATCTTTCGATCCCTGCGCTTTCATATTTTTATAGAAAAGAGTTGAGTTTAAGAGAAAAACATGTTACAATAGGGTTTACCTTATTTCACATCTTTTAATAATATCACAGCGATTTGCACTTGTCAATGGGCAGTTATCTAAAGGGGAGTTGCACGGTGGAAGACAAACAACGGCAAGATCTCATTGCGGACAAAGCGTCGGAGCAAGAGCAGGAACAGTTCGACCTGCAAGACCTTTCGCTGCCGCCGGGAGTCGACACGAACGATCCGGTAAGGATGTACCTGAAGGAAATCGGGAGAACCCGCCTTCTGTCGATGGACGAGGAGATCGAGTTGGCCCAGAGGATCGAGCAGGGGGACGAAGAAGCCCGGCAAAAGCTGACGGAAGCCAACCTTCGTCTGGTCGTCAGCATCGCGCGCAGATACGCGGGACGGGGCATGCTGTTTCTCGACCTGATCCAGGAAGGGAACCTCGGCCTGATGAAGGCGGTCGAGAAGTTCGACTATCGCAAAGGCTTTAAATTCAGCACTTACGCCACTTGGTGGATCCGGCAAGCGATCACGCGCGCCATCGCCGATCAGGCCAGGACCATCCGTATTCCCGTGCACATGGTGGAGACGATCAACAAGCTGATCCGCGTATCCCGCCAACTGCTGCAGGAGCTGGGCCGCGAGCCGACGCCGGAGGAGATCGCGCAGACGATGGAGCTGACGGTGGAACGCGTTCGCGAAATCCAGAAAATCGCGCAGGAGCCCGTGTCGATGGAGACGCCGATCGGCGAGGAGAGCGATTCCCACCTAGGCGATTTCATCGAGGATCCCGACGCGATCGCTCCCGAGGACGTCGCGGCGTACGAGATGCTCAAGGAACAGATGAAAGACATTCTCGATACGCTGACCGACCGGGAAGAGAACGTCCTGCGCCTGCGCTTCGGACTTGACGACGGGAAAACCCGCACGCTCGAGGAAGTGGGCAAAGTGTTCGGCGTTACCCGCGAGCGGATTCGCCAGATCGAGGCGAAGGCGCTTCGGAAGCTGAGGCATCCGAGCCGCAGCAAGAGACTGAAGGATTTCCTGGAAGACTAATGTCCATTTCATAGATTGGGTCATCGGGAGGAGCCGAATTCGGCTCCTTCTTTATTTTGGCCGCTTGTTGGGAAGAATACGGGAAAAATGGGCAAACGAGGTGCCGGCGGTGATCCAATTCATCGAGGTGACGAAGAAGTACAACGAGCGGTCCATGGTGCTGAAAGGAATCAACTTGGAGATCAAGGAGGGCGAGCTGATTACCCTGATCGGGCCGAGCGGCTGCGGCAAGACGACGACGATGAAAATGATCAACCGGCTCGTCGAGCCGACTTCCGGAAAAATCCTGATCGACGGGCAAGACATTTCGCGAATCAACCCGGTCGAATTGAGGAGAAACATCGGTTACGTGATCCAGCAGATCGGCTTGTTTCCGCATATGACGATCAAGGAGAACGTCGCCATCGTTCCCAAGCTGAAGGGAATGGACAAAGCCGCTTATGAAAAAAGGATCGACGAGCTGATGGATATGGTCGGACTGAACCCGGACCAATACCGGAACCGTTACCCGTCCGAGCTCAGCGGCGGGCAGCAGCAGAGAATCGGCGTCATCCGGGCGATGGCGGCGGAGCCGTCCATCATCCTCATGGACGAGCCGTTCAGCGCGCTGGACCCGATCAGCCGGGAGCAGCTTCAAGATGAACTGATCCGCCTGCAGGAAGAAGTCAAAAAGACGATCGTGTTCGTCTCGCACGATATGGATGAGTCCCTGAAAATCGCGGACCGCATCGTGATCATGCAGGGAGGAGTCATCGTGCAGGCCGATACGCCGGACCGGATCCTGAGGCGGCCGAAGAACGATTTCGTGCGGACGTTCATCGGGGAGAGCCGGCTGAACGAGTCGGAGTCCTTAACGGTGGACGACGTCATGATCCCGAATCCGGTCATCGTCTTCCAGACCAGGGGACTCGCTTTCGGCGCGAAGCTGATGCGCGAGCGCCGGGTGAACGGCCTTCTCGTGACGGACCGGAACCGCCACTTCAAGGGCGTCGTTTCGAAAGAAATGCTCGAAGAGCGATACCGGGAAGAGGATCTCACGCTGCAGGAAATCATGAAAACGGATATTCCGGTGATTCCTCTGGGCACCAGCGTCGGCGAAGCCGTGGACACCATGAAACAGCACGCAATGAGTTATATTCCCGTCGTGAACGGCAGCGGACAAATCGCCGGCCTCGTGACCAATTCCAGTTTGATTGACGCCTTGCTTAAACAGATCTGACACGGAGGCCGAAGCCATGAACCTGTTGGAAGTGTTCGCTGCCCGCAAAGACGACATCGTCCGGGCCGCGATCGAGCACATTCAAATCTCTCTCATAGCGCTTGTGATCGCCATCGTGATCTCCATTCCGACGGGATTGATCCTGACGCGGTTTCCCCGCTTGGCGCCGCCGGTCATCGGGGTGGCCTCGCTGTTTCAGACGATTCCGAGCCTGGCCTTGCTCGGTTTCATGATTCCGCTGCTTGGCATCGGGATGGTTCCGGCCATCGTCGCTTTGACGGTATACGCCCTGCTGCCCATTTTGAGAAACACGTACACCGGCATCGTCAACGTGCCGAAGGCGATGAAGGAAGCCGGCGTCGGAATGGGGATGACGAGCTTCCAAGTGATGACCAAGGTGGAGCTCCCGCTGGCGCTCAGCGTCATCATGGCGGGGATTCGTACGGCGACGGTCATGTTGATCGGCGTCGCGACCTTGGCGTCCTTGGTCGGGGCGGGGGGACTCGGCGACCTGATCTTCCGCGGAATTTCCACCGTGAATACGGAGTTGATCCTGGCGGGAACGATTCCGGCGGCGCTGCTGGCTCTCCTCTTCGACTTCCTGCTCGCCAGGCTGGAAAAAGCGGTCACTCCCCGAGGAGTTCGAACGGGCGGGAAGCCTCGGTCGAAAACCGCCAGAAGGCTGGAAGCGGCGCTTCTCGCCGTCGTCGCGATCGCCCTGCTGGCGGGATTGGCCGTCAAGTGGCTGCAGCCTCATCGGGATTCCGTGGCGGTCGGCGGCAAAAATTTTACCGAGCAGGACATTCTGGCCCACATGATGGCGTCGCTCATCGAAGCCAAAACGGATTTGAACGTCGTTCGGAAAACCTTTCTGGGCGGTACCCAGGTGACGCACAGCGCCCTGGTGAAAGGAAACATCGATCTGTACCCCGAATACACCGGAACGGGATGGACGTCGGTGCTGAAGCGGCAGCCAGTGGGCGGGGGGCCGGAGGAGACCTTCCGCCAAGTCAAAGCCTCATATGAGAAGAATTTCGGCGTAACCTGGCTTGCTCCTTTCGGGTTCAATAACACGTACACTTTGTCGATGAGGAAAGATAAAGCGGAACAGGCCGGCATCCGGACCTTCAGCGATTTGGCCGGAAAATCGCCGGGATTGATACTGGGCGCCACGCATGAATTCCTGGAGCGCCCGGACGGCTTCGAGGGCTTGCGCAAGGCGTACGGAATGAACTTCAAGGAGACGAAAGGTTTGGATCCCGGGCTCACCTACGGCGCGGTGCGGGACGGCACGACGGACGTGAACGACGCGTTCTCCACCGACGGGCGGATTCAGGCTTTTCATCTAACGCCGCTTGAGGACGACAAACACTTCTTTCCGCCTTATTACGCGGCGCCGGTCATTCGACAGGATACGTTGAAGGCGCATCCCGAGTTGGCGGAAGTGCTGAAGCTGCTCGCCGGCAAAATCAACGACCGGGAAATGTCCTTGCTCAACGGGCAGGTGGATTTGGAGGGAAAAGACGCGCGGGCAGTGGCCGAAAATTGGCTGAAAGCGAAGGGCCTTCTTCCGTAAAAGGAAGAGGGCCTTAAATTTTTGTTTTTTGACAGGATTATACAGATATTACCGAGACTTTCTTCCTGGGCTGTTCGGATTATTTTATAATGATCTTACAACGAAGAAGAACTCCTAGGCAGGTGCAGCCTTGTCACTGCGGACTAAAATCATGTTGTATGTCGGGATCACGACGCTTTGTCTGTTATCGATTTTTTACGTGATTTTTCGCAGCGCCATTTTGAATAACTACGAAACGATGGAGCGCAACGATTCCCGGGAAGGGATGAAGCGGATCCTCTATTCGTATTTCGACGAATACCGGAGCCTGGGTTCCGTTACGCTCGATTATGCCAGCTGGGACGACACCTTCGACTTCGTCTCGACCCCATCCGATCCCCGTAAAGCCGAATCTTACGTGTCCGGAAATTTCACGGATTCCATGTTCGCCAACGTCCGTCTGGACATCGCGGTCCTTTTGGATGACGGCCGCCGCGTACGTTATGCCAAAGCCTATGAATCCGAGCTTCGACACGCGCTCCCTTATCCTCAAACGTTCATCGACACTTTGTTTCGCCGGTATCCCAATCTGATCGCCGGACCGCAGTCTTCCGGCACTGTCGGACTGCTCCTCCTGGACGGCAAACCGATCATTGCGGCATCCTATCCGATCCTGACGAGCAATAACGAAGGCCCGGCCCGGGGGACCTTGATTTTCGCCCGTTATCTGGACGAGGAATTCGTCCGCTACTTGTCGGAAAAGGCGGACACGCAAATATCCTTCCTCCCGGCCGGGCAAGCTTCGTCCGCCGTACCGGCCGAAACCGAAACGATCCGAGGTCCCGGCATGCGGGACTTCTCCTTCTGGACGGTTGCCGACGCTTCTACGATACAGAGCAACGTGCTTCTCAAGGACGTCCTGAACGAGCCCGCGGTCGTGCTTCAATTCTCCGCGCCGAGGGAACTCTACCGCCAGGCAGAGCGCAGCATTCAGCTTTACATGGTGTTTTTCTTGCTGGCCGGCGCGGCGTTCTTCGTGATCGTGAACGTGATTTGGCAGCGGCTCGTGTTCTCCAGGGTGAACCGGTTGAAGTGGGAAATGAAGTCCATTCGGACGGAACGGGACTTTTCCATGCGGATCCATGTCGGCAGAAACGACGAATTCGCGCAGCTTGAGAAATCCTTCAACCGCATGATGGCCTCGCTGGAAACCGCGCAAGATGAAATCAAATATCAGGCGGAGTACGATCCGCTGACTCGAATCGCGAACCGGAACGGGTTCTTTAAATTCATGGATCGGATGATAGAGGAAAGTTTGCCGGCCCGGCGGCCTTTCACCGTGCTTTTCGTCGACCTGGACCATTTCAATACGGTGAACGTCAGCATGGGACATCACACGGGAGACCTTCTCTTGCGCAAGGCGGCGGGGAGGCTGCGCGGCGTGCTGCGGGAAGGGGACTTCTTGTGCCGGCTCGGAGGCGACGAGTTTTGCGTCGTTTCCCCGGAAGACGGCAGGGTGGATGAGCGCGAAGGTCTGGCCGGGCGCATTAAGGAAGCTTTGGTCGAACCGATCGATCTGGGAGGCGGGCGGTTTCACTCCGTTACCGTAAGCATCGGGATCAGCCTGTTCCCGGAACACGGCGAGGACGCCGAAAGCTTGCTGCAGCATGCCGATGCCGCCATGCTGGACGCCAAGGAATCGGGGCGGGACGGCTATCGAAGGTACACCGAGCAGCTCGAGAAGAGTCGATTGCGGAAGAGCCGAATCGAGCAATTGTTGAAGCGGGCGGCGGCGAACGGCGAACTCCGGCTGCACTATCAGCCCAAGTGGGACGTCTCGGCGGACAAAGTGGCCGGCGTAGAGGCGTTGCTCCGTTGGGACAGCCCGGAGCTTGGCGCCGTGTCTCCCCTCGAATTCATACCCGCGGCTGAATCGACGGGTTTGATCCACGAGATCGGAGAGTGGGTGATCCGGGCCGCATGCAGGCAGTATCTCGCTTGGCGCTCGGACAAGCCGGACCTGTCGCTGGTAGTCGCCGTCAACGTATCGGGCATCCAACTGCTCACTCCCGGCTTCGCGGAGAAGATGTGCCGGATTCTGCAGGAGGAAGGGATGGATCCGCGCGCGATGGAGCTCGAAGTGACGGAAAGCTTCGCCATCGAGAAGTTCGGCGAAGTGACGGAGGTGCTCACGCGCCTGCGGGAAGAGGGCTTCCTTCTCTCGATCGACGACTTCGGAGCAGGTTATTCATCGATGAAGTATCTGTGCCAGCTTCCGGTCCAATGCATGAAAATCGACAAAGCCCTGATCGACAGCCTGGGCGAAGACCTGCGCCACCAGATCGTCGTTTCCAAGATCATCGAAATGGCGCACCGGCTGCAGCTGATCGTCGTCGCGGAAGGCGTCGAAACGTTGGAGCAGCTTGAATTCCTGCGGTTTCACCAATGCGACCAGATACAAGGTTATTTCATCAGCAAGCCGGTGCCGGCGGACCGCGTGTTCAGTTTCGCAGCCTCTTGATTTTCACGGTGCCACCACCCATACGAAAGCCGCCTTACAGGCCATTCGGCCGATAAGGCGGCTTTTTCTCATTCGCGTGGTTAGCCCCGCTTGTCATCCTGCACGGCGTAGAGCGCCCGCACGAGCAGATCCTGGCTGTAGTTGCCGAAGCTTTTGCCGAAAATCGTCAATCCCCGTTTGTTCGCGGATTTCTCGGTGACGGCGATCCGGAAATTGATGTCGCTCCGGTAGTCGAGCCCGATGTCCTGAAGCGTGACGTCGGAAATCCGGCAGCCGTCGATGTAACTGCCCTCGCTGTTGATCCGGATGAGCTTCAGCATGCCGTACTGGTTCAAATGCGGCGGCCACCAATCCGGGTTGAACGTGCCCCGAACGTCTCCGAAGTCGCCCGGACTCGTCCACAAGCCGATCTCCTTGTTGTTCAGGAAGAAATGGATGTCCGAAGGGTAGTTGTTGTTGAAGCCGGGCGCTTCGGAGCCGAGTTCCATCGAAAATTGGATTTCGGTGAAGGTCTGGTTGGATTTGAGGTAGTTCGGGATTTTGTATTCCAGGAAACCCTCCGACAGCCAGATGATTTCCGAGTCGATGCGCATCGGGTCGGCGAAATACCGAGGCTCGTCGAAATCCCCGATGATGCTGTCCTTCGTGGCCAGTCCGCAGGTCGGCAAGGCGTGGTAGTTGCTGTAATGGCCGACCTTGATCTCCACCTCGTACAGGTTGCCGATCTCTTTGCTCCGTAAATCCACCATCAGCCTCTCTTCGTTGAGGTAGCAGATTTTTTGGATGCCGTGCTTGCCGCCGACGGTGTTGATCTCGATCAGGCCGCTTTCCTCGAGCTTTTTGATGTGCATGGTGATCGCTCCGTTGCTGAGGTTCAGCTTGGTCGCGATGTCGTTCAGGTTGAGGCTTCGGTTATTCGCGAGCAGTTCGAGGATTTGAATCCGGATCTCCGAGCTCAGCGCTTTGAAGATGTTAACCCCCGACATGAGATCCTTGATATAGATCATGAGAGACATCCCTTTTATTTGAAGGTTTTTATTTTAGATAAGTATAAATCAATCAACCGAAAAAAGGAAGGAGAAAACGGAAAAGGCGAAAATCGGCGAAAAAACCGATTCCATCAGCCTTTTTTCAGCGCGAACGGAAGCGAAAAATAGCGATTTCTATCCTTCGAGCTCTATAAAAAACTAAAATAAAAAGATTAGAAAGCGGATACAAAAAAGCGTTGACAGCCAAAATGTGCCTATGTATTATAAAAACATGAAATGGTTTATAAAATTGTGAAACAAAAAACGGCGATAACCCGGAAACGGGTTGAGCATATTCAACCAATTCCTTATAGGGGGAAACGGACTCATGAAAAAGCTTGTTCATTCCGCTTGGGCATTGCTGCTCGTGTGCGCCCTCGTGCTTGCGGCTTGCAGCAGCAACAATGACGGCGGGAAAAGCGCCGGCGAAAGCCCGGCGGGAGGGAAGAATTCGGGAGGCTCCGGCGCCGGCACGGTCACGCTGACGTTCTGGACGTTTAATGAGCTTCACCAGAAGTTCTTCGAAAGCATGGCGGAGAAATGGAACGCGGCGAATCCGGACCAGAAGATCAAGCTGGAAGCGACCACGTTCCCGTATGACGACAACCACAACAAGCTGCTCGTCGCGCTTCAGTCGAAGACGGGAGCGCCGGACATGGCGGACATCGAGATCAGCAAAATCGGCAACTACCTGAAGGGAGATCCGCAGCTCGTTCCGCTGAACGACATCGTGGAGCCCGAGAAAGCGAATCTGGTCATGTCCCGCCTCGACAACTATGCCAAGGACGGGAAATATTACGGCATCGACTACCACGTGGGAGCCCAAGTGATCTACTACAACAAAGAGATTTTGGATCAGGCAGGCGTCAACGCGGACGATATCAAAACATGGGACGATTACGAGAAAGCCGGCCAGCAAGTGCTGGCCAAAACCGGAAAGCCCATGACGACGATCGAAACGACGGACCAATGGTCTTACTGGCCGCTGGTCGTGCAGCACGGCTCCGACTTCCTCGACAAAGACGGCACCGTGAAAATGAACGATCAGGCGAATTTGGACGTGCTCACGTACCTGCAGAAGCTCGTCAAAGAAAAGGTAGCGGTCGCCGCGCCGGGCGGGTTCCATCACGCGGAAGAGTACTACGGCTTCATGAACGGCGGAGGAGCGGCTTCCGTATGGATGCCGATGTGGTACATGGGACGTTTCACGGACTACATGCCGGATCTCAAAGGCAAGATCATTATCAAGCCGATGCCGGTCTTCAAGGAAGGCGAAATGAGATCGTCGGGCATGGGCGGCACGGGAACGGTCATCACCAACCAATCCAAAAACCAGGAAATCGCGAAGAAATTCCTGGCGTTCGCCAAGCTCTCGAAGGAGGGCACGATTGAGATCTGGAAGCAGCTCGGCTTCGACCCGATCCGCTCCGACGTATGGGAAGATCCCGCGCTGAAGGAAACGAACAAATTCACCGACTATTTCGGCACGAACCTGTGGGACGTTCTGATCGGCGTGCGCGACGAAATCGCTCCGACCAACATCAAGGAGAGAACGCCGGCGGTGTCCGACGTGATCAAAACCAAAGTGATGTTCCAAGCGATCAACGACCTGAAAGATCCGAAGCAGGTGCTTGACGAAGCGGCGGCCAGCATCAAGTAAGCCTATAAGAATCTCGTTGGCGGCTTTGCCGGAGGGAAGCTCCCCTCCGGCAAAGCTGAACACGTTTCAAGGAAAGGAGCTGAGCCGGATGACCAAATTCCTGTATTCCTCCCGCATCGCCCCCTATGTGTTCGTGTTGCCATTCATCTTGTCGTTTCTGATCTTTTTCGCCTATCCGGTGTACGCCACGATCGTCATGAGCTTTCAAGAGGTGCTCCCGGGGCAGACGCACTTCATCGGTTTGGCCAACTACAAGGATTTGTGGAACGACAGGTTCTACGCGGCGCTTTGGAACAGCACGCGCTATACGTTCTGGACGCTGGTCGTCCTCATCCCGCTGCCGATGGTGCTGGCCGTGTTCTTGAATGGGAAGCGAATGATCTGGAGCGGCTTCTTCCGCTCGGCGCTCTTCATTCCGACGCTGACGTCGGTCGTCGTAGCCGGCACGATTTTCAGGCTCGTCTTCGGCCAGCTCGATCAGGCGGTAATGAACCAATTCCGGCACCTGTTCGGGTTCCATACGATCAACTGGCTGGCGGGTTCGACGACGGGCATGCTGGTGCTGGTCGTCCTGGCGACCTGGCGGTTCGCGGGGATCAACATCGTGTATTTCCTGTCCGCGCTGCAGAACATTCCGGATGAGCTTTACGAAGCCGCGGCTATAGACGGCGCCAACGCCTGGAACAAGTTTCGGCGCATCACGCTGCCGCTCTTGAAGCCCGTTTCCATCTACGTCATCACCATCAGCATCTACGGCGGGTACGCCATGTTCACCGAGAGCTACATGCTGTGGAACGGCAACCACTCTCCGAACGACATCGGGCTTACGATGGTCGGCTACCTGTTCCGGGAGGGCATCGAGACCAACAACCTGGGCTTCGGCTCGGCCGTCGGAGTAACGCTGCTCGCGCTTACCATGGCGGTCAACGTCGTTCAGCTCAAATTTTTCGGCCTGTTCAAGAAGGAGGAGTAGCGATGCCAATCAAACGGTGGACCCCGCAAAGCCTTCTCCTGCTCCTGTTGTTTCTCGTGCTGGCCGTGCTTGCGGTTTTTCCTCTCTACGCGTTGGCCCTGGCTTCGCTGAAGCCTTCGAAAGAGCTGCTGCGGATGGGGCTTAACCTGAAATGGGATTTCGAAATCATGTCGTTCAAAAATTACGCATTCCTATTCTCGGAGAGCGCGAAGAAGTACTTGGTGTGGTACGGAAACAGCTTGGGCATCACCGCCGTATACACGGTGCTGAGCCTGCTGTTGTCTTCCATGGTCGGGTACGGGATCGCCATGTACCGCTTCCCGGGGCGCAACCTGATCTTCGTCTTCGTGCTGCTCGTCATGATGGTGCCGGTGGAAATCATCATGCTTCCTCTGTACAAGCAGATGATTTCCCTGCGAATGATCGATACGTTCCGGGGCGTCGTGCTGCCTTTCCTGGTCGCGCCGCTTCCGATCTTCTTTTTCCGGCAATACGCGGAGGGGCTGCCCAAGGATTTCCTGGATGCCGGACGCATGGATGGTTGCACGGAATACGGCATCTTCTTCCGCATCATGGTGCCGCTCATGGCGCCGGCGTTCGGCGCGATGGCGATTCTGCAGGCGCTCGGCAGCTGGAACAGCTTCGTCTGGCCGCTGATCGTGCTGAAAACGGGGTCCAAGCTCACGCTGCCGATCGGGCTCTCCAGTCTTGTCACCCCTTACGGCAACAACTACGACATCCTGATCGCCGGCTCGGTCATCGCGATCGTTCCGATATTGCTGGTATTCATCTTCTTCCAACGCTACTTCGTCTCCGGCCTGACGGTCGGCGGCGTGAAAGGGTGACGCTCCATGACACGAAATCCATCCCTTACATCCGCCCCTTTGATCGAGCAGAGAGCCGATCCCTGGATCTATCGGCATGCCGACGGGTACTACTATTTCACGGCTTCGGTACCCGAATACGACAGAATCGAAATCCGGCGTTCCCGTACGCTGCATGGGCTGCGGGATGCGGATCCCGTGGTTGCCTGGAGAAAACACGAGACCGGGAAACTGAGCGCCAACATCTGGGCGCCGGAAATCCATTTCATTAAAGGAAAGTGGTACATCTACTTCGCGGCCGCGCGGACGGCGGAAACGAATGAAGGGTTGTTCGACCATCGCATGTACGTATTGGAGAACGATTCCGAAAATCCGCTGGAGGGCGTTTGGGCGGAGAAGGGGCAAATCCGGACCCGGTGGGAAAGCTTTTCGCTCGACGCGACGACGTTCGAGCACCGGGGAATCCGGTATCTGGTCTGGGCGCAGAAAGAGCCCGAAATACCGGGCAATTCGAATCTTTATATTTCCGAAATGAGCAACCCCTGGACGCTGCGGGGCGAGCAGGTCATGCTGACGATGCCGGTTTATCCGTGGGAGACCATCGGGTTCAAGGTGAATGAGGGGGCGGCGGTGCTCAAACGAGACGGCCGAATCTACATCAGCTATTCCGCAAGCGCCACCGACGCGAATTATTGCATGGGCCTGCTGACGGCGTCCGAGGATGCGGACCTGCTCGACCCGAACTCCTGGAGCAAATCGCCGCATCCCGTTCTCGCCACCGACGAAGAGAAAGGCTTGTACGGGCCCGGCCACAACAGCTTCACCGTATCGGAAGACGGGGAGTCCGACATCCTCGTCTTCCATGCCCGCACGTATAAGGAGATTCAAGGGGATCCGCTCTACGATCCGAACCGCCACACGTTCTTTCGGCCGCTGAGCCGGTTTCCGGACGGAGCGATATCTTTCGAGTGAGAATAAAAGCAAAAAGCCGCGCGTTCGCCGGGTTGTTCACCGGACGACGCGCGGCTTTGCTTATTTGCGGATATCGGCAACGCTTCCCCTTCGGACCAGTTCCGTCGGCAACGTCAGCTGGGTCTGGACGTTCCGGCCTTCGAGCAGGTCGATCAGCATTTGGGCCGAATGGTAGCCGAGTTCGTACTTGTTTTGGTGAACCGTCGTGAGCGCCGGCGTGCTGTATTCCGTCACGTTGATGTTGTCGAAACCGATGATCGAGATGTCCTCCGGAATGCGCAGTCCGAGACCGCGGACAGCTTGCATTGCGCCGAGCGCCATCAAGTCGCTGGCGCAGAAAATCGCCGTGACGTCCGGCCGCTTCGACAGCAGTTGGTAGGCGGCTTCCTTGCCGCCTTCTTCGGAGAAGGATCCGTCGAGAAGCAGCGAATCGTCGAGCGACAGACCCGCTTCCGCCAAGGCTTGCTTGAAGCCATCCAGCCGCTGGATGCTGACGTGGGCTTGTGAGTGACCGTTGATGAATCCGATGTTCCGGTGCCCGTTCTCGAGAAGGTGCCGAGTCGCCCGGTAAGCACCCCCTACGTTGTCGGAAGTGGCGAATCCGACCTGAGGGCCTTTGAGCGGTATGTCGATCAGCACGCAAGCGATGTCCGAAGTGATGATTTCGTTCAGATAGGGATCATCCAGACGGATGCCCATGATGATCACGCCGTCGACTCCGCGCTCATGGCATAATGCCTTATAGGATTTCACCTTCTGCTTCTGCGGCGTCGTGCTGAACAGCACGAGATCGTAATTCAGTTCGCCTGCCCGGTCGTTCATGCCGCAGAGCACCTCGAAGGCGATGTTGTCCTTGGCGCTGTTCCGCGTAATGCCGGAGAGGAGCAAGCCGAGCGTTTTCGTTTTTTTCATGATCAAAGAGCGGGCGGCCATATTGGGGCTGTAACCCATTTGCTGGGCGAGTTCCGTCACTTTGCGCCGGGTCGTTTCGTTGACGTCGTCGTACCCGTTTAACGCACGGGAGACCGTCGTGATGGAAACTCCGGCTTTTTTAGCAATGTCTTTGATCGTAACCACGGGCAAATCCTCCGAAACGTTTTGAGAACGGTTTTTTTCATTGTAATGGAACATATCGACGTAGACAAGAAGAAAATAAAACGTAAAAAAAGCAGTTGAAAGTGCTTACACAACCTCGTATAATGAGGGCAGATGCCGAAACGTTTTGGAAACGGCATAAACGTTGCCTTTCATTGCCAGAAAAACTGTAAAATTTTTTTATTTTGTTTCCGAAACGTTTCGGAAAATCGTCATTAAACGAGGTGAGGACAGGTTGAGATCCAGGGTCATCAAAGAAAACGATCTGTTCCTGATGACGGATGAGGGCGGCGATATCGCCGCGGAAACCGGATCCGTCTTCGGACTGTTCACCCGGGACACCCGATTTCTGAGCCGTTTGGAGATCCGAATCAACGGCTTGAAACCGGTATTGTTGTCCTCCTCCGCCGATGAAAGCTGGCGGGCTTCCATCCGTTTGACCAACCCCCATATGGAGAAATCCGACGGTACGCTTATCTTGTGGCGGGAATCCGTTGAAATCGAACGCAAACGCTTTATTTATGACGGCGTTCTTTATGAGTCGATCACGCTGACCAATTATCATCCCAAAGCCGTAAGCTTCGAGTTCAGCACGCTCTGGGATACCGATTTTGCCGACATGTTCGTCGTCCGAGGCTACGAGGCGCCGCCGGGCGGGCAGAAGACCGTCTTGGCCCCGCAGCCGGGGAAACTCGTATTTCGTTACATAGGCAGCGACCGGGTCGTCCGGGAAACCCGGATCGAATGGGAAGGCGATCAGGTCGCGGATGCGGAAGGGAGCATACGGTTCCTTCTTTCCCTGCAGCCAAGGGAGAAGCAAGTCCTTTCTTTCCGTATCGTCCCTGTCGTGGACGGCCTGGAACCCGCCATTCACGCAGAGGAAGAGGCGCTTTCCAAACTCGAGCGTTCCTACGCGGAATGGAACGGCGCCACCGCGTCGGTTCAAAGCGACGACCCGCTGTTCGACCGGATGTACGCCCGGGGCGTGCAAGATCTAAGGGTCCTGTTGACCGATCTTGGGCATGGACCGTTTCCGGTTGCCGGGTTGCCGATTTTCGCGGTTCCTTTCGGGCGGGATAGCCTGATCGCCGCTCTCCAGATGCTGGCCGTACAATCGGAAGTCGCGAAAGGCACTCTGCGGACGATGGCTTCGATGCAGGGCACCAAGATCGATCCTTCGAGGGACGAACAGCCCGGCAAAATCATGCATGAGATCCGGTACGGCGAGCTGGCCAATCTGGGCCGAATTCCATTCACGCCGTATTACGGGACGATCGACGCCACTCCGCTCTTTCTCATTCTTGCCGCGGAGTACTATCATTGGACGGCGGATCGCGAATTGATGGTCGAGCTGCTTCCCCATATCGAGCAAGCGCTGCACTGGCTGGATCATTACGGGGATTCGGACGGGGACGGATTCGTCGAGTACCGGCGGGAAGCGGACGGCGGACTCGCCAACCAAGGCTGGAAGGATTCCGGCGATTCCATCGTCCATGAGGATGGGGAATTGGCCCGAGGGTCGATTGCGCTCGTGGAAGTTCAGGGGTACGTCTACCTGGCGAAAACCCGGCTTGCTCCCATCCTCGCCGAGCTAGGGCTTACGGATAAGGCCTCCAAGTTGTCTGAGGAGGCGGAGCTGCTGCGGAAACGGTTCGAGGATGCGTATTGGATGGAGGACGAGCGCTTTTACGCGATCGCGCTCGACGGCGACAAGAAGCAGGTGCGTTCCGTGACTTCCAACACGGGCCAAGCGCTGATGTCCGGCATCGTCTCCGAGTCAAGGGCGCGCGCGGTAGCCGAGCGCATGGTCAGCGAGGATATGTTCAGCGGTTACGGAATCCGGACGATGAGCAAGCGTTCCGCCGGGTATAATCCGATGAGCTACCACGACGGCAGCATTTGGCCGCACGACAATTCGCTGTGCATCCTGGGCCTGAAAAAATACGGCTTCAACCGGGAAGCCGTGCAGGTCGTGGAAGGCTTGATGCAGGCGGCGGCGCACTACGAGTATCACCGTCTGCCCGAGCTGTTCTGCGGTTACGACCGGTCTCTCGGCTATCCCGTATCTTATCCGGTCGCCTGTTCGCCTCAAGCTTGGGCCGCGGGTACGCCGCTGCTTTTCTTGCAAGTGCTTCTCGGCTTGAAAGCTGACGGGGTCGAACGCACGCTCTTGATGGACCCCGTTCTGCCGTCCACGATGAACGAGCTCCGAGTACGGCAGCTGCGCGTTGGTGAAGGCTCGCTCAGCTTGAATCTGCGGCGGGAAACCGGTAGTTCCGCGATTCTCGTGCAGGTGATAGAGAACTCGACGGGCTACGACATCCGCCTTCCCTACGCGGTCGAACAGTAGATATAAGCGGAAGCAACGCAGGGTAATTGATTTTTATGGCGGCCTGCTTGCAGGACACCTTAAAAATAATAAAGGTCATTCCAAGGGAGTGTTCAAGCAAATGAGAAACAGGGGTAAAGCTTTACTGGCACTCAGTATGGCGTTTGGACTGGTCCTGACGGCTTGCGGCGGAGGCGGAAATAACTCTGCATCCGGTTCGCCGTCCGCAGACGCAAATTCGCCGTCCGCAAGCTCGCCAAGCGCGTCGGCAAGCGCAAGCGCGCCGGCGAAAGATGTCAAGCTCCGCATCGGAACCTGGGACGGCGGAGACGGTTTGAAGCAGCAACAGCAAATTGCCGACAACTACCAGAAGCTGCATCCTAACGTCAAGATCAGCATTGAATCGGTTCCGGACCAATACGGCACGAAATTGCTCACCCAGATCGCAGGCGGTCAGGCTCCCGACATTTTCCAAATCGGCGACGGCGACGTCAAAATGTTCATGGACAAAGGCGCTCTCGAAGATTTGACTCCGTACATCCAAGGACAAAACGGCATCGACTTGAACGATTATTATCCCAACGTTCTGGATGTAGGCAAATTGGGCGACAAGTACTATACTATGCCCAAAGACTATTCCGATATCGGCGTCTATTACAACAAGAAGCTGTTCGACGCGGCGGGAGTTCCTTATCCGCAAGCGGGCTGGACGTGGGATCAATTCTACGATACCGCCAAGAAACTGACCAAAAAAGAAGGCAGCAAATATACGCAATGGGGCGTCAGCCTCCCGGGCGGATGGCTGCGCGCGATTCTTCCGCTCATTAACGCTTACGGCGGCAGCGTCATCAGCCCCGACGGCAATTCCTTCGAAGGCTTCATGAACAGCGACGGCACGGTTAAAGCGCTGGAGCTTTACCAGGACATGTACCTGAAGGATCATATTTCTCCTTCCAATACCGAATCGGCCGCTTTCAAAGGCGTAGACCTGTTCGGCGCCGGCAAAGTCGCCATGAACGTGACCGGAAGATGGCCGGTCATGGATTACGAGAAAAACCCGGATCTTTCCTTCGGAGTCGCTCCGATGCCGGTCGGCCCGAGCGGTGCCGCCAACACGATCTGTTATGCCGGTTACGGCCTGTATTCCAAATCGGCCAACAAGGATGAAGCTTGGAATTATCTCAAATATTTGACCGGTCCCGAAGGACAGGAAATCATGGCTCAATTCGCCTTCACCGCCGTCAAATCGACCACCGAAAAACTCGGTCAAGCCTCGAATGAACATCTGAAGCCGTTCCTGGACGATCTCGCGAACGTGAAGGAATTCCCGGAGAAAACGAGCACGTACTTCGGAGCTTCCGGCGCCAAAGCCATGCAGGGCGTGCTTGACAAGATGTTGCTGGGCAAACCGATCGACATCAAAAAGGAACTCGACGCAGCGGCCAAACAGGCGACTACTGACCTGGAAGCGGCCAAAAACCAATAACGTACCAGCGTTTCCAAAAGCGGGCGGGAAGAGCAACGTTCTTCCCGCCCCTTATCAAGAAAGGTGGGAATTCGCGGTTCGGATATTGTGAGGAAAGGGTGTTTTCATGGAAGCGGTGACACAAACAGACGTGAAAGTCAGAGGGCGAAAAAAGCGCTCGAAAGCGGAACGCAAGGAAGCCCGGATGTTTTATATTCTGACGGGACCGTGGCTGCTCGGATTGTTGATTTTTTTCGCGCTTCCGATGCTCGCTTCCCTGTGGATCAGTCTCAACCAGTGGGATTTGCTGACTCCGGAGAAATTCGTGGGTTTGAAAAACTACAGAACCGCGTTCAGACACGACCCGCTTTTTTGGCAGTCTCTTAAGGTGACGGCTTTATATTCGGTATTTTCCGTTCCTCTGGGTTTGGTTTTTTCCCTCTTGCTCGCTTTGCTGCTGAACCAGGGAGTAAGGGGCATGCGGCTCTTCCGGACGATCTTCTATTTGCCCGCCGTCGTGAGCGGCGTATCCGTTCTCGTATTGTGGGCGTGGATCTTCAACCCGCAGGTCGGATTGCTGAATACGATGCTCGGCTATTTGGGCATTGAAGGACCCGGTTGGATTTTCGATCCCCATTGGGCGCTTCCCTCCATGGTTATCATGAGCTTGTGGTCCACCGTCGGCGGCAGCATCATTATCTGGCTGGCCGGTTTGAAAGGCATTTCTCCTTCCTTATACGAGGCGGCTGAGCTCGACGGTGCCGGCGCATGGCAGAAGTTCAAGAGCGTGACGCTCCCCATGTTAACCCCGACGATTTTCTTCAGCCTGGTTACGGACATCATCGGCAAGATGCAGACATTCGGCGAAGCGTATGTTCTGACCAAGGGCGGACCGATGAATTCCACGCTGTTCTTCAATTTCTACCTGTTCGATCATGCTTTCCAAAATTTCCGGATGGGCTATGCTTCCGCGTTGGCCTGGGTACTATTCATTATTATCCTGGTGCTGACGATCGTTGTCGTGAAGTCATCCGCTCTGTGGGTTTATTACGAAGGGGAAAGGAACTGACGCCGAATGACGAACAGCACGCGCTATTGGATGAAAACCTCGCTCGCTTACGTGTTGCTTTTGGGCGGTTCGGCGGTCATGCTCATCCCGTTTTTCTGGATGCTGTCCACGTCGCTGAAGGAATCTTATCAGGTATTCACGACGCCGATCAAATGGATTCCCGACCCGATCAAATGGAGCAACTACGTCACGACGTTTACCAGCCTTCCGTTCGGCCGATGGTTTAACAATACGCTGATCATCACGGTTGCGAGCATCATCGGCGCGGTCGTTTCTTGCATTCTCGTCTCGTATGGCTTTGCCAGGTTCCGGGCCAGGGGCAGAAACGTTCTTTTCATTTTGACTTTGGCTACGATGATGCTTCCGGATACCGTAACGCTGATCCCCAAGTTCTACCTGTTTTCTCAATTCGGATGGGTCAATACGTACTATCCTCTCATTGTCCCTCTCTTCTTCGGCAAAGCCTACTTTATCTTCCTGCTGCGCCAGTTCTTCATGTCGATTCCGACGGACTTCGAAGAAGCGGCCAAAATCGACGGCGCATCGACGTTCGGCATCTTGTGGCGGGTCATCCTTCCGCTGACGCTGCCGGCGATCGTCACGATCACGATTTTCCAATTCAACGATTCATGGAAGGATCTCCTTCAACCGATCCTGTATTTAAGTAAACCGGATCTCTATACGCTTACGCTTGGCATTAACTTTTTCAAAAGCGAAAACGACGTCCAATGGAACTACCTGATGGCCGCTTCCTTCGTGACGATGCTGCCCTCGCTGTTCTTCTATTTCATTGGGCAAAAATATTTCGTAGAAAGCATTACGCTCACCGGCATGAAAGGATGAACCCGTGGTGAAGGCAGGAACCAAAGACGCACTTTTGTGGGGCGTCGGAGTCGGCTTCATGTCGGCCGCCGCACTCGGACTCGAAATCGCGCTCGCCAACGTATTCGGCGTTCTGCTTCAGTACCACTATGTTTCTTTCATCGTGTCCCTGGCGATCTTCGGCATTGGAGCGGGCGCATACGCCTCCCGAAAATATGGGGATCCGGCCGGGAAAGGCACGCAGTCTTCCGCTTGGATATGCTTGGCGGCGGGCGTCTATATCGCTTTGCTCAGCGTGTTTCTGGCCAAGTTTCCCTACGCGAACCAAATGGCTCTGTATGCGTTGCTGGCCGCCGTTCCGTTCGGACTGTTCGGCTGGGTCACCGGCAAAGCGTTAAATGCCGGAGCCATGAAAGCCAGCGCCGTGTATGCCTCCGATTTGCTGGGCGCAGGCGTGGGCGTGGTCGGCGCGTACGCGCTGCTCTACCGGCTTGGCGGCCTCGGCGCCTTGTTCGCGATGTCCGCGTTCGCCTTTGCCGGCGCGATCGTCCTGTTCGGCTTGAAAGATGAGCGGATCGGCAATGGCGGCCGAAAGCGCCGTGCGGGAATGGCGGCGTCCTCGCTTCTACTTGGGGGAAGCATCATTCTTGGCATCTTCGCCGGCCCTCAATCCGCTTGGTGGAAAATCGATTTTGCCGGGTTGAAAGGCGCCGCCCCCGACAAGACGATCGTGGCGTCGCTGCAAAGCCCGGGGGCGCGCATCGAACGCACGACATGGGATCCGTTTGCGCGGACCGACGTGGTGTCCACGACCGATCCGACGCGCAAAATGGTGTTCGTGGACGGCGGCGCAGGGAGTTATATCTATAAATTCGACGGAAACCTGAATTCGATGGCCGGATTGGCGCAGGACATCGAATTTTTGCCTTTTGCCGCGGGGCCCGCGGAGAAGGCGGTCGTGATCGGTTCGGGGGGCGGCCGCGACGTGCTGTACACGCTGCTGGCCGGAGCGAAAGACGTCACCGCCGTCGAGCTTAGCGAAGGCATCGTGCGCAGCATGAGGGAGGACACCGCTTACAACGGAGGCATTCTGGATCGCCCAGGGGTCCATACCGTCGTGGGGGATGGGCGGGGCGTGCTGGAACGGAGCAGCGAGTCTTTCGATCTCATCGTGCTGGATCTCGTTTATTCCCAAGTGGGAGGCCTGAACGGCCAGGCGTTATCGGAAAACTATGTATTTACGAAAGACGCGTTTGAAACCTACGTGAACCGCCTGAAGGCGGGCGGCCGGATCATCGTGGTGTCCCACCAGGGAATCGAGGGCGTCCGGGCCTTCTATACCGGTTATTCGGCGTTGATGAAAGAGATGAATCTGACGCCTGCTGAAGCCGGAAGCCGCGTGGCGTTGATCATGGCGCCGGAAGGATCGAAATCGCCCAATTTGACCCTGTCGATGATTCAGAAGTCCCCTCTGACGAAGGATCAGCTGACCTTGCTGCAGGCAGGCGTCCAATCTCTCAGCTTGCAGCCTCTCTTCCTGCCTCAAACGCATGAGCAGCTGCTGAAGCCTCTGCTGGACGGGAAAATGCCGTTTGACGACTTCGTGAGGGATTCGGATTTTAACGTATACCCGACGACGGATGACCGGCCTTTCTTCTACCAACTTCAACCCGGTTGGCCGGAATCGATGAAATCCTGGCTTGCCGTCATTGCGATTCTGACCGTCCTGTTCGCCGGGTGGGTGTGGTGGATGGAAGTCGCGCCTGCGGCAACGACGGGGGGATCCGCCGGCAAGCCGCTGAACGCGAGAATCAAGGTGCGCCTCGGACCGGTCGCGTATTTCGCGCTGCTCGGAATCGGATATATGTGCATCCAGATGACGTTCATACAAAAAACGGTGAAGTTTGCCGGAAGTCCCGCGTTGGCCGCATCGGTCATCATTTTCGCGATGCTGGCAGGGGGAGGCGCCGGCAGCCGGTTCGCGGGCGTTTTCCGGGCTTCGGAGCGATTCGCGCTGCCGGCCGTGATCCTGCTGGCCATCGTTCTAACGGTTGCGTCGGACCAATGGGGAGCCGCGCTGCATCGGCTGGACTTGGCGGTAAGAATGACCGTGATCGGCTTGCCGGTGTTTATGTTCGGGTTTGCGGCGGGCATTCCCCTGCCTTCCCGGTTGGAACGCGAGGAACTCCGGCAGGCGGGGGTATCCCCGTTTTTGTTCGCGGTGAACGGCATCGCGGGAATTTGGGGGTCCTGGTTAGGCTCGTGTCTTGCTTTATCCGGCGGACTGAACGGAACGCTGGCCGGAGGCTGTTTATGTTACTTCATCCTTGCCGCAGCGGCTTGGTACAAACGGAGAGGTGTTCATCATGGAAACGAAGCGGGAACTGCGGCTTGACCGATCGCTGGATTCATTCCGGGAGGAAAGGGATGTCCGGGAGGTCACGATTCGGGATTTGTATATTTGCGCGGGAAACCGATCTTACATGGTCGGTTCGCAAAACGGAGGATTTCCGGATTTCGGGCATCACGTCCAGGATGAGATGGGCGGGTTGTGGGACCATCCGATCAAACTGATGGACGGCTTTTGGCTTCGTATCGCCGATCGGGAAGATACGGAAACCGAAGGCGGCGTTTGGCTGGATGCCGCCGATACGTTTTGCAATTATCCCTATTACAATGAGTTCGTTTACCGTCTTGAGAAATGGGGACTCGAAGTCGTCCGCCATCAATTTTGCCCCGACGATACGGAAGGCTTCGTGGTGACCTATCGGTTGCGCGATAAGAGCGGTGAAGGCCGGAGGCTGGCGGTGGAATTCAACGGACGCTCGGATTTGAGTCCGGTTTGGTTTTCGGAACATGCGGGCATTGAAGACGGCCAAGACGAGGGAAGCATCGATTGGGAAAGCCATACGTTTCGCGGTCGGGACGACCGGAACCCTTGGTTCGTTATTTTCGGGTCCGATCAACCGTTCGCGGACGCCCATATCGGGCAAGATCCGGAAGGCCCCCGCGCAACAGCGGGATTGGGCGTATCGGCCGGGCTGACCTACGAGGTGGAGATTCCGGCGGGTGAACAAGCGGTCATCCGGTTTTTTATCGCGGGGTCTTACCGTTCCGAAGAAGAAGCTTCGCAAACGTTCGATCGATTGAAACGGGAACATGCGGAGCTGTTGGAAGCCAAAAGGGCTCGTTACGAGTCTTTGCTGAACAAAACCGTGCTGACCCTTCCGGACGACCGCCTGCGTTATATTTTCGACTGGGTCAAATTCCATAACGACTGGCTGGTCCGCGAAGTGCCCGAGATCGGGCGAGGATTCGGCGCAGGACATCCGGAGTATCCATGGTGGTTCGGCTGCGACAACAGCTATGCGCTGCTGGGCTTGCTGCCGGTGGGACAACACCGGCTGGCGCTGGAAACGTCCGATCTGATTCGAAGCGTGTCCGAGCGCGCGAACGGCAACGGCCGGATCATCCATGAACTGTCCACCTGCGATGTCGTGGCGAATCCCGGGAATACGCAGGAGACGCCCCATTACATTCAGAGCGTGTGGGAGCTGTTCTCGTGGACGGGAGACCGGGCGTTTCTGGAGCGGGCTTATCCGACGGTGAAGAAAGGCTTGTCCTGGCTGCTCGAAGAAATGGATCCGGACGGCGATTTGCTGCCCGAGGGATACGGCATCATCGAGATTGAAGGACTGAACGTCGAGCTGATCGATACGGCCGTGTATACCTGGTCCGCGCTTCAGTGCGGCGCCCGCATGGCGGAGCTTTTCGGAGAGATGGAATTGGCAAGTCGCTACTCCGAAACCGCCTTGCGGCTCGGGGACAAAATCAACCGCGACCTTTGGATCGACAGCGAAGGTTTGTACGCCGACGCCATGGCGCCGGTCGGTAAAGTGCTGGAGAGGATGCCGCTGTACATTGCGCGGGCCAGAGCGGACGGAGCCGAAAGCGCCGCGCGGCAGATGGAAGAGATGCAGGCGGTGATGGGCGGAATGGATCCCGATCAGGAACGGCCATGGCTGTTCAAAAACTGGGTGATCAATACGCCGATGGAAGTCGGGCTTGCTCCCCGCGACCAAGCCGTACGGGCACTGGACCGAATGGGAACGGAGGAATTCACCGGTCCTTGTGGGACCTACCTGTCCGGAATGTACCGGACGAACATGATGACGATTTCGACGGGCGTACAGGCCGTCGCCGAGGCGAAGTACGACCGGATGGACGAATCGCTTCGCTTTATCCGTCTTATTGCCTCGACGTTCAACCTGCGTCTTCCCGGGTCGATCTCGGAGATGTCGCCCGATTACGGGTGTTTCGTCCAGGCGTGGACGAATTACGGGATGGCTTGGCCGTTGATGCGGTTCATGTTCGGGATCCAACCGGAGTCCCATTTGAACAAGCTGACGCTCCGCCCTCGCCTTCCTTCGGAATGGAAAGAAGCTTCCGTGGAACGCGTGGAGCTCGGGTCGGGAGCCCGTTCCAACGAGCTGGATTTGGGCATCGAGCTCGGCTCGGAACAAGACGCGTACCGGATTAAGCTGGCAAATGAAGGCTGGAATATCGTATTGGACGTGCCGAACGCATCCGGCGCCGAAATCCGGTTGGACGGAGCCCGGATACAACCGGAAGCGGTCGGTCCGGACGGCTCGGCTGTCATTCGGATCGAGCGCGCTGCATCCCATGAAATTCTCGTGATGCGAGGTTGATGGAAGCATGAAGTTTCCCTATGATCCGGATTTCGCCGTATTTGCGGACGGAAGACGGTTCGGCAGCGCAACCGCCGGGGTATCCGATCTGGGCAGAAGGGAAAAGCGCGAGGAAACGGGAGCCCCCGTCATCACCGTCACTTTCGGTTACGAACGGGAAGGCATTGAAATCGATCGCCATCGCATCGATTACGACGGCTTTTCCGTGATGGAACAATGGCTCACGATTCGCAATACGGGGCATGAACCGCTGAGCATCGACAGGATCGATTCCTTCTGCGTTTCTCTTCCCCGGGAAGAGTGGCGGTTGCTCTTTTTCCGCAGCGATTGGGGAGCGGAATTCGAACCGGAGGAATCGGTTCTTCAAGATACCGTCATTCTGGAGACGCTACACGGAAGGTCGTCGAAGGGGATGCAGCCCTGGATGACGCTGATTCGCGGCAACGGCGGCCTCTTGAACGTATGTCCCGTCTGGTCGGGCAACTGGATTTTACGCTGCATGCGGGAAGAAGACGATGCTTACCGCATGAGCGGGGGCTTGCATGACCGGGATTTCCAAGTCGTTCTGGCCCCGGGGGAAGCATTGGAGAGCATCCGTGTCGTAATGGCTGCCGGCAGCGATGCCGATTTGAATACCGTCTCCGTCCCTCTCGCGCGCATTGGCCGGAAATTCTGGTATCCGCGAAACGCCCTTTCGCAATCCTTGCCCGTCGAATGGAACCATTGGTGGACTTACGAAGACCGGCGGATTAACGAAACCGTGTTTCTTGAAAACGCGGAGCAAGCGGCAAACCTCGGGATCGAGGTTTGCACGCTGGATGCCGGATGGTTCGGACCCGATGAGGCCGAAGCGCCATGGTACGATTATCGCGGCGATTGGGACCTTGTAAACCGCAGTCGTTTTCCCGGCGGAATCCGAAGACTATCCGACGAGATACACGAAAAAGGAATGATGTTCGGCCTTTGGTGCGAGATCGAGGCGCTGGGGGAGCGGGCTCGGCTGGGCCAGCAATTTCCGGATTTCGCCGCCGCCCGGGATGGGGAACGTCTCGGATATTTGTGTTTCGGGAATCCGGAGGTGCGCGACTGGGCGTTCCGGACGCTCGACCGGCTCATTCGCGAGTACGGATGCGATTGGATCAAACTGGACTTCAACCTGGATCCGGCGTCCGGCTGCAACCGGACCGATCATGGGCACGGTGCCGGGGATGGCTTATTCCGGCATTATCAGGGCTACTACGAAGTGCTGGACCGCGTCCGGGAGGCACATCCGGATGTCCTGTTGGAGAACTGCGCATCCGGCGGGCTGCGAAACGATCTCGGTATCATGAGGCACGCTCACGTAACGTTTCTGAGCGACCCGGATTGGCCGGAGCACAGCCTGCAGGTATTTTGGGGAGCGACCACTTTCCTGGCGCCGAACGCCTGCCTGCATTGGAGTTACTCGGATTGGCTGGGACAGCATCCCGAGCAGCGATTCAAACCGGACGATCCCGGTCTGGGACAGGCGCAATTCGATTTCTATACGCGCATTTCGATGATGAGAGGATTCGGATTTTCCCAGAACCTGCCGGGACTTCCGGATTGGATCCGGGAACGAATCGCCTTTCACGTCCGCGTATACCGGACCCTCGTCAATCGGTTCGTGAAGGATGCGGACCTCTATCGTTTGACGGGCCAGCCCCTGCGCGGCGGCAAAGGAGACCGTTGGACCGCCTTCCAATACAGCATGCCGGACGGGGCGGAGCATCTTTTGTTCGTATTCCGGTTGTCCGGAGCCGATCCCAGGCGATACGTCCGTTTAACGAATTTGGCTGCGGACGGGAACTATGAGTTAGCGGGGTTGCCGGGAGCAAGGCGGCGGTTTCGGGGCTCGGAGCTGATGGGGCTGGGAATCCGTTTCGAGCATATGGCGGAAGAGGAATCCGCCTTGATTCACATCCGCAGAACGGAAGAATGAGAAAATTTTAGGAATGCAAACGCCGTTTGATGCTCGGTCACTCGGGTAAAAAGCCTTGTCGAGAGACAGACGCTTATCCGAAAGGAGTGATCCGTGTATGGCGCGCGGCAAAGAAGGGAAAATGAGCAGGGAAGAAGCGGGCCGTTTGGGCGGCATCGCGACGGCGAAGAAGCACGACCGGGATTTTTACCGGGAGATCGGACGCAAGGGAGGCAACGCGACCTCCGAATCCCACGGCCGGGAATTCTATCAAGAGATCGGCCGCAAAGGCGGGGAGGCCACTTCGAACTCCCACGACCGGGAATTTTACCAGGAGATCGGCCAAAAAGGCGGCGAAGCCCGCGGCTCCGGAAGCTCCGGGGGCTCCGAAGGCTCCGGAGGCAGCAGGGGCAAGCGGGGATCCCGCGAATGAACGACCTACGCGCCAAGAGAACAACCTGACCGGAAATCCATCCGGTGCAGGTTGTTCTTTTTTAGTGCCTGCTCGCTGCCGCCGCTTGCTTGCGAAACGAGAGGAACCAAGCTTCGGAAGATAAGATTTTTCTTAAGAGAAGAACCGTTTTGTCCCTCCTGGGAGTGGTAAAGAGAACATGTCAACACGACAAACAAACCTTCGAAGGAGTGATTCGGAATGGCACGCAACAACGGAAGCGACGACGGAAAAATGAGCCGCGAGGAAGCGGGACGCATGGGTGGAGAAGCTACAGCCAAAAACCATGACAAAGAGTTTTACCAGGAAATCGGACGCAAGGGCGGAGAAGCGACGTCCGAATCGCATGACAAAGATTTCTATCAGGAAATCGGCCGTAAGGGCGGGGAAGCCACGTCCGAGTCGCATGACCGGGAATTCTATCAGGAAATCGGCCAAAAAGGCGGCGAAGCCCGCGGCGGCGGGAACAACGGCAATGGCCGGGGCCGCGGCGACGGCGGCGACAAGGACGGCAAAATGAGTCCCGAGGAAGCGGGCCGCAAAGGCGGAGAAGCCCGTTCCCGCAATAACGACTGACCTGACTACGGCAAACGGCCCTGCGGTTAAGCAGAGGCCGTTTGTTTTTTCTTGCGGGCCGGGAGATGGCACGCTCTATAGTAGGGCATCAGCGAATGGTAAGAGATTTCCTGGAGCAATGCCGCGTAAGGAGAATCCGTCAGCAGGTTATACGCGTATTTCCAGGCGTTCCGCTCGATCCGGAGCGCCAAGCTTTTCTTCTCTCTCGCGGGAAGCCGATCCCGTTCGAGGCGCTCCGACAGCTCCTGCAGATCAGGGTCTTCCGCATGGCCCAGCTCGTGGGACAAAATCACGACCCCGAATGCCTCGGCATACGCATCCGTGCCGAACAGCTGCAGGCATTGCTCGCGGATCGTTTCCCGGTACAACGTGACTTGATGGGAGACGGGATTGTATTTGCCTCCGACGAGCCTTCGGCCCGGAAACCGCTCCTCGACGACAACGCTGGCGGCGCTGCCCGACCGTGCCAGCCAGCATCCGATCCTTTCCTCGAAATCCCCTCTGGTCAATCCCTTCACCCGTTCTTTCTTTCGCAGATAGAATCCATTATAGACTCTTGCGCGCGAAACGCCAGTTTCCGAAGAACCATTAGCATTGACGGCTTGCTTCCCTTCATACCTATTTAACGGAGGATCGGAAGGGAGGGTGGACGGATGGCCGTCAGGGGACCGGCATTGCAACAGGGAGATACGATCGGCGTCGTGACGCTGGGCAGCCCGCTTGCTCGGGACATCATCGACGAACGTGTCCGATATTTGCAAGCCATGGGCTTTCAAGTCGCCATCGGCAGGCACGTCTACGACCAGAACGGCTATTTGGCCGGATCGGATACGGACAGGGCGACGGATCTGATGGGCATGTTCGCGGACCCTCGCGTCAAAATGATCTTGCCCGTTCGCGGCGGCGTCGGCGTAGAAGGCATCCTGCCGTATCTGGACTATGCCATGATCGCCTCGAATCCGAAGCTTCTCAGCGGCTACAGCGACATTACCGTGCTGTTGAACGCGCTGTACCAGTTCTCCGGACTTGTGGCCCTGCACAGCCTGATGCTCATCGATTTCCGCCCGGAAACGCCGGCCTACAATTTCGGACAGTTTTTTACGGCCGCATCTTCGGCCGCCGTTCCCCGAGCGATCTCCAATCCTCCCGGCATGCCGCTCGCGGGCAAGGTACCCGGTCAGGCGGAAGGACCGGTCGTCGGCGGAAACGTCACTTCGTTGGTCGGTTCTCTGGGCACTCCGTTCGAGCTCGACACCTCGGGCGCGATTCTGCTATTGGAAGAGACGCACGAGCCGATCAACCGGGTGTACCGTTCACTGGAACAGCTGAAGCTGGCCGGCAAATTCGAAGACTGCGCGGGCATCCTGGTCGGACAATGCACGCACTGCCCGGACGCATACGGAAAGTCCTACGAGAACCTGATCGACGAGTTCCTCGTGCCGCTCGGAAAACCCCTGGTCTCAGAACTCGCTTCCGGTCACGGAGTTTACAAGGCGGCGATTCCGATCGGCTCCCGGCTTCGGATCGACGGCGGGACGGGAGAGTTGGAGCTGCTCGAGCCGGCGGTTCGTCCTTGAACTTCCGCATGTATGAGGATCTGCTCCCCTGCCTAAAACGTTGGACAAGCGGCGGAGACGGCTCCATACTGGAGATAGATCGATGGAGCCGAGGAGAGAGATGCGATGAGCACGAGAGTCACGATCCCTTTATGGCAAGGGGAACCTCCTTACGGGGAGGGAACGGAACCGAAGCAAATTCCCAGGCTGACGCTTTATCCCGCCGAGGGAGCGCGCGGCCTTGTCGTCGTGTGCCCGGGAGGCGGCTATGGAGGTTTGGCGGACCACGAAGGAGGACCGGTGGCCGAGTGGCTGAACGCAATCGGGATTTCGGCGGTCGTGCTGAAATACCGGCTTTCCCCCTACAGCCACCCGGTTCCGCTCGCGGACGCGTCACGCGCGATCCGCCATGCCCGTCATTTGGCGGGGGAATGGGGCCATTCGCCGGACCGGATCGGCATCCTTGGCTTCTCCGCGGGGGGTCATCTGGCCGCTTCCGCCGGTACGCTGTTCGGCAACGGCCATCCGGAGTCGGCCGATCCGGTCGAGCGGCTGCACAGCCGTCCGGACGCGATGGTCCTGTGCTATCCGGTGATCTCGTTCGGGGAATACCGCCATCACGGATCGATGGTGAACCTGCTCGGGGACAATCCCGATCCGGCGTTAAGGCAGCAGCTGTCCATCGAAAAACAGGTCGGAAACGATACCCCGCCGGCATTCATCTGGTTCACGGACGACGACGGAGCCGTACCCGCGGAGAACGGATTATTGATGGCAGGAGCGCTTAGCCGCCATCGCATTCCTTACGAGCTGCACGTCTTCGAGCACGGCCGGCACGGTCTCGGCTTGTGCGACGGAGAGGACTTGACCGCGCGCGCCTGGACCTCGCTATGCGAGAATTGGCTTCGCAAGCAAGGATTCTGAAGGAAGAAATAAAGAGAGCCTCCGGCCGGACGATTCAGCGGCCGAAGGCTCTCTTTTCGTTTCTCCGGACTACTTCATCGCGATTTGCAGGAGCCGTTGGATGTCCGCCGCCATTTGGCGCGGTGATGAGCTTCCCGCGCCGGAACGGATGCGGTCGATCGTACGCACCGCTTCCGGGCTCGTGACGGAATAGACTTTGACGTTGCCCATGTTGCTGCGGACCCACCGTTCCGCCTGCTCGAGGCTGTCGTGAGTCGCCTGAGCGCCGGCCCCATACGTTCCCGCGTTCAAGCCGGGGCCGACCTCCGGCCCTTTGCCCGACAGGCCGGCCGTGCCGCTTAACACCTTCTGTTGCATGGAATCGTATTGGCCCGCGGTCGTGCGGTGCTTGCTTTCCGCGAGGATGACCATGTCGTCGAGCGCGAATACGCGGATGTCGGAGAGCCCGGCGCCGCTCAGCCGCGACTCGATGTGGGACGACAGGCCGTGGCTGTGGAGACCCGAACTTCCGATGACGCTGTACACGGAGCTGCCCAAGCCGTAGCTGGTGCCGCCGTATTGGTTCGTCGTTCTCGTTTTCATCCGGTCCACGCTCGGGATCGCTCTGGGATCATGGTTGCCGGCATGGTGCGGGGGCAGGAGCGATTTCGCTTTGAGGCTGTCGTCGGTCGCTTGCTGCTGCCGGGCGATGTCTTGCCCGTCGTAGGACTGCTGGCGCATCGTGTTCGCTTGGCAAGCGGGCAGAAGCAGCGCGCCGGTCAGCGCCAGGGCGGATAATGCGGTTCTTTTCATCGGGATCTCCACCTTAAGCTGGATTGGTTTTTTTTAGCATGACCAAATTCCGGGAATGCATAATCGCTTTTTTTTGGAAAAACAATAAACCGGTAAAGAAAGCCAATCCATCGAACATCCGAGGTGATCTCAATGGCCGACAATGAAGGGCCTAAGGGTACCCAGCCTCCAGGCTCGCGGCAAGGAGGCGGCGTGCAGGAGCCGTCGCGGAGGAAGTTCCTCGTCAACGCAGGCTACGCGATCGGCGGCGTCGTCGTAGGCGGGGCGCTGGGCAGCCTGATCCGCCGCAATAACAAGGCCGCCGCTCCTTCCCCAGCTTCGCCTTCGGCTTCCCCGGGCGCGGCCCCGGCCGCGGAGCCCAAGAACTACAACCGGGCGCTGATGTTCCTGACCCAGGAGCAGTTCGCGACATTGAACGCGGCGACGGAAAGAATCTTCCCGACGGACGACACGGGACCGGGAGCGCAGGCGCTGGGCGTGGCCTATTTCATCGACCACCAGCTGGCCGGGGAATGGGGGTTTAACGGCAGGGAGTACATGTCTCCGCCGTTCTATCACGGGGAAACCGTGCAAGGGTACCAAGGGCGGCTGAAGCGGCGGGAAATTTTCGCCATCGCGCTGAAGGAAATGGACAACTACAGCCAGTCCCAGTTCAGCAAAAATTTCGTGGATCTCACGGCAGACCAGCAAGACAGCGTGTTGTCGGATTTCGAATCGGATAAAGTGCCGCTGACCACGATTTCTCCGAGCGGGTTTTTCAAAATGCTCCGTTCAAGCACGATCGAAGGCGCGTACAGCGATCCGCTTTACGGCGGCAACCTGGACATGGCCGGGTGGAAAATGCGCAGCTACCCGGGCAACCAGATGAGCTATGCGGCCGTCATCGACAAAGAGTTTACCGCGATGCCGCCGAACAGCCTGCAAGACCACATGGCAGGTCATTAAGAAAGGGGGGACATTATCATGGCCAAAACATTGCCGAAAACGGACGTGGTCATCGTCGGCGTCGGCTGGGGAGGCGGCATCATCGCCTCCGAGTTAACCAAAGCCGGGATGAACGTCGTCGGACTTGAGCGCGGCAAAGAACGCAAGACGGAAGATTATTTCATGGTCCACGACGAGCTCCGGTATTCCCAGCGTTACGAGCTGATGCAGGATTTGTCCAAGGAAACGGTGACCTTCCGAAGCAACGAGAAGATGCGAGCCCTGCCCATGCGGGCATACGGATCGTTCCTGATCGGCGACGGGATCGGGGGAGCTGGCGTGCATTGGAACGGACAGACGTTCCGGTTTCTGCCGTACGACTTCCAAATCCGCAGTAAAACGATCGAGCGGTACGGCAAGGCGAAAATTCCCGACGGGATGACGATTCAAGACTGGGGCATCACCTACGACGAAATGGAGCCGTACTACGACAAGTTCGAGAAAATGGCGGGCATATCCGGCGAGACGAATCCTTTGGCGGGCAAACGCTCCAGCGATTACCCGAACCCTCCGATGAAGAAGTCGCCGCCGATGCAGATGTTCGAGGAGGCCGCCAAAAAGCTCAACCTGCATCCCTACATGCAGCCTTCGGCGAACCTCTCCCAAAACTATACCAACCCCGACGGTATCGCCCGCGCGGCATGCCAATATTGCGGATACTGCGAGCGGTTCGGGTGCGAATACGGCGCGAAAGCGGATCCGGTCGTCACGGTCATCCCGGTAGCGCTGAAAACGGGCAAGCTCGAGATCCGGACCCATTCGCATGTTCGCAGGATCATGCATAGCGGCGGCAAAGCGACGGGGGTCATGTATACCGACGTCACGACGGGCGAGGAAATCGTGCAGCCCGCGGACATCGTCGTGGTGACGAGCTACGTTTTCAATAACATTCGCCTGCTTCTGATGTCCAAGCTCGGTAAGGCTTACAATCCGGCTACCGGCACCGGGGTCGTCGGCAAAAACTATGCCTACCAGGTCCTGAAGGGCAACGCGCTCGGCTTCTACGACGACAAGAAGTTCAATCTGTTCGCGGGAGCAGGGGCGCTCGGCATGAATTTGGACGACTACAACGGCGACAATTTCGACCACTCCGACCTGAAGTTCATTCACGGCGCGTCGATCAGCATCGGGCAAACCGGCTTCCGACCCATCTCCAATAATCAGGTGCCTTCGGGTACGAAGGCATGGGGCCAGGAATTCAAGGCGAATTCGATCAAATACGCTAACAGTTGGATCAGCGTAGGCGGACAAGGCTCCTCGATGCCGTTCCAGCACCACTACATCGATTTGGATCCCGAATACAAGGATGCGTATGGGGATCCGCTCCCGCGGATGACGTTCGACTTCGAGGACCAGGACCGGGAGCTCGCCGTGTTCATGGCCAACAAATGCGAAGAGATCCAGAAGGAGATGGGGGCCAGCCGCATCGACAAGCTGAAAAGCCTCGGCCCTTACGAAATCACGACGTACCAGTCGACGCACAACACGGGCGGCGTCATCATGGGCGCGGATCCGGCAACCTCTGCGGTCAATAATTACCTGCAAATGTGGGACGCGGAGAACGTCTTCGTCGTCGGAGCGAGCGCGTTCCCCCACAACTCGGGCTACAATCCGACGGACACGGTCGGCGCCCTGGCTTACCGCGCTTCGGAAGGCATTCTGAAATACGCCAAAAAAGGCGGCTCGCTGGTTTAATCGCAAATGAAGATGAAACGCATAAAGGGACCCGGCCGATTCGGCCGGGTCCCTTTATCATTCGTTTTTGAATCCGTCAGGTCAGCTTCTGCGGCTCTTCTTTCAGCAGCTCGATCGGATCCGGCTTGTCATCGTCGGCAATGCCGCGGGTCGAGTTGCGGAACTCGCGCAGCGTTTCGCCGAAGGCTTTGCCGAGCAGCGGCAGCTTCGCCGGCCCGAACACGATGAGGGCGATGACCAGAATGATCAGGAGCCCCGAAATACCGATGTTGTGGAACATTAGACACCCTCCAGTAGGTTCGTGATTTACAGGATCAGCCGGGGGACGGCACGGCCAATCCCCTTCTCCGGGCGTAACGCACGGAAATGAACGCGCTGAGTTCGAAAAGAAGGAGAAGCGGAACGGTGACGGACAGATGGGAGACGAAATCGGGCGGGGAGATGCACGAACCGACGACGGCTAAGCCCACGTACGCGTATTTGCGGACGAAGCGGATCCTCGAAGGATTCAGCAGGCCGAGCCGGGTCAGGAACAGAATGACCAGGGGCATCTCGAACGCCAGGCCCAAGGGAAACACGACGTTGAACAGAAACGAGAAATAACGGTCGATTCCGTAGGTTTCCGCGGCTCCCAAGCTCTCGTTCATGCTCTTCATGAAGCGGAGCATCATCGGAAACACGACGAAATAACCAAAGGATAACCCCGTCAGGAACAGCACGAAGGAAGCGGGTACGTAGCGAAACGTTCCTTTGGCTTCCACCGGGGTCAGGCCGGGCCGTACGAAAGCCCAGACTTGATACAACAGAACGGGGAGCGTAACCAACGCCGCGACCAGAAAAGCGCAGCGCAAGTAGACGAACAGGCCGTCGGTGAACGAGAAGACGTTCCACTCGATCGTTTCTCCGGCCGGGTGGCTCTTGAGGCGGAGCAAAATATGCGGGGACCAATAGAGACCCGCGCACATCGCGGCCAAAAACCAGACGCTGACCCAGATCAGCCGTTTGCGGAGCTCCGCCAGATGGCTGACTACATCGTCCTGCAGTTCGATGACGTTCACCCTCTCCACTGCCAGAAATTTCATGACCGTGGTTTTAGCGTACCCACTGCGGCGTTTCCTATTCTTGCGCGAACCATTCATTCGTTTTAGAAGGGATTTGAAGGTATGGGGGATGGAAACGGGGGTAATCTAAGGCGAAAGGATCAGGAAACTGTCCAGAAGCTTCGAGAAACCATTCCGCAGGAGGAAATCAGCCATGAGAAACAAAGTCGTTGCCGTCTTCCTCGTATTCGCCCTCGTGCTCGCCATCTCGGCGTGCCAGAGAAACAACAACGGAGCGCCCGATCAGACTCCCGCGGCTCCGCCGGCGGGCTCGCCTGCGGCTTCTCCGGCTTCTCCCGCAGCGTCCCCTTCGGGGGCGGCCGGCAACGTCAACGCGGAAGCCGTGTTCAAACAGAACTGCATCGCCTGCCATGGCGCGGATCTGCATGGCGGCGTCGGCCCGAACCTGACGGCCGTCGGTTCCCGGTTGTCCTCGGACGCCATCGCGGCCAAAATTTCCGCCGGCGGCGGAGGCATGACCGCTTTCAAAGGCGTGCTGTCCGACGCGGAAATCCATGCGCTGGCGGATTGGCTCGCCGCCAAAAAAGGATAACGTTCTAACCGTCAAAACCGCAAAGCGCCGCTCACCCATCGGGGGAGGCGGCGCTTTGTCGTATCTCGGTTATCTAACCCTGTCTCAACCGTTCCCTCGACCAGTCGTCGATGACCCGGAACACATCCTCGCGGCCCCGTTCATTGTGCAGCTCGTGGCGGAATCCCGGCCATTCCCGAAACGTACATAACGAACCGGCCCGTTCCGCGAACTTGCGGCTGGCGGCGATGGAAGTGACGCGGTCGGCGTCGCCTTGCATGAGGAGCAAGGGGAGGGCCAGTTCTTGCGCATGCTCCAGCGCCCATCGGCCCGCGCGGTGCACGCCGAAGAAGAATCGTGCGGTGATCATGCCGTGTCCCCGGCGATCCTCTCTTAGCTTCACGAGCATCTCCGGATCGGAGGTCAGGTGGGTCGGGTCGAACGGCCGGTCGTTGGTGAATTTCGGGTACACCTTCTCCAGCAGGCGGGCCGCGATAACGGTAAGCGCCGGCGGATCGAAGGCGAGCTTCAGCCAAGGGCTCAGCACGACGACGCCGGCAACGTCAGGCTTGCGCCGGAGCGCGTAGTTCAGCGTCAAATTGCCGCCCATGCTGTGTCCCCACAGAAATATGGGTTTGCCGGGAAAACGCCGGTCCGCCTCCTCGAGCATCCGGTCGATCCCTTCCAGCAAATCTTCATAGGAATCCGTGTGCCCGCGTTTGCCGTCCGTACGTCCGTGGCCTAACTGGTCGAAGCCCAACACGGCATAGCTTCGCGCCGTAAACCATTCCGCCACGTGGACGTATCGGCCGGTGTGCTCCCCCATGCCGTGGGTGATCAGGATTACCGCTTCGGCCGCACCCGGCCCTGCGTCCGGCGTCCATTCGCAAGCGTAAACTTTGTTTCCGCCTCGGGCCGTCCAGCCCCATTCGCGTTCTTTCAAGGAGAAAAGCTCCTTTCGCCCGGTTTCTGTTTCCTATTATCTCATATTCCGCGGCGATGGATAGTTCCTCGAAGTCAAAATGCACCGCAAATAAGCCGAAAGAGCCGTCCCGAGGGACGGCTCTTCCGCTCGTCAGTGGTTGTTGCCGGATGAATTGCCTTTCTTGTCGGTCGAACGGGTCGTCGTATTCTGACGGCCGTGCCCTTGTTGCTTGGCTCCCATGGTTTCAACCTCCTTCGTCACCGGATCCTGTTTAGCTTGCGCGGATCGGCGGGCGGCTATCACGTGCCGGATGTTGCCAAAAGGAGTCCGGGAAGCGCATAATGACCGTGAGGTGATCGTACTTGCTGCGGACTCTGGCCATATCGGACAATGGGGATAAAATCGAAAACATCCCCCTGCACAACTTGACCGACCCCGGCATCAAATGGTTTTGGGTCGATTTCGATTGCCCGACGGAGGATGAAACGAAGCTGCTGGACAGCTATTTCCATTTTCATCCCCTCGCGATCGAAGACTGCCTGCACCTCCTGCAGCGGCCCAAGCTCGATCACTATGCGGATACGCATTTCTTTGTCATCCACGGCATCGATACCGAAACGCTCAAAGCGGAAGAAATCAACTTTTTCCTCGGCCCGAGAGGCATCGTGACGTTCCATTTGAAGCCTTCCGCGGAAGTGGACGAAGCCTGGCGGCGAATGCAGGAGGACGGACTGTACAAGAAGCAGGATCACCACTACGTGGCGTACCTGATCATGGATAAGCTGGTCGACAACTATTTTCCGACGCTGTACAAGATCGAAGACCATATGAACGACCTGGAGAGCCGGGAAGAGAGCGAAAAGCTGCAGACGCTCATCGACGAAGTGTACGACATCCGGAACGATTTGCTGAGGCTCCGCCGGACGGTCATCCCGATGCGCGACCTGCTTTACCGGACGCTGAACTCCGACAAAATCCCGGGCATTCGCGAGCATAACGCCTATTTCACCGATATATACGACCATTTGCTGAAGCTGACCGACATGATCGAGTCCAACCGCGAGATGACGGCCGATTTGCGGGACAGCTACGATTCCATCCGTTCCAGCCGAATGAACATGATCATGAAGACGCTGACCGTCATCACGACGATTTTCATGCCGCTGACCTTCATCGCGGGCATCTACGGCATGAACTTCCACAATATGCCCGAGCTGAACTGGCACTTCGGCTATTTCGGCGTGCTGGCCGTCATGGCCGTGCTGGGGGTCGGCATGTACGTTTGGTTCAGGCGCAAGGGCTGGTTCGACTAAAAAGGGGAGGCGGTGCTCGGCATGCGGATGTCGGTTTGCGTAGACTCGGTTTTTCGCGGGATGGATACGGTTGAAGCGATGCGCCGGGTACGCCTGGCGGGATACGGCGCTTACGAATTTTGGTCCTGGTGGGATAAGGACATTGGCGCCGTGAAAGCCGCCCAGGAGGAGAACGGCCTGACTCTGACGGCCATGTGCACCAAATTCGTCAGCCTGGTCGATCCGGCGGAACGCGACCGGTACTTGGAAGGGCTTCGCGAGTCGCTGGAAGCCGCCCGCGCGCTTGGCTGCAAGCTGCTGATTTCGCAAACGGGGCAAGACCGGGTCGGCGTGCCGCGGGATGAACAGCGGGCATCGCTTGCGGACGGGTTGCGCGCCTGCGTTCCCCTGCTGGAGGAAGCGGGCGTCACGCTGGCGGTGGAACCGCTCAATACGGCCGTCGACCACGCGGGATATTTCCTGTCTTCTTCGGACGAGGCGTTCGGCATCGTAAGGGAAGTCGGAAGCCCGTTCGTGAAGGTGCTGTTCGACGTCTACCACCAGCAGATTACCGAGGGGGACCTCATCCGGCGAATCCGGGCGAACCGTCATTTGATCGGCCACTTCCACGCCGCCGGACATCCCGGGCGCGGCGAATTGGATGCGGGTGAGATCCATTACGAAAACGTACTGGGTGCGATTCGCGAAACGGGATACGAGGGGTACGTCGGGTTGGAATATTTTACGGACGGGGACCCGATGCCGGGCCTCCTTCGATGGTCGGATAAAGGGAAGCAAGAGGCTTAGGCCGCCGAGGCTTCCGCATGAAATACGAGAGCGAGAGGAGGGAAACCGTTGTAAAACCGGGCGCCGAATCCATTCGACAACTGAATAGGAAAGGTACGGTGGCGACGGGATGAAACGGTTTCGCTTCTTATTGTCCGGTCAAGCTTTGTCGACTTTGGGCGATATTCTGTACATTTTGGCGCTGGTCACCACTTTGTACCGGCAGTCGGGATCGGCCGCGGTCGCGGCTTTGTTCCCGCTGCTCCGGGTGATCGGCATGACGGCCGGAAGCCTGGCCGCTCCGCTCGTGCTGGGCAGGTTCCGTCTCGGTTCGCTGCTCGCCGTTTGCTTGTTGATCCAGGCCGGGGGACTGGCCGCTCTCGCCGCGTATTTGGACGCTGCAGGGGCGGGTGCCCGAACGGAGTGGCTGACGGGCACCGTCTTCGTTTTGTCGGTGCTGGAAGGCGTCGCGGGACCGGTCCGCTCCTCGCTTCTTCCGCGTCTCGTGGAAAAGGACCGTTTGCTGAAGGCGAACGGAACGATGGGAGCCGTCGTCGAAGCCTGTTCCCTGGCGGGCTGGGCGTTCGGAGCCGTCGTCGTATCCGGTTTGGGGGCCGGTCCCTCCTTGTGGACGTCTGCCGGCTTGCTGTTGCTGGCCGGAGGCTTCGCCGTCGCGACGGGCAATCCTGTCGCCTCCGGGGCCGACGAGGCGGAGAGCGGAGACGCAGGCGCGAGTAAGTCGTTTCTCGCGGGCTGGCGAACGCTGCTCCGCATTCCGGCGCTCCGTCTCGTGGTGTGGATGGACGCGTGGGAAGGGCTGTTCGCCTCCGCTTTCGCCGGCGCGCTGTTGCTCGTCTTCGCGCAGGAAAGGCTGCATGCGGGAGAAGTTTGGTGGGGTTGGATGAACGGTGCGTTCTGCGCCGGACTGATCTTGGCCAACGCCTTTTTCGGGCGGCTTTCCGCGAGGCGGCCGTCGGGCGGCATGTCCGGCCTGCTTCTCGGGGGCGGCGCAGGCATGGCACTGGCGGTTTGGGTGTTTTCGTTCAGCCGCCATCCGGGCTTCGCGCTGGGGATCATGCTTCTCATCGGCGTGGCGGAGTCCGCCAAAGGATTGGCCAGCCGCACGCTGCTCCAACTGGCGTCCCCCGCGCGGGAGATGCCGTCCGTATTCGCCGCGCAATCCGCCGTCATCTCGGGGCTCTACGGCATTTCCTTGCTGCTCACGGGATGGCTGGCGGACCGATACGGCATCCGGCTCATCTATGTCTGTGCTGCTGCCGGCTATTTCATCGCATTCCTGGGGGCGTTCCGTTATCGGAAAACCGTCCGGGAAGTCACGCTAAAGGATGTGGAAATGCAAGCATGATTAAAGCAGTCATTTTCGATTTTGACGGAACGTTATTGGATACCGAGAGCTGCGCGTACGAAGCGTTCGGCGGCCTGTACGCCGAACACGGGCATGTGCTTCCGCTCGAACAGTGGGCGCTCGGCATCGGGACGCACGGAAGTCCGTTCGACCCGTACGTCGACCTGCAAGCCCGGACCGGCCTCACGATGGATCGTGAGGCCTTGAAAGCCCGCTTCGAAGCGGAATTGCTGGCGAAAGCCGATTGCGCGGAGCTTCGTCCCGGCGTCGTGGAAGTGCTCGAAGAAGCCAAGTCGCTCGGCTTGTCCATCGGTTTGGCTTCCAGCGCGGACCGGGCCTGGGTAGAACGGCATCTGGAGGCCAAGGGCATCCGGAAATACTTTGAAGCGCTCCGCACCTCCGACGACGTCGAGAAGGTGAAGCCGGACCCGGCCCTCTATTTGCTGGCGGCGGAAGCGCTCGGCGTGAAGCCCGAGGAAGCGGTCGCGTTCGAGGACTCGTTGAACGGCATGAAGGCCGCCGTGGCGGCGGGCATGCCGGTCGTCGTCGTGCCGAATCCGATGACGCGGCACATGGATTTCGCCGCGGCCCGCGCCGATCTCATTATCGAATCCCTAGCCGATCAGCCGCTGCGCGCCGTTTTGGACCGGATCGGGACCGTGGCGAAGCAGGCTTAACGAAGAAGGGGCTCGGACATCATGGATGGGGGAATATGGGCCGCGTTCTTGGGCGCTTCCGTGCTGCTGACGCTGATGCCGGGACCGGATATCCTGTTCGTCATCGCGCAAAGCGTAAGCGGGAGCCCAAGAGACGGGTCCGCCGTTGCACTCGGGCTCTGCACGGGACTGCTCGCGCATATCAGCGCGGCAGCGTTAGGCGTGTCGGCTGTAGTTTACCGCTCGTCTGCGGCGATTGAAGCCGTGGAATTCCTCGGTGCCGCCTATTTGTTATACTTGGCTTGGCAAGCGTGGCGTTCGTCTTCGATCCCGGCGGCGGAAGCCGGACATGGAGAGGTCGAAGCGGCTCCTGCCGAGACGGGCGGCTCCCGGCCGACGTTCGGCCGGTTGTACCGGCGCGGGATTCTCATGAACGTGATGAACCCGAAGGTGTCGCTCTTCTTCATCGCGTTTCTCCCGCAGTTCGTCACGCCGGGAGGCGGACCGGTAGCCGTGCAGTTGGCGGTACTGGGCGTTACGTTTCTGCTGCAAGCGCTGGCGATTTTCCACGTCGTCGCGTTGGCGGCGGGAAAGCTCGGGCGCCAGTGGATTCGCGGAACCGCCGCCCGCCGGAGGACGGCGCGCATGGAGGCTGCGGTGTACGTTTTGCTTGCGGCATATATGCTGCTGATGCATGTCGGAGGTTAAAGTATTGGAAGGCCGCCCTGAGGGGCGGCCTTTCAAGTTCGAGGGGGGGGAGAATCATTTCTCCAATTCGATTTTGCCCAATTCGAAGGGTGCATGTACGTGAAGAGATAGCTGTAGTTCGGAATTGCACAATTGGAGGCCGCTTTTGAAGCTGACATTGCTTTTAAGGCCATTTAAGTAGGCAAAATCGAACTGGAGAGCAATCCAATCGGGGAAAGCCGAAAATAGTGAGGCAAAATCGAACTGCGAGCAACGAAAAAGCCTGCCGGCGGAAACGCCGGCAGGCTTTGGTTTGATGTGAGAAAGCTTAGCTGCCAATACCGGGGGAGATGGAGCCAAACCCGCCCGGCATGCCGCCAGGGATTCCACCCATACCGGGGAACCCCCCCATGCCGCCGATACCGCCCGGAAATCCTCCCATGCCGCCGGGGAAACCGCCAACGCCGCCGGGGAATCCGCCCATGCCGCCGGGGAATCCGCCCATGCCGCCGGGGAAACCGCCGATGCCGCCGGGGAATCCACCCATGCCACCGGGGAAACCGCCAACGCCGCCGGGGAATCCACCCATGCCGCCGGGGAATCCACCCATGCCACCGGGGAACCCGCCAACGCCACCGGGGAATCCGCCAACGCCTCCCGGGAATCCACCGACACCACCGGGGAACCCGCCAACGCCACCGGGGAACCCGCCAACGCCACCGGGGAATCCGCCAACGCCACCGGGGAATCCGCCAACGCCACCGGGGAACCCGCCAACGCCACCGGGGAACCCGCCAACGCCACCGGGGAATCCGCCGACACCGCCGGGGAATCCGCCTACTCCACCGGGGAATCCGCCAACGCCACCAGGGAATCCACCCACACCGCCGGGGAATCCACCAACGCCACCAGGGAATCCGCCCACACCGCCGGGGAATCCACCAACGCCTCCCGGAAATCCACCCACACCGCCGGGGAATCCGCCCACGCCGCCGGAAAGCCCTGCGCCCGGAAATGCCCGGGTTTGCGCGGCCCCCGCGGCTGCTTTTTGATGCAATTGAGCCTTGCCGGCTTTTTGGGCCTCAGCCGATTTTACGTTCGCAGTGCTGCCGGAAAGCTTCGCTTTCGAATCATCGGACGATTTACGCGTGATCGGACGGGCGTCCGCCGGCCGTATTTTCGACATGTTCGTTCCTCCTTGAGATGGGCAAATGACGTGATACAGGATATGCGCCCGCCCGGATTCCGGTGCGTGAGTCGATTAGGGGCTTTTGTCCGTTTTTTCCTTTTGGGATAAGATAGAGTCAACATAAGCTTCGGGAGGATTCGAGAGTGGATGTGATCATCGCCGGCGCGGGCGCCGCAGGATGTTTGGTGGGAGCGGGGGCGGCCGCACTATACGGGCTGACCGCGAAAGCGCAGCAGCCCCGTCTGCTTCCGAATACGAGCAAGCCGACCGTGCCGTACGAAACCGTGGAGTGGACAAGCGGGGGGCAGACGGTCCGGGGCTGGATGCTGCCGCAGACGGGTCAGGGCAAAAAACCGGCTGTGCTGGTCGCGCACGGCTGGGGCTCCAACCGTTCGAGGGTGCTGAGGTATGCGCTTCCCTTGCACGAGGCGGGGTATTCCGTCCTGATGTACGATGCGAGAGGACACGGGGAAAGCGATCCCTATTCCGCGCCTTCGGGATTGATGTTCAAAGAAGACCTGCTGGCCGCCTTGGAGTGGCTTAGGACCAGGCCGGACATCGACCCGGACCGGATCGGAGTGATTGGGCATTCCCTCGGCGGTTTCGGTGCCGTCCTGGCGCTCGACGATGGCGCACCGATCACTACTCTCGTCACCGATTCGATGCCCGTCCGATTTTCCACGATGATCGGATCGGAGCTGAGGAGGCGGAAGCTGCCGTCGTTTCCGCTCGCGCACATCATTCCGTACCTGATGGTGAAGCGCAGCCGAATCCCCCGCTCGGTATTGAAACGGGCCGATCCGGCGCGGATTCTTGCGGAGAACGTACACGGCCGGAAAGTGCCGGTGCTGCTCATCCACTCCCGGCGTGACGCCTATGTGTCCTCCGCGGAGTTGGAGCATGTACTGTCCCGGACTCCCGGCCTTCCGCACCTATTTGTGGATAGCGAAGGCCACAGCGTATCGGAGCGCGATCCGGCATTTTGGCCGGCCGTCCAATCCTTCTTCGCGGCGCATCTTCGTCCGGACAAAGAAAATGGGCCTGCGGCATCGGCCGCAAGCCCGTCAAGATAATATATTGAAAAGGGGGGTCATGTATGTATTGTAACCCCTCTATATGAAAGAAACATGAAGGTTATATTACGGTTCCATTACAAAACCGGCGATCCGCGAAATACAAGAAAATATTCCAACACCGCAATAACTTTTTGGATTGCCGAGGGCCCGGCATGACCCTACAATGGGATTGGACTCGACAAAACGGCGCTTAAGGCGGGATTTCATGTATAAGCTGTTGATCGTCGACGACGAAGAGCTGGTCCGGGAAGCGATCAAGGAGCAGATGGACTGGGAGAAGCTCGGCTATCGCTGCGCGGGCGATTGCGAGGACGGCGCGGAGGCGCTCGAGTTCGTCGAGCGGGAGACGCCGGACATCGTGCTGACCGACATCGGCATGCCGTTCATGGACGGCTTGGAGCTGACGCGCGAACTGTCCCTGCGCTTTCCGCAGGTCAAAGTGGTCATTTTGACGGGGTACGACGACTTCGATTACGCGCGGCAGGCAGTAAAACTGCAGGCCGTCGATTATATTTTGAAACCGATTACTTCCGCCGAGCTTGAAGGCGTGCTGCTAAAGTTGAAAGAAGAGCTGGACCACGAAGGCCGGCGCAAGCGGGATTACGAGCAGCTCCGCCGGCAGCTGGCGGAGAACATGCCGTTGCTCCGGGAACGGTTCCTGGAACGGTTCGTCTCCACCCCGATGGCGGAAAAAGCCGCCGCGGACGGATGCGCGTTTTTCGGCATCGCCATGCAGGGCCCGTTTCTCGTCGAAGCGGCAATCCGCGTCGACGAATTCGCGGCGGAGACGAGTCCGACTCCTTCCGACCAGGAACTGTACCGCTTCGCCGTCTACAATATCGCTCAGGAGATCGCGGCCCGGCACCCGGGAGCCGAAGTTTTCCGCGACGTGGAGAACCGCGTGCTGGCGCTTTTCTCCGGCGACGATGCCGAAGAGCTGCAGGAACGATCGCTCGCGACCGCCGAAGAAATCCTGAAGTCGGTTTCGTCCTATTTGCCCCTTCGGATTTCGGTCGGCATCGGACATACGTGCCGCAGGGGCCAACACGTCCCGGCCGTCCACCAGTCCGCCTTGTCCGCGCTGGACTACCGGTTTGTGACGGGCGGCGGCGAAGTGATCCGCATTACCGACATGGAATGCCGCGACCGTCCGGCGCTCCTGTCCGCGGTCGCTTGGGAGAACGAGCTCATCACGAAGCTGAAGACGGGCACCGCTCGGGAGTTGGACGAATGGGTAGACCGGCTGTTCGCGGCGTTCCGGGAGCATCTGTTCCCGATCGAGGTTTGCTACCTGTACCTTCAGAGAATCGTGCTGACGCTGCTGCATACCCTTTACGAAACGGACGGGAACCTGATCCGGACGTTCGGCGAAGCGGAGAACCCGATTCTGAGAATCAACCGTTTCGCCAAGCTGGACGAAATGGAAGGTTGGATGAAGGGGCTGTGCGCGGACGCGGTTTCCGCCATCCAAAGCAAGAGGGAAGATCACGGCCAGCTTCAGGTGGAGAAGGCGATCGCGTACGTGAAGGAGCATTATCAGGATCCGGATCTGTCCCTGAAATCCGTCTGCAAGCATATTTCCATGAGCGTGAGCTATTTCAGCACGCTGTTCAAGCAGCATACGGGCAAAACCTTCGTCGAGCACGTCACCCAGGAACGAATGGAGAAAGCGAAAGAGTTGCTCAAGCTGACCGCCATGAAAAATTACGAAATCGCTTACGCCGTCGGCTACAGCGATCCTCATTACTTCAGCGGGGCGTTCAAGAAGCACGAAGGAGATACGCCCACCGATTACCGCCTCAAAATGTCGGACAGGAAAGCGTGAGCGAAAATGGGTTCCCCCGCCAGATTCCGAAGCATCCAGACGAATATCGCGCTGGCGTTCGTCCTGCTGATCCTGATGACCATTTTCATCATGAGCTTCACCTCCTACTACTTGTCCAAGGACGCGGTCCAGGCCAACGTGCAGGCGTATACGACGGAGCTGGTCCGGCAGGTCGACAGCAACATCGAGACGTACGTCAACGGCATGAAATACATTTCGGACCTTGTCGCCGGCAACCGGACCGTGCGCGAATATTTGTCCAAAACGTCTTTCGCCAGCCTGGCGGAGGAGAAGCAATATAAGGCGGCCATCGCCGACTTCCTCGGTTCGATGCTCGTCTCCCGAACCGATATCGCGTCCGTCAACATTTACGGGGCGAATGGGCAGTTCGTCTCCGGCAGCCCGGAGCTCGAGCTGAATCCGTACATCGACATCCGGACGCTGAACTGGTTCACGAAGGCCCGGGAGGCGGGCGGCCGCAGCGTGATTTCCCCCTCCCACGTCCAGCCCGTGTTCAAAGACCGCTATTCCTGGGTCGTGTCGCTCAGCCGGCAGCTGCGCAGCGAAGACGGGACGCGGGAGCTCGGCGTGTTTTGGGTCGATCTGAATTTCAGCGTCATGAACGACATGCTGCGCAACATCAACCTCGGCGACCGGGGTTATTTGTTCATCGTGGATACGGAAGGCAAAATCGTCTACCATCCGCAGCAGCAGCTCATTTACAGCAACCTCAAATCGGAGCAGATCGACCGGGTGCTCGCCGTGAAGAACGGAACGTTCACGAGCGACGAAGGAAGCGGCAGCCGGATGTACACCGTCCAGGACTCGGGATTCGGATGGAAAATCGTCGGCGTCTCTTACGTGGACGAACTCATCGGCAATCAGGCGGAGGTGCGCTATTCCTTCCTCGCGCTGGGGCTGATCTGCATTTTCATGGCCATCCTGCTTTCCGTGTATTTGTCCCAGCGGGTGAGCCGGCCGATCCGGCAGCTGCAGACTTACATGAAAGAAGTGGAGAAAGGGAATTTCGACATCCAGGTGCCGGTTCCGCGGACGATCGAAGTCGGGCGGCTGGCCCGCGCGTTTAACATCATGGTCGGCAAAATCAAAGAGCTGATGACGCAAACGGTGCGGGATCAGGAGCAAAAACGCAAAAGCGAGATGAACGCGCTGCAGGCCCAAATCAATCCGCATTTTCTGTACAACACGCTCGACTCGATCATTTGGATGGCGGAGAGCAACAAGAACAAGGAGGTCGTGCTCATGACTTCCGCGCTGGCCAAGCTGTTCCGTTCTTCGATCAGCCGGGGCGAGGAGCTTGTGCCGATCCACAACGAAATCGAGCATATCACGAACTATTTGATGATCCAGAAAATGCGGTATAAGAACAAGCTGGATTACGAGATCGACATCGCGGAATCGGTCCGGCATTATCCGACGATCAAAGTGATCCTGCAGCCCCTCGTCGAAAACGCCATTTACCACGGCATCAAGAAAAAACGCGGCCCCGGCATGATCGCGATCTCCTCGGAGGAGAAAGGCGGCGATATTCTGCTGACAGTGCGGGATAACGGCATCGGCATGGACGAGGAAACCGTCCGCAAGCTGCTGCTGCCCTTTCCGCCCGGCCAAGGGGGCCGCGGGGTCGGCGTCCTGAACGTGCATGAGCGGCTGAGGCTCTATTTCGGACCTCCCTACGGCTTGTCGTTCGCGAGCGTACCCGGGGAAGGAACGACGGCGACGATCCGCATCCCCAAATCGCTGCCGCAGACGGAGGAGGAGACCGGATGATACGGAACCGCAAACGGCTGACGGGAAGCCTGGCCATCCTGGTGCTCGCCGCGGCGGCGTTATGGCTTGGGCTGGCGCGGTGGTCAGGCCCCAAGGAAGCCGACATCGTCGTCATCATCAAGTCGACCAACGCCTCCCTCGATTTCTGGCAGGTCGTCGTGGACGGCGTCCATGACGCGGCCAAGGAGTTCAAGGCCAACGTGCAAGTCCGGGGCCCCGCGAAGGAGACGGAAGTGGACGAACAGATCGCCATTTTGGAGAAGACCATCGAGGAACGGCCGGACGCGATCGTGCTGGCGGCCAGTGACTACGTCCGTTTGGCGCCGGCGGCGGAGAAGGCGAGGAAAAACGGGATCAAGCTGCTCATTCTCGACTCGGGCATCCGGTCGGAAGCGCCGCAAAGCATCGTCGCGACGGATAACGTGAAAGCGGGCGTCGAAGCCGGCAATGCCATGCTGGGGCAAATCGAAGGTCCCGCCAAAATCGCGATCGTCAGCTACGTCACCAGCGCGGGTTCTCTAATGGACCGTGAAAAGGGCGTCCGTTCGGTACTGGAAGGCAAGCCAAACATTACGCTGCTCGAAACGATCGACGCCGGCGGGGACAACGAACGAGCCTACGAGAAAACGAAAGAGCTGCTGCTGCGCGAGCCCGATCTTTACGGCATCGTCGGCTTGAACGAACCGACCAGCGTCGGGGCGGGGAGGGCGGTCAAGGATCTGGGCTTGAAGGGCAAAGTGAAGCTGATCGGCTTCGACAGCTCGATTCCCGAGATCAAGCTGCTGGACGAAGGGGTCATGCAGGCGACCGTGATCCAGCGTCCGTTCCAGATGGGATATCTCAGCGTCAAAACCGCACTGGAGGCGATCCGGGGCAAGAAGGTCCCCGCCATGATCGACACTTCGTCCCTGCTGATCACCAAGAACAATATGTATGAGGAAGAAAACCAGAAGCTGCTGTTCCCCTTCGTGGGCAAATAAAGGGATGAAGGACACCGGAGAAATCCGGTGTATTTTATTGTCTTAAATTCCAGAAAATATTCGACTTTCACAGGAAGAAATCCCATGTATGTCTTCCGTCCCGGCCTGTAAAGTGGAAATCGACAACGGCAACGAAGATGGGGGGCATGACCGGATGGGCGAAATCCTCGTGAGCATGGAAGGGATCGAGAAGCGGTTTGCCGGCGTCCCGGCTTTGAAAGGCTGCCGCTTCGAATTGCGGGCCGGGGAGGTCCACGCGCTCGTCGGCGAAAACGGCGCAGGCAAGTCCACGCTGATGAAGGTGCTGACCGGCGTCTATCGGAAGGACGGCGGCAGCATTTCGGTTTTCGGCAAGGAAGTGGAGATTCCGGACGCGAAAACGGCGCAGGATCTCGGGATCGGCATGATCCACCAGGAGCTGAATTTGGCCGCGGATTTGACCGTCGCCGAGAACATCTTCATCGGCCGGGAGCCGAGAAGGGCATTCCGACTGTTTCTGGACGACAAGGAAATGAACAAACGGGCTGACGTGCTGCTGAGGCAAATGAACCTGGATATCGAACCGACCGCCCTCGTCTCGGACCTGACGGTAGCCAAGCAGCAGATGGTCGAAATCGTGAAGGCGATTTCGCGCGAATCTCGGGTGCTGATCATGGACGAGCCGACCGCGGCCCTTAGCGACGCGGAGATCGAAGAGCTATTCCGGACGGTCGAGCAGCTGCGGGCGAAAGGCGTCGGCATCGTCTACATCTCCCACCGGATGGCCGAGCTGCAGCGGATCGCCGACCGGATCACGGTCATGCGGGACGGAAGCTATATCGATACGGTGCCGGCCGCCGGGGTGAGCGTGGACCGGATCATCTCGATGATGGTCGGGCGGGAAATCTATCAGTCCCATCGGGAAGCACGCGCCGTATCCCATAGGGAGATCGCGTTGGAGGTGCGCGCCTTAAGCCGCGGGAAGGCGCTGAAGGAGATCAGCTTCACGCTGCGGAGAGGAGAAATCCTTGGCGTGGCGGGTCTGGTCGGGGCGGGCAGGACGGAGATGGCGCGGGCGATTTTCGGCGCCGACCCGATCGACGGCGGAGAGATTCTCGTCCATGGGAAAAAGGTCCGGATCGCTTCCCCGCATCAGGCGGTCGGGCATGGTATCGGCTATTTGTCGGAGGACAGGAAGCGCTATGGCTGCCTGCTCGAGATGGACGTAAAGACGAACGCGGCGATGGCCACGCTGAAGCGGCACATGACCCGGTTCGGCTGGATGAAGGACGCGGGCATGGCTTCTTCCGCGGCTAAAGTCGTCGAAGACCTGAAGGTCAAGACGCCGGGCATCAAGCAGCCGCTAAAGTTCCTGTCCGGAGGCAACCAGCAGAAGGTCATCATCGGCAAGTGGCTCTTGCGGGATTGCGACATTCTGATTTTCGACGAGCCGACCCGAGGCATCGACGTCGGCGCGAAGAGCGAGATTTATAAACTGCTCGAGCGTTTGGCTGACGAGGGCAAATCGATCATCATGATCAGCTCGGAGCTGCCCGAAATCATTCGGCTCAGCCACCGCATCCTCGTCATGTGCGAAGGACGGATTACCGGGGAGCTCGAGAACGACGATCAAGTGACGCAGGAACGAATCATGACGTTCGCGACGGACCGGGCCGGCTGACGCGCGGCTACAAGGAGGAGAAAACCGGATGAAGGCATCGATAGCGGCGGCCGGCAGGCCGCGAATCGCGATCCAGTCGGGATTGCAGCAGTTCATGGCGTTCGGCAGCTTGATTTTGCTCATCATCGTCTTTTCGCTCGCTTCGAGCAGTTTCTTTCACTTTTCCAATATCGTGGGGATTTTGCTCTCCACGGCCGTGACCGGCGTCCTCGCGCTCGGTTCGACCTTCGTCATCGTGACGGGAGGCATCGACCTCTCCGTCGGTACGGTCATGACGCTCAGTTCGGTGATGACGGGCGTGTTCATTACGATGTGGGGCTGGCCGATAGAGGTCGGCATCGTCGGCGGACTGCTGACCGGCGCGCTGTGCGGGTTCATTTCCGGGACGGCGGTCGCGAGGCTCGGCATCCCCCCTTTCATCGCGACGCTCGCCATGATGATGATCGCCAAGGGGCTCTCGCTCGTGATCTCGGGGACGAAGCCGGTCTACTTCACGAATACGCCGGCCTTCTCGAAGATCTCCTTGGGATCGGTCCTGGATATCCCGAATGCGGTGTTCATCTACTTCGGGGCGGCGATTGTCGGCGGCATCCTGCTGTCGCGCACGATCGTGGGCCGCTACAATTTCGCGATCGGCAGCAATGAAGAGGCGACCCGGCTGTCCGGCGTCAACGTGCGGTTCTGGAAAATCGTGATCTACACGATTACCGGCCTGTTCACCGGGTTGGCCGGTATCCTGATGGCCTCCCGGCTGAATTCGGCGCAACCCGCGCTCGGGATGGGCTATGAGCTGGAAGCGATCGCGGCCGTCGTGATCGGGGGAACGTCCCTCAGCGGAGGGAAGGGCACGATCGTCGGCACGGTAATCGGTGCGCTGATCATGAGCGTGCTGACGAACGGCCTGCGCATTTTGTCCGTCCCTCAGGAATGGCAGACCGTCGTCGTCGGCCTCGTCATTTTGCTGGCGGTTTACGTGGATATCTTGCGCAGGAAGAAAGCTTGATAGCCGGTATGGTCTCCGTGCGGAGATTATATAGCCTTTCGTTTACCATTTCATTAAGAAGGGGACAGGGGAACATGAAAAAAGCGTGGTTGGCGGTAGCGATGGCGCTCGTGCTGGTGCTCGGCGCGTGCGGTTCGAACAAAGGAGGAGAAGCAAGCTCTTCTCCGAAAAGCGGAGGCGACGCATCCGGTGGGAGCCCGAGCGCGAGCACGAGTCCGAGCGCGTCGGCTTCCGCGGGGAAATTATTCATTCCGATCGTCTCGAAAGGCTTCCAGCACCAATTCTGGCAGGCGGTCAAAGCCGGAGCGGAGAAAGCGGCCGCCGAGCTGAACGTAGAGATCACGTTCGAAGGGCCGGAAACCGAGCAGCAGGTCGATAAGCAGCTCGAGATGCTGCAGGTCGCTTTGGACAAGAAACCGTCGGCGATCGGCTTCGCGGCGCTCGACAGCCAGGCGTCCATTCCGCTGCTTCAGAAGGCCAAAGACGCCGGAATCCCCGTCATCGCGTTCGACTCCGGCGTGGACAGTGACATCCCGCTCGCTACGGCAGCTACGGACAACATCGCGGCAGCCGCACTTGCCGCCGACAAAATGGCGGAGCTGATCGGCGGGGAAGGCGAAGTGGCCATGGTCGTGCACGACCAGACGAGCCGTACGGGCATCGACCGCGAGAACGGCTTCAAGAACCGGATCAAGGAAAAGTATCCGAAGATCAAAATCGTCGACATCCAATACGGCGGCGGCGACCACCTGAAGTCGACCGACCTCGCGAAAACGATCATGCAGGCGCACCCGAACTTGAAAGGCATTTTCGGCTCCAACGAAGGCTCCGCGATCGGCGTCGTCAACGCCGTGACGGAAATGAAGATGGACGGCAAAATCGTCGTCATCGGTTACGATTCCGGCAAGGCGCAGATCGACGCCATCAAGTCCGGCAAAATGGCCGGCGCGATCACGCAAAACCCGATCGGCATCGGCTATGAAACGGTCAAGGCGGCCGTCGCCGCGATCAAAGGCGAGAAGGTCGAGAAGAACATCGACACCGGATTTTTCTGGTACGACAAGACGAACATCGACAATCCGGAAATCAAAGCCGTATTGTACGAGTAATCGCGAAATGCATGGAAAGAGCGCCGGCCGCCGGCGCTCTTTTACTTGTTGTATAGCGCTATCGTGAGAACCCCGCTTTGGCTCTGACCGACTTCGCGTAATCCGACGGGGACATGCCCGTATTCTTTTTGAATTCCCTCGAGAAATAATGAAGGCTGGCGTACCCGAGTTTTTCCGAGATTTCGGTGAAATTGTATTTGTGCTCGCGAATCAGCGATTTGGCTTCCTCCAATTTAAGAAGCTTGAAATATTCCAAAACGCCTGAGCCGTAACGCGCGTGGAAAATTTCCTTCAGCCGGCTTTTCCCGAGATGGAACTGCCTGCACAGCGCGTCCAGGGAAAGCTGAACGTCCAAGTTTTCCTTGAGATAGTGGACGATGCGATCGGCCAGCTCGCGCTCCCGGTTTTCGATATGGACGGGCGTGAGTTTGGCGGAGCGAGCCGGCGCTGCGGCTTCCCGTTCCGAGCGGATGAGGCTGATGAGCAGCATTTCGAGATGGGATTTGATCATTTGTTCCCCGGCGTACGGAGCGTCGGGATTTCGGGTCAGCTGATGGTCGGCGGGATCGTCGTACGGCGGCAGGAACGTGCGGAAACCTTCCTGCAAAATGCGGGACAGATAGAGTCTCTCTTGTTCTTTCAAAGAGGTTATTTTGTTGCGGAAAAAGTCCATGTCGGGAGAGGCGCACTCGAACGAGATGACGATGAGGTTCGGCGGTTTGTGTTCGGGATTGACGCGCACCGTGTGGAATTCGTCCGGTTTGTGGAACACGATGTTTCCCTGCTCCAACTGCAGCGCTCTGTCGTCCGCGCGCACCTCGACGTTGCCTTTATCTACATAGAGAAGCTCCCAGAAGTCGTGCTGCTCCCCCTCAAAGGCATAACCGTTCGCATATTCGAAATAGTGGAAAGAAATCAGCTGGTCGACCGTGATCGATTCGGTGAGCGTCGTCCTGGCAAAATCCATGCGAATCGTCGTCCTCCCTGGGTAGCCTCACCCTGATTCTAGCACAGGAGAGGCGCGGGGCGTGCAAATTGTCCGGCTGAATGGATAAATCCGATTCTCTCTTCCTTTCCTATAATGGACGGTATAAAGGGAAGGAGAGGATGGCCGTGAAGAAAGGAATCAACGCTTGGTCGTTTCCCGGCGGCATGGCGGTGCCGGATTGTCTGCGGTTAGCGAAGGACGCGGGTTTCGAGGGGCTCGAGCCTGCTTTGAACGAGACGGGAGAACTTAGCTTGGAAAGCAAGGAGGCCGAGATCGCGGACATCCGGAAGCGGGCGGAAGAGACCGGGATCGCGCTGACCAGCCTCGCGAGCGGACTGTACTGGCAGTACTCGCTGACCAGTTCGGATGCCAAGATCCGGGAAAAAGCCATGGGGATCGTACGGAAACAGCTCGAAACGGCTGCCATTCTCGGGGTCGACGCGATCCTCGTCGTGCCGGGCGCGGTGGGCGTTGACTTCATCCCGGGGGCCGAGGTCGTTCCCTATGACCGGGCTTACGACTACGCACTGGAAGCGTTCTCCCGGTTGGCTGGGGAGGCGGAGGCCTGCGGCGTGTCCATCGGGATCGAGAACGTATGGAACAAGTTCCTGTTGTCCCCGCTGGAAATGAGGGACTTCATCGACCGGATCGGTTCCCCTTGGGTCGGCTCGTATTTCGACGTTGGGAACGTGCTCTATTCGGGGTACCCGGAGCATTGGATTTCTATTTTGGGAAGCCGGATCAAAAAGGTGCATTTCAAGGATTACCGTCGGGAAGCGGGCGGATTGCACGGGTTCGTCGATTTGCTGGCCGGCGACGTGGATTACGCGGCCGTCGTGGCGGGTCTGCAAGCTGTCGGATATGACGGATACGTGATCGCGGAAATGATCCCGTCCTACAAGCAGCATACCGAGCAGATCGTTTACAATACGTCGGGCGCCATGGATGCCATTTTGGGGAGGAAATAGGATGCTGAGAATCGGGCTGATCGGGCTGGGGTTCATGGGGCGGACCCATTTGGAAAACTATTTGCGGCTGGAGCGAGAAGGGCTGGACATCCGCGTAACGGCGTTGTGCGATGCGGATCCGGAGAAGCTTAAGGGCGGGGCGCAAGCGGGCAACATCGAGACGGTGACGGAACCCGTGGATTTCAGCCGGTTTCGTCATTATACGAGCGTGGAAGAAATGCTGGCGAACGAGGAACTGGACGCTGTGGACATCACGCTGCCGACGTTCCTGCACGAAAAGATCTCGATCCAATGCCTGAATCATGGACTGCATGTGCTTTGCGAGAAACCGATGGCGCTTACGGCGCAGGAGTGCGAGAACATGCTACTCGCGGCGGAGAGGAACGGCAAACAGCTCTTGATCGGGCAATGCCTCCGGTTCTGGCCGGCCTACGTTTATTTGAAAGAAGTCGTGGACAGCGGCGTATACGGGAAGGCGACGAGCGGGTACTTCTTCCGCGGAGGCGCGACGCCGACGTGGGGGCCCTGGCTGCTGCAAAAGGAGAAGAGCGGCGGGGCGCTGATGGACATGCACGTTCACGATGCGGACATGGTGCATTGGCTGTTCGGCAAACCGCGGGCGGTTTCCACGCTGGCCCGCAACGTCGTGCCGGGCGGCGGCTACGACATCGTCTCGACGAACTATGCGTACGAAGACGGCAAAGTGGTCAACGCGCAGGCCGATTGGACGTTAGAAGGCGATTTCGGCTTCGACATGCAGTACCGCGTCAATTTCGAGCGGGGCAACGTCGTGTTCCGGGAGAACGGAGTCCGGTCGAATCCGAACGACGGGCCGGGCTTCGCGCCGGAGCTGCCGGAGGATCAGGGGTATTACTTCGAGCTCCGGTATTTCGTGGAGTCCCTGCTGGAGGGGCGCCCGGTCGAAACGGCCTCGGGACGTGCCGTCCAAGGCTCGATCGAAATCGTCGAGGCCGAGATCGCCTCGGCCGACCGCGGCGGCGCCTGGGTCTCGCTGTGAAAAAAACCTTCGGTTTCTCTCCCGGGAGAAACCGAAGGTTTTTTGTTGGTTGTGGCGTGCGAAGTGTGGTGATTCCGCCGAAATAGTGTCTTATGTCCACTATTTTGCATGTAGTGTCGTGATGTCGGCGAAATAGTCTCCCACGTCCACTATTCAGAAGGCAGTGTCGTATTTCCGGAAAAATAGCGCGCCACACGCGCTAATCGCCGACGCGATGCCGGATTACTCGCCCGAGCGCTCCTGCTCGCGCATGCGGGTCATCTGCTGCCAGACGGAGCCGGCGGCTTCCTCGCCGCGCTCGATGCGCGCCACGGCCATCTCGGCCTGCAGCCGGACCTCGAACTCCGGCTCATCCGCGGCGACGCGCCGCAAAGCGTCGAGCGCCGACTCGTCGCCGGCCTCGTACAGGAACCGCGCGGCGCGCCAGCGCACGAGCTTGTTCCCGTCGCCGAGCGCCTCCGTCATCGGGCCGATCGCGGCCGGGTCGCCGAGGTCGGACAGCGTATCGCCGGCAGTGCGGCGCACGGCGACGGACGGGTCCTTCAGCGCGGCGAACAGATGCGGCATCGTCTCGGGCGTCCGCAGGTCGCCCAAGTAGACGACCGCCAGCCGGCGCACGGACATATGGCCGTCGCGAAGCGCCTTCGCCACGATCGGCAAATGCTCCGGCTCCGGCTTGAATCGCTCCAGCGCGGCATAGCGCTCCCGCCAGTCTTCCGACCCGAGCGCGCTCTCCGCTTCTTCCGCGCTAAGCGGCGCGGGCGGAGCCGGCGGCGGGGCTTCCGGTCCCGCGATTTTCGCCTGCTCGATCAAATCGCGCAGGCGTTCTTCGGTATATGCGGCATCGAGCTCGCGAACGACCTCTTCCAGAATTTCCTGGGGTTCGCCGTAACGGACGCCGAACTCCTCGAGCTTCCGCTCGCGGATCATCGTCGCGCCGGCCGCTTCCGTCACGGCCTTGGTGAACCGCTCGGGCAGGGCAGCCCGGGATTCCTGCCCGCCGCTCCGGACGCGGATCTGGATCGGAATGCCCCGGTACATCTGCACGAGCACGTGCGCTTCCCCGAAACCGCCGGCTTCCGGCGTCGCGCTAATGCCGGCGCCTTCTCCCGCGGATCCGAACGCTTCGTGAACTTCCCGCAGGATGGCGGCCCAGTCGGCGTTCCCTTTGCGGTCCAGGGCGATGAAATCGGCCGTGTGGAACACGCCTTTCACGCCAGGTATGCGCAGCAGCTTGCCGATCAGCGGGGGAGCTTGCTCCGCCTGCTCCGGCTTGTAGTCGAGGCGGATGCCGGCGGCCAGCTTCTCGTCGACGTTCAGCTTCATGGAATTCGGACTCGGTGTCGGTTCGATGGACAACAGTTTCATTTTCGAAGGTTCCTCGCTTTCCCTCAGCGTCTCTACATCTCTACCCTAACAATACTGCATCTTCGGCCAAAGTGCCAAAACCTCCGCACATTCAGCGGACTCTCAGTTTGTCTTAAGGATCCTTTCAGCCGTCGGCTCCATAATGGAAGCGATTAGGCGGCAGCGGGGACAATCCGAATGCCGCATCCATCGATTTCAAGGAGCGTAGGAAACGATGAAAAAAACGTTGATCACCGTCATGCTGTTCGCTTCCATCGCGGCGACGGCATCCGCTTGTTCGTCCAAGAGCGCGGATACGGGAGGGAACGCCGCCGCGAATGCGGCCCCTGCCCAGCAGGGAAACGGCGATCCGGCTCAAACTCGGGTCAGGCCGGACGTCATCGGAAAGGTCGCCTCCATCGGAGACGGCAAACTGGTCGTCTATGCCTCGACGATGAACGGACAGAGAGGCCGGAACTGGAACGGGGGCGCCTCCGCGGGCGGACAGCCTGCGCCGAGCGGCTCGCCGCAAGCATCTCCGCCTTCGAACGGCAGCTCGCCGAACGGACAAGCGAACGGCGGCGGTCCGGGCCGAGGCCGCGGCGGCATGATGAACATGCAGTTTTCGGAGCAGACGACCGAATACGCTTATACGGACCAGACGGAAGTGACGTCCCGCAGCTTCGGCGATCAGGGCGCGACGACGAACACGCTGATGATGACCGACATCAAGGCGGGGGACATCGTCTCCCTCAAGCTCTCGGACGATAAAACGACCGTCGTTTCCATCCAGATGATGCCGACGCGGACCCGACAGCCGAACCAGCAGTCGATCCCGCAATCAAACCAGCAGCCGACCCAAAGCGCGGCGGGCGGCTCCTAATCCCGCAAGAGAACGAAACCTCGGCCCCTCCAAGGGAACCGGGGTTTTGCATTACCGGTACCAACTTGCCTCAGATTCAGAACCCTAAGCGGAATGGTAAAATCTTTTACATACATCCGGAAGCCTCGGAAGTCCGGGTTTGTCCGCCCAGGCGGGGGCCTTTTTCCCGGTACGGCTTGGTACATTTCCTCGTTTCCTGCTATAGTATGAATGAGCACAGTCATCGGAGGGATTTCATGCGCAAGCAACGCTTCATGCAACGCTTCGGCAACCTGGACTCCGCCCGTGTCAATAACGCTCCCATGGAACAAATCGGCCGCTGGAGCCAGGAAAGGCTGAGCCGCATCCGCGCCAGCCGGGACTACAGCCACTGCGTGCCGAACGCGAAACCGGATCTTCCCTTCCTCCAGCAGAATCGTACCGAACCGTCGATCACTTGGATCGGGCACTCCACGTTTTTGATTCAGCTGGCGGGTTTGAATATCGTGACCGACCCCGTATGGGCTCGGAGGATGGCATTCCAGAAGAGGCTTGCTCCTCCCGGAGTCGAACTGTCGGACATGCCTCCGACCGATGTCGTCCTCGTCTCGCACTCCCATTACGACCATCTCCACATGGGCTCGCTCCGCAGGCTTCGCGGCAACAAGAAGATGCTCGTGCCGGCCGGCCTTCGGACCAAGCTCTTCTTGCGGGGCTTCCGCGACGTGACCGAGCTTCACTGGTGGGAAGACGACGTTTGCCACAACGTCAAATTCACGTTCGTGCCCGCCCAGCATTGGACGCGGCGCAATCCTTGGGACAAGAACACGTCCCATTGGGGCGGCTGGGTGATCCAGGCGGATAACGGGCCTACGATTTACTTCGCTGGGGACAGCGGGTATTTCCGCGGTTTTGGCGATATCGGCCGGCGCTTCAAAATCGACGTGGCGTTGATGCCGATCGGCGCATATGATCCGGAATGGTTCATGTCCGCGCAGCACGTCAGTCCCGAGGAAGCGCTGCAGGCTTTCGTGGACCTGGGCGCGAAATATTTCGTACCGATGCATTACGGCGCGTTCAAGCTGGCCGACGATACGCCCAAAGAAGCGCTCGTGCGGCTGGAAGCCGCAAGGGAACGGATGGGCATTTCGGAAGAACGGCTGTTTCTCCTCAAACACGGAGAGACGATGCGTTTTCATAATGAAAATACCGATAACGACGCAAAGGATGGATCCGATTCATGATTACCGTTAACGGCGTGAGCCTGCGTTTCGGCAAACGCCCCCTTTTCGAAGACGTGAACATCAAGTTCACGCCCGGCAACTGTTACGGCCTTATCGGCGCGAACGGGGCAGGTAAATCGACTTTCCTCAAAATCCTGTCCGGGGAAGTGGAACCGACGAACGGCGAGGTTTTTATCGCGCCGGGTGAACGGATGGCCGTATTGAAGCAGAACCATTACGAGTACGACGAATATCAAGTTCTGGAGACGGTCATCATGGGCCACCAGAAGCTTTATTCCGTCATGAAAGAGAAAGACGCCATCTACGCCAAAGACCCGTTCACCGACGAAGACGGCATGCGGGCGGGCGAGCTGGAAGCCGAATTCGCCGAGATGAACGGCTGGGAAGCCGAGAGTGAAGCGGCAGGCCTTCTCAACGGCCTTGGCATCACGACCGACCTGCACGACAAGAAAATGGCGGAGCTGGGCGGCAACGAGAAAGTCCGCGTGCTTCTCGCGCAAGCTTTGTTCGGCAACCCGAACATCCTGCTGCTCGACGAGCCGACCAACCATTTGGACATCGAATCCGTGCGTTGGCTGGAAGATTTCCTTTCCCGCTATGAAGGCACCGTTATCGTGGTATCCCACGACCGGCACTTCCTGAACCAAGTGTGTACGCACATCGCCGATATCGACTTCGCGAAAATCCAGATGTACGTCGGCAACTACGACTTCTGGTACGAGTCGAGCCAACTGGCGCTCCAGCTGATGCGCGACCAGAACAAGAAGAAGGAAGACAAGATCAAGGAGCTGCAGGCGTTCATCCAGCGCTTCTCGGCGAACAAGTCCAAGGCCAAGCAAGCGACGAGCCGCCGGAAAATGCTCGATAAGATTTCACTGGACGACATCCGGCCTTCGAGCCGCAAATATCCGTTCATCCATTTCAAAGGCGAGCGCGAAGTCGGCAAGCAAGTCGTATCCGTGGAAAATATCACCGCGACGGTCGAAGGCGAGAAAGTGCTCGAGAACATCTCCTTCGTCGTGAACAAGAACGACAAAATCGCGCTGGTCGGCCCGAACGGCCTCGCCAAAACCGTGCTGTTCCAAATCCTGACCGGCGAGCGCGAACCCGATTCCGGTTCGGTGACCTGGGGCGTCACGACCACGCAGGCGTATTTCCCGAAGGATAACTCCGCGTACTTCGACGGCGTCGAGCTTAACCTGGTCGAATGGCTGCGCCAATATTCGAAGGACCAGGACGAATCGTTCATCCGCGGCTTCCTTGGCCGGATGTTGTTCTCCGGCGACGAAGCGCTCAAAAAAGCGTCGGTCCTCTCCGGTGGCGAGAAAGTCCGCTGCATGCTGTCCAAAATGATGCTCGGAGGCGGCAACGTCCTGCTGCTCGACGAACCGACCAACCACCTCGACCTCGAGTCTATTACGGCGCTCAATAACGGCTTGATCGATTTCGACGGCCCGATCATCTTCACGTCGCATGACCATCAGTTCGTCGAAACGATCGCGAACCGCATCATCGAGATCACGCCGAACGGCATCATCGACCGCCTGATGACGTACGAAGAGTACCTGGAACACCCGGAAGTCAAAGAACTCCGCGCTCGCATGCTTCCGGCCTAATCCATTACAACGAGAATAGAACGTCAAAAAACCTCCAAACCGTCGGTTTGGAGGTTTTGTTTTCACGGTTTACGCGATCATTCCGGCTCGTATCGATACTCTTCCAGGTCGATCCGGCCGCCGGCGGTGACGGTCACGCCTTCGGCTTCGAGCTCCGAAACCTGAAGCTCCCGGTGGTAGAAGTCCTGGAGTCCGATTTCGCCCTTGCCGTTGATGACCCGATGCCAAGGCAGGCCGTATTTGCCGCTCATGGCGTGCAGGATACGCACCACTTGGCGGGCGCCGCGGGGGCTTCCGGCCCAGGCGGCGACTTGCCCGTACGTCATCACCTTGCCGGGAGGAATGCCGCGGATCACTTCGATGGCCCGTTCGGTAAACGATTGCATAGGATCTACTCCAGGAGCGCCAGTACGGCTTCCGAGCATTTAGCCGGATGGTACTCGGCGTTGCGCAGCGCCATTAAGGTGTCGCGGTGCTGATAGGCCGCGTAAGGCTCCTGGATCAGCCGGAACCAGCGGTCGATCGCCTCGGTGCCTGCCATCAACTCGCCGAAACCGTGGGTGATGAAATATTCGGCGTTTTCTTCCTCTTGTCCCGGAATCGGCTCGTAGAACAGCATCGGCATGCCTTTAGCCATGCCTTCGGTGCAGGTCATGCCCCCGGGCTTGGTGACCAGCAAGTCCGAGACGTCCATCAGCTTGCTGATCTCCTTTGTGAAGCCGAGAACCTTGATGTTCTCATGCTGGAAGCGCGGGTCGGAGAGCAGCTTCTCCCGTGCCTTCTCATTGCTTCCCATGCACAGGATCAACTGCACGCGGTCCGCGTACTTGGTCATGTATTCGACGAGGTGTTCCCCGTACAGCAAACCCCAGCCGCCGCCCATGATCAGCGCGGTAGGCATGTCCTTCAGCCCGAATTGCTTCTGGATTTCGGCACGGTCATGCGGGTGCCAGAAATTCGGGTGGACGGGAATGCCGGTCACCTCGATCAGCGAGGCCGGAATCCCGCGCGCGATCAGCTTGTTGCGAACCGCCGGCGTACTGACCAGGTACATGTTCACCTCGGGATTCACCCAAGTGGCATGGGCATCATAATCGGTAATCAGCGTATACAAAGGAACGTCCAGCCCGAGCCGTTTCAAACGGCTGACGACGGCGTTCGGAATCGGATGGGTGCAGACGATCAAGTCCGGTTTGAGTTGGCGGACGACGTCGGACACTTGATTGTAAAAAATGCGATGCAGCGCGAACTGCGTGACCCGGTTGAGGGATTTGTCGTAGTTGCTGCGGTACATTTTGCCGACCAGCTTCGGCTGTTTGGATACCGTCTTCCGGTAAGCCCCGAGAATGAGCGGCCCGATGATCGGATTCAAGAAGGTCCCCAGCTCGATCACGCGCGTCTGGATTTTCTGCGACAGCTGCCGCAGGCCCACCGCAAGCGCGTAAGCGGCTTGAGTATGTCCGGTGCCGAACCCTTCGGAAAGCAGCAATACCCTTTTTTTGCGCATCGGAAACGATCCTCCATTTATCCTACTTCCATATTACGCGCTGAAGTGACAGGTAACAAGTCCAGTTATAAGCCGAAAGGCGGACCAGGGGCCGCCGGCTTTCCCGCACGAGCGCGGTAGGATACAATGGCGATGTAAAGATTACCACCCAGGAGGCGCGTTTGCATGGATAAACACCAACCGGGCGCGATCGTCAAAGCGGCTTACAAAACCGGCGAGTATATCGGGGAAACGGTAGAGAGCGACGGGCGCCGGATTCTCGTCAAAGTGCTGGCGGTGCTGGTGCACCCTACGCAGGGCGACCTGCATCATCCGTACGATCCCGATGCGCCGTTGTTCCATGAAAGGAAAGCTTCGGCGTATACCGAGAAGGTATGGGTCTCGGCCTCGGCAGCTGAACCCTATGACGGCGCGATCCCTCCGTACCGGGAAACGCTGGAGACGGCGCTGGGAGCGGAGATGGAGAAGTTGGACCGGCTGAAAAGATGGGCGGAGCGCTGTCTGGAGCAGCTGGCGGAAATCCGGAAGGATTACCGCTTGTGAACGGTGCGGGGATGTGTTAAAGTAGGTTTCGGAACAAACTGACCATTTTGTTATTTTGGTCAGTTTTGAAGGAGGAAGCGATCATGGCGTCGGAACGCAAGCCGGTCGACCGCCGCAAGCAGGTGCTGGAAGCTTCGGCGCGTTCTTTCGAGACGTTCGGCTACAAGGCGACGACGATGGACCAGGTCGCGAAAATCGCCGGCGTCGGCAAAGGGACGATATACACGTTTTTCGCCAATAAGGAAGAGCTGTTCGGCGAGATCATGGCCAGCATGCTGCGGAATTTGAGGGAAATGGCGGACCGCACGGTCAAACCGGACCTTCCCTTTGTCGAGAACTTGATGGAGGTGCTGCATCAACTCCTCGATTACCGGGAACAGCACGCGCTCGTCGTGAAGCTTTCGCAAGAGGTGCGGGACATCGGCACTCCGATGGCGAAGGAAGGCCTGGAAACGCTGGAGCGCGCGGTCGTGGCTTATATCGCAAGACATGTGAAGGAAGCGGCGGACAAAGGCGAGATCAAGCCTTGCGATCCGAACCTGACGGCTTATGTGATGCTGAAAACCTATTTGGCGCTGACCGCGGAAAGCCATCACCTTCACGAGCCGCTCGGCAAAGAAGAGGTGCTGGATTACTTCCGGCGGTATTGGATGGAAGGGTTGGCGGTTCGCTGACGCTTTCTTTTTTGCAGCGTAGTGACTGAATGAGCAAAATGGTCATTTTGTCTAAATAGATAGAGAATGCAAGTTCGATACGATGGGAGAGAGAAACATGAGCAAGAACAAAGGAAACCTGTTCGCCGAATTCAAACGGCTGTCCCGCAGCCGGATGGCGCTGCTGTCCGTGGCCGGCTTGGCGTTTATCCCGCTGTTGTACAGCGGCATGCTGCTCGGCGCGTTCTGGGATCCTTACGGCAAGCTGGACCGGCTTCCCGTCGCCGTCGTGAACCGGGACGCGGGCGCGGTAATGGACGGGAATACGATCGATACCGGCAAGGAATTGACCGACGAATTAAAGTCGCATTCCGATTTCAAATGGAAGTTCACGGACGAGAAGGACGCCATGGACGGGTTAAAGGCGCATCGGTACGCGATGGCCTTCGTCATTCCGGAGGATTTTTCGAAACGGACGACCACGCTTCAGGACGAAACGCCGACCCCGGCTCAGATTCAGTACTACGTGGACGACGGATGGAACTACTTGAACTCCAAAATCGGGTCCCAGGCCGCGGACCAGCTGCGCAGCGACGTTTCCAAGTCGGTGACGAAAGCTTACGCGAAAGCGGTTATGGATTCCATCAACAAGGCGGCCGACGGAATCAAGGAAGCAGGAAATGGCGCCGCCAAGCTGGCGGACGGAGCCGCGCAGGCGGATGAAGGCGCGCAGAGATTGCACGATAATCTCGCCAAGCTGGCGGACGGTTCGCTGCAATTGGAGCAAGGGATGGGTAAGCTGAAAGCCGGCGCATCGTCATTATCCGCCGGCGTACGTGAAGTGTCCGGGGGCGCCGCTTCTTTGGCGGACGGCCTTGGGCAGCTGAAGGCGGCGGAAGGCAAACTGGCGGGCGGTGTTAACGGCAGTGTGGCTGGAGCAGGCGAGCTGGCCGCAGGTTCTTCGCAGCTGGCGCAGAGCGCGCAGTCGCTCGCGGCCGGCGCGGGGCAGCTGAGCGAGGCCGGTCAAGCGGTATCGTCCGGCGCCGAGCAAGTCGCGCAAGGCTTGGAACAGTACGCTGCAGCTCACGGGGGAATGGCGGACGACGCCGCCTTCCAGAAGCTGCTCGCGGCGGCCAAGCAGGTGTCGGCCGGAGCCGGCAAGCTGGAAGGCGGCGCAACGAGCTTGAGCGGCGGCGCCGGCAAACTGGCCGACGCGCAGGCTCAAGCCGCGGCCGGAGCCGGCCGGCTTCATCAGGGCTTGAAGCAGTTGGACGCCGGCATGGATCAATTCGGCGGCAAACTCGCGGATGCGGCAGCCGGCGCGGATAAGCTGGCTGCCGGCAGCGCGAAAGCGGCAGCCGGGGCGGACAGCCTGCTGGCCGGCATCCGGGATGCGGGCAACGGCTTCAGCACCGTCACCCAAGGAACCGCGCAGCTCGCGGACGGGTCGAAGGATCTCGCGGGTGGAGTCAGCCAACTGACTTCCGGCTCCAAGGAATTGTCCGACAAGCTCGGATCGGCCGCGGATAACGCAAACGGCTTGTCGGGCGGGGACAAGACGGCCGACATGTTCGCCGAACCGGTGTCGGTATCCGAGCATAAGCTGGCGGACGTGCCGAACTACGGCACGGGGATGACGCCGTATTTCTTGTCGCTGGGCCTTTACGTCGGCGCGCTGCTGTCGACGGTCATCCTGCCATTGCGTGACGCGCCGTCGGGAACGGCCGGAGGCGTGCGGTGGTATCTTTCGAAAGTGCTGTTGTTCGCGCCGCTCGTGTTGGTGCAGACCGCTTTGGCGGATACGGTCATTCTCTATGGGCTCGGTTTGAAGGTACCGCACGTCGCCGTTTTCTACGGCGTGACGATGGCCATTTCGCTGACGTTTATGACGATTCTGCAGTTCCTCATCTCGCTGGCGGACCAGATCGGACGGTTTCTCGGCGTCATTCTGCTCACGATGCAGCTGGCTTCGAGCGCAGGCACTTATCCGGCCGAACTGCTGCCGGCATGGCTGCAAGCGATCAGCCCCTGGATGCCCATGACGCACGCGATCCAAGCGCTGCGCTTGGTTATCGAAGGCGCATCCGCCGGGGAAATCGCGCAGCCGCTGTATAAGCTCGCGGTTTATGCCGTGGTGTTCATCGCGTTGACGATCGGCTATTTCCTCTTGGCGAGCCGTCGTCTTCGCAAAGGGGCCGGCACCTCGGCCGGAGGAGCCGTGCTGGCAGGGTGAGTTGAATACCAATATATAACATGAAGCCGCTCGCGGAGTTTCCGCGGGCGTTTTCTTGTGGGAACATATTCCTAAATTTGCCTAAAAACCTCAACCTTTCGGCGCGCGGAACCGTTATTAGTAGGAGACCGACATTTTTCTCCGGAGGATTTCACGAATGCAAAAATCCAGAACGTACAAGCCTCGCTTCCGATACTTTGCCGCCATGCTGGTGATGCTGCTGTTCGCCCAAGGCGCCGCGGGCATCGCTTCCGCGGAAGACACCGTGACCGGCATTCAATTCGATGCCGTTCCTTCTCCGATCCAGCTGTACGTCGAAGACAATACGTACAGCCTGACGCTGTGGGCCAACATTCAAGGCTCCACGGCCAAAAACGTCACGTCGGACGCGACGTGGTCTTCTTCATCGAGCAGCATCAAAGTGGACAAAGGCGTGCTCTCCGCTACGGGCGCGGTCACGTCGGCGACGATTACGGCCAAATACAAAACCTTCACCGCGACGGCGACCGTGAAGGCCGATTATTACTACGCCAGCCTCAAACTCGAAAATTCGGTCGGAGGCGACGCGCCGGACCAGCTCGACATCGAGATGGGGAACAGCCTGAGCTTTAACGCTTCCGCCTATGGAGACAACGGCTCGAAGGTCGCGGCCACGGGCATGGCGCAGTGGCTCACGTCCAACGCGAACGTTGCCACCGTCTCCGGAGGGAACGTTACGCTCATCGGCACGGGAACGGTCACCATTACGGCCAAGCTGAAAGGCCGGTCGGACTCGGTGCAGTTGAACGTCACCTCGCCGTACAAATCTCTGGACATTTCGCACAAGACGGCCGATGACGCGATTGAGTTGAACGTGGGCGACGAGGATAACTACGTGCTGAAATCGTTCGTCACGCTGAAGAACTCTTCCGAGACCCAGGACGTGACGGACTTGGCGACTTGGACGAGCAGCAACGGCAGCGTCGTCAAAGTCGAGAAAGGCGTTGTCACCCCGGTCGGCTCGGGAAGCGCCGTCGTCACGGCGATGCGTTACGGGGTTTCGGATGCGGTAACTTTCTACGTGCGCACGCCTTACGAGGCCTTGAACGTCAAGACCTCCAAGCCTCTGAACATGACGCTCTACGCGACTCCCGCCGAGGTTTCGGTCTCCGCCGCCAAAGGCACGGCTCCGGCCGAAGACGTGTCGGATAAAGCCGAGTGGAAGATCGCAGACCCTATGGTGGCGATGATCGCCAAAGACAACGGCAAGGTGACCGTCACCCCGAAATCCCCGGGCTCGACGAAGCTGACGGTGTCCTACAAGGGATTGTCCAAAGAAATGACGGTCTCGGTTTTCCCGACCATCCAGAAGGTCATTATCCCTTCGGGCAAGCTGGATCTGTTCGAAGGAGAAACGGGCAACGTGCCGGCCGTGAAGGGAACGACCGTGTCAGGGGACCAACTCGACATCACGAAGCTGGTCCGGTGGAAGTCCAGCGACGAATCCGTGCTTGCGCTGGAAGACGGCAAATGGACCGCTAAGAAGGTCGGGACGGTCACATTGACCGCGGAAGTGGAGAACGAAGCGGATTACGGCACGAAGAGCGAAGAAATCGAAGTCGAAGTGCACAAGAATATTTTGACGCTGCTGACGGACACCGCGAACATGAGCGTCGTGATCGGCAAGGAAAGCGACCTGCCGAAGGTGCGTCTGGTGTTCACCGACGGCGAGGAGAAGGACGTTACCGCCGATATCGAGTGGAAAGCGTCGAACGCCAATCTTTTCGTCAAGGACGACAAAATGAAAGGGCTCCTCCCCGCCAGCGTGACGCTGACCGGCACCTACTTGGACAAGAAGATCACGGTGAAGATCCAGGTGGAAGAGGAATTCGCGTCTTTCGATATCCAGCCGAAGGCGCTCAGCCTGACGCTGAACCGGTCGCAGTCGGTTAAAGTCACGGGCATCACCAAGTCGGGCAAAAAAGTGACGCTGGGCAGCCGGCTCACCTGGACGACGTCGTCCGAAAGCTTGGTGCAAGTGAAAGGGAGCTCCGTGAAGGGCGTGGCGGAAGGAAACGGCAAGCTGACGGCGACGATCCAGGGCAAAACGCTGGAGCTGCCTTTCTCGGTCATCGCCAAGCTGACCAAGCTGACGGCGTCCGACTCTTCGTTCAAAATGGCCGTCGGGCAGTCGGAGACGGTTTCCCTCAAAGCCCTGTACGATAACGGAAAATCCGCCGACGTGACGAAATCCGCCGTGTGGACTTCCAGCAAAAACGCGGTAGCCACGGTCACGAACGGCACGATCAAGGCGGTCACCAAAGGCTCGGCGTCTATCAAGGCGGTCTATGGCGGCAAAACCGTGACGATCCGAATTACCGTCAAATAAACGAACGAAGAAAAAACAGGCTGTTCCGTGTGCGGATTCGTCCGCCGGGAACAGCCTGTTCGTCGTTTCGGGATAAGATAAAGGGGATGAGATCAAGGATTCAGGAAATACGTTTGGAGCTGGGAGCTGTAAACCGCTTCGTATTGAAGCGAAGCCGCGACCGCCGTCAGGGGCACGAAAGGCTTGTTGTCCTTCCCGACTTTCTGTTGGAAGGCCGGTGCGGCCAGCTTCGTCTTGGCTGCGCCGACCGTCATCGTTTGCGTTTTGCCGTCGGCCACGAGGGTCACGGTCCGGGTCTTCGTTTTGAATACGGCGGTTTTCTTTTTCGCGTCCCACTTGAGCTCCGCGCCCAGCGCTTTCGCCAGGTCGGCGGCTGAGGCATAGGCGACCGCGTTTTTCAGCACCGGCTTAATCGCGGTTTTCCATTCGCGTCCGGAAACGACGACCGAGAACGGAACGCCGGTTGCCCGCGCCGCGGGTTTGCGGTACTCGCCCCACATCGCCTTGGCGAAAGCCTGGGCGATCGTCTCATATCCCGCTTGCGTCGGGTGGATGTCCGGCGGAGTGCTGCCGTCCAGCGAGATGGCCATATGCGTCAAGCTGCCTTCCTTCCCTTTAAAGAGGCCGTAAATCGATACGGGCAAGACGTCGATTCCTTCGCCCTGCAGCTTCGCGGCCAGTTCGTTCACCTTGCCGGACAACGGAACGACGGCTTTGTCGTAAAGCATGTCGTACAAATCCGGCGCGAAAAACTTCGGCAAGGGCAGGTATTGGTCCGCGAGCAAAATCCGGGCATGAGGGGCAAGCGACGCGGTCAGCCGGAGGGCGTTTTCGGCTTCTTCTGTATATTTATTCAGTCTGGTGATAAAATCATTCGCAAGCGCCGCTTCGGCGTCCGTGTTGGACATCGGTTGCAGCTGCTTGACGAAATCGCCGAAATCGTTGCCGCCGATCGTGATGACGACGACGTTGGCGCTTTCCAGCGACTTTTTCAGCGCCGCGGTTTTCGCTCCGACGCCGTCCGCCATGGCGGTAATCCGGTCATCCGCATACATAGAGAAATCCTGGATGTCCGCCGCTTTCAGCGTTTTTCCTTCCTCGGCTCCCTGCAGCAGGCGAATGAGCCCTTCCGTCCGCAGCCCGAGAATGCCGTAATTCGCGGCGCTCGCCCGGCCATGGAACAGCGCCTGCTCCCGGAACCTTTCCGAATAGCCGTACGGCACGGATTTCTCCGTCATGCCCGGCTCGTAGCCGACGGCGAGCGAGTCGCCGAGCGTGACGATTCGGTACGCGGCGGGAGCCGCCGCTCCGTAAGCCGTTCCGGCCGCGGCCATGACCGCCGCGATAAGCATGGCGCAAACCGAATGCAGAAGTTTCGTTTTCAACCGTTTTTTCCTCCCCCGGATTCCTCCGAAAAGCCCGCTCTCCCAAGCATTGCTTATCGGCTTCATAAAAATATTAAATTGCCATTCCTCGAAATGTGATGTTAAAATAATATAATAACCAAAATGAATATTTATGAAATTTGGCTGAAAAACAAGCCTCGTTTCCCGTGAGTCCGCAGCCGAGACGTTCTCTTGCAGACTTCTCCATTTTAGGACAAATCGGAAGGGAATTGAAGTGTTGAAACGCCGCAATCGTTTAAAATACTTGTAATAGAGAGGTAACGCCTGATGACTGACATCGTGAAAGGTTTACCCCCGAAACAGGGCATGTACGATCCCCAGTACGAACACGACGCCTGCGGGATGGGATTCGTCGCACACATCAAAGGACGGAAGTCGCACGACATCGTCGAGCAGGCGCTGTCCCTTCTGATCAACATGGAGCACCGCGGCGGTCAGGGAAGCGAGCCGAACTCCGGCGACGGAGCCGGCATCCTGCTGCAGATCCCGCACTTGTTCTTCTCCAAGGAAGCGGCCAAACTCGGCTTCACGCTTCCGCAGGAAGGCGACTACGCGGTCGGCATGGTTTTCCTCCCGCAGGATGAAGCCATTCGACGCAAGCATGAAGAAATTTTCGAAACGATCGTCGCCGAAGAAGGCCAAACCGTTCTCGGCTGGCGGACCGTTCCGACCGACGACGGCAAGCTCGGCATTTCGGCCGCGCGCGTGAAGCCGTTCGTGCGCCAGGCGTTCATCGCACGCGATCTCAACCTGACCGGCGACATGGCGTTCGAGCGCAAGCTGTACGTCATCCGCAAACGCGCCGAGAAAGCGATCCGCTTCTCCGGCATGGAAGGCGGCGACTCGTTCTATTTCCCGAGCCTGTCGAGCAAGAAAATCGTCTATAAAGGCATGCTGACGACCGAGCAGGTGGGCAGCTTCTATCCGGAGCTCCACGAGCCCGACGTCGTAACGGCGATGGCGCTCGTGCACTCCCGCTTCTCGACGAACACGTTCCCGAGCTGGGAGCGCGCGCATCCTTTCCACTATATGATCCACAACGGCGAGATCAACACGCTTCGCGGCAACATCAACTGGATGCACGCCCGCCAGACGCTGTTCGCCTCCAAGCTGTTCGGCGACGACCTGGAGAAGGTGCTTCCGATCATCGCTCCGGACGGGTCCGACACGGCGATGTTCGACAACACGTTCGAGTTCATGTACCTGGCGGGCCGCTCGCTGGCTCACTGCGCCATGATGATGGTGCCGGAGCCGTGGCAGAACGACGAGCACATGGATCCCGACAAGAAGGCGTTCTACGAATACCACGCCACGCTGATGGAACCGTGGGACGGCCCGGCCGCCATGGGCTTCACCGACGGCGTGCAGATCGGCGCCGTGCTGGACCGCAACGGCCTCCGTCCGGCCCGTTACTACGTGACGAAGGACGACCTGATCGTCATGGCTTCCGAAGCCGGCGTCATCGAGCTTCCTCCCGAGGACATCGTGCTGAAGGACCGGCTGCGTCCGGGACGCATGCTTCTTGTGGATACGAAGGAAGGACGCATCATTTCCGACGAGGAAGTGAAGCGCACGATCTTCACCGAGCATCCGTACCGCGAATGGCTGAACGACCATCTCGTCGATCTCGAGGACGTCGAAGACGCGCCCGAACTGCCGGAACCGGACCATGCGACCGTACAGCAACGCCAACTGGCGTTCGGCTACTCGTTCGAAGACATCCGCAAAATCATGGAGCCGATGGCGCTGACCGGCGTCGAGCCGCTGGCATCCATGGGATACGATGCGCCGCTGGCCGTTCTGTCGGAACGTCCGCAGCGCCTGTTCAACTACTTCAAGCAATTGTTCGCGCAGGTGACGAACCCGCCGATCGACGCGATCCGCGAGGAAATCATCACCTCGACCTATACGTCCGTCGGTCCGGAGCGGAACCTGCTGGAGCCGGAACCGGAAAGCTGCCGCCACATCCGGCTGTATTCGCCGGTGCTCTCCAACGAGGAGTTCGCGAAGCTGCGCCACGTCCATCGTCCGGGCTTCAAGTCGATCACGCTGCCGATTTTCTTCCAGGCGGCCGAAGGCGAGCAGGGCTTGCGCGACGCGCTGAAGCTGCTGTGCGAAGCGGCCGACCGCGTCATCTCGAAGGGCCATAACATCATCATCCTGTCCGATAAAGGCCTTGACGCCGACAACGCGGCGATTCCTTCGCTGCTGGCGGTTTCGACGCTGCACCACCACCTGATCCGCCAAGGCACGCGGACGAAGGTCAGCCTGCTGCTGGAATCCGGCGAGCCGCGCGAAGTGCACCACTTCGCCCTGCTGATCGGCTACGGCATCAGCGCGGTGAACCCGTACCTCGCGTTCGAGACGCTGGACGATCTGATCCGCCAAGGCATGCTCCGCAACATTACGCATGAGAAAGCGGTCAAGAACTTCATCAAAGCGGCGACCAAAGGCGTCGTGAAGATCCTGTCCAAAATGGGCATTTCGACGATCCAGTCGTACCGCGGCGCGCAAATTTTCGAAGCGATCGGCCTGAACCAAGACGTCATCGACCAGTACTTCACCTGGACGCCGTCCCGGATCGGAGGAGTCGGCCTCGACGTCATCGCCGAGGAAGCGTTGGCGGCCCACCGCCGCGCCTATGCCAAGCAGGAAGGCGCCGAGCGCGAGCTTGACTCGGGCGGCGACTACCAGTGGCGCAAAGACGGGGAAGAGCATCTGTTCAACCCGAAAACGATCCACACGCTGCAGATGGCGACCCGTACGGGCAATTACGAAACGTACAAGAAATATTCCGCCCTCGTGCAGGGCGAATACGAAGACGTACGCACGCTGCGCTCGATGCTGGAATTCAAATTCGACCAGCCTCCGGTGCCGATCGATGAGGTCGAATCGGTGGAGTCGATCGTGAAGCGGTTCAAGACGGGCGCCATGTCGTTCGGCTCGATCAGCAAGGAAGCGCACGAGGACCTGGCGATCGCGATGAATCGCATCGGCGGCAAGTCCAACTCCGGCGAAGGCGGGGAAGACCATCGCCGCTTCATCCCGGACGCCAACGGCGACCTGCGCCGCAGCGCGATCAAGCAAGTGGCGTCGGGACGTTTCGGCGTCACGAGCTACTACCTGAGCAACGCGGACGAAATCCAGATCAAGATGGCCCAAGGCGCGAAGCCGGGCGAAGGCGGCCAGCTGCCGGGCAAGAAAGTGTACCCGTGGGTCGCCGAAGTCCGCGGCTCGACGCCGGGCGTCGGCCTCATCTCGCCGCCGCCGCACCATGACATCTATTCGATCGAAGATTTGGCCGAATTGATCCATGACCTGAAAAACGCCAATCCGAGCGCCCGCATCAACGTGAAGCTGGTGTCCGAAGTCGGCGTCGGCACGATCGCGGCCGGCGTGGCCAAAGGCCGCGCGGACGTCATTCTGGTCAGCGGCTACGACGGCGGCACGGGCGCGTCCCCGATCGGCTCGATCCGCCACGCGGGCCTGCCGTGGGAGCTCGGCTTGGCCGAGACGCACCAGACGCTGATCCTGAACAACTTGCGCGACCGCGTCGTCGTCGAAACCGACGGCAAAATGATGACCGGCCGCGACCTCGCGATCGCCGCTCTGCTGGGCGCCGAGGAATACGGCTTCTCGACCGCACCGCTCGTCACCGTCGGCTGTATCATGATGCGAGTCTGCCACCTGGACACGTGTCCGGTCGGCGTCGCGACGCAGAACCCGGAATTGCGCGCCAAGTACATGGGCGATCCGCAATACGCCGTCAACTTCATGCGTTTCGTGGCGCAGGAGCTTCGCGAAATCATGGCGCAGCTCGGCTTCCGCACCATCACCGAGATGGTCGGCCGCGTAGACCGCCTCGATACGAAGAAGGCGATCCGCCATTACAAAACGCAGGGAGTCGACCTGACGAACCTGCTCCACATGCCGGAGCTGCCGGAAGGCTCCGAGCGTTATAACGTGAAACAGCAGAACCATGGGCTGGAAGAGTCGCTCGACATCCAATCGCTCGTTCCCGCCGCTCAAGCCGCGCTGGAGCGCAAAGAGCGGGTCGAAGGCTCCTTCCCGATCAAGAACACGAACCGCGTCGTAGGCACAATTCTCGGCCACGAAGTGACGATGCGCTACGGCAAAGACGGTTTGGCGGAGGATACGATCAAGTACCACTTCACCGGCACGGCCGGCCAGAGCTTCGGAGCGTTCCTGCCGAAAGGCATTACGCTCACGCTCGAAGGGGACGCCAACGACTACGTCGGCAAAGGATTGTCCGGCGGCAAGCTGGCGATCTACCCGTCCTCGAAGGCGACGTTCAAAGCCGACAGCAACATCATCATCGGCAACACGGCGTTCTACGGGGCGACGGGCGGGGAAGCTTACGTCAGCGGCGTCGCGGGCGAACGCTTCGCGGTCCGCAACAGCGGAGCGAGCGTCGTCGTCGAAGGCGTGGGCGACCACGGCTGCGAATATATGACCGGCGGACGCGTCGTCGTGCTGGGCCGTACGGGCCGCAACTTCGCGGCCGGCATGTCCGGCGGCATCGCCTACGTCATCGATTGGGACGGACAATTCGTGAACCGCTGCAACTTCGAGATGGTCGCGCTCGAGCGTCTGGAAGAAGAGCCGGAAATCGCCGAAGTCCGCGGTATGATCGAGAAGCACGCCACCTATACGAACAGCGAACTGGCCCGCACGATTTTGAAGGATTGGAACGCATTCCTGCCGAAAGTCGTGAAGGTCATACCGAAAGACTACAAGCGGATGATGGAGCAGATCGCCAAAGTCCAGGCCCAAGGCCTGAGCGGTGAGAAAGCCTTGCTGGCTGCTTTCGAAGCCAACATGAGAGACCTTTCCCGCGTCGGCGGCAACTGATCTTCGCGATCTATGAAAACCGGATGAACCCCCGGCCTCGGGGAATTCATCCGGTTTTTTTCATGCGCTTCGGGGATAAACCGGAAGGTTCGACAAAACTTCCTTGAAAAAAGAAAGGAACAGCCCCATCGCTCGACACCCTCTGCATGGTAAGGCTCTTATAATAAACATATGTTTATGTTTTAGGAACCAATTTCCAGAGAGAGGATTTGGATGGAGCAATGGAGAGCGATTTGCGGTTGGGGAGATCCGACGAAATGCATCCAGTGGAAATAGACGTACGTAAAATTCTCGAACAAATGGGATTGGATAAGGATCGCTGGCCGCAAGAGTGGAGAGATACCGCGGAACAACAAATAAATAGCTAAGATGGCCATGAAAACAAAAGAACCTCGCAAACGGGAGCAATGAGAGACCCGTTTCGCGAGGTTTTATTCGTTGTGTACAAATTTGAGATTCAAAGGCGGACTGATCAGTTCATCGCGCGTTCGGCGCGAACGAAGGCAATGAAACGGCGGGCTTCGTCCGGCGTCAGCTTGCGTCCGTCGATCGTCAGGGCGAACCGCTCGAGCAGCTCCGCGTCGGACAGCTCCACTTCGTCGAGGAACTGGCGCACGTCGGCGTCCACCTTACCGTTCGGCGATTCCGTCCGTCCGACCAGGTAGTCGATGGAGACGGAGAACAAGTCCGCGACTTTGGAAAGCGTCTCGGTATCGGGTTCCCTGCGGTTTTTTTCGTAATGGGATAATGCTGCACGCGAGATGCCAAGGGAAGATGCCAGCTCTTCCTGTGTCAGGCCGCGCTGATCCCGAAGGAATGCGATGCGGCTGCCGATGTTCATTCGATTCTCTCCTAACTGTATCCCTTATGTGTCCATCATAATATGGAAACGGGTATTTTGCACTTGTTGCGACAAAATGTCGCATCTATCGTTCATTACTATTATACGCCATGAATTCGTTTTCTAGACGGTAATCATCCCTGAATGCTTGGTCTGTCAAGCGCTTGTTTGCTTTTTCTCTCGTAAAAGCATATGCGAATTCACTTGACATTGTTACAATTTGTATCTATTGTTAAAGAGGTGAATTGATACATTTAGTAACGTGCATGTCGAAAAGAGAATTCGGAGCTGACGGGAATGCCGGAAAAGGAAATCGTTTGGAGTCGAAAACAGCTGCGGATGAACGTCCTGGATGCGATCGACGCCGAGATGAGAATCGAAGCTCTCGGCGGCCGCCCGGTGAAGACGAATACGAGAAAAGTGCTGCTGATGGATCTTTCCCCGGACAGTCTCCGTTTCAAAACGACGTTATGGATGCCGCCGCACGAGGAATGGACGGTATTGCTTTCCTTCCGCATGGAAGGGGTATTGCTGGAGGTCGCCGGTAAAATCATACAGGCCGACGGAGAAGACCAGTGGTGGACCTATGAGGTCGAACTGGAAAGAGATCCGGTGAAACGCATCGTCCTCATGAGAGTGTTGAACCGACGGCTCCAAAGCCGGGCACCGCTGCTCTATCGGATGCATGAGGCATATCGAAAGCAATTGTGGGAATGACTGGTAGATACATCCCGTAACAACCATTAACCGTTGGATACAAAAAGTAAACACACCAAGGGAGCAAATCAAATGGAACGATTTTATTGCGTTAAATGCGGACGACTGACCGGTATCGAGCAGGCGGAGTCGCTTTTCAAGACGGGCTATTTCCGAATAGAGCACCGACTGGGCTGCTGTAAAGCCTGCGAGTCCGAAGCCGGCCTGCACGGCCATTCGAATGTCACGCTAGACGGCAATCCCGCCCATACCGTTTCCCCTTTCAGTTAAAGATTCGTATAAACCGCAAGCCGGGACTCCCGAAATTGGTATAATGGAAACCGTAAGCCATTACTTGGCAATGGAGGGGAACGCATGTCATCGGCACCCGTCGTCAAGCTGCAGGATGTGACCAAACGCATCGGCGGCCGGACGATTATCGACCGGATCTCCCTTGAGGTGTATCCGGGCGAAGTATTCGGTTTTCTCGGTCCCAACGGTTCGGGCAAAACCACGACGATCCGTATGATGGTCGGCTTGATGGCCATGACCGGCGGAGACATACATATCGGGAACCGCAGCGTCAAAACGGAATTTTCCCAAGCGGTCGCCCAAGTCGGCGCCATTGTCGAAAATCCGGAAATGTACAAGTTTCTGACCGGCTATCAGAACCTGCTTCATTTTGCGAGAATGTCCAAGGTGCCCAGAGCCCGGATCGACGAAGTGGTCGATCTGGTCGGGCTGACCGGCCGGATTGACGACAAGGTGAAGAAGTATTCGCTCGGGATGCGGCAGAGGCTGGGCGTCGCGCAGGCGGTCATGCACCGTCCGAAGCTGCTCGTATTGGACGAGCCGACGAACGGGCTCGATCCGGCGGGAATCCGGGAGCTGCGCGACTACCTGCGCCGGCTGGCGCGGGAAGAAGGGACGGCCGTGTTCGTCTCCAGCCACCTCCTCTCGGAGATGGAGCTGATGTGCGACCGCGTCGCCATCCTTCAGAAGGGGCAGATCATCGATATCCGGTCGCTGCGCCCCGACGGCGGGGACGCTGCCGACCGTTCGGCCGAAGAAGTTCTGTTCGACGTGGATCGCCCCGATGCCGCGCTTGACGCGTTGGCGGGAATGGGCGCGGGTCGAACGGCGGAGGAAGGCTTGACCGTGCAAGCGGATCGCAAGACGGTAGCCGCCATTAACCGCAGGCTGGTCGAAGCCGGCATTCAGGTCTACGGCATCCGCGTCAAAACCAAGTCGCTTGAGGATCAATTCCTCGAGGTGACGGGGGGTGAGACCGTTGGTTGATTTTTGGAGCTTGATTCTGAACGAGAATATGAAAATCTACCGGCGCGTCGCCACTTGGATCATGCTGGGGTTCGTCGTGATCATGCCGCTGGCGATGTCCGTGCTGTTCTACTTCGCTGCCGGAGATCAGGATTTGGCATCGAACTGGTGGGTCATGAAAACCGCCAGCCAAATTTTATTTCCATTGATAACGATCTTCACGGCCGTCAAAGCCTCGGAGTCCGTCGCGGGCGAATTCACCTGGGGAACGATCAAGCTGCTGCTGATTCGTCCATGGAGCCGTTCGTCGATATTGCTGTCCAAGTATATCTCCACGATCCTATTCGCCTTGTTTTTCACCATCATCGGCTTCGTCGTATCACTGCTCGCTTCTATGGCCTTGTTCGGCTATTCGAACTCGGCGACGGACCTGTCGCAGACGATGAACTCGCCCTGGACTTACATGCTGGAGTTTTACGGGCTGCAGTTCGTCAGCCTGATCGTCATCGTCACGTTCGGCTTCATGATGTCGTCGGCTTTCCGCAGCAGCGGACTGGCGATCGGCTTGTCCATTTTCCTCCTGCTGTCGGGGAATCTGCTCGCCGCCTTGTTCGCGCTGGCCGATAAAGCCTGGGTCAAATACGTGATGTTCCTGCATCTGGATTTGACCTCCTATTTGAACGGAGGCACCGGCCCGATTCCGAACCAGGAAACGACGCTCGGCTTCTCGATCGCGGTATTGGCCGTTTACGTCATCATTTTCAACATCGTCTCATGGTCCGTCTTCGTCAAACGCGACGTCGCGGCATAATCCCGGACGCTCTTCCTCTCCGCCCTTAGGGGCGGATTTTTATTCCTTGACATGTTACAGTTCGTATCATAAAGTATTTACATATTGTATCGAGCAGCGGAGAAAGGAAGGCGACGGCATTGGCTGTTTATATGCTCCCTAAGAAGCTGGAAGGAAACAAGTACATTGAATTGCTGGTCGAATCGCTGGAACGAAGAGACTTGCCGGTGAAATCGTTCAACCGGGAAGCCGTCGTCCGGATCGGGAGGGGAGACGTCTTCCATATCCACTGGCCCAGCTACTATTACACCGGCAAAAACGCGGCCATGACCGCGGCGAAATCCGCCCTGTTCGTTCTCTTGCTCGTCTATTTGCGGTTGAGAGGAGCCAAAATCGTCTGGACGGTTCACAACGTATGGCCCCACCAAACGGGGGAAACGGGCTGGAACCGTTTCATGAGAAAGCTGCTGTGCCGTTTTTGCAGCCGTTTGATCGTGATGGGGGATTCGGTGAAGGCGGAGCTGGTCCGGCACTTCAAAGCCGACGAGAGCAAAATCGTCCGCGTCCCCCACGGCCATTACGGCGGCGTATACGGAAGCAAAGGGACGAACGTGCGAGCGAGATTCGGCATTCCGGAAGAGGATTACCTGTTCCTGTTCGTCGGCCAAATCTCTCCTTATAAAGGGCTGGATCATCTGGTTCCGAGCTTCAAGCGGATGAGGGACCGGCACACGCATCTCCTGATCGCCGGCAAGCCTTCCTCCGACTTCGACCGCTCGCTGCTCGCGGACTGCGGCGAAGGCGTGCACTTGCATCTCGACTTCGTTCCCGACGAAGAGCTGGCGGATTACGTCCGCGGTGCGGATGCGGTCGTGCTTCCCTATCGCAAAATCACCACTTCCGGCACCGCCATTCTCGCCGCTTCATACTGCAGGCCGGTCGTCGCGCCGGATCTGGGACTCCTGAAAGATTATCTGACGCCCGACATCGCCATCCTCTACGACCCGGGGAAGCCGGACGCCTTGGCGGCCGCGATGGCGGAAATAAAAGAGAGAAGAGACGAGTTCCGTTCCGAAGACCGGTATGCCCGCATCCTGCGGGATTTGGACTGGCACTCCGTGTCCCGGACCATGCTGGACGTTTACGGCACTCCCGCACAGGTGATGACATGTCCGTAGCGAGAAGCTCCCTGTGGGCCATCGCCCAGTCGGTGTCCACCCAAATCGCGGCCATGGCCGGCAGCGTCGTCCTGGCTCGCCTGCTGTCGCCGGAAGCGTTCGGACTTCTCGGAATGGCGACCATCTTCACCGGACTGGTCGCCGTCATCCAGGAAGTCGGAATGGGCTCGTACCTGATCTACAAGCAGCAGGCCTCCCCCTCGTTCATCCCGACCGCGAATTTCATGAACCTGGCCATATCGGCCGTCCTGACGCTTATCCTCGTTCTCGGCGCCAAGCCGATCTCTTCCTTCTACGGAGCCGCGGAAGTGGAGACGATCGTGTACTACATCGCCGCGGGGGTGATGCTCGGTTCCTTCGGCATGACCGCCAAGAGCTACTTCCAGAAAATCATGAAATTCCGGCGGCTGGCACTGACCGACCTGTCGGCTGAACTGCTCTGCACCGCGGCGGCTATCGCTTTGGCGCTGAACGGCCAAACGATTCCGGCGATTACGGCCAAGTTTCTGGTGCGTCCAGCCCTGCAAACGCTCATTCTCCTGTGCGGTCCGGAATGCCGGATATTTCTTCGTCTGCGGTTCGACCGTGCGGTTGTCCGGGAGATGACCGGTTACAGTCTCCCGCTCATTCTGTCCCAGATGCTGATTTACCTCAGCAGCGTAGCGGATTACCTCGTGGTCGGCAAAACGATGGGAAGCCGCGTGTTGGGGCTTTATACGATGGCGTTTACTTGGGCTTTCCTGATTCGGACTTACGTGTCCGGACAAATCGCCCGAGTCATGTTTTCCGAGTTTTCCCGGATCCAAGGGGATCCCGCGCAAATCCGCAACCAATACCTTCGCTTAATGGAAGTGATGGCGTTTGCGCTGTTCCCCCTCTGCACGGGCTTCTGCCTGCTCGCGCCGGAGTTCGTCGCTACGCTCTACGGAGACGCTTGGAAAGAGGCGGTGCCGCCGATGCGCCTGCTCATGGCGGCAGGTCTCGCATCCGGTCTCGGAACGGTCAGCGGAGCTTTGTTTAAAAGTCTCGGCAGGCCCGATTACGAACTGAAGCTGTTTTCCGTCATGTTCGTCGTCACCTGCGGGATGTTGTACGCCGGCTCTTATTTCGGAATTCTGGGCGTCTGCGCGGCCGTACTTGCCGAGAATCTGATCGTTCTCGTCATCCGCAGCTGGTTGGTCGCCAAGCTGCTGAAGCTGGCTATGCTCCGTTACGTCGCATGTTTCGTGCCGTCCGCCGCGAGCGCGCTGGGTATGGCCGGCGTTTATCTCCTGGCGACGGCGCTTCCCGAAGCCGGCTTGCCGGCGCCGGTACGTCTCGTTGTATGGAGCCTTATTCTCTCGGCCGTCTATCTGGCGCTGTCCCGGTTCCTGAACCGGCCCGCCTACCGCATGGTCAAACAACGGCTTTTCCCGATCGGGCAGAACGGTTGAGCCGTTTTTTCTTGCTTGACTAGTTACAAAATGTATCCTATATTCAACATAGTGACAGATTGTATCATGTATTTTGGCAGGGGCAGGTTGGAGGCAAGCATTTGGAAAGGGAAAAAATGAACATTTTGTTCGCGAGCCATACCTACATCGGCGGCCCGTTCGTCGTCGGATCCCACCACTTGGCCCGCGAGCTCTCGAAGATGGGACATCGGGTGTTCCATCTCAGCACCTCGGTGACGCCCGCTCATCTGCTGAAAATGAAGCAAAGGCCGATTTTGGACCGTTTCAGGCAGTGGTGGAACCTGAGGAAGATGAATGGGGGGCTGATCCATGGCGTGCCCCTCTCCCTCGTTCCGTGGAACGTCGCCGGCCGGATCTTCCAAAAGACGGGTTCGAATTGGTTCGTCGAATCGATCCGGTTCCCGAAAGTTTCGAAGCTGCTCAAACGCCATCGGTTTACCGAAGTGGATCTGCTCCTCATCGATCAGCCGTATTTTGTCGGCATCGAAAAACACGTCAAAGCGAAGATCGTCATTTACCGGCCGACCGACCATTACGCGGAAATGTCCGGAGACTTCACCGTTGCCGCCGCGGAACGGGAGATCGCAGGCAAAGCCCACGGGATGATCGCCACTTCCGAGCCGGTGCTGCTCAGCGTCCGGCAATACAACGAAGACGTTCCCGCCATCGTGCTGGAGAACGGCGTGGAATTCGAACATTTCTCCCAAGGAGGCCCCGAGCCGGAAGAGCTGAGGGAAATTCCGAGACCGCGGGCAATATACGTCGGCGCCGTGGACGAACGGCTGGACCTGAAGGCGCTCCGCATACTGGCAGAGAGGCGCCCCGACGTGAGCCTGATCGTGATCGGCCCGCACTCCGCAACGGCCGCCGTGTCGTTTGCGGGCCTCGCCAACGTGTTTTTCCTTGGGCAGAAGCCGTACGCGGAGCTGCCTTCCTATCTGCATCACGCGGATTTGGCGCTTCTTCCGCTGTCCGACCATAAGGCGAACCGGGGAAGAAGTCCGATGAAGCTGTACGAATACGCGGCGGCAGGCTTGCCCATCGTGGTCAGGGAAACGCCGGAGCTGCTGAGAAGGGGAGAACGTTTCCTGGCCTTCTATAACGGAAGCGAAGATCTGGTCAGGGCGGTCGGGGAGGTTCTCGATCGTTCGTCCCGTCATGCGATTTCCAAAGATGAAATCCGGGGCGCCGCAAGGCGGCAGTCCTGGAAATCGAAGGCCGAATCGATCGTGGATTTCAGCAGAAGGCTGCGGGAAGCGGCCGAGACAAAGAAAAACATGGGAGCAGGAGTGGTGAAGTCGTGAAAATCGCCGTCGTGGGAGCCGGTTACGTCGGATTGGTAACCGGCGTTTGTTTTTCCAGCTTGGGGAACGAGGTCGTGTGCGTGGATAAAGACGAGGAGAAGATCGCTCGTCTTCGCGGGGGAGAGTCGCCCATTCATGAACCGGGTTTGACCGATCTGATCCGGAGAAACGCCGGAGCCGGGTGGCTGAGTTTCACCGGGGATTTAGCGGAGGCCGTTCGGCAGGCGGAGCTGATCGTTCTGGCCGTGGGGACGCCGTCGCTCCCGAGCGGGGAGGCCGACCTGAGCTATATCCGGCAGGCCGCCGTCGAGATCGGAGAGGCGATGAACGGCTACAAGATCGTCGTCACCAAAAGCACCGTGCCCGTCGGCACGAATGAGAAAATCAAAGCGACGATCGCGAGCTTCACTTCGCATCCGTTCGACGTCGTATCCGTACCGGAGTTTCTGCGCGAAGGCTCGGCCGTCATCGATACGTTCCACCCGGACCGGATCGTGATCGGAGCCGACAATCCCGCCGCGGCCGACGCCGTCGCCGAGCTGCATAGAGAACTGACCTTGAACATTCTCATCACCGACATCCGAAGCGCGGAGATGATTAAATACGCGTCCAACGCTTTTCTCGCGACCAAAATTTCCTTTATCAACGAGATCGCGAACATTTGCGAGAAAGTCGGAGCGGATGTGACGCAGGTCGCGCTGGGCATGGGCCAGGACCGAAGAATCGGATCCGCGTTCCTGAGCGCTGGCATCGGTTACGGCGGCTCGTGTTTTCCGAAGGATACGCGAGCCCTGATCCAGATCGCGGGGAACGTGGATTATGATTTCAAATTGCTGAAGTCGGTCGTCGACGTCAACCGGGACCAGCGGACGGGCGTCATCCGAAAGCTGGAGGAATTCACGGGCAGCTTGTCCGGCCGCACGATCGCCGTCTGGGGCCTCGCTTTCAAGCCGAACACGGACGACGTGCGTGAAGCTCCATCGCTGGACATCGTCTCGGAGCTCATCGATAGAGGGGCCGTCGTACGGGCGTACGACCCGATCGCGACGGACAATTTCCGCCGGATGTACGACCATCCTCTCGTCGTCTGGTGCGAAAATGCTTTGGAGGCAGCCGAAGGCGCCGACGCGCTTTGTTTGTTGACGGAATGGCCGGAGTTCGCGGAGACGGATCTGGGCGTTCTTCGGGCAAAAATGAAGGAGCCCGTGCTGTTCGACGGGAGGAACGTATTCGGGAAGGAAGCGTTCGCGTTGACGGATTTCCGTTACTATTCCGTCGGCCGCCCGCATTTGAACCGATACCGGGAGGCTTCGATCCCTCTCTGAGAGAGTTTGGCATAACTCCTTGACATGTGACAGATTGTATCGTATATTCGGAAAGTAATTGATACATTATGTAACATATTTTCGGGAGGTACTTATGACACTGTCCGACTATTTGGCTATCGTACGCAAGAGATGGATCCTGATCACGGTCTTGATCGTCATCGCTTGCTCAGCCGCCGGATACGCCGCTGCGGCTTACACCCAGCCGATGTACCAGGCAAGCAGCAAAATCATCGTCAACCAGGCGACGCTCGAAAACGGGAAGCTTCAGGTGAACCCCGGCGACGTGGCGGTCAACAACATGCTGATCAATACCTACAAGGAATTGATCAAGACGCCCGGCATCCTGCAGAAAGTCGTCCAGGCGAATCCGGGCTTGAACGTCACGGTAGACGAGCTGCTCGGCTCCCTGAAGATCAGCTCAGCCGCGGGAAGCCAGATCATGACGGTCGCATGGGAAGATCCGAGCTACGTGAAAGCTTCGAAAATCGTGAACGCGGTCACCTCGACATTCCGCGTGGAAGCCCCCGGCATCATGATGACGGACGGCGCGATGATCGTGATTCCGTCCGATCCCGAAACGCCTTCGTCACCGCGGCAGACCGGCCTGACGTTCATCCTGCTCGTCTCTTTCGTCGCCTCGTCCATCGTCGCCGTTTTCATCGCTTTCCTGCTGGAAACGCTGGACTCCGGACTGAAGGACGCCGGAAAGGTTGAAGATTGGCTCGGCATTCCCGTTCTGGCGAACATTCCGGTCATCCGCAAAAGCGATATCAAAAACGCGAAACAAGCGGCCGCAGCGCCGGCTTTCAAACGGGTAGGGGAGGATCAACATGTCCACGCTAACGGCTAAACGGAGTCTGGTTACGCATCTGGACCCCTATTCGCAAGTTTCGGACACGTTCCGTTCGCTTCGCAATATGATCGCCACTTCCGCGGGAGAGAAGGATCGCAAGATCATCGCGGTGACTTCGGCCGAACCGTCGGAAGGCAAGACGACGGTCGCCGTCAATCTCGCGATCGCCAGCGCCCAGACGGGCAAAAAAGTGCTGCTGATCGACGCGAATCTCCGGCAGCCGGGACTTCATCAGACGTTCTCCGTCTCCAACCATAACGGGCTGTCCAGCGTGCTGCTCCAGTCGGCCGGCTTGGCGGAAAGCGTCAAAGACGTCGGCATTCCGCTGCTGACCGTATTGACGTCGGGACCGGCGCCGGTGCTGAGCGGCGATCCGCTCGACTCCTCCGCCATGGACGCGCTGCTGAAGCAGGCAAGGGCGGAATACGACCTGGTCATCATCGATTCCCCTGCGCTTCTGGCTTTGGCGGACGCCTCGACCGTCGCCATGAAAAGCGACGGCGTGCTGTGGGTGCTCCATTCCGGGATTTCCCGGAAGGCCAAGGCGTTGGAAGCCAAGAAGCTGCTGGCGCGGTTGGACGCGAAAGTGATCGGCTGCGTGCTGAACAAAGCCAAAAGCGGGCAGGCAAGCGCCTACCGCCATTATCAAGCTTCCCGCGCTTAGGGAAGGAGAGAGCTTCATGGAACGGAGCCAGGCGCATCCCATGGAAGAGCTGAAACGGATGCTGGAACGCATTCTGGATGTGATACCGCCGGGATCGAACATCGTGTACGTCGATTATCCGGTCCACGAGAATATCGGGGATCTGCTGATCCTGCAGGGCACCGAAAGGTTTTTCCAAGACCATGGCATCCGCGTTCGCAAAAGATTGTCGTACCTGCAGTTCCGCAAGGGGATGCGGCTGCCGCCGGAGTGGATCGTCGTCTGCCACGGCGGCGGGAACTTCGGCGATCTCTACCCCGCGAACCAGAAGCTCCGGGAAACGCTGGCGCGGACGTATCCGGCCAACCGGATCGTCGTGCTCCCCCAAACGGTCTATTTCTCCGATGAGGAGGAACGGGAACGCTCGCTTGCGGTGTTCGCCAGCCATCCGGACTTCCACCTGTTCGTCCGGGACCGCGTGTCTTACGATCTCGCAGCCGACAGGCTGCCCCGCGTCTACCTGTCTCCCGATATGGCTCACCAGCTGTATCCGATCGAATCGCCCCCGTCTCCCGCAGGCCCCAGGCTCGGTATATTGCGGACGGACGGCGAGGCGGCGCGGGAGGGAGACGAGCGAGTCGGCTGCGATATCCGGACGGATTGGCCAGAGCTGCTGTCGAAGGCGGATTACGCGATGCAACGGGTGCTCGTCCTCGCTTCTTCCCTCGACCGATACTTGCTGAACCTGCTTCCGGTGCGCCCGCTTTGGTACCGTCTGGCGAACCGTTTCGTCGCGAAAGCCGTGCGCCTGTACGGATCTTGCGGCAGCGTCGTCACCTCAAGGCTGCACGGGCATATTCTCGCCTGCCTCATGGGCGTTCCGAACCGGCTGCTCGACAACAACTACGGCAAAAACGGGAGCTATTACCGGCAGTGGACTTACCGGGTTCGGGAGGGAAAGGACTTTGAAAACGGAACAGGGAATGACCTTGGCGGTATGTACGCGGAATCGTCATGAGGAGCTGGAGCGGTGCATCGTCTCCATTGCCGGCGAAGCGCCCGGGTTTCCGTGCGAGGTCATGGTCGTGGACGACGGGGAATTGCCGGATCCGTTGAGGGAACGGCTGAACGAGGTGCTCCGCGGTGCCGGCATGGCGTTCACCTATCACCGCAAGCGCCGTCCGGGATTGCTTTATTCCCGGATCGACGCGGCCGAGCATGCGGCCCACGACATCCTTCTGTTCCTGGACGACGACGTGGAGCTGGAAGAGGGGTATCTCCGGCGGTTGGCCCGCCTTTACAGCCGTTATGAGGGTGCGGCGGGCTTCGGCGGCATCGACGTGTTCATCCGCAGTAATTGGAAATGGGATTGGTTTACGAGACTTATTCTCTACGATTCCGGGAAGCCGGGGAAATTGTCCCCGGGGGGCTTCGGCGGCTCCATGACCCGGTGGACCCGCATGAAGGATCCGTTTCGGACGGAGTTCATGCTCGGATGCAACATGTCCTTCCGCCGCACCGCGCTGCTCGGGCTGCCCGACGCGGAGTGGCTCTCGGGCTACAGCCTGGGAGAAGACCTGTACTTGTCGCATTGGGCGGCGCGCAGCGGCCCTTTGTGGATCGACCCGTCCTTGCGGGTGAAGCATTACCAGTCTCCGGTCTCCCGAGATAAGGAAGAGCAAGTCGCCTTCACGGAAGTCGTCAACCACTACCGACTGTTAAGGTTGAAGCGGGCGGGGAGCTGGAGACACGCCGCCCACCTGTGGACTTCCATCGGTCTGTGGGGAAGGGCATGGGCACGGAAAAAATGGCGGCACAAAGCGCCTTACTACGGGAAGGCGATACGAGAGGTTCTCGTGGAGGATTGGAGGAGGTTGTTCCGTGAAAGTGTCTCTGATCTTGGCAACGGTTGACCGCTTGGCTGAGATGGAGAATTTTTTGGAGAAGCTGGAACGGCAAGTTTACCGGGATTTCGAGCTGATTGTCGTGGACCAGAACGAGGATGATCGACTGGTGCCGCTGCTAGACCGGTATGAGCCGAATTTCCCGATTCTCCGGCTCCGTTCTCCGAGGGGGTTGTCCAGGGCGAGAAACATTGGCCTGCGGTATGTGACCGGCGACATCGTCTCGTTTCCCGATGACGACTGCTGGTACGATCCGGAATTGCTGTGCAAAGCGGTCCATTTGTTCGTTCGGAATCCCGAAGCCTCCATCATTACGGGGCGGTCGATCGATGCGGACGGCAAAGACGCCGTCGGCAAGTTCGATCACGTCGAAGGCAGTGTCGACAAGTACAACGTGTGGCGGCGGGCCGTATCCTTCACGATTTTCCTGAGGAAGGAAGCGGCGGACGCCATCGGCGGATTCGACGAGGAAATCGGCGTAGGGGCCAGCTCCATCTATCATTCCGGGGAAGAAACGGACTACATTTTAAGGGCGCTTTGCCGGTTTAACGTCTATTACTACCCGGACCTGACAGTCCGGCATCCCAATCCGCTGCTGCAATATTCGCCGCAAATCATCCGCCGGGCTTACAAGTACGGCTGCGGTTTCGGCAAGGTCGTCACCAAGCATCGGTACACCGTCCGGTTTAAAATCCGGGCGCTGCTCAAGCCGTTTTTGGGCATGATGCTGTTCTGTACCGCGTTCCAGTTTCCGAAATCGCAATACTACTGGAACTCGTTCAAAGGCAGACTCAGGGGCATGTTATGAACCTTTATATTAACGGACGTTTTCTGACGCAGGCGATCACGGGCGTCCAGCGTTACGCAGTCGAGCTGGTGAAGCAATGGGACGGGCTGCTGGCTTCCGGCGACGGAGAAACGGCGGAGTACCGGTTTACGCTGCTGGTTCCGCCCGGCGCGATCCACGACCTGAACCTGAAGCGCATCCGGGTGAAGCAGGTCGGCCGTATCGGCGGGCATGCATGGGAGCAGCTGGTGCTGCCCTGGCACGCCAGGGACGGCTGGCTCGTCAACCTGTGCAACACGGGGCCGCTGTCCAAGAGAAGGCAGATCGCGACCATCCATGACGCTGCGGTTTACGAATTCCCGCACTCGTTCTCGTTCGCCTTCCGCAGCGCTTACCGCGTCATCCAGAACGGCCTCGGCATCATGGCTCAAAGGATCATCACGGTGTCCCAGTTTTCCAAAACGCAATTGACCCGGCACTGCCGCATACCGGAAAGCAAAATCCGGGTGGTGGCGCTGGGCAACGAACACGTCAGGGAGCTTCGCGCGGATCCCGGAATATTCGCCAAACACGGAATCGAGCCCAAACGCTACTTGCTCGCGGTCAGCAGCCACAATCCGAGCAAAAACTTCGCCAATCTCGTAAAAGCCGTCGAATGCCTGGAAAACGCGGATTACGACATCGTCATCGCGGGCGGAGCGAATGCCAAAATATTCGGACGCTCCGATCTCCCGGTATCGGGCAAGATCAAGCAGATCGGCTACGTGACCGACGGCGAGCTGAAGGCTTTGTACGAGGGAGCCGCTTGCTTCGTGTTTCCTTCTCTCTATGAAGGATTCGGCTTGCCGCCTCTCGAGGCGATGGCTTGCGGCACGCCGGTCGTCGTTTCCGACGCCGCGTCGCTGCCGGAGGTATGCGGAGAAGCCGCCTTGTATTGCGATCCGCGGGATCCAAGGAACATCGCCCGCCAGATCGGCACCGTCATGAGCGATGAACGGATAAGGGAGACGCTGAGCGAAAGCGGCCGGAGACAGGCCGCAAGGTTTACTTGGGGCGCCTGCGCGAGGCAAACCCTTGAAGTGGTGAAGGAGGCGATACGCGCATGAAGGTGGCCATCGTCCACGATTGGCTCGTCGTTTACGCCGGCGCGGAGAAGGTGCTGGAGCAGCTGCTCCTGTTGTATCCGGATGCGGACGTGTACAGCCTCGTCGATTTCCTGCCCGATTCCCAGCGCGGATTCATCGGCAACCGGAAAGTCCATACCTCGTTTATCCAGAAGCTTCCGTTCGCCCGCCGGCATTTCCGCCATTATCTCGGGCTCATGCCCCTCGCGATCGAGCAATTCGACCTGTCGGGGTACGACTTGGTTATTTCCAGCTCCTATGCGGTGGCCAAAGGCGTCATTACCGGTCCGAACCAGCTTCATATTTCCTACGTGCATTCGCCGATCCGCTACGCTTGGGATTTGCAGCACCAATATTTGAAGGAATCGGGCCTCCATAAAGGGTTGAAGGGCGGCATCGCCAAATGGATGCTCCACAAAATGAGGCTCTGGGACGCAAGGACGGCCAATGGCGTGGATTCCATCGTAGCCAATTCAAGCTACATCTCGATGAGGATCCGCAAAGTCTACCGGCGGGAGTCTTCCGTGATCTACCCGCCCGTGGCCGTGGAGCAATTCGAGCTCTGCGAAGCGAAGGAGGACTATTACGTAACGGCTTCCCGGCTCGTTCCCTACAAGAAAATCGACTTGATCGTGGAAGCGTTCGGCGCGATGCCCGACAAGAAGCTGATCGTGATCGGGGACGGCCCCGACTTCGCCAAAATAAAAGCCAAAGCGAAACCGAACGTCACCATGCTCGGCTACCAGCCGTGCGACGTGCTGCGCAAGCATATGCAGAAAGCGCGGGCCTTCGTGTTCGCGGCGGAAGAGGATTTCGGCATCGCGCCGGTCGAAGCGCAATCTTGCGGCACCCCGGTCATCGCCTACGGCAGGGGCGGGGTGCTGGAAACGGTCAGAGGCTTAGGCCAGGCGAATCCGACGGGCGTGTTCTTCCCGGAGCAGACCGTCCATTCCTTGATTCAGGCGGTGCACGATTTCGAGCGGAACGAGCACCGCATCCGGTACCGGAACTGCAGCGACAACGCTCGCCGCTTCTCGTCCCAGGAATTCCGCGAACGGTTCCGGCGGCACGTGGACGAACAAATCCTGTATTACACTTTGAACGGCGGAGATGGTTCCCGTGAACTGGACGATCTTGAATCCGAGGCTGCTGTTGCTGCTAGTCGTTTCCTCTAGCACGGCGATATGGTTTTTTTACCGGCCGATGTTCGCTTACGAGAAATATTACTCGTTGAACGGCTTCGCCAACTTTCTTTTTTTCTATTTAATCATCTTCATCTGCTGTTTCCTGACCGAGAAAACGGGATGGGCGCGGAAGACCGAACCGGGAACGGCGCTCGAACGATTCAGGCGCGCCTACGGCAGCGGGGACGCGCTGCGCAAGGAAGCGCTGGCGCTGGCACTGGTGGCCGGCGGGGCGCAGCTGCTCTGGCTCATCAGAATCGTGCTCTTCCAAGGAATCGGCCCGCTCGTCGACATGCTCATCGTGCGCCAGGATTTCTTGGCGTTCAAGCAGCAAGTCGTGAACGTGACCAGCATTTCCGGCGTGACCACGCTGACGCAGCTAGGCATGATCGCCTCCTCGCTGTACGCGGTGTGCGTCTTCGGCTTGAAGCGCAAAAGCAGCTTCGGGATGTGGGCGCTGATCCTGTTCCCAGGTGTGCTGAGAGGGTTGTTTTTCTCCGAACGCGTGGCCTTTCTCGAGCTCGTCGTTCCCATTCTGGTCGCGGCGGTTCTGTTCGGCCGGATCAAAGTGACGATTACGAAAATCGCGCTGGCCGGATTGGCGGTCATCCTCTTCTTCTCCGCCGCGGAAAGCGTGCGAAGCTACCAGTATTATTCGAAAACGGGCTTCTCCCAGGAGGGAGCCTACGCTTACGGGATCGGCAGATTCTTCGACTACATCAGCTCCAGCGTGAACCATTCGATGGCGATGCCCGATTTGTCCGAACGGACGGTCGGATTCCCGGCTCTTATGTTCAACGGCTGGATCAACCTGGCGACGAACGTCCTCCCGGCTTCGAGCTTGAGGCAATTTCTCCATATGGACGAGACGACGCAGGCTTACGCCAACGTGAAGAGCAGTCCTTACTCGGCCGCGGACTATACGAACATGGGCTTTTTCGGCGAGATTTTCGCGGATTCCGGCTATCTGTACGTCTTGTACGCCTTGGTTTACGGATGGTTCATCGCCATGGCCTACAAAGGGATCCGACGATATGAGGTCGGATGGATGGCGATTTATCCGGCGGTGTTTTTCTCGCTGCTCGAAAGCTACCGGATCACGTACCTGTTCGACACCCGGATGTTTTATCCGCTGCTCTACATCGCGCTCCGGTATTGGCTTCATTCCATGCGGCAAGCGAAATCGGCGAAATTCGAATGGGCGGAGGGGTCGGCATGACCGGCAAAGAGAACCGCATATACGTAAAAGAAGCGACGGTGGAGGAAGGCCGCACGATTCAGTACCGCGTCGAGTACGGCGCGAAGGCGGCACGCTATTTTTCGGGAAAAGAGTTTTTCGTCCAGTATGACCGGCCGATACGGGGGGTTCCCGAGGGCATCCTCATGATCCCCTTGCTGGCCAATCTGCTGCCCGTTGCCTGGGCGGCAGGGGCGGATGTCTACGTGGATAAGCTGGACCGGGCTTTTCATGAGAGCTTGCTCGAAGTGAAAGCCGCGTTCGGCCTCCTGTATCCCCGCATCAAGTTCTCGGGCGAGCTTTACGTCCGGCAGCTGACGGACGACCGACCGGTGCTTCCGCCGACCCGTTCCGCCGCATTCTTCAGCGGGGGAGTGGATTCTCTCGGCACTTTCCTGCGCCGCAAAGAGGAAAATCCGTACCTCATTACGATCTGGGGCGGAGACATCGGGTTTCATCAGCCGCATATCTGGCATGAGGTCAGACGATATAACCGGGATTTTGCCCAAGCGCACGGCATGGAAAGCCTGTTCATCAAGTCCAGCCTGCGCACTTTCCTGAACGAGGAAAGGATCGCCTTCCAATTCGGCCGGTTCACGCATGGCTGGTGGCCGGGCTTGCAGCACGGCATCGGCATGGTCGGTTTATGCGCTCCGCTCGCCTACGCGCTCGGTATCGGGAACCTGTATGTCCCCTCCGCGCTGCCGCCCAAACTCGCGGTTTCCATTCCGGACGGCTCCAACACGTTGATCAACAATCGGATCCGTTGGGCCGGCGCGAAGGTGCAGCTCGAAGGGGAGGAACTGACCCGCCAAGACAAAGTCACGCTGATATCGGATTTTATCCGAGGCCGTGAAGCGGGACTGGGACTCACCGTACGCGTTTGCTGGTCCAACAAAGTGTACGGCAACTGCGGGCGCTGCGAGAAATGCTCGAGGACGATCGCGGCCTTGATGGCCGAGGGAATCGATCCGGAGGCAGCCGGGTTTCCGATGGAGGCCGACACACGGGACTATATCCGGCAGCAGCTGCCGGGCTGGCTGGGGACCAGCGCGCTCCGGGCCGAGTACTGGAATGAAATCAGACTGCGCAGCATAGCCAACGTCGCGGCGATCCGCCAGGAGGACCGGGCTTTCTTCGGGTGGTTCCGGCAGCTGGACTTGAAGGCCGGACTCAAGGGCAAGCGGGCCAGGGATTTGCTGATCGATCTCATTCCGCATCCGTTGTTCCTGTTCCTGAAAAGAAGGTCGCCGCACGCGCGGGCCAAAGCCGAATGAGGGGAAAACGATGTCTCTAAAAGGCAAAGGCATCGCCGCGGCGAAATGGTCGAGCCTGTCCACCGTCGTGACCACGGTCATTCAGATGGCCCAAGTCGTAGCGGTGTCCCGGCTTCTGGCGCCGGAGGATTACGGTTTGATCAGCATGATCATGGTCGTCGTCGGCATTGCCGTCTCGATGAGCGATTTCGGCGTATCCAGCGCCATCATTCACCGGCAGGACATCACGCGGAGCGAGCTGTCCGGGCTCTACGCGCTGAACCTTGCTTCCGGAGTTGCGGTCGGCGCCGCGGTATGGCTTCTCGCCCCGCTCGCCTGCGCCTATTACCAGGAACCGGGACTGCTCGTTCCGATGCGGTGGATGGCGCTGCTGTGCGTCATTCCCGCGATCGGCCAGCAGTTCCAGGTGCTGTTCCAAAAAGAACTGCGGTTCGCGTATCTGGCCAAAGTCGACATCGCCTCCATCGCGGTCGGATTCGCCGTCGCGGCCGCAGGCGCGTACGCCGGTTACGGCGTGTATGCGCTGGTTGGCTCCTATTTGGCGAACGCCTTGTTTAAAACCGTTTGTTTGACGGCGGCGGGCTGGAAGGAATGGCGGCCCGGCTGGCGTTTTTCGCTCCGGGATCTATACGGGTTCCTCCGTTTCGGCGCTTACCAGATGGGGTCCAACGTCCTGCAAACTCTCACTTCCAACGTCGATTACCTGATCCTCGGGCGGCTTGCTGGCGCGGAAGCGTTGGGCTACTATACGTTCGCCTATCAATTATGCATGATGCCGATGCAGAAGCTGTGGCCGCTCGTCTCCCAGATCTCGCTGCCGCTGCTGGCCAAGATCCAGGACCGGGCGGATCTGCTTCGGCAAGGCTATTTTCAGATCACCGGCCTGATCAGCTACGTCACGGGTCCGATTTACTTGGGCCTGGCGGTGACGGCTCCTTACGCGGTCCCGTTCGCTTTCGGAAGCCAGTGGGAGGCCAGCATCGCTCTCGTCCAGGTTCATGCCGTGATGTTCCTGCTCCGTTCCTCGCTGATCCCGACGCAAAGCCTGCTGCTCGCCGTCGGCCGCGCGGACACGAGATTCTACTATTCCGTCCTGTGCCTGGTCATCATCGCCCCTTCGCTGCTGGTCGGGGAGTGGCTCGGCGGGGCGATCGGCGTCGCCTATGGGTATTTGGCGGCGCAAGCCTTAATCGTCGTCGTGAACTACCGTCAATCCATCCGCAAAGTGCTGGCGAAATGCGCTTCGGATTACATTCGAAGCTTCATGCCGGGGGTGCTGTTCAGCGCGGTCATGGCCGCCGGGGTATTGATGCTGGGGCGTCTCGCGCAAGGATGGGGTTCCGAGCCGTTCCTCGTCGTCTGGGAGCTGGCGTGGGGCATGATCCTGTACGGCGCCCTCCTGCTCGTCTTCAAGCGGGAGCTGGTGCTCTCGCTTCGGGATCGCATGCTGGCGAAGGGCGGGAAGCGGGAAAGTCCGGGATAAGCCGTCTTTCGAGGAGGAGCCATGAGAACGGAAGAAAAGCGAATTCGGATCAAAAACGTCCGGGTGGCGGACGGAAACACGGTAACCTGCGACGTCGAATACGGGAGCAAGGTGCGGGGCTATTTTTCGGGCGAACCGTTCTATGTCCAGTACGACCGGAACGTCGAGAACGTACCGGCCGGCGTGCTCGTCATTCCGCTGCTGGCCAACCTGTGTCCGGTCGCGTGGGTCACGGGAGCCGACGTCTACGTCGAAGAATTGGACCGCGCGTTTTACCGGAGCCTGCAGAGAATCAAGGAATCGTTTCGGGCGTTATACCCGAAGCTGCCGATCTCAGGCGGCTTGTTCGCCGGCCGGTTGGCGGACCATCTTTCCTTGCCCGCGGAGGGAAGCCGGAGCGCCATGTTTTTCAGCGGGGGCGTGGATTCCCTGGCGACATGCCTGCGCAAAAGGGAGGAGCGTCCCTATCTGATCACCGTATGGGGAGCGGATATCGGCCTCGGGCAGCCGGACATCTGGGAGCAGGTGCGGGAAAGCCACGTCGCTTTCGGGAAAGCGTTCGGCATGGAAAACTTGTTCATCAAGAGCAACCTGAGGGGCTTTATCCAGGAGGATAGGGTGGCCGACGAGTTCGGGCGCATCACAAGGGGCTGGTGGCCCGGCATCCAGCACGGCGTCGGCATGATCGGCCTGTTCGCTCCCCTGGGTTGGCGGCTGGGTGTCCGTCAGCTCTACATTGCTTCCTCGCTGCCGCCCAAGATGGCGTTAACCGTGCCCTACGGATCCCATACGACGGTCGATAACCATGTGCGTTTCGCGGATACGGCCGTGGAGCTGGAAGGGGAGGAACTGACGCGTCAGGAGAAAATGGGCGTGATCGCCGATTACGTCAAACGAACCGGCGATCAAGGGCTGAAAATCCGCGTCTGCTGGACGAACGGGGAATACGGCAATTGCTGTCGCTGCGAGAAGTGCGCCAGAACCGCGGCCGGGCTGCAAGCCGAGGGGATCGATCCGCGCGCGTGCGGATTTCCCGTGGACGGGGAGTTATCCGCCTTCACGCGAGAAAACCTTCCCGACTGGCTGGCGCAAAACCGCATTTGGGTAGAGTATTGGGACGAGATCAAACGCCGCAGCCTCTCCAACGCCGAACTGCTGCGCGAAGAGGACCGGCCTTTTTTGGAGTGGCTTCAGGGAATCGACGTGCACGCGCACAAAAAACGGCGCAGCGCGAGGGATTCGATCCTCGACCTGCTTCCGCATTCGATTTACATATGGATCAAAAAAACGGTGTGATCGGGCGGAACGCCGGAGGGAGAGAGGGATGGGATGAGAACGAGCGCGGGACCGGGAACGCGATGGCTGAAACAGGTCTTGAAAATCGGGCTGGCGGGCTTGGCCGCGCTCCTGTTCCTGTCTTATCCGACGGTGATGGAGACGAAGTCCACGGCTTCGGGTACCCTGGAGCTTGCCGTCGGTCCCGCGGCTGGGAAAGCTTCCGCCAAAGCGCCTCTCCCTTCCTGGGGACCGGAGCGGGACATTCCCGCTTACCGGGTATCCGTCCGTGACTTCGGCGCCAAAGGGGACGGCAAAGCGGACGACACCTTGAAGATCCAAGCGGCCGTCGATTCGGTCGGGAAGCATGGCGGCGGGGTCGTTTATTTTCCCAATGGGGTCTACAAGGTCAGCGAGAGCATCGTGGTGAAGCGGGACTTGGTGGCGCTCGAGGGGGAAGGCTGGGGAGCCGAGCTGCGGATGGTGAAGCATCCCAAGCGAGTCGTCACGATCCAAGGCTCTCGGGACAACGTCGTCAGGAATCTCAAAATCTCTCTCGGCGTGGCGAATGCCGTCCGGAACGACCAGGACGTCGGCGTCTACGTCACTTCCGCAGCGTCCAACTTCATGGTCGAGAACGTGTTTGGGGAAGGCAAAGGGATCATGGTTCGCGGCAGCGTCGTCAAGGGGACGATTCGGAATAACCGGATTCAGAATACGCTCGCCGACGGTATTCATCTGACCGGAGGATCGAGGTTCATTCTCGTGACCGGGAACGAGCTGTCCCATACGGGAGACGATTCGATCGCCGTGGTAAGTTACGAGAGCCAGAAGGCGCTCACGATGCAGGTCGTCATTGCGGACAATCGCGTCCGCAATTCCCTTTCGCGCGGCATCGCGCACGTGGGCGGCTATCAGGTGGAAATCCGCGGCAACGTGATCGAAGGGACTTCCTCGAGCGGCATTCTCGTCGACCGGGACGGCAACTACCAAACCTTCGCGCCCGTCCTGACGACGATCGAAGGCAATACGGTCACCGGTGCGGGGACTTACGGCGTGCGGAGGGGCAACCAATTCGGCATCGAGGTGTCGAAAGGGGCTTCTTACGTCACGATTTCGGACAACAGCGTGACCGGATCGAAAACCAGGGGGATCAGCGTCATCGCGGACCGGACGTCGATTCGCAACAACGTCTCGTCCGGCAACGGGGACTCGGGGATCCAGGTGGGTGCCGACGACGTCGTCGTGGCCGGGAACCTGATCGAGAAAAACGGAATCTATGGTTTTTTCGCGGAAGACAGTGACCGATTGCGTTTTACGGGCAACCGCCTGACGGACAACAATACCCGCAACCGCAGCCATACCGACAATTTTCTGCTGGCGGACAGCGATGACTCCGAAATCACGGGCAACGTGTCCGTCGAGACGAGGAAGACGATGCGGATCGAGCGTTCTTTCGAGCTGACCGGCTCTTGCAAAGGCACCGTTTTCGAGAAAAACCAATCCCAAGGGACGATGTCCGGCGCTGTTGTCACTTGTAAACCGTAGGCTGGTTCCGGTTGCTATATCGTCCCATTGTGGTGCATGCCGCAGACTACGTCTGCGGTTATTCGGCATTGCGCGGGTCTGCGCCCGAATCTTTCACGTCCTCTACGAAACTGCCATACGATATTTTAAATACGATGAAAGGCGGGGAACGTATGGCGGCAGGTTCGTATCTCAATGTGAAAACGGATTACGGAGCAGCGGGAAATGGCACCAACAACGACACGGCCCCGATTCGGAAAGCGATCGAGGATGCGATTCGGCTGGGCGGCGCAACCGTCTATCTTCCTATCGGAACTTACCGGATCACCGGCTTGGAAGTGAGCGGCTCTTTCAATATGATCGGCGATGGAGAAGACTCGGTGCTGCTTTCCGACGACCGAACCCGCAGCGTGCTCAAAATCAGCAACGCATCCGGGGCGTTTTGGCGCGGGTTCAAAATCAAATCGACCGCGGGGACCGACTATTCCAAACGGAATCCGCTGCTGAACGGATTGTTTTTGTCCGGGGCCGATCGCTGCACGGTCGAAGGCTTGTTCGTCGAAAATACGTATGCGGCGGGTATTCTCGTATCCGGCTGCACGGGAACCTCGATTGTCGGCTGCCAAGTCCGGAACACCCTGGCGGACGGCATTCATTTCACCGGCAGAAGCAAAGACTGCACGGCAGCCCATAATACGTTGTCCGAAACGGGGGATGACGGCATCGCCGTCGTCAGCTACCTCGGGGATAAGGACGTTTGCGAGCGGATCCTGATCACGGGCAACCACGTGAACCGGAGCTGGGCGAGGGGGATCTCCCACGTCGGCGGGAGGAACGTCACGATCGCCGACAACTTCGTGCTGGCCTCGGCATCCAGCGGCATTCTGGTCGTGGAAGACAAAAACTACGGAACCTATCCGCCGACCGATACGGTCATCCATCATAACCAGGTCATACAGGCCGGCACGTATGTTCCTCCGCGGCCTCTGTCGGGCAATAAAATCGGCGTCGAAGTGGCGTCGGGGGCCTCGGGCGTCCGAATCGACGGCAACACGGTGAAAGAATCGAAGGCGGCCGGCTTGGCCGTCTCCGGCGGCGGTACCGGCATCTCCATCGCCGGGAACCATGTGTACCGGAACCGGGCGACCGGCGTCGAGCTGGCCGACCTGAGCAAAGTTACGTTCACCGGGAATACGGTGGAGCTGAACTTCAAATACGGCTTGTTCGCGACGCGCGTCACCTACGGGCTGTTTACCGGGAACCGTTGGGTCAACAACAACTGCTTCGACATGGATAACCCGGCAATGGGCACTCCCAATGCCAACACATTGGCGATCGACAACGCCAACTTCAATGCGTGCAACGACTGTACGATCGCGGATAACCTGTCCGTGGACGACCGCACCGACAGGTCGCGGGCCCGGGTGGAGCGCGCGATCGAGATTTCGGGCAGCCGCCGGATCAAAACCGGGGGGAACCGGTGCTACGTATACAACGCCGATCCCTCGAAAGCGGTCACGACCGAAAGCTTCTTGGCCTGGAACGCGGAGTGCGAGCGGATGGACGCATTCACCGGGGCAGGCGTGCCCGATGCGAAAATCTACAAAGCCGGCCAATTCTACTTCCGGACGGATACGAAAGAGCTTTATCTCTACGACGGCTCGGCTTGGAGAAGGCTCGCGTTGAACTGATATGAATGGGTTGCCAAGGCAGGTCCGGTTGGGCCTGCCTTTTTGCGTTGTCCTGGCTTCGGTACGAAGTTGCGCGTCTCCGCTGGTTAGTCTCCCACGTTCGCTATTCGGCTTGTTGCTGCGGAAATCCAGTGAAATAGTCTCCCACGTTCGCTATTCGGCTCGTTGCTGCGGGAATCCAGTGAAATAGTCTCCCACGTTCGCTATTCAGCTTGTTGCTGCGGGAATCCAGTGAAATAGTCTCCCACGTTCGCTATTCGGCTTGTTGCTGCGGGAATCCAGTGAAATAGTCTCCCATGTTCGCTATTCGGCTTGTTGCTGCGGGAATCCAGTGAAATAGTCTCCCACGTTCGCTATTCAGCTTGTTGCTGCGGGAATCCAGTGAAATAGTCTCCCACTTTCGCTAAACCAGATCATTACTCAGCATCCCCACCCAAATAGCGCGCCACACGCGCTAACTCACCCACTATCCCGCATCCCCACCCAAATAGCGCGCCACATGCGCTAAATCACCCACCATCCCGCGATCCCACCCAAATAGCGCGCCACACGCGCTAACTCACCCACCATCCCGCATTCCCACCGAAATAGCGCACCACCTGCGCTAATTCGCCCTCCGCACCGCATCCCCACCAATATAGCGCGTCTCAAGCGCTAAATAGCACTCCGCACCGCATCCCCACCGAATAAGTGCGCCAACCGCGCTATTCCCAAACACATTCCCCACTCCCCCACAGCACCACCCCAAACTTTTGACACATATTGTATCTAAGTATTTGTACAAGCCCCGGCCTTCCCGCCTATCCGATGCCACGGAACGACACAAGCGAAAATCCGCCTCCAGTCCCGCCATTGCGCCGAAATAGGCAGGATTTTTACGCCAAAAAACGCGCTTAGAAACCAGTTTCCGCAGGCTGCGAACCGTATCAAAAATGTCTTGACACGATACAATTTGTATCTTAATGTAAGAGGTATACTTGATACGAATTGTAGCAGTCAATCGCAATAAGGGGGACGTTAGTCATGGATTTCGGCAAGCGGGAACAGGAGGCGGAACAAGCGGAAACCACCGCTTTGCAAATATAAAGGTTCCGAAAACTCTGAAGGATAGGTGATGGGAAATGCGCAAGGTACGAAAAGCAATCATCCCGGCGGCGGGGCTCGGAACGAGATTCCTGCCGGCGACAAAAGCGATGCCGAAGGAAATGCTGCCGCTGGTGGACAAACCGACGATTCAATACATCGTCGAGGAAGCCGTGGCCGCGGGCATCGAAGATATCCTGATCGTTACGGGCAAGGGCAAACGGGCGATCGAGGACCATTTCGACTCCGCATTCGAACTCGAACAGAATCTGCTCGGGAAAGGCAAGCTGGAGCTGCTGCGGCAGGTGCAGCATCCTTCCCGCATGGTGGACATCCACTATATCCGGCAAAAAGAACCGAAAGGTCTCGGCCACGCCGTATGGTGCGCCCGCAAATTCATCGGCGACGAACCTTTCGCCGTGCTCCTCGGCGACGACATCGTCCGTTCGGAAACGCCCTGCATCGGGCAGCTCATGCAGCAATTCGAGCTGACGCAACGCTCCGTCGTCGGCGTCCAGCAGGTAGACGATAGAGACGTGAACCGCTACGGCATCGTCGATCCGTTCGACCAGAAAGGGAGACTGTGCCGGGTCGCCAATTTCGTCGAGAAGCCTGAGCGCTATCAGGCGCCTTCGAACATGGCCATCATGGGCCGCTATGTCCTGACGCCGGCGATTTTCGATTTCCTCGAGAGGATGGAAGTCGGCGCCGGAGGGGAAATCCAGCTGACCGACGCGATCCAGCAGTTGAACCAAGTGGAGGACGTCTTCGCCTATCAGTTCGAAGGCATCCGCTATGACGTGGGCGAGAAGCTCGGTTTCATTCTGACGACGCTGGAATTCGCGCTCGACCATCATGAGCTGCGCACGCCGCTGCTCTATCAGATGGAAAAGCTGCTCTCCCTTCATCAGCGCAAGGTTGTCGGATAAGGAGATTTTGCCATGAGCATGCGCATGCAGGAATTGGAAGTCGCCGTCAAAAGGTATCCGTCGGAATCCGCCGCGGAGCGGAGCGACTGGGCCAAACGGTTATTCGATATCGTCGCCGCGCTGATCGGGTTCGCGCTCGTGTCCCCCATTTTGCTGATCACGGCCGCCGCGATCAAACTCGAAGATCCCCGCGGACCGGTGCTGTTCAGCCAAACGCGCATCGGCAAAAACGGGAAGACCTTCAAAATGTACAAATTCCGTTCGATGGTCACCAACGCGGAGCAGCTGTTCGAGCGGCTCGCCGCCCAAAGCGACGTCAGCGGGGCGATGTTCAAAATGAAAGACGATCCCCGGATCACGAAGGTCGGCAAGTTCATCCGCCGTACGAGCATAGACGAACTGCCGCAATTTTGGAACGTCCTGAGGGGAGACATGAGCATCGTCGGGCCCCGGCCTCCGCTGCCGAGGGAGGTCACGGCTTATCGGGAACGGGATTTTCAGCGGCTGACCGTGGTGCCGGGCTGCACCGGGCTTTGGCAGGTCAGCGGCAGAAGCAGCGTCGGATTCGAGGAAATGGTCGAGCTCGATCTCCAGTACATCCGCAGGCGGAGCTTCTGGTTCGATATGGTCATCATCGTCCGCACCGTACGGCTGCTATTCGGGTCGCGCAACGCGTTTTAGAACCCCTAATTCCTTGAAGGTGGTTAAACATCGATGGACAAAAACGCCCATATTTACGTGGCAGGGCACCGAGGTTTGGTCGGTTCCGCCCTTGTCCGGGCTTTGGAACGGCAGGGCCATGAACGCATCTTGCACCGCACTTCTCGGGAGCTGGATTTGCGGGACGCCCTGGCGGTCCGGGAATTTTTCGATAAGGAGCAGGTCGATTACGTGTTCCTCGCGGCCGCCAAAGTCGGCGGGATCGGCGCGAATTACGACTACCCGGCGGATTTCATCCGCGACAACCTGCTGATCCAAACGAACGTGATCGAAGCGGCGTACCGTACCGGCGTCCGAAAGCTGATGTTCCTGGGCAGCACGTGCATTTATCCGAAAATGGCGCCGCAGCCGCTTAGGGAGGATTCGCTGCTTACCGGAACCCTGGAGCCGACGAACGAGCCGTACGCGATCGCCAAAATCGCCGGCATCAAAATGTGCCAGGCCTACAATCGGCAATTCGGCACCCGGTTCATCTCGGTCATGCCGACGAACCTCTACGGCCCGAACGACAATTTCGATATCGAAAGTTCCCACGTTCTTCCGGCCCTCATCCGCAAATTCCATGACGCGAAACGGGACCGGGCGCCCTATGTCACCCTGTGGGGGACGGGTACGCCGAGGCGCGAGTTTCTCCACGTGGACGATATGGCCGACGCTTGCCTGTTCCTGATGGACCGCTATGAAGACAGCGACATCGTGAACATCGGGTGGGGAGAGGACATCCCGATCGCCGGACTGGCGGAACTCGTGAAGAGCATCGTCGGCTACGAAGGGGAGATCCGCTACGATTCGAACCGGCCGGACGGTACGCCGCGGAAGCTGGTCGACGTCTCCAAGCTGAGCGGGCTCGGTTGGAAGGCGAGCATTCCGCTTGAAGCAGGGTTGCGGGAGACCTACTCCTGGTATGTACGACATTCGGCAGAAGCCCCCGAACTGACCGGGCTTCAAGGGAGGCTGGGGTGATATGCCGGTGAAAACGGCGAAAAAAGCTTTGATCACGGGAACGACGGGGCAGGACGGCTCCTACTTGGCGGAGCTTCTGCTGAACAAAGGATATAAGGTTTACGGATTAAGACGCAGGACCAGTACGCCGAACTACGACAACGTCCAGGCGATCCGCAACGAAATCGAATGGCTGTCGGGAGACTTGACCGACCTGTCGTCGCTGATTTCGGCGGTACAGCATGCGAAGCCCGACGAGGTGTACAATCTCGGCGCCCAATCGTTCGTCGAGACGTCTTGGCCGCAGCCTCTGCTGACGGGCCAAATCACGGCGATCGGCGTCACGAACATGCTGGAAGCCGTGCGGATTGCTTGCCCGACGGCCCGATTCTACCAAGCCTCGAGCAGCGAAATGTTCGGCAAAGTGGTGGAGACGCCGCAGCGGGAGACGACGCCGTTTTACCCGCGAAGTCCCTACGGCGCGGCGAAAGTGTTCGGGCACTGGATCACGGTGAATTACCGCGAAAGCTTCAATATGTACGCCTGCTCCGGCATTTTGTTCAATCACGAATCCCCGCGGCGCGGCATCGAGTTCGTGACCCGGAAAGTGACGGACGGGGTGGCCAGAATCAAGCTCGGCTTGCAGAAGCAGCTGCACATGGGCAACTTGGAGGCCCAGCGCGACTGGGGCTTCGCCGGCGATTACGTGAAGGCGATGTGGCTCATGCTCCAGCAGGAAACCCCGGACGATTACGTCATCTCGACCGGAGAGACTCGGACGGTGCGCGAGCTGCTGCGCGTCGCGTTCAACCATGTCGGCCTGGATTATGAGGACCACGTGGTCATCGACCCGAAATTTTTCCGGCCCGCCGAAGTCGACTTACTGCTCGGCGATTGCACGAAAGCCAAGAGCCAGCTGGATTGGAGGCCGGAAGTCAGCTTCGAGCAAATGATCGGCATGATGGTGGACTCCGACCTGCAGCTCGTGAAATGGGAAATGCAGCGTACCCCCGATTTGCCCAAGAGACCGCTGGCCATATCGATTTGAAGGCAAAGGAAGAGAGCGAAGTGATTTCCACTTGAAGACCGGTTCGGGCAAAGTGCTGCTTTACAGCATCAATTTCGCTCCCGAATTGACGGGCATCGGCAAGTACAACGGAGAGATGGTTCGTTGGCTGACCGAGCAAGGGTACCGGGTGCGCGTCATTACGGCGCCGCCGTACTATCCGCAATGGAAAGTGCCGGAGGGCTATTCGGCCGCCCGTTACGCGCGCGAAGAATGGCACGGGGCGCGGATCTGGCGTTGTCCCGTATGGGTGCCGAAGCAGGCGTCCGGAATCAAACGCCTCCTGCACCTGTTTTCCTTCGCGGTTTCCAGCGTGCCTGTCCTATTCCTCCAAATGTTTTGGCGTCCGGATATCCTCTTCGTCGTCGAACCCCCGCTAATGCTCTCTCCGATGGCGCTTCTGCTGTCGAAACCTTTTCGGGTCAAATCGTGGCTGCACGTACAGGATTTCGAGGTAGATGCCGCTTTCGAGCTCGGGATTCTGCCCGACCGCCCTTGGCTGAAGAAGGCGGTGACCCGCTTCGAGGGCTGGCTGATGCGGTCGTTCCGCATCGTCTCCTCGATCAGCCAGCCGATGGTCCGGCGGCTGCAAGCCAAAGGAGTGCCGGAGGAGCGGATACGGCACTTCCCGAATTGGGCCGATCTTCGCGCCATCCGGCCGCTCGCAGAGGGTGAACCGAACGGCTTGCGGGATGGAATGGGGTTCGGCCCCGGCGACATCGTCTGCCTCTATTCCGGCAACATGGGCGAGAAACAGGGGCTGGAAATCGTGCTCGACGCCGCGGAAAAGCTGAGGGAGCATCCCCGCATCCGGTTCGTCCTGTGCGGGGACGGCGTGGCCAAAGCGAACTTGGCGGAGCAGGCGCGGCGCCGCGGATTGGCCAACGTCCGGTTCCTGCCGCTTCAGCCGGCCGAGCGGCTGAACGAGCTGCTCAACATGGCGGACATCCACATGCTTATCCAAAAGCGGAAATCCTCCGATCTGGTCATGCCCTCCAAGCTGACCGGGATGCTCGCCAGCGGCAAAGCCGTCATCGCGACGGCGGAACGGGAGACGGCCGTCCACGCCGTCATGGAACAGTCCCGAGCGGGACTGCTCATTCCGCCCGAAGATCCGGACGCTTTGGCGGACGGGCTGCGGGACCTTGCCGAACGGGAGGCGTTCCGCAAGGAGGCAGGGCTTGCCGCCAGGAGATACGCGGAAGAAAAGCTCGGCTACGAGGCCGTCATGCAGGCCTTCCATCAATCCGTGACGGAGCTGGGAGTTCAGGTGGCTTATGGATCCAATGATCAATCGCATTCGGTTAAATCAGTATAGGCAAGACGGCTATTCGCGCGGCCGGAACGGGGCGGTCGTCCTGCTGTGGTGGTTCGTGCAGGCGACGTTGTTCCGATGCTCGCCGCAGCCGATGTACGGTTTCCGCCGGTTCTTGCTTCGGTTATTCGGCGCAAAGATCGGCGCGGGCGTGAAAGTGCGTCCGAGCGCGTCCTTTACGTACCCGTGGAAGGTTACCATCGGGGATCATTCCTGGATCGGCGACCGGGCCGAGCTTTACAGCCTGGATCGGATCGAGATCGGCGCGCACTGCGTCGTCTCCCAGCGCAGTTACCTGTGCACGGGAAGCCACGATCCGGAGGACGTCGCGTTTTCCTTGATCGTCAAGCCCGTACGCATCGAAGACGGCGCATGGGTCGCGAGCGACGTGTTCGTGTATCCGGGCGTGACGATCGGCACGATGGCCGTTGCCGCAGCGAGGAGCACGGTACTGCGCGACGTGCCGGCCGGGGAAATCCACGCGGGAACGCCCGCACGGTTCGTTCGGCAGCGTTTCCCGGGAGAAGCGGGCGAGGAATGGCCTGCGACCCCATCAGAACAACGGAAAGCGGTGGTTTCATGAAAATCGTGTTATTGTCCGGAGGTTCCGGCAAAAGGCTGTGGCCTCTCTCGAACGATACAAGGTCCAAACAGTTTCTGAAGGTGCTTCGCAACGAGCAGGGCGAGATGGAATCAATGGTCCAGCGGGTATGGCGTCAACTGGAAAAGGCGGGGCTGGCGGACGACACGCTCGTGGCGGTCGGCGCCAAGCAGACGGAAATCATCCGCAACCAGCTGCCGGATTCCGTCGTGACGATCGTCGAACCTACGCGCCGGGATACGTTTCCGGCCATCGCGCTGACCGCGGCGTATCTGTACTCCATCGAAAGCACGCCGCTCGACGAAGTCGTGGCCGTATTGCCGGTCGATCCTTACGTGGAGCAGAGCTTTTTCGAAAAGGTGAAGGAGCTCGAAACGGTCGTCAGGTCCTCTGAAGCGGACCTGGCGCTGATCGGCGTTCAACCGACCTATCCGTCCGCAAAATACGGCTACATCGTCCCGCACGCCGGGTCCGCCGATTCGGATACATACCGCTCCGTCCGGAAATTCGTGGAGAAGCCTTCGGAAGAAGCGGCCGAGGGCCTTATCGCCGAAGGCGCTTTATGGAACTGCGGCGTGTTCGCGTTCAAGCTGGATACGGTCATCCGCCTGCTGATCGATAAAGGCCTGCCGATCCACTACGAGGAAATGGTGAAGCAGTACGACCGCTTGCCGGCCATCAGCTTCGACTACGAAGTGGTGGAGAAAGTCGAATCCGTCGCCGTCACGCCTTACGATGGCTACTGGAAAGACCTCGGCACGTGGAATACGCTCACCGAAGAGATGAACATCGACAAAATCGGCCGCGGGTTGGTCAGTCCGGACTCGGTCAACACGCATGTCGTGAATGAACTGGATATGCTCGTGACCGTAATCGGCCTGTCGGACGTCGTCGTGGCCGCCAGTCCGGACGGCATTCTCGTCGCGGACAAAGCCCGCAGCCCCAAGCTGAAAGACATGCTGAAGGACATTGAGCAGCGGCCCATGTACGAGGAGAAGCGGTGGGGAACGTCGCGCGTCATGGACTTCCGGAAGCTGGATAACGATCGAGAATTGCTCACCCGCACCGTACGCGTCAATAAGGGACACTGCACAAGCTACCATTTTCATCTGAACCGGGACGAATATTGGACGGTCGCGAGCGGGGAAGGGACGTTCGTCATGAACAACGTCATCTCCAAAATCCACGCCGGCGACGTGCTCCACATTCCGGCCGGCACCCCTCACAGCGTGCTCGCCGAGAGCGACATGGAGTGGGTCGAGGTTCAAATGGGCAGCCGCGTAAGCGCGGAAGACGTCATTCGGCTTTACCACGAGTGGGCGGATATCGAGAAGCATTGCGGCATTACCGGATAACCTTCCGAAGCGGCGAACGTTAACGACCTAAACCTTTAACGAAGCGAGGTTTCCGCATCATGGATGAGAAAAGCAAGTACCGGGAGTTGTGCCGCCGCCATTCGGACATCCCGCTCGTCAATCAGGACTGGTGGTTGGACGCGACGGTCGGCGAAAGCAACTGGGATGTGCTTTTGGTGGAAAGGGGAGGCGAGGTCGTCGCCAGCCTTCCTTACCACCGGACGAAGAAATTGCTCTTCGACGTCATCGAAATGCCGTACCTGACGTTAACGATGGGCATCTGGATCAAATATCCGAAAGGCCAGAAATACGCGACCCGATTGTCCTACGAAAAAGAAATCTACTTAGAACTCATCGACCGCCTGCCGAAGGTGGACTACTACACCCAGCACTTCCACTGGCATATCACCAACTGGAGCACGTTCTATTGGCGGGGCTTCCGTCAGACGACGCGCTACACTTACGTCCTGGAGAACCTTCAGGATACGGAGCGTCTCTACGCCAACCTGAAGGAAAAGACGCGCAACGAAATCCGCAAAGCCGAGAAGCAGCTTCGGATCGTCGAAAGCGACGACATCGAGGCGTTTCACCGGATCAACGAAATGACGTTCGAACGGCAAGGGGTCAAAATGCCGCATACGCTCGAATTCATTCGGAAAGTCGACAAGGCGTGCCGGGAACGGAATTGCCGCAAAATCTGGTTTGCCGTCGATCGGGAAGGCCGCGTTCACAGCGCCGTTTACATCGTCTGGGACGAGCACTGCGCCTATTATCTCTTGGGCGGCGGCGATCCGGAGCTTCGGAAAAGCGGGGCGTCTTCGCTGCTGTTGTGGGAAGCCGTGAAGAGACTGTCGGGCGTGACGAAGAATCTCGATCTCTATGGCGGCATGCACGAGCCCGTCGAAACCTTTTTCCGCTCTTTCGGCGCGGTGCAGAAGCCTTATTTTCAAATTTCGAAAATCAACGGCAAGCTGTTCAAATTCGCCTATTACCTGAAGCAGGCGATCAGCCAGGTGACGGCGGTCGTCACGACGGTTTCCTTATATACCAATATCAATCAAGGGATGATGGTGTAAAATGAGCCTTCTTCAGACCGGTCCCGCGGCCGCGGCCAGGGACGCCAAAAGCAAATACAGGGAGCTTTGCAGCACCGAGCCCGGCGTGCCGCTGTTCGATCAGGATTGGTGGCTCGACGCTGTCTGTGGGGGACCGGACAATTGGGACGTCGCCCTCGTGGAAAGAGGGGGCCGGATCGTGGCTTCGATGCCGTACCGCAAGACGAAAAAGTCGATGTTCGAGGTCATTTCCATGCCGCAGCTTACGCTGACGATGGGGGTTTGGATCCGCTACCCCGAGTTTCCCAACCAGGACGCCAAGCTGTCCTACGAAAGGGAAATCTACACGGAGCTGATCGAGCAGATTCCGGCGGTGGATTACTTTAACCAGCAGTTGCACTGGGACAATACGAACTGGAGCATTTTTTATTGGAAAGGGTTCCGTCAAACGTCCCGGTTCACGTACGTGCTGGAGGATACGACGGATTTGGAGCGGGTGTACGGGGAGTTTTCGGACAAGGTGAAGGCGGACATCGCGAAAGCCGAAGGGCGGATCCGCGTCGTGGAAAGCGACGATCTCGACCTTTTCCAGGCGACCAACAGCAAAATGTTCGATCCTCCGAGGTTCTCGATGCCGTACTCCTATGAGACTCTGAAAGCGGTGGATGAACGGTGCCGAAGGAGAAACCGCCGGAAAATCCTGCTGGCGCTGGACGCCGACGGGAACGCGCAATGCGCCTTGTACCTGGTGTGGGACGACCGCTGCACGTATTACCTGCTGGGCGGGGAGACGCCTGAGGCGAAGATGAGCGGAGCTCACTCGCTGCTCGTTTGGCATGCGATCCGGGAGATGTCCAAGGATCGGAAGGCGTTCGATTTCCACGGAGGCATGCACGAGCCGATCGAGAGAATCTACCGTTCTTTCGGCGCGGCGCAGAAGCCCTACTTTCAGATTTCGAAAATCAACGGCAAGCTGTTCAAGTTCGCCTACTACCTGAAGCAGGCGATTCGGTAGAAATAGGGTGGCTTTAAAAGCGTGCGGCAATTTTCGGGAACCGCGGGATCCATGCGCTGGTCGACTACCGGATCAGCACTGTGGAATCTGCGGTTCTCGTGCGTTCGCTCGAACCCCCAGCTTGCTAGAACCCCCGTCGAACCTCCGAAATAGACTCCCACGTCCACTATTTGGATCGTAAGTCCGAAGTACCGCTAAAATAGCCTCCCACGTCCACTAACTCGCTCGCGTCCAGGCAGCGCAAATTTAGTGATACCCGGTATCGCTAATTCGGCGGAATGGTGGTGATGGGGCGATTTAGTGATACCCGGTATCGTTAATCCGTCGCGATGACGGTGTTTGGGCAATTTAGTGATACCCAGTGTCGTTAATTCGACGTGATGGCGATGGTCGAGCGATTTAGCGATACCTAGTAACGTTACTTGCAGCGACGCGGAGGTCGAGCAATTTAGCCACAAAAAAAGCGATCGAGGCGATCGCTTTTTTTTTCATGTACGCTCAATCCCGTTTCCCGGCTGCCGTCTGCAGCTCGGACGACGTTCTCACGTTGCGCAGCAGGCCATGCTCGACCAATTGCAGCGCGGCTTCCTTCATGTCCTTGCCGGCTAGATTCAGTGTTTCGGCGATGTCCATCAGGTCACGCTGCCCGTCGCTGAAGGCGATCAGATGAGTGGTCTGGAGGATGCGCAGCTTCTGCTCGGGCGTTCTCGTCCCGCCGGTGTAGGGGTAGAGGCCGCGTTTGTCGAGCTTGGGCTCGCCGTGGATATGCGTGCAGACGTACGTCTCGTTCGCTTCCAGCGTCTCGATGAGCGCCAGGTACATGTCGACCGTCTCCTGCAGCACTTGCTCGCTGATGAGCGAACGGTTGTCGAGCGACGTGTGGTACTCGGGATACTCCCCGTACATCGTGCGCATGAGACTGCCGACCGGAAGTCGGAAGCCTTCGCTGCAATATTGCCGCTCATCGCTGCCGAACGGGTTCCACTCGACGACTTTATAAGGCTTGCCCGACTGCTTCAGCACATGAAGCGCCGCTTTGTCGGCCAACGTGTCGCCCCGCTTGCTCTTCTTGTAGGTGAACGCCTCGCCGTGTCCGACGCAGGTGACGACATAGCCGGCGTCCACCTTGGCGACCAGTTCATCCCCGTGCTGGCTTAGATACAGCAGCGAACCGATCGTTTCGGGCAGGTAGAGGAAACGGTAGTTGTATTTCAAGTCTTTGCGGTCTTTCAGCGCCCGGTAAATCATCGTCTGAACGAGAGGCCCCGACAGTTCGTTGATCGCCATCGAAGGATGGCAGACGTACGTCGAGAGCAAAATTTCGCGGTCCGACGAACCCCGAATGAATCCCTCTCCGATGGTCATGTGCCCGTCTTCCAGGTCGGAATCGATCACGACCTCGTACCAGTCGTCGGTGAACTCGGGCAGACGGCGATGCTCGACGCAAAATCCCCAGTCCTCCCGGTAATAGGACATGACATAGGGAATGGCGTCCGGGAGATCGGGCTTCGTGTACAGATGCTCCATCAGCTCGTTTCGGGAGACGTAGCCCCTGAACGGCTTGCTATAGCCCATCAAATGGAGGTTGTTCGCTTTAAAATCGATCAGCGTGCGTCCTTGCCCGTCTTTGACGTAGGCGTCCCTGACGTTCCATTCCTTCGGCACGGTCCAATCGAAGCATACGGTGCCGGTCGGGAATTCCCGCTGCCGGATCGGGGCGCACTCGCCCAGGATGTGCAGCGTTTCCCGCACGCCGTTGCCCGTAATGCTCCGGTTGATCGGAAACAGCCGGTCGAACAAGTCCATCAACATGCCCTGGAACCCCCCGTCAGAAGTCGTGGTCGCCGCCGACGATGCCGGATGCGCTCTCGCTCAGGTAATAGGACTTCGCGTGGGGGTTCGTGGACACGCACGTATACCAGCCCATCCGCCCGCCGAAAAATTCGAGCAGCTCCGGATGTTCGCTCAGCCGGATTTCGTGAACGCCGTTCGGCGGCAGTTCCAGTTCTCGAGTCAGGGTGGCCGTATCTTCTTCCCTGTAGAAGGTCAACGTGACGGGAGCGTTCCGCTCGTAAGGATTCAGCGGAGCGCTGTTCACGACCCATACGACGGCATCCTGCTGGTCGGCCAGCACGGGCGCCCAGTGGAAGGAGCTTCGTTTGTTCTCCAGCGCCGGATTGTTGACGTCCATCGTTTTGCAAATGTTGCAGGGCAAGGCGTGGGTTCCCATGCCGTAATCCAGGCCGATTTTCAATCGGGTCGGCAGCCGGCTTCCCCGGACGGTGCGGGCGACCAGGTTGGCCCCCGCCGCGCGCTCTGCATCCGCCCCGAACTTCTCGGCCAGCGGTTTCAGTTCCAAGGTATGCAGTCCCCGGTGAATCGGGGCAATCCGGTGGACGTTTCTCTCGATGCCGATGAGCGTTCCGTCCTTCTCGTAGAGCTCCAGGTCGATTTCCAGCTCCGAGGGAGAATAGATCGGGTAGAAATTAATGTTCGTGTAGCGGTCCCCGGAAAGAGACAGCGGCACGAACAAGCTGGCCGGCTGCCAGCCTTCGGGCGCGTCCTTCCAATAATGCTCGTCGCCCGAATGGGAAGACGTGTCGTAATAGGTGTGGGTGACGCTGATGCCTTGCCGCGAGCGCTGGACGTTGCCGGCGATGATGCGGGGGAACACCCACGCAACGTCGAACTGGATTTGCGCCGTGCCCGGCTTGCCGCCGAGGAAGCCCTGCAGATCGACGTGCCGATCCGGATGGACGATCGTCGTCTCGTAAGGGAGCAGCTGCGAAACCGGAATCAAGCATTCCAGCGTCTCGCGTTTGCTGTTGTAGAACTTCATAGCGATGCGGCCGTCCCGTACCGGATCGCAGCCGTTCACGAACGCGAAGAACGGTTCCCGGTCGTCGTCGGCGTAAATGTTGAAGCCGGCTTCGGGAACGACGGACTCGAGGTTGGCGTTGCGGTCTTCCGCGTCATTAAATACCCGCTGAGCCGTGTGGACGATCGTTCCGAATTCCGGGCCGTAATATTGCACGACAACGGCCGGATAGGGATAGACGAGGTCACGGGAGGAGTAGAATTCGATTTCCAGACTGCCGGTAAATTCGGCTTCCGGGTTCATACCGGCCCAGGCCAGCAGATCCTCCGCCTCGACGCGGTAGGCTTTCGCTTCGGTGATGCGTTCAGAGCGACGGTACAACGGGGTGCCGTGGATCGAACGCAATGTGACGACGGAATGGATCTCCGGAATGCTTCGTTTGACCATCCAATAGCCGAGAAAAGCGATGCGGGTCCGCACGCCCTTCAAATGGAACACCGGAAAGATCGCGGACGAACGGAACGTCGGTTTCCGCGCGACGGCGGCATTTGCAGCCGACGCATGCTGAAGATGGCTTTGGTAGCTTCTCATGAAACGGCCTCCTCCGGGATCAGAGCCGGCTTCTCGACGGCCAACCCGTGTTTGAGCAATTCGCTGTAAAATTCGTGAACGAACGAGAACGAGACGTCCGCTTTCTCCGCGATTTCCAGCAAGCTTCTTTCCCCGTTCATGTAAATCTGGATCGCCTGAAGGGCGTTGTAGCCTTTGGGATCCTTCAGCGGATCGATGTACAAGTTGTATCCGCTCAAGTAAAGAGGACCTTCGTAGGTCCGGACCGGGACGCAGTCGGCTTCGAACGTGGCGACGATATCGGTCAGGATGCGGAACGTTTCCTCGAGCCCTTCGAAGTCGCAATGGGCGAGGTCGTCCCAATCCGTGTGGTAGTAAGGAAAAGGATGCCGGGCGAGGCAGACGGTCGGAATTTCGAATCCCGGCCCGTCGTAGAACATTTCGTCGTTCCCGTACAGGCTGCGGTATGGGGCATCCAGGCGCCCCGCTTCGTAATTCCGGAGGACGCTGCGCGTGATGCGGTCCGCGTAGCTGTTGCCGGCGAACGAGGCGGAATAGCTCATGGGCAGCAGGTTGGCCACCATGTCCAGGTAATAGCCATAGCGCAGGTTTTTCACGTCCCGGCCGTGCTCCAGGACGGCAGCCGCCGCGAAGTATTCCGGCCCCATGATGAGCCGGTACGTGTACTTGCGCCTCGGCAAGGTCTGCAGGTGCCGGAAAAGCTCGACCAGCACGGCCATACAGGCGATTCCGTCGTTCACCTGGCCGGGGTGGCAGGTGTGGGCGGCGAAGAAGATCGTCTCTTCGGTTTCTCCCGGGAGAATCCAGTCGATGACGTCGAGCTGTCCCTCTTCGAAGGAAACGTCGATATGGACGCGGTAAGCTTCGTCCGTCATTTCCTTCACGACGTTGGCCGGAACGCTGAAGCCCCATTGGGTATGCTCCCGGTGGTACTGCCAGCGGTTGAGGTATATTAGGCGGTCTTCCAAAACCGGATGGGAGGATACGTGCTTCATGAGCTCCTCCCGGCTGAGGATGCCGGAAAAGGGGGCCGAGTAGGAATTCAGGTACAGCGGGTGCCAGGCGTAATCGGCGATCCGCTTGCCGTCCAGCGTTTCGATAAACGCTTCTTTCACGACCCATTTACGGGGCACGGCCCAAGTCAGGCAAGGGGTGCCCGTGGACAGCGAAAGGACGCCCACTCCCAACTCCTCGGCGAGCTCCCTCGCGAACAGGCTGGTATCGTCCGCGACCGACACCCGGTTCAGCCTGTAGTACCGGTCAATCATCGTTTTCATCCGTTCCTTGCGACGCTCCGCCTCCACATTTTCACGCTCCAATTAGTATACTTACGAAGAAAATTTGTTACATATTGTATCAATCTTGCATTTAATTTATACTAATCTCTGTCAAGAGTCAATCCTACTTTTCCGACACGGGGGGAACCAAAGATGAGAATCGCCGCCATCGTGCAGGCGCGCATGGGCTCCACGCGGCTGCCGGGCAAAGTGCTCCGGCCTCTCGGCGGGGTGCCGGTCATTCAATGGATCTACGAGCGGTTGTCCAAATGCAGGAACCTGGACCAAATCGTCGTGGCGACGGGCGAATCGGCCGCCGACGACGAATTCGCGGAAACGCTCAAACGGCTCGGCATTCCGGTGTTTCGAGGAAGCGAGCACGATGTGCTGGACCGCTATTACCGGGCGGCGAGAGCCATCCGGGCGGACGCCGTGGTACGCATTACGGGAGATTGTCCCTTAATCGATCCGGCCGTCGTGGACGCCGTGGTCGCAAGGTTCAATGAAGGCCAGCCGGAGCTGCGCTATGTTTCCAACATCAATCCGCCGACGTATCCCGACGGGCTGGATGTCGAGGTGTTCACCATCGAGGCGCTGTACCAGGCATGGCGCCAGTCGGAATGGGCGTCCGAGCGCGAACACGTCACGCCTTACATGAGAAACCGTCCGGACCTGTTTCCCCAGGACCATATCCGCTGCGAGAAGGACTATTCCCACTACAGGTGGACGTTGGACGAAGAGCGGGATTGGAGCTTTCTGACCGCACTCGTGAGCCTGGCCTCGGACAAGGGGTGGGAGCCTCGAGAGGTCTCGTTCCCCGAATGGCTTTCGCTGATCGAAAGCCATTCGGACTTGACCGGGCGGAACGAAGGAATCCTCCGCAACGAAGGAGAGATGAAGTCTCTCGCGGCGGACCGGAAGGTCAAATGAGCGGACCCGCTCGAATACCGCAAGCGGCTGTCAAAGGAGAGGCTCGTCAAATGAACAAAACGAAGCTGGGTCTCGGGACCGTTCAATTCGGCTTGCCGTACGGCGTGTCCAACCGCCAAGGGCAGACGGCTCCCGAAGAGGTGCGGGCGATTCTCGAAACGGCGCAAGAGCTGGGCGTTCGGGTTCTGGATACGGCCGTGCTGTACGGGGAGAGCGAAGAGGTGCTGGGCAGCCGGCTTTGGGGGAATCACGGCTTCGATATCGTGACGAAGATGCCTTCCCTGCTTGCGGCAGACGGCGGCCGCTTCGACGCTGCTGAGGCGGACCGGCTGCTGGAGCAGTCCCTCGGCAGGCTGCGTCAGCCCTCCGTCTACGGGCTGCTGCTGCACCGGGCGGGAGACTTGCTGTCCCCGCAGGGCGACGAAATCATGGAATGGCTGCTGGGCTGCAGACGGCGGGGCCTGGTGGAGAAGGTCGGGGTGTCCGTCTACGCCGAAGACGACGTCGAGGGGCTGGCGGAGCGTTATCCGCTCCAGCTGCTGCAGGCGCCCGTCAACGTTTTCGACCAGCGGCTGATCCGCAGTGGAGCACTCCGCAAATGCAAGGAGCGGGGGATCGAGGTCCATGCCCGGTCGGTTTTCCTGCAGGGCCTCTTGTTGATGGACAAGGATGAGATCCCCGCCTATTTCCGGCCGTATGCCCGGCATCTCGAAGGCTACGCTCTGTTTCTCCAGCGCACGGGACTTGATGCGGTAGAAGCGGCCCTCTCCTACGTGGACGGGCTGGCGGAAGTGGATGCTTTCGTATGCGGCGTGAATGACCGCGCCCAACTGCTCCAGCTCGCCGCCGCGCTGCGCAACGGCCTCCGCCGCCGGTCCGACGAGTTCGCTCCTTTCGCGGCGCGCGACCCGGCGTTGTTGAATCCTTCCCAGTGGAAGCTTTAAGCCATACAAGAATGATCCGATCCACCCAATCCCAAGAAATCAGGTGAAACCATGTCCAGTCGATACGCGCAATCGGAAAGATTGCTGGAAAGAGCCCTGCACACGATTCCGCTCGGCAGCCAAACGTTCAGCAAAAGCAAAACCCAATACCCGCTCGGCGTCTCTCCCTATTTCATCGAAAAAGGGCTCGGCAGCCGGGTGTGGGACGCGGACGGCAACGAATACATCGATTTCGTGAACAGCCTGGGGGCCGTGCTGCTCGGCTACCGCGACCCGTTCGTCGACGACGCGGTCCGGCGCCAGATGGACAACGGAGTTTCGTTCAGCTTGCCGCACCGGCTGGAAATGCAGGTCTCGGAGAAACTGACGGAGCTCATTCCGTGCGCCGAGATGGCGCGTTTCGGCAAAAACGGCTCCGACGCCACGGCCGGCGCGGTCCGGCTGGCCCGGGCCTACACGTCGCGGGAACGCGTCGCGGTGTGCGGTTACCACGGCTGGCAGGACTGGTACATCGGTTCGACCGCGCGTCATCTCGGCGTTCCGAAGGCGGTTCGCGAGCTGACCCATTCTTTTACCTTCAACCGTCTCGATACGCTGGAGAAATTGTTTTCGGATTACCCGGGCGAATTCGCCGCCGTCATTCTCGAGCCGATGAACTCGACCGAACCGACTCCCGAATTCCTGCAGGGTATCCAGGCTCTATGCCGCAATCACGGTACGGTCCTCATTTTCGACGAGACGGTCACCGGATTCCGCTTCGACATCGGGGGCGCGCAGCGTCTGTTCGGCGTGACGCCGGACCTCGCGACGTTCGGCAAAGGAATGGCCAACGGTTACCCGATCTCGGCCATCGTGGGAAAACGCGACCTCATGATGAAAATGGAGGATATTTTCTATTCGTTTACGTTCGGAGGGGAAACGCTGTCCCTGGCGGCGACGCTTGCGACCCTGCGCAGGCTGGAGACGTACCCTGTGATCAGCTCGATCCACCGCGTCGGGCGTAAAATCATGGACGGCATTCGCGATTCCATCGAACTGCACGGTCTGGAGTCGGTCCTGTCGGTGACCGGCAGTCCGTCGTGGTCGTTTCTGAGCATCCGGGACACCGACCGGTACAGCTCCTGGGACATCAAAACCTTCTATTTGCAAGAAATGCTGGCCCGGGGCATTCTCACGCTGGGCGCCCATACCGTCAGCTATTCGCATACCGACGAGGACGCGGCCCGGCTCCTGCTCGCTTACGACGAATTCCTGCAGCAGCTCGAAACCGCGCTCACCCGCGGCGATCTGGAGAACCGGCTTCGCTGCAAGCCGTTGGAGCCCCTGTTCCGGGTACGATAACGCTTGACATGTTACATTTTGTATCGTATCGTGAAGAGGCATAAGATACAACGTGTATCTCAAGGGGCGAACCGATCATGGAACCGGAATTGAAGGAATTGCTGAGGCTGTTGTTTCGCAGGGCGTGGTTCATGGTCCTGATGGCCGCCGTATTCGGCGGATCCGTATTTTACTACCACGACAAGTATGCCGTGCCGAGTTACGAAGCCGTCTCGAAGGTCATCGTCCATACCTCTTCGACTTCGGAGTATACCGATACGTACAAAGAAATTTTGACGACGCCCGTGATCATGGATCCGGCCGCCGCCCGCCATCCGGAGCTCGGGCTGACTTCCGAGCAGCTCGCTTCGCGCATTTCGGTGGGCACCTCCGAGAAATCCCAGGTCATGAGCATTTCGGTGAGGGATCCTTCTCCCGACAAAGCGGCCGCGATCGTGCATGCGGTGGCGGACACGTTCCGCGAGGAAATCCCGAAAGTCATGAAGGTGGACAGCGTCACGATCCTGAGCGACTCGGGCAAAGCCGAGCCTCCCCGCAACGTCTCCAAGAGCTTGACCAGCAAGCTCGCGATCGCGGTCGTGCTGTCGTTCATGGCCTCCATCGGCTTGATTCTGCTTCGCGAATACTTCGACGACAAGATCCGCACGGAGAAGGACGTGGCCGTGATGCTGGGCAAGCCTTTGCTCGCGACGGTAACCCGCATCCGGAAAGGGGATTTCAAGACGGGTGAAGTTGAAGATCTGGAGCTTTCGAAGAAAATCAAGGCAGGTGAAGCGATCAATGTCGGCGTTAATCAGTAAGCACAAGCTGGTGGCGATCGCGAATCCCGATTCCCCGCGTACCGAGATGTTCCGGGCTTTGCGAACGAACATCCAATTCGCCGACTCGGATCGGGAACGCCGGGTTCTCGCGGTGACCTCCTCCAAACCCGGCGAGGGCAAATCGACGACCGTCAGCAATTTGGCGGTCCTGTATGCCCAAGCCGAAAAGAAAGTGCTGCTGGTGGACGCCAACCTGCGCAAACCGGCGCTTCACCGCTTGTTCTCGGCGTCCAACCGGCTGGGGCTGACCAGCGTGCTGTCCGAAAGCTGCACGATCGAGCATGCCGTGCAGGAGCTTTCCGTGCCGAACTTGTCCCTGATGGCCGCGGGGCCGGCCACCGTCTATCCGTCCGAAATGCTCGGATCGGAACGGATGCTGAAGCTCCTCGAGGAGCTGAGGACCCGTTACGACCTCATCCTGATCGACGCATCCTGTTTGCTGAACGTGACGGATTCGCAAGTGCTGTCCGCTTTCTGCGACGGCGTCGTGTTCGTGGTGAGAGCGGGAAAAGTCAGGCAGAAGGAAGCGATGCAGGCAATGGAGAGACTGGAGCACGTTCGGGCCAAAATCGTAGGTGTCGTCTTGAATCGAATGTAGGACCCACGCACTATGCAAGCGTGCCCGGCGGGCCAAGCCGGCGCGCTTTTTCTTGTTTTTGATACATTCTGTAGACAAAAGTGTTGACGTATAATTGATACTAAATGTATCATAAGGTTCAAGCGGAATACATTATGTATCGAATAGGTCTATAGTCGGGGAAGGAAGGTACAGATGGAAGTTACGGGAAAAGTGGTATTGGTGACCGGGGGAACCGGATCGTTCGGAAGAAAGTTCGTGCAGAAGGCGTTGGATATGGATGTGCGGAAGATCATCGTGTTCAGCCGGGACGAGTTGAAACAGTACGAAATGAGCCAAGAATTCACGGATCCGAGGATGCGGTTTTTCATCGGGGACGTTCGCGACGCGGAGCGCTTGAACCGGGCTTTCGACGGCGTGGACATCGTGATTCACGCAGCGGCGCTGAAGCACGTGACCGCTTGCGAATACAATCCGATCGAAGCGGTCCGGACGAATATCCTGGGCGCCCAGAACGTCATCGACGCGGCGATCAACCGCGGCGTCAAGCGGGTCATCGCGCTCAGCACGGACAAAGCGGCCAACCCCATCAACCTGTACGGCGCGACGAAGCTCGCTTCCGACAAGCTGTTCGTCGCGGCCAACGCTTACGTGGGCGAGAAGCCGACCCGGTTTTCCGTCGTCCGGTACGGCAACGTGGCCGGCAGCCGCGGCAGCGTCATTCCTTTTTTTCACAAAATCCGCCGCACCGGCAAAGTGCCGATTACCGACGAACGGATGACCCGTTTCTGGATCACACTCGACCAAGGCGTGCAATTCGTCATGGATAACTTGAAGCGGATGAAAGGCGGCGAAATTTTCGTCCCGAAAATCCCGAGCGTGAAAATCGTCGATTTGGCCCAGGTGATCGCCCCCGACTGCCAGATGGAATTCGTCGGCATCCGGCCCGGCGAGAAATTGCACGAAGCGATGATCACGGAAGACGACGCCCGGAAAACGGTCGAATTCGACGGTTATTACGTCATCAAACCCGAATACCACGGCTGGCTGGACGACGACCCGGACGGCTACGGGGGCAAACCGCTGGACGAAAGGTTCAGCTATTGCAGCCATACCAACGACCACTGGCTGACGGACGAAGAAATCCGGCAGTACCTAGGTGAATACGCATGAGAAACACCTTCCTTCCTTACGCACGGCAATGGATTGACGACCGTGACATCGAGGCCGTCACGGCGATCTTAAAGGGAGATTACCTGACGACCGGCCCGCTCGTTCCGGAGCTGGAGAGCAAAATGGCGAAAACCGTGGGAGCCCGCTACGCCGTCGCTTTCGCAAACGGCACCGCGGCGCTGCACGCCGCCTGCAGCGCGGCCGGAATCGGCGATGGAGACGAGGTCATCACCACGCCGATGACGTTCGCGGCCAGCGCTAACTGCGTGCTGTACCAAAACGGAACGCCGGTTTTCGCGGACATCGACGAGCGGACCTATAATGTCGACCCGGTTGAAGTCGAGAAGCTCGTGACCGATCGGACGAAGGCGATCATCGCCGTCGATTTCACCGGCCAGCCGGCCAATCTCGCCGCGCTGCGGAAAATCGCGTCGAAGCACGGACTCGTGCTGATCGAGGATGCGGCCCATGCGCTGGGCGCGAGCTACCAGGGGAGCAAAGTCGGTTCCGTCAGCGACATGACGATGTTCAGTCTTCATCCCGTGAAGCACGTCACGTCGGGGGAAGGCGGCGTCATCACGACGAACAGCGAGGAATATTACCGGAAGCTCCTGCGGTTCCGCAGCCACGGCATCGTGCGAGACCGCGAGTCGCTCGAGAATCCGAGCCGCGGCGCCTGGTATTACGAAATGCAGGAGCTCGGCTACAATTACCGGCTGACCGACTTCCAGGCGGCGCTTGCCGTCAGCCAGCTTGACAAGCTGGATCGTTTCGTCGAGCGGCGGCGGGCGATCGCCGACCGCTATAACGAGGCTTTCTGCGACATGGAGGAAGCCATCCTGCCCGAGCAGGACGGCAACGGAGAGTCCAGCTGGCATCTCTACGTCGTACAGCTGAAGCTCGACCGCCTTCGCTTCGGGCGCGACGAAATTTTCGAACGCATGCATGCCGAGAACATCGGCGTTAACCTGCATTACATTCCGGTCCACCTTCATCCGTATTACCGCCGCTTAGGATACGGTCCGGGCTTGTGCCCGAAGGCCGAACGGTTTTACGACAGGGTGCTGACGCTGCCGCTGTTCCCCGCGATGACCGACCGCGACGTCGAGGACGTGATTCACGCCTTCCGCAAAGTCATCGGGGAGAGCGTCAAAGAGCCCGTTGCCGGATGAAAGCCGCTATACGCGCCGACGCTTCCCGGCTCATCGGGTCGGGACACGTCATGCGGTGCCTGACGTTGGCGGACCGGCTTCGGCAGCGGCGGCAGGCCGAAGTCGTCTTCCTGTGCCGGGAGCATGACGGGAATCTCATCGCCTATATCCGCGAGAGGGGCTACGAAGTTTTCGTGCTGCCGGAACCGGCCGCGACAGGCTCGCGGAATGAGGATGAGCGGCCGCCGGCCCACGCGCACTGGCTCGGCGCGCATTGGGCGGAGGACGCGGAGCAGACGATCGCTTGCTTGCCCCGCCTCGGCCGGAACGGGAAGATCGACTGGTTGGTCGTCGATCACTATGCCTTGGACAGCCGGTACGAGGAGAAGGTGCGTCCTTACGTCGGCAAGCTCATGGCGATCGACGATTTGGCGGACCGCCCGCACGACTGCGACCTGCTGCTCGACCAGAACCTGGACCCCGACGCGGGGGCTCGTTACGGCGGATTGATCGCGCCAGGGACCCGCCTGTTGGTCGGGCCTATGTTCGCGCTGCTGCGGGAGGAATTTGCTGAGCTTCGCAGGCGCGTCAGGCGCGATGGAAGCGTGCGGCGGCTGCTCGTCTCGTTCGGTGGCATAGATGCGACCGGGGAGACCGTCAAAGCCCTGCAGGCGCTGCAGTCGATGCCGGAGGAAGATTGGGCCGTGACGGTGCTCGCCGGCAAATCGAATCCGAACGCCGAGCGGATTGCCGAATTCTGCGACGGGCTGCCGAACGCACGCTTCTTCCGCCACGCGGAGAACGTCGCGGAGCTGATGCTGGAAGCCGACGCGGCCGTCGGGGCGGGAGGCTCGTCCACGTGGGAGCGCTGCTGCCTCGGCCTTCCCTCGCTGATCGTAACGACCGCTTCGAACCAGATCGAACTGACGGAACGCGTCGCGCAGACCGGCGCGGTTCAATGGTTGGGCCCATCCGAGGAAGTCGGCCCGGACGTGATCCGGGAGGCGCTGCTGACGCTGCGCCGGCATCCCGGGACGGTGCTGCGGATGTCCGCGCGCGCCATGGAACTGACCGACGGCTTAGGCGCCGATAGAATCGTGGAGGAGCTTGTCCGATGAAGAAATTCGCGAGCATTACGGTCATTTCCGACCGGCGGAATTGGATGAACGAATTCCTGCCGGCCTGGCTGCTCAAGCTGAAGCCGCTGGTAGAGGATATTATCTGGGTCCATGAAGTGAGGGACATGACGGGCGGGGACATCGCTTTCTATCTGGGCTGCGGGGAGATCGTTCCCCCGGCAATTCTCTCCCTCTATGAACGCAATTTGGTCGTGCATGCGAGCGACTTGCCCAAGGGCAAAGGCTGGTCTCCCTTGGCTTGGCAGATCCTCGAGGGCAAAAGCGACATCCCCGTCAGCCTGTTCGAGGCGGCGGAGCGGGTAGACAGCGGCCCGATCTACTTGAAGCGAACGCTCTCCTTCCGCGGAACCGAACTGATCGATGAAATGAGGCGGGAGCTCGCCCGGGCCACTTTCGAGATGTGCGGGGAGTTCCTGGACCGCTACCCCGGCATCGTCGCGGAAGCGGTGCCGCAAGAGGGCGAGGCCACGTTTTATCCGAAGCGCACGCCCGCCGACAGCCGGCTCAACCCGGACCTGTCGATCCGCGATCAGTTCGCGCTGATGCGCGTGGCGGACAATGAAAGATATCCTTGCTATTTCGAATTGGACGGCGACACCTTCGTGGTGAAAGTCGAAAAGAAGAAGGTGACGTGATGCGGGAAATCCAACTGGGACACCGCAAGGTCGGAACGGGCCATGCCCCGTTCATCATCGCGGAAATGTCCGGCAACCATAACCAATCGCTCGAAACCGCGCTTCGCATCGTGGACGCGGCGGCCGAATCCGGCGCGCACGCGCTGAAGCTGCAGACGTACCGGGCGGACCTGATGACGCTGGATCTGGAGGAAGGCGACTTCTTCATCGGCGACCCGGCCAGCCTGTGGAAAGGGCAATCCCTTTACAAGCTGTACGAGCAGGCTTATACGCCGTGGGAGTGGCACAAGCCGATTTTCGACCGCTGCCGGGAGCGGGGGCTGATTCCGTTCAGCACGCCGTTCCACCCGGACGCCGTCGATTTCCTGGAAGAGCTGGACGTGCCGTTTTACAAAATCGCGTCGTTCGAGAACAACGACCTGCCGCTCATCCGGCGCGTCGCCGCGACCGGCAAACCGCTGATCATCTCGACCGGCTTGTCGACGATCGCCGATCTCGAAGAAGCGGTCAGCGCAGCCCGGGAAGCCGGATGCCGTGACCTGATCCTGCTCAAATGCACGAGCCATTATCCGGCTTCGCCCGTCGACAGCCACTTGAACACGATCCCCCACCTGCGCAGCCTGTTCGGCTGCGAAGTCGGCTTGTCCGACCATACGCAAGGGATCGGCGTGCCGATCGCCAGCGTGGCGCTCGGGGCGACGGTCATCGAAAAGCATTTCACGATTTCCCGGGCGGACGGCGGCGTGGACGCGGCTTTCTCGCTCGAGCCGGAGGAAATGAGACAGCTCGTTGCCGAATCGGAGCGCGCTTGGCAAGCGCTCGGCGGCGTGCATTACGGGCTGACCGAGAAGGACAAGCAATCGCTGAAGTTCCGGCGCTCCCTCTACATCAGCCGCGACGTCGCCGCCGGAGAAACGCTCAGCGAGGACAATATCCGGATCATCCGGCCGGGATACGGCCTCCCTCCCAAATTCATGGGCATGTTCGTAGGGCGCACCGCTTCCCGCGCTCTGAAAGCGGGCACGCCCGTCAGCTGGGATCTGCTCTAGCATGGCGAAAATAGGCTACGGCGCGTTTCTGCTCGGCTGGATGGCCGTCATGTTCCTGTTCTCCTCCCAGCCGTTCGAGCGGCAAGACATGCGCCCGTGGCTAGAGCGGTTAGTGTCCTCGCAACAGCTGGAGCGCTACCTGTCTTGGGTGGATTTCACGTACGGCGGCCACCCCGTCAGCATTGAAGAGCTGGGCGCGGCCGAGTTCGTGCAATTTTTCATCCGCAAGGCGGCTCATGTGACGGAGTACGCGATTCTCGGCTGCCTGACGCTGCTCTTGCTGAGAGCGATATTCAGAGGCAGAAGCTATCTGCCGATCGCCGCCGCGCTGCTCTGCTTCGCCTTCGCCGCCACCGACGAATACCACCAATCCTTCGTGGGCGGACGGACGCCTCTTCCGGAGGACGTCCTGCTCGATACGCTCGGCGCTTGTTTGGGCACCGTGCTGACCCTGCTCGCGATCGGAATCGGAGGGCGTCCGGGCCGAAGGGCCGGGCAAGCCAAAGGAAAGGAGAAAATGGGATGAAAGTGCTGTTCCTGACCAATATTCCCTCTCCTTACCGCATCGATTTCTTCAACGAGCTGGGCAAGCGCTGCGAGCTGACCGTATGGTTCCAAGCCCGTAACGAGTCCAACCGCGAATGGGAGATCGAAGGGCTGGGCCGCCATTTTCGCTATCAATTCCTGAAAGGCCGAACGTTCGGCCTCGATAAGCATTTGAACCTGTCGATCCTCCGCGAGCTGAACGCGGAGCCGTTCGACGCGTATATCATGGGCTGCTACAGCTCGCCGACCGAGATGCTCGCGATCCATTGGCTCAAGCTTCGGCGGAAACCGTTTATCCTGAATTCGGACGGCGGGTTTCCGGGCAACGACCGCTGGCTGCAGCGGAAATTGAAAACCTATCTGATCTCCAGCGCCGCTCTGTGGCTTTCTTCGGGCAGCAGCTGCACTCGCTACTTGGAGCATTACGGAGCGGCCGCCGACCGCATTCGGGAGTACCCGCTGTCTTCGACGGTGCTGTCCGGCGAGGAGTTACAACCACTGGCACCCGAAGAGAAAGCGGAGCTGAAGCGGAAGGGAAACCTGGAAGGCGTCGTCCTGCTTGCCGTCGGGCAATTCATTCCGCGCAAGGGCTTGGACGTGCTTCTGCGAGCCTTCGCCAAGCTGCAGAGGGAACTTCCGGAAGGGAAGGCCAGCCTGCTGCTCATCGGCGGCGGGCCGGAGGAAGCGCGTTACGAGGAGATCATCCGGGAGGAAGGCATCCGCGGCGTTACGATCAAGCGCTTCTTGCAGAAGAACGAGCTGCTGCCCTATTGGAAGCTGGCCGACGCATTCGTCCTGCCGACGCGTTACGACGTGTGGGGCCTTGTGTTCAACGAAGCGGCCGCCTTCGGCTTGCCGATCGTGACCACGGACCGGGCGGGCGCGGCCGGCGACTTGGTGCGCGACGGGGAGAACGGCTTCGTCGTGCCCGCGGAGGATACCGAGGAGCTGGCCCGGGCACTTCGGCGGTTGGCGGAGGATATCGACCTCCGGCAACAGTTCTCCCGCCGGAGCCGGGAGATCTCCGAGCTGTATTCGATGGACAGGATGGTGGATGCCCATGCCGCTATCCTGGAAGGCTGGCGGACGGAAAGAGAGGTTGCCTCCCGTGAACATCTGTACCTGGATTCATGAGGGGGAAGGGAGCCGGGAATCGGATTGGCGTTGCGCCGCGGTATTCTTCGCGACAAGCCGCCGCCACAATCCGCTGGCCGACCACATCCTGTTCACCGACGCCTCCTCGGTCCCCCGGATCCGGGGGTTCGACCTGGAACGGTTCCTCATCGAGGAGCTGAAGGTCAGGATCGAACGGGTCCCGCTGAGTTACCGTTCGCCTTTCGGGTTTCAAGGCATGCGCAAAAGCCCGTTTTATCTGTTTGACGTGATTAAGCGAATCGCTTCGCCGGGAGAAGACGAGGAAGCCAAATACGCGGTCTTTCATCCGGACTGCGTCTGGCTGCGGCCGGCATCCATCGTGGAGTCCCAGTTGGAACGGTACGGACTGCTCACGATGGCAACCGAAGACGCCGTCCTGACGGAAGCCGAACTGAACAGCATCAGCCGCCTCAAGCTCCGGGAGATTTACCGGGAGATGCTGGGCGAAACTCCGGTCCGGGTACCCGAAGTCTGCGGCAGCGAGTGCTTCGCCGCCACCGTGAAGGAAGCCCGCAAACTCATGCCGGAGCTGGAACGCGTATGGAGCGTGTCCCTCGAGCGTTTCCGCCGGAATCGTCCGAGGCTCGCGGACGAGGAGCAGATGCTCGGGTTCGCCTACGCCCGGCTCGGGTATCCGCCGCGGACGGCGAATCCGTTCATCAAGCGGATCCGGACTTCTCCCGACGCAGCCGGAAACGAGGATCCGGACGATTTGTATCTGACCGTGTGGCATTTGCCGGACGAAACCGATGTCGGCTTCGTTCGGGTGTATCGGGATGTCGTTCGGGGGCGTACGGTTTTCCGTACGGCGAAGGCCGACGCCTACCGGCGGTACCTGTCCCGGGCGATGGGCGTTCGGCTCGGCAGGCGCGGCCTTACGGCGCGCGGCATGCGGAACCTGGTATACCGCAAGCTGCGGCATATCGTCAAATGAGTATGAGAGTAAGCGAGTAAAGGACGGAGCGGGATGGACCAAGACGAGTCGATTGTCATCATAGGCGCCGCGGACAACTGTTATGCCCAGCATCTGGCTGTCGCATTCGTGTCCGTACTCGCGAACCTGGCTTGCGAAAGACGGGTCCGGTTTTACGTCGCCGACGGGGAGCTGACGGCGGATAACCGGGAACTGCTTACCCGTTCGGTGACCCGCCACGGCGGAGAAATCGAATTTCTGTCCGTCAGCAGGGACGCTTTCAACGATCTCTTCATCGCCAAAGGCCGGCACATCACCCAAGCCAGCTATTACCGGCTGGTCATACCGGAAATGCTTCGGGACCGGTTGATCGAGAAAGCCGTTTACCTGGATTGCGATCTTATCGTGCGGGACGATATCTCCAAGCTCCTGGACGTGCCGATGGAGGATTGTCCGATCGGCGCGGTCGAGGATTTGGGAGGCGGATTCCGGCGGGCCGATCTAGGCATGCCCGACAACGCCGCATACTTCAACTCGGGCGTGCTTCTGATCCATTTGCCCAAATGGCGGGAAGCGCGGATCACGGAGCGCGTTTTCCGGTTCGTGAGGGAAAATCCCCACCGCATGCACTATCACGACCAAGACGGGCTGAATGCCGTGCTCCATGGCCAATGGATGGCCCTGCATCCCAAGTGGAACGTGCAGCGGAACATGCTGGGCAGGATCGACGCGGCCGGTGATAAGCGGGAGAAATTCCGCCAAGCCGTGAAGCAGCCGTCCATCGTGCATTTCACGGGCAACTCCAAGCCGTGGCATTACGACAACGCGCATCCTTACAAGAAAGAGTATTACCGCTACCTGTCCATGACGGAGTGGAAGCACTACAAGCCGGCCGCCGGCTTCAGGCTCATTCTGAAGCGGTGGGCCCGGACGATGCTGCCCGATGCGTTCCTGACCCTGGCGAGAAGATTGCGCTTCCGGTGACGGCATGGGCCGCAGACGTTTGCCAACATGCCGCAGAGGAGACCTGTTCCGGTGAAGAAGGCGAAGGGTACGAAAATCCTGTTCGTTTGCACGAAACCCTATCAATACTTGATCGCCCGCCTGATCAAGGAGGGGGGCGGCTACGAGCCGTGCGACATCCTCATTCTGAACCATTTCCACGAAGCGGAAGAGTTCGCCCGCAAGGTCCGGGAAACGGGGGTATGGAAGAAAGTTTTCTATATCGACGACGGGCAGCTGGATCAATACAAGCTGGCTCTGCACCCGCTTCGCAAGTATTTCTTCTATCACGGCTGGAAGAAGCTCCTGCCTTCCGTGCTTGCCGACACTTCAGCCTATTCCGAAGTTTTCGTCGCGCATGATTTCGTCGCCGTGGAATACGCGATCATGCGGAAATTCGGCAGCGAAAACAAGCCGGTTTACCTGTACGAGGAAGGCTTCGGCAACTACATCAACAACAGCACCCATTCCCGCTGGCACATGCGCATGCTCAAGCGAATGGCGCCCCTGCTCGGGCTTCCCGGCGGCTATTTCGGCAGCCTGCGCTGGATCGACTCGGTCTGGCTGCAAAGACCGGCGCTGATCCAACAGGATCGCCAAAATCCGATCCGCAAGAAAACAAGGGGCTTGCCGATGACCTTTAACCGGTTTCTCGCCATTCCCCGCATCGTAGAGGAATGTTACCGGCTTTACCCTGAACTGAGCGAGATCGACCGCCAAGTCGCGGGGCTGAAGGAAATGTCGGTCGTGCTGACCGATTCGTTCCTGGATACGGTTCCGGACCGTGCGGCCTACGTTCGGGACATGAAGGCGAAAGTCGATGAAGCGGTCGGGCGTTCCGACGCTCCGATGTTCATCAAACAGCATCCGGGCGAGAAGCGGGATATCGACGCGGTACCGGGAAAGATCCTGACGCTGCCCAAGAAGCTGCCCTGCGAGCTGCTCTACCTGGTGATCCTCAAAAACGGAATCCGCAAAATCAACCTCTTCTCCTTCGGCAGCACCGCCATTCTCAATCTGTACGACCTGTGCAAGTCCGACAACAGCCTGGACATCTACATATTCGACAGCCTGAGGATGGAAGAGGACGTCAAAATGATCGCCGACCGCTTCTGCGAGCTGGCGAAAAAGCATCAGATCGCGTTCCAAACCGTGTAAGGGGGAGGACATGAAAAACATTCTGTTCATCCAGCCGTACGCCAGCCAGGTGGGCGGCGTCGATTCCGTGCTGCTCCAGCTGGTCCAAGGCTTGGACCCTGCGCAATACCGCTCCTTCGTCATGCTGAGCGGTCCTTCGCCCTATGCGGAGAAGTATGAAGCCTCGGGAGCAACCGTGTTGTACGGTCCCTTGGCCGTTTTCGGCAAGCCGACGGACGCCGGGTATTACTTCCGCAACTTCAAGCTGCTGTTCCGCTCCATGAAAGAGATTCGGCGGATCGTGAAGGAACACAAGATCGACCTGATCCATTCGCACAAAATGGAGGTCATCGGCGCGAACGCCGTCGGCCGCATGCTCGGAATCCCCACGATCCAAACCGTGCACGAGCTGGCCAGGCGGCCTCTGTTCGCTTATCGGTTCGTGGGCTGGCTGGACCACGTGCTGAACGACAAAGTGATCGTGCTATGCGAGAGAAGCAAAATCATGTTCCGGTGGGCGGGACGGGAATCCCGCAAGCTCGTCAAAATCTATAACGGGATTTCGGCTCAGCACCCGGATCGGCTGCCCTTCGCGTCCTCTTCCCTTCGGCAGCAATTGAACCTGCCGGACGACGCGAAGATCGCGATCGCGGTTGCCCGCTTGTCCCCCATGAAAGGCTTGGAGTACTTCATCGAAGCGGCCGCTCGCTGGAAAGCCGAGCATCCCGGCATCAAAGCCGTTATCGTCGGGGACGTCGCGTTCGACCATGAAGCGCCTTACAAGGAGAAGCTGCTATCCAGAATCCAAGAGGCCGGCCTGCAGGATACGGTGTTCATGCTCGGCTTGCGCCGGGACGTTCCCGAGCTGCTGCGCCAGAGCGACTTGCTTGTGCTGCCGTCGGTGTACGACATTTTCCCGACGGTGATCCTGGAAGGCATGAGCGCGGGCCTGCCCGTCGTGGCGACCGACGTCGGAGGGGTGCCCGAAATGGTGCGCGAAGGGACCGGCGTTCTCGTTCCTCCGCAGAATGCGGCTGCGCTGTCGGATGAGGTTGTCCGAACCCTGTCGGGGGATTACGAATCGATGGGGCTCCGCGCGAGGGAAGTGTTTATGAAAGAGTTCACGAAAGAGCAGTACGTCAAGCGTACGACCGAGGTGTACGACGAAATGTTCGCCCGATACGCGGCTGCTCGTTAACCGGTTGATTTTGGGATCCGCGGAGAGGGTGTAAGCTCGGATGAAAGTGTTGTTCCTGTCTTGGGCATATCCGAAGGAGAGCTCGCCTTATTTGGGCATATGGGCGCATCAGCAGGCGTTGGCGCTGCGGAACGGCGGGGTCGACGTCGAGGTCGTCAATTCCGTCCCGTTCATTCCGCGGGCGGCCGGTTTCCTTTCCGGCAAAATCAAGAAGTATTCCGAAATCCCGAGCGTGGAGAAGCTGGACGGCGTGACCGTGTACCACCCGAAATTCATTCGCGTCAGCCCCAACTCCGCGCTGGACGAGTTCCTGTTCCGCCTGATGGGCATCCAGACGAAGCTGCTCGCCCGGCGGCTGCGCCGGCAAATCGACGTCGGGCGGTACCAGGTGCTGCATGCCCACAACATCTTCCCGGACGGAGCCATCGCGTATCGACTGCATCGGAAGTACGGCATTCCCTATGTGCTGACCCTCCACGATGTGGACCGTTTCCACAGTTACCCGAAGGAGGGACCCCATCGCGAGCTGGGCTCCGCGATTCTTTCGCATGCGTCCAAGGTGCTGGCCGTCAGCAACCGGGTGAAGAGCAACATTCGGGAACACGTGCCGAACGGCAGGTCCGTTGAGCTGCTGTACAACACCTTCTGGACGCAGGACCATCTCTCGGACACCGGGTCCGGCAAGCGCAAGCGGATCGTCACGCTCGCCTCGCTCATCAAGCGCAAAGGCGTACATGAGCTGCTTCGGGCGTTTCGCGAGGTGCTCGGCCGCTACCCGGATTATGAGCTCATGATGATCGGGCAGGGAAGCGAACTGGGCCCGCTGAAGAAAGCGGCGGAGGAGCTGGGCGTCGCAGGGAGCGTGACCTTCACGGGAGCGATGCCGCATGCCGACGCGATGAAAGAGCTCGCCCGCTCGTCGATATTTTGCCTCGCCAGCTGGGACGAGGCGTTCGGCGTCGCCTACGCCGAAGCGATGTCCTACGGGCTGCCGGTGATCGGCTGCCGGGGAGAAGGAATCGCCGACGTCGTTACCGACGGGGTCGACGGGCTGCTGGTAGAGCCGCGGAACGCGGAGGAACTGGCGCGCGCGCTGTTCCGCTTGATCGAGCACCCCGAGGAGGCGGAGCGGATCGGGAGCAATGGCCGCGAGCGGATCCGCGAGCTGAGACCGGAGGCGTTCGGCCGGAAGCTGGCCGGAATTTACGAAGAAATTCTATTAACCGTATAGCGTAAAGGTCTATGGGAATTCCGAACCTATCAAGTGCGGAGTTTCTATTTTTTTTTTGCCTGATAGGGTGATAACGGGAGCCGATTCTCGCAGTCCTTCATACGATGGAGCATTACGTCACATGGAGGTGCAAGAAATGGCAATCAGCGGTCAAGATTTAATGAATGCTTACAAGGACCAATACGGCGTCATCAACGTCAAGCAATACGGCGCGAAAGGCGACGGGGTCCAGGACGACACGGCGGCGTTCATCGCGGCGAAGAAGGAAGTCATGCGGCTGGTGACCAACTTCAGCTCCGAAAACGGCCAAAGAAGGGGGAACGCGGTTCTCTACATTCCCCCGGGTACGTACCTGATCAAATCCGGCAAGGCGCTCATGGACGACACCATGACTTCCTCTGCCATGGGATATTCCGTGCAAGGCGCGGGCCGGATGATTACGAGAATCGTATTCGACCCGAACCCCGCGGGACAATACCTGTTCTACAACCGGGACGGATGGAACCAAATCCACGTTTCCGATATCGAGTTTCAATCCCGCAACGGCGCGAACAATCTCTTCTACTCATACTCCTCGGGCAGAAGCCACGGCATGGAGTTCGAGCGGATCCACGTCGGCGGCCAATGGAATTACGGCTTCCATCTGGAAGGCACGAACACGGACAGCGAGATTCTCTGGTACAAATGCGGCTTCTCCGGCGAATGGAACAAAGTGTTCTACATTCCCGCGACCGCGTCTGACCAGATGGTGAACTACGATTTCATCTCGTGCCAATTCGAAGTGGCCAAAGGCGATTTCATCGACGTCCAGAAGGGCGGCAGCATCAACGTCATCGGAGGGAGCCTGCTCTATTATCCCGGCACGACGGTCGGCGGGACGATGTTCAAGCTCGGCGTCGGCGGCGGGGACCATAACTCCGGGGCCATGCGGTTCCTGTGCATGGGCGCGCGCGTCGAACTGGCCAAATCGGTTTGCCGCATGCTGCAAAGCGAGTGGAAAGCCGGCATCATCACGTTCCAGAACGTCGACAACTCCGTACAGGCGTACCAAGCGGACAAAAACTGGGTGAACGTCAGCATCAACTCACAGGGAGACGCTTTCCCCAACGTCGTTTTCGATAACTGCGTTCTGCAAGGCCGCCATGAATACCGGTATTCGGGCGGCGGGGCCCAGCGTCTTGAGACCATTGCTTACCGCAGCTGCTCCATCGCGCAGCACAATACGCCGGACGCTTTCATCAGCCTCGTCAACACTTCCGGGACGGCACCGGCCGCGGTCCCGCAAATCAGCTTCCGAAACTGCAGCGGAACCGGCAGCACGACGATGTACAAAAACCTGTTCGACACCGAATTGAACTGGTCGAACACGACTTCAGGCAGAGCCGAGAAGAAGGTCCTCTCCATCAACACGGCCGGCAATACGCTGCCCTATAACCGGGCTGCGACCGAAGACGTCTACCTTCCTCTGGGTGCGGTCATCACGAAAGTCACGGTATTCATGGCCCCCAATACGACGTCGTCCACGGCTTCAGGCTGGAGCTATACGGTCAGAACGAGCGAGGCGACCCCGACCGTGCTTGCGACGGCGACGCCGTCCAACGGCGCTCCACGGAATGGCTTCAATACGCAGAAGGACGTTTTCTTCATCTGCGACACGGAAGAGAAGCGCCATATCGTGCTCGCGGCATCCTCCGCGGTTACCGAAGCCCGCAAAGGCTACTGCCTGATCGAATATATCGGCTAATGAAGCGAAGAAGCCCGGCGAATCCCCTTGACACGATACGAAATGTAGCGTAAATTCAAAAGAGATTGCGTTACAGAATGTATCAATAGCTAGGGGCTGGGTTATGAATTCGAAAGCGATCGTATCAGGCGCGGTAATTCTGTTCGTCGGCAATTTGCTCAGCAGTTTTCTGGGATTGTTCAGGGAGGTACTGCTCGCGGCGCAATACGGGGCGGACGTCGACATGGACTCCTACTTGTTCGCCAACGCGGTACCTTCCATTTTGCTGGCTTTCGTCACTTCCGTCTTCCTAACCGGTTTTATCCCGCTGTTCATTAAAGCGAGGGTGCACCAAAGCGCGGAAGAAGCTTCGCTCATGTTCAGCAATACGGTCAACTGGTTTATCGTCATCATTTTGGGGATCATCGGCATCTGCTACGCGTTCAGCAGCGGTCTGTCCGCCATCTTCGCGGATAACCCTGCCGTTCACGAGAAGGTGGAGCATCTGCTGTGGATTCTGCTGCCGGGCATGCTCTTTTTCGGATTGTCCTACGCGCAGTCGACGGTGCTCAACAGCCTGAACCATTTTACGCTGCCTGCTTTGCTGTCCGTCCTGAACAACATCGTGGTCATCGTGTTCATGGTGCTGTTCCATCAGTCCATGGGCATCTATTCGGTGGCGGTCGGTTACGTACTCGGCAACGTCCTGCAGGTGGTCGTCCAAATTCCCGTCGTCCGCAAGAAAGGGGTCCGGTACCGTTTTTACATCCGGATCAAAGACGAGTATTTGCGGAAGCTGCTCACGATGTCGCTCCCGATCATCACGCTCGTGCTCATCGACCAGACCATGGTGTTCGCTTCCCGTTATTTCTCCGCCTATCTGGACGCGGGCAGCGCGTCGGCGATCAATTACGCCAACCGCATCCTCATGCTGCCGGTTACCTTGTTCGGAACGGCCATGGTTAGCGCCACTTATCCTTCCGCCGTTCAGATGTGGACGGAGAACAAGCGCAAGGAATACAACACGATCGTTTCCACGGGCATCAAAAGCTTGCTGCTCATCCTCATCCCGATTTTCTTCTTCTGCATGCTGTTCGCGACGAACATCGTCCAAGCGCTGCTCGAGAGAGGGGCGTTCGACGAGAAGGCGACGCGCATGACCTCGACGGTCTTCCTCGTCCTCTCGGCCGCCATCGTCATCATGCCGGTCCGGGACTTCTTCAACAAACTGTTTTTCAGCCGGGGGCAGTTCAAGACTCCGATTACGTATTCCTTGATCTACACGGCCGGCTTCGTCACGAGCTGTTTCATCCTCGTTCCGCTTATCGGATACATAGGCATTGCGGTCTCCACGATCGGTTCGCTGACTGTCTCGTTCGCGTATCTCGTCCTCACTTACAAGAGGCTGAACAAAGGGGAGACCATCGGCATCGCGTTCTCTTACTTCATGAAAATCGTGCTTTCCGCGGGGGTATCGTCGGGTCTGGCGTACGGCCTCTATTGGGAGGTGCTCAGGGATCTCGTTCCCGGCAAGCTGGGCGATCTGATCGTGACGGTGCTCGCGATCGGCGCCGGATTCGCGCTCTATTTCGTTCTCGTAAAAATGCTGAAGGTCGAAGAGGTCAACTTCGTCTGGAACAAGCTGTCGGCCAAGTTCCAGCCGGGCAGAAGAAGGGCGGCCGCGGAAGGTTAAGTCCGGGCGCGAGGGGAATCGGAGATGCTCAGAGTCTATCTGTTAACCTGCTTCCTGATCGTGAACGCGGTGTTGTGCTACGGCAACACGTCCGCATGGGACAACGCCTATTTGCTGCCTTCGTTCCTCGCGAATCTGGTCGCGTTGGTCATCGGGTTCCACTTCGCTCTGAAGCGGAAGGAACTGAACCTGGACACCATCATCTGGGTGTTCGTCTACATGTTCTTCTTCCTCGCCCCGGTCATCCAACTGGGGAACGGAGCCTTCTTCCCGAATACGATGCCGATTGCGGCCGCCGACGTGGTGGAGGCCAACTTCATTCTGCTGATCTGGAATTTCGTCTACCTGCTGTTCCGGATCGGGAAGAGGTCGGAGCCGGTCGAGCCTGCTTCGAGCTTGCCGGAGGCAGCGAACGCGAGTCCCCTGCCATTCATGACCGATCGCATCCGGCAAATCTATTTCGCTTCGGCGTTCCTCGTTTTCGGATTGACGTTCGCTTTGTTCAAGTTCCAGTATTTTTTCGGCTACGCGGACTACTCCTCCAAAGGGCTGGATAAATCCATTCTGCTTATTTGGAACATCACGACGCAGGGGGTCGTCGTCGCGAATTGGATTTTCATGTTCGACAGACGCAGACGAAAGCCGAGCCTGGCGGCTTCGAGTCAGCTTTGGTTGTCTACGGCCATGCTGCTGTACATGACGAGCCCGTTCAATACGACCCGGTTTTATTTGGGCTTCATCATCATTCTGATCGTCTACCTGTTCTACGAGCACCGGATGACCCCGGGCAAATTCGTCTGGGTCATCCTGTCCGGGCTGTTTTTCATTTTTCCGCTGCTGAATTACTTCCGGTACGGCTTCAAAGGCATCGAGGTGCCGTCCCCCTACCATCTCATGTTCGATCAGCTCACGGAGCTCCATTTCGACGCGTTCTCGAATTTGATCGCCACGTTCCATTATTGCGCGGAACACGGCTACGCTTTCGGCTACCGGCTGCTCGGCGTTTTCCTTTTCTTCGTCCCCCGGAGCATCTGGACCGGCAAACCGCTCAGCTCCGGCGAAGCGATCGGCGATTATATCTCCGCGTTGTACTCGCTGAACTTCAATAACCTGTCGAATCCGCTGCCGAGCGAGTTTTTCATGAACTTCGGCTGGGTCGGCGTCGCCGTGGGAGCGGCGTTGTGCGCTGCGATCGTCAACAAACTCGAGAAAGGGATTCACAAGAACCGCTACGTGCACGCGCTGATCGCCGGGTTCCTGTTCATCATTTTCCGGGGTGACCTGATGAACGCATTCGCCTACTGTTTCGGAACCTACGTGATCATGGTCAAAATGCCGGCCGTCATTTCCCGTTTGCAGGGGCCGGCACGGGACCGCGGAAAGGAGGGACCGCCGTGGAAGATGAATCCCCGAAAAAGAGAATGGGGCGCAGACAGTTTCTGACCGGCGTCGCGGCGGCAGGGCTCGCGCTTCTTACCGGCGGGCTTCTGAGAGGGAAGCTGATGCCGGTGGAATCGGCGTCCGCTTCGGCAACGCCGACGGCGCAGCCGGACAAGCCCATGGCGGTCAATATCCGGGATTTCGGCGCAGATCCCACGGGCAAAAAGGACAGCAGCGAAGCGTTCACCCGCGCGCTCAAGTTCATCGAGGATTCCGTCTCGGCCAATCCCGCCGCGGCTGCGGTCGGGGACCCGAACCGCAGGGGAAGGGTCAACCTGTATTTGCCGGAGGGCAGCTATCTGGTCACGAAACCGGAAGCGCTTATGCGGAAATCTTACACCACCCGGACGGTCGGCCTGACCATTCAGGGAGCCGGCCGGGGCGTCACGCAGATCGTTTACCGCAATTCGTCGGCCGGCAAATACATGCTTTACAACGACGACGCTTGGATGTTCCTCACGATAGCGGACATCGAGTTCGTGTCGCAGAACGCCGCGAACAATTTCATGTACTCGTACTCGGAAGGCGGCGCCCAGAACTACACGTTCGAAAGGTGTTTGTGGACGGGGTCCTGGAACGAGATTTTCCGGCTCGAGGGCAGCAACACGAACAGCGAAATGACCTGGTACCATTGCGGGTTTTCGGGCGCGATCAAGCGGGCGGTGTACGTGCCGGCGGCGAAGGGCTCGGACCAGTTCCTCAACTACAACTTTTTCGCTTGCCAATTCGAGGTGTCGCAGGGCGACTATCTCATTTTCGAGAAGGGCGGCAACATCAACGTTTGGGGCGGCAGCCTGATCCATCGGGACGACGAGAAGGGCGGCACGTTCTTCAAATTGATGAACGGCAGTCACGCCAACGGCGTTCAGCGTTTCCTGTGCATCGGGGCGAGATTCGAGCATCGGAACGAGAGCAGCCAGTTGATCGACTGCGGTTGGAACGACGGAACGGTGTCTTTCATCAGCTGCGACATGTCCTCCCAGGCGTTTCGCTTGGATCCCGCCGTCCATGCCGTGTTCCGTTCGGCTAATCAGAAAATGCCGAATATCAAATTCCAGGAATGCTCGCTGATGGGAAAACACGAATTCCGTTACAGCAAAGGCTCCTGGCAAGCTCCCCATAACGTCGTTTACGAAAACTGCGAATTCCCGCAGGGTCTGGCCGCGAAGGATTTCCTGGTTTACACGGCGGAGGACGGCCCCACGGGAGGCAATGCGGGAGGCCAGCCGGTCGTGGCGTTCCGGAATTGCCGGAGCATCGGGGCTACGGAGGAAACGGCCTTCTTCGACTCCGATCAAGGTTACCAACGGAGCAACCGGGCCCAGCTGACCAAGAAGCTGATCAGCATCAAGGACGCTTCGGGGGCGCTCCCGGCCAGGGGAGGGCAAGAAGTATTCCGGCTTCCCTTGGGAGCGGTTATCTTGAACGTCAAATTCCTGTGCACCGCCGGCGCCTTCGACGGATCCGGGCCCGCCGATTATTGGCTCGAAACGTCGGAGTCGGTGCCGTCCCGGATCGCTGCCGTACAGGCCGCATCCGCGGCGCAGGGATTCCGGAAGGACGAAGACGTCTTTTTCGAATGCGGCACTTCTGCCCGGTGCAGGCTCAAGCTTCGCGCCGGACCGGGCGTAGAGCCCAACCGTGCGGCTTATTGTTTGGTGGAATACATCGGCTGAGGAGGAGCGGATTTATGAGTCGGTTACTGGGATACGATCTGTCGAGCGACGGTCACCATCACCTTTACAACTTGACGGTCATGCAGCATTTGCGGAAGCAAAATCAATATGAACGGATCGGCTACTATACGCTGAACGCGGGAGATGAGCTGGTGTCGGAATTGAACGCCGCCGGCGTCAAGGTCCGCAACCTGCCCCCGTTCCGCAAGACGGGAAGGCTGGGCATATGGCAAAGGACGTTGTGCCTGCTCGGCATGTTCATCTACGCGAGACGGCACGGCTACGACAAGGTGCATCTTTTCCACTTGGACAGCGCGATCCTCTCTCTGCTGCTCGTGCTTCCGTTCACGATGGGGATTCGGGTAACCGGAACGCTGCACTGGTATCCGACGAACCGGTTGAAACGGTGGCTGATGATGCTGCTCATTAAGCTGAGGACCGTCGACAAGGTCGCGGTCCATGGGAATTTCACCCACGCGCGCATCCTCCGGGACGGCTGCGACGAACGCAAAGTGGCCAACATTCACATCCCCTATTTCAAACGAGCTTCGGAAGGCGCTGAAGGGGGAGGGCAGGAGATTCGCGAGGCGTTGTCCGGACGCAAACGGCCTCTGCTGCTCGCGTTCGGCGGAATGCGTTACGACAAGGGCATCGATATTCTGATGGAGGCGCTCGGTTACTTGCGCGATCTCGATTTCACCTTGATCGTCGCGGGGTCGGAGGACCGCTTCACGGAAGCGGATTTGGACCGCTGGGCAATGGAATACGGTCTCTCCGACCGTCTGCACAAGGACATCCGCTACATCCCGGAGTCGGTCAAAAGCCAGTATCTCGAACTCTGCGATGCCGTTATCCTGCCTTACCGCAGCATGTTTTCGGGCATCAGCGGCCCATTGACGGAAGGCGCGGCCCACGGCAAATTCGTGCTCGGACCGAATCACGGGGAAATCGGCTACACCATCGAAACGTATCAGCTTGGCGACACGTTCGAGGCGGAGAACCGGGCCGATCTGACGGATAAGCTGCGGAAGCTGCTTAACCGTCTGCATCGCGGAGGGACCGCGACTGCTGCAGCGAATACGAAAACGACGAGCCTGTTCGCCCGGTTCATTCGTGACGAGAAGCTGTTCGGAGAGAATTACCGGAAATTTTTGGCGTGATGAGAGTGTGCGAAGCCCTGCGGAGGGTAGTCCGGCAGGGCTTTTTTATTTGGTCATTCGGTGAGGGCGATGCCGGCGGCTTGATTCCTGCCTCGCTTGATGGGTAATGATGGTATAATGGTCATCTGACAAGCTACGGCGAAAAGAGGAGTATCGCATGTATTGGCTCATCGGAGTTTTGGTCATCTTCGTGTTCCAGGCCGCGACCATTCTCGTGCTGGAATATCGGAGGCCCGCCAACGCGATGGCTTGGCTTTTTATCTTGTTTTTGTTCCCGATCGTGGGTTTCGTGCTGTACTATTTTCTGGCTCGGGAATACCAGCGCCGCCGGCGCGTTAGAAAGCGCGGGGGAATCGACGAGCAGAGGCGGGCGGAAATCATCGCGAAAAGCCACCTGATCGCCCAGCCCGAAGAGATGCCGAGCCCTGAGTTCGCCCATCAGGAGCGGTTGTTCAAGCTGCTGCGCAAAGCGGGAGCGGCTCCGATCACGGGCTGCAACAAATCGCGGGTGCTGACGAACGCGGAGAACGCTTATAAGGCGATGTTGGAAGCGATCCGGACCGCGACGCACCACATCCATTTTTCCTCGTACATCATCCGGGACGACGAGACGGGCCGAAAATTCCGTGAAGAATTGATCCGCAAAGCGGAAGCGGGCGTCCAGGTGCGGGTACTGTACGACGGGATCGGCAGCATTACTTTGAACAAAAAGTACTTCGTTCCGCTGGTGGAGTCGGGAGCCGAATGCGCCGTTTTTTTTCCCCTTCGCCCGGCGTTCATGAAAAAACGGATGAACTACCGTAACCACCGCAAAATTCTCGTCGTCGACGGGACGCTCGGATTCGTGGGCGGCATCAATCTCGGGGACGAATATTTGGGCAAACATCCGAGGCTCGGATTCTGGCGGGACACGCATTTGGCGCTGGAAGGCGACGCGGTGTACGGGCTGCAGGAGGTATTCCTGAAGGATTGGGAAACGGCGACCCGGCACAATCCGAAGGATCCGGCGTATTTCCCCGTCCATCAGTGCACGGGGAAAGAAGCGGTGCAGATCGTGGCCGGCGGCCCGAACCGGCGGGACGACGCGATCCACGAGACGCTGTTCGCCGCGCTGTCGGTGGCGAAGAAGCGCATTTGGATCACGACCCCGTACTTCATCCCGGACGCGAGCATCGCGATGGCGCTCAAAATCGCGGCGATGAGCGGAGTGGACGTCCGGCTGATCGTGCCGCTCGTGCCGGACACGTACCTCGTGCACGCCGCGACGCTGTCGTACGTGGACGAGATGATGAGCTACGGCGTACGGTTCTGGCAGTACAGCCGGGGGTTCATCCACGCGAAAGTGGTCATCGTCGATGATCTGATGGGCTCGGTCGGGACGGCCAACATGGATTTGCGCAGCTTTTTCAGCAATTTCGAAACGAACGCGCTGCTGTTCGATGCCGAACGCATCGCGGAGCTGGAGCGGGACTTCTTGCAGGATCTGAACGACAGCCGCGAGATCGAGCTTTCCTCGTTCCGCAAACGCCCGCGAAAGGTCAAGGCGAAGCAGGCGCTCGCGAGGATGCTCTCTCCGCTGTTGTGATTCGGTTAAAAAGAAGCAGCCTTAAACCCGGTATGCACCGCGGACAGGCTGCTTCTTTTATGCGCCTATAGAGTGGAAATGCTCTTGAGTACGCGGCCGAGCGGCTGGGGCTTCATTTGAGAGATCAGTTCGCCGCGCTCTTTGAGTCTCTGTTCGATATTGAGCAGGTTAAAGTCAGTTGGGGCCGGGTTGCGGGCGACTTCGTCCCACGTTAAGGGCGTGGAGACGGGAGCGCCGGGCCGAGCACGGGGCGTGTAAGGAGCGGCTAACGTCCGGCCGGGATGGAATTGCAAGTAGTCCAGGTAAATGAGCGTTCCCCGATCCTTTTTGAACCGTTCCACCGTGAACAGTTTCGGGTTCCGGACGGTCAGGTACTCGGAAACGAATTTGCCGAAAGCCCTCAGCTCGTCGAAGGTAGGGCCGCGCTCGATCGGCATCACGACCTGGACGCCGGTGGCCCCGGACGTTTTCGCTACGGCGTCGAGACCGAGCGAATGAAGAAGCTCGCCGACGAGGGACGCTGCTTCCATAATACGGGGCTCCTCATCCAGCGAAGGGTCGATGTCGAGAATCCACCGGTCGGGAAGCGGATCCCCGATGATTTCGCAGGAGACGTGGAGCTCGAGACTGTACAGACTGCCCAGCCAAACCAGTGTTTCCATCGAATCCAGCACCACGTAATGGATGTTGCCGTCCTGGGCGATCTTGACGAACGGAGGCGTGGGTTTGGGGGCGTTCTTTTGGTAAAATGACGTCCCCGCGATGCCTTCCGGATAGCGGATCGTCGTCAGGTAGCGGCCCGTCGAATGGGGCAGCAGATAAGGGCCGAGTTTCGCTAGCAATTGAATATAGTCCAATTTGGTGATGTTCATATCCGGCCATATCATTTTATCCGGGTGCGTGACGTTAAGCTCGTAGTCCCCGAGCTTCAGGATCGTCTTCGTCGCGGGCATGGCGGCGCCTCCTCGGCAATGGGCTTTTTCCCATTTTACCCATTCATAGAAGGCCCATCCCATCGGAGGCCGAAATAACGTACCAGCGTTCGGCTATTTCGCCGAAATCCCGCCCGCCTCACTTGATCCGGCCAATCGAGAGACTGCAGCGGTAGTTCCCATACTTCAGCAGCTCGTCGAGAAACGCGTTGAGCTCGTCATGCGTGCCGGCGTGCACCCTCAGCCAGTAGCAGCCTTCTCCGCTTACGCGCACCGTTTCGGCGACACGATCGTCTTCCGCGACGAAACGCTGGAAGGACGCATGCGAGGAAGCCGGATGCATGAATACGGTCACGAGGGCATGCACCGGTTTGCCCAAACGCTCGGGCCGATAGCGGATCGTGTATCCTTCCACGATGCCGCTCTCCTCCAGCTTGCGGATTCGAGCACCTACTGCTTGGCCCGTGAGATGGACGAGCTGCCCGATCTCCTTATGGGAGCGCGTGGCGTCCTCCACCAAGCAGTCCAGAATGCGCCGATCCAGTTCATCCAATAGCGGTTCCGTCATCTGTGCGAAATTCCTTTCACGATGAAAATCGGCGAGGCCGATCGCTTTCACCAGACCGTTCCGGACCGGAACGGTTTTTTCTATCATTGTAGCAAGACGCGCGAAACGCGAATAGAGGAGGAATCCCAAAATGAAACTTCAACTCATCCGGCATGCCACGCTGGCGATCGAATACGGGGGCTTGCGGATCGTCGTCGATCCGATGCTGTCGGAACCGGAAGCGAACCCGCCGATCGCCAATACGCCGAACGCCCGGCACAACCCGCTCGTCCCGATGCCGGTTCAGGCCGAATCGCTCGCGAACGCCGACCTGCTTATCGTCACCCACCTGCACCAAGACCATTGGGACGCCGCCGCGGCCACATTTTTCGACAAGAACCTGCCGCTCCTGTGCCAACCGGGTGATGAGCCGACGCTGCATCAACAAGGCTTTTCGAACGCCATTCCGGTCCAAGAACACACCACGGTGGGCAGCGTGACTTTCCATCGAACCGGCGGCCGCCACGGCACGGGCGAGATCGGACTCCGAATGGGGCAAGTCTCCGGCTTCGTGTTCAAAGCAAACGGGGAGCCGACGTTGTATATCGCAGGGGACACGATCTACTGCGCCGAAGTCGAGGAAGCGCTCAGCCGTTACCGGCCGGAATGGACGGTCGTGAACGCCGGAGCCGCAAGGTTCCTTGTCGGGGATCCCATCACGATGACGGCGGACGACGTGGCCAAAGTCTCCGAGATTTCTCCCGCTACGAAAGTCGTCGCGGTACACATGGAAGCGATCAATCACTGCTTGCTGATGCGGGAAGAGTTGGAGAGCGAGATGGAGCGCAGAGGTTTAACAGGCAGGGTGGTCGTTCCGAATGACGGCGAGGTGATCCGACCATGATTACCGTAGACGCCTTCGTCGTCTCCGACGACCCGGCTTGGCTGGACCTGAGAGGAACCTACGACTATCTGCAAGCCAACATGTATTGGGCCGCTAAACTCAGCTACGAGGACTTCGTGCGTTCCCTGGCATTCTCCGCCGTTTGCCTGGGCGTTTATCAAACGGACGACGCAAACCGCCGCAAACAAGTCGGGTTCGCCAGGGTCGTGTCCGATCGCGCTACGTTCGCCTATTTGACGGACGTCTTCATCCACGAGGATTACCGAGGGCTCGGGTTATCCAAAAAGCTGATGGAAGCCGTCATGTCCCATCCGGATCTCCAAAGTTTGAGAAGATTCCTTCTCGTGACGGCAGACGCCCAGGGGCTGTACAGCCGGTACGGGTTTCGGGAGCTGGGGGAGGAAGGCTCTCATTGGCTGCAAATTTTCCGGGGGTAAGCCGACGATTTTCCTGCACCTTCTCGAAGAAAGCGTCATAGAGAAAGGAGAGAAGGATAACCGAAGGTGGGAACGAGACATGGACATGGCGGCCGCCGCGCCCTTGATTTCCTTCATGCTGGCGATGCTTTTGATCGTTTCGACGGGTACTGCGTGGTTCGCGGCTCTCCATCCCCGATTCATCGGGAGATTCATACAGGGGAACGAGGATTCGAATGAAACGGATGCAGGGCTGTACCTCTCGATCCGGCTGGGAGGCATGGCGCTTGGGCTGATCGGCGTTTTCCTGCTCTTCTTGGGCGACGTATTCGCCTAAACAGAAACGGCTCCCTCTCAGGGAGCCGTTTCCGTTTTGCGAGTGCGCGGGGCCCGCGGTTTCTTCGTTCGCGTACTTCCTCCTCCGGCCGCTGCGGCTGCAGGTTCCGCCGTTGCCGGCGCTGCGGCCGGCGCGGGCGTCTTGACCGCCTCTAAGCTCGCCTGCAGCGCGGCCATCAGGTCGATGACGTTCGTGCGTTCCGCGGCGGGCGCCGTGACGACGTCCGTGCCTTGGCCGGTGATTTTCCGCTGGATGGCATCGAGCAAGGCGATCCGATAATCGTCGGTGTACTTCTCCGGCTCGAACGGGGCGGACAGCTGATCGATCAGCAGCTTGGCCATGTTCAGCTCGCGCTCGTTGACGTTCGTTTGCTCCGGCAGATTGGGGACGAGCTGAAGCGCGCGGATTTCGTCCGGGTAATGCATCGTCTCCATGCAAATGCAATTCTCCACCGCACGGATGGCGGCGAGGCTGCTTTTGCTCCGAATGGCGATTTTGGCGATGCCGATCTTGCCGGACTGCCGCATCGCTTCGAGCAGCAAGCTGTAAGCGCCGGCGCCCGCCTGGTCGGGTGACAAATAGTAAGCCTTCTGAAAATAAAGCGGATCGATTTCCGTCAGGTCCACGAAGTCGAGAATTTGGATCGTCCTCGTATTTTCGGGCTTGATCGCGTCCAGCTCCTCATTTTCGAACAGCACGAATCGGCCTTTTTCATACTCGTAGCCTCTCGAAATTTCCTCCCACTCCGCTTCCTTCTGGCAATGGGGGCAGGAACGCGTGTAGGCGATGGGAGTGCCGCACGGCTTATGAATGTAGCGCAAATGCACATCCTTGTCCTCGGTGGAGGTAAACATTTTAACGGGGACGTGCACCAAGCCGAAGCTGATCGCGCCCTTCCAGACGGTATGCATGGCATCGCTCTCCTTCAATCGGACTCTCTGTCCAAGGGGAATGCCCTTAGAATGCCCAGTCGTATGGGAAACAACCGCCCGGGGCATATTGAGTTTGAGGTGAGCGCAAGTGGCGGACGAAACGCTGGAAGACGCGATTTTCGAAGGAAGAGACGAATACGACATGGACGTCGACCGCATGATCAACGAAGGGCTGGGCGGCGGCCAAGTGACGAACGACAACGGCTTGATCACCGAAACGACCACGGACGCGATGGAGGCGGACAACCCATGAATGCGGAAAGAGCGCAGCAAATTTACGATTCGAAGGACACGATCCCGGTCCATCTCGATAACGGACAGTCGGTTTGGATCGAAAAAGTGGACCAAGCGAACGGAGTGGCGACCGTGCAGGTCGGCACGAATCCGATTAATACGCAGACGGTGGCGGTGGAACGGCTTCACGAGCCGCACTGACTGCAGCCACGAAGAGGGCGGTCGCGACAAGCGGCCGCTCTTGCTTTTTGTAAGTAACCCTCTAACTGTGATAAAATCATTGCAGATTGATCATTCTTGTTAAGGAGTGAAAGAAGATGTACGATATCGCGATCATCGGAGCCGGTCCTGCCGGGGCCAGCGCCGCTTTGTTCACGGCTAAAGCGGGCAAGAAAACGCTCGTGCTGGACAGCGACCAAAGCGTCACCAAACGGGCCTGGATCGAAAACCACTACGGCGCGCCGGATATTTCCGGTCCGGACCTCGTCGCGGTCGGCAAGAAGCAAGCAGCCAAATTCGGGGCCGAATTCGTGACGGCCAAAGTTTCCAAGCTGAACGCGAAGGACGGCTCCGTCGCCATCGAGACGGAAGGCGGAGAAACCTACGAAGCGACGCATGTCATCCTCGCAACGGGCATGCTGACCGACATGGCGGAAGCCAGCGGCATCGCCACGAAGCCGGGCACCGAGCCCCGCATCAAAACGATCGTCGACGTCACGCCGGAAGGCCGAACGAATCAAGCGAATGTATGGGCGGCCGGTACGGTGGCGGGCGTCAGCATGCATACGATCGTGACGGCCGGCGACGGCGCCAAAGTCGCGATCAACGTCATCAGCGAGCTGAACGGCGAACGCTACGTCGACCACGACGTACTGAAAAGCTGAACCGCTTTTTAAAAACTCCCGAAAAAAAGCTATGCGTACCGCGATCGCGGCACGCATAGCTTTTATGGTTTGTAAACTTATTAGCCCGTGAAATGCTGGACCCATTCGCCCTGATAGTAGGCAACGCCGATATATTTGTACTTCGAGCTCATGATGATGGAACGGTGGGCTTTGCTGTTCATCCAATCCTTCATGACCTGCGCCGGGGATGTCTGGCCCATCGCGATGTTTTCGGCTGCGTAACGGTAGGTGATGCCGAGCTTCTTCATGAGCTGAAACGGCGTTCCGAGAATCGGCGAATTGTGAGAGAAGTAGCGGTTGACCTTCATGTCCTTGGCTTTCTTCAGCGCCGATGCGCTCAGCTTCGTGCTGATTTTCACCGGCTTCAGGCCGGCTTTGGCACGCTGTTGGTTGACGAGCGTCACGACTTTGGTGGAGAACGATGCGGTGGTTGTTGCCGAAAGCTTCGCGGTGTTGGCGGCAAGCAGCGAGTTAAGCTGCGCGGTGGTGAGCGTGCCGGTGCTGATATTATAAACGGATGAGCTCGACGCTGCGGATGCGGCTCCTGCCGGGATGGAGATGGAAAGCGCGAGCGCGCCGACGGCAAGCAGTTTGGCCCAACCTTTAAACCCCTTCAAAACTTTCACGAAAAAAATTCCTCCCTTTGTTTTCGCCTGTTTCATTCAGGCCTTCATTGGGTAACGAGGATCAGTCTAACAGGTTTTCATCTCCGAGTCATGCCATAAATTTTTACAATTGGGTTGTTTTGCCAACTATCTAACTTCGATATATCCTGCTTTTCGCAGTTGAGATATGATAGGAAAACAGAGGCGAAAACGCCCGAAAACGCGGGGGAAAATTGAAATTGGGGGAGCGCGGAATGAGCGGAATTAAAGTGCTGCATTACGAGGCATTTTCCCGGATTCCGGGCAAAGGCAATCCGGCAGGCATCGTCGAAGACGCGGACGGCATGCCGGATGCCGAGATGCAACGAATCGCCGCCGCGGTCGGATTCAACGAGACGACGTTCATCCAGACGAGCCGGACGGCGGACGCGCGGCTGAGGTATTTCACGCCGGGACACGAGATGGACCTGTGCGGACATGCGACCGTCGCGACGCTGTACCATTTGAAAACGAACGGGTGGTTCGCGGACAAGGACCGGATTACCGTGGAAACCCGGGTGGGCGACTTGCCGATGGAATTTCTGAGAGAGCCGGACGGCGCTTGGTCGATCCGCATGATGCAAGACCGTCCGAAGTTCGAGCCGTTCGGCGGGGACCGGGCAGCGCTGGCCCGATCGATCGGGCTCGAGGAGCGGGATCTGCATCCGGACCTCCCGATCGTCTACGGCAGCACGGGGATTTGGACGCTGCTCGTGCCGATCCGCGACAAAGAGGCTTTCACCCGAATGAAGCCGGATAACCGGCGGTTTCCCGAAATCTTGACGGAACGCCCGCGTGCTTCGGTCCATCCGTTCGGGCTCGAGACGGAAGATCCGGAAGCGTTCATGCACGCAAGGCATTTTTCATCCGCTTTTTCGGGTACCGTCGAGGATCCTGTAACCGGCACTGCCGCGGGGGTTAAGGGGGCGTATGCGCTGACCTATTTGGAGCCGGAACGGGAGTCGGCCTCCTTTCTCGTGGAGCAGGGCCTGGAGATCGGACGAGACGGACGCGTGAAGGTGGAGGTCCGTCGGCTCAAGGACGAGGGCATCGAGGTGCGGATCACGGGCAGCGCGGTGTTCGTGAAGGAGTTTACGGTGTAAGCTTGCGGGCAAGCGGTTCCGGCATCGGAGCCGCTTTTTTCTTTGTTCGGATTGCGGAAAACAAGAAGGATTTTCCATTATAAAGGCGAATATACATTCGCATTGGAGTTTTTAATAGGCCAATGAAGAGAGGAGAATCGGGATTATGGCCAGACAAATCGGAAGCTCCCTTGCCGTGCTCATGGTATCGGATTTGGCGCGTTCACAGCGCTATTACCGAGAGGTGCTGGGGTTCGACGTTACGGAGTGGTGGGCGGTGCGCGACGGTCTCACGGGACTCGCGCTGAAGCTGCAGCAGTCGCCCGCGCCGTCCGGCGTCCATCCGAATCCGCCGGAAGCGGGGCAGGATACGGGCGTCGACGTTTACGCCTATGTCGAGAATTGGATGGCGCTGGACCAGTTATACGCCGAGTTTACCGCGAATGGGGCGGAGATCGCTCGCGAGCCGGTCGTTTATGCGGAAGGCGGTCCCTGGAAGGAATTCATCGTCTCGGATCCCGACGGCTATCATCTGGCTTTCGGCGGCATCGACGGCAGCCGTACCCATTGCAGCTTTAGCCCGCACGTGGATTCCGCCATTTTGTGGGTCAGGGACTTGGACGGTGCGGTGGAGCGTTACGCCAAACTCCTCGGCCTGGCAGTGCGCAAGGAAGATCGCTACGGTCTGCTCCACCTGTTCCGCCTGGACAATGGCACGCATTTGATGCTCGATTCCCGCGGCATGGAGAGCGTCCCCGTGCCTGAGCGCGGTCCCGTCCTATTCAAGCTCAACGCCTTTGATATCGGCAAGGCGGCCGAGGAGGCAGAAGCCTGCGGATTTACGATCGTACATGGAATTGAGCGCCTGCCTGAGGTCGCGTATTTCAACATGAAAGATCCGGATGGTAACGTACTGATGGTGACGCAAGATCACCCTAAAGGAGAGCGAAAGGCATGAGCGTAGAAATCGTTGAAAGACCGACGCTGCTCGCCGCTGTCATCCAGGTCCCCCGAGACGGGGCCAAAGTTCGCGAAGCATGGAAGCAGGTAGAAGTGCTCCTGGCTGATCATCCTGCAGTGGCGGATCGAGAAAACGGGCTCGTGTTCATTCCCGAATGGCAGTGGAAGACGGGCGTGGAAACTTTGTGGGTCGGAGTGGAGATCCGAGATGCAGAGGGTTTGCCGCAAGGCCTGCAAACCGTCTCGCTCCCGGCACGGACTTATGCCCGGATACGGGTAAGGGGCGATAAGCAGCGGATGTGGGAAACGTATGAGGAGCTTTCCGCCTGGTTCCGGAGCGGTCCATACGAACGTGACACCGAGGAAGGAAGCCTCGGTTTCGAATCCAACCCGCTGCACCCGGTCAACCCATTCGATATCCCGGCGGACGAAATCAACGATTTTCATTTTGACATTTATGCGCCGATTAAACAGCCCTGAAAACCGAATACGCGGCGTATCCCTTCGGCATACTATTTGAGGTTTTGAACCGAACCCAAAAACGAAGGGATGATTCCGCTTGTACCAAAACATTTCCGGTTTGACGTCGCAATGCGATCAAATGATTCGTCAAATGATCAACCAGACGAACCAGTCCACGCATATGTATCAACAAATGGCACAAACGGAAGAGCAGAACGCCCGTGAACTGGATCGCCTCGTGCAGCGTGAACGTCAAACCGCGCAAACGATCCAAAACATGATCCACACGCATGAAATGGCCGTACAACAGCTTCAGCACTTGCAACAACTTTGCCAGCAAATTTCCCAGTCGGCCCTGAACGCTTCCTCGATTGGAATGGGCCAGTACGGCCAATCCCAGTTCGGTCAATCGCAATTCGGGCAATCCTCTTACGTCCCTTCGTCGTTTAGCCAATCCCAATCCGGTCTGTCCGGCTCGATCGGCCAATCCGGCATTTCCGGCTCGATCGGCCAGTCCGGTTCTTTCGGCGGTTCTTCCGGTATGTCGGGATCTTCCCAAGCCATCCATTCCCCTACTTCCGGCATCACGAGCTCGATCGCTCATTCCGCCCTTTCGGGAAGCTCGAGCTCCCTTGGACAATCCGGCTCGATCGGCCAGTCCGGTTCTTTCGGAAGCCAAGCTTCTTCCGGCTTCGCTTCCCCGATGACTTCCTCCATCGTCGGCGGCTCCTACCGCTCGTTCCAATAAGCGGAGTTCACCGCAAGAAACCCGCTGCGCGTCCGCGCAGCGGGTTTTGCATGTTCGGACGTACCCCGATATAATTAAGGACAAACTCTTGGCAAAGGGGAACCTACCGTGCCCTCACCGGACGAATTCGCGCTGATCCGAAGTTGGACAGCAGGCCGCCAATCCGCGGAACGGCTGGCGCTCGCGGGCGTGAAAACGGGCATCGGCGACGACGCCGCGGTGGTGTCCCCCGAGCAGGGACACGACCTGCTTCTCGCCATGGATACGATGGTCGAAGAAATCCACTTTCTCCCCGAAACGATGGAGGATGCGGATATCGGATACAAAGCGCTTGCCGCCAATGTCAGCGATATCGCGGCCATGGGCGGCAAGCCGTTGCACGCGCTCATTTCCGTAAGCGTTCCCTCTGCCTGGGGGCCGGAGCGCATGGCCTCCCTCTATGACGGATTCTACGAGTGTGCGGATCAGTACGGAATCGCGGTGGTCGGAGGAGATACGACCGTTTCCCGCCGGCATCTGGTCGTCGCGGTCACGTTGACCGGCGCCGTTCCTTCAGGCAGGGCCGTTACCCGGAGCGGCGCGTCCCCGGACGAAATCGTGTTCGTCACCGGTCCCGTCGGCTTGTCGGCGGGCGGGTTGTACGGCATGCTTCCGCCCGGCGAAGGAGGCCGGGTTCCTCCCTTTCCTCCGGAACGGCTGGTCAGGGCGCACCGAAAGCCCGTTCCGTCCGTGTCGGCGGGCCGGATCCTGGCGGACGAAGGTTGGGCGACTTCGCTGAACGACGTCAGCGACGGGCTGGCGAGCGAAGCCTGGGAAATTGCCGAATCCTCAGGCGTAACCCTTGTGCTTCACGAAAACCGGCTGCCGTTGTCCGGCGAATTGGCCGCTTACGCCTCGGCTTGCCGGATGGATCCTCTCGAATGGATGCTCTACGGAGGAGAGGATTACGTGCTGCTCGGAACCGCCGAACGTCGGAACGCGGAGGCCATTCAAACGCGGTTCCGCGCCGAAGGCCTGCCTTTTTTCGTCATCGGGGAAACGGAGAGCGGTTCTCCCGGCGTTTATTTGGACTCGCAGGATCCCGGGCGGGCGCGCAAGCCGATCGCCAAACGGGGCTATAATCATTTTACGAAGGGATAGTCGGCAAAATGGAGCAGTCGAGGAACGGCCAATCGGTCTGGTACGTGAAGGAGGCCGAGTCTGAGTCCGATACCGCGGCATTCGCCGCCGCCCTGGCACGGAAAGCCGAGGCAGGCACCGTGCTTGCGCTGGATGGAGACCTCGGAGCGGGCAAAACCCGTTTCTCCCAAGCGTTCGCCGCCTCGCTCGGCGTTCCGGGCATCGTCAACAGCCCTACGTTTACGATCATTAAAGAATACGAAGGCGGCAGACTGCCCTTTTACCATATGGATGTTTACCGGCTTTCCATGGCTGAGGCCGACGAGCTGGGGTTGGACGAATATTTCTTAGGCGACGGCGTCTGCCTCGTGGAGTGGGCTTCGTTGATCGAGCCGCTGCTGCCTCCCGACCGGCTTCATCTCGTATTGGTACATACAGGACCGACGTCCCGCCGCATCCGCTGCCTTCCGGTGGGGGACAAGTACGAGGCTTGGTGCAGGGAATTGAGGCTCGCCCCGGAGGAGGAAATACGATGACGACCGCACCATCCGCGGGAACGCCGCCGGGTAAGCCGGTCACGGTTCTCGCGTTCGATACATCAACGGCTTCGCTCGCGGCCGCGGTCGTGAGGGACGGCGTCGTGCTGGATACCGTGCAATCCTTCGCGGAGCGCAACCATTCCGTCCTGATCGTTCCGGAGATCAAGCGCCTGCTGGCCGACAACGGTTTAACGGCGGATGGGCTGGACGCGATCGCAGTCGGGCAGGGGCCGGGATCTTACACGGGCGTCCGGATCGCCGTCTCCGTCGGCAAAACGCTCGCTTGGGCTTGGAACAAGCCGCTGCTCGGCATCTCCAGCCTGGAGGCGCTTGCTTTCGGCGCTTGGGGTTCGGATTCCGCGGGCCGTTCGGGCCTTGGGGCCGGACAGGTATGGGTCGTGCCAGCCATGGATGCCCGGCGGGGCCAGGTTTATACGGCTTGTTTCGCTGCGGACGGCGCCGGCGGCTGGGAACGGCGGGATGCAGACGGCATCCGCATGGCTGGCGATTGGGCGGACAAGCTGCGGCAGGAGGCCGCGGACGACGGTCGGGTAGTGGAAATCCTGTTCGTCGGAGAGACCGAACCGCACGCGGAGAAGTTCCAAGCGGAACCGGACGGCGGCGTGCCGGTCCGGACGCTGTCGTATGCCATGGAAGCCGGGGCGCTCGGGAAGCTCGCGGTTGCGCGTTTCCGGCTGGGAGAGCGCGAAAGCGTCCATGCGTTCGTTCCGAATTACACGCAGATGACGGAAGCGGAAGTCAAGTTGGCCGCGGCCCGGAGGGATTGACATGGAGGAGCGGGAGAACCGGACGGAAAGCGAAGAACTCGTATTTCGGGGCATGACCTTGGACGACGTCGGGACGATCGTGCAAATCGAACGCGAATCGTTTACCGCGCCATGGTCGGAAGAAGCTTTCCGCACGGAATTGACGCAAAATCACTTTGCCCGCTATATGGTGCTGGAACGAGACGGTGCGATTTTGGGTTACGGCGGCATGTGGCTGATCGTGGACGAGGCGCATGTCACGAATATCGCGATCCGCGAGCCTTATCGGGGACAAGGATTAGGCGAACTGCTGCTGCGCGAGTTGATGCGGACGGCCTCGTGGCTGGGCGCCAAGCGCATGACGCTCGAGGTTCGCGTATCCAACAATACCGCGCAGTCCTTGTATCGGAAGTTAGGATTTTACCCGTCCGGGCTGCGCCCGCGCTATTATTCGGACAATCAGGAAGACGCGCTCATCATGTGGGCCGAGCTCGAGCCGGACGCCAAGGACGCGGATTCGGAAACGGCCGGCGCGGCGGAGTTATCCGAAGAGTAGAACGGGATCGAATACTGAAGATTGGGGCTGCTTGCGAAAATGTTCTCCGAATCGTCCGATTATTATCTCCTCGCGATCGAAACCAGCTGTGACGAAACCTCGGTCGCGGTGGTGCGAAACGGGCGGGAAGTGCTTTCGAATCTCGTTTCCAGCCAAATCGACACGCATCGGCAATTCGGCGGCGTCGTGCCGGAGATCGCTTCCCGGAAGCACGTGGAGAGCATCACGGCGATCGCGGAGGAGGCGCTTCGAAATGCCGACGTCGGCTTGGAACGCATCGATGCCGTAGCCGTCACGCAGGGGCCCGGTCTTGTCGGGGCTCTTCTCGTCGGCGTGGTGGCGGCTAAGACGCTCGCTTTCGCGCTCGACGTTCCGCTGATCGGCACGCACCATATCGCCGGACATATCTACGCCAACCGGCTCATCGGCGAAATTCTTTACCCGGCGATGGCGCTCGTCGTTTCCGGCGGCCATACCGAACTGGTATTGCTGGAAAGCGAGGGCAGCTTCCGAATAATTGGGCGGACGCGGGATGATGCGATCGGCGAAGCGTACGACAAAGTCGCCCGGGCGTTGAAATTCCCTTATCCCGGGGGTCCGCATGTGGACCGGCTCGCTCAGGAAGCCGAAGCCGAAATCGAGCTGCCGCGTTCCTGGCTCGAGCCGGACTCCTACGACTTCAGCTTCAGCGGGCTCAAATCCGCGGTTCTCGCCGAGATCAACCGCGCGAACATGAAGGGCGAAGAGCTCAACGCAGCGGCACTGGCCAAGGGGTTCCAAGCTTCGGCGGTCGAAGTCGTCACCGGCAAAGCGATGCGGGCGGCGGCCGAATTCGGCGTGCGCCAAATGCTGCTTTGCGGCGGCGTAGCCGCAAACCGCGGATTGCGGGAGCGGCTGTCGCGGCTGTGCGAAGAGGCGGGGCTGCCTTTGCTGATTCCGCCGTTATCGCTCTGCACGGACAACGCCGCCATGATCGCCGCCGCAGCGGATTTGAAGTGGCGCCGGGGGGAGTTCACTTCGCTGGACATGAAAGCGGACCCCCAAATGCCGCTGGAAGACTGGTCTGTAAAAAAATCCGCGTCCGTAGGTGAAGACTGAATTGACAGAACATTTTCCGGTGAATATAATAAAGACCAATCCCGTATGGGAACATAAGGAATTCAAACGCGAAGATCAGGAACAGTAGGGTAACGCCCGGACCACAGAGAGCTGCGGGTTGGTGCAACGCAGCGGAAGGGAACCCCGAAGCTCGCCTGGGAGCGGATCGGCGGAAGGCCTCACGGCCTCGTACGCCGGAACGGCTGACCCCCGTGATCGGGTATCGAGTGGACGCTTCGGCGTCAATGAGAGTGGTACCGCGGATGGCCGACAGGCCCGCCGTCTCTTGCAGAAGAGACGTGCGGGCTTTTTTGATTTTCCGGTCCCGCCGCCAGTCATAAAACACATCCACAACGCGATGAACGGAAGCAGTAGGAAAGGCCTTGGAAAATGGAACTCTCACAGGGGTTCCAAGCAGAGAGCTGCGGGTCGGTGCGACGCAGCCGAAAAGGCATCCGAACTCGTCCGGGAGCGGAACGGAAAAAACGGCAGCAGCAGGCGCAAGCCGCGTTGTCCGAAGTAATCCGTTACGGCCGGCCCCCGATATCGGGCGCTCGCCGGGTTCACGCCGTCCGGACGGCGCGAACCCGGCGCAGGAGAGGGAGAACCGTTTCGTCACCGGAAGACGAAACCTCCAAGCAGAGTGGTACCGCGGCGGCCCAAAGGCCCGTCGTCTCTAGCGCGACTAGGAGACGACGGGCTTTTTGTCGTCTCCGGAGAATTTGCGAAACCCACATTCCAAGGAGGTTTTTCCCATGAATCAAGAAAACACGCAAGCCAAGCGCCGCATTCGCATTTTCGATACGACGCTCCGTGACGGCGAGCAGGCGCCGGGCGCATCCATCAAACCGGAGCAGAAAATCGTCATTGCCCGCCAGTTGGCCCGCTTGGGCGTCGACGTGATCGAGCCCGGCTTCGCGATCTCCAGTCCCGGCGAATTCCAAGCGATTCAGCAAATTTCCCGGGAACTGCAGGGTGTAGAAATCGCCGGTTTCGCCCGCTGCGTGAAGGAAGACATCGACGCGGCCGTGGCCGCTACGCGGGATGCCGCCAAACGTCGCCTGCACCTGTTCATTTCGTCGTCCCAGATCCACCTCGACTTCCAGTTGCGCAAAACGCAGGACGAGGTCATCCGCGTGCTTCGCGACATGGTCGCGTACGGCAAACAATTCGTCGACGAAATCGAGTTTTCGCCGATGGACGCTTCCCGTTCGAGCGAGGAGTTTCTCTATCGCGTCATCGAGTCGGCGATCGACGAGGGCGCAACGGTCATCAACGTGCCGGACACGATGGGCTACGCGCTGCCGGAGGAATTCGGCCCCATGTTCACCCGCATCCGCCAAAACGTGCGCGGCGGCGATAAAGTCGCGTACAGCACGCACTGCCACAACGACTTGGGACTCGCCGTCGCGAACAGTTTGGCCGCGATCCGGCACGGGGTGACGCAGGTCGAGGTGTGCGTCAACGGCATCGGCGAACGAGCGGGCAACTGCTCGCTGGAGGAGCTGGTCATGGCGATCCACACGCGGGGAGATTCCCTCGGCGTGGAAACCGGCATCCAGCCGGAGCACATTTACGAGACGTCCCGGCTGGTCAGCCGCACGATGCATTTTCCGATCGCGTTCAACAAGCCGATCGTCGGGCGTAACGCGTTCCAGCACGAATCCGGCATCCATCAGGACGGCCTGCTCAAAAACCGCAATACCTACGAAATCATGGATCCCGAAGCGATGGGCATTCCGCGCAGCATGATCATCCTGGGCAAGCATTCCGGCCGGCACGCCATCAAGCACCGGATCGCGGAATACGGCTTCCGCCTTGAGGACGGGGAAATGGAAGAGCTGTATACCCGATTCAAAGCGAAGGCGGATGAGCAGAAAATCATTACGGACGACGTCCTGCTGCAATTGGTCGGCGAATCTACGGATACGGTGACGGAGCCCTACTCGCTGGTCGACCTGCAGGTGCTGGCGGGCTCGCAGCGTACCCGCATCGCTTCCGTGACGGTGCGCCGGGAGGACGGCTCCGAAGGTACGTTCGCGGCTTCCGGCGAAGGACCGCTGGAGGCGGTCATCCATTGCATCCGGCAAGCGGTGCCGGTGGATGCCGAGTTCGAGGATTTGGAGCTGCACTCGTTGTCTACCGGGGAAGGCGCGTTCGGGGAAGCCGTCGTCACCGTGCAGCATCAAGGGGAAAGGTACCAGGGGACGGCGGTCCATCGGGATATCATCCTGGCCGCGGCGCGGGCTTACGTATCCGCCTGCAACGGCGTCCTGTTGACCGCGCGGAGAATCGGCAAGGCTGCGGCAGCGGGGGAATAATCGTATGAAAACGGGAGGTGTGGACAAAGTTGTCCACACCTCCTGTGCATACTGTGGAGAAAACGGGGTATCCCTTGGGGGCGTAAGGAAAGCTATGCCCTGAAAAAAGGATGAGTTTTTCACAGGTTCGGTGTGGATTCTGTGGACAATGTGGACAAAACGGTGGAAAAGTGGGAGAGACGCGAAGAGGCATGAAAAAAAGCTTGCCCCGAAGCGGTTTCGCGGCCGCGGCAAATACTGCCGGGCCGGCACCCGATCGGCGCAAGCTGTGGATACTTAGGTGGATAAGATTTTCACTCTTCCATGAGCGCTTCCCATGCGGCATACGCCGCTTCCAGCTGCGGACGGAGAGCATCGGCCTGGGTTTGCTTTTCGCGGAGAAGCACGTAATCCGTACTGACCTCCGGCGAAGCCATTTGCTCTTCCAACGCGGCGATTTCCGTCTCCAGTCGGGTAATCTCGGCTTCGGCCTGCTCCCGTTTGCGCGCGCGCGCGCGTTCGTCCCGTTTGGCTTGCTTCTCCGCCTCGTAACCGACGGCAGGGATTGACGCGGAATCGGTAGACGACGAGGAAGCCGCTGACGAGGACGCGTTGTCCGCTTTCGCGCTCCATTCCGCCAGGTCGCGTTTTTTCTGGACCATGTCGTCGTAATTGCCCAGGTAGTTTTCGGTGCCGTCCGGCCGTAGCTCTACGATGCGGTCCGCGATCCGATTGAGGAAATAGCGGTCGTGGGAAACGAAGAAAAGCGTCCCGTCGTACTCTTCCAGCGCGGCCTCAAGCACTTCGCGGCTCATCAGGTCCAGGTGGTTGGTAGGCTCGTCGAGCACGAGAACGTTGGCTTGCTTCAGCATCAGCTTCGATAGCGCGACTCGGGCTTTCTCCCCGCCGCTTAAGGAACCGACCGTCTTGCGGACGTCTTCCCCGCTGAACAGGAAGTTGCCGAGGACCGTGCGGATTTCCGCTTCCGGCTTGTGCGGGTATGCGCTCCACACTTCCTCCAGCACGGTGTTGGAAGGATTCAATTCGCGCTGCTCCTGGTCATAGTAACCGAGAGAGACGCCCGCTCCCCATCTGATCGAACCCGTCCGCAGCTCCAGGCTGCCGACCAGAGCGCGGAGCAGCGTCGTTTTGCCGACGCCGTTGGGGCCGAGGAGAGCGAGGCGCTCTCCTCTTTTTACCTCTATGGAGACATCGCGAAACAGAGGTTCCATGTTCTGGGAAGGAGCCGCGGAAGCGTCGTAAACCTGCAGCACTTCCTTGCCGCTGCGGCGTTCCGTGGTGAATGAGAAGCTCGCTTGACGCAGGGCGCCCGGCTTTTCCAGCCGTTCGATCCGTTCCAGCGCGTTGCGCCGGCTCTGGGCTCGCCGCGTCGTGGAAGCCCGGGCGATGTTCCGCTGCACGAACTCTTCCATTTTCGTGATTTCTTTGCGCTGCTGTTCGTATAGCTTGAGCTTTTGCGTGAAATCAGCCGCTTTCAGTTCCATGAACCGGCTGTAGTTGCCGGTATATCGGGTCGCGTTGTGGCGCTCGATCTCCACGATGGCGTTCACCGTGGCATCGAGGAAATAACGGTCGTGGGAAACGATGACCATCGCGCCGGAGTATGTCCGCAGATATTGCTCCAACCATCCCAGCGTGTCGATGTCCAGGTGGTTGGTGGGTTCGTCGAGCAGCAGGAGATCGGGCTGCACGAGCAGCAGCCGGGCGAGGGCGAGACGCGTCCGTTGTCCGCCGCTCAGGCTCGCCACTTCCGTGTTCGGGTCGAAATCTCCGAAGCCCATGCCGTGCAGCACGCTGCGGATGCGGTTGTTCATCTCGTAGCCGCCGGCCTCGCGGAAACGTTCGGACAGGTCCGAATATTGGGCGAGCAGGCTGGCGTAACGGACGGGATCTTCCTGTTCGCGCGGATCGGCGACGCGGTTTTCCAAACCTTGAAGCTCGCGTTCCTGATCGAGCAGCGGCCCGAAAGCCGAAGTCATTTCTTCTATTAAAGTACGGTGCCCCTGAAGACCCCCGTTTTGGGCCAGATAGCCGATCCGAAGCTCTTTGGCTTTGGAGACCGAGCCGTTGTCCGCTTGGAGTTCGCCGGCCAAAATCCGGAGAAAAGTGGACTTCCCCGCTCCGTTCACGCCGACGAGGCCGATACGGTCGCGCTCGTTTACCTGGATGGAGACGCCCGTAAGCACGGGGACCGTCCCGTAATATTTATGAATGCCGGATGCCTGCAAAAGCAAAGTAAACACCCTCCGAATCAAGGAATCGCCGATTGGCATAGGATTGCAAGACCCAGTTTACCTTAAATCGGGGCGACCGTCCAAGCGGGGATGGCAGGAAGCGGAAGGCTGACGCCGAAGCAATCTTGGCGAGGGGCTGGGTTCAATGGTAAACTTGAACTATATTTTCATGCGTTTTCAAAATCGAAGGCGGGAACCGCGGTGGAAGCGACTTGGGAAGGGAAAACCAAGGCCGATTGGCGCAAGACGATGGCGGCTTCGCGCGACGCCGTGCCGGCGGAAGAGCGGATCCGAATGTCGGAGCGGCTGTGCGGGCATGTGGAACGGGAGATCCTGACGCCGATGCGAAGCCGGCTGGGTCGGCCGCTAACGGTGTGCGTGTACGCCGCTTTCCGCTCGGAGGCGGATCCGCGGCCGCTCATTCGGACGTGCTGGGAGCAGGGGGATACCGTGGCTGCTCCGCGTATCGAAGGCAGCGGCCTGGAATGGCGAATCGTGCGCCGCGAGGAAGACTGGCGGGCCGGCAAGTGGGGCATTCCCGAGCCGGATCCGGCCGCGGCCGAGGAACTTGGCGAGGACCGACCGCCCGATGCGGTGCTGGTGCCGGGGCTCGCGTTCGATCGGCAAGGCGGACGGCTCGGTTACGGCGGCGGTTATTACGATCGGATGTATGCGACCGAAACGGCACGGGGAAACTCGGACATCCGGTGGATCGGATTCGCCATGTCGCCGCAGATCGTCAGTGCGCCTCTGCCGAAAGAGCCGCATGATTTGGTTATGGACGCGGTCGCGACGGACGAAGGCATCTATTGGTTAACGGGGGAGGGGAAATGATGAAGGAATCTCCGGACAAGCTGACGCATTTCAACGAACAGGGCCGGGCGGTCATGGTGGACGTGTCGGACAAGCCGGTGACGGCCAGAACGGCAGCGGCGGAAGCGAAGGTGACGATGGCGCCGGAGACGCTGCGCCGCATACGCGAAGGTTCCGTGGCCAAAGGGGACGTGCTGGCGGTCGCCCAGGTGGCGGGAATCCAGGCGGCGAAGAAGACGTCGGACTGGATTCCGATGTGCCATCCGCTGCCGCTCACGGGCGTGAACATCCGGTTCGAGGATAACGGCAGCGACGAGTTGACCATCACCGCCGAAGTGAAAACGACGGGCAAAACCGGCGTCGAGATGGAGGCTTTGACTGCGGTCTCCGCGACGGCGCTGACCGTTTACGATATGTGCAAGGCGATCCAGAAAGATATGACGATCGGTTCGGTCCGGCTGCTGACCAAAACCGGCGGAAAAAGCGGCGATTACAACGCCGAGTGACGGATAACGCGAAAGTCGCAGCTTCTTACATGGGAGCGGGGGGAAGAGACATGCGCTGGAAGGTCGCGCTTTTGTCGGCAAGCGACAAGGGCTCCAGAGGTGAAAGAGAAGACACGAGCGCCCAGGTCATTCGGGAACTGGTTGAGGAAGAGCTCGGCGGGGACATGATCGATTACCGCGTCGTGCCCGACGAACAGGATGAAATCCGCGCCGCTTTGATCGAGATGGCCGATTACTACCAGGCCGACTTGATTCTGACGACGGGAGGCATCGGGCTCGGCTTCCGCGACGTGACGCCGGAAGCGACGCTGATGGTCGCGGAGAGAATCGTGCCCGGCCTGGCCGAAGCGATGCGTGCCGCCGCGATCGCCAAATCCCGCGCGAACGTGCTGTTTCGGGGAGTTTGCGCGATTCGGGGACGCACGTTGATCCTGAACCTGCCCGGGGAGCCCAAAGGCGTGAACGACCATCTGATGCCGATCATGGATTTGCTTCCGGAAGCGCTGGCGCAGGTGTCGGGCCAGAGGAAGGAGGCTCGGACATGACGCAGCGGGAGCAGGAGTCCGGCTTGCCGGAAGGAACGACCGTCATCGGCTCTTCGGTCTTGAGGGAAGTGAAGGTGGAGGACGCGGTCGGCATGGTTCTCGCCCACGACCTGACGCAGATTTTGCCGGGTACGTTTAAGGGCAGGCTGTTCCGCAAGGGTCACCGGGTTGCGGAGGCCGACATTCCGAAGCTGAAGGATATCGGCAAGGAGCACTTGTACGCCATCGAATTGGCCGAAGGGGATCTGCATGAAGACGATGCTGCGCTCCTCATGGCGAAAGCGCTGGCAGGCGAAAATATCGCGTTCGGCGAACCCCACGAAGGCAAAGTGACGTTAAAGTCCGAAATCGGCGGGCTCGCGGCGATCCCGAAAGAGGTCGTCGACGCCATCAATGCCGTCGGAGAAATCGCGCTTGCCACAGTGGTCAACCATCGCGTCGTCCGGCAAGGCGAAGCTTTGGCCGCTACGCGCGTCATTCCGCTGATCGTGCCGGAGGAGAAGGTTCGGCGGGTCGAGGAGATCGCGGAGGCTTACCGGGCTCGGCACGAGGGAAGGTCGCCGTTGTCCGTGCGGCCGCTCAAACGGATGCGCGCAGGTTTGCTCACGACCGGCAGCGAAGTGTTCTCCGGCCGCATCGAGGACAAATTCGGCCCGGCCGTCGCCGCCAAGCTGGAAGCGCTCGGCTCGGAGCTCGCCGAACAGCGGTTCGCGCCTGACGATCGCCATACAATTGTCAAGGAAATCCGCTATTTCCTCGCCCAAGGGTATGATATGATACTCGTATCGGGCGGCATGTCTGTCGACCCCGACGACCGTACGCCCGGCGCGATTGCTGCGGCCGGAGCGGATATCGTCAGTTACGGGACTCCTATGCTTCCGGGTTCTATGCTTCTCTTCGGTTATTTGGAAGGCGTGCCGATTTTCGGTTTGCCGGGCTGCGTCATGCACGATCCGTACACGTCGTTCGACGTGCTGCTTCCGCGGGTTTTGGCGGGAGACGAGATCGGGCGGCAGGATATCGTAAGCATGGGTTATGGCGGATTGCATCGCTGAGCGGTGGATCGCTGCGTATATCAATTCACGAGAATGGGAGAGAATGCGAATGGGCGGTATCGGCGCATCGGGCCTCATTTTGCTCATCCTGATCGCTTTGCTGTTGTTCGGGCCGAACAAGCTGCCTGAGCTGGGCAGGGCTTTCGGACGTACGCTGAGAGAATTCAAGAAAGGCGCGAACGACCTGATGGACGACAATCAGGAGCGTAACGCGCGCCGCGTGGAAGTGTCTCCGCAGGAGAAGGAACAGCCGGCGACGGAGCCGGCCACGGAGCGGCGCATCCCGGAATAAGCCGGAATCGCGCGAGGGGCGGCTGCATGCGCAGCCGCCTTTGTTCATGATAGAAGACATTGAACCTACAGGAGGTCCCCATGGTGCAACGCCCCGTTTCCGCCGAAGAAGACGGCGGAATGTCGATATGGGACCATATCGGCGAGCTCCGGCGGCGAGTGGTCTACTCGCTGATCGTGTTCGCGGCCGGCATGGTCGGCGGCTTGTTCGGCGCGGAGCCGCTGTTCAACTACCTGGTCGCCGCCGCTCCGACCGAGCATTTGGAGTTGAACGCGTTTTCCCCGTGGGACGCGATCAGCTTATATATGAAGTTCGCGGTGCTCATTTCCTTCATCGTCGCGATCCCGTTCACGTTTTACCAGCTGTGGGCGTTCGTGAAGCCGGCACTGGGCAGAAATGAGCAGCGGGCTACACTGCGCTACATACCGGGCGCGCTCGTCATGTTCCTCATCGGGCTGTCATTCGCTTATTACGTCGTTTTTCCCATGGCCTACTATTTTACCGAACGCGTGACGGAAAACATGGGGCTGAAGCAGACGTACGGACTGACCCAGTACTTTTCGTTCCTGTTCAACCTGTTGATCCCGATTTCGCTTCTCTTCGAGCTGCCGCTCGTGATCATGTTCCTGACGAGAATCGGCATCTTGAACCCGCAGCTGCTTCGTAAAATGCGGCGTTTGGCATGGTTTATCATGTCGGTTATCGGGGTGACGATTACGCCTCCCGACGTGATTTCGGATTTGCTCGTCGCCGTGCCGCTGATTATCCTGTACGAGTTCAGCGTGTTGCTGTCGACGATGGCCTACCGTAAAAGACTCGCGGCTCGGGCGGCCAGGGAAGCCGAATTGGACCGCGAAGAAGATTGATCGCCGGCGAATCCGCCGGCGATTTTTTTCGCCAAACTGAATGCATTTTTCCCAATTCCCGTCAAATTTCGATATTCGGCGGAGAGAATTTATGGTATGCTTGGATACGAAAAGGCTTACATAGGCTGGGTCATTATTCCGGGAGGAGACGAAAGATGCGCAATATGTCACTGCGTCAGAAATTTTTGATCGGATTCGGTTTGAATACGGTTTTGCTGGTCGTCGCTTTCATCTTGATGTTTAAGCATTTGAGCGAAGATTCGGCCTTGATGGTGGGAGTTTCCGTGATATTCGCCGTCATGATCGGTTTTTCCGCGTTCGTTTTCCTGGTGGTCGGACGTAACATCACCGATTCCGTCGGCCATGTTACCTCGACCTTGAAGAACATCGCATCCTCCGGCGGGGATTTGACCAGACGGATCCATGTCCGCGCGACGGACGAAGTGGGGGAACTGGCCGCTTCCGCCAATAGTCTGCTGGACGGCCTGCAGAAAATGATGAAGGAGCTGCGCGACAGCACGGCTGAACTCGCCGCGGCTTCCATTCAACTGAAGCAGGGGGCGGACGAGAACGCCCGCGTCAGCGGCGAAGTGGCGAAGGGGATCGAGAAGGTGGCGTCGGGCTCCGAGACGCAAGTCGCCCAATCGCAGGAAATCACCGCCGTCATGTCGGAGACGCTGGACGGGCTCAACCAAGTCGCGGCTACGACGACGGGAGTTTCCGATTCGGCCCAAACGACGCGCGTACGCGCGGAAGAAGGATCGGAGCTGCTGAGAACCAACTCCGAGGAAATCGCGCAAGTCGAAACCGCGTTCCGCTCATTGCAGGAGACGGTACGCGGCTTGAACCACAAGTCCGAGCAAGTCCGCGAAGTCATCGGCTATATTTCCGAAGTGTCCAACCAAACGAACCTGCTCGCGCTGAACGCGGCGATCGAAGCTGCGCGAGCCGGCGAACACGGCCGCGGTTTCGCCGTCGTTGCCGGAGAGATCCGCAAACTCGCCGACCAAACGCAGCAATCCGCGGTGCAGATCGGCGACACGCTCGAAGCGATGTCCGGCGACATCGAGAAGGTCGCCACGATGTTCGAGCAGAGCGCCAGCCAAGTCTTCACGACCGTTGCCGGCATGAGGCACGCGGAAGAAACGTTCCGGGATATCGTCGGCAGCGTCACGCAGCTGAGCGGCAACATCCTGGAAGTGGCCGCATCCGTCGAACAGATGACGGCGGGAAGCTCGTCGGTCGTTCAATCGATCCAGGACATTTCCCGCATCACCGAGGAAACGGCCTCCTTCACGGAACAAGTATCAGCGATGACGCAGCAGCAGCTTTCCTCCACGGAAGAGATGGCCAGAACCGCGGACAATCTCAGCAACATGGCCGCCCGCCTCAAAGGTTTGGTAGGCAATTTCAAAACCTGATTGAAGTCTTTGTCGATGGGGAAAACTGGCAAATATGCCCGCTCGGAGCAAGACCCGCAGCTGTTGCGGGTCTTTTCTTTTTTTTACCGGAAGGGACTTGAAAACGGGATTCAAAATCAGTATCATAAGAAATGGTTATTAGCACTTAATCGAATTGAGTGCTAACAATCCAAAAACAAACCTTTTACCTGATTCAGAAGGAGGCTATTTTCATGATCAGACCTTTGGGAGACCGCGTACTGGTCGAAGCAACCGCCAAAGAAGAGAAAACCGCCAGCGGTATCGTGCTGCCGGATACGGCGAAAGAAAAGCCGCAAGAAGGCAAAGTCGTAGCGGTAGGAAGCGGAACGGTGAACAAAGACGGACAGCGCGTCGCGCTTGAAGTCAAGGAAGGCGACCGCGTCCTGTTCTCGAAATATGCGGGAACGGAAATCAAGTACGAAGGCAAAGAGTACTTGATTATGAAAGAAAGCGACATCCACGCAATCGTCGGCTGATCGAATCCGGCCGAGCACATAAGGAACGCAATGCCGCAGCAGACGCGGCTTAAAGTTCTCGAAATCAAGGAGGGTACTTACGATGGCGAAAGAAATCAAATTCAGCGAAGACGCGCGCCGCGCGATGCTCCGCGGGGTTGACGCCCTGGCGAACGCAGTGAAAGTGACGCTCGGACCGAAAGGCCGCAACGTCGTACTCGAGAAAAAATTCGGTTCTCCGCTGATCACCAACGACGGCGTGACGATCGCCAAAGAAATCGAGCTTGAAGACGCATTCGAAAACATGGGCGCACAGCTCGTGAAAGAAGTCGCGACCAAGACGAACGACGTAGCCGGCGACGGCACGACGACGGCAACGGTCTTGGCTCAAGCGATGATCCGCGAAGGCCTGAAAAACGTAACGGCGGGCGCTAACCCGATGGTCGTGCGCAAAGGGATCGACAAAGCCGTTAAGGCAGCCGTCGAACAGCTGAAAACGATCTCCAAGCAAGTCGAGGGCCGCAACAACATCGCGCAAGTCGCCGCGATCTCCGCTGCGGACGATGAAGTCGGCCAACTGATCGCCGACGCGATGGAGAAAGTCGGCAAAGACGGCGTCATCACCGTCGAAGAATCCAAAGGGTTCCAAACCGAGCTGGAAGTCGTGGAAGGCATGCAGTTCGACCGCGGCTACCTTTCTCCTTACATGATCACGGACACCGACAAAATGGAAGCCGTGCTCGACAACCCGTACATCCTCATCACCGACAAGAAAATCTCCAACATCCAAGAGATTTTGCCGGTGCTCGAGAAAGTCGTCCAAACGGGCAAGCAGCTGCTGATCATCTCCGAAGACATCGAAGGCGAAGCGCTGGCTACGCTGCTCGTCAACCGTCTCCGCGGCACGTTCACCTGCGTCGGCGTTAAGGCTCCGGGCTTCGGCGACCGCCGCAAAGCGATGCTGCAGGATATCGCGGCTCTCACGGGCGGTACGGTCATCACCGAAGAGCTCGGTCTCGACCTCAAATCGACGACTCCGCAGCAACTCGGCTCGGCCCGCCAAATCCGCGTCAACAAAGAAAACACGATCATCGTCGACGGCGCAGGCAACAAAGCCGACATCGATGCCCGCGTAACGCAAATCAAAGCGCAAATCGAAGATACGACTTCCGACTTCGACCGCGAGAAGCTGCAAGAGCGCCTTGCCAAGCTGGCCGGCGGCGTAGCCGTCATCAAAGTCGGCGCCGCTACCGAAACCGAGCTGAAAGAGCGCAAGCTGCGCATCGAAGACGCTCTGAACGCAACCCGCGCCGCGGTTGAAGAAGGCATCGTTTCCGGCGGCGGAACCGCTCTCGTGAACGTATACCATGCCGTTGCGGCCGTTCAAGCCGAAGGCGACGAGAAAACGGGCGTGAACATCATCCTCCGCTCGCTGGAAGAGCCGATCCGTACGATCGCGGCGAATGCCGGCGAAGAAGGTTCCGTCATCGTTGAGCGCCTGAAAAAAGAATCGATCGGTACCGGCTATAACGCTGCGACCGGCGAATGGGTTAACATGTTCGAAGCCGGCATCATCGATCCGGTAAAAGTAACGCGTTACGCGCTGCAAAACGCGGCTTCCGTAGCGGCTATGTTCCTCACGACCGAAGCGGTCATCGCCGACAAGCCGGAGAAGGATAAAGCGTCTCCGGGCGGCATGCCGGGCGGCATGGGCGGCATGGACATGATGTAAGGCCGGGCAGGCGGCGCGTAAAGCGCCTCCCGCTCTCAAGGGCTTTGCCTGGGATACTCCCCGGCAAAGCCCTTTTTGCTTGTCGAATAAAGGAAAAGTTTGACGAACGGCGAATGAATTATAGGAGGATCGGGTTTACGCAGGGGGATGGCTTTTCGATGGACATGATCATGCTGGGAACCGGCGGAGGCTTTTCGAAAAAATACTACAACAACAATGCGCTTATCAACCTGAACGGGTACCGGCTTCTTATCGATTGCGGGAGCACGGCCCACCGTTCCCTCCACGAGCTCGGCTTGTCATGGGAGAAAGACGTGGACGGCGTAATCGTCACGCATATCCATGCCGACCATGTCGGCGGTCTTGAGGAAATCGCGCTTGACGGCAAATTCAAATACGGCAAGAAAATCGATCTGTTCGCCGCGGAGCAGCTGCTGCCCCTATTATGGGAAAACAGCTTGAAGGGCGGCGTCGGAGATGACGATAACGGCCGGCTGGAAGATTTTTTCCGCGTGACTCCGCTGCCGACTGACAGCGTCTTTCGCATCGGCGGCATGGAAATGTCGTTTCATAGAACGCAGCACGTGCCGGGCAAGCTCAGCTACGGGCTGACGATCGGTCCCCTGTTTTACAGTTCCGATTCGCGTTTCGACGAACGGTTGCTCTTGTCCTTGCCGAGCGATATCCGGTATATTTTGCACGATTGCTCGATGACCTCTTCCGATTTTCACGCGTCGCTCGAAGAGCTGCTCAGCCTGCCCGCGGAGGTCCAGCAGAAAATCTGGCTCATGCACTATACGGACAATCTTCAGGAATACGAGGACGCCGGGCGGCTGGGGAAGCTGAACGTTTTGCGCCAGCATCGTCTCTATCAATGGCCCGCGGAACCATAAAAATAGGAAAGCCGCCATTTCCGACATACCGGAAACGGCGGCTGTTTGTTTTACGCCAGGCGGTGCCGATCGAAAACGAGATACGTGCGCTCAGCCAACTCGCGTATAGATATAGGATGGAAAGCCGGAAGCTCGGCGTACAGCCGATCGTTCAGCGGAGCTTTCCAGGTTTCAGGCAGCCGGTCGGCGCCCCAGACCGCACCCAGGATGGAGCCCACGGTCGCCCCGTTGCAGTCGGTGTCCCAGCCGCATAAGACCGAGGTCGTAACGGCCGTTTCGAAGTCCCCCCGGGAGAAAATCAGGGATGCCGCGACGACCGCCGCGTTATTGTTGGTGTGAACCCCATCGTAATGGCTGAACGCCTGCCATAGACAATCCGCCATGGTGCTCGCGTCCTCCGCGTCCCGCGCGATTTCGACCGCCCGGCGGACATCTATAGCCAACTGGCATTCCGCCGGAATTTCCGACAGGCCGATTTCCACGAGCCGCTCGGGATCGGATTCAACGAATGCCGCCGCCACCATAGCCGCGACGAACATTTCGCCGTAGATTCCGTTGCGGACGTGGGAGAAGGACGCGTCCCGCCAGGCGAGCTCGGCGGCCAGCTCCGGCCTTCCCGCCGCCCCGTATCCCCAGGCATCGGCTCGGATTTGCGCTCCGATCCATTCTCGGTAAGGATTAAGGTGAGTTGCCACCCAAGGCTGCCCCTTCGTTTCCCAATCGTCCGGTTTGCCGGCTCCGGTGAGTGGAGCGAATCTCGCGAAATTGAAATACGCCTGGGTTTCGGCCGTGCATACCTGTCCGTAAGTGAGATACTTATGCCAAAGCTTGCCGATGTCCCACGTACTGAAACCGAAGCCCTTCTCTTCGAGCATGATCAATCCGAGCACCGAGTAGCGCAGATCGTCGTCCGTTTCCATGAAGGAGATGTCCTCCCGGACACTGTGCATGCCCCAAGGAGCCAGCACGAGGCCGTGATCGGCTTCGGCTCTCGAGTGTTTCGGCGTATAGTCCGCGATCGGCCAAGCATCCGCTCCTTCGAACCACAGCCGGACGTTTCGCCAGCCCGGGCTCGATTCGGTCCCATACACGAAAGGGGCGATCTCCAGCGGTTTGCCGAGAGCGCAACCGATACATCGTCCCAGCCAAGCTCCGTGGAATCTGTCCTTCCAAGCTTCTTCGGAAAGTTCGACGATGAGCCTCCGGGGACCGCTGGGACGCAGCGAACGGATGCCCTCCAAATCGGACGGCTGACGAGCCTGCAATTCGGTTGGTACCGGAATTTCATGCAGTTCCCGCCACAAAGCGGTTAATGCGGCTTCATCCGCGTCTTCCATACCGGCCAGGCGCTGCTCCCAGCCATCCAAATCGCAGCCTTCCAGCATCTTCTGCTTCCATTCATCCCGCACCAACTGATGCAGCGGAGCCCAACCCGACATTCCGATCGCCGCCTCCACAGGATTTTTCATCCGAATTATTAAAAAGTTTTGAAATTTTACTCTCTTTCATTATATAATTCAAAAGGAAATCTTTCGCAAGTACCAAATTCATGGGGCAGGGGCACAACATTCATGGCATTCGAAACGGCTGTACAGTTCATTCGCTCGACCTTGGATCTGGCGGCGGAGGAGCTCGAAATCCATAATACGAACCGGTTTTTCAACCGGATTTCCAAAGACAAAGAACAGTTCACGCGGGAAGAGATCGAAGAGGAAATCCGGAATGCCGCCGATTTCGGCGCGGAGAGGTTTCTCATCCGAGACGGGGACCTTAGCGTCGGGGTGATCGAATACTTGATGAAAAACCCGAACGACGGACAAACATGGCTCGGGTTGCTGGTGATCCGCCAAGACTTGCATTCGCGGGGTTACGCAAAAGCGGCGCTTCGGAAATTTTACGGCGTCATGAGAGAGGGCGGCGTCACGCAGTTTCGCATCGGCGTACTCGAAAACAACGACCCCGCTCACGCGTTCTGGACGAGGCAAGGCTTCCGCCGGCTGGACGGCATGAAGCAGGTGGACGGGCGGAACGCCGTCGTATACGAGAAAAGCGTCCCGGAGGCGCACTAAAGGGAATGGCCGCGCGGTTTAACGCCGGCCATTCTCTTCGTGAAGGCAGGAAAGCCCATTCCGCATGTAGAAGAAATTAGAAAGATGTCGAAAAAGGAAAGCGGATTCGGGTTATGCCATTCACGTCAAGAAAATGGAAACTGCTTGCCGTTGTCGCGTGCTTCGCCGTTTTGGCCGGTTTGCGTCTCGGCTGGGGCGGCATCGTGCACCACGGCGACCCCGTCGCGAGGAACGGGGTTCTCGATTTGCGGAGCTGGAGCCCCGGATGGAACGCTTCGCTGCCGCTGAACGGGGAGTGGACGTTTTATCCGGGACGATACGTCCAGCCGGGAGAGACTTCACCGAATGCCGATGCCCGTGCAATCCGTGTCCCGGGACCGTGGGATGGCGTTTTCGGCTCGCCTTACGGATACGGGACCTATAGACTGGAGATCCGACTGCCGGACAATCCGGAGCATGGGGAACGGAAGTATGCCATCCGGGTGTCGATCGTCCGGACCTCGAGCGTTTTGTTCGTCAACGGACAGCGGGTGGGCGGAAGCGGCGTTCCCGGTCTGACGCGCGAGGAGACGACTCCTTTCGTGCGGCCTTACGTCGCGGACTTTGTCATCAACGGAGACCGCGCCGAAGTGCTCATTCAGGCGGCGAATTTCCACTATGGCAGCAAAGGCGGCATTTTCGACAAGATTTCCTTCGGTACCTATGAGGCCATTGAGAGAAAGAATATGCTCCAGATCGGACAGAACGCTTTGCTCATGGGCCTGTTCCTGATCAGCGGCATCTTTTTTCTCATGCTGTTCCTTTTCCGCAGGCATAAACGCGAGCTGCTGTACTTCAGCCTGTTTTTTTGGATGTCGCTGCTCTTCTTTTTGACGCACAACGAAAGGCTGCTGTTCTGGGCGTTCCCGAACATGAATTACCAACTGCAAATCAAGCTGCAGGTCATGCCGACAGCTGTGCTATTCCCGATTCTGTACGCGTTCGTCCGATGGATGTACCCGCAGCACGCCCGTCCCTGGATGACGAAATTCGCGATCGCCGGCATGTTCGTGCTGCTCGCCGTCGATGCGTTCACTCCGGCATCCGTGTCCGCCCGTTCGGAAGGAATCCTGGCCGTTTTCGACATCGTGCTGATCGGCGTGATCGTCTATCTGTTGATGAGAGAATTCGTGAGAAACACGCCGGACTCCGTGTATTCGCTCATTGCGGTGTTCTGTATTCTCATCGAGGGCGTCTTCCAGGGACTTTTCTATTTGGGGGTTGATGCCGTACAGGGATTACCTCCGATCGAGAAAATCGTGTTCGTGCTGGATATGGCGTTCGTAATCGCCAAACGTTTCTTCGCCGAGGTGGGCGAGGTCGAGACGTTGTCCAAACGCCTGCTTGTCGCCGACCGGTTGAAAAACGACTTTCTGGCCAGCACTTCGCATGAAATCCGCTTGCCCCTTCACGGGATGATCAATATCGCGCAGGTCATGATGAACGAGGAAAATTTGGGAGAGAGGGATACGGAACGGTTGTCCTTGCTTCTCGCCACCGGACGCCGTTTGTCGCACTTGCTGAACGACATGCTCGATCTTTCGAAGCTGAACGAAGGCGTTCTGGCACTGGAGTCCCGGCCGATCGACCTCCGCGTGCTGGTCAGCGGGGTGGCGGACGTCATGCGGTATTTGAACGCGGGACGGTCAGTCCGCTTCATCAACCGGGTGGATCCCTCGGTGCTGCCCGCAACGGCGGACGAGCACCGGCTCATGCAGGTGATGTTCCATCTGTTCCATTATGCCGTCAAATGGGGAGCCCGGGGCGACGTCGTCGTTACGGCCGCCATGGCCGGCGAGTCGCGGTTCGTGGAAGTGACGGTCAGCGCTCAAGGCGGCAAAGCGGAGGCGGGCGATGCCGAAGCGACGGCGGCGGATTCCGCGGCGGACTTCAGCCTGGAAATGAGCCGCAAGCTGCTCGGCCTGCACGGAAGCGAGCTCGCGGTCATGGAAATGGGAACGGAGGCGGGCGCCGATCCGGTACTCGCCATGGTGTTCCGCCTTCCCGCCGGCCGGGAAGAGCCGGCGGAGGTTGCGACAGCCGCACTGCCGCAATGGGAGGAGGCGGTCTCCGGGGAGCGGGATCCCGCGGAGGGCGTGTGGCGGCATGCCGTTCCGGACGCGCCTCGCGTGCTGCTGGTCGACGACGATCCCGTCAGCCTGCGCTTCATGTTCGATACGCTCGTGCAGGAGAAACTCGACGTCACGGCCATGACCGACGGCCAGGAGGCGCTGCGTCTTATCGAGACCGAAGGCGGCTGGGATCTGATCGTCCTCGAGGCGATGCTGCCTTACCTGTCCGGTTACGATCTGTGCCGCAAGATTCGGGAACGCCACACGTTTTACGATCTTCCCGTCTTGTTCGTTACCGCCAGCATGCAGCCGGCCTACCTGCTCGTCGGTTTCGACGCGGGAGCGAACGACTATGTCACGAAGCCGTTCAAAGCGCCGGAGTTTCTGGCGAGAACGCGGATTCTGCTGCGCATGAAGCAATCGATCCGGGAGCGGCTGGACATCGAGATGGCGCTCATCCAGGCGCAGATCAAGCCCCATTTCCTATACAACACGCTGAACACGATCGCCAGCCTGAGCGAAATCGATCCGGATCGCACCCGCGACCTGCTCGCGGATTTCGGCAGTTATTTGCAAAGCTCGTTCGATCTAAGGAACCTGGACCGCAAAGTGCCGTTCGATCAGGAGTGGAAACTCGTCCAATCTTATTTGAACATCGAGAAGGCCAGGTTCGGCTCCCGCATTCAGTTGACCGTTTCCTTGCCGGATTCCGTTTCGCTTTCTTTGCCTCCGCTTACGATTCAGCCGATCGTGGAGAACGCGTTGCGGCACGGAGTGCTGAAAAGGGTCGAAGGAGGCAGGGTTCACATCGAGATCAAGGAGGCCGCAGGGTACGTCCGGATTTCCGTCCGGGATAACGGCGTCGGCATCCCGCCGACGAAGAAGGCATCCATTCTCGAGGGAACCTATCGTTCCGGCATCGGGCTGGTGAACGTGGACAGGCGGCTCAAAAACGCATACGGACACGGGCTCTCGATCGAGAGTTTGGAAGGGGAAGGGACGGAAGTAAGCTTCCGGATTCCCTTACCGCAAGGCAGGGAGGAAACCGCATGAGGGTAATCGTCATCGATGACGAACCGTTGGCGCTGGAAAGCATGGTCCGCATGCTGAAGCGCTTGGACGTCGAAGTTGCTGCAGCTTTCCAAAACCCGCTCGAAGCGCTGAAACCGGACCTATGGAGGGACGTGGAAGCGGCCTTCGTCGATATCGACATGCCGGGCATGAACGGCCTGGAGCTGGCATCCCGCCTGCAAACTTACGATTCCGCGTTGGAAGTCGTGTTCGTGACGGCGTACGACCAGTATGCGGTCAAAGCTTTCGATATCGCGGCCGCGGACTATTTGATCAAACCGGTTCGGTCGGTCCGCCTGGAGAAAACGCTGGAGAGGCTCCGCCAAAGCCGCCGCTTGCCCCCGCCGCCGGACATCCAAGAGCGCCTGCCGGTGTTAGGCTTGATGCACGATCTGGGCATCACGGATCCGAAGGGAAAGACCGCCGAAATTCCGTGGAGAACGTCGAAAGCCAAAGAGTTGTTCGCCTATCTGATCCACGAACGGGACAGGGCCGTCTCCAAAGAACAGCTTCAGGATCTGTTGTGGCCGGATTTGGATACGGATAAAGCGATGGCGAACCTGCACACGACCGTTTACCAGATCCGGCAAACGCTGAAAGCGGTCGATATGCCCATCCAAATCGTGTATACCGGCGGCCGCTACCGGATTGAGCCGGCAGGCGTCCGAATCGATATCGACCTCTGGGAGACGGCGCTCGATCAGGCAATGGCCGGTATGGACGAAGGAGGAGTGTACAGGCTGCTGCTCGACGGCTACCGGGGGGATTACCTCCAGGCTGAAGGCTATCTTTGGGCGGAAAACGAACGCGAGCGCTTGAGGATCAAATGGCTTCAGCTCGCTTCGGATCAAGCCGGCCGATTGGAACAGGCCGGTTTGCCGGGAGACGTGATCCGGCTGTACCAGAAGATTCAAGAGAGATTTCCCGTATGGGAAGCCTGCTATCTGGGCCTGATGAGATCCTTCGACAAGCTAGGCAACGCGGCCGAGGTCAAAAATCAGTATGCGAAGCTGCAACGGACGTTGGACGAAGAGCTCGGCATGCAGCCCGAACGCGAGATCGCCGATTGGTACGACCGTTGGACGGCCATGCGGTCTTCCGTGTAAGCCTGCTCGCTCTAGCTATCGTTTTATTCTGTTCAGGAATTGTTCAGTCGGGACGATTACAATGAGGGTGTCCCGGTTCGGCGAACCGAGTGGAAGGGCGTGCGCGCAGGAGGCTTCAGGACGATGGGAAAAATCATGATCGTGGACGATGCGGCGTTTCTGAGGGCGATGTTGAAGGAAATTCTGGTGCAGGGCGGCCATGAAATCATAACCGAGGCCTCGAACGGCGAAGAAGCCGTCGAAAGATATAAAACCTATCGGCCGGACCTGGTCACGATGGACATCACGATGCCGGTCATGGAAGGCGTCGAAGCGCTAAAGCTCATTCGTCAATTCGATCCCGCGGCCAAGGTCGTCATGTGCTCGGCGGTCGGACAGCGCCATCTCATTCTGGACGCCATCCAGTCGGGAGCGAAGGATTTCATCGTCAAGCCGTTCCAGAGCACGCGGGTGCTGGAAGCGATAAATAAAGTGATTATCGACTGATCGATGGTTACCGCCAAGATAAACAAACCGCCTTCCCCACGGGAAGGCGGTTCTTTTCGTATAGACTGTAAATCAAACCTTGAAGGATTTCATGGAGGAATTGAGCTGCACGACGATGCTGCCGAGTCGCTCCGAGGCTTTGGCGATGTTCTCGACGAGCGCGAGCTGCTCCTCGGTCGCCGCCGCGACGTTCTGCGCCTTGCCGGAGATTTCCCGCGCGGCCGACGAGGCTTGCTCCATGCTGGCCAGCACTTCCTCGGAGCTCGCGGACATTTCCTCGGTCACCGACGAGTTGTCCTGGATTTGGGCGGCCACCTGCCGGATCGAGAGCAGGATGGACTGGAAGCCCTTCGCTGCCTCTTCCATGATGGAGGAGCCTTGCTCGGCCTGTTCGATCGTCGTTTTCATATAGGCGGCGGACTTGCCGATTTCTTCTCTCGTTTCGTCGATCAGAGCGGTAATGACGCCCGCCGATTCCAGCGAGCCCGCGGCCAGCTTGCGGATTTCGGCGGCCACGACGGCGAAGCCTTTGCCTTGTTCGCCCGCCCGCGCGGCTTCGATACCGGCGTTGAGCGCCAAAATGTTCGTTTGGTTCGCGATGCCGGTGATCTTCTCTGTGATGCTGCCGATCTTCTCGGATTTGTCGGTCAGGACGGAAATGGTGCGGTCGAGGTTCTCGATGGACGCCGTGATTTGCTCCATCTGGGACATCAGCTTCGTCAACTGCCCGTTGCCGGCTTCCGCCTGCAGCGTCGTCTCGACCGAATGGTCCGAGATCGTCGAAGTGCTTTCGGCGATCCGCTGGACGCCGACCGTCATCTCCGTGATCGCTTTGCTCGATTCTTCCGTGATTTGGGATTGGACCTCGACCTGCTCGGTCACTTCCTGGATGTTGCGGGCCACGTGTTCGCTGGAAGCGGCCGATTCGCGGGCGCCTTGCGCCAGTTCCTCGGAAGCCGACGAGACCGATAAGGCATGCCCTTTGATATCGCCGACGAGCGCCCTGATGTTGCCGGTCATGACGTCGACGGATTGCAGGATGCTGCCCAGCTCGTCTTTCGCGTAGCGGTCCTGCGGCGGCGTGCGCAAATCTCCTTCGGATACGCGCTTCGTGCGGAGCAGAACTTCCCTGACGGTTTTCGTGATCTGCCGGATGATGAGGTAGCCGAGAAGAACCAGCACGATCCATGCGGCGATTAAGATGGAGTAGGTGGAAACGATCGTATTGTCTTTTTCCTTCTTGATTCCGGCGATTTCGCCCGTCGTATATTTATCGATGATGTCGCTGAATTGGTTGATCCCTTCACGGGCCTTCAAGAACTTGGCGTTGAATTCCGCTTCCTTGTCTGAGGGGAATGTGTTTTTCTCGATGTTTTCTTTGGTAGCGAACGCCCACTGGTTGAAATTGAGCACCACTTGCGTGAGCGTTTCCTTGTAAGGGCGGCCGTCCGCCGTTTTGAGCACGTCCTGAAGCTTGTATTCGTTGATGAGGGCGACGGTCTGCTTCAGCCTATCATTCACCTGAGCGACATTTTCTTGATAGTCCTTGAGCAGGGCGTCCTTGTCGCTTCCATTGCCGCCCAGTTCGAGGGCTTGATAGGCTGTAAGCGCCTGATACATGTCCCTGTCGGCGTTCAATACCAGGTCGGAGCTTTTATAAGTCGTGTCGTAGAGAAGTTTCGTCATGCGGTTGATGTTGGAGGAGTTCATTTGGAGCAGGTAAACGGCAGTTGCGGCAAACAAAACGAGAGGAATCAGGAGCATGAGGAACAGCTTCATTCGGACGGACAGACGACTCAGCATGGAAGTTCTCTCCTCGCATGATCACTAGGTATCTATCGGACATTTTACGATAAACGGAATGTAAATGTAAGGAAATCGTTTACAATTTCGCCGATTTTGGTTATTTGCCTAATCGGCGTTGTCATTTTCATCGCTTTTACAATCGAATACGACAAAAAACGGCAAAAATCCCGGCTCCGCCTCGCGGCGGAAACCGGGATTTTCTCGTTTCTTCGGCCTATTCCCTGACGCCGGGCACCGTGCGGTCGAATTCCTCGCGGATGCGAAGAGCGAGATCCGGGTCGGTCAAGACGTCGGCGGCCGTGTAGGCGAGCATCGTGGCGCCGAAGACCATGGCGTCATAGGCACGGCCGGTCTGGGCCGCGTCCCGGAATTCCACGGTGTGGAGGTTATAGGGCTGATCCACGACCTGGATGAACGGATGGATGGCCGGGCAGCGCAGCGAGACGTTCCCCAGATCCAGCGAGCCGTGATCGTTGCCCGTCCGGATCGCTTCCGGCGGGATGCCCGCTTCCTTCAAATTCGCCGTGAATGCCGCGGACAAGGTCTCGTTCGTTCGCAGCTCGTCGTAGGAGTACTCGTAATTGCTGACCGTCAGCTTGCAGCCGGTGGCGAGAGCGGCCGCTTCCGCGCATGCGGTGACTTTGCGGGAGAGCTCGTCCGTGTAAGCGCGGTTCGCCGAACGCGTGTAAAACTGCGCGGCGGCATATTCCGGGATGATGTTCGGCGCTTGCCCGCCGTGCGAGATGATGCCGTGTATGCGGGCATGGTCCGGCGTTTGCTGCCTCAGCGCGTTCACCGAATTGAACAATTGGATGACCGCGTCGAGGGCGTTGATCCCGAGCTCGGGATTCGCGGCGGCATGCGCCGGCTTGCCATGGAACTCGAATTGCAGGGCATCCATGGCCAGCGACGTGCCCGACCGCTCGAAAATATGGTAGGGATGCGCCATCAGCGCGACGTCGCAGCGGTCGAAGAGGCCGGCGGCGGCCATGTCGACTTTGGCGCCTTTCGTTTCCTCGGCTGGCGTGCCGTAGACGCGCAAGGTGCCGCCGGTTTCGTCCAGGACGGCCCGCAGCCCGGCCGCCGCGCCGAGCGCCATCGTGCAGATGAGATGGTGGCCGCAGGCATGGCCGATTTCCGGCAGGGCGTCGTATTCCGCGAGCAGAGCGATGACGGGGCCGGGTTTGGAAGACCGGTATTCGGCGATGAACGCGGTGGACAAACCGAGCGTTCCCCTCTCCACGGAGTAGCCAAGCTTTTCCAGCTCCTCCGTGAGCCGGGTGGAAGCCAGCTTCTCCTCGTGTCCCAGTTCGGGATGGGCGCCGATATAAGCGGCGATTTCTTTCAGGTTAGCGGCTTGGGCCTCGATGGCCTCGCGTATCCGATTTTTTATCGGGTTAGGATTCGGGTTCATGAGCAGGGCTCCTCGTAAAGGGTTGATTTCATCGTATCGCCGGGACGCGGCGGAATCAAGGGGAGTACCCGGCCGATCCTTGTTCGGATCGTAAATGCCGTAAGGTTGAACATAACGGAATGTCGTAATTTTGTAGTCGGCATGTCACCAAATCGCATTATTCACCTTATATATTATATGCTATCTTCATTCCATGTCGTATATTTAAAGTAAAGGGTGAGGAATTTGATCCGGGTAGGCATGATCAGTTATTGGCACGTACACGCGGAAGAGTACACGGAACAGGTGCTGAAGCACGGGGAAACGGAAATCGCCGCCGTATGGGACGAAGAGCCCGCTCGCGGACGCGAGAAAGCCGCGAAATACGGCGTTCCTTTCTATGAATCGCTGGATGACATGCTGAGCCAAGGAAACATCGATGCGGTCGTCGTGGACGCGCCGACGAATATCCATCGCGACGTCATGGTGAAAGCCGCGCAGGCGGGCAAACACATTTTCACCGAGAAGGTCATCGCCGCCACGGACCGCGAGCTGCGCGAAATCCTCGAGGCGATCCGCGAAGCGAACGTCAAGCTGACGGTCTCGCTGCCGCGCCTGAACGCCGGGTATACGCAAGCCGTCGAAAAGCTGATCGAGGACGGAACGCTCGGCAAGCTGACGATGGCGAGGGTTCGTCTTTCCCACAACGGGGCTACGGCCGACTGGCTGCCGCCGCATTTCTATTCCCTGGAGCAGTGCCGCGGAGGCGCGCTCATCGATTTGGGATGCCATCCGATGTACCTGGTCCGCCGCTTCCTCGGCGTGCCGGAGTCGGTCAGCGCTGTTTACGGCTACGTAACCGGCAAGGAAGTGGAGGACAATGCGGTCGCGGTGCTCCAATATCCCGAAGGGGCGGTCGGTATCGTAGAAGCCGGCTTCGTGAACGCGCACTCCCCGTTCAGCATCGAGGTGCACGGCACGGAAGGCACGCTGCTGTTCGGATTCCCGGACGAGAGCCTGCAGGTCCGCAGCAACCGTCTCGGCGACGGCTGGGTCACGGTGCCGCTGCCGGCGAACCGGCCGACGGCTTTCGACCAGTGGGTGGACCATATCCTGCAAGATACCGAAGCGCAAGACAACGTCGGCGTTGCGGCGGATCTGACGCGGCTCATGGAAGCGGCCAACCGTTCGGTTGCCGAAGGCCGGCCGGTGAAACTCGCCGAACTGGCGTAATCTTATAGGCGAGATAGAATCAACGAGGGAGGTGGAAGGGATGAACAGGGGATCGGAGACGTCGCCGGAGGAGAAGGCACGGGGGGAACGCAGGAGCGGACCGGCCCTCTTTCCGTTTGCCCGCATGCTGGGCAAACCCGACGCGCTGGACCGGCTGGACCTCCGGTTCCGCTGGGGGGGCTACGGCTTCCGCGTACTCAGATGCCATCTGGCGGTATTCCAGCCCGGGCAGATCATTGCCTTCCATAAACACTCGGAATATGAATTCCATTTCATCGCGAAGGGCAAAGGCAAGGTGATCCTGGAGGGCCGGCCATTCGATCTTCGCGAGGGACTTTATTATTTGACGGGGCCGGACGTCGTGCACTACCAGGAGTGCGATCCGGAGGATCCGATGCAGGAGCTGTGCCTGCATTGCGAAATCTTGCCGGCCGGTGGTTCCGCCGGCCCGGATCCGGCATTCGGGGATGACGCCGAATGGGAAGAAGCGGCCGCCTGCGTCGAATTGCTGCGGCGGTTCCCTCTTGAACCGCATTGGGATAACTACAACGCGATGAGCATGTTTTTGGAAGCCTATCGCCTCTGGGAAGATCAGGTGCCGGGCTTCCATACGCTGATGAAGGCGGCGATCATCCAAATCCTGCTTCGGGCGGCGCGCCCGTTTGCCCCTAAAAAGGGCTTGCCCGCCATCCCGGTGCGGGATATGGACGACCACCGCTTCCAGCTCGCGTCGCAGTACATCCAGGATAACGAGGGCCTTCCGCTTTCGCTTGACGATGTCGCGCAGCGCGTGAACGTCAGCCCGCGGCAGCTTCAGAGGATTTTCCGCACGGAGGGGCAGACGACGTTCCGGGAATACGTCGAGCACGTCCGTCTGGCGGCCGTCTGCGCGGACTTGGTCGAATCGGACCAATCCGTGGAGGAAATCGCGCTGAAGCACGGCTACGCCAACCCGAATTATCTGTTTCCGGTTTTCAAAGATAAATTCGGCATGACGCCGACCGCCTACCGGCGGACTTACCGTCCTTCCGGCAGAGCGGAACCCTACCCTATTCGAGAGGAAGTTCGACCATGACCAAAAGGCTCGCGATCGGCATTATCGGTACCGGGGGCATTGCCCGCTTCCATGCGGAAGCTTATTTGAAACTGGACTACGTGGACGTCGTCGCCGTAGCGGACGTCGTGCCGGGCCGCGCCCGCCAGTTCGCGGATTCCCTCGGCTTGATCGGAGCGCAGGCTTTCGACAGCCACGAGGAAATGCTGAAGCTGCCGCTCGACGGCGTCAGCATCTGTACGCCGAACGTTTCCCACCACCGCACGAGCGTCGACGCCCTGCGCGCCGGCAAAAACGTGCTGCTGGAAAAGCCGATGTCCGTCACGCTGCAACAAGCGGTAGAGATGGTAGAGGCTTCCCAAGCATCGGACAAAATGCTCACGATCGGGTTCCAGCCCCGTTATGACCCGAACATGAAAAAGCTGCAGGAAATCGTTCAATCCGGACGTCTCGGCAACGTGTATTACGTGGAGACGGGCGGCGGCAGACGCCGGGGCATGCCGGGCGGCACGTTCATCCGCAAGGACTTGGCCGGCGCCGGCGCGATGGCGGACATCGGCTGCTATTCGCTCGACTTGGCCTTGAACACGCTGGGCCACCCGCGGCCGCTGACGGTATCGGCGTTTACGTCGAACCACTTCGGAACGAATAAACTGTACCACCCGGAAGCCGACAAATTCGAGGTTGAAGATTTCGGGATTGCGCTCGTCCGTTTCGAGAACGACCTCGTGCTGCAGTTCAAAATCTCTTGGGCGATGCATATGGACACGCTCGGACCGACGATTTTCCTGGGCAGCGATGCCGGCCTGAAAATCACCTCGGCCGGGACCGGTCCGTGGTCGGGCGTATGGGACGGCAGCATCGGCTCGATGACCCTGTTCCACGACGATTTCGGCGGCCACACCGAGACTCGCGTCCCGCTGATCGAGCATTCCGTGAACCTGTTCCAAGCGAAGGTGCACGATTTCGCCGAGGCGGTCCGCGACGGACGTTTCGCGCCGATTCCGGGTCAGCAGATCCTGATCCAACAGGCGATCATCGACGGCGTCCTCCGTTCGGCGGACCAGCGCCGCGAGGTTTCCGTCGAACTGCCGGCTTCTTTGATCTAAAACGGTCGGCATAACCGAATCCCGTTTCTCCCCTAGGAGGAGCGGGATTTTTTCGCGTCGAAAGGGTTAGGAGCAAAAAAACGTCAAGAACGGCCGGACGGCCCGTGATAGAGTAAGGTCAGAACGAAGGGGAGGACGCCGCATGGGTTATCATCTTCGCATTCAGAAGACGATCGAGTTTATTGAAGGCCATTTGGACGAACCGCTGAAGCTGGCTGAGCTCGCGGAAATCGCCGGCTTTTCGGAGTTCCATTATCACCGGGTGTTCCTCAGCATGGTGGGCGATCCGGTCATGGAATACGTCCGTAAAAGAAGGCTGGCCAGGGCGGCGCGCGAGCTTGCGGATCCGGACCGCAGAATCGTCGACGTCGCGCTCGACCACGGCTTCCAAACCCATGAGACGTTTACCCGCGCGTTCAAGAAAATGTTCGGCATGACGCCGGGGGAATACCGCAAGAGGGATATCCGCACGCCCCCGTATCCGCATGCCAACGTGCTGCAACGCATGTACAATCCTTATTTGGGAGGAATCCGCATGGATTACCGCATCGTGGACAAACCGGCATTCAAATGGATCGGATATGCCTTGGAGACGACGAGCGAAGAAGGGCAGAATCATCGGGACATTCCGGCATTCTGGCAGCACTACATCAGCAACCGTCTGGGGAGCCGAATTCCGAACGCCGCGAACTCCGCCGAGCTTGGCATCTGCACCGACTTCGACATGGAAACGTGCAAGTTCACGTACTTGATCGGAATGGAGGCGGAGCGCTTCGACAACGTCCCGGAGGATCTTGTATGCCGCGAGTTCCCGGGCGTAACGTACGCCGTGTTCACGACGCCCAAGGCGAAGCCGGAGGACTTCCCGAAGACGATCCAAGCCACGTGGGCCTCGATTTTCGGGGAGTGGTTCCCGCATTCGGGCTACGAGCATGCCGGAGCGGCCGAGTTCGAGCTGTACGACGAGCGTTCGAATCCCGAGGTGGATGGATTCCAGCAGATGGACATCTACATTCCCATCAAACGCAAAGGCGAGTAAGGCGAAGGCCGGCCGGAGAAGCTCCGGATCGGCCTTTTTTGTTGCTGCATGGAAGACCTCCGCGATGAGAATTCCTGCAATTGTGCATCTTCTGTCGGCTCAATCTGCTCATTGGAGATGAATTCGTGCAATTTTGCAGGTATTTTGGGTAGTGGCAGGTTCTGCAGCGCCTTCCATCAAGAAATACCTGCATTTTCGCATCAACCGCATCCCAGCCTCATAACAGCTTCAAAAAGATGCACTTTTGCACCCATTTGGAGGAGAGTTGGTGGAGAGGGAGGTTTGTAGCGGGAGTGTCGCTGGAGAGGTGGTTTGCAGCAGGTGAGTCGGATGAGTAATGGTTCGTTCCAGGCGAGTCGGCGTGGGCCGACTTTGTGCCGGGCCACTCCTCCCGGTAAAATAACGTTAGACGCAACAGGAGAAGGAGAGATACATGCATGACAGAACAACGGAAAGTGGCGCTGATCGTCGGGGGGAGCGCGGGGATCGGATATGCGGCCGCGGTGCGGCTGGCGGAGCAAGGCTGCAGGGTGGCGATTGCGTCGCGGCAAGGGCCGAAACTGGAGCGTGCGCTGGCTGGGCTGCGGGAAAAGCATCCGGATGCCGTGGCGATCGCGGCGGATATGACGGACGCGGCATCCAGGGAGCGGATGTTCCGGGAGTTGGACGAAACGTGCGGCCGGCTGGACATCCTCGTCAACAGCGTGCCGGGCGCAGAGCCGGCGTCGTTCCTGGAGCATGACATCTCGCATATCGAAGAAGGGCTGAGCAAGAAGCTCATCCCGTATTTGGATAACATGAAGCAAGCCTCGGAACGGATGAAAGCCCAGCGGTGGGGAAGGATCGTCAACGTCGTCGGCAACATGTGGAAAGAACCCGACCCCACGAAGTACAACTTCGGCCTCGTCAACGCCGCCATCGTGAACGCGAGCAAAGCGGCTTCCTTCCAGCTCGCGTCGTTCGGCATTACGGTCAACGGCGTCCATCCCGGCAACATCCTGTCGGACCGGCTGCACAGCGTCTGGACAAGCGGAGCGAAGCGGCTGGGCATCTCTTATGAGGAAATGGAGAGCCGCGAATCGTCCGCTATTCCTGCCGGCCGGGCGGGAACGCCGGAAGAAACGGCGGCTCTGATCGCTTTCCTCGTCTCCGAGGAAGCGGGATATATTACGGGGCAGCAGATTTCCGTCGACGGCGGGCTGATGAGAAGCATATAAACGGAAAATCGCGGCTCAGGATTTTTTCTGAGCCGCGATTTTTTCCGCCAATTCATTTAATTCGGTCCAACGGTCGAGCAAGGTTTCCAGCTTCGTTTCGAGCTCCGCCTGCCGGGACATCAACTCCTGCAGCCGCGCGGAATCGCTGCTTGCCGCTTCCATATCCGACGCGACCCGAGCCAATTGCTCTTCGGCTTCCGCGATCCAGCCGTCGATCTGCTCGAAATCCTTCTGGTCCTTGTATGACATGCGGAGTTGTCTCTCTCTGCCCTCGCCTGAAGTTGCCCCGGAGCTTCCCGCCGCCGTTCCCCCGCTTTTCTTCGCGGTTTCCGATGCGGTTCCGGAAGTCCCGATCGCTCCGTTTTCCTGGCGTTCCTTAAACTCCCGGTATTCCGTATAGTTGCCTGTATGCTGAACGATTTGCCCTTCGCCTTCGAACGAGAAAATCCGCTCGCAGGTGCGGTCCAGAAAGTAACGGTCGTGCGATACCGTGAAGACGACGCCGGGGAACGAATCGAGATAATCCTCGAGCACCGTCAGCGTCGAGATATCGAGGTCGTTCGTCGGTTCGTCCAGTAACAGAACGTTCGGAGCATCCATCAGTACTTTCAGCAACTGCAGCCGCCGTTTCTCGCCGCCTGAGAGACGCGAAATCTGCGTCCACTGGGTTTCCGGCGGGAAGAGGAAACGTTCCAGCATCTGCCCGGCGGACAGCAGGCTTCCGTCGGCCGTGCGGACCTGCTCGGCGCCTTCCCGGATGAATTCGATCACGCGCTGCGATTCGTCCATTTCCCGATGCTCCTGCGTGAACCAGCCGAGGCGAACGGTCGGTCCAAGCTCGACGCTGCCCTCGTCCGGCTGCAGCGTCCCGGCGATCAGCTTCAGCAGCGTCGACTTGCCGCTGCCGTTGGGGCCGACGATGCCGACGCGGTCCTCCGGCACGGCGACATAACTCAGATCGCGAATCAGCGTCCGGTCTCCGAACCGTTTGGTCACGGATTCGAGTTCCAATATTTTTTTGCCCAGACGGGACGAAGCAACGGAGACATCGAGCTTGCCGGTTACGTTTTTCGGCGCCTGATCCTTGAGCGCTTCAAAGCGGTCGATCCGCGCTTTCTGCTTGGTCGATCGGGCTTGGGCTCCTCTCCGGATCCAAGCGAGCTCGTTACGGAGCAGGTTTTGCCGTTTGGCCTCCGATGCCGCTTCGCGTTCCTCGCGCTCCAGCTTCAGCTCGAGGAAACGGCTGTAATTCGCTTCGTAGAAATAGGCGCGGCCGCGGTCGAGTTCGAGAATCCGGTTACTGACCCGGTCCAGGAAGTAACGGTCGTGGGTGATCATGATCAAGGCGCCGCGGCGTTTCCGAAGGTAGCCTTCGAGCCAGGCTACCGAATCGTTATCGATATGGTTGGTGGGCTCGTCGAGGATGAGCACGTCGGAAGGCCGCAGCAGCGCGGCAGCCATCGCCACTCTTTTGCGCTGGCCTCCCGAGAGGGTGTCCGTGACGACGCCGTAGTCTTGAATGCCGAGCTTGGAGAGCGCGGTTTTGGCTTCCGTCTCGAGATCCCAAAGCTCTTCCGCGTCCGCGTTCCCGCCCGCCGCCGCAAGTACGTGCTCCAAAGCGGTCTCGCCGAGCTGAAATGACGGGTCCTGGTCCAGCATCGAGATGCGCACGCTGGAGCCCGCCGTCACCGCGCCGGAATCGGCAGGCTCCCGGCCCGCGATGACCTTGAGCAAAGTCGATTTGCCGGTGCCGTTGACGCCGATGATGCCGATTTTATCGCCGTCCCCCACGCCGAAGGTGACGTTCTCGAACAGCGTTTTATCTCCATAGGATTTCGTAAGGTTCTCTACCGATAACAAATGCATGACGCACAACCCGTTTCGTTTTCGTAATGGCGTTTCTTTCTCCGGTATCATAACATATTCCGGCTGTTCACGCCTTGAAATGCGGGCAGGCGCGTTCTGCAGAGTTGGCAGCCTCCGTACTCCCATCCGCAGTTCGATTTTGCACACTTAAATGCAGCCGGTCGACGAGCAGGTGCGCTGTAGTTCGATAATGCACACTTAGAGACGCATTTTTGGAAAAGTCCAATCGAAAACCTCCTGTAAGCAGGCTAAATCGAACTGCAGCTTCTAAAATCAACGGATTCACTCAGCAAGAGTGCAAAATCGAACTACAGCTCATATAACCAGCGAAAAGAAAAAGCGGAACCCCAAGGGGGCCCGCTTCTCCGTCCTGCATCCGCATAAAATCGTGTTACCAGCCGAAGTCCAGCGTTTTGCCGGTTTCCGCCAGCGTTTTGATGTTGCTCAGGATCATCGGCCAGCTGCTCGCCGTCGACTCGTAGGAAGGATGGCCTTCCGGCCACCTGTCGTTCACCAGCGTCACCTTCGTACAGCCTCCGACGGTCTCCAGCGTCATCGTGACTCTCGTTTCCAGCTCCGCGTGGTTTTCCCGGTAGGAAGGACCCGGATGCTCGGTGTAGCTCATGCGCAAATACGGCTCATACTCGAGGATGTTGCCGTACACGTGGACCGTCTCCTCGCCGTCATTGCCGGGCCCGACGTATTCATAGAGAGCGCCGATTTCGAAGGTCGAGCGAAGCACGCTGCCGAAAAATATTTGCTTGGTGCCTTCCGGCTCCACGAGAAGCTTCCAGATCGCCTCCGGCGAAGCGCCGACGTACGTCACGTATTGCAAATCTTTCATCATGATTGCCTCCTTGTCATCTCGTAATCCGATTGTCAAAATTACCCCTAACTGCTAGTCTCAATTATAGTCGAGGCATTTCGGAAAGTATTGTAAAAACGCGACAAGGCGTCGAAGAAGAGAGGGATCGCGATGAAGCCGGCCGCGCAAGGCACGAAAGGAATCTTGAACGCGGAAGCGGGCAAACGCAAATTCCGGCTGGAACGTTACGAGCCTTCGGAAGACCTGACATTCGCGATCGAGCTCATTTGGACGGTCGTTTGGGACCTGCGGGGCGAGGAACCGTACGACCAGACGATCCTCTCGTATCCCAGCGTGAATCTGACGTTCGAAGCGGATGCGGACGGCATTTTCGCGGGCGTGTACGGCGTTCCGGAAAACACCTATACCCGCCATCTGCGGGACGAGGGCTGGACCCTGGGGGTAAAGTTTCGGCCGGGCGGTTTTTATCCGTTTTGGCGCAAGCCTGTTTCCGATCTGACCGGGCAGCGGATGGATCTGAAAAGCATGTTCGGCGACGAAGGCGCGGCATTGGCGGAGCAAGTGCTGGCGGACCGGCCGGACACGGCGAAGCAAATCGAGAGGGTTGAGCAATTCCTACGGGAGCGGCTCACGGAACGTGACGAAGAGGTCGGGCGGATCGGGCGGATGGTCGAGGCCGTCATCGCCGACAGGTCCATCGTCAAAGTGGAGGACATGGCCGAGCGGTTCGGCCTCCAGGTACGCTCGCTGCAGCGGTTGTTCAACCGGTATGTGGGCGTCAGCCCCAAGTGGGTCATCCAGCGATACCGGCTTCAAGAGGCGGCGGACTTGATGGAACGCGGGGAAACGCCGGACTGGCCGGCGCTGGCGCAGGAATTGGGCTATTATGACCAGGCCCATTTTATCAAGGATTTCAAATCGGTCATCGGAAAGGCTCCGGAATCTTACATCAAGAATTTGCAGCCGGAGTGAGAGGGAGGCAGTTCCATTGAAAATCAAGGTGCTCATCGCCGACGACAATTCGTTCATCCGGGAAGGCATGAAAATCATCCTGTCCAGCTTCGAGGAATTCGAGGTGGCGGGCACGGCGGAGGACGGGGCGGAGGCGGTGGCCTTCTGCGAGAACCACGAGGTGGACGTCGCCTTGCTGGACGTGCGCATGCCGAACATGAACGGCGTGGAGGCGGCGCGGCTGCTGACCGAACGGACGCGGGTGAAACCGCTGATCCTCACGACTTTCGACGACGATGAGTTTATCCTGGACGCCATCCGTTCCGGCGTCAAAGGATACCTTCTCAAAAATAACGATCCCGAGCGGATCCGGGACGCCATCCGAAGCGTGTACCATGACCATCCCGTGCTGCAGGACGTCGTCCTGGAGAAGCTCAAGTCGAACCTGACCGGCGGGAGCATCCAGCCTGCGGCGGAAGTTTCCCAAACGCCCCTGATTTCAGCATCGACCTCCGCCGAACCGCCGCGCGCCGCGGATAAAATCGACCGCAGCCTGTTCACCGAACGCGAGCTCGACGTGATGGCGCAAATCGCGCGCGGCCTGTCGAACAAGGAAATCTCGAAAAAGCTGTTCCTCTCCGAAGGCACGACGGCGAACTATATCACGTCGATCCTGAACAAAACGGGACTGGAACATCGGACGCAAATCGCCATCTACTATTTGACGGGCGAAGTGCCGACGTCGGACGAATAGGAGACAAACGGGACATGGACGGATGGACGATCGGGAACAAAGCGTCATGGCTCTTCTATGTCATCTCCGCCTCCTTCTATGCGGCTGCGGTACACGATTCCTGGCTGATCCTCGTTTATTTGGTCTATTTAATCCTGAACGTTGCGATTCTCGTGTTCCGCGGGAAGAAAGTCCGTACATCCCTGGAGTGCGTATCCGCTGCTTTCGTCATCGTGTGCGCTTATCGTCTGGATCCGGCCTTCTTCCTGCTCTTGCCGGCCAACGCCGTCATGGCGGCTTCCACTCTCGGGACAGGGAGAATATGGCCGCCGTTCGCCGCGCTGCTGCCGGTTTTCCTCGTTCCCCGTCCGCTGCTTCCGCTTTATTTAGTGAGCGGAGGGCTCAGCTGTCTGATGAATGCGATCGGGCGCTACTATACGGACAAGCTTCGCCGGTTGGAGGAAGACCGTGAGAAAATGCGGGAAGACGTGTTCCGGCTGAATCGTTCGCTTAACGAAAACAAGGAATACATAAGGCAGTCCGAATACACGATCAAGCTCGAAGAACGCAACCGGCTCTCCCAGCAGATCCACGACGATATCGGCCATTCAATGGCGGGGGCGCTGATCCAGATGGAAGCTGCCCGAACGCTGCTTAAGACCGACGGGGACAAAGCCTCCGAGCTGATCGGCAACGCGATCGCGATTTCGAAGGAAGGGCTGGAGAGGATCCGGCTGACGTTGAAGGACATGAAACCGAAGGCGCAGGAAATGGGCATCAACCGGATGCGCCTGTTCGCGGATGAACTGTCGGCCAAGCGGAATCTGCAGGCGACGCTCTCCCACGACGGGGATATCGACGCGGTGACGCCGATTCAGTGGAAGATCATTCAGGAAAACGCGACGGAAGCGGTCACCAATTCCCTGAAATACGGGGACGTGACTGCCATTCATATCGAAATCCAGGTGCTCAACAAATTCGTCAAGTCGGTGGTCTCGGACGACGGGCGCGGGGCGGAGAAAGTGGTAAAAGGGCTCGGCATCGTCGGCATGGAAGAACGGGCGGCTTCGGCCGGCGGCATGGTCATCGTCGACGGTACGAAAGGCTTCAGCGTGACGACGCTGCTCCCCCGCGGCGGAAGATGAGAATCCTCATCCGTACGGAAAGTGAAATTTCTCATATGCGAAGGATGAACTTATGCACTGACATGAGGTCATCCTTTTTTCTTATGATGTAGACATCAACCATTCGCTCATGGGAGTGATCGAGATGAACATATTGGAAATCCGCGGCCTGACCAAGAAATTCGGCGATTTCGCCGCCGTCGATAACATGTCGCTCAGTATCCGGGAAGGAGAAATCTTCGGCTTCCTCGGCGCCAACGGAGCCGGCAAAAGCACGACGATCAACATGATCGCCTCGCTGCTGCGCAGCACGAAGGGCGAGATCGAATTGCTGGGGCGCAGCATCGCGAAGAACCGCAAATTCGCCAAAGCGAACATCGGCATCGTGCCGCAGGACATTGCCATTTATGAAGACATGACCGCGTATGAGAACGTCAGCTTTTTCGCCGGACTGTATGGCCTTCGCGGGGACACGCTGAAGGAGCGCGCCATCGAGGCGCTCGAATTCGTCGGGTTGGGCGACAAGCTGAAGAGCTTCCCGAAAAATTTCTCGGGCGGCATGAAGCGCCGGCTCAACATCGCGTGCGCTATCGCCCACCGGCCGAAGCTCATCATCATGGACGAACCGACGGTCGGGATCGATCCGCAATCGCGCAACTACATTTTGAACTCGGTGAAGAAGCTGAACGAAATGGGCTGCACGATCATTTACACGAGCCACTACATGGAAGAGGTCGAGGAAATCTGCACGCGCGTCGCCATCGTCGACCACGGCAAGGTCATCGCCGACGGGACGAAGGAACAGCTCACGTCCATCATCACCGATACGAAGGATGTCTGGATCGGCGTCAAATCGGGAGAGACCGTGAAGACCGAAGCATTGAAGGAAATTCCGGGCGTCCTGTCCGTCCGGCTGGAGGAGCAGACGCTCAAAATCAATTCCAAATCCGAAACCGGGAGCCTGAACCGGATCATCCAGCAGCTGATCAAGGACCAAGTCGAAATCCGCTCGGTGGAGGAGCAGGCTCCGAACCTGGAGACCGTCTTCCTGACGCTGACCGGCCGAAACCTGAGGGACTAAGGAGGGACACTCGGTGAACATCCTCAATATCGCGATCAAGGAGATTCGATCGAGCTTCCGCGATTTTCGCACCTTCGTGTTCATGCTCGCCTTCCCGATCGTGCTCATTCTCATCCTGGGCACCGCGCTTACCAACGCCTTCGCGGGCAGCGTGCAGGTCGGCGATATCCGGCTGCTGTACGCCAATCAGGCTGCCGATGCCGCGCTGACCGAATATTGGAACGGATTCGCCAAAGCCGTCGAAAGCCAAGGCGTAGAGCTGATTCCGGCCGAAGCGGGAACGGACGGACGCGAAGCCGTGCGGGATGATCAATATACCGCGTATGCCGAAGTCGGCGACAATGGGATCGCGTTCTACGGCAGCAGCAAAAACACGATCGAAAGCAACATCCTGCAGGGCATGCTGACGGTTTTCGCGGACCGGTACAATCTGGCCGCCGCCGCATTGAAGCAGGACCCGGCCGCCGCGCAGGCCATCATCGCCGGTGCCCAAGCGGACGGCGATTTCGTGAAGGAGACATCGGTCGATCCGGACCGGAAACCGGGTTCCATCGATTATTACGCGATGGTCATGACGACGATGTTCGCGCTGTACGCGGCCATTCCGGGCAGCATGCTGTTCCGCGGCGAGGAAGCCCGCAAAACCTGGATCCGCCTGAGTGCGTCTCCGGTCAGCAAGGGAGAGATTTTCGCCGGGAAAATCATCGGCGCCACGTTCATGAACTCGCTATGCATCATCGCCGTTCTGCTGTTCAGTAAGCTGGCGTTCCATGCGGATTGGGGCACTCACTACGGCGTGCTTGTGCTCGTGCTGGTGACGGAGGTACTGCTTGCGGTTTCGATCGGCATGGGCCTGGGATTCCTGTTCAAAGGAGACGCCGGGCGCTCGGTCGTCACGATTTTCATCCAGATCGCGTCCTTCGCGGGCGGAGCTTATTTTCCGATCGGGGATGCGGACGGCAACTTCGTCGACGTTCTGCTGAACCTCAACCCGCTGCGATGGGCGAACACCGCGCTGACGCAGATCATTTACTCGGACGATATGCGCGCCGCTTTGCCGGCCATCGGTTTAAACGTAGGCGTCGCGGCGGCGTTCCTGATCCTGGCGGTTATCCTCATGCGCAGAAGGGAGGCGGCATAACATGCAAGATTTCCTGTGGTTGATGAAGAAGACGTTCCAAACCCTGATTCGGAGGAAAAGCGCGTTGATCGTCATGGCGCTGCCGATCGCCGGGGTACTGCTGTCGATGCTGATTTACGGCAATTCGGGGGGCAGTGATCTTCGCGTCGGCATCGTCAACTTGGACGGCGGCGAAGCGGTGACGGAAGACGCGGCGAAATTCGTGGCTGCTCTGAATAAGGTGAAAGTGACGCAGACCGATGAAGCTTCCCTGCGCAAAGACCTGGCGGCCGGCAAACTCGATGCGGGGATCGTTTTCGGCAAAGGCTTCGCCGACGGAGCCCGTGAAGGTAGTCCGGCAGCGGTCGAAATCGTCTCGGTGAAAGGCGCCCAAGTGACGGCATACATGAAGGCGATGCTGCAAAGCTACGTCAGCAACGTCGCTTCGATCGGCCAAGGGACGAAAGGCGACCCGGAAGCTTTCGACCGAATTTACGCAGAATACGCGAAACATGCGTATACGATGAAAGCGGAGACGCTCGAGGACACGTCCCACCGTAAAGACATTACGTATCAATCGCTGGGCTACCTGATCGCGTTCATGATGTTTTCCGCGGTGAGCATGTCGGAGATGATCCTGAAAGAGAAGGAAAACCGGACGTTCCTTCGCTTGTTGTCCTCGCCGGTGTCGGCCAAAACATATGTGCTGGCCAACGTGGCGGTCAACTTTCTCGTCTTGACCGTGCAAATCATTTTGACGCTGATCTTCATGAAAACCGTGCTTCGGGTCGATTCCGGCATCCCGTTCGGCGAGATGCTCCTGCCGCTGCTGTTGTTCGCGCTGACCGCGATCGGCCTTTCTCTGCTCATCGTTGCGTTCGCCAAGAGCAGCGCGGCGGCAGGTGCCCTGCAGAATCTCATCATTACGCCGACTTGCCTGGTCGCGGGATGTTACATTCCGGCGACGCTCATGCCGGAGTCGCTGCTGAAGGTGTCCCACTTCCTGCCGCAGCACTGGCTGCTGAATGCGGTCGACCGGCTCCAGCACGGCCAAACCTTCGGCAGCCTGTACATGAACTTCTTCATTCTGCTCGCTTTCACGGCGGCGTTTACCGTGATCGCGATTTACCGGTTCGGCCGCAACAACGATACGAGGCTGTTCGTGTAGGAGCATTTTGGCTTCACAAATCAAAGGACGGAAACCGGTTCGGTTTCCGTCCTTCGGCTTGCTGATCCGTTTATTGGATTAAGCCGTCTTCCGTCGTCAGCGTCTGAGCGCTGGCGCCGTTCGCTTGATTCGCCGATTGTCCGCCTTGAATGCTGTTCACCGTATTTTGTACTTGTTGGATCTGCTGTTCGGCGTTTCTGAGCTGCTGCGTGCTTGTTTCTTGTACCTGCTGGGCTTGTTGGCTCAGCGTCTGGGCGGTCTGCGCGGACTCTTGCGCCTGCTGGGCCATCTGCGTGGCTTGGGCGGCCTGCTGGGTGAACTGGGCGGTGACTTGTTGGACCTCTTGGATGACTTGCTGGGCTTGCTGCTGCACGTCCTGCGCTTTCTGTACGTTTTGCTGGGCGTTTTCGTTCGTCGTCATGAGATGGCCTCCGTTCGTGGTGTTGTGGAATTCAACCCGCTTATGTTGAGGTAATCGACGGTCGTTTATGCGTTAAGGGAGCAACGCGCGAAATTGTTCAAGCGTCATATCGCTTGTGATGACATTCCGGGGGAGTGTCAAGCGGCCTCGGCCGATCTCCGCATAGCCGTTTTCCCCGGTTACCGCGTAACGGTATCCGGCAGAACGCACGGCTTCGACGGTCGCTTGATCGTATTTGCCATAGGGATAAGCGAAAGCGATCGAAGGATGGCCGAGCCGGCGCAGAATCGTATCACGGGATTTGATCAACTCATCCGCTTTTTCTTTGGCGCCTAACTTCGTGAGATCCGGATGGGTCACGGTATGAGACTCGGTATCGACGGCTCCGGAAGCTTCCATGATCCGTAACTGTCTCCAGGTTAAATAATTGGGCTTGCCCACGTTCCCGGTAATGGCGAATATGGTGGCCTTCATTCCTGTCCGTTTCAGTATAGGGAAGGCTTTCGTGTAGTTATCTTCATAGCCGTCATCCAGCGTAATGATCACCGGCTTGGAAGGAAGCGCATTGTTTCCGGAGCCATCCGGAAGATCGGTGAAAAACAGCGGATGATAGCCGCGCTCGCGCAAGTACCGCATTTCCTGTTCGAATCGGGCCGGGGAAATCTTGAGCGGATCGTCCTCCGCTTCTTCGGTCACGGAATGATACAGCAAAATGGGAATGGGCGTGTTGAAGGCATTTTGCGGCGTAACGGTCGGAGTGTTTGATGTTATGGCGGATACGAGCAAGAAGACTTGCAGGATCCAGATCGCGGCGTTCATTGCGCTGGAGCCCGATCAGATGTCTTCCGGATACAGGCGGTCGGAGTCTTGAGGCAGGGCATTGGCCGTGCCGGAAGTATCCGCCGGCCGGAAGGCTGCGGGATCGGATTTCAGGTGCAGATCGTTCGCGTTGTTTTCCATGGCCGAGGTGGCCGGCGTATCTTCCGTTTCCGAAGTGATGCGTTGCGCTTCGCTGTCGTTCATGTCCAACCTCCGTCGTGAAGAGATACTGGGATCCGTGCATATTTTGCCTGATCGGTCTTCAAATTAATCAGGAGAACGGGGGGCCAGCGCATGGATCAGACAACTTACGAAATTCAATATAATGAAGGCTATACGGTACGGATGATCTCCGGGAACGAGTCCATGGAACCTTTGGATTTCGATAAGGCGGCATTCCAGGCGGTGCTGGCGGACATCGTCCTCCGGGCGAAAGAGGAGCCGGCCAGCGTCCAGGCGACCGAAGACTTGTGGCAGTGGGCCTGCACGGAGCTGGGATTGGCTCTGCAGAGAACGATCATGGCCGAAGACGGCGTCAGCGACCCGCTCGACACGTTAATCCATACCGCTTTCCGTGTGAAGAGCATGAAGGCTGCCGAAGACGCGGAACAAGAGGAACGGGAGGAACGGGAGGAACCGATCTCGCCGGTGTATCTGCTCGAGCATCTCCTGTCCTATATCCATCAGGACGATCAAATCGAATCGGTCATGTACGTGGCCCGGATGAACGACGGTACGATCACCTCGGGATGGACCGATTTGGCGTATACGGAAGCGATCGGCCTGCTGGAAATCGGAAAATTGCAAGTGGTCAAGGAAATGTGGAGCGAGTGGGAACCCGGCAATAAGGAAAACGAATGAGAATGGCGGTGCCGGGGTAACCCCCGTGGCACCGCCATTTTGATTATTTTCCCCGTCTGCTTGTCAGGCTCGTCATGCTAGTCTGCATAATTGGTCAAGTCCCCTCATAGACATGAACCATGGATTAACCAATGTGATGAGGGGTGGAGCGAATGCGTCGACGGATCCCGTGGATCGTTGTCGCCGTCATGGTGTTGACCGCTATCCTTTCCGGATGCGGGAGCAAAGACGCGACTTCGATCGTCAAGGACCTGGACAAAGTCATGGGCAAAATGGAAAGTTACCAAGCCAGCGGAACGATGACCCTGCACACCGGACAGCAGCCGTTGAACTACAAAGTGGAGGTATGGTATCAGAAGCCGAAGTTTTACCGGATCGCCCTCACGAACGAGAAACGCGACATTACCCAGATTGTCCTGCGCAACGACGACGGCGTGTTCGTGCTCACGCCGAGCTTGAACAAGAGCTATCGCTTCCAAAGCGACTGGCCGGATAACCAAGGCCAAGTTTACCTATACCAGACGCTCGTGCAAAGCATCCAGATGGACAACTCGAGGCAGTTCGCCACGGATAAGGACGCTTATGTCTTCGACGTCATGGCCGGCAACTACCAGAACGGCTCGTTCGCCCGCCAGAAAATCTGGCTGTCCAAAGACGACTATGCACCCAAGCAGGTCCAAGTCACGGACACGAACAACAACCTGATGGTCGAGGTGAATTTCGACAGCTTCGATTTCGGGAAGAAGTTTGACGCGAACGCCTTCGACATGGCCCGGAACATGGGGAAAACTGCAGACGAAAGCGGGCAAGCGAGCGGACAAACGGACGTTCAGCCCTCCGCTTCGCCTTCCGACGAAGGAGCGATGGCTCCGGCAGCGGACGACGCGAAAAATCCGGACGGCCAAGCCGCCGAGGAAACGCTGTCCGTCGTCGAGCCGGATCCGGATGCGCTGCCGCAAGGCGTCAGTCTGAAGGATACGAAAGACGTTCAGCTGGGCGAGGAATCGGGCTTCATGCTCCGCTATACCGGCACGTACGATTTCACGATCACGGAACGAGTTCCGAAAGCGGAAACGGTCATGGGGCAAGAAGGAATGGTGCTGGATCTCGGATTCACGGTGGGCTTGCTGACGGGCGATACGACGAAGACGCTCACGTGGACCTACGGCGGGGTCGAGTATCGGCTCACGACGAACGATCTTCCGCAAGAAGACATGGTGAGGGCGGCCCAATCGATGGTCGACGCCTCGGGTAAATAAAGCCAATGCCGGAGCCGGAGCGGAAACGCCCGGCTCTTCCTGTGTCCGCCTGCCCCGGCAGGAAAACGTTGCATGCCCCGAATCAATTGACACTGCCCCCCTCACCCGGTAACATTACGGTATTGTAGATTGCACCGGAGAGAGGGTGAGCGGAACGTGGACTCCTATTACAGGCCGACCGTAGCCGAGATTTCTTTGGATGCCTTGGGACGAAACATCGCCTCTTTCCGCCGCCGGCTGCCGGCCGGATCGAGGCTGCTGGCATCGGTGAAAGCGAACGCTTACGGGCACGGAGCCGTGGAGACCGCCCGAGAAGCGGCCGCGGCGGGGGCGGACTATTTGGGAGTCGCGTTTCTGGACGAGGCGCTGCAGCTGAGAAGAGCCGGCATTGAGACGCCAATCCTCGTGCTTGGCTTCACGCCGGCCAGCGGCCTCGCGATCGCGCGCGATCAGGGAATTACCGTGAATCTGTATCGCGAAGACATTTTGGAGGCGGCCGCGGCGCTGCCTCCCTCGGACAGGAAATTGAAGGCGCACGTGAAAATCGATTCCGGAATGGGGCGGCTCGGCCTGCTGCCGGGACCGGCGGCGGAATCGTTTCTCGAACGCGCTTTTCGCGTGCCGCAGCTGGAAATAGAGGGCCTCTTCACCCATTTCGCGCGCGCGGACGAATCGGACAAATCCTACACGCAAATGCAGGCGGAAAGATTCGGTCGCGTAGTCGAGTACGTCCGTCGACACGGGCTTCCGATTTCGATCATCCATTCCGGCAATAGCGCGGCGGGCATTGATCTGCCGGGACACGTCGGCCAGATGCTTCGGCTCGGCATCAGCATGTACGGCCTGTATCCGAGCGACGAAGTGGACCGCGGCTCCGTAGAACTGGAACCGGTCATGACGCTGAAGACGGAACTCGTTCACGTCAAAAGGCTGGCCGCCGGGGAAGGCATCAGTTACGGAACCCGTTACTTCACGAGCCGGGAGGAAACCGTCGGCACGCTGCCTTTGGGCTACGCGGACGGCTTCAGCCGGATGCTCGGCGACCAGGCGGAAGTGCTGGTCCGCGGACGCCGGATGCCGGTGGTCGGGCGGATCTGCATGGACCAATGCATGGTGCGGCTGGACGGGGATGCGGAGACGGCGCTGCCGGGCGAGGAAGTCGTGCTCATGGGGCGCCAAGGTGACGCCGTTATCTCGGCCGAGGAAATCGCCGCCAAGCTGGGGACGATTCCTTATGAATGGATTTGCATGGTCGCGAACCGCGTGCCGAGGGTGTACCTCAAGAGCGGTGAAGTCGTGTCGGTGGTTAACCCGCTGCTGGGGTAGTTTGGCAGTGCCTTTTTTTCGCGTTTGGGCAGGAAATCGACCGCTCGTCGCGAATGCTTACGGGAAAGGCCGTATAGAATGAATCTGTGACATGCATACTGGAAAATAGGTTCGGGGCTGGAAAATCTTTGGGGGTGCTCGTTCGGTGGCCAATTACCAACATACGAAACGCATTATGATCAGTTTGCCGGATCATCTGCTGCGCGAAGTCGACTTCGTCGTGGAGAAGGAAAATACCAATCGCAGCGAAGTGATCCGCCAAGCGATGAAACAATACTTGGTGGAGCGCAAGAAACGGATGATTCGCGACGCGATGCAGCGCGGGTATTTGGAAATGGCGAAAATCAACCTGAACATGGCATCCGAAGCTTTCCACGCCGAAGAAGATGCCGAAAGCACGCTCGGGCGCCTCGTTAGCGGGGTGTAGCCCTTGATCGTCAAGCGCGGGGATGTTTTTTACGCCGATTTGTCGCCGGTCGTCGGCTCGGAACAGGGCGGAGTGCGCCCCGTGCTGGTGATCCAGAACGATATCGGCAACCGCTTCAGCCCTACGGTCATCGTGGCGGCCATCACGGCGCAAATCCAGAAAGCGAAGCTTCCGACGCACGTCGAGATCGAAGCGAAGACGCACGGGATGGAGAAGGATTCCGTCATCCTGCTGGAGCAGATCCGCACGATCGACAAGCAGAGGCTGACGGACAAAATCACGCACCTCGAGGACGACACGATGCGCAAAGTGGATGAAGCTTTGCAGATCAGCGTCGGTTTGATCGATTTTTGAATACTTAAATGCGAAGACCGTTCCGGATCGTCCGGAACGGTCTTTTTGGCGTGACCGCTCGTAACGGTGAATAAATTTCGGCCGAAATTTTAGACGCCGTCACAAACTTAGGCCGGCGGCCTTTCCGCGGGCGGGACCGGGAGATAAGATGGAACAAAACGTGAAGCCCCGGGGAAGGCAGGTCATTCCATGAGCATTGAAGCATTGAACGAACGGGTGAAAACCGACCTTGCCTATCTCGCGTTCGGCGGGGCGGACTGGGTGCCGCTCAAGGCTCGCGAGGACGGCCATGTATACGACTGCGTCATCGTCGGCGGAGGGCAATGCGGCCTCGGAGCCGCTTTCGGCTTGCTGCGGGAACGGGTTTCTAATTTGCTTGTGATCGACGAAAACCCGGAAGGCTATGAGGGTCCTTGGGACACCTATGCCCGCATGGTAACGCTGCGGACACCCAAGCATCTTACCTCGGTCGACCTGGGCATTCCCTCGCTGACGTTCCGTTCCTGGTGGGAAGCTCAGTTCGGTCCGGAAGGCTGGGAAGCGGTGACGAAAATCCCCCGAAAGGACTGGATGGACTACTTGCGGTGGTATCGCAAGGTTCTCCGCTTGCCGGTCGTCAACGAGACGAAGCTGAGGCTGATCGAACCTATGGAAGACGGCATCTACCGTTTGCATATCGAAGGGAAGGGCGCGCCGGCGGACCGGCTGCTCACCCGCAAGGTGATTCTGGCTACCGGCATTCAAGGGGGAGGCGAATGGCACGTGCCCGCCATGATTGCCGATCGGCTGCCGCGCAGCCTCTACGCGCATACTTCGGAGGAGATCGATTTCGGGAAACTGAAGGGGAAAAAGGTGGCGGTGCTGGGCGGAGGCGCCTCGGCGTTCGACAACGCCAATTACGCGCTGTCAGAGGGCGTGGCCGAAGCGCACGTTTTCGTCCGCCGGAAGGAGCTGCCGCGCGTCAATCCGATCCGTCAGATGGAATCCTCCGGCATGATCGAGCGGTTCCACAACTTGTCCGACTCCGATAAATACGCCGTCATCTCGCATTTTTTCAAATATAACCAACCGCCGACGAACGATACGTTCGAACGGGCGGCCTCGTGGCCCGGATTCCGCCTTCACTTAGGCTCTCCATGGCTGAGCGTCGATTCGGCGGGCGAACTTGCGGAGGTGACGACGCCTCAAGGGAAGTTCGAATTCGATTTTCTCATCGTCAGCACGGGCCTGCTCACCGAACCTGCCTTGCGGCCGGAACTTCGGCTCGTGGAAGCGGACATCGCCCGCTGGGGCGACCGTTATCAGGCACCGGAAGGGGCGGCGAATCCGGTGCTCGACGCGCATCCCTATTTGTCGCCCGGATTCGCGTTTACCGGGCGCGGAAGTGACGGGTCATCCAACGTGCGGGGGCTGTTCGCGTTTAATTACTCGGCTTTGCTCAGCTGCGGTCTTTCGGCTTCCGCGCTGTCGGGCATGAAGTTCGCGATTCCCAAGCTGGCGGCGGCCGTAGCCGATCAGTTGTTCCTGGACGAGCGAGATCGGATTTTAGGCGGCTTCTTCGCTTACGACGAACCCGAGTTCATCGGCGAATGGCCGAAGAAGGCGTAAGAGCCTGTCTTGATTTCGGGTTACCCGACTTGCATAATAGGGGAAGAAAATTTCCCTGACTTCGGCGAACGCCTCGTGCGTCCGCCGATCAAGGGCTCTCCCGCGGGAGTGCCCTTTTGGCGCGGGTTAAAGGAGAAGAAAATTCACATGACCGAAGCCATAGACGCGGCCGCCGCCAAGGAAGCCGCCGAGCGCACGGTCCGGCAAATCGCCGGGGAACTCGGCTTGTCCGCCGGGCAGGTGCGCACGGTAGCGGCGCTGCTCGACGAAGGAAACACGATCCCGTTCATCGCGCGCTACCGCAAAGAGATGACGGGAGAGCTCGACGAGAACCAGCTCCGCGCCATCGAGGAACGGAGAAATTATTTGAAAGGGCTGGAGGACCGCAAGAACGAGGTCATCCGGCTGATCGGCGAGCAGGACAAGCTTACGCCGGAGCTGGAAACCGCCATCCGCAAAGCCGTCAAGCTGCAAGAGGTCGAAGACCTCTACCGCCCGTACCGTCAGAAGCGCAAGACGCGCGCGAGCGTGGCCAAGGAGCGCGGGCTGGAACCGCTGGCGGAATGGCTGCTGTCCCAGCCGCGGCAAGGCGACCTGCACGCGGAGGCGGCCAAATACGTGGACGAGGGCAAAGGCGTGAACGCTCCTGAGGATGCGATTCAAGGCGCCATGGATATCTTGGCCGAATCGTGGGCCGACGATGCGGACATCCGCCGCTGGGTCCGCAAGTTTACGTGGGATCAAGGCATCTTGCACAGTAAAGCCAAGGATTCGGAAGCCGAATCGGTGTACGAGATGTACTATCAATACAACGAGCCGGTCAAACGGCTGCCCCCGCACCGGGTGCTGGCCATCAACCGCGGCGAGCGGGAGGATGTGCTTGGGGTCTCCATCGACGTCCCCGTAGAACGCGTCGTAGAGGAGCTGCACCGCCGCATCCTTCGCGGCCCGTCCGTGGCGCGTGAAACGCTGGCTGCAGCCGCCGAGGATGCTTATAAGCGGCTCATCGCCCCCTCGATCGAGCGCGAGCTTCGCGGCGAACTGACGGAGAAAGCCGAGGAGCATGCGATCGGCATCTTCTCCGAGAACCTCCGTAACCTGCTGCTGCAGCCTCCGGTCAAAGGCCGGGTCGTGCTGGGCGTAGACCCGGCCTACCGGACCGGCTGTAAGCTCGCAGTCGTCGACGAGACCGGCAAGCTGCTCGAGGTCGCCGTGACGTATCCGACACCCCCGCACAATAAGAAAGCGGAGGCCGAAGCCGTCTTCAAGCGCATCATCAGCCAATACGGCGTGCAACTGATCGTTGTCGGCAACGGGACCGCATCCCGCGAGACGGAACAGTTCGTCGTCGGCGTCATCAAGTCGATACCGGAGCGCAACCTGCAGTACCTTATCGTGAATGAAGCCGGCGCCAGCGTCTACTCCGCGTCCAAGCTGGCTCAGGAAGAATTCCCGGACCTGGACGTCGCCGAACGGAGCGCCGTGTCGATTGCCCGCCGGCTTCAGGATCCGCTGGCCGAGCTGGTGAAAATCGAACCGAAAGCGATCGGGGTCGGCCAGTACCAGCATGACGTCACGCAAAAACGGCTGGACGAAAGCCTCTCCGGCGTCGTCGAGTCGGCGGTCAACCATGTCGGGGTCGACGTGAATACGGCATCTGCTTCATTGCTCTCCTACGTCTCCGGGATCAACGGGACGCTGGCCAAAAACATCGTGAAAGCGCGGGAAGAGCTCGGCAAATTCTCGGACCGCAAACAGCTGCAGAAGGTGCCGCGCCTCGGCGCCAAAACGTTCGAGCAGTGCGTCGGTTTCTTGCGGATTACGGACGGCGCCAACCCGCTGGACCGCACGCCGATCCATCCCGAAACTTACGACGTGGTTAAAAAGCTGCTGCGCGAGCTGGGACTGGACTTGAGCGCGATCGGGACGGAGCCGCTCAAGGAGAAGCTGCGCGGGCTCAAGGCGGAAGAGATGGCGGAACGGCTCGCGGTAGGCGTCCCGACGCTCCGCGACATCGTGGACAGCCTCATGCGTCCCGGACGGGATCCGCGCGATGAGCTGCCTCCGCCGATTTTCCACACCGACGTGCTCGATATCGAGGATCTGAAGCCGGGCATGGAGCTCCAAGGCACCGTGCGCAATGTGGTCGATTTCGGAGCCTTCGTCGATATCGGCATCAAGAACGACGGGCTGGTCCACATCTCCCAGCTCAGCGACAAATTCGTGAAGCACCCGACCGAGGCGGTGGCCGTCGGCGATACGGTAACCGTCTGGGTGCTCAGCACGGACCTTAAAAAAGGCCGCGTCAGCCTGACCATGAAGAAACCGCGGTAACAAGCGCCTGCGAACACCCGAAACCTTCTTGCCAACCTGCCGGCGGCGGTCGATCAGCCGGCTTCGGCTTAGGCTTGGCGGGTTTCGGGTTTCGTGGTACAATGCAGGAAAATCGGTAGGAAACCGGCATCATCAACGTGACCCTGCGAAGGGAACGAAAACATAGAGGAGAAGCGACATGAATCCGGAAAAATGTACCGGGAACCACCATCCGAAGTGGTTCGGCTTGGCGCTGCAGGCACTGGTCATTTTGTCGAAGGAACAAATCCAGACTTGCCCGAGCGGAGAGCTGGCGGAGCACCTTCAGTCCGAAGCGACCCTGCTGAGGCGGATATTAGCCGTCCTCGCTCGCGAGGGAATCCTGGAGACCCGCGAAGGCAGAGACGGCGGATACCGCTTGAAGAGGAATCCGCGCTCGGTGACGCTGGCCGAAGTTTATACCGCCCTGCAAGTCGGCGATCCGCTCTGCTACGGCATCAAGGAGACGACGGGCAGCCATCCTTTCGGGCTCGAGATGAAGGCGGCGTTCCAAGAGCTGACCCAAGAAATGAACCAAAGCCTCAAGGAAGTGCTGAGCCGCTACACGGTGGCGGATTTGGCGGAACGAACCGAAGGCGGAAACGCCACGGTGCCGGCGATTGACATCTTGAATTAACGGCCGTATACTGTAATCAAACAAATTACAGTACGGCCTTTTTTATTGCGTTTAACTGTGTGATTTCTTACTCAGTAAGTTTATGCCGCCTTTAACTGTGCTCTGATTATAACAGTTTGGCGCGGCATGCCCTTAACTGTGCCGGGGAATACTCAGTATATGCGGCAATATCGCCGGGCCGTGCCAGAGGAGGATTCCCATGTCCACAACCGCGACGCCGTCGCAGCAATCGTCCTTTATCGACGTGATCCAAAGCCGTCATTCCGTTCGCCAGTACGACCCGAATTTCGTCCTCTCGAGAGAGGAAATCAAGGAACTGCTGACGCTCGCTTCCCAAGCGCCTTCTTCTTCCAACATGCAGCATTGGCGTTATCTCGTGATCGATTCGCCGGAGCAGAAAGAACGCCTCCTGCCCATTGCCAACAATCAGCATCAGGTCGTGGAGGCGTCCGCCACCATCGCGATTCTGGCGGATACGGAAGGATACCGGAACGCGGAGCGGATCTACGGTCAAGCGGCTGAAGCCGGCTATATGGCGCCAGACCTCGCGAAGTCCTTCGCGGAGCGGACTTATTCGATGTACTCCTCGCTGCCGTACGAAAGGGCGCGCGAGATCGCGGTGGTCGACGCCAGCCTTGCCGCTATGCAATTGATGCTCGTGGCCCGCGCCAAGGGTTACGACACGGTTCCGATGGGAGGTTTCGACCGCGAGAAGTTCATCGAGGCGTTCGGCCTGGGCAAGCGGTATGTCCCGGTCATGCTGATTCCCGTCGGGAAGGCAGCCAAGGCGGGGCATCCTACCGCTCGTCTTCCGATCGAGGAAGTCGTTTTCTGGAACGAAGTGAAGTAAACGAAATAAAGGCCCTGGATCGCCGGAGGAGGCGATCTGGGGCCTTATTTACGATCGGATCTCCATCATCGATCAGGGAATCAGGCTTGCGCCGCCAGCGGAGTCTTTCGATTTCTCCGGCTTGGCGCGGTAATAAAACCAGCAATCGTTGAGTAGACGGATTTGCCGGCGGTCTTTTTTCTGGAACGCTCTCATCAGCTGATTGCTGAGCCACTGCGGCATCGAAATCGTCCTCCTCCCGTCGTTTCCTGTAGTCTTAACATATGGGAGGAAGCGCGCCGTCGTGCAGGTCCGACAAGCGGATTAGACGGCAGCCTTCGTCAGAGCAATCCTTCTTCTTCGTACCATTGTTCCAGTTGGGCTTGGAGCGCCCGGATTTCCGTGAGCAGCGATACGAGCGGATACGCTTGTTCGCGGATGGACGCGAAGGATCGCTCCAGCTCGTTGATATAGGTCAAGCCGCCGATCGGCACGATGGACTCGTCAAGCACTTCCAAGCCCCGGCATTCCGCCACGGCTTTCGGAAGAACGGGCACGTTGTCGGCGGTCAGCTTGGACAATTCCTTATGCAGCCGCAGGTTCAAAGCGCTCAATTGGTAAGCGTGGGAGGCGGGCATTTCCACGAACTGAAGTCCCCCGTCCTCTTGCTGGAACAACACGTAAGACATGTCGGGCATAGCGGCGATTTCTCCTCGTATTTCTTCATTTTGCTACTTGACAGTTTAGCCCAATGAAAGCCTACAATTCAAGTAGTTTCGGGAAGGGGGAGGGAACGGGAATGGAAGACGCCGAGCTGCAAAAATGGGTGGAGAGGGTGTCGATCGCCTTCTTCGGACTCCCCTTCCGCCACCGGGCGACGTTTAACGCCAGGCTGAGAACGACGGGCGGGCGGTATTTCACCAAAAGCCACAACATCGAAATCAGCCCGCATCAGCTGGCGGTTCATGGGGAACAGGAAACGGAAGCGATCATCAAGCACGAGCTGTGCCATTATCATTTGCATCTGCAAGGCAGAGGGTATCAGCATCGGGACGCCGATTTTAAGGAACTGCTCGTCCGCGTCGGCGCCACGCGGCATTGCCGGCCTTTGCCCGGAGCGTCCCGTACTCTCCCCGTCAAGTATCTGCTGGTTTGCCGGGAATGCGGACAGGCTTATCCCCGCAAGCGCAAGACGGATCCTCGCAAGTACGCCTGCGGACGGTGCAGAGGGCGTTTGAAGCTGCTGGCCGCCGAGCCCGGCACGCTGCCGGGGAAGCTCGGGAGCGGGCGTTGATGGGAGCAATTTCGGGAGAATAATTTTGGCAATAAAAAACCTGTCCCGATTGCTTGACTTCACTTTGGGATCATGTTAAATTAATCAATGTCACTTTTGAAATGTTCCCTGATAGCTCAGTTGGTAGAGCACACGACTGTTAATCGTGTTGTCACTGGTTCGAGTCCAGTTCGGGGAGCCATATGGAGAGGTACCCAAGAGGCCGAAGGGGGCGCTTTGCTAAAGCGTTAGGGTGTAACAGCCGCGAGGGTTCGAATCCCTCTCTCTCCGCCAGTTATTTCTTAAACAGTGACGATGAACGAAGAGCCTGTTCGGCCAAGTGCCGACAGGCTCTTTTTGGTTTATTCAAGCAAACATGGACGTAGACGGCTGGGTAGACGAAGACGGCCAGTAAGGCGAGATCGAAGAGCTGCCCGACTGCTGGTTTCGGGACGGGGAGAGCAGGGGCGTCAAGGGATTGTCCCGGCCCAGGATCCGATCCCGGAGCATGGATGCGGCGATCATGCTATATACCGTGCCGTTGCCGCCCACGCCGAGTGCGTGGAAGATGCCCGGCTGCTCGGCATGCTCGCCGATCATGGGCAAATCGTCGGCCGATTCGCCGAACATTCCGCACCAAGCGTGCTCCGCCGTCCAGTCTTGCCGGGGGAAGAGCTCGCGCAGCTGGGCGAGAAGGCCCTCCGTCCGGTCTTGCAGGATTTTGGCGTCGCATCCGGTATCCGGCATCGCCTCGTCCGAGCCGCCCGCGAGGATCCGTCCGTCAGGCGTCGTCCGGAAGTAAAGGTAGGGGCGAGCCGTTTCCCACATCATATAATGTTCCGGCCATTCTTCGGGGATTTGTCCCGGCGGCGTGACCAAAGCATAGGTGCGTTTCAGAATCGGCGCGGAAGAAGCGGCCTGCGTGACGATGCCGGGCAAGTAACCGGTCGCCTTCACCACATGCTCGGCAACGATTTCCCCTTCCGCGCAAAGGACGGTGAATTTGCCGTTCAGGCGTCCGACCTCAAGGACGCCCGTGTTCTCGAACACCTGTACTCCGCGTTTGGCCGCGTACGAGACCAAGGCGTGGGCCATCCGGACCGGATTCATTTCCGCGTCTCCATGGGTGACCAAGCCGCCGGCTTTGACCTTGGCGAATTCACCGCCGACTTTGCTCGGAATTCCCCAGGTGACGGGAAAATCGTGCTTGCGCAGCATGGAGTATTCGCGAATCAGCTTGGCGACGTCATCCTCGCAGGAAGCGCAATACAGGCTGCTGCGGGTATAATAGCCGATGTCTTCCCCGGTGTCCGCGGATAACTGGGCCAACGCCACGACCGCTTTGCGGCATGCCTGGTAGAAGCGTACGGCATCGTTCTCGCCGATCCGGTCGATGAGATCGCTGAGCATGACATCGTTCGCGAATTGCACGAGACCGGTGTTGGCCGCCGTGCTGCCCGAAGCGATATGCTGACCTTCGATTAGAACGGCGGGGACTCCGTGGCGTGCCAAGACGGCCGCGCAGATGGCGCCCGTGATGCCGCCGCCGACGATCGCGACCTCCGTGGAAATCCGTTGCTTTAAAACGGGGTAGGAAGGAGCGGTGGACATCGTTTTCGGCCAATATAAAGTACCGTCGTGCAGATGGCGTGGTTGGCGAGCGTGTGTCATGGCGTTATCCTCCCCCATTTTCGTCTGATAATTACGCTTAACCGCAATGTTTCAGGGCTGAAACGCGGCTGGCAAGAATAGGAAAACAGAGCGTGGGAGCCGTGATTTTGCTGACAGTTATTGGACATAAAAAAAGTATGCCAAAATGCTTGCCTTCGCCTTGGGATTCAGATATAATCAGTCATGTCGTCTGAAACGGGGCACGATGAAAGCCGGAGTCGAAAGCCCGTATGGCCCGTTGGTCAAGGGGTTAAGACACCTCCCTTTCACGGAGGTAACAGGGGTTCGAATCCCCTACGGGTCACCATGCGAGCCATTAGCTCAGTTGGTAGAGCACCTGACTTTTAATCAGGGTGTCGAAGGTTCGAGTCCTTCATGGCTCACCAGTTTTTACTCCGATTTCACTCTGGATCGGACGACAAACCAAATATGCGGTCGTGGCGGAATGGCAGACGCACCAGCTTGAGGGGCTGGCGGGAGCAATCTCGTGGAGGTTCGAGTCCTCTCGACCGCACCATACTTAATATGAAGAAACCCTTGCGCGAAGCAAGGGTTTTTTGTTTGTGCTTCGCTGTTTTCCAATCATTTTTAAACATCGAATGTGAGCAAAGTAGAAGTCCGATCTTCCTGAAGATGATATAATACCTTCACCAATTACAGCGTTGCGAAGGGGCAGGTCATTTGTTCAAGCCAAACGGGTTGAAACTATGCGTTCTGGCGATCGTTTTTCTTTTATCCGCCTGCTACGGAAACGGAACGGACAAGACGGATTCAACAAACCGACCTTCCGACCGCTCGACAATCACTAGCAATGCCAAGATTACGCTAACGTTCTGGAGGAATTCAGGTAACGAATCGGAGAATAAAGCCTACGAAAAATTGGTATCCGCTTACCTGGAAAAACATCCGGAAATCACGATCGACATGACTTTGATTCCTTACGCCGACTACGACACGAAGCTGCGCACGTCGATCGCTTCCGGCAATTTTCCGGACATCATGGCGCTTGACGCCTCCAACGTCGCGTCTTTCGCCCATGCGGGAGCGCTGCTCCCGCTGACTTCCTATATGCGAAAAGACGGCCGGATGGACGATATACCGGCGTCGACGCTGGCTACCTATACGTATAAGAACGAAGTATACATGGCGCCGCTGAACGAATCATCCATCGCTTTGTTCTATAATCGGAAGATGTTCGAAGAGAAAGGAATCCCATTCCCGTCCGCGGACCCGGAGATGCCCTGGACATGGGATCAGGTGCTGGAAGCGGCGCGGAAGCTGACGGATCCGTCGAAAGGCGTGTATGGCATCGATCCGGCTCAAGGCTTCCAGAACGCGGGAGCCACGGCCTATTTCAAGTACCCGATCATTTGGCAATTCGGCGGAGAGGTCATGAGCCCGGACGGCTCCACGGCAAGAGGGTACCTGGATTCCCCGCAAACGAAAAAAGCGCTGCGCTTTTACTCCGACTTGTATAACAAATACAAGGTTTCCGCTCTCGAGTATCCGGCGGATCCCTTTCCCAACGGGTATCTCGGCATGACGATCGAAGGTTCGTGGTCGCTCTCCTATTTTGCGGAGAAATTCCCGGATTTCAAATTGGGAAGGGATTACGACATCGCTCCGCTGCCGAAGGAAACGAGACAGGCGGTCGCGAACGGAAGTTGGGCGCTTGGAATTTCATCCCGAAGCAAGTACGCCGAGGAAGCCTGGAATTTCGTGAATTGGGTGACCGGGCCCGAAGGCCAAGTGATGTATTGTTCCATCACGAACGATATTCCCGCCCGGTATTCCGCAGCTCTGCAATTCCCGGAGTTAAACAAATATCCGAAAAACATTTTCGTCGTCCAGAACCAGAAGTTCGGACGCCCGCGTCCCGTCACGCCGATCTTTCCGCAAATGTCGGAAGCGATCAACAAGGTGTTCGAAGACGTTACGATCGGCAAGAAAGATTTGGACGAGACCGTTGAAACGGCGATCCGGAAAATCGACCGGGACTATGCGCAAATGCTGTCCCAGTCCCAATAGGTGACCTTATGTTCTACTCCTTGCGAAGCCGATTGATGCTGATATTTTCCGTCTTACTCATTGTGCCGTTTACCGCGGGCATCTTTATTCTGAGCAATGAATCGGGCAAGCTGCTTCAACGACAGATCGAGACGTCGACCACCCAGACGATCGACCAGTTCGCATCCCACGTCGCTACGCTGCTGAAGCAGGTGGAAGATATCGGTACCCAGGTCATGAGCAATCGAACGACGCAAGAATGGACCGCCATGCAGTTGAACGCGGATACGACCCAAGCCGATCGCGTGCTGGCCAAGCAAAGAATGCGGGAGTTCTTCTCGTCCTATGCGGTTAACAATTCGAACGGAATCACGATCAGCGCGTTCACGGAAAGAACCGGCGGCTTGTGGACGCAGGACAACAGCTATTTGCTAAGCGAATGGTATTCCCAATACAAACAGAAAAACATCCGTTGGACGAATGCCCACAAAGATCCCGATCAGGCAGACCTGATCATGACCGCCCGGGAAGTAAACAGTTTCCTGCTGCCCCTCGTGAACCTGCAGTCTCTGAGAGAGGTCGGTTTCGTCAAAATCAATTATCCGACGGACGTGCTGAAGGACGCGATCGAGAAAATCCGGTTCGGGGAGACGGGCAGAGTGTTCCTGCTCAGCCTCGAAGGGAAGAGCGTGCTCGGCCAAGATTTCGGAGGAAACCGGGAGATCGTGCAAAGCGGCTTGGCCAGCATTCAAACCCAGTACTCGGAACAGACGAGCGGCATCATCCCGATACAGCGGGAGGGCGTACGGTATTTGGTGTTCTTCCGGAAGCTGCCCGACCAGGACTGGATGATCGTCGGCGAGGTGCCGAAGGTTGAATTGTACCGGCAGATCGGCAACATCCGGCAGACGCTGCTGCTTGTAAGCGCCGCCCTGCTGCTGGTCGTCGTCATCGTCGCTTTCTGGATTTCCTCCGGCATCACGAAACCGCTCAGCGCGATGGCGAGGGCGATGAAGCACGTTGAACGAGGGGAATTCGGCGCGGCCGTCAAAATGATGCCGCGAGTCCGCCGCGGCCATAGCGAAGTCGGCTTCGTCACGCGGGTATTCGAGAGGATGACCGACCGGCTGAGGTATCTCATCGAGACGGAGTTCGAAACGAACATGCGGCGCAAAAACGCCGAGTACAAAGCGCTGCTTCTGCAAATCAACCCGCATTTCTACAATAATACGCTGGAGATCATCAGCGGGCTTGCGGCCATGAAACGGGAGGACCTCGTCATGGACGCGACGGAAGCGCTCGGCAAAATGATGCGGTATTCGCTGAATCTGAACAACGACCTCGTCCGCGTGAAAGAAGAAACGGACTACTTGCGCGACTACCTGTTTATCCTTAAGCTTCGATACGGAGATAAACTGACCGTCACGATGGAAGAGGACCCCGCGGCCGACCGTCTTCGGATCCCGAAATTCATCCTGCAGCCGCTCATCGAGAACGCCGTTAAATACAGTTTGGAAAAGGACGGCGCTGCCGTGGTCTCCGTGACGACCGCCTTGGAAGACGACCGGCTCCGGTTGACGGTTCGCGACAACGGGATCGGAATGTCGGCCGAGTTGGTTCGCGACCTTATGGCGGAGGTCCGCGCAAGCGAATCTGCGAGCATACTGAACAGCGAAGGTTACAGCATAGGGCTGCGAAACGTTCTGTCCCGCTGTAGGCTTTCGTACGGGGATTCCTTGCGGTTCCAATTGGATTCGAAACCGGGCGAGGGAACGGCGATGACGTTGGATCTGCCTATCGTACGGGGGTGACGAAGTGTACAAAGTAATGCTCGTCGATGACGAAGTGGGCGTACGCAACAGCATCAAAGCGAAAATAAATTGGGCGGAAGCGGGGTATCAGATCGTTCTCGAGGCGGCGAACGGGGAAGAGGCGCTTCGTCTGCTGGGCGATTATCCGCTCCCGGATCTCGTCATTTCCGATATCCGGATGCCTCAGATGGACGGCATCTCCTTCATGAAAGCCTGCCATGAGCGTTACCCAAGGCTGAGAACCGTCGTATTGTCCGGGTACTCCGACTTCGAATACTTGAAGTCCGCCATCCAATACGGAGCGAAGGACTACCTGCTGAAGCCGGTCGTCCGCAGCGAGCTGTCGGAGCTGCTGTCCCGGATCGCCAAAGAATTGGACGGCGACCGGCACAGAAGACAGGAAGAGCAAAGGGACCGGATCAGGCGCGACGAGTGGCTTCAAGCAGAGCGGGAACAACTCCTTCTCCAATTGGTGAAGAACGAGTGGCTCAGCATTACCGTGGTGAAAGAACGGCTGGAACAGCTGCAGCTGACCTCTTTGGCGATGGACGGGCTTCATGCTCAGTTCGTGACCGCCGAGATGCGGGTACCGGACGGACGGTTGGAGGGATGGGACGACCGGATGGATTTGCTGGCGCTCTCTTTTCAGATGCTGGGTCGGGAGCTGGCCAATCGTTGGGGGGACATTTACTGTTTCCAGGACGTTAGCCGGCCATCCATGTTATTCTTCCTGCTGCTTCATTCCGAGCGCATAGATAGCAAGGGGCGGGCGGCGCGATTCGTTCACGAGTTTAAAAACGGCGTGAAGCAATATTTGAGGTTGGACTGCGTCCTTGGGATCGGAGAATCCATTCACAGCCTGAAGGAGTTCAAAAACGGTTATGCCTCCAGCATACTGGACTGGAGCCAGAGGACCGTGCGAGGACCGGCCGGAGGCCAGGGGCAACCGGAGTTGACGAACGCTTTTCAACCGGAAGTCGAACGAAAACTGGTGAACGCGATCGAAAGCCTGGATATGAGGGCGTTCTCCAGGCATTTGAAAGATGTATTCGGCGAGGATCGGGATACGCCGATGTTTTCGTTTACTTTTCTGACGCTGCGCATCATTCTGATCCTCCACTCCGTCGCCAAGAAATTCGAAGCGGGAGATTCCTCGCTGCAGCAGTATTTATGGAATTGCCAGATGTCGGTAAATGATTTCGTATCCAGGGAACAGGTGCTGGAGCAGCTCCACCTTATGGCGGAGAAGGTCATGGGCGAGGTGCGGAAAACGAGGTTTTCCGGGGGCCAGAAGCTGGCCGAAGCGATCCGCTTATACGTGGACGAGAACTATTCTTATGAGTTGACCCTCTCGTCCTTGGCGGAGATGTTCCATTTGAACGAAACCTATTTGTCGAGCTTGTTCAAACAGAATGCGGGCTTGACGTTCAGCGACTACGTCACGAATCTGAGATTGACGAAAGCAGAGCAGCTTCTTCGGGAGAACGAGCTCAAGCTGACGGATATCGCCACTTTGGTCGGTTATTCCAGTTCCAGTTATTTCAGCACCTCGTTCAAGAAGCATTACGGCGTCAGTCCCAAAGAATACAGGGACCAGCACGCGACGGGCGAAAGCAAAGCGTAAACGAATAGGGACGTTGCTTACGAAGCCTCCGGGGATCCGGAGGCTTTTTTGTTTTATGCGTGATGCGACCAAATTGGAAGACGATATCCGAACAAAGTGAAATCTTTATCCGCTCCGCTTCCGGTAAACTCGCCGCATGACGACATTTCGACGCGGGGGTTGCGATATGGGAAGCAGACACAAACGAATGAAGATCGGAGCGGTGGCGGCGTCGGCCGTGCTGCTTGCAGCCGCGGGGGCGATTTACTACGGCACCCGCGTCCAAGAGAGCGCAAACGAACCGGCATTGCCGACGGGGTTCGCTTATCGTCCCGATCCGGCCTATTTCACGGAGAAGTTCCGCCCCCAATACCACCTTTCCCCCGAGACGGGCAACATGAGCGATCCGAACGGCATGGTGTATTTCGAAGGGGAGTATCACCAGTTCTATCAGCACAGCGGGCAGTGGGGGCACGCGGTAAGCAAGGATTTGCTGCACTGGGAGCAGCTTCCTCTCGCAATCGCGAAGGACGACCTGGGCGACATCTGGTCCGGCAGCGCCGTCGTCGACCGGAACGATACGACGGGCTTCTTCGGCGGCAAACCGGGTTTGGTCGCGATTTTCACCCATTTCAAAAACGGCGTGCAATCCCAAAGCATCGCCTACAGCGCCGACAAAGGGCGGACATGGACGAAATACGCGGGCAATCCGGTGATCCCGAACCCGAACGTCAAAGATTTCCGCGATCCGAAAGTGTTCTGGCATGAGGCGACGAAATCGTGGGTCATGGTCGTATCCGTGGACCAGAAGGTGTGGTTCTACCGTTCCCCCGATCTGAAAAATTGGACGCGAAGCGGAGAATTCGGGCTGGGACACGGATCCCATGCGGCCGTTTGGGAGTGTCCGGATCTTTTCGAGCTCCCGGTTGAGGGCAGCGGGGAGAAAAAATGGGTGCTTACCGTGAGCATCGGGAACAATTCCGCGACCAAAGGGTCGAAAGCCCAATATTTCATCGGATCGTTCGACGGATCGACCTTCAAGGACGATAACGGGCCAGCCAACGTGTCGTGGACCGACTATGGCAAAGACTTCTACGCGGCGGTCTCGTATTCGGACATTCCGAAGGAAGACGGACGCCGAATATGGCTCGGATGGATGTCGAACTGGCGGTATCCGTTCGCGATGCCGACAGGCGTCTGGAAAGGCAACATGTCGATTCCCCGGGTCCTGAAACTCCGGAAGATCCCGGACCAGGGAATCCGGCTCGTTCAGGAGCCGATCGAAGAGCTGAAAACGTTGCGCGGCAACCCGCGGAAGGTGAAGAAAATGACGCTGTCGCCCGGTCGGAATCCACTGGAAGGGGTCAAGGGAACGAACTACGAGCTGGAGGCGGAGTTCGATGCGGGCAGCGGGCATTCTTTCGGCGCGAAGGTAAGGGCGGGTGAAGGCGGCCAGGAAACGGTCATCCGGTACGATCCGAAGATGAACGTTCTCTTGCTCGACCGCTCCCATTCGGGCGTGACCGATTTCGAAGGGGGGTTCGCCGAAGCGATGGCGGCGCCGCTCGTTCCTAAGGACGGCAAAATCAAGCTGCGGATTTTCGTGGACGAGACGACGGTCGAGGTGTTCGCGAACGACGGGGAGGCCGTGTTGTCCGCGATCGTCTTTCCCGATCCGACCAGCGATGATATCGGGTTGTTCGCGGATGGGGACGTCACGTTAAACCATGCGTCCTATTACCCGATGCGCACCGTCTGGCGAGACGAAGACCCTGACGCCAAGAAACCGCTGCGCATCCTGCTCAGCCGCAGCATTTTACATCTGAAAGCCGGAGAAGAGCAGCCGATCGAGACCGCCGTCGTCCCCTTCCCGGCCGACCAGCGGGTGAACTGGAGCTCCAGCGATCCTTCGGTTGCGGCGGTTGGCGGAAGCGGCGAAACCGGCGAAACCGGCGTTCGGGTCAAAGGGATGAAACCGGGCAAAGCGGAAATGACCGCGACGAGCGAGGACGGGAAGGTTCGCGCTTCGCTCAACGTGTTCGTCGAATGACGATGAATGAAAGCCAAATCAAATTGCAAGCCGAAGCCCAAGCAAAGTGAAATCAGTTCCTCTCCGGAATTGATATAACCGGAAGCGTAGGTTGTTTACGTCGCAATACGGGGGTTGCCAGTGAAGAAGAAATGGATATGGATTTGGACATCGGCAAGCCTGCTCGCCGCGCTTCTCATCCTCTGCGCAACGGTCGCGTTCTCTTTCCGCGAAAAGCCGGCTGCGGCGGCTGCCGAATACGCGGCGGAAAATGCGGCGATGCCGAAGGACGGAATCGTGGCCGGCGCCGCGGAGATTTCCTCCGTCGACAACGCTGCCCCTGTCCTGCTGCCGGAAGGGGAAGGCCGCCGGGGCGTACTGGAATGGAAAGAAGGACAAACGGTCCAGTGGAACGTCGACGTGCCGGAAGATTCCGAGTATGAGCTCTCTTTCGGATACTTCCCGCTCGAAGGCACGGGGCAGGATCTTGAATTCGGCCTCGCCGTCGACGGAAAGGAACTCTCGGAGCGGCAGGTGCCGTTCCGCCTGAATCGCGCGTGGAAAGACGAGCCGGGACCGCTTCGGCGCAACAACGGCAACGATCTGAGACCTAAGCAATCGGAAGCCGGCGTTTGGCTGGAATCGAAAGTGCGAAGCGCGGAGGATTTAAGCGATTCCGATCTCCGGATGAAACTGTCGAAAGGACGACACGTCATACGGCTCACCGGTATTCGGGAATCCGCGCTGCTGGATTACTTGCTGCTGAAGAAACCGGTCGACCCGGCGCCGTATGCGGAATATAAGGCCGCCTTGAAACCGGCGGTGCAAACCGTCCGGGCGAAGGAGACCGTGGCGAGCATCGAAGCCGAACATGCGTACCTGAAATCGGATTCGGGGCTCTTCCCGACCGTCGACCGTACGAGTCCTCTCACCACGCCTTACCATCCGACTAAAATCCGCATAAACACGATCGGCGCGGCGAACTGGGATATCGCCGGGCAATGGATATCATGGAAATTCGAAATCCCGGAGGACGGCGCGTACAAGATCGGCGTGCGCTACCGCCAGAACAAGCTGAAAGGCGCGTTCTCGACCCGAAAAGTGTATGTCGACGGAGAGGTCCCGTTTAAAGAACTGAGCGAAGTCCGCTTTCCGAACCGTTCGGGTTGGAACATCAAGGAGCTGGGTGACGACACCGGGGAGCCGTTTCTCGTTTACCTGACCAAGGGGACCCACGAGCTGAAGATGGAAGTGACGCTCGGAGAGATGGCGCCGTTTCTGCAGGCGGTACAGGACATCGTTTACAAGCTGAACGACCAGTACCGGAAAATCATCATGATCACGGGCGTGAAGCCCGATCCCTACCGGGACTACGACCTCCAGAAAAGCATCCCGGGTCTGTTGCCGGCACTCGAATCGCTGAGGGACGAAATGAAAACCCGATCCGATCAGCTCACGGAAATGAACGGCCAGATGAACCAAGGCTCCCGCGCGCTGTTGCAGCTGTCTCGCCAGCTGGACGGGTTCATCGACCGGCCGGATTCGATCCCGAAGAAGCTGGAGACCTACATCAACGACGTTGCCGGCCTGTCGGACTGGATCATCAACGCCCGCTACCAGCCTCTTGAGGTGGACCGTATTTACGTGGCCGGCGCGAAGGCCGAGCGGCCGAGGGCGGAAGCGAACTTCACGGATAAGCTCGTGCACGAAATCCGTTCCTTCGCGGGGTCCTTTTTCGAAAATTACGACAGTCTCGGGACGGAAGAGAAAGCCGGCGGCAAAACGATCGAGGTGTGGGTGGGAGCCGGACGCGACCAAGCGTACGTAGTGAAACGGTTGATCGACGAAGCCTTCACGCCCGCCACCGGCATTCAGGTGAAAGTCAATCTGGTCCGCAACGCGTTGGTCGTCGGGGTGATGGCCGGCAAAGGGCCTGACGTCAACCTGTTCACCCGCCGGGGTGAAGCGATGGATTTGGCGATCCGTGGAGCGTTAAGCCCGCTCGATACGCTGACGGGTTTCGAGGACATGAAGAAACAATACATGCCCTCGGCGTTCGAGCCTTACCGATTCGAGGGCCATACTTACGCGGTGCCGGACGAGCAGGAATTTTTCATGATGTTTTATCGTGAAGACATTTTGAAGGATCTCGGATTGGAGCCGCCGCGAACTTGGGACGACGTGATGAAAATCGCTCCGGTGCTGCAGAACAACAATCTCCAGATCGGGCTGCCTTATGAGAATCTCGACGCGGGCCAGTTGAAAGACCGGGGCATCGGCACGTTGAACTTGTTCCCGTCGCTGCTCATGCAGAACGGAATCAACCTATACAGCGACGCCCATGATCGGACCCGGCTCGACGAACCGAAGGCAGCCGAAGCGTTCAAGACTTGGACGGATTTCTACAAGCTTTATGATTATCCGCTGTATAAGAGCGACTATTACCGTTTCCGGACCGGTCAGATGCCTGTCGTCATCGCCTCCTACAAGCTGTACAACCAGCTGTCCGTTGCCGCTCCGGAAATCGCGGGCAATTGGAAAATGGTGCCGATTCCGGGCATCAAACAGCCGGACGGTTCCGTCAACCGAACGTCGGCGGCGACAGGAACATCGGCGATCATTCTGAAAAGCGCGAAGGACCAGGCGTCGGCCTGGACGTTCATGCAGTGGTGGAACTCGGCGGACATCCAGAGCCGGTACGCGAAGGAGCTGGAGAACGAAACGGGGCGGATCGGCCGCAAGCTGCCCGCCAACCTGGAGGCGTTCCGGCGGAGCAAATGGGGGACGGAAGAACAGAGGACGCTTCTGGAACAGTGGAAGGAAGTTCGGGAAGTGCCTGAGCTGCCGGGCAGCTACTATACGACCCGCAGCCTCGACAACGCATTCCGCGGCGTCGTGTTCGAATGGAAGAATCCCCGCGAGAGCTTGAACTACTGGAATAAGCAAATCAACGAAGAGATCGAGCGCAAGCGGATCGAGTTTGGGGTGAAACGATGATCAGAGCCATGAAACTGGCCGTCAAGAAGCACAAGGAAAGTTACTTGCTGATGACTCCGTATATGCTGTTTTTCCTTGCATTCACGATTTTGCCGGTCATCATCTGCATCGTTCTCGGCTTCACCTACTTCAGCATGGTAGATGCGCCGCGGTTCATCGGATGGCACAACTACGTCCGTATGTTCCTCGATGACGACGTGTTCATCATCGCCGTTAAAAACACGCTGCTGTTCGCCTTCGTTACCGGACCGATCGGGTACCTGATCAGCTTCCTGGTCGCGTGGATGATCAACGACATGCCGCGGACGCTGAGATCGATCGCCACCACGATCTTCTACATCCCGGCGATCGCGGCGCCGTCCGTATATCCCATGTGGTTCCAGGTGTTCAGCCCGGACGAATACGGGTACGTCAATTCGTTCCTCATCCGCCTCGGCGTCATTGACCATCCGATCGCCTGGCTGCTCGACCCCAAATACATGATGGGAGTCCTGATCCTCATCCAACTTTGGCTCAGCCTCGGCATCAGCTTCCTGGCGTTCATCGCGGGTTTGCAAACGATCGACAAAAGCTTGTACGAAGCCGGCGTCATGGACGGGATCAAAAACCGGTTCCAGGAGCTGTGGTACATTACGCTGCCGTCCATGGTCCCGCAGTTGGTGTTCGGAGCCGTCATGCAGATCGTCGCTTCCTTCAGCGTGGCGGACGTATCCATCGAGCTGGCCGGTTTCCCAAGCACGGATTACGCCGCCGAGACGATCGTCACCCACTTGCGGGACTATCTGAATATCCGTTATGAGCTCGGCTACACCTCCGCGATTTCGGTCGTGCTGTTCCTCATGATGGTGTTCTCCAGCCGGCTTACGACAAAGCTGCTGCACAAAGTCGGATCGTAACGCACAGAAGGAGGCAAGCGGCATGCTGGCTGCTTTACGCAAAAAAACCGGATCCAAGGCGCGCCGTTCCTACACCGGCAACGCGATCGTCTTTTCCTTCATCGGAGTGTTGGCGCTGCTGTCGGCGCTGCCGTTGATTTACACGTTCATCAACTCGATCAAGCCGATCGACGAGCTCTTCCAGTTCCCGCCTAAGTTTACCGTGTCCCGGCCGACGTTCGACAGTTACCGGGAGCTGTATCAACTGGCCTCGACGATGTGGGTGCCCTTGTCGCGGTACTTGTTCAACACGCTGTTCGTGGCGACGGCGGGAACGCTGTTCCACGCGCTGTTCTCTTCGATGGCCGCCTATCCGCTGGCGAAACATCAATTTCCGGGCAAAAACGCCGTTTTCTCCGTCATCGTGATGGGGCTCATGTTCGTGCCGGCCGTCACCTTCATGCCGCTGTTCGTCATCATGAGCGAGACGAAGCTGCTCAACACGTACGCGGCGATGATCTTTCCCGGCATCGGCCTGTCTCTTGGGCTGTTCCTGATGAAGCAATTCATCGAGCAGCTGCCGGACGCCATTCTCGAAGCGGCCAGAATCGACGGCGCCAGCGAGTTCCGGACCTTTTTCGCCATCGTTCTGCCGAATGCCGCGCCTGCGATCATGACGGTCATCCTGTTCCAGTTCACGCAGATGTGGAACTTCACGCAGACCGACCTCATTTTCAGCGAATCCCTCAAAACGCTGCGGGCGGCGCTCGACCAGATCGTTCCGAAGGGCGATCCGATTTTGAGGGCGGGGCCCGGATCGGCAGCTTCCGTCATCCTGATGCTGCCGCCGATCGCGTTGTTCATCCTCATCCAGCGCAAAGTCGTGGAAACGATGACTTTTGCCGGTATCAAGTGACAGGAGGAGCCATGAAAAACAAACTCGCTTTCCTCGCCATGGCTCTCGCCTTCGCGATTCCGGCAGCCGTACCGGCTCCCGTAAGTGCGGAAGCGCCATATCAAGCCTATGCGTACGACGAATGGAACCATTCGAAAGCATCGCCGAACGGCTATTTGCCTGAACGGATCTATAGCGGCCTCGATGCCGGCAGCGGGCCCTTCTCAGAGCCGCAGGATCTTTTCGTCGACGGAACGGACCGGATTTACGTCGCCGATTCCGGCAACGGCCGCATCGTGGTCCTCGACGATCGGTTCCGCGAGGTCGACAGCATCTCGGAGGTGAGGTGGCAGGGTAAAAAACTGCCGCTGAAGCATCCGACCGGCATCTTTGCCGCGGAAGACGGCAGGCTTTACGTGGCCGACCAAGACCGCGTTCTGCGCTTGAATGCGAATAAAGAGGCAGAACTCGTCATCGAAAAACCGAGACATCCGCTCATCCCCGCAGACTTCAAGTTCAAACCGCTTAAGGTTGCCGCGGACGCGGCCGGCAGAATTTACGTGCTGTCGGAGGGCCAGTTTTTCGGTTTGATGCAGTTTGACCCGAAGGGCGAATTCATGGGCTACTTCGGCAGCAACAAGGTCGAAGTCACTCCTTACGTCGTTCTCGAGACGTTCTGGAAAAGCATTCTGACGAAAGCGCAGCGGGAAGGGATGGCCAAGCTGCTCCCGATCGAATACTCCAACCTGGATGTCGGGAAGGACGGATTCGTGTATACGACAACCATCGTCTCCCAGAACTCGCGCGAAGAAATCAAAAAGCTGAACCCCCTGGGCAATAACGTGCTGACCGGGGAGAACGGCATCGGCGATTTCGGCGACAAAGAGACCGCCATGAAGAAAGGGGTCAAGCAGGACACCTCTTTCGTGGATTTGGCGGTTCACCCCGACGGTTTCATCGCGGGGTTGGACCGGACGCGGGGCCGCGTGTTCGAATACGACGGGGACGGGAACGCGGTTGCCGTGTTCGGAGGACTCGGTAACCAGCAAGGTACTTTCCAGCAGCCCGCCGCTGTCGCCTATCTGGGAGATGACTTGCTCGTACTGGATTCGGGCAAGCGCAGCATTACCCAGTTCGCGCCGACCGAATACGGCCGCACGGTGCACGAAGCCGTGAAGCTGTACAACCAAGGCTTGTACAAGGAGGCTGCCGCGGTTTGGCGAGATGCGTCCAAGCGCGACCTGAACAATCGTCAGGCTTACGTCGGCATCGCCAAAGCGCTGGAGAACGAGGAGAAATACGCCGAGGCGCTTCCGTTCTTCAAGCTTGGAGCCGATCGAGGTGCTTACTCCGACGATTACGGCCAAATCCGGATCCGCAGCGTCCGCAGCCATATGCCGCTGATCATGACACTGCTGGGCGTGCTGCTATTCGGTTATTACGGCGCCAAATGGTACCGGTTCATCGCCGGGCCTAACCGCCGGACGCGTCTAGCGAAACGTCCCGTGCTTTTCCGTAAAAAGATGAACCCGTTCCGGGCGCTGCTCCATCCGTTCGACGCCTTCTACGCCGTGAAAGCGGAAGGGAAAGGCTCCCTCCTCTTTGCCGGAGCGATCGTCGCGGTGTTCTTCCTCGCCAGCGTGTTCCATCGGCAGAATACGGGTTTCATATTCAACCCGCATGATTTGAACGACTTGAACGTGCTCCTCATCGCGGCCAAAACCGTCGTGCTGTACGCCCTGTGGGTTGCCTGCAACTGGGCGGTCGCCACTTGGATGGAAGGGGAGGGCAAAGCATCGGAAATCGCGATCGTCAGCGCTTACTCCATCATTCCATACGTTGCCGGACTTATCCTGACAACGCTGCTCAGCAATGTATTGGTCAAGGAGGAGGGCGTGTTCTTGCCCTACGTTACGGCGGTTTCCCTCCTGTGGAGCGGCGTGCTCATGCTCGTCGGCCTGTTGACGATTCACGATTACGGCTTCGTGCGGACGCTCCGTTCCGTCGCGCTGACGTTCGCGGCGATGGGCATCGCCGTCTTCCTGGCTACGCTTTTCTACACGCTGTTCCAGCAAGCCTACGTCTTCGCGTCCACGATCTACAACGAATTGTTGTTCCGAATCTAAGATCCATCGCAACCAGAAAGGAGGGACGCGCGATGAACATGAAATGGACCGTCGCGGCCATCGCTGCCGGAGGGATCGCGATCGCCGCCATCTTCGGGTTACGGGCCTTCGGCGGCACCGACCGGGAAGAACCCGTCAAATCCGCGGCAGCGGCAGCCGTAAAGCCGGCTCCCGTTCACGGCCAAGCAGGGCAAGTCGTACGGGCGGCTCGAACGTCGCGGCTGGCGCTTGATTTCCGCACCGACACGGCGGAAATCAAGGTCACCGACCTCGCGTCGGGCGCCGTGTGGACCAGCAATCCGGTCGACCGGGACGCGGATTCCATCGCCAAGGGCGTCAAGAAGCAGGATTTGAACGCGCAGTTGCTGCTGGATTACGTGGATCCGCAGAACAAACCGTTCCAACTGAACAATTTCACGGGAAGCGTCAAAAGCGGCACGTTCACCTGGAAGCCGATCGCAAGCGGAATCGAAGTCGACTTCGAGTTCCCGCAGGCCGGCTTCGTCATCCCGGTCCAATACAGCCTGAAGGACGACGGTTTCGTTGCGACGGTTGCAGCCGACCGCATCGAACAGCAGGGCAAATACCGCTTGGTGAACGTGAACCTGCTGCCGTTCTTCGGGGCCGGCGGATTAAAGGATGAAGGGTATCTGTTCGTTCCGGACGGCAGCGGAGCGTTGATCCGTTTCAACAACGGAAAAAGCTTGTATAAAAGCTACGACGACCGGGTGTACGGCGGCGACCTTGCGGTTGACCGACCGGAAGCGCACGAGACGAAGGAAGACATCCGGATTCCGGTTTTCGGCCTGAAACGAGGCGCCAGCGCCTACGTCGCCGTCATCCATAAAGGTTCGTACCAAGCGGGCATCACCGCATCGGTCAGCCGCAAAAACAACCAATATAATGCCGTTTCGAGTTATCTCAACCTGTTGGAATTCGAGACGAACGTGCTGATGGAAGGAACCGCGAACGAGAAAACGGTCGTCCGTGCTTCTGCGTCGACCGCGGGCGGTCAACCTTTCGAAGTCCGCTACTACTTTCTGAACGGCGATAAAGCCGACTACGCGGGCATGGCGGAAAGGTACCGCCAATATTTGACGGAAGAGCAGGGCGTGAAGCCGTTCGATTGGCCGAAGGCCGGACAGCTGCCGCTCATGCTTGAGATTATCGGCGGCGTAAAGAAACGGGATACGTTCCTCGGTATTCCTTACACGACCGTCGAAGCGCTCACTTCGTTCGACGATCTGCGCCGCATGACGGACCGGTTAATCGGCAAAGGGATCCGAACGATCGGCATCCGTTACGAAGGCTGGACTTCCGGAGGGATGAAGGACGAAGTCCCGACGTCGCCGGATGCGGAAACAGCGCTCGGCGGCAACAAATCCTTCCGCAAGCTCGCGTCGGATCTGAAACAGAAGGGAGTCGCCTTCTACCCCGCGGTCGATCCCGTCCAGCTGTACGAAAACGGAAACGGCTTTAACAAATTCATGGATGCCGCCAAAAACATCAGCCGCGCGCCGGCTCTCATTCGTTCTTACCTGCTCAGCACGGGTGCCAAGGACCGGAATGTAAGGCCGTGGTACCTGCTGAAGCCGGAATCCGTCCGGGAAGCGGTAGGCCGGTATTCCGAATCCGCGCGGAAGAAAGGCATCGGAAGAACCGCTTACCAATCGATCGGCTCCATGGTCTATTCCGATTTCCGGAAGCGGATGCTCTCCAAGAACGAAACCGGGCGCATTTGGGAAGAGAGCCTGAAAACCGCCGCTTCGCGCAGCGAAGGCCTCTCGTTCGACCATGCGAACGCGTATGCGTTCTCCAGCGCGGAGAACGTGACGGACGTTCCGCTCTATTCCAGCCGCTACGACGTAGAGGACGATTCGGTCCCTTTCTATAGCATCGCGCTGAGCGGATTGATACCGGCATACAGCGAGCCGATCAATCTGGCGGGGAATACCCGGGCGTACTTGCTCAAGCTGATAGAGACAGGCACTTTTCCAGCGTACCGGTTCGTCGCGGGGGACGGCAGCCGCCTCATCGGAACGGAATTCGACGGCCTGTACAGCGGCGGTTTCGAACCGTGGTTCGATGATGTTGCCGCGGAATACCGGGAACTTGACGAAGCTCTTCGGCCGATCCTGGGCCAGCCTATCGTCGACCATGACCAAATCGCCGAAGGGGTTTACCGGACCGTCTTCGCGAACGGGAAAACCGCAGCGGTCAATTATACGGATAAGACCGCCACGGTGGACGGCGAGCCTGTCGAGCCGAACGGTTATCGGATCCGCTAGGGGGAAGCTCATGTTCAGACTGCAGACAATGCCCTATCCGAAAAAAAAGCAGCTATACGGACTGCTGTTCATCCTGCCGTGGGCGATCGGATTCGTGCTCTTCTTCGCCGGGCCGCTCGTGACGTCGTTGAAATACGCGTTCCACAACATGGAGATGACTCCGGCAGGGCTGAAGGGCAAGTTTATCGGTTGGGAGAACTTCCGGTACGCCATTTTCAAAGACCCCGAGTTCATTCGGGAAGCGGCGAATTCGTTCGTCAACATCCTGTACGCGGTACCCCTCATTCTCGTTTACGCCTTGTTCGTCGCCGTCCTGTTGAAAAACAATTTCCGCGGCAGGGGATTCATGCGTGCCGTCGCGTTCTTGCCGGTGATCATCGCGTCGGGCGTCCTGATGGACATTTTGAAGGAGGACGTCTTCTCGCAAGGCATGCGCGGCGGCGTCGATAGCGTCTACCTGTTCGGCGGGGGCGGGATCGAGGGAGTGCTGACGGAGCTCGGCTTCGGCCCGAAGCTGATCGAGGTGTTCAATAACGTGATCGCGAGGATCTTCGACCTGACCTGGCGTTCCGGCGTGCAGGTGCTGCTCTTCCTGGCCGGCTTGCATGCGATTTCCGGGGATCTGTACGAGGCTTCTTCGGTGGAAGGGGCGAGGCCGTGGGAGCAGTTCTGGAAAATCACGCTGCCGATGCTCACGCCGATCATGCTGCTCAACATCGTGTATACGATCATCGACACGTTCACGGATTATGGCAACGGCGTCATCCTCATGATTTACGATACGGCCTTCTCCCAGGTCCGGTTCGGGTACAGCAGCGCGCTGTCTTGGCTGTATTGCCTGGCGATCGGACTGTTCCTCGGCATCGTCTATCTGCTGCTGAGAAAGCGGATCGTCCACTCCCAGGATTAAACGAAAGCGGTGAACCGATTTGAATGCACGCTTACAGGGAATTTGGAACAAACGCCTTCGGACCCCCATCGTTTCCGCCATCCGCTACGCGGTTCTGGCCGTTCTGGCTTATCAACTGCTGTATCCGCTTCTGTACATGCTCAGCATGGCGCTCCGGCGGCCGGAGGAGGTAACGGATCCCAGCGTCATCTGGATTCCGAAAACATTCTCGCTGCAAAATTTCACCGACACGCTTCGCGTCATGGACTTCTGGGACGCATTCGCGAACAGCATGTACGTCGGGGTCGGCTGCGGGCTGTTGGACGTCGTCTCCTGCGCCTTCGTCGCGTACGGATTCGCGCGCTTCCGGTTTCCGTTCTCGAACGTATTGTTCGCCCTCGTCATCCTGACGCTGGTCGTACCCGTGCAGACGATCATTCTTCCGCTGTACGCGGACATGAAGTATTTCGACGCGTTCGGTTTGATGAAGCTGTGGTCCGCCGTCACGGGAGGGCCTGGCTCTATCAGTCTGATCGGCAAATACGCGTCCTTCTACCTGCCGTCGCTGTTCGCGATGGGACTGCGGTCGGGGCTGTACATTTTCATCTTCCGGCAGTTTTTCGCCGGCATGCCCAAAGAATTGGAAGACGCGGCTTACGTGGACGGATACGGCCCGTTCAAGACGTTCTTCCGCATCATGCTGCCGAATGCCAAAAACGCGGTCATTACCGTCTTCCTGTTCTCTTTCGTCTGGCATTGGAACGAATATTACCTCTCCAACCTTTGGCTGGGCAATCTCAAGAAAAATTTCGCCATCGCTTTGTCGTCGCTGAGGGTCGACCTGCAATCGGTCGTCAACGTGCAGACGATCAGCGATCCGCTCGTCGTGCTGACGCGAATCCAAGCCGGCGCGCTGCTCTCGATTCTGCCGCTCCTCGTGCTATACCTCGTTACGCAGCGATATTTCACGGACAGCGTGGAGCATGTAGGGATCAAGTGAGCGGGAGGAATCCCAATCCCACCACCATCACGGAAAGGAGGCGATGCCTTCCACGTTCGCGCAAATACCGTCTCGTTAAGTTTTAAGGGAGTCATGCTTTAGATCATCGAAACGGCCAGAACCCTGAGGAGGATCATTGTCCATGAAAAACCGTAAATCTATCGGCATCGCCTTGGCTTCGGTACTGTCTCTTACGCTGCTCATATCCGGCTGCGGCGGCAGCAAATCGGATAGCTCGCCTTCCGCCGACGCAAGCGCGCCTGCCGGCAGCGCCTCGGCGGATAGCTCGCCTTCCGCCGACGCAAGCGCGCCTGCCGGCAGCGCCTCGGCGTCGGCATCACCTTCCGCCTCTGAGGAAGCGCCGAAAGTCGACGGCAACATTACGATCTTGTACCACACCTCGAAAGAACAGTACGCCGAAAACAAAGCGGCGAATCCGAACGCTTACGACGCCGTTTGGGAAACGATCCCCGAGTTCGAAAAAGCGACGGGAGGCAAAGTCAACGTCGTTGCCGTACCGTGGGGCGACCAGAAGTCGACGTTGATCTCCATGGTCAACGCGGGAGACCAGGTGGATATCGCGCAGGCGAACGACCAGAACTTCCCGGTTTACCCGCTCAAGAAAATCGTGCAGCCGATCGATCAATACATCGACCTCGGCGACCCGCTGTGGAACACGGCCGTCACGAAAACGTTCTCGTTCGGCGGCAAGCCGTACGCGGTCGGTTCCACCGCGGCTCCTATCGTGATTTATTACAACAAAACGATGTTCACGAACAACGGAGTGAAAACGCCTTCCGAATATTACAAAGAAGGCAAGTGGAATTGGGATACATTCCGTGAGGTGGCCAAGCAATTGACGGCCGATACCGACGGCGACGGCAAAACCGATCAATTCGGCTTCGGCTGGTGGGATGCCGGTTACGCGCTGTACGTCGGCTCCAACGGCAAAACGCTGCTGTCCTCCAACGATGACGGTTCCATCACGACGAACTACGATTCGGAGAACGTCAAAGAAGCGATGCAGTTCGCCCAGGATGCGCTGCTGAAGGACAAATTCATCGACAAGGACAAAGAAGGCGACTACTTTATCGGCGAGTTCAAAAACGGCAAGCTGGCCATGACCGCCGAATACGGCTTCGCGGGCTTCACCGTGTTCAAGAGCGACTACGAGCTGGACTTCGTGCCGGTACCGACCGGACCGAAAGGCACGCAGGACGTCGGTCCGGGCGGCTTGTCCGGCTGGGCGATCCCGACGGCTTCCAAAAATCCGCAAGGCGCGGCGGCGTTCATCAAAATGATGGCGGCCAACGAAGCCAAAGTCGCGGCGGAAGCGAACGCCAAGAATTACGGCCAGGAGAAAGTGGATCTGATCAACAAGCTGTCGAGCAACATCCTGTTCGCTCCGATCGGCGTCGAGAAGTATTGGGACGCCAACGGCGTCGTCATGAAGGGCATCAAAGACGGCACGCCGGTCGGCACGTTCGCGCAGAACGCGAAGAACATGCTGGAGGAAGGCATTAAGATCACGCTGACCCAATAAAAGGACACGAAGGCCCGGACCGGTATTTCCATCGATCCGGGCCTTTCCCGAAAGGAGGAGCCCGATGCATCAGGAGACGTACGCGGAGCCATACCGCTTGCAATATCACCTGTCGCCCCCCGAGGGACCCATGAGCGATCCGAACGGAATGGTTTACTTCGAGGGAGAGTACCACCAGTTCTATCAGTTTACCGGCCGGTGGGGTCACGCCGTCAGCCGGGATTTGGTTTATTGGGAGCATTTGCCGCTCGCGATCGACAGGGATGAGCTGGGAGACGCATGGTCCGGCAGCGCCGTCGTGGACGCGAAGGACACGAGCGGATTGTTCGGCGGCAAACCGGGGTTGGTCGCGATCTTCACCCATTGCAAGAACGGCGTCCAGTCTCAGAGCATCGCCTACAGTAGCGACAGGGGACGTTCATGGCGCAAATACAACGGTAACCCCGTATTGCCGAATTCGGGATTGAAGGATTTCCGCGACCCCAAGGTCATTTGGCATCCCGAAACCGGCAAGTGGGTCATGGTGGTGTCGGCAGACAAACGTGTGCAATTCTACAGTTCTCCGAATTTGATCGATTGGGCGTTCGAAAGCGAGTTCGGCGAAGGGCAGGGATCGCACGCCGCCGTGTGGGAGTGCCCGGACCTGTTCCCGCTGGATGTGGACGGGGACCCGGCTCGCCGAAAGTGGGTGTTGCACGTCAGCATCGGCGACAACGACGAAACGGACGGCTCTACCGCGCAATATTTTATTGGTCGCTTCGACGGCAAGCGCTTCGTGAACGATTTGCCCCCTGAGGAAGTTCGTTGGACGGATTTCGGGCAGGATTTTTACGCGGCGGTTTCCTATTCGGATATTCCCGATCAGGACGGGCGGCGGATCTGGCTGGGCTGGATGTCCAACTGGAAGTATCCGTTCCATGTTCCGACATCGCCTTGGAAGGGAGCGATGTCCGTTCCGAGAGTGCTGCGCCTGCGGACGGAAGGCGATACCGTGCGCTTGGTTCAGGAACCGATCGATGAGCTGAAGAAGCTGAGGGAGGTCCCATGGACGGCAAACGGGCTTGAAGTGTCGGACGGCACGCGGAAGCTGGCGTTCGAAGGCGCTTGTTATGAGTTCGAAATGACCGTCGAGTGGGAAAAGGTCGAGGAATTCGGCGTACGGATGCGCGTTTCGGGGTCCGAAGCGACGGAAGCCGGATATTACGTGAGCGGCAACCGGCTTTTCGTGGACCGGACGCGGTCCGGGTTTTCGGATATCATCGGCCGATCCGGTAAACCGGTCCAATTCGACAAGTGTTTTGAAACGGAGAGAATTCGCGAAGGAAACGAGCTGAAGATGCGAGGATTCGTCGACGCATCGAGCGTCGAGATTTTTTTCGATGACGGGCTGCAGACGTTTACCTCGTTAATTTACCCGAATGGCGGCAGCACCGGACTAGAGCTGTTCGCCATCGGCGGCGCCGCCGTATTTCGGAATTTGCGCGTATATCCTATTAAATCGATATGGAGAAGATGATCGACATGACGCAATTCTCGCATCAAGAGCGAATCGAAATGGCGAATCGGGCTTTGTCGGACCCCTCATTGGGCGTGAAAAATGACCGTTTCCGTTTGCACTATCATTTCATGCCTCCTGCCGGCTGGATGAACGACCCCAACGGATTGATCCAATACCGTGGCGAATACCACGTCTTTTACCAGCATGATCCGTACGGGCCGCAGCAGGGTCCGATGCATTGGGGCCACGCCAAAAGCCGGGATTTGATCCGATGGGAGCACTTGCCCGTCGCGTTGGCGCCCTCTGAAACCTACGACTGGGTCACGGAAGGCATTGGCGGAGGCTGCTGGTCCGGCAGCGCAGTGGACGACGACGGCCTATTTACGCTGGTCTATACCGGCCATGTGGACGGCAGAAGGCCGGAGGAAGTTCAATGCCTGGCGACGAGCACGGACGGCATCCGTTTCGAGAAAGCGGCCTTTAATCCCGTGATCGAAGGCCCGCCGGAGCCGGACGGCTTCGGTTTTCGGGATCCGAAAGTATGGAAGCGCGGCGATTGTTGGTGCATGGTCGTCGGATTCGGCAAAGGCGGCTTCGGGAAAGCCTTGTTCTACCGTTCTTTCAATCTGAGGGAATGGGAATACGTCGGCCCGGCGGCCGAAAGCGACGGCACGATGGGCGACATGTGGGAGTGCCCGGACTTGTTCCCGCTAGGGGAGGGGGACCGCCATGTGCTGGTCATTTCTCCGATGAACATGGGTGAGACGAAGACGATGTACCTCTCCGGAGATTTCGATTATGAAACGGGGCGATTATCCGTCGAACACGCCGAAAGGCTGGATTACGGCTTCGATTTCTACGCGCCTCAGACGTTCCTCGACGACCGCGGAAGACGCCTCTTGTTCGGATGGATGAACATTTGGGGCAGCGCGATGCCGGAGAGAGGAGACGGGTGGATGGGAGCGCTTACGATCCCTCGCGAAATCCAACCGGCGGAAGGCGGGAAGATCCGAATGGTTCCCGTGCCGGAGCTTCGGGAATTAAGGGGGGGCCATCACGCGGTTAAAGCGCAGCAGATCCCGGAAGGCGCCGAGGTGCCGTTGGCGGGCATCCGTTCTGAGGCCTTGGAACTGATTGCGGTGTTCGACGCTTCCGCGTCGAAGGATGCCGAGTTCGGCATTTTGCTGAGATGCTCGGAGGACGATTCCGAACGGACCGAAGTCCGCTATTGCCCTGCCAGCGGCATTTTGTCGATGGACAGGAACCGCTCGGGGATCGGCGACAAAGGCATCAGCGAGACTTCGATCGCCCCCATGGACGACGGACGAATCAAACTGCACCTGTTCCTCGACCGGTCATCCGTGGAGCTGTTCGCCAACGACGGGGAACGGACGATCACGAACCGGATTTACCCGGACCCTTCCAGCCTGGGAATCAAGCTGTTTGCCCGATCGGGCAATGCTTCTCTCGTTTCGCTGGACATATGGGAGTTGAAGTCGATCCGGTGAGCGGAATGACGCCGTTTTTCGAATAAGAAGGAGGTTCGTATGAGATGAATCATATCGGCTTTCTCTCTGTCAAAAAGGTGTTCATCGTGGTTCTTTCTAGCTTCATCGTATCATTGTCCGGCTTCGGAATGGAAACCGCCAGGGCAGCCGGCTGGAACAGCAACATGCCGGGGTACGTGCCGGTATCGGGAACCTGGTCCGAAATTCCCGGAGACGGATTGAAAGGCGTCAGCGGGTCAGGGGCGAATGCTTTTAACCTGTCGACGACGAAGGTCGGCACGAATTTCACGTACGAGGCGGACGTGAAGGTGGACGCTTCAACGCCTTTTGGCGTCGGGTCCCTCGTTTTCCGGGCGGCCGAGGACGGCTCCAAGGGGTACGTGGTACAAATCGACCCGAATATGGACCGTATCCGGTTATTCGATTTCGGCACGGGAACCGACCTGGGAACGCCTTACGCCGCTTCCCTCGACCCGGGAACGTATTACCATCTCAAGGTGGCTGCGGACGGGACGGGGATCAAAGTATATTTGGGCGCGGCATTGGCCGTTTCCGCAACCGATTTCCGTTATGCGCAAGGCTGCGTCGGCTTCAATGTTTTCAATGGCACCGCGTATTTCCAAAACGTATACGTCTACGAGACCCAAACGAATCTGACCGGATGGAATTCCGCAGGGGGAGCGTGGTCGACGACTTCGCAAGGGTGGAAAGCGACGGCGCCCGGGGGCCAGAACGCATACGCCATGTCCGCGACCAGCGCAGATGATTTCACTTATGAAGCTGACATCCTCGTTCATGATCCCTACGCGGTCGGAACGCTGCTGTTCCGTTCCGATGCAAGCGGTTCGCAGGCTTATGCGCTGCAGGTCGATCCGAACCTCGACAGGCTTCGGCTGTACAGAACGAACGGAGACGTTACTTTAGCCACCTATTCCACCGCCATTGATGCGGGCAAGGTTTATCACGTTCGCGTGAAAGCCGATGGCACGACGATCAAAGCGTATTGGCAATCCAGCTTCTCGCCGGCAAACGGATACGATCCGGTCATGACCGTAACGGATGCTTCGCGCGCCAGCGGGTTTGCAGGGCTTAATGCATTCAACGGCAGCGTATCGTTCCAGAACATCACGATCAGCGATTTGAAGACGAACTTGAACGGTTGGACGACTTCCGGGGGAACTTGGACTCCGCATTTGTCCGGCGTGAAGGCAGTCAGCCAGGGAGCCGTCGACACCTTCCGAATGGCCGCAACCGAGGCAGCCGATTTCGTACTCGAAGGCGATTTGAAAGTGGATGCCGGCACGCCTTCCGGCACGGCCGCGCTCGTTTTTCGTTCCAATCCGGCGGGATCGGCGGGGTACGTTGTGAACATCGATCCGAATCTCGACCGGGTCCGCCTGTTCGATGCGAACGGAGGAGTGACCCTCGCTTCCGCGAACTATACGATCGAAACCGGCAAAACGTATCATCTTGAAATTCAAGCTCAAGGACCCACTATCAAAGTTTACGTGGACGGGAGCGCGGCGCCGGTCCTAAGCGTCACGAATACCGCCTATGCCGGAGGCAAACTTGGCTTGAATGCGTTCAACGGAACGGCCTATTTTCAAAATGTTTACGTTTATCCCTTGAACGAATATTACAGCGAGCTTTACCGGCCTCAGTACCATTACACGATGGCATTGAATTGGATCAGCGACCCGAACGGACTCGTTTACTTTGAAGGCGAATACCATCTGTTCACGCAGGACGGCGGCACGTGGACGCATGCGGTCAGCACGGATCTCGTTCATTGGAAACGTCTCCCCATCGCGCTCCCTTGGAACGATTCAGGCCATATTTGGTCCGGCTCGGCCGTCGCGGACGTAAACAACGTCTCAGGACTGTTTAACGGAGGTTCCGGTCTCGTCGCGTTCTATACGATGTTCCATCCCGACAAGCCGGGCGGCAATCAGAAGATCGGCGTCGCGTTCAGCCGGGATAAAGGACGAACCTGGGAGTATTACGGCGGCAACCCTATCGTCCAAAATCCCGGTGGTCCGGACGGCGGATGGGACTTCCGCGATCCTAAAGTCGTATGGGATAACGATCGTTCCCGTTGGGTGATGGTCGTATCGGGAGGAGATCACGTCCGTTTCTTTACGTCGACGAATTTGTTGACCTGGACCTATGCGAGTTCCTTCGGTTACGGGGCCTATCTCCACGGGGGAACTTGGGAATGCCCGGACTTGTTTCAACTCGCCGTGGATGGCAATCCCGCGAATAAAAAATGGGTGCTTGCCATCAGCACCGGACCGTCGACGCAAACGGACGGCTCCGCTTCGGAATATTTCGTCGGCTCGTTCGACGGCACGACGTTCGTCAGCGACAACCCGGCCGGTACCGTGCTTCGCAGTGAACGGGGAAAAGACATGTATGCCGCGATGACCTTCTCCGACATTCCTTCGGCGGACGGCCGGCGCATCGGCCTCGGGTGGATGAGCAATTGGGATTACGGGTTCAGCTTCCCGACATCGCCCTGGAGGCATCAAATGTCCATCCCCCGCGAGCTGACTTTGAAATCGTTCGCGGGAGAAGGCGTCCGTCTCGTGCAAACTCCAATCGCGGAGTTGAACTCGCTCCGAGGAACGGCGAACAACTGGAGCAACGTTACCGTAACGCCGTCCAGCTCCAATCCGTTGGCGAACGTGTCAGGCAGCGCCTTCGAGATAGAAGCGGAGCTGGAGCTGCCGACCTCGGGCAAAGCGAACGAATTCGGGTTCCGGGTTCGCGAGTTGGGCGGGCAGGCGACGGTGGTCGGTTATCGAACGGATACTTCCACCATGTTCGTGAACCGAGCGGATTCCGGTCGGGACGATTTCACCGAGAAATTCACGGGACGGCACGAGGCGGTACTGCCGCCGGTCAACGGACGCGTCAAAATGCGTATTTACGTGGACGAATCATCCGTGGAGACGTTCGGCAATGACGGCAAAGCCGTCATCTCAGACATGATATTTCCGGATTCGGCCCGTGACGGGATGTCCTTTTATGCCGTCGGCGGCAACGTCAAAATCGTTTCTCTGCATGTGTATCCCCTGTCGAATACGTGGCGTTACGAGCCGGTCGGCGGAACCGTTCCCGAGAAAGTCGTGATGGATCGCGGCAAGCTCGAGCTTGGCCTCGGATCGACACGCAGGATTTATACGAGGGTTCTGCCGCGTACGGCTTCGAACCAGAACTTGACGTGGAGTTCGAGTAATCCCTCGATTGCGACCGTTACCTCCGTCGATGCCCGCAGCGCGAACGTGACGGCTGCCGGCAGGGGCCGCGCGGTGATAACGGCGACAACGGCATCCGGTTCGATCGTCGGAATGACCATCGTCACCGTCGGGGCATTCAATACCAATTTGACAGGTTGGACCTCCGCGCCGGAGGCGGAGTGGGTGGCCACGGATGACGGAATCGCCGGGTTTTTCGACCAGGACGCCAATTATATGTCAAACGTAAGCGGCAGTAACTTCACGTACGAGGCAGACCTTAAGCTGGACGAAGCCGGGGGCGCAGGTTCCATGATCTTCCGGGCCGATGCCACGGGCGGCAATGGATACTACTTTAACGTCAATCCGGGCTTGAAATCGCTTCGGTTATTCTATAAGACGAACGGCAGCTTCAGCAATGCCCAGGTGCTGGCAGCCGTCCCGGCACTCGTCCAGCCCGGCAAAACGTACCACGCGAAAATCGTGGCGAACGGGACGAACATCAAAGTGTATTTCGACGGAAGCTCGACTCCGGTCATTGACGTGAACGATACAAGATACGGAACGGGCTATTTCGGATTAAACGTGTTCGGCGGAAGAGCTTACTATCAAAATGTCATCCGCTCTTGAGCGGGAAGATGAGGGGGATATCGGAATGAATTTAGGATTTATCGGCTGCGGAATCATTTCGGAGGCCCATTTGCGCGGTCTCGCCGAGTTGAAGGATGCGGGCGGGCCCGCCTTCGCGGTGCCGGCGGTCTGCGACTTGAGACACGAAATGGCCGCAGCGTTCGCAAGACGGGTAAAGGAGACGTTGGGCCAGGAGCCGAACGTCTATACCGACTACCGCGAAATGCTGGAGAAGGAACGGCTGGAGGCCGTATCCGTGCTCGTGACCCACGACTTGCACCATTCCGTCGCGGAAGACTGCTTTGCGGCGGGCGCGCACGTGCAAATGCAGAAACCGCTGGCGATCAGTCCTTCTTTCGGACGTAAGATGATCGAGGACGCGAAGCGTTACGGCAAAGTGCTGACGCTGTCCGAGCCGAGCGTGTTGGGAGCGGCAAACGTCGCTGTTTCCAGAGCCGTGCGCGGCGGATTGATCGGGAACGTTTACTTGGTATTGGATTATGCCGCAAGTGCGGTCGGCAGCGGATTTTTTGCCGGAACGCCTTGGCGCCATATGAAGGGAAGGGCGGGTGCGGGATGGATCAACGACCACGGCGTGCATCGGACGCATTCCTTCCTCGACGTGGTCGGTCCGGTGGAAGAGGTGTTCGCTTACGCCGCCATTTTCGAGAAAGTCCGAAGCCACGGCGGAGTCACGATTCGGCCGACCGGAGAAGACGCAGCCGTCACGGCGTTCCGGTTCGCGAACGGCGCGCTCGGCCATTGGATGTGCGCGACGGCGATTCACGGGGAAGAAACATGGGGAGTCCGGTTTTACGGAAGCCAAGGTTGCCTGGTTCCGGGCAAACATGCGGCGCTGGGCGATGGAACCGTCGTCACCATGGCGGAGATCGTCGAGCAGTACGCTTCAGGCGTGATTGCAGATCCGTTTGCCCACTCCTATTTGGAGCTATACGAAGCCGTAAAATCCGGGAAACCTCCGATTTCCAGCGCGGAAAGCGGCTTGGAAGCGCTCGGAATCGTATTTGCCGCGCTGGAGTCGGCGACGACCGGCGAGCCTGTCCGCGTGCAAGACGTGATCACCGGCGCGAAGCATGCTTATGAGGATACCGTAATCGAGGAAATGGCATAGAAATGAACGTTCAGGAGGAAAAGAACATGCGGTTCGGCGCAATCGAAGCCGGCGGTACGAAATTCGTATGCAGCGTGGGAAATTCGGATGGCATCCTTGAGGATCGAGTTCAATTTCCTACGGAACGGCCGGAGGTTACGCTCGCGAAGGTTACCGAATATTTTGCGGACAAGGAAATCCAAGCGATCGGAATCGGTTCATTCGGCCCCCTTGAGTTGGATGCGTCCAGCCCGGAATACGGACACCTGACGACGACTCCTAAGCCGGGATGGTCCGGTTATCCATTGCTTCCTCATCTGAAACGCGCGTTTCACGTGCCTTTCGGATTGGATACGGACGTGAACGCGGCCGCGTATGGGGAAGCCAAGTGGGGGGCAGCCCAAAGGCTGGACAGCTGCATCTACATCACGATCGGAACGGGCGTCGGTATAGGGATTTATGCAGAAGGCCGCCTCGTTCACGGGCTTGTGCATCCGGAAGGCGGGCATCTTTTCGTCAGGCGACATCCGGAAGACGGTTTTCCGGGGACATGTCCATTTCACGGCGATTGCCTTGAGGGGATGGCATCGGGTCCCGCCCTCGAAAAAAGATGGGGATTACCGGGCGGCGCGCTTCCGGAGGACCACCCTGCGTGGCGGATGCAGGCCTATTATATTGGGCAAGCGGTTGCCGATGCGATACTTCTGCTGTCGCCGAAAAAGGTGATTCTGGGCGGAGGCGTCATGAAGCAGGCTCAGTTGCTGCCGATGGTACGCCAAGAAGTTCAGCGCCGTCTGAACGGCTACGTGAACGCGAAGGCCATTCTCGAAGACATTGATGAATATGTCACGGCTCCGGGGTTGGGGGACGATGCGGGGCTTCTCGGAGCCCTGGCGCTCGGAATCGATGCATGGAAGGATCGTTAGCGGCAAAAAGCGAATAGAAAGTCGTACGGGCAGCCATCGGCTGCCCGTTTTCTCTGCTTAGCGAATAATAAATTGCGATATGCCGGCTTTTAGCTCACGCGATACGGTATCCAGCTTCTCGGACAAACGGACCATGCCGTCGCTGATGCTCAACTGTTCGTTACTGAGAGAGGCAACTTCTTCGGACGTGGCAGACGATTCCTGGGCGACGGCACTCACGTTCATCATCGCATTTGACAATACCGACTGCGTCAGGTCCAACTGGCTGATCGAACCCGTCACAAGTTCAAGTTTCTCGGTGAATTCCTCCATTTTTCCTTGCACCGTCAGGAATATCCCGTTTGCATCCCTGACCGATCCGATTTGCTCCTGGAACAGCGGGTAAGCATCGGATAGAATACGTACCGTTTCATCGATTTCCCTGCTGTTTTTTTCGATGATTTGGCCCGCGACATCAATCGATTCGCGCGACTGGTCCGCGAGCTTGCGGATTTCGTCCGCGACGACCATGAAGCTTTTGCCAGCCGTTCCCGCTCGAGCCGCTTCGATCGTTGCGTTCAACGACAAAATATTCGTTTGTTTGGACAGAGTCATGAGCATTTCAAGTATTTTCACGATGGAACCCGTGCTTTCTTTAAGTGCGTCTACCTTCTCGACCATGGCACGGGTCTTTTCTTCGGTCATTCCGGTCTTCTGCATCAGTACGCCCATATGAGCCGTCCCTTGCATACCCGCTTCCCTTACCTCTCTCGACGAAACCACCATTTCTTGATTGGCGTCGATCACCTTTTTCATTTGAATCCCCATGTCGTACGTAAGCTCGCTGCCTCTTTCGGCTTCCGTTGCCAAGTTAGCCGCACCGCCCGCAATCTCTTCCGTTGCGGTCGCGATCTCTTTGGCTGATAAAGATGTCTTGCCGGATGCTTCCGTGAGTTCGGCCGCAGTCAGGAGTACATCCTCCGCGGAACGCGTCGTCTGTTCGGCCAACGTTCGGATTTGACCCATCATCCGGTCGAAGCTCTCCATCAGCTCTCCGATTTCATCCTTGCGTTTCTTGCCGCCGGAACGGACGGTAAGATTGCCGCCGGCCCCTTCGTTCATGAGATTTCGAAGTTTGACGATCGGACGTCCGATGTACTTGAGTACGAGAACGCCGATGGCAATAGCGATGAGAGCCGCGATACTTGCGGTCAGCCACATCAGCGTTTGGATTTCCTTCGCATCCCGTACTAGGTCTTTGATAGGAACGGTACCCAGAAGCCTCCAGTTCATCCTGTCGAATGACGCATAAGCCGCCAGCACGTTCGTGCCGCCGGTGGATGTTGCTTTTAGCGATCCTTTTTGGGGCGCATCACCTTCCGCAGGCAAGCTCACTTTTGCCGGCTTTCCGATCCATTCTTCTTGCGGCGCGGCGACATAATGGCCTTTGGAATCAAGGATGGCCATTTCGCTTCCTTCTCCCAAGCTGACATCTTCGTAACTCTTGCTGATCGATGCAAGGTGAATCTCCATTACGAGCACGTATGTAGGCTGATTGCTCATATTATCTTTGATGAGTCGACTCATGCCGATAGACGGGGGAGCCGGAACTGCGGCCAATCCATCTTGCTGCGGCGGAATCCAAACCGGTTTCCCGTCTTTTTCGATCACCTGCTTAAACCATTCGGTCTTTTTTAAAACCTCGGACCTGTCGGCTTGGGCGCTTCCAATATTTACGGCGGTCAGATTCGGATCTACCGGTATCAACAAGACTCCGCTGATCGAGACGTTACCCGTCACATATTTCCGCAAATGATCCTTCAGCATTCCGGTATATTCGGATTTACCGTGCTCGGGATCGTTTTGCAATTCTTGCCGAACCAACTCGTGAAAATCGTTATCCACCATGATTTGCATGGATAAATCCTCATAGGATCTAAAAATAATATCCAGTTTGCTTGCGACTTGATTGATCGTCTGAAGGCTGGAATCCGACACCTTGTTTTCGATGATATTCTTCGCTTTCGTATACGCCATAAGTCCAACGGTCATTACGCACGCGAGAATGCTGCAAAAGATGATGACGAAAAGCTTCGTTCCGACGGATTTGAACACTTGCGTTGTCATTGGACAAGACTCCCCTTGAAACCCATATCTATTATTTCTAAATTACGTTAAATCAAGGGGATTTTCTTTTAGATTTATTCGACTGTTTCTTTCATTTTGTTCTCGTTTTCGTTTCGGATGCCGGGGAGTTTGAGGGGCTGGCGGTGCGCGGATTAGGTGCTATAATCAGACTCAATACAACAGAGACGGTCGGTGAGATCTTGATTCGGAAATTGAACCTCTCTTCGAAAAAGCAAGTCGTATTGATCATGATGATTTTCATCATCCCGCTTGTTCTGCTGTTAACCATTTATAATTTTTACGTGGTCAACGTCCTAAACGACAAGATCGAACAAACGAATCGGAACACGATCATGCTGTATCAAAACGCGTTCGAAAAAAATCTGAAAAACGCCGATACGTACATGTCGAATTTAGTGTCTAACGATTACAGTTTCATGAAAATGAGATTTAAGCAGGATCCGATCGATCTGCAATTTTATGCGCAAGACCTCATGAATAAATATCAGGGTTACTTCCAAACGAACGAAGTCATCGGGGGCATGTTCGTCTATTCGAAAGCGAATGGTCTCTTTTATAAAACCTATAGCCAGGACTACTCCCATGACATTCGGCAAGGTGCCGAAAGTTATTTGAAATCCGTTATCGAGTCGAACGAAAACTCCCGGTCGCGCGGGTGGTTCCCGCATGAGATCGACGGCAAATACTATCTGTTTCGCATATTGGGAAACCGGGACACCTATACCGTTTGCATGATCGATTTCGGTAAAGTAATCGTGCCCCAAAGCTTCAGTCAAACCCAAGGCGACGGTTTTTTCGCGTTCGCCAATCAGGAAGGCATCCCCCTGACTTCCATCGATGAGATCAAGCAAAAGGGAATTAACATCCAGAACCATAACGGATCCCACTATATTTCCGGCAGTCCCCAAAAGTACTTCGTGGTGCAAAACGATTCGGCTTCAACCCGGTTAACCTATATATACATAATCCCGTACCGAGGGCTTCTATTCTATTTGGACACGGTTCAGATCGCCTTCTTGGTCGGTTCGGTGTTCATCTTATTGCTGATGTTCGTCTCGTTCCTGTTGCTGGAGCGTTCTTACTTTAAGCCGCTTAAGCGAATGATGGCCACGATGAAGAAGATCAAAAACGGACATCTGAACGCAACGATGAATACGAGCTCGGGAGTCAACGAATTCAGGCAAATGAGCAACACCTTTAATGAAATGATGACTGAAATCAAGGATTTGAAAATCGAGAGCTACGAGAAAGAGATGAAGAAGCAGCAGGCCGAGCTTCAATTTTTGCAAAATCAGATCAAACCGCATTTTTACTTGAATGTCCTCAAAAACCTGTTCGGGATGGCAGAACAGAAAAAATACGGTCAAATTCAGGAAATGATCCTCCTCTTGTCGCGCCATTTACGCTATATGTTCCAAGAGAACGACTCCTTGATCCCTCTCGAAGATGAAATAGCCAACGTTCAGAATTATATTGAACTGCAGCAAATGAGTTCGTCCTACGAGCTGATTTGTAGAGTGAATGTGGACGAGCGTTTAAAGGATTTCCGGATTCCGCCGGTTTCTCTCTTAACGTTCGTGGAGAATTCCATCAAACATGTCGTTTCGATCCATAAGCAACTGATCATTTCGATCAAAGCGAGCCTGCTTGATAACGGTGACGAGAAATTCGCGAATCTCACGATTATGGATAATGGGAGCGGTTTCCCGGACGAAATGCTGGCTTTGTTGAATGACCCGAATTCCTATGCGTCGAAGGAAAATGTCGGGATTTTAAACGTCATCCGAAGATGCAGCGTGATTTTCCAAAATAAGAGCACTTTTTTGTTCAGCACGTCAAACGGCGCATGCATCGATATTTTCATTCCGTACCGCACAAATGAAACGACGAGGAGAGCATGAGCGTGAACGTACTCATCGTAGATGATCAGACGCAAGTGGTGAACGGATTGTTCTTCGGCATCGATTGGGCGAAAATCGGAGTGAAGGAAGTGCTGAAAGCCTATAACGCTTTCGAAGCACGGGAGATTTTAAGCAGCCGCCACATCGATATCATGTTATGCGATATCGAAATGCCGGCCGAAAGCGGACTGAATTTATACCAGTATACGATCGAGCAGAAGATCGATATCGAATGCATCTTCTTGACTGCGCATGCCGATTTCAACTATGCCAAAACGGCGATGCAGTTAGGCGGATTCGATTATATTCTCCAACCCGCGAGATACGAAACGATTGAAAATACGATTCTAAAAGCGATCCAGAAAATCAACCACAAGAACGAAACGAAAAAATACTATTCTTTCGGTAAAATGTTTCAGCAAAACAAAGAGATTTTGCTGGATAACATCGTCAAGGACTGGATTTTTCGCAGATATCAAGATTGCGCGCGTTTCCTCAAGGATCTCGGACAAATTCAAGTCTCGCTGAATCCGCAAGATCCCGTTTATCTCGTGACGCTCGACGTCTTTCATTTGAAAGAGACGATGGATTCCTGGCGTAACGGCATGTTGAAATTTTCGATCGGCAATATCGTGACGGAGCTGTTCGCGCGGTACGGCCAGCAAGTGTTGGTCGTTCAAATCGAAGAAGAAAAATTTTTGCTCCTCGTATATTCCCCGGATCGGAAGCTGATCGATCAAGAGGGCGTCTTGCGGCAGCTGAATAAATTGATCGAGGTATACCGTTCCTATTACGGCTGCGACATCGCCTGTTATACCGGATCTAAAGTCGCCGTTTCGGATACGCCCCAGCAGGCCGCGCTGTTGTTCGAGATGATGCAAGACAATGTTTCTTTCGCAAGCAAAGTATTCCATTTGGAGGATCGAGCTGAACAACCGGCCGTATCTTACCCGATTCCGAACATGCGAATTTGGAGCAAGCTGCTCGAGCAAGGCGATACGGAAGTCGTTCGCGACCAAGCCTGCGAGTTGTTGAATCGTTTGGCGACGGAAGGAAAAATCGACGCCGAATTTTTAAAGCGGTTTTATCAGCAATTCATGCAGATGCTGTACACGGCCGCGGCTGCGATGGACATTCCGCTGGATCGGATTTTTCAAGACGGGCACAGCTTGGAGAAAGGGTTAAGTTCGTACACGAATGTGGACGACATGAAAGAATTGATCGCGTATACGACGAAGTTTTTCAAGCCGTTTCCCGGCTCCGAAGAAGAAATGAAAAACCAGGTCGACGTGATCCTCCAATACATTCGCGACCATATCGATCAAGACATTCGGCGCACGGATATCGCACGGGAAGTTTATTTGAATCCGAACTACTTATCCAGATTGTTCAAATCCGAAACGGGAATGTCTCTCAAAGAGTTCATCGTGCTGGAGAAAATGAAGCTTGCGCAAGCGATGTTAAAATCGACCAAGCTGCCGATCAGCATCATCGCCATGAAAGTCGGATTCTCGAACTTTTCCCACTTTTCGCAAGTGTATAAGAAGACCTGGAACGTCACGCCCGCCGAGGACCGCGGCTAACGGGAAAGTGGAATGCCCTCCGTATGCCTGCGAGGCTGCGAGAGGGTATTCGTTTTGAATCGAACAAGTTACAAATCCAATAACGGAAAGTAACATTTTCAACAATCGCGATCGCGATCCGGCGCAGGTCCGGATTAAAAGTGATAATACCCGTAACAAGTTCGGTAGAGCGGTATACCCGCATGCCGCTAAGATGAAGATGAGCTCAAAAGAATGAAACGATCGAAGGGAGTCTACTGGAAATGAAACAGAAAAGGAAGTTGGCTTTACTCTCGGTACTGGCTTTGTCGACCGCATTGTTTACCGCTTGCGGGAATGACAAGTCGGCCGAAAGCGCATCACCGGCTCAAAGCGCGAGCGCGAAGCCTTCCCAAAGCGCGGCCGCGGAGAAACCGTATACCGTCGATCTCATGATGGTTGGCGACGGCAAAGAGGAAGACATCAAAGCGGTAGAGGAAGCCATCAACAAGATTTCGGAACCGCTGATCAACGTGGATGTCAACATCACGAGAGTCGGCTTCGGTTCGTTCCAACAACAGGCGAATCTGGCGCTGTCGTCCGGCGAAAAGATGGATCTGTTCGTCACCTTCGCCCTGGATATCAACACGCTCGCGAACAGCGGCCAGATTTTGCCGATGACGAAACTGTTGGAAGCACATGGCCAAGACATTTTGAAAAACCTGAGCGAAGGGGACCGTCGCGCGGTTTCGATCAACAATGAAATCTATGCGATCCCGACCGCAAAGGAAAAAGCGACGAATTACGGCTTCATCATGCTGAAGGAAATCGCCGACGAAATCGGCTTTAAGCCGGAAGACGTGACGAATCTCGACCAGCTTGAAGCGATCATGAAGAAAGCGAAAGAACTGCATCCGGACATGTACCCGATCGGGCTGGATTTCACGAACGTCTACCGTCCGAACACGGAAGACAACTTAGGTACCGGCGCAGGGATCATCGACGCCATGGGAGATAGCACGAAAGTCGTCAACATGGTCGAAACGGACAGCTACAAAGACTTCGTGAACCATATGTACAAGTGGGCGAAGAGCGGCTTGGTCCAGCCTGACGCCGCCAACAATTCCGAAAGCAGAATCAGCCTGCTCAAAGCCGGAAAAGTAATGGGCGGCTTCAGCGGATTGAATCCGGGCAACGTCGATGACATCGCGAAACAAGTGGGCAAACCATTCACCGTCATCCAACTGACGAAGCCTTTCTCCATTACGGGCCACGTTTCCGGCATGGGATGGTCGCTCGCGAGCGGCAGCGAAAATCCGGAAAAAGCGATCGAGTTTTTGAACCTGGCTCATACGAATGCCGATATTTCGAACTTGCTCGTTTACGGCGTCAAGGATCGGAACTACGTGATGGTGGACGAAGCGAAAGGCATTATCGACTATCCGGCAGGCGTAGATGCAAGCAATACGGGCTGGATGTCGCTTCCTTGGGCAACGCCTAACGCTTCGATCGCTTATATTTGGAAAGGCGAACCCGAAGATAAGTGGGAGTTCCTGGACAACTATAACAAATCGGCGCACCAATCTCCGGCGAAAGGCTTCCGTTTCGATGCCGAAAGCGTAGCGAATGAAATCACGATGGTCAGCAACGTTGACGCGAAGTATAGTCTGGCTCTGGAAACGGGCACCTTGGATCCTGCCAAGACGCTGCCTAAGTATTTGGAAGAATTGAAGGCGGCCGGCGTCGACAAGATTATCGCGGAAAAGCAAAAGCAGCTTGATGCTTGGCTGGCGGCAAATAAAAAATAAGCGTTGTAAATGGGATAGAAGATAAGCGGAGGTAACCATGTTACTGCTCAAAAAAAAAAGCTAGATAGATTCACCAGGTATATTCCGCTCTATTTGATGCTCATCCCGGGATGTATTTATATCATTATCAATAACTACATCCCGATGAGCGGTCTTATAATCGCTTTCAAAAAGATTAACTATCGGTTGGGGATTTGGAACAGCCCTTGGGTCGGCCTCAAAAACTTCGAATTTCTGTTTAAGACGAACGTGGCTTGGACGATCACCCGAAATACGATTTTGTACAACTTGACCTTTATCGTCTTGGGAACCGTCATGGCGGTCGGCGTTGCCATGTTACTCAACCAAATTCGTCAAAATACGGCGAGAAAGTCCTATCAGACGGTCATTTTGCTTCCGCATCTGATTTCGATCGTAGTCGTGAGCTACCTCGTTTTCGGTTTTCTGAGCTCGGAATCGGGTTTCGTAAACAAAAGCATTTTGCAGCCGCTGGGAGTAAGTCCGATTTCTTGGTATTCGTCTGCAAAATACTGGCCTTTTATCCTCGTGATCGTAAGCCTTTGGAAATCCTTCGGTTACAGCTGCATCATTTATTATGCGACGCTCGTAGGCATCGACAGGTCTTATTACGAAGCCGCGGTCATCGACGGGGCGAACCGGTGGAAGCAGATGAAACATATTACGCTTCCGGGACTCAAATCCATCATCGTCATCTTGACGCTGATGGGCATCAGTAAAATCTTTTATTCCGATTTCGGGTTATTCTACCAGGTTCCGATGAATAGCGGCGCTTTGATAGATGCCACGAACACCATCGACACATACGTATATCGGGGACTGACGAAACTGAACAACGTAGGGATGGCGTCGGCAGCCGGTTTTTATCAATCCATTGTCGGATTCTTCCTCGTACTCCTAGCGAATTATACGGTCAAAAAAATAGATGAAGACAGCGCCTTGTTTTAGCGGAACGGAGTGATTCGGGCTTGGTCGACAACAATAAAGGCTTTCAGTTATTCGCGCATCTCATGATGATGCTGCTGGCGCTATCTTGCTTGCTTCCTTTCGCGCTTCTCTTCATCTCGTCCATTACGGCTGAAAAGGCGCTGATCCATAACGGGTATTCTTTTATTCCTTCGTCCATCGACATTACGGCGTATAAGTTCCTGTTAAGAGATTCCAGTTCGATCGTCAAAGCCTATGGGGTCACCCTGCTCGTAACGGTAATCGGCACGGTGGCGAATATCGTTTTAACGACCTTGATGGCGTATCCGTTATCGAGGAAAGATTTGCCGGGAAGGAACGTTTTCTCGTTTTTCATTTTCTTCACGATGTTATTCAGCGGCGGGTTGGTGCCCTCGTATATCATGTGGACGCAGTATTTCGACATTAAAAACACGATATGGGCATTGATCGTTCCAGGGATGCTGCTGACGGCGTTCAACATCATCATGATGCGTACCTACATCACGACGAACGTTCCCGACGCCGTCGTAGAAGCCGCGAAAATAGACGGGGGAAGCGAGTCCCAAATCCTATGGCATGTCGTACTTCCGATGTCCATGCCGATCATGGCGACCCTGGGACTGCTCGTGGGCTTGTCCTATTGGAACGATTGGTTAAACGGCCTTTATTATGTTACGGACGAGAATTTGTTCAGCATTCAGGTCCTCTTGAACAAAATGCTGCTGGACGTGCAGTTCTTAATGAGCAGCGCTTCCTCCGGCTTGGGCAGCGGTTTGTCCGCGAGGCTTCCTTCCACGGCGATCAAGATGGCCGTTGCGGTGCTGGGCATTTTGCCGATCATGGCCATCTATCCTTTCTTTCAGAAATTTTTCGTTAAAGGCATTACGGTCGGCGCGGTTAAAGGGTAAGCAGGGAAGGCTTGAAATCATCATTCGATAGAATGACTTCTGAGGGGCGGCGGAATAGAGGAGCCGCCCCTCTATTTAGTACGGGCATCGTTCGGGCTGCACGGCACCATGAAAGCGCATTTATTTTTCATATCCAATTTTGGAGAGGGTGTATGGAATGAACAAGAATCGGATGGTAAAGCTTCTCGCCTTTGCTTTGGTTCTGTCTTTCGTCTTCAGTGCAAGCCCGGTACCTGCAGCCTATGCGGTCAGCAGCATGACGCCCTACAGCTCCTATGTCGCGCCTGGCACGTGGATTCAAGGCGCCGAATATGAGCTTAACCCCGGCCAAGACACGGCGGCTAGAATCGCGCACGATCTGCCGATCATGAAGAGCGAGTACAACATCAATACGCTGAACCTGTACGGACTAGAGAACATCAGCCAAAGCGACCGGGACTTGTTGTTCAGTACGCTTAGCCAGCTTGGCATGCAGGCTGTTGTGCGCCTGGAGTGGTATGACGGCAGCACCTTCGCGTTCAACGATTCGGATGCGGATTCGGTGATCAACCACTATAACTCACTCATCACGGATGTGGCCGGCGCAAGCAAGAGAGGAGCGGTCGCTTACTTCGCGCTGAACATGCCGGTAGACGACCCTGCCGTTCAAGGAAGATTCAGCGGCGGCATCAGCTCATCGGAATCCAAGACGCGTCAGGTGAGCTACGCTTCGGCCATCGTATCGAAGATGAGAACGAAGCTGGCCGGGCTCGGCTTCTCTACCGGCAAGCTGTATTTGAGCGTTTTCTACGGTTGGGATTTCACCTACGATATTCCTTCCTACACGGGCTCGAACGCTGACGGTTACTTTTTCAACAATTACAGCTACCCCGCTTCGTCTCCGCCGGATGAAACGGCTTCGGATTCGGTGCTGATCAACCAGACGAGACTTGCGCAAGGCATGACGAAATTCCAATCGCAATACAGCGGCAAGCCGGCGATTATCGAATACGGCTTCCATACGTCCGAATTCAATGGCGGCGTCAATCCGAACCAGACGGCGGGCCTCGTCAAGACGAAGGCGGCGAAGGCAAAGGCGCTCAAGGCGACGACTAACTTCTATAAGAGCAATTATACGAATGTCAAAGGCAGCTTGTACTTCGGGTATAACCTGCTGAAGGAAGAAGGAAATCCGACCGCGCTGATGGACTGGGCGCTGGACTATCCGATCAGCGGCAAGGTTGAAGGGGAGAATGCCAGCAAATACGGGCATGCCGTTACGTATGCCGATGCTCCGGCTTCCGGCGGGGCGGGCGTGAAGGGGCTCGACGCAACGGGAGACGCGGTGGCGTTCTTCAACAGCAAGAAAGGCACGTCGCTGCAAATCCGCTATGCCTGCGTGGGCAACAACCAGCTCAGCTTGTACGTGAACGGCGCGCATGTTCAGGACATTGCATTTACTTCGACGGGGGCTTGGACCGGTACCTATTCGACGAAAACGGTCTCCGTAAGCATTCCGTGGGGAGCAACGATCCGTCTGCAGCGCGATGCAGGGGACAGTGCGGTCAACATCGACTATGTCGTTCTTCCTTGATCTTCATCCCTTTTACTTGGAGGCGTGATTATGCATAGAAAAGTATCCGGCTTTTTACTGGCTTTCTTCCTGCTGAGCTCGAGCCTCGCCGGCGTGATAGGGACGGCAACCGGCGTATCCGCAGCAGTACCGGTCATCACGGGAGAGGTAACGCCTTATGACGACTCGTTCGTCGATCTATACGCGAACCCGGATGGCGCGATCAGCGGCAGCACTTATATTTTTTATCCCGATGTCAACTTCAGGGAAAGAATCGCGTTCGACTTCAAGAGAATGAAGGAAGTTTCGCACGTGAATGCGATCGGCTTCTATAATATCGTCCATATGTCGGTTGCCGACCGCAATGCGCTGTTCGAAGAGCTCGAACGCAACCGTCAGAAGGCGATTATCCGGATCGAGACGTATGATGCGAACACGTTCGATTGGGATTACAACGATGACAACCATACCGATGCGAAACAGGTCATCGCGCATTACAACACGGACGATTCCGTTCACGGCTATACGGCTTTGCTGGATTATTTGGTAACCCATGATCGTTTGAAGGACGTCGCCTATTTCGCAGTGAATATGCCGGTAGACGACGGCGCGGTCGCAGACCATTTCAAGAACGGGACGTACGCGGACGGACGCGCGAATCCGGACTGGTCGACCAGCCAGGTGAATTACGCGGACGATCTCATTCACCGCTTGCGGGACATTCTCGGCGGGCCTGAGCAGGCGAAATTGTATTTGAGCGTCTTCTACGGGTGGGATTTCGCGTATAACACGCCTTCCTACGCCAACATCGAGCATAAGGCGGACGGCTACTTCTTCAACAACTACAGCTATCCGGTCGGTAACCCGCCCGATGAGACGGCTCCGGCTTCGGTGCTCATCAATGCGCCGCGGCTGCAGCAAGGAATGGACCGGTTCATGACGCAATATCCGACCGAGCCGAAAATCATCGAATACGGCTTCCACACGATGGCGTTCAACGAGGGCAAGCCGAACAACCAGACGGCCGGTCTCGTCCGTACGGTGCAAGCCAAGCAGATGGCGCTCAAGGCGACGACGGCTTTCTATCGCGACGGCAAAACCGGCGGCCAATCCTTCAACGTGAGAGGTACGCTCTATTTCGCGCAAAACCTGTATAAGGAAGAGGGGACTCCGCTGTCCGTCAGCGACTGGACGCTCGATTACCCGAATACGGGTACGGTGGAAGCGGAGGATCCGCAGCAGACGCTCCAACTGCAGAACGGCGAGCAGATCGATTCCGCCTATTCGGAGGATAGTGCCGCGTCCGGCGGACGGATGGTAGAGCTGGCGCAGGAAGGCATGGCGGTAGAGTTCTTTAACGTCAATGCAGGGAATGCGTTGAATGTCCGTTATCAGGCGGACAGCGCGACGACGCTCAGCCTCTACGTGAACGGGTTACTCCGCAAGAAGGTCGCCTTTCCGGCGGCAGCGGATTGGACGGAGCTTTATATTCCGGTGAATACTCCGCTTCTCGGCTCCGTAAAGCTTCTCCGGGATGCCGGAGACGGAGCCGTAAAGGTCGACAGCATGTTCGTACATACGAACTACGAAGCGGAAGTCGGGACGGATACGAACGGTGTTTCGTATACAGATACCGCAGCTTCCAATGGCCAAGGCGTCACATTGCCGGCGGATCAAGGCAGCTATGTGGCGTTTCCGGCAGGCGGCGTGAAGGCAGGAACGCAGCTGCATATCCGCTATGCTTCCGCGAGCGATGCGCAGCTCGGACTGTATGTGAACGGCAAGCTTGTAAGGAACGTCAGCTTCGAATCGACAAACGCGATGACGGGCGAAGGAAGCTATGTTACGGCAGTCGTTCCGGTTTCAATGCCGGCAGGTGCTGAGCTGCGTCTGCAGCGGGATGTGGCTGCAGCGGGCGACCTGAATATCGACTATGTTCAAGTGAGCGGCCAATATGAGGCGGAGTATGCGTCCGGTTTATATAACGGTGCCCAAGGGCAGACGAACGTTCAAGCTTCCGGCAACGGCGTCGCAACGAATTTCGATACTGTCGGCGCATCGGCCGTATTCAGCGGCGTGCAAAGCGGCAAGCAGCTGCGGATCCGCTACTCCGGCACGCAGGACGCAAGCATGACCGTCTATATGGGAGGCAAAGCCTTCGATGCGGTATTCCCTTCGACGGGCAGCTCGGACACGTTCAAGGATATTTATATCAACGAGGCGATTCCGAATGACGCGACGATCGTCATTCAGCGCAACGGCAACAACAACGCGGCTGGCTTGCAGCTCGATGCGGTCTCCAGCATCGACTGGTATGAAGCGGAGTCCGGCGTCATGTCCGGCGGCGCTGCCGTCCAGAACGGGGCGGATGCTTCGGGCGGCGCGGAGGCCGTTGTGGGCAGCCAGGGAGCGGCGCTTGAAATCGGCAACGCAGCGGCAGGAAGCCAGCTGCAAGTCCGCTATACGGCAGCAAGCGATGCTCAGCTGAGCCTGTATGTGAACGATCGGAAGCTGACCCGCATCTCCTTCCCGGCTACGGCTTCGGGAGCTTACGGAATCTCGACGGTGAACGTCGACATTCCGGCGGGCGCGAAGCTAAAGCTCCAATACGATTCCGGAGACAGCGCGGTTACGCTCGATTCTTTCACCGTCATCGAGAAGAATGAGGCGGAGACGGCGAATCTGATCGGAGGAACCGTCACTTACGCGGACGCTGCGGCATCTGGCGGCATGGGCGCCGACGTGGGTCAAACGGGAGACGGCGTGGAGTTCGCGAACGTGAAGGCAGGCAATAAGCTGCTGATCCGTTACGCGGCGGACGGAGCCGGCAAGCTGGCTCTCTATGTGAACGGAGCGGAGAAGACGGACGTCGTCTTCCCGTCGATCGGCAAATGGAAGGGCCAATACAATACCCGTGTCGTGGATGCGGATATTCCGTCCGGCGCAACCGTTAAGCTCGCTTACGAGAACGGCGGAAGCCGCGTCCGTATCGACAATATGGACGTGACCGGCATTCAAGAAGCGGAGAACTTTTTTGCGAAATCCGACGACGTAAGCTTGGTAAATGACACCGGCGCTTCAGGAGGCGTCGGAATGGGCGGCTTCGGAAATGATGGCGGTTTTATCTCCTTCTTGAACAAGAACGGCGCCAGCTCTCTTGTCGTGCGGTATAAATCCGATGCGGCCGCGGAGCTGACGGTGTACGCGAAATACAGAGACGACGTAGACGACGCATCCGTATATCGGACCGATGAGCTGGGCGTGCTGAAGCTGCCGGCTACCGGAGGCGTATACCGGACGGCGGCGCTTAACGCTTATATCCGCGACGGCATGCAAATCATCGTGAGGAAGGAAGCCGCGAACGCGGCGGACGCTTCGCTCGTCATCGATTACGCAAGCTTCTCCGATAAGCTGGAGGCAGAGGCTGCCGTGCTCGGCGGAAGCGCGGAGGCGCACGACGAAGGCGCGAACTCTACCGCTTCGAACGGCCGGCAAGTGATCGCGACGGGTGAAACCGGCGCATCCGTAGAATTCGACCATGTGAAAGCAGCGAACCGTCTCGCGATCGGCTATACGGCGGAAAACGCCGGACAATACAGCCTTTATATCGCGAAGCCCGGAGAACCTTACGCGTTTTCGCAGAAAGTCACGTTCGATCCGACCGGAAGCTGGAGCGGGCCGTTCGCTGAGCGCATCGTGGATGTCGACATTCCGTTCGGCTCGAAAATCAAGCTGCAGAACGACGGTGCGGGCGACACGCCGGTTCACTTCGACTATATCAAGCTGACCGGCGTTTATGAAGCGGAGAACGGCAATTTCTTCGGGAATTCGAGAACATGGTACCATGCCGTGGAAGAGCCGAACGGCCAGTCGGGCAACTACTGGGCGTGGGCTTTCGCCGACATCGGCGACGGCGTCGAAATCCCGTCCGTCCGGGGCGGAAATCAGGTGTTCGTTCGATATTCCGAGGGCGAGAATCCGAACACGAACGGCCAGCTCGGCTTGATCCTGAACGGCAACTACGTGCAGGACATCGTCATGCCGTATACCGGTTCGTGGGGCAACTACAAGATCGCGGGCGCAGAGCTCCCGGTTGCCGACGGCTCGGTATTGAAGCTGCAAAACACGAAGCAAACCGACCATACGGCTCCGATCGACTATATCGAGGTCCGCGACAAGCAGCGCGAAGCGGAGAACGCGAATCGGTACGGTTCCGCGGCGATTGCTGCGGATGCCGGCGCCGGTTATGGCCTGGCTGTCGGCGGGCTTGAGACGGATGGCTCCGCGGTCGAGTTCCCGGGCATGAACGCGGGCGGCAGCTTGGCTATTCGCTACAAGAGCGACAGCGAAGGCACGCTGAGCTTGTACGTGAACGAAATGAAGAAGCAGACGGTTGCTTTCCCTGCGGCGGCAGACGGGCAGTATGGCGTCGTCACGGTGAACGCGGAGATTCCGAAGGGCGCAACGGTGAAGCTGAAGCGCGACAGCGGCGATACTTGGAACGGTACCGCGTTCCTAGACTCTATCCAAGCCTTGGGTACTTATGCTGCCGACCAAACCTATGAGGCTGAGAACGGTATTCTTGACGGCGCGGATGTCGCCGCGGACGAGAACTTATCCGGCGGGTGGAAGGTTGGCCCGATCGGCGACGGAGGATCGGTGGAGTTCAAGGACCTGTCCGTCGGCCGTGCCGTGCTGATCCGATATGCCACGACTGACGCGTCTGCCAAGCAATTGAAGCTGTACGTGAACGGACAGCCGAATCAGACGGTTTCGCTCCCGGCAACGGAAGGCGGGGCGTTCGCTACGGTTGAAGCGAAGGTGCATATTCCGAAAGGCGCGAGCGTGACGCTGAAGAATGAAGGCTTCGCGGAGGGCGCAGAGTTGGATTACATTCGGGTATCGGGCAAGTATGAAGCGGAATACGCGGGAATGAACGGCCAATCGGATGACGGCCATAAGCCGATGGCCATCCAGGATGCCGCGGCTTCCAACGGCCAAGCGGCCGCGCATCTTTGGGCACCGGATAATGGAACGGGCTCCTTCGTATTTCCCGGCGTTGAGGCAGGTACATCGCTGAAGATCGCCTATGCAAGCGGAGATGCCAATACGCGTAAGCTGTCGCTTTACATCAACGGAACGAAGCAGCGGAGCGTCGAATTCCCGGCGTACGAAAACGGCGGATGGGACGGCCATTATAACGTCATTACGGTTCCGGTTACGATCCCTGAAGGTGCGGAAGTAAAGCTTCAGAAGGACCAAGGAGACAGCGAAGTCAACATCGACTATATCGAGGTTCAAGGGCTTTACGAGGCGGAAGACGCAAGCTTGCTGGGAAGCGCGTATGTGTCCGCGGATGCGGGCGGCAATCGCGGCTTGGCCGTAGGCGGCATTAATACTCCGGCTTCCGGCGTTGATTTTCGGAATGTCATCGCGGGCAATACGGTGACGATCCGCTATGCGAGTCAAGATGCCGGTACGCTGTATTTGTATGCCGGCGGAGCGAAGAAGAAAATATCGTTCCCCAGCACAGGCGGATTTACGGGCCAGTATGCAACGGTTTCCGTGCCTGTTCAGATTGGTAATGGCGAGGCCTTGAAGCTCGTCTTCGAAGCGAACCCGGGCGAAAATCCGGTCAGCTTGGATAACGTCAGCATCTACACGGACAACGGCCAGACGGTCGAGAACGGAATGGAGATCACGAGCACGGCGGCGGGCCAAGCGCTGCTCGTAAAGTACACGAGCACGACGGATGGGCTCATGAGCTTGTATGTAGACGGCCAATTCAAGCAAAAGGTTACCTTCCCGAATACGAACGGCAATTCCGGCGCGAAGGAATTCAAGCTGAGCATTCCGTCAGGCGTAAGCGTGAAGCTGCAGGACGACGGCGATCCGGATGTTGCCGTGAACCTTGTAGACATGCTTGTCTCCGATAAGTATGAAGCGGAATATTCGAATCTGTTCGGCGTGGATGCGGATGGGCATTATACCTCCGCGTTCAACGACGGACCGGCTTCGAACGGCGAAGCCGTCCATTTCATCTGGGGTGAAGGCAGCTACCTCGAATTCCCGAATACCGCGGCAGGCAACCGCGTCGTGGTCGGGTATTCCAGCGGAGAAGCGGGACGTCACTTAAGCTTGTATGTGAATGGCAATAAGAAGGCCGATATTCCATTCGGCAATACGGGCGGCTGGACGGGGAATTACCAAGAGGTAACGGTTCCCGTAGACATTCCGGCGGGAGCGACGGTGAAGATCCAGCGCGATCCGGGCGATTCCGACGTGATTATCGACTACTTGAAAATTAAGACGGAAGGCACTGACCCTGGACCGGATCCGGAGCCGGATACGGAGGCGCCAACCGCGCCGTTCGTCAGCTCCTCCGATGTAACGGCGTCTTCCGTTGTCCTGACTTGGACGGCATCGACGGATAACGCGGGCGTGTCCGGTTATGACGTCTACCAAGGCGCGACGAAAATCGCTGCGGTAACCGGAACGCAATACACGGTCACGGGACTCCGCGCCGGCACCGCGTACACATTCAAGGTGTCCGCGAAGGATGCGGCGGGTAACGTCTCGGCGGCCAGCAACACCGTGGAAGTGACGACAGGAGCCGGTAGCGGGCAAAATCAGACGCCGAACACTACGCCGACGCAGCCTGAAAAACCCGTGCCGATAGAAGGCAAGGTGGCGTTGAAACCGGTCTTGAAGGATGGTACGGCGACGGCAGCGATTGATGCCGCGACGGTAGAAAAGGCGATCTCGCAAGCTGCCGCAGATGCTTCCGGCGTAAAGACGATTCAGTTGGCCGTGGAAGCTTCCCAGGAGGCGAAGGAATACCGCATGGAGCTCCCGACGGGCATTTTCGAATCCGGGAAGACGGACCTTCGCCTGGAAGTCGTCACGCCGGCAGGAACGGTTTTCATGACGACCGAAATGTTCGGCACGCTTGACCTTCACGGTCACGAGCATGTGGGACTGACGATGGCGCCTGCGGACATTTCAAGATTGGATCCGATCACGAAGTCGCGGATCGGGAACAGACCGGTCATCGACTTGCAGGCAACGGTTGACGGTAATCCGGTCGCTTGGAGCAATCCGAACGCGCCTGTCATGGTTCGGCTCGCTTACACGCCAACCGCGCAAGAGCTTGCGAATCCCGATCAAATTACGGTCTGGTATATCGATGGCCAAGGTGCGCTTCATGCCGTACCCAGCGGAAAATTCGATGCGGCAACCGGCGAAGTGACGTTCCGGACGACGCATTTCAGCCAATACGCGGTTGCCTACCAAGCCGTATCGTTTACGGATATCGCGAAGTTCGCGTGGGCACAGCAAGCGATTCGGCTTGTGTCAGCTAAAGGTATTATGGAAGGCTCTTCAAGCGGTAAGTTCAACCCTGCTGCCAACATTACGAGAGCGGAGTTCGTCGATGCATTGATCAAGACCCTTAATCTGGCGGCAGACACAAGTTCGGATGTGAGCTTCGCAGATGTCGAACGGAATGCCCCTTATTCCGCTTCGATCGCGGTCGCCAAGAAGCTTGGCATTGCCTATGGAGACGGGAATGGCCGGTTCAAGCCGAATGCATCGATCACGAGAGAGGAAATGGCTGCTCTTACCGTACGAGCGTTGATCGTTGCGAATGGATTCCCGACTCAAGGAACGCTCAAGGATCTGGCTTCGTTCAAGGATGCGGCTGCGGTCTCCGGATATGCGGTGGAAAGCATGGCGTCGCTGGCAAAGGCCGGCATCTTAAAGGGCAGCGGGGGCAAGATCGATCCGAAAGGCCATCTAACGAGAGCGCAAGCAGCCGTCGTGATGTACAACTTGTATTCGAAGTAAAGTAAGGACGTGTGCAGATGACGAAACCGTTTATCGCGGAATTGGTGAAAAGAATGTCCTTGCGGGAAAAAGCCGCGCAAATGACCCAATTGACGCCGCTCTTTTTCGGTCTTGAAGAAGACATGGATTTAACGGGACCTTTAGGAGAAAAACAGCTGAAACCGGATGACATGAAGCACGTGGGAAGCGTGCTTGGCGTTTACGACGCTTCCAAGTTCATTCGGCTTCAGCGCAAGCATTTGGAGGAAAACCCCTATGGGATCCCCCTGATGAACCTGTGCGACGTTACGCATGGTTTGCGTACGGTTTTTCCGATTCCGCTTGCTATGGGATGCAGCTTCGATATGGAAGCCGTCAAACAAAGCGCGGCCGTCGCGGCAAGAGAAAGCGCCTATATGGGCATTCACGTTACGTATGCTCCGATGGGCGATTTGGTTCGAGACCCCAGGTGGGGAAGAGTGATGGAATCCCCGGGCGAGGACACCTATCTCAATGCCCGATTCGTCGAATCGATGGTCGCAGGCTTTCAAGGGGACGATCCGCGTTCGCCGGAGAAGGTGGGGGCGTGCTTTAAACATTTCGCAGGTTACGGTGCGGCCGAAGGAGGTCGGGATTATAACACCGTCGATCTGTCCAGAGGCGTATTGCGGGAATATCATCTTCCTGCCTATCTGGCAGCGGTGCGCGCCGGCGCGCTGATGGCCATGACCTCCTTCAATACGGTTGAGCGCATACCGGCAACGGTGAACAAGTGGCTTTTGCGGGACGTGTTAAGGAAAGAATGGCAGTTTGCCGGTGCCGTCGTATCCGACTTTAACTCCATAGACGAAGTGATTTGTCACGGCGTTGCGGCCGACGGCAAAGAAGCCGCGTACAAAAGCGTAACGGCCGGGCTGGATATCGAGATGATGTCCACGCATTATTTGAACGAGTTGGAACAGCTGGTCGCCGCAGGCGAAGTGAACGAAGCGCTGATCGACCAATCGGTAATTCGCGTTCTCGAATTGAAGGACCGGCTCGGTTTGTTCGAAAATCCGTATAAAGATTGCGATCCGGCCAAATCGGAAGAAGTCAATTTAAGTCCCGAGCATCGGCGGATCGCCAGGGACGTGGCTCGGAAATCCATCGTGCTGTTAAAAAACGAAGACGTACTTCCTTTAGCCAAACGGGGGAAGATCGGCTTAGCCGGTCCATTTGCGGAGTCCCGAAAGGTACTCGGGGGATGGTGGGCGCTGGGGAAAGCGGAAGAATGCGTGTCGCTTAAGGAAGGCTTGATACAAGCGGCTCCCGGGGTCGAGATCGTAACGGCGATGACCGGGGAATTGGAGAGAATCAGAAACGGCGGAGACGTAAAGGACGAAGTCGCGGACGCCGTCGATACGCTCCGGGATTGCGAAACGGTCATCGTCGCTGTCGGCGAGCATATGGAGGACACGGGCGAAGCTTGCAGCAAAACCGAATTGCGCCTTTCTCCGAATCAACGCAAGTTGATCGAAGCGCTCTCCGAGGCCGGCAAGAAATTGATCATGATCGTTTTCAGCGGCAGACCTTTGGTATTGGAAGAAGCGGAAGCTCGTTCCGCCGCTTTGGTGCAAGCCTGGTTTCTTGGCAACGAATCCGGAAACGCGCTGGCGGACGTCCTGTTCGGAGACTATAATCCTTCCGGGCGATTATCGATGAGCTTCCCGCGTTCCATCGGCCAAATTCCCGTGTACTATAACCGATTGAATACGGGGCGGCCTCAGAAGTCGGAATCGGATAAGGATTTCGTCTCTTCCTACCTGGATTCGTCCAATTCGCCGCTTTTCCCGTTCGGGTACGGTTTAAGCTATTCGCGATTCGAATATTCCGGCTTGAGCCTCTCGGAGGATGCGCTCACGGCATCCGTTCAAGTGGAAAACGTATCTTCCGTCGGCGGCACGGAAACGGTTCAATGGTACATACGCGACATCGCGGCGAGCGTCAGCCGTCCGGTGAAAGAATTGAAGCATTTCGAAAAGGTAAGCTTGCAAGCCGGAGAAAAAAGGACGCTGCATTTGAAGATCACGAAAGAGATGCTCTCCTTTTACGCGGATTCGTCCTCCGATCCGGTGTTCGAGCCGGGCGAGTTTCAAATCATGGCAGGCCGTCACAGTGAGGATATCAGTGGAATTACGGTCCGTATTGAAGAAATTTAGTTTGTAAAACCCTTGCCAAGGCAAGGGTTTTTTTGTTGCCGAATCTCTCGGTACGTCGGAATTTAATCGGACGGAGGTGATTTTGTATGCGTTTTCGTAGATTCCCTCCATGTTGTCCGGCTCTGTATTTTTTTAGAATGAAAACCAGGGGTCGGGAAGCTGAAACCGCAGTTCAAGAGGGGGAGGAGAAACGTTCATGAAGCGAGTTGGATTGTTTCGATCGATGGCCGTTCGAGTGCTGCCCGTATTGTTGTTAGCGTCTATATATCCCGCAGGTGTGAATATGCCCCGGGTATCGGCAGCCGCGTCCGAGACGGTTGCCGTCGCGCCGGTGGCCGAGCTGCAGAACGGCCAGCGTTCCGACTTCGTCATGGGAGCCGACGTGTCGGAGCTGGATGCGATCCAGAAGTCGGGCAAGAAATTCTACGATACGGACGGTACCGAGATGAATGCCATCCAGGTACTGAAAAAGCACGGTGTGAATTACATCCGCCTGCGTAATTGGGTGGATCCGACGGATGCGTTCGGAGCGCCGATCGGAGGCGGCAATACCGATCTGGCCAACAATATCGCCATCGCCAAGCAGGCTAAGGCGAACGGCGTCAAGGTGCTGCTGGACTTCCATTACAGCGACTTCTGGGCCGATCCGGGCAAACAGAACAAGCCGAAGGCTTGGGCGAACGATACCGGAGACAAGCTTCTCGACGATGTCTCCGCTTATACGACCCAGGTTCTGAACGCGATGAAGGCCGAAGGCGTCTTGCCGGACATGGTGCAGATCGGCAACGAAATCAACGGCGGCCTGCTCTGGCCGGACGGGAATAACGCGGACAAGGCGGCTCCGTTGCTGCAGCGGGCTTCGCAAGCCGTCAGAGCCGTCTCCCCCGCGATTCAAATCATAATACACCTCGCGGGCAATTCCAGCGGCTCGCTCGGTACGTTCACGTACGATTTCGATAAGTGGACAACGGGAGCGACGACCGTCGATTTCGATATCATCGGCATCTCCGATTATCCTTACTGGCACGGCACGATGCAGCAGAACGCCGCTATCCTGAGCGGATTGGCGAGCCGATATAACAAGCCCGTAATCGTAGCGGAGACTGCCTATGCCTGGACTTTGCAGCCCGGCGACGAAACGATCAACAACTTCGATCAGGACAGCGCATATACCGCGGGCTACGCGCCGACGCCGCAAGGGCAGGCGGCCATGCTCCGGGACATGATCCAGAATATCGCGAGCGTGCCCGGCGGCAAGGGAATGGGGCTGTTCTACTGGGGGGCCGACTGGCTGCCGGGGAACGATACGGGATGGATAGCCGGGCAGGGCAGCGGATGGGAGAATCAGGCGCTGTTCGATTATACGGGGCGAGCGCTTCCGTCGATCGACGTGTTTAACCTGGTGCGCGGGAATCAGAATCCCCCGGCCGCTCAGTTCGTGAAGGCGGATCCCGCGCTCGTGACGGTGCAGGCCGGAAATTCCTTAAACCTGCCTTCCACGGTGAAAGGGCAATTTTCGGACGGACGCTATGGCGATGTTCCGGTGACGGCATGGGATTCTTCGTCCGTGAATCTGACGGAGCCGGGCGTCTATACGGCGGTCGGCACGATCAACGGCGATCCGGCAGCGGCGAAGGCCGTCGTGACGGTAACGCCGGCGCAGCCGCCGAACCTGATCGCGAACCCCGGCTTGGAAAACGGCGCGACCGGTTGGACGGTGTCCAACTGGAGCGTGGCCGGTCCGAAGGCCGGCGGCTCCAATCCGCACAGCGGCAGCAGCGCCATCCACTACTGGTACGGTTCCGATTATGCCGATGCGAAAGTGGAGCAAACGTTAAACGGCGTGGCGGACGGCGACTATGTATTCTCCGCTTGGGTGATGGGGGACGCTCTCGGCGGGAACCCCGTGCCTTACCTGTATGCATCGGGCTTTGACGCGAACGATCCGACCGTCACCCAGACCGTGTACGCGAAGCCGGCAGGATGGGCGAATTGGCTGCATTATGAAATGCCGGTTTCGGTGACCTCCGGACATGTCACTCTCGGCGTCAACGTGAACGGAATCGCCGGCGCGTGGGGCGACGTCGACGATCTGTATTTCGGCCTTCCCCCCGCATCCAGCGCCAGCACCCAAACTCAGCCGGTCACCGCGGCGTCCGGCGGACAGAAGCTGTCGGACCCGGCCGTCCTGCCGGCCGGATCTCCGGTGACGCTGACGGCGCCGACCGGCAACTCGACGATCTATTACACGCTGGACGGCAGCGACCCCGGCTATTCTCCTTCGGCCAGCCGAACGCTCGTTTATACCGGTCCCATCCGGGTTTCCGCCAACACCGTCTTGAAGGCGTCGGCGTCGGCGCCGGGATATCGGAACAGCGAAGTCCGTACTTTGAATATCCGGGTCGATAACGCGACGGTGCCGTACCTCGTGCCGGACGGCGGATTCGAGCAGCCCAACCAGTTGGGAGCTTGGACGTTGAAAGACGTATCCGTCACGGATAACGCGTATGCCTTCCAACCGGTGCAGAATGCCGGGGGAGGTACCGTGTACACCGGAAGCGGCTTCTTCAGCTATTGGTCGCAGAACGGCTACGCCTTCACTTTGACGCAGAAAGTCACGGGATTGGCGAACGGCATTTACACGTTGTCCGCGCGGTCGGCGGGTCAGACGAACTATTCGCTGAACGCTTCGGGCAGGGCGGTATCGGATCCGGCCGCCGCGACGCTGACGCTTTCGGCCTCCACTCCCTCTTCCGCGTTGTCCGCGAACGTGCTGAACCAAGGGCAGACGGCGGAATTCTTTCACGATATTTGGGGAGAAACCCGCATTCCGAACATCAAGGTGACGGACGGGACGGCTGCCCTCTCGTTTACCGTTCAAGGCAGCGCGGGATACTGGGGCTTCCTGGACCAGGTCCAACTGGAGAAAACGGCCGATTTGCCGCAAGAAAGCAACGGAGGCTCGAGTCCTCCGCCCGTTTCTTCCGAACCGCCGGCCGAAGTAACCAAGGGAACCGTCACCCTGAAGCCTTCCGTCGGTTCGGTCGGATCCGTCTCGGTAACGGTCAAATCGGCAGATCTGAAATCCGCGATCGAGCAAAGCTCCGGAGGGATCGTCAACATTGCGGTGATTCCTTCGGGCGATGCCAAAAAAGTGCAAGCGGTTCTTCCGGCGGGACCGATCTTGTCCGGGAGCGGGGCGGGCGTGCAGGCGATTCGCGTCGATACCGGGCTTGCCGCGGTAACGATCGATACGAAGCTGCTTACCGGCCATGAGGCGGGTTCCGACTCCGTTCTCGCGTTGTCAGTGGCGTCCGTAGATCCCGCGGCGTTACCCGAGGATACGCGGAAACGGGTACAAGGGGCCGTCGTCTACGATTTCAATCTGACGCTGGACGATGAGAAGATTTCCGATTTCCGGGGCCATGAAGTCACGGTATCGGTGCCCTATGCGCTCAAGCCCGGCGAGAAACCCGGATCCGTCGTCGTTTACTACGTGGATGATCAAGGAAAGCTCGAAACCGTGAAAAACGGCAAGTACGATCCGTCGACGGGCCGCGTTACGTTCAAGGCGAAGCATTTCAGCACGTACGCGGCAGCCGGCGCCCAGGCCGCGTTCAAGGACTTGGAGGGATACGGCTGGGCGGCGGACGCGATCGAAGCGATGGCGGCGAGAGGCGCCGCTTCCGGAGACGGTAACGGACACTTTCGTCCGGGGAGCTCCGTGACGCGCGCCGAGTTCATTGCCCTGCTGGCGAATCTGTTCGATTTAAACGCGTCGGGAGAAGTTCCGGCCTTCAAGGATGTGCCGAAGGGAGCATGGTACGGGAAGGCATTGGCATCGGCTCGGAGCCTCGGAATCGTGCAAGGGCGGCCAGACGGCAGCTTCGGAGCCAATGACCCGATCAGCCGTCAAGATATGGCGGTGATGGCTTATCAAGCCTCGATCAAGCTAGGAATCCGACTGGATCCAACGCAGGTTTCCGCGGCATTCGGGGATGCGAATGATATCGCGCCATATGCGAAAGACGCGGTCACCGCGTTGCACGACAGCGGTATCGTTGCCGGAACGGGCTCCGGCGCGTTCGCGCCGCGTGCAGGTACGAACCGGGCGCAGGCTGCGGTGATCGTGTACCGTTTGTTTTTAGAAAGCTAGAAGTGCTAAAAATGAAGAAAGAGGGGGACAACGTTCCCCTCTTTCTTCATTTCAGAACCGGCGGACTTTACCGTCCCCATCTCAGGTACATCGTTAACGTACAGCAGGAGAGGTCTGCGGGTTGAGCGTGAAGAGTCAGGGATAGGCCGGTTGGCGTGTACTGCGTTTCGATCGGCGTTCGCGTGCCGATCGTTCGGATTATGCGGTCGACTTCCTTGCGGTTTCCGGCTTGCGCCGCGGACATAAGGAGCCTGGCGAACTGCGGCTCGGCAAGTTTATTCAAAATCGTACCGGCTTCACGGAGGGTTTGTTGATAGGCGGTTACCGATTGCTGGAACATGGAGATATCGACGGTCGGGTAGGGTCTATCGATCGGATATAGGTAGTACGGATACGGTTGATACATCGGTTCACCCCCTTCATTATCTGTATGTAACGGCATCCATGATGTCACTTGCCCATGCCGGCAAATATGAAGAAAAACCCTTGCCGCAGGCAAGGGTTTTTTGACGCCATAGACTTATTGAACATGAATCACGGGAATGCCTTCCGGAGTTTGCAGTAAGAGCTTGCCTTGCGTGTACTCCACTTGGATCGTACCGTTCGGCGTCTGAAACCGAAGGCGGAAATCCTTCATGCCTTCCGGGATGTCAGGAGCGAATCGGATCTCGCTCCAGCCCGGTTGAATCGGCTTCAGCCCGATGACTTCCTCGATCAACAGCGGGATAGGGGCACTCGCCCAGCCGTGGCACAGGCTGGTGTTCCACTTCTGTTCCTTCCCCCACGCCTCGAAGCACGAGGTCGCCCCCTCCCGAACCATGTTCGCCCAGGAGCGTTCATCTTCGCAAGTGATGAGTTCATAAACCAGCCGGGTTCGGCCGTGGGCGGCGAGAGCCTTTAGCAGAAAATAGGACATGTACACGCCGCAGCTCAATCTTTTCCGCTCGATCAGCGAAACGATGGCGTCCACCGACTCGGCAGGCGCAATGCCGAACAGCAGCGGAAAAATGTTGGCGTGCAGCGATGCGTGGTCCGACTCCGTCGAATCCGCGAACGATTTGGCGATCGGCCGGTAGAAGGCCGCAAGGAAAGACTCCTTGAGGGCCGGCAATACATCGACATAAGCGATCCCGAGAATGTCGCGAATGGCTTGAACCGTTTGGATGCAGCCCAAATATAGGGCATTGATGACGTTGTGACAGCCGTCGCCCACAGGGCGGGTTAAAGGGAAATCATAGCCGTCCCGCAAATTTTCGGGCCAGTCGACCAAGTTCCATTTTTCCCGGACATTCTCAAGAAGTCCGTCTTCCCTCGCATATTTGCGGAAATAAGATAAGACGCCTTCAGCGACCGGATGCATTTCCCGGAGGAACTCGATATCGCCGCTGTACTGATAATAGTTCAGCAGCTGCATCGGCCATTGCAGCGAGAAATCGGCGATTTCCTGCATGTAGTTCCCCGGCGCAACGGCGAGCAGTCCTTGGCATACCTGCGCGGACAGCGCAAAGTCGCGGATCGCTTTCTTGAAAAGCCGTGAATCTCCCCTGATATATAGATGCGTGTGGCCGATCACCGTGTTATCGCCCAAGTACTGCCCTTTCTCGCGAGAAGGGCAGTCCACGTAATTTTCCTGCGCGCACAGCTGAACGCCAAGCTTGCTGATGTCCCAGATTCGCTGCAGCAGCGTGTCCTCGGATTCGAATACGCAAGCTTCCTCATCCAGCGGATAATGGCGGACGATCGCCGCAAAGCTGTCAGGCCGGATCGCGCTTGCCGGTCCGATCACCTCAACGTACCGGAACGCTTTGTATTCGAACGGCTCCAGCGTATCGTCTCCGCCCGATAACGTCCAGGTTTCCGCATACCGGCAGTTGCACCGCATCTCGTACTTCACGCGTTGGCCGTCAGACTCCAGCTCCTCGCCGTAAAACAACTCGACTTGCTGTCCGGGCTCGCCGCGGGCTTTCATTTCGAATTGTCCCGTCACTTCCTCGCCGAAATCGATCCGATAATGCCCATCCGCCACTTGGTGCACGCTTGCCGGAGCTTTGCGGTATACGCTTAGAGCGGGCGTACTCTGAGGGACGAGCACGTAATCCGCATCCCGTTTAACGGCGGCGAACCCCCATGTTTCATCGGCGAAGGACGGAGCCTGCCAATTCGGCAGGCAAAGCCTTTGATCGATATTCTCCAAAAACTGCGTGTCGTAGCCGACGGTTCCCGAGGACTTGAACTGCTCGGCCCGGCGGAATTTCCAAGTGGGGTCGGAGACCAGAAGAAGCCCTTGCTCCGTGCGCAGCTCGGCGATCATCCCCATGCGCAAATCGCCGCTATTGTACGCCCGATTGACGAGCCCTTGGTAATACGCATGAACGGCAATCGCATTGCGCCCACCGATGAGGAATCCCGTCAAATCCCATTCGTTAAAAGGATAATGAAACGGATAGCCTTGCGCAGGTCCTTGTCCGACGAAGCGGCCGTTCACGTACAGCTTATAGTAATCGTCGGCCGATATTCGAAGCATGGCCCGTTTCGGCAGCGTCTCCAGATCGAACGTTTTCCGAAAATACGCGTGCCGGTTGCGCAAATGCTCCGGATGGGAAAACGCACCCTCCGGCGGCGGATCATTCTCCTTATGCAGCATGGGAATCGGCTGCAGCTCCGCGAACTCGGGATCGGTGATCCAATCGGCTTGCCAAGGTTCCAAGACAGACACCTCCAAAACCTTCCGTTTCTACCACTCTACCACGAAATGACGCAAAAAAGCCGGCAACGGTTATCAAACCGCTGCCAGCTCGCACCCTTTTATCACGCTTCTTTGACTTGCAGCTTCTCCAACGGTTTCGGCGCCGCTTCTTCGGAGGCTTGAGCCACCTTCCTAATGAAGAAGGAAAGCGCCAGACCGAGGATGCCGATCCCGATAATGACGACGTAAGCGTCGTTGATCCCTTGAATGGAGGCTTCCGTGATCAAGTGTTCCTTCGTGGCGCCTTTCGCCGCTCCGGATGCAGCCATGTCCGTCAGGTGAGTTGCGGTTCTATTCGTCATGACCGTTACGAGCAGCGAAGTTCCGACGGCGCCGGCCACTTGCCGGATCGTGTTGGAGATCGCCGTGCCGTGCGCGTTCAGCCTGGCGGGCAATTGATTCAAGCCGGCCGTTTGCAAAGGCATCAACAGCAACGCCATCCCGATCCGCCGTCCCGTCGACATGAGCACCAGATAGGTGTAGCTCGTCGAATCGGTCAAGTCGATGAAGCCGAGAGTGGTGACGATCGTAATGACCAATCCGATGACGGACAGCCATTTGGCTCCGAACCGGTCGAACAGCCTTCCGGTGACCGGCATCAGGAAGCCCATCACCAGCGCGCCGGGGAGCAATAGCAGACCGGACTCCAGGGCGGTATACCCGCGCGCCGTCTGCAAATACAGCGGAAGCAGCATCATATCCGCGTACATGACCATCGTGACCGCGATGTTAATGACGGTCGTTAACGAGAACATGTTGTACTTGAAAGCCCTCAGATCGAGCAGCGGATTCCGGGAAACCAGCTGGCGCCAGGTAAACAGGGCCAGCGCGACGATGCCGCCGGCAATGGACAAGTCGACCTCCGCACTTGACCAGCCTTCGCTGCCCGCCCGGCTGAAGCCGTACAGCAGAGCACCGAACCCAACGGTGGAGAGGATGACGCTGAGCATATCGATTTTGGTTGCGACGCGTTCCGATACGTTTCTTAAATAGATGAAGCCGAACAGAATGACGATGAGCGCCAGCGGAATCATGCCGTAGAACATCGTTTCCCATTTGTAGTTTTCCAAAATGTAACCGGCGAGCGTCGGCCCGATCGCGGGGGCGAAAATGATCGCCAAACCGACCATGCCCATCGCGGCTCCCCGTTTCTCGGGAGGGAACAGCGTCAAAATCACGTTCGTCAGCAGCGGCATGATGATGCCGGCGCCGGCAGCCTGGATCATGCGGCCCGTCAGCAGAACGGGGAAGTTCGTCGCGGCAGCCGACACGATCGTACCGACGAGGAAAATCAACATGGAAGTTTGGAACAGCTGGCGCGTGGAGAACCGCTGCATGAAAAAGGCCGTAATCGGTATCAGAACCCCGTTCACCAGCATGTAACCCGTCGTCAGCCACTGGGCCGTCGCCGCCGTGATGCTGAAATCGTGCATCAATTCGGGTACGGCCACGCTCATGACCGTTTGGTTCAGCGTCGCGAGAAAAGCGCCCAAAATCATGATGAACAAAATAGGCCCTTTCCTGATCGACTGCTCTTTCAGTTCCTTGCTCACAAGCCTTCATCCTTTCGGTCCTGCTCATGGACTAAATTTACAACGTGTTGTATAGTTGACATTGTATAAATTAGATTATAAGCGGAATCGGCCGGTTTACAATCGACGGAATCACCCGAAAGTGTAGGTTAATCAACACTTGGAATCAAAGGTGTCGCTGAACCCGCTCATATACGACGCCGATCGGAGAAATTGTAGTCTATACGAGAGACGAAAGGATAAGGTCACCATGGAGCCCAAGAAGCAGACGACGGATCCCCGCATCCTCCGCACGAGACAATTGATTCGCGACGCCTTCGTGGAACTGCTGCAGGAAATGGATATCGAGAAGCTGTCGGTCAACAAGATCGCCGAGAAGGCGACCATTAACCGCGTGACCTTCTATCTGCATTACCGGGACATTCCCGACATGCTGGAGAAGATGGCGGACGAGATGATCGCGCATATCGAACGGATCGTCGGCGAAGCGCCGGAGGATCCGAATGCCGATTCGGAAGCGAGATGGCAGGCCATGGTGAGCCTGCTCGAACATATCGCCGAACAATCGAAATTTTACAAAGTCGTTCTCGCTTCGAAACGGACGCCGATCTTCACCGACCGTTTGCTGCAGCTGTTGACGAAAATGATGGAGACGAGAGTGGAGGCGATGAAAAACGACTCTTATCTCATCAAGGCCGGCGTGCGTGAAGATATCGCGACTTGGTATTTTTCGGCCGCGTTGATCGGTACGATCGTGGCATGGCTTCGGAAGGACATGCCGTACACGCCGCAATTCCTGGCCAAGCAGTTCTCTTTGCTGCTGCCGCAGTATTCGGACAAGGAGACATAAATCGAGGATACGTAACATTTTGTAACGTATTTGTCCGGCTTTTGACGGGACATGACAAGATCATCCGTTTGCGATGAATATAGTCGTAAAATGGTTGATTATATCGAACGAAGAGACCGCTGCTGCGGTCTTTTTTTCATATCCTGTCGTTTCCAAAAAATCAGGACAAAACCTAAATTTTCAGGCACTTACCGCGATTTCGGGAAACCGCTTACACTAACGATGATCCATATCGTATCGAAAATGGAAGTGAGGGGATGCGCGCAAGGTCGGGGTTTTAGGCAAGACGCAAAATTCAAAATGGACGGTGAACCGATGAACAAGACTTACGCGCGAATAGGAAAACGGGCATTAACGACTGTGCTTGCCGCGGTATTAGCGGCTGGCGTGGCGATCCAGGCGAATCCCGGCAAGGTTTCCGCAAGCGAAGGGATCGTATTTAAAACGCAGACGGGAGGCATCTTCGACGGCATGCCGTTGTTCGACGGCAACCCGGCTCATTTGGACGCTTTCGTGGATGCTTACTACGATTACATCGGACTCGAAGGCGCCGCTCTGTACGCAACGGGCATTCGTGACAACTATACTTTCGTGATGGACGACAATCCGAACAAAGGAAAGACGGTACCCGGCGGCCTCGCCGCGGCGGACAACGTTTACGGCGTGTCCACGGATTTCCCGGCTCTCATCGGTCTCGGACAATCCTGGAACAAAGATCTGGTCACCCAGGTGGGCCAAGTCATGGGCAGCGAGAAAATCAGCCAGCTCAACGTGAAGCAAGGCACGGCCAACATCCATAACGGACCGGCGGCGAACCAGTCGAAGCCGATCGCTTTCACGGTGCTGCAGGACATGCGGATCAATCCGCTGAACGGCCGGTTCCCGGAAGGCTACGGGGAAGATCCCGTTCTCTCCGGGACGCTGATCGACGGGATGGCCGCCGGGCTGGCCGGCACGAACCAAAACGTGAGCGACAACGGATTCTGGCAGCGAGCGGTCGTCGGGACCAAGCATTTCTCGGTCTACTCTGCCGAGTGGTTCCGCCAATCCGCCAGCTACAACGCCAGCGCTCGCGCCATTTACGAATACCAGACTCCGTCCGCATTTAAGGGGCTGGCTTCGGGATCGGTGTCCGGCGTGATGACCTCTTTCGGACGCACGAACGGCGTGCCGAACATCATTTCCCCGTACATGATCCTGGGCAACCATATCGCCCGGTTCGGGATGTATTCCTCTCCGGACTTCAACGGGGAGAACCATCTCTTCAACACCAGCTTCAGCAACGGGTACGACGCGCAATACACGCTGGATCGCAAGCACGCGCTGGCTCTGATGGTGCTGGCCCATTCGGAATCCGTCCGGGCTTCCGGCACCGATAAGACCGACGTCGTGACTTTGGCCAACGCGGTCAAGGAAGGCTTGTACGGCATCACGCTGAAGGACGTTCAGGATGCGGGCCGGCCATTGGTCAACCAACTGGTGCGGATCGGCATCTTCAACGAAGTCGACGCGAACGGCGTGCCTTTGAACTACCCGTTCGCCAACCAAGCCAAGGACGTTTCCACCAGCCTGACCAGTTTCAACACGCCGGCGCATCAAGAAGTCGCGCTGCAAGCGGCCCGGGAATCCGTCGTCCTGCTCAAGAACAACGACGGCGCGCTGCCGCTTGCCAAAAACAAAAAAGCGGCCGTTCTCGGCGTCTACGCCGACATGAGGATGAAAGCCCAATACTCGGCGGGAACGACGAACCTTCCGACCGCGAACAAAACGCCTCTCTATTCCATCCTCAACACGATCGGCGCCGGCAATGTGCAATACGCAACCGGCAACGAGGTCGTGGCGCTGAAATCCCAGTTGAACGGCAACTATTTGACCGCAGGCTCAGGCACGGGCAGCCAACTTGCCGCCAATTACGCGGCAGGCGATAACCCGTTGACCGACGCCCAGCAATTCGAGATCGCCGACTGGGGCCTGAACGCCGTCAGCTTGCAGGCCAAAGCCAACGGCTTGTGGGTGACTTCTCCGAACGCCAACGGAGCGAGCATCGGCAATACACAATCCGCAGCCTTGATGCTGACCGGCCCCGACTGGTCGACGCTGACTTCCCTGGGCACGAACAGCACCATTCCGCCCAAGCTCCGCGTCGAGAAGAACGGCGACGATACGATTTCCCTCGTCGCGAACGGACTCGGTTTCCAAACCGGCGCTTTCAGCGGACGGTTCGTCACGACGGGCCAGGACGGCAATGTCGCCGCCGCGGCGTCCACGATCGGAAATCTGTCCAACTTCAACGACCGCTCCGATGCCGTGAAGTTCAAGGAAACGGTCGTGAAAGAAGCGGGCGCGGATGCCGCCGCCATGGCTGATACGCAGGACTACGCGCTCGTGTTCGTTGGCGCGCATCCGAGCAACAGCGCGGCAGAGGGCAACGATCGCCCCAGCCTTTACCTCGGCGAGAACGATTACGCGCTCGTCCATAAAACGGCCGCCGCCTTCGCCGCCAAAAACAAAAAGACGATCGTCGTCGTACTCTCCAGCTCGCCGGTCATTTTGAAAGAGATCCAGAACGATCCGAACGTCTCCGCGATCGTGACGCAGCCGTATGCCGGAGAGTTCGACGCTCAAGGGCTGACGGACGTCCTGTTCGGCGATTACGCGCCGACCGGCAGACTGACGGCCACTTGGTACGCGGATATGTCGGCCCTGCCGTCGATCGATTCCTATTCGATCCCGGAAGGCAGCACGGCGATCACGTCGCTGAGCCAATTGGATCCGCGCTACACGAAGGATATGTTCAATGCAGACCCGGCGGAAGCCAAGCTGACCTATATGTACACGAACGCTCCGGTCACTTATCCGTTCGGCTACGGACTCGGCTATGCCGATTTCACGTACAAGGATTTCGTCGCACCGGCAACGGCCAGCCAAAACGGGAAGTTCAACGTGTCGGTGGAGGTCACGAACGAGGGCGACCTCACGACGGCTGAAGTCGTCCAGCTTTATGCCAAGAAGAACGGCTCCTCCTATGACGGCTCCATGCCCTCGAAAAAACTGGTCGCTTACGAGAAAGTGCAGTTGACCGCCGGTGAGCACAAGCTGGTGAACCTCACGGTGGATCCCCAAGACCTGGCGATCTGGGACGTCAACCGCGGCGATTATATCGTGGAAAACGGTTCTTACACGCTCATGGTCGGACATTCTTCGGAGGATATCCGCTTCGCCCGCACGATCAACATTGCGGGCGGCCAGTTAGCTTCGGTGAAAGCATCCGATGGATTCAACGTGTTCGACCATTCGTTCGCTTCCCAATCCGTCGCGTACCGTGAAGTATCCAAAGCCCGTACGGTGGAGAGCCTGCGCGCGGAGAAAGTCGCGGGAGAATATTACGCGGTCACGTCCAAAGGAAACGGCTCTTGGGTCGCCATCCCGAAAGCGGATTTCACGGGCGCTAAAAAATTAACGGCCAGAGTCGGCACGAACGGAAGCGGGGGCAACATCACGCTTCGCGCGGATTCCCCCGGCGGAGCGCCGTTCGCGTCCTTTGCGGTGCCGGTTACCGGCAAAACCACGTATACGATGCCGACGGCAGCCGATCAAACCGTCAATGAGCTCGGTTATATCGACGTGGAAGCGGACGTGAGCCAAACGCCTTCCGGGCTGCATACGGTGTACGTTGTCTTCGACGCCCCGGATTTGCGCATCGACAGCCTCAAAGCTTCGCAGACCGAGAACGTCTTGACGATCGTCAGCCCTTCCTCGGACGCCTTGTTGACCCCAGGTACGGCGGGAAGCGCCTATGAGCAGCAGCTGCAGCTTGCCGCAGCGGGCGGAACCGAGCCGTATGCTTGGAGCGTGACGGGACTTCCGGAAGGTTTGAGTTTCGATTCCGCCTCCAACAAGATCGCCGGAACGCCGGCAGCGGGAACGGATGCCTCCAGTCCTTACACGGTTACGATCACGGTCACCGACGCCGACGGCGCGACTGCCCAAGTGACCGATTCGCTTGCGATTGCACCGTCAGCGTCTCCTGAAGGCGTGAAGGCGCAGCTCTCGGGTGCCGCGAACGTCAGCCCAGGCGCGGCGTTCTCGCTGACCTATGCGCTGAACAGCGTCACCCAAGCGGTGTACGCGCAGGACATTCAAATCCAATATGACCCGAGCCTGTTCGAATTCGCGGGGGCCGACTCCCTGATCGACGGCGTAAGCGTCGTCGGTTTGAAATCCGACACCCCCGGCCTCGTCCGGATCCTTCTGGCCAGCCAAGGCTCTGAGCACGCGGTTGCCGCGGACGGCAACGTGCTGAGGTTGGATTGGAAAGCCAAGCCGCTGACGGAAACGAGAACCGGCGCTTTCCAAATCGTCAGTTCGATTTTGTCCGACGGCGTGACGGAAACGCCGGCCGGAACGGGAACGCCGATTCAGGTTCAAATCACTTACACGATACCTTCCGTGCCGGGCGACCTGAACGGTGACGGCATCGTCAGCCTGAGCGATCTGGCGCTGGCGGCCGCCAACTACGGCAAATCCGACGCGAAATTCGACGTCACCGGCGACGGCGTCGTCGATATTCAAGACCTGGTCTTCATTGCCCGTCTCATTCTCGGAAACTGATTCCGGTAGGAGGAAGAGAGCAACTTCTCTTCCTCCTTACTCCGTTGGAGGTTGAAGCAACATGAGAAAGTGGACCCTGCTCTTCCTCGCGGCCATGCTGGCGGCGATGGGTATTACATACTCTCCGGCTTATGCCGCGAACACGGCCTTTCGGCTCGGTGCCGACCGGGCGGAAGTGACCGCAGGCGATTCGGTTCAACTCACGGTTAGCGGAACCGGGCTCCTCGATGTATACGGTTATGAAGCGGTCGTAACTTATGATTCGGACAAGTGGACGTTCGTGTCGGCGCGGAATGCACTGCCCAAGGGGAACGCGGGCGAATCGGCCGGGTTTGCCATCACTCCCGTGACGGCCTCGAACAAGGTGACCTTCGCGTTCACGAAAGTCGGGAAAATAGCCGGGGTCGGCGGAGACCAGCCTTTGGCCGTGTTCACCTTCCAGGCGCGAAAGGCAGGAATTGCGGCCTTCACGCTGTCCTCGGTTAAAGTGGTGCATGCCGACGTCACGGCCGACAAGTTTTCCCCGGCGCTTCAAGCAAATGTCCTGGTCAAACCGGGAGACGGAAGCGGCAGCCTCTCGATCTATGGCCAGGTCAATGCCGGCGGAGCGCTAGCCGTCGAGCTTGGGCAAGCGGATGTGCTGCAGGCGATTCAGTCCGCGACCAATGGAAAGCTTCGCATTTCGGTGCGGCCGGAAAACGGGCAATCGTTCCGAAACGTCGAGGTCACTCTTCCCGTCGACATCGTGCTGAAGGAAGGGGCACGGATTCGCGAGATCGTCGTCGACACAGGGCTGGCGGTGATGACCATCCCCGTCGATCCGGCGAGAGGCGTGCTGTCCTCCGGTTCTCGGAAGCTGACGTTGACGGCGGGCAAGGTGGACTCGTCGTCATTGACGAGCAGCGTACGGAATCTCATCGGAAATGCGCAAGTGTTCGATTTCAAGCTTTCGGTTGACGGCGTCGCTCTCGGCGCGCTGAATGGCCGGCCGATATCCGTGGAGGTCCCTTATACGCTCAAGACCGGGGAACACCCGGGTCAGGTCGTCGCTTACTTCATCGGCGGCGACGGAAGGCCGGAAGTGGTCAAAAATGCCAGCTATCGACCTTCTTCCGGAACCGTCACCTTCAAGCCGGAGCATTTCAGCCAATACGCGGCGATGTACGCCGGCATTTCCTTCGAGGACTTGACCGGCTTTGCATGGGCGCAAGAGAGCGTCGAGGCGCTTGCCGCGCGGGAAATCATCGCCGGCACCGGAAGCGGCGCTTTCCAGCCGAACCGTTCCGTCACCCGCGCCGAATTTATCCGGATGCTCATGGGCGCCGCCGATTTAATCGACGATCAAGCGAAAAGCACGTTCGCCGACGTGAAAGCGGGCGCTTGGTACGCAAGCGCGATCGCTTCGGCGCAGCAGCTCGGTATCGTCAAGGGCAAGTCGGACGGCACCTTCGGCATCAACGACCCGATCACGAGACAGGACATGGCCGTCATGATCTACAAGGCTGCCGAAGTGCTGAAAGCCGACCTCGGGACGGGAACGTCCGCGGCGGCATTCTCCGATCAGGCCGCGGTTTCCGGTTACGCCGCCGAAGCGGTTCGCGCCATGCAGCGGAGCGGACTGATCCAAGGCATGGGCAACGGCAAGTTCGAGCCCAAAGCGCAGGCGAACCGGGCGCAGGCCGCGGTCATCCTGTATAAGCTGCTCACGTTGTTGAAATAGGTGTTGCCAGCCAGTAAGAAAGAGGACTCCCTAGCGGGGTCCTTTTTGCGTCATTCAGAAAGGATCAACCAAAAAATGAGGTGCAAATCAAAAAAATGGGTGTCTTAAAAACACACGAGGAAGCGCTTACCATTGGAGGTGGCGAACCGACCAAGTTCAGTCATGTCAAGGAGGTAGTTACGAATCATGTCAGTGGGATTGAGGAAATCGACGACTTTCGGAAAACGCGTCATGACAGCGGCGCTTGCCGCGCTGATCGGCGTGTCCGCGCTCCCAGCCTTCGCCGGGACGGGGAAGGTTTCGGCGGAAGGAATCGTTCCCGTCTTCAGCGGGAATCCGAAGGATTTAAGGCCGTTCGTGAACGACGTTTTGGATCACATGAATTTGGACGACCTCGCCTACTATGCGGCACAGAAAACGGCGGCGGAGTCGCGGGTGACGTTGTACGGAACCGGATACCTGCTGCCTCCGGGCGCTGTCGGCGGTTCCGATAACGTGCATGGGGTGTCCACCGACATGCCGGTGACGAACCAACTGGGCCAAACGTGGGACCAGGACCTGATCAAGCAGGTCGGCTCCGTGCTCGGCGACGAGAAAAGAAGCGAAGTCGGATTGGATAACGCGAATCCTCTCATGTTTTCCGCCATTGCGGACGTGCGGATCAATCCGCTGAGCGGCCGTTACGAAGAGGGCTTCGCCGAGGATCCATACCTGACGGGCGTACTGGCGGACAGCATGGCCCGCGGAATCGTGGGGGACGACCCGTTCTACCTGAAGGTACAGCTCGGCACGAAGCATTTCATGACCTATAACTCGGAGTGGAACCGGAACACGGGCAATTATTACACGGGCGTCCGCGGGCTGAACGAGTATCAGCTCCCCGGCTTCCTGAAGGCGATTTCGAACGGTTCCGTGCAGGGCGTCATGAGCTCCTATGCCACGTTGAACGGCGTGCCTGGAGCCGTTTCGCCCGAACTGATCAAGGCGGAGCTGAAATCCCCGTTTTCGCTCTTCAACGTTTCCGACTTCAACGGAGACGGATTGGCGGTGACGCAATACGGCAACGGATACGACAAATCCTACGTGCCGGATAACGACCATCTCGCGGCGCTGCTCATCCTCGCCGGCTCGCACATGAACAACTCCAGCGCCACGGGAGCGCCGGGAAGCCCGACCGCGGACAACTACAAAAACGCGGTTCTTCATAAAATTCACGGCGTCAACATCCTGAACCTGCGGGAGTTGGTCCGTCCTCAGGTCGAGCTGTGGGTCCGGGTCGGTTACTTCAACAAGAAAGACGACAAGGGCCAGCCCACCGGCTATCCATATGCAAACTTAACCGTTGAAGGCCAAAAGACGGACGCCACGACGGCCAGCCATCAAGATGTCGCCCTGGAGGCGGCGCGCGAAGGGCTCGTCCTCTTGAAGAACGAAGGCGGCGTGCTGCCTCTCTCGAAATCCTCCAACGTGGCGGTCCTGGGTACGCTGGCGGACGCCCGACTGAAGGACATTTACGGTTCGGCCACGCCGAAGCTCGACGGCGCGGGCCTGTCTCCCCTGGCTGCCATCCGGCAGCTCATCGGCTCCGATAAAGTCGCTTACGATGCCGGAGCGAAAACGATCGCGCTCCAATCGGACAAGACGGGCAAGTACGTATCCGCCGCATCCGGAAACGGCAGCCAACTGACGGCAGATGCCGACAAAGTCGGCCCGAACGAGACGTTCCAAGTGCTCGATTGGGGCAACCGCGCGTACAGCTTCAAGTCGCTGGCCAACGGCAAATGGATCGCGGGAAGCGGAAGCGCGGATGCTTCCGGCGATAAAGCCAAAGTTTCGAACACGGCAATCGATCGGCTTTCCGAATCCTGGGGCGGAGGTTTCGAACTGAACATGTTCGCGACCAACTTCCCGCCGTATTTCAGCTACGAAACGACCGCGGACGGACGGAAACGGATCCGGACGGGCGCGCTTCCCGCATGGAGCTTCTCCAGCCCCGTTCCGTTCCAGAAGTCGATGTTGACCCAAGGGTATTACTTCTCGGTCAATGACGGCAATGCCCTGGTGGCAAGCACGACGCCGGCACAGCTCAAGCAATCCGCGGATCCGAAGGCTTCCTCGTTCTCGGAAGTCGTGCTGCAAGAGCCCGGAGCGAAAGCTTCCGAGCTGGCAAAATCCAACGATTACGCGATCGTCGTCGTCGGGGCGGGTCCGAAAATCGTGGCCGGGGAAGGCGTGGACCGCTCGGATCTATCTCTCGCAGCCGACCAGGCGAAGTTGGTGCACAATACCGCGGCGCAATTCCCGGGCAAAACGATCGTCGTCATCAACTCCGACTATCCGCTCGCCGTGCAGGACATTCAAGACGATAAGAACGTCGCGTCCATTATGTACAGTTCTTACGGCGGACAGTACGGCAACAAAGCGCTGGCCGAAGCCTTGTTCGGCGATTACGCGCCGGCCGGACGGCTGACGGGCACTTGGCTGAAAGACATGAGCTCGCTTCCGAAGCTGTCGGCATCGGAGCAAGCCGAAGTCGACCCGGGCTACACGGTGGATATGTCCATCGCGGACCCGATCCAAACCGGATTGACGTACCTGTACTCGGACGTGAAGCCGACTTATGCTTTCGGTTACGGCCTGACTTACGCGAACTTCGAATACGGCAATTTGAACGTACCGAAGTCGATCCCGTCCAACAAGCCGTTCGACGTGAAGTTCACCGTCACGAACACGGGCAAGACGACGAGCGACGAAGTCGCGCAGCTTTACGTTCATGCCCGGAATTCGGCCTACGGCGAATATGCTCCGAAACAAAAGCTGGTCGCGTTCAAACGGATCAAAAACGTGAAACCGGGCCAGACGGTAAACGTCACATTGACGGTTCAGCCTTCCGATTTCGCGGTTTGGGACGTCAACAAGCAGAAAAACGCGGTGGAATCCGGCGCTTATGATCTCCTGGTGGGCCGCTCTTCCGATAACGTCCTGCTGAAGTCGGTCATGGACGTGAAGGGCGACACCATCGGCACGCTCGGCAAAAATACCGAAGCGAACGTGTGGGAGCATACCTTCGCCAGCAATGGCGTCATCGGCACGGAAGTGTCCAAAGCGAGAACCGCCATCTACAAAGGGCAATACTACGCCGTTACTTCGACCGGGGAAGGCGATTTCGTCGGCATCCCGAAAGTCGACCTGAACGGAGTGAAACAAATCGCGCTCCGCGTCGCCACCCCGAACGCTGCGGGCTCCGTCGAAGTCCATGCCGGTTCTCCTTCCGGCACGCTCCTCGGCACCGCCGCATTCGGCCAAACCTCGCCCGTTTCCTATGGCATCGGCGGCGGACAGACCGCGAATGAATTGGGCTATACGGAAGTGACGGCCGACCTGGCCGCGAAACCGAAAGGCGTGCAGAACCTGTTCCTCGTCTTCCGCGAAGGCAACGTTCGCGTGGACAGCATTAAACTGAAATAAGATGTCATCCGGTCAAGGGACCTTCGGGTCCCTTGATTTTTTATCCTCATGCCGACACCTGAAAAATGCGGCAGTTTTCCGAAAAATGCGGAACTGACGTTGGCGGCATACAACCCTCATAATAAGATCATGATAGTCCATGCGGAGATATCGACGATTCCCTGATCTGCCAAATGAAGGCTCTGGCGGCTTGGGGATTTTTGTTTTATCCTCTCGGGAAGGTTGAAAATCCATCCGTCAAAGGAAGTACGTCATGGGAAAATGGCTGCGCGATTTCGTCATTTACGTTCGTAAACCCAGGATCCGGAGCCGTTTTTTGCTGGCGATGATCTTGGTATCGCTTCCGCCTCTATTCGTCCTGGGATATATCTCATTCAATATTGCCAAGGAAACGCTGGTACAGAACCATATCGAAACGAACCAGACACATCTGAAGACGTCGAGCGAAGTCGCGGATCTGCTGCTGCGGAACATCATCAACATGAACCGGATCATCCTGTCGAGCGACGAATTGAGACAGGAGCTGTACCAGAGCGGCGCAGCGGATAGCGGCAATGAAGCCGTGCTGGACGTTAGAACCGCGAACCGGCTTCAGAACATCGTCGTGTCCAATCTGTTCGATACGCAAGATATCGATTCCATCTGCCTGTTCGACCGCCATTTCCGTTCCGTCTGCTATGGACGGTCGGAGCAAGCAGGCAAATACGGGACGGATGAAACCCGCGCGAAGATCGCCGGCACGGACTGGTACGCCAAAACGCTGGCCGCGAAAGGGAAAGAGGTTTTTTTCGGCTACAACGTGCTGGAGGAATCGACGGCCGGGAGTTCTTTTTCGAGCGTGAAGCTGCTGAGGGACCCTAACCGGCTGAGCGGCGACATGATCGGCTTGCTCGTGATCAATATTCGAAAATCGATCTTCCAGCAAGTCATCAACGAGACCGAGCAGAGCGGTTTCCTCGTGCTGGATCCGGGCGGCGGGCAGCCGATCGTCGTGTACGATTACCGGCCCGATCTCACCGAAAGCGTCGGTATCGGCACGAGTTTGGACGCGACGCTGGCGCACTTCAGCAAAGCCGGGTACATTTACAGCTTGTACCGAAACTCGACGAGCGGGTGGATGTTCGTCCACTTCGTCGATACGAAAGCGCTGCTCAAGCAATCGGACCGGATCGGAACGATCACGATGCTGATCGCGGCGTTCATCGCGGGCATCGCTTTGCTGGTGTCCTATTTCGTATCCGGGACGATCACGCGTCCGCTGCTGCAGTTGAAAAAGATGATCGTGGATTGGGCGAAGGGCAATCCGTCGGGAGAGACGAACGAGGCGTTCGCCGCCGACGAGGTCGGCGTCATCGCCCAAACGTTCCAGAAGATGACGCTGGAAAACCAGCAATTGAGCGAGCGGCTCCTGCAATCCGAGCTGAAGGAGAAGGAAGCGGAGCTGCGGTCGCTCCAGGCGCAGATCAAGCCGCACTTCCTGTACAACACGCTCGATTCGATTTATTGGATGTCTCTCCTGGAGGACAAAGCGGACATCGCCCAGATGGCGCTGTCCTTGTCGGAAAGCTTCAAGCTCAGTTTGAACAAAGGCAAAGAAACGATCCCGGTGTTCAAGGAATTGAAGCATATCGAGCACTATATGATCATCCAGAACCTGAGGTACGACAACCGCTTCCAGTATGTCGAGGAAGTCGATCCGGACATCATGGGATACGAGATCATGAAGCTGCTTTTGCAGCCCCTCGTGGAGAACGCGATCTATCATGGGTTAGAGCCGAAGGTCGGGGAAGGCACGGTCCGGTTAACCGGACGCAGGGATGGGGAGTTCCTCGTTTTCACCGTGACCGACGACGGCATGGGCATGGAGGATATCGGGAAGACGGAGCAGGGCTACGGCATGAGGAACGTTCGGGAAAGGTTGGCGCTCTATTACGGTCCCGCAAGTTCGTTCACGATCCGCAGCCGGCCGAATGAAGGGACTTCGATCGAGCTTCGTTTTCCCTACTCGGAGAAGAAGGAGGAGTGAGCCGCCATGCTGAAAGCGGTCGTATTCGACGATGAATTCATTGTTCTCAAGGGATTGACGAAGCTGATCGATTGGTCGGAATACGGAGTGGAGCTGGCCGGTACGGCGGCGGACGGCTTATCGGCACTGGAGACGTTCCGCAAGCTGCGTCCCGATATCGTCATGACGGATATCCGAATGCCCGGCATGGACGGCCTCCAGTTAATCGAAGCGATCCGGTCGGAAGCCCCGGACACGATGTGCATCGTGTTCAGCGGCTATAACGAATACGATTACGTGAAGCGGGCGATCAAGCTCGGGGTCGTGGACTATCTCGAGAAGCCGATCACGATCGTGAAGATCCGGGAAGGCATTCAGAAAGCGGTGGATCGGATCCACGAAATGAACGAAATGAGCTCGCTGAAACAAAAGTGGCAGCAGGGATTGCTGGAGAAGCGGACACTGGATCTGCTGCTGAAGGGCGAGGAGGCGACCGGGGAGTGGGCGGCGGTTTTCGGTGGGGATGCGGACCGGGTGGCCGGCGTCACCGTGCTGGCTTATTCGGACGAAGACTTCCGTTTGGACGGCCGGGCGGAATATCGTACGGTTTACGCAAGCAACGGTTCCGAATCACTGGCTGTGCTGTTCCATTTGGATTCGGTGACGGACGTCTGGGAAACCGAGCTGTCGTCGTGGCAGTCGTCAGCGGTCGGTTCGGGCCGAACCTATTCCTCTGTTGGTGATATCCCGAAAAGCTACCGTGAGGCGCTCCGCGCGCTGCGATACGGCCGGTACTTGGAAGGGAAGGGCTGGATCCGTTTCGAGGATCTCGGGGACAGCCATTCGGTGAATCCCCAATTGTCGGAAAGAGAAGAAGCCGTCCTGTTCGACATGCGCGTAGGGGATAAAGACGGCCTGATGCGGAAGTTGGACGAGTATTTAGAGGAGTTCCGAAACGAAAAGCTGGATCCGGAGATCGCGGAAGTCGAGCTGCTGAAAACGGTGTTCCACGGCTTCGAGGTGGCGAAAGAGACCGGTGGAAACACGGCGGAGATCATGGGGCCCGGCTATCTGCCGCAGATGGAACTGCGAAGCATGCAGACGCTGGATGAGATGGCGGGCTGGCTTCGCCGGGAGATGGAGAAGATCATGGATTGGATCCTCAGCGTCAGGCAGAGGTCCAAGCATTCCGCGGTGGAGAAGGCGATCGCCTACATCGGCGACAACTTCGGCCGCGATTTGACGCAGCAGGAAGTCGCCGACCACGTGGAAATGAACGCCACCTATTTCAGCCTGCTGTTCAAAGAGCAAATGGGCATTTCCTATATCAAGTATTTGACGAAGGTCCGGATGGAGAAAGCGAAAGAGCTTTTGAAAGAGGAAATGCCGATCCACGAAATCAGCGAGAAGGTCGGGTATTACCACGCCCGCCATTTTTCCGAGGTGTTCAAAAAGCAGACCGGCATGACGCCGGGACAATTCCGTTCGAGAGGGAGAGGAACATGAGCGCGGCCAAAGCCAAACGAAGATCCAGCCGGGCGCTGGCCGCCGTTCTCCTGATTTTGCTCACTTCCTGCGGCTCCGCGCCGATCGCGAAACCGGCCGAACCCGAGAACGAAACCGTCATTTTATATCTTTCTTCCAACAAGGAGAACGAGGGCAGCTCCAAAATCATCGGTGAGCTGTCCGCGGAATACCAAGCGTCCCATCCGAACGTCCAGTACAAATTCGAAAACGTCGCCGAAAGCGATTTGAACCAACGCGTGCAGCTGCTCGCCGCCAGCAACGACCTGCCGGTCCTGTTCAGCTATCAATCGGGAAAGCCGCTGCTGGACCTCATCAACAGCGATTCGGCGCTTGATCTGGAGCAGACTTTCTCGGCGCTCGGCATTCGGGACCGGTTGAATCCGGCCGCGGTCGAGCTGTTGAAAGCCTACGTCGACGGCAGAGGATTGTATGCGCTTCCCCTGGAGTTGAACATCGAGGGCTTTTGGTACAACAAGGACATTTTCGCGAAATACGGCCTGAAGGAACCCGAGACTTGGGAAGACATGCTGAATATCGCCGAAACGCTGAAGCGGGAGGGCATTCAGCCCTTCTCGGTGGCCGGCAAGGAAAAATGGCCGATCACGCGGCTGATCAATGCTTACGCCATTCGGGAATTCGGGGCCGACGCGATGGAGCGGGTCGACAAGGGCACGCTGAAGCTGACCGATCCCGGATTCGCGAAGGCGGCCGCTACCGTGCAGGATATGGGGCTGAGAGGATACTTCGGTTCGCGGGTGAACACGATCGATATGGGGACCTCCGTGGACATGTTCCTGCAGGGTAAAGCCGCGATGTTCTACATGGGAAGCTGGCAACTGCGCGCTTTTAACGACCCTTCCCAAAATAAGATCGGGACGGATAAAATCGGATTTTTCAGCATTCCGCTCGTGCCCGGGGGCAAGGGGACCCGGGATGAGTACCCGGTCAATGCCGGACTCACCACGACGTTCTCGCAGTCGGCTTACGGTCCGGAAGTGGGGCAGTGGATGCAATATGTTTTCGAGCGTTACGGAGACCGCGCGATGAGCGAGCTCGGCATGGTAACGGGCTTCAACGTGCGGACGATGCCCGCGGACGTGCCGCCGCTCACGCAGATGGTGCAGGACAAGATCAACCACGTGAAGAAAGGCGCTTTATGGTTTGAAGCGAGGTTCAACACGCGGGCCCAGCTTACGGCTTGGAACAATGCGCAGCTGCTCGTGACCAATGCCGCCTACACACCCGAGCAATACATGAAGGAACTGCAGCGGGAACTGGATGAGGAACGGCAGTGACTTCCAGGATAGAGACCATGCGGAAAAGGACCCCCGGGTCCTTTTTTTTGCCCTGAAAAATGCGGAGGCGATACAAAAAATGATGCGCTTATCCGGCGAGGGACAGGGACTTACAATGAAACATGTAAACGCTGCACACAGCGACAACTTATAGGGGGAGTAAGAATGAAGTCCTGGAAATCCAAGATCGCCGGCATCGCGTTGGCCTCGCTGTTCACGGTCGCCTTGAGCGCATGCGGCAGTTCCAATTCGAATTCGGACGCATCCGGCAGCCCTTCCGCCGCGAGCCCATCGGCAAGCGCGTCGGCGAGCTCCGCATCCGACAAGCCCGTCACCCTGACGATGCTCGTATCCGGCGCGAAAGCCGCGAACGGCGCCGACTTCGAACTCGAAACGCTGCCTAAGCTGGTCAAAGAAAAGTTCCCGAACGTCACCCTGGAAGTCCAAAAGCTTCCCGACGAGCAATATTACACTTCCGTAAAGGCCAAGCTGGCCGCCGGCGAAGGTCCGGATATCTTCCTGGTGTTCCCGAACATGGCCAACATGGGCGCGATCGAAGTCGCCAAAGCAGGCTACGCCGCCGACCTGTCCGATATGAGCTTCTGGAACAACGTCAGCGCGTCCGCCAAAAACGACATGAGCTACGAAGGAAAGCCTTACGCGGTCGCGAAGGGCATGGATATCCTCGGAACGTACTACAACAAGGCGCTCTTCGCCAAAGCCGGCATCACCGAAGTGCCGAAAGATTGGCCGAGCTTCCTGGCCGCGGCCGAGAAGCTGAAAGCAGCCGGCATTACGCCGATCACCATGGGCGATAAAGATCCGTGGGTCGTCCAATTCGGCATGTATCAACTCGCGGCGAACTCCGTATACCCGGCGGACAAGGACTTCGACAAGAAGCTTCAGACCGGCGAAACGGCGCTCACCGACGCGAAATGGGTCAAGACGGTCAACCAGTACAAAGAGCTTTACGACAAAGGTTACGTGGCGAAAGGCTCCCTCGGCATGGCCAGCGCGCAAGCCGTCCAGCAGTTCGTTGACGGCAAAGCGGCCATGATCTTCACGGGCACTTGGGATCTGCCGGGCGTTACGGCCAAAGGCGCTTCCGAATTCGATCGCGGATTCTTCTCCTTGCCGGGCAACGACGCCGGCCAGCCGGTATACGCTTCCGCGGCAACCGCAGCCGGATACGCGATCAACGCGAAATCCGAGCATCTCGACATCGCCAAGCAGATCTTCGAGTACATGTACGACGGCAAGTCTCCTCTGTTCCAAGCATGGGTCGATTCCAACCCTTCCATCAGCGTGTTCAACGGCGTACCGTTGAAGAACGAGATTTTCAAAGACGTGCTGAGCGACATCCAAAGCACGGGACATGCGTTCTACTTCTGCAACCAAATGTGGCCGGCAGGCGTGAGCGACGTCATGCAATCGAAGTTCGCGGAAATCATCGGCGGCAAGAAAACGACGGCCGAAGAAGTCACGAAAGCGATGCAGGACAAATATACGGAATTGAATAAAGGCTGATCGTGAAGGGATCAAGGGGGATGTCCGTCCCCCTTGATCCGATTTTTACCGGAAAGGAAGAAGCACCATGAACAGCGCCGTCATGAAAAAAACGATGTATTTCTTTGTACTGCCGGCCCTTCTCTTCTACATCCTGTTCTGGATCGTTCCGATCCTGAAGCTTTTCCAATACAGCGTGACCGACTATAACGGCTACGTTCAGAAGTTCCATTACGTCGGCTTCGACAACTTCAAAACGTTGTTCCATGAAGAAATCCTGGGTCTCTCCATCCGCAACACGCTCGTCTATACCTTGATCACCGTCGTGCTCGGCAACATCATTGCCCTTGCGCTTGCTTTTCTCCTGAACGCGAATATTCGAGCGAAAGGCCTTTACCGTTCGGCTTTCTATCTTCCGACTCTGTTCAGCGCGATCGTAGTCGGATTCATTTGGAGTTACGTTTACATGCCGGACGAAGGACTCATCGCCTCTTTCTTCCATAAGATCGGCATTCATGGGATCGACACCAATTTTCTCGGCAGTTATTCGAAAGCCCTCTTTTCGATCATGGCGGTGGATATTTGGAAAAACATCGGCACCAGCACGATCATTTTCCTGGCCGGCCTTCAGACCGTGCCCCAAGATTTGATCGAAGCCGGCAAAATCGACGGCGCGGGACGCTGGAAGCTGGTCCGGTTCATTAAAATTCCGATGCTCGCCACCTCGATCACGATCAATGTCACGCTCAGCGTCATCAACGGCCTGAAAGCCTTCGACTATCCGTTCATCATGACCAACGGAGGTCCGGGTACGTCGACGAACACGCTGATCTACGCCATTTACAAAATGGCCTTCACCGACCAGCTGTTCGGAAAAGCCTCGGCACTCGGCATCATTTCGTTCGCGATCATTATCGTCATTACCGCCGTGTTCGTGTTTACCTTGAATAGACGGGAGGTATCGGCATGAATTCCGGTTCCGTCGCGAAGAGATCGTTTACTCACCTGGCGATTATCGCCCTCGTGTTCTTGAACCTGGTGCCGCTGCTGATCGTGCTGTCCAGCTCGTTCCGTTCGCCGCAGAACATGACCGATCCGCTGAACTGGTTTAACGAGTTCACGCTGGAAAGTTTCCGCTCGGCATATACCCGCATGCACTTTCCGACCGCGCTGTGGAACAGCTTCGTGCTGACCGCCGTATCCGTCTTCTTCGTCGTGCTGCTCGCGGCGATGGCCGCTTACCCGATGGCCCGCATCCGCAGCCGGCTCAGCCGGTTCTTGTATATTTTCTTCCTGTCGGGGCTGGTCGTTCCCGGCCAAATGGTGCTCATTCCGATCATCCAGATGATCAAAGGAATGGGAATCCCGATGAACCAGTACACGCCGATTCTGATGTTCATTACGTGCAGCTTGCCTTTCTCGACGTTCCTGTACACCGGTTTCATCCGGAGCAGCGTGCCCGAGGAAATCGAGGAAGCCGCCCACATCGACGGTGCCGGGCTGTTCCGGCGGTTCTGGCAAATCGTGTTCCCGCTCATCCTGCCGGTTACGGTATCCGTCGTCATCACGCAAGGCGTATGGATTTGGAATGACTACTTCTTCAACATGGTATTCATCACCAAGGCGCTTGCCGCGCCGCTGCCGGTAGCGATGCTGGGCTTCCTCGGAGACCAGCAAAACCCGGCGCAATGGAACGTTCTGTTCGCGGCCTGCATTCTGTGCGCGCTGCCTTTGCTCATCGCATTCCTTGCCCTACAGAAGTATTTCGTCGGCGGTTTGACGGTCGGCGGCGTGAAAGGCTGATCCGCGGGAACCCGTCCAGATGATGGACGGGTTTTGCGGTTATAATGGAACCATGAGGAATAACGCCATCATGAGAGGTTTACGGGGATGGATTGCCGTCTGCGCGATCGGAATGCTCCTTGCATCGTGCACGGACGTCAACAACGAGGCGAACGCGCCGAACCCCCTGCCGAAGACGACGATTGTCTACTTGTCGGCCAGCAGCGAGGACCAGGGCAGCTCCAGAATCATCGGCGAGCTTGCCAAGGAATATGGGCGGGATCACCCGGAAATCGAATACCGGTTCGAAGGCGTGCAGGATGTCGACATTACCGGTAAAATCCAGCTTTTGGCGGCGAGCAACGATTTGCCGGCCATGTTCAACTACCAGTCGGGCAAGCCCCTGTTGGACATGATTCGGAGCGGAGCCGTCTTGAATCTGGAGGACACGTTCAAGCAATTAGGCTTGTACGCCAAATTGAATCCCGTTTCCGTGCGCATGTTGAAAGCCTACGTCAATGATGAAGGGCTTTACGCGCTGCCGCTCGAGATGAATATCGAGGGGTTCTGGTACAACAAGAAAATATTCTCCCGGTTCGGTTTGAAAGAGCCGAAAACCTGGGGCGAAATGCTGGATGCCGCTGAAACGCTGCAGAAAGCCGGCATTCAGCCGTTTGCCGTTTCCGGCAAAGCCAAGTGGCCGATCACTCGGCTCATCAACGCGTACGTCATCCGCAAGCTGGGGCCGGATGCCATGGAACGGGTGGACCGAGGCGAGCTGGATTTGACGAGTCCGGGATTCATCGAAGCGGCCGATACCGTGCAGAAAATGGGGTTGAAAGGCTATTTCGGGCCGAACGTCAATGGAGTGGGTATCGGGACATCGTTTAGCCAGTTCGTGCAGGGCAAGGCGGCGATGTTCTATTCCGGGAGCTGGTCGGTCCGCGATTTCAACAACCCGGCCGTGAATGCGATCGGGGCGGAGAACACGGGCTTTTTCAGCATTCCGCTCGTAGACGGCGGGGTGGGGACCTTGGACGAGTATCCCGTGAACGCCGGCTTGACCACTTCTTTCTCCAAGGAAGCGTATAATGCCGATGTAGCCGCTTGGATGAAATACGTCTTCGAACGTTATGGGGACCGAGCGATGACGGAAATGGGCATGGTCACCGGATTCCGGGTGGAACGGATGCCCGCGGAGGTTCCGCCGATCACCCGGATGGTCCAAGACCGGCTGGATCACCTCAAAAGGGGAGCTTTGTGGTTCGAGGCCCGTTTCGACGCCCGGACGCAATCGTTGGCCTGGGATAACGCCCAATTGCTGGTAATGCGCGCCTCGTTTACTCCCGAGGAATACATGAGGCAGTTGAAAGCATCGTTGGGGAAGGAGTGATCCCCTCCGATTTGCCTTAGCGAATCAGAAAAAAACGGACTTCACCCAAAAAATCAGCAGTTGGTTCGTCCGGGTGCGCTGGGCTACGATGAATAGAAACGACATCTCAGGAGTTGTAGCCATGATAAACCCTCATTTTGTTCTAACGGCGGAAAGCCTGCTGCCCAAGCTGGCCGAACATACGGTAACCCCGGTTCGGTTGGTGGAAGTCGTCGCGGATCCGGATGCGTTCCAAGGCTGGGCGGTGAAGGACGCCGGCTCCGCAGATAATCTGAAGGAGCGGGGATTCAGCAAAGGAGACAGCTTTATTCTCGATTTCGGGGACCATCAGGTCGGCTATTTGACCCTATCGCTCGATTCCATCGAAGCCCGCGCGGATTCGCCCGTCCGCCTTAAGCTGACGTTCGGGGAAATGCCCTGCGAGATGGCCGAGGACTTCGACGGATATGACGGATGGCTCGACCGCTCGTGGCTGCAGGACGAAATCATGAACTTCGATATTTTGCCGGGTAGTTACACGCTTCCCCGCAGGTATACGTTCCGTTACCTTAAGGTGGAATTCATTACTCCGGCTCGGAAATACAAAGTCGTGTTTCCCGACATCCATGTGACGACTGTGACCTCCGCGGACGTTTCCAAGGTCGCTCCGCTGGCGGATTCGGTGCCGCAGGACTTGCGGGACATGGACCGGGTGGCCGTCAAGACGCTGCAGGATTGCATGCAGACCGTGTTCGAGGACGGACCGAAGCGTGACCGGCGGCTGTGGATCGGCGATTTGCGTCTTCAAGCGCTGGCCAACTACGAAACGTTCAACAACTTCGATCTGGTCAAGCGCTGCCTTTATTTGTTCGCGGGACTTCGGCTGGAATGCGGGCAAGTCGGCGCATGCGTCTACGAGAAACCGGAGCCTGCGGGAGACGATATATACTTATATGATTATTCCCTGTTCTTCGTAGCCACTCTGTATGACTATGTAGAGGCTTCGGGAGATCTCGAGACGCTTCGTGAGCTTTGGCCGATTGCTTTGGAGCAGATCCGGATTTCGCTTGAACGGCTGGACGACCGAGGCATCGTGAAAGACGATCCATCTTGGTGGTGCTTTACGGATTGGCATGAGCAGCTGAACAAGCAAGCGCCCGCTCAAGCCGTGCTGATCTATTGCATGAAGCGGGGCTTGCCGCTCGCCGAACGGCTGGGGGATACGGAAGCGGCTGACAGCATCCGGAGTTCGCTCGATCAGGTGACTTCCGCGACGCTGGAGCGCCTGTGGGATGCCGAGCAAGGATTTTTCGTCAGCGGCGAAGGCCGTCAGGTTTCGTGGGCGTCGCAAGTCTGGATGGCGTTGGCGGAAGTGCTGGAGAAGGATGCGAACGCAGAGTTGCTCGATCGCCTGTTCGCGGTCAATCCGGACATCCGCCCGATGACCCCTTACATGTACCATCACCTCATCGACGCGCTGATTTTGACCGGAAGGAACGACAAGGCGCTGGAGCAAATGAGGGCTTACTGGGGAGAAATGGTGCGGGACGGCGCGGATACGTTCTGGGAAGTGTACAATCCCGAGGACAAGAAAAACTCCCCGTACGGTAGCAACCTGATCAACAGCTACTGCCATGCGTGGAGCTGCACGCCGACCTATTTCATTCGCAAGTACTTCGTTTAATATCGGAACGGACGAAATCCCGCTCGTTTGAGCGGGATTTATTGTTGTTGCCGGGCGACTTGCCTTTAAGCACCCAGCCATTAAAGTGTTCGGAACACCTTATTGGCGCCGATGCGCACCCTTTCTCGAAAATAGGGTGGTGCCAACCCGTTAATTTGTCGAAACCGCCGTCGAAGCACGGAAATGGCGAGCAATAGCGTTACTGCAGCGTCTTATCGCACACACCACCGGGCTTCACCGAGTAAATAGCGCTTTGCCATAACGTTATTTTCTTTCTGCAGGTGGCGTCCCCGCTCACTTCACCGATTCCATAAACCGGCTCGCCGCCCTCGTAAGCGGCATGTTCCGCATCGTCATGATGCCTACGCGCGACGGCGGCAAAGGCACGTCCAGCGCGATTTCGAACAGCGACCCCTCCTCCAGCTCCTTGGACACGAACTCCCTCGTCACGTAAGAAATCCCGAGCCCCCTTTTGGCGAACTCGATTAATAAGTCGACGCTGCCGACTTCGATTTCCGGTTTGATCTGATGGCCGTAGCTTTGGAACAACTCGGTAATGGCCATTCGGGCCCGGCTGTTCCGGGAGAACAGAATGATCGGGTGCTCAAGCAATCTTTCCAACGACAGCGTTTCGCTTTTCAGATGGGCATACTTGGCGCCGGCCACGAAGCAATCCTGCAGCTGGAAGCTTTCCCGCACCTGCAGCTGCGGGTCGACGATCGGCAGCCGGACGACGCCGAGATCGATTTTGCCTTCCTTGAGGAAGGAGATGATCTCGGGCGTCGTGCCGTGGTTCAAGAACAGCTTTACGCCGGGATATTTGTCGTGGAACTGCTCCAGATGCGGCAGCAAATAGTGCTTGAACAGCGAATCGCTGCCGCCGATCCGTAGCTCGCCGCTGTGGAGGTGTTTCAGCGCGGCCATGTTTTCTTCCGCCAACGCGATCAGCACTTGTGCTTGCTCGATGTAGGAATACAGGACGGCGCCCTCCTGCGTCAGCGAGACGCCTTTCGCATTGCGGTAAAACAGCGTGATGCCGAAACTGTCCTCCAGCTGCTTGATGGCGTGGCTGACGCTCGGCTGCGTCAAGAACAACGCCTTGGCTGCCTGCGTCAAACTGCCCGTTTTGGCCGCCCAATAGAAGACCTTGTACAGTTCGTAGTTATTGTTCATAGATGCGGTCTATGGCTCCTGATAAATATATTAATTACTTATATGGCTGTCATTCGTATTATAGTGAAATTAAGCAACGGAAACCAGAACACGCAAGAAAGTCTCGAAAGGAGGAGAGTATCATCGAATCCGCAACGATCGTTTTGTTCGGGGCGACGGGGGATTTGGCCAAAAGAAAAATCTACCCCGCCCTTTATAACTTGTTCATCGAGGGGAAGCTTCCTTCGCCATTCTCCATTATCGGACTTGGAAGAAGGGAATGGTCCCACGACACCTTCCAGTCGAACGTCCGTCAGTCCCTTGACCGGTTTTCGAGGCGGAAACCCGCCGACCCGGAAGCCGTCCAAAAGTTTGCGGCCGCTTTCCGGTACAGCGTACTCGACATCGACCGCCAAGAGGACTACCGCAAGCTGCGGGAGCTGATCGAAAGCCGGGAAGCCGAGCTCGGCGTCGCGCCGAACCGGCTGTTCTACCTGTCCGTAGGTCCGGAGTACTTCACGACCATCGCGAACCATATTCAAGAAGGCGGGCTGGGTTCCGAAGAAGGCTGGAAACGCCTTGTGATCGAAAAGCCTTTCGGACGCGACCTGCAGTCGGCCCGGGAACTGAACCGGGAGCTGAGCCGGTCGTTCGCCGAAGAAGAAATATACCGGATCGACCATTACCTCGGCAAACCGATGGTACAGAAGCTGGAGTCGCTGCAACAGGCGAATCCGGCCATTCACGCCCTCTGGAACCGGCAGCACATCTCCAACGTCCAGATCACGGCGAACGAATCGGTCGGCGTGGAGGAGCGGGCGGGCTATTATGACCGCGCCGGAGCGGTAAGGGATATGTTCCAAAACCATCTGCTTCAACTGCTGATGATGGCCGCTATCCAATTGCCGCACGCGAGCTCCCCCGACAAAGTCCGCTTCAAGAAGAAGCTGGTGTTGGAGGCGCTCGAGCCGTTGTCCAAGGAGAACGTCGCCGCCGACGTAGTGCGGGGGCAATACGAAGGCTACGCTGCCGAACCGGGAATCGCGCCCGGCTCCATGACGGACACGTTGATCGCCGCCCGGCTCCGCATCGACAACAGCGTTTGGCGCGGGGTTCCGTTCTATTTGCGCACGGGCAAGAAAATGAAGGACAAATCCACGCGGATCGTTTTCGAGTTCAAAGAACCGTTAAAGACGCCATGGGCGAAAGATGCCGAACGCGCGGCGCCGAACCTTCTCGTCGTGGAGATCGGGCCGAAAGAAGGCATCACCCTTCACCTTAACGAGAAAGACTCCGAAGGCGATGGGACGTTCAAGCCGCTGCAGGTCACGCTTCAAGCCGGCCAAGAGGACGCGCCCGAAGCTTACGAGAACCTGATTTACGACGCATGGAACGGGGACCCGACGTTCTTCGCGCATTGGGACGAAATCGAATTGTCCTGGAAATGGGTGCAGCCGATCCTCGACGCGTTCGAGGAAAACCTGGTCCCTCTTCATCCCTACGCTGCCGGTTCTTACGGACCGCAGGAGTCCGACGCGCTCCCCGAGCAAGACGGATTCCGCTGGCTGTTCGACGACAAACCGGAAATTCCAACCGAAATACGCAAAGGAGATCTGTATGCCTACCACGCAAACGATTGACCAACTCGCCGTCGATACGATCCGCACGCTCTCGATCGACGCGATCAACGCGGCCAATTCCGGCCATCCGGGCCTTCCGATGGGAGCCGCGCCGATGGCGTACACCCTGTGGTCCGCGCACCTGAACCATCATCCGGGCAATGCCAAATGGTTTAACCGCGACCGGTTCGTCCTGTCCGCCGGCCACGGCTCCGCGCTTCTGTACAGCCTGCTTCATCTTTCCGGCTACAACGTCACCCTCGACGATTTGAAGCAGTTCCGCAAGCTGAACAGCCGCACGCCGGGTCATCCGGAATACGGTCATACCGACGGCGTGGACGCAACGACCGGTCCGCTGGGCCAAGGAATCGCGATGGCGGTCGGAATGGCGATGGCCGAAGCCCATCTCGCGGCCAAATACAACGAGAACGGTTTTCCGGTCGTTGACCATCACACGTACGCGCTCGTCGGCGACGGCTGCTTGATGGAGGGGATCTCCTACGAAGCGATGTCGATGGCCGGGCACATGAAGCTGGGCAAATTGATCGTGCTGTACGATTCCAACGACATCTCGCTGGACGGCGATCTGAACATGAGCTTCGGAGAAGATGTGCGCAAACGGGCGGAGTCGGCGAATTGGCACTATTTGCGGGTGGAGGACGGCAACGACCTTACGAGCATCTCCGCCGCGATCGCGGAGGCCAAGTCGCACGACTCGCAGCCGACGCTGATCGAGGTCCGCACGATCATCGGCTACGGCAGCAAAGCCGCAGGAACGCACAAAGTGCACGGGAATCCGCTCGGCAAAGAAGAGGCTATCGCCACCAAGGCCGTATATGGCTGGCAGCATGAAGAAGAGTTCACCGTACCGGAGCCGGTCAAAGCCCATTTCGAGCAGTTGAAACGGCAAGGCGCGGTTAAAGAAGAGGAATGGAACCGGCTGCTCGCCTCGTACGCCACTCAATATCCCGCGAAAGCCAAAGAGCTTGAGCAAGCGATTGACGGCACTTACTCGGTCGAAACCGCCGATATTCTGACGTTCGATACCGCCAAATCGGTCTCCACCCGCGTCGCGAGCGGGGAAGCGATCAACCACTATCTGAAAACCGTACCGGCCATTTTCGGAGGAAGCGCGGACTTGTCGCACTCCACGATGACGGACATCAAAGGGGAGCAGAAGTTCGCCATCGAATCGTTCGCGGGCCGCAACGTGTACTTCGGCGTCCGCGAGCACGCGATGGGCGCGGCCGGCAACGGCATGGCGCTGCATGGCGGCGTCATCCCGTTCGTCAGCACCTTCTTCGTCTTCAGCGATTACTTGCGCCCGTCTATCCGTCTTGCAGCCCTGCAAAAGCTTCCTGTCGTCTACGTGTTCACGCACGACTCGATCGCGGTCGGCGAAGACGGCCCGACGCACGAGCCCGTGGAGCATCTGGCCGCGTTGCGCACCATTCCGGGTCTCACCGTGATCCGTCCGACCGACGCGAACGAAACTTCCAGCGCTTGGGCGTACGCGATCCAGAATAAAGAAGGTCCCGTCGCCCTGATCCTGAGCCGTCAGAACCTGCCGATCTACGAAGAAACCAAAGCCAACGTCGCGAACGTCGCCAAAGGCGGTTACGTCCTGACGGAGACGAACGGGCAGCCGGACGTCATTCTCATCGGCACCGGTTCGGAGGTCTCCCTGGCCGCGGGCGCCAAAGCGGAGCTCGAAAAAGACGGCGTCTCCGTACGCGTCGTCGCGATGCCGAGCCGGGAGCTGTTCGACCGCCAACCGGAGGATTACCGGAACAGCGTGCTTCCGGAGTCCGTATCCCGCCGGATCGCGATCGAAGCCGGCATCTCGCTCGGCTGGGACCGCTATGCCGGACGGGAAGGCAAAGTGTTGTCGATCGACACGTTCGGCGCGTCCGGACCGGGTAATGAAGTCATGGCGCACTTCGGCTTCTCCGTGCAGAACGTCGTCCGTTTAGCCAAAGAGTTACTCAAGTAAGGTTACGAACTCATTCCATTCCAATCCCTGAATCGGAGGCGTTAATACATGAAAATTTTCATCGATACCGCGAACCTGGCAGACATCAAGAAAGCCTATGAGATCGGCGTTTTGTCCGGCGTCACGACGAACCCTTCGCTGGTGGCGAAGGAAGGCGTCAAATTCGAGGACCGCATCGCGGAAATCCTGCGTGAAGTGCCCGAGGTTGAATCCGTATCCGCCGAAGTCACGCCCGACGCGGTGACGGCGGAGCAAATGATCGCCCAAGCGGAAGAACTGATCAAGATCAACAACTATGACAAAAACATCACGATCAAGCTGCCGATGACGCTGGCCGGTTTGGCCGCATGCCGTTACCTGAGCAAGAAAGGCGTCAAAACGAACGTCACGCTGATCTTCACCGTGAACCAAGCGCTGCTGGCTGCCCGCGCCGGCGCCACGTACGTTTCTCCGTTCCTCGGCCGTTTGGACGACATCTCGGAAGACGGCGTGCAGCTGATCATCAAAGTCGCCGAGCTGTTCCGGATCCACAACCTGGACGCGCAAATCATCGCGGCTTCCGTCCGCCATCCTGACCACGTCACCCGCGTGGCCATGGCCGGCGCGCATATCGCGACGATTCCGTTCTCCGTCATCGAGCAAATCTCCAAACACCCGCTGACCGAACAAGGGATGGAGAAGTTCGCCGCCGACTGGAAGAAAGCCGTTCAATAATCGCTCTCAACAAGCAAAGAAACCCTTGCGAGCTTTTCTCGCAAGGGTTTCTTTATTTTTCAATACGCTCACACCGGAGTGCGCAAACGGATGACGTTCCACGACGTTTTGGCGAGCCGGGCGGTGACGCGCGAGCCGTCCGATTTCGCGTTCCCCTGCGCGTGAGGAGCGACGCGGCCGGGCGTGGCCGCCGTGTTGACGGCCTTCAGGTCGACGTTCTCCAGCACGAGGTGCTCAACCACCGTGCAAGCCGGGAAGCTTCGCAGGTCGGCCTCGAACGACAGTTCCTCGTCCAGGCTGCGGTTCACCGCGAAAATCGTGATATCGCCGGTTTCTTCGTTGTACACGGCGACGGATTCGAGGTAGGGAACGTCGGTAATCTCCGTCGTGTCGTACTTCGGAGATTGAACGAGCGGTACGAGCGCATTCCCGCGGCCGTACAGCGAGGCGTGCATGAACGGATAGTAAATCGTCTGCGCCCAGGCTGCCCCGCCGTTCTCCGTCATGATCGGCGCGATGACGTTGACGAGCTGAGCCAGGCAGGCGATTTTCACGCGGTCCGCGTTTTTCAGCAGGCTGATCAGCATGCATCCGACGACGAGCGCGTCTTCCATCGTATAGATGTCCTCCAGCTGCGGAGGTGCGATTTGCCAAGGTTCGATTTTCTTGTCGGACTCGTGCGTGTGGAACCAAACGTTCCATTCGTCGAAAGACAGGTACATCCGTTTTTTGCTGCGTTTTTTCGCTTTGACGTAATCGCAGATGGCGGCCACGCTTCGAATGAAATCGTCCATCTGAAGGGAACGCGCCAGGAAGGTTGGCGTATCGTTCGTCGGATTGCCGTAGTAGGTGTGCAGCGATAAGTATTCCACGTGGTCATAGGTATGGTCGAGCACCGTCGCTTCCCATTCGGCGAACGTGGACATGCCGAGGGCCGAGCTTCCGCAGGCGACGAGCTCGATGGACGGATCCACCCATTTCATGACCTTCGCGGACTCCAGTGCTGCGCGTCCGTATTCGACGGCCGTTTTGTGCCCGATCTGCCAAGGGCCGTCCATTTCGTTGCCCAGGCACCAGGTTTTGATGTTATGGGGTTCGCGGTAGCCGTGGCTGGCCCGGAGGTCGCTCCAATAGCTGCCGGCCGGATGGTTGGCGTACTCCACGATTTGGCGGGCGTCTTCCGGCCCTTGCGTGCCGAGGTTGATCGCCCACATCACGTCGGAGCCGGCGGCTTTCGACCATTCCGCGAATTCGTTCAAGCCGAAACGGTTCGGCTCGACCGTCCGCCAGGCCAGCTCCAACCGGCTTGGCCGGCTGTCCACGGGGCCGATTCCGTCCTTCCAATCGTACCCCGATACGAAATTGCCGCCCGGATACCGGACGATCGGGACGCGGAGATCGCGCACCAGTTTGAGCACGTCCTTGCGAAATCCCCGTTCATCGGCGGCCGGATGTCCGGGCTCGTAAATGCCCCCGTAAACCGCCCTCCCCAAATGCTCGATGAAAGAGCCGTACAGCCGGTCGTCTACCTTGCCGATGACGAAATCCTTGTCCACGATCATTTTCGCGGAATGAGCCATGGTCCCACGCACCTCTTCATTTTGAATGATAAGGATGAATTTCGAAGTTTTCTAAGAAGATTAAACAATAAACGCTTTTGCATTTGCAATGAGATAAATTCAAATTCCCTTTGAATTTTATTGAATTCGTAGATATATTAATTTATAGAGGTGAAAGGAAGAAAATGACGATCAAGGCGAACGGAGACGGCAAGTTCATGGCGCTTTATGAAGCGCTGGCCAGCGAGGTTCGGTGGAGGATCATGGAACTTGTCGCCGGCCGAGAGAGGAACATGAAGGACATTGCCGCCGAGCTGGGGCTCAGTCCGGCCATCGTCACCATGCACATCCGCAAGCTGGAGGAGGCCAAGCTGATCGGGACGCGAAGAGCGCGCATCAACGGCGGCACGCACAAAATGTGTTTCCTCCAAGAGAGCGCGATCGAAATCGAACTCCCGGCCGCCGGCCAACAAAGGGCGTACCGCGAGCAATCGATTCCCGTCGGCCATTACACGGCGTTCGAGGTATTTCCGACTTGCGGCCTTGCGACGAAAGAGAAAAACATCGGGCAATACGACGATCCCCGCTATTTTCTCGATCCGGAACGGGTGAACGCCGCTATTTTATGGTTTGGCAAAGGGTACGTGGAGTACAAAACGCCCAATTACTTGCTGCCGGGCCAGAAGGCCGAAACGCTGGAGATTTCCATGGAGATCGCCTCCGAGGCACCGGGCGTGAGCGACTATTGGCCTTCGGACATCCGGTTCTTCGTGAACGGAGTCTCGCTCGGCACGTGGACGAGTCCCGCCGATTTCGGCAGGGCGGCACGCGGTAAATACACACCGGATTGGTGGAACCGTAACGTGAACCAATATGGACTGTGGAAAACGATTCAGGTGGGCGAAAAGGGTACGTTTATCGACGGACAGCGGATTTCGGACGTGACCGTTCGGGAGCTGAAGCTGGAAGAGCCGTTCTGGACGCTTCGGTTCGCGGTCGAGGACGACGCGGAGCACGTGGGAGGATTAACGCTGTACGGCTCCGGATTCGGCAATCACGATAAAGACATTCAGCTGCGGGTGTATTATGGTGAATAAAGGGTAAGCCGATATTATTCCATATTCCATTCATAAAGGACGGATTCGTATGTTATCTCGTAAACCGACGGAGCTGCTTCAGGCTTTATCCGAACGTAAAATCGTCGCGATCATCCGGGGGATTTCCGCCGACAAGGGAGACGCGGCCGCCCAGGCGCTGGCCGACGGGGGCATCGTGTTCCTCGAGGTGACGCTGAACACGGACGGCGCGCTCGGCATGATTTCCCGTTTCCGCGAGCGTTACGAAGGACGTTTGAGAATCGGAGCGGGCACCGTGCTCGACCTGGACGACGCCCGGGAGGCGGCTGCAGCGGGGGCGGAGTATCTCATTTCTCCCAACTTCGACGAAGAAGTGCTCCAATTCGGCCTGGAGCGGGGACTGGACGTGTGGCCGGGCACGATGACGCCGACGGAAATCGTCCGCGCTTATAAAGCCGGGGCCTCGGCGGTCAAATTGTTTCCGATGGCCACGCTGGGCGTCGGCTATCTCAAGGAGATCCGCGCGCCGCTTGACCGGATCCCGATGGTGGCGACCGGCGGCGTGAACCTGCAAAACATCCGCACGGTGCTGGACGCGGGAGCGGCGGCCGTCGGGCTGGGCAGCAATCTCGTGGACAAGAAGCTTATTGCGGAAGGCAAATTCGAAGAGCTTCGGGCCCTCGCGCAATCCTTCACGGATGAAGTCGAAGGAGTTCGCCGGGCATGACGCAGAAGCCGCAGAGCGTACAAGCCGACGTCGTCACGATCGGGGAAAGCATGGTTTCCATGCAGCCGATGGCCGAGGGACCGCTCGCCTATGCGCCGCTGTTCACCAAGTCCATCGCGGGCGCGGAGTCCAACGTGGCCATCGGGCTGTCGCGGCTTGGACTTAGAGCCCGGTGGATCGGCCGTCTCGGCGTGGATCCGTTCGGCGACCTGATCCAATCCACGCTGGCGGGAGAAGGCGTCGACACGTCCCTGGCGGAGCGGGACCCGCAGCATCCGACCGCTATCTATTTCAAGGAGTTCAAAGGTTACGGCGACCCCAACGTCTATTACTATCGCAAGGGCTCCGCAGCCAGTCGGCTCTCCCCCGAACACGTGAAGCCGGAATGGTTCCATGGCGCCCGCCATCTGCACGTGACGGGAATTACGCCGGCGCTTGGGGAACGAACGGCCGACGCGGTCGCCGTCGCGATGAAGATGGCCCGCAGCCAAGGGCTGACCGTCTCTTTCGACCCGAACCTGAGGCGGAAGCTGTGGACGGAAGAAGCGGCGAGAAGAACGCTGCTCGCTCTCATTCCGCTGTGCGACTTGTTCCTCCCGGGGCTGGAGGAGGCCGAGTTCCTGCTCGGCGAATTGCCGGAGGAGGAGCAGTACGGGCAGCGCTTCCGGGACATGGGCCCGAGCGCCGTCGCGCTGAAGCTGGGAGAACGGGGAGCGATCGGCTTTGAAGAAGGCCGCGCACCGCTGCGCGTGTCGCCTTACCCGGTAGCCCGCGTCGTCGACACGGTCGGGGCCGGGGATGCATTCGCGGCAGGTTTGCTGTCGGTTTATTTGAATCAGGCGCTAACCGCGGACATCCGGTTCGAACGCGCGCTGCAGGCGGCTTGCGCGATGGGGGCGATCGCGACGCAGTACCGCGGGGACTGGGAAGGCTTGCCGAAGCGCGCGGAGCTGGATCGCCTGCTGGCCGGCGGCCGGGACGTGACCCGCTGACTCTGGCGGAAACGTTTGGTTTCACCCCCGAAACGAACGGGAAATTCTCAAGCTCTCCTTTCAGGCTTAAGATTAAGCCATAGACAGAAGGAGAGGATGAGGAACATGAAGGTAAGCGTCATCGGAACCGGAAGGATGGGACGGGGGCTGGCGAAAACGTTGGCGCCGGTCGTACCGGAGTTGTATTGGGGTTCGCGTTCGGAGGACCGGGTACGGCAGTTAATCGTGGAAAAAGAATTGAAGGGCGTGCACGGGGTGGATTTGAACGAAGCCTTGCGTGCCGACGTCATTTTCCACTCCCTGTGGTTCAGGGATTTGATCCCGTTCGTACAGGAGCACCGGCAGAAGCTGGCGGGCAAAATCCTCGTCGATATCGTGAATCCGTTCACCGAGGATTTCAACGATTTCACCTTGGAATGGGGAACGTCAGCCGCCGAAGAGCTGCAGAAAGCTTTGCCGGAAACGACGGTCGTGGGTGCGTTTAAAAACACGTTTTTCAAAGTGTTCGACGCGCCGGAGCACCGAGGAGAGGTCAGCGACGTCTACGTCACCTCGCAGGATGAAGCGGCTAAACGGAAGGTGATGGAGCTGCTGCACGGCATTCCTTTCCGGGTGCTCGACGCCGGATCGCTCCGAAACAACCGCACGATCGAACGGATGACCCTGTTCGAACGGGAGCTGGCGATCCGGTACGGCCATTATCCTTACGTCTCATTCCGCCTCTTTGGGCAGGACCCGGCATAAAGGGGGGGCGGGTATGGTGAAAGTAACCGTTCTGCTGCCGATGCCGCAGGATTTGGAAGGCTTCGCCCGATATTACGACGAGGTACACCTCCCCCTGGTCAGGGAGCTGCCGAACGTGAAGCGCGTGTCGGTCCAGAGGGTACTCGATAGGCAGTCGGCCTCCGCACCGTACTGGATCGCGGAGTTCGGCTTCGATAGCGGAGACCTGATGCGCCAAGCGTTAGAGGGCCCGGAAGGCCAACGTCTGTATGCCGACGTTCCGAATCTCGTCCGTTTTTTGGGGAGCGAACCACAGGTACTGTTCAGTGAGGAATGGCATAGATGAGCTTGAGGGCTGTCCCGAACTCTGGGGGACAGCCCTTTCGGCATCGCCGGGAATCTGAATTTATTTACTTCCGTTTCTTGACATAGGGTAGGGGGGTACTGTACTATGAAGTCAGAAGCGATAAACGCGGTCATGCGGACCGCCAAACATAGGGAGGAACCAACCATGCAAAACGTAAACCTGAAAGTCCAAGGAATGAGCTGCGGCCATTGCGTCAACTCTGTCGAAGGAGCGGTCAAGAAACTCGGAGCAGCCGCGAAAGTGGACCTGGGTTCCGGCACGGTGGCCGTGGACTTCGACGAAACGAAAGTCACGCTCGACGCGATCAAAGAATCGATCGAAGATCAAGGCTACGACGTGGTATCCTGAGGAAGCCAAGCGATATCGGGGGCTGACAAGGCCCCCACCCCTATATCAACAACCAGAAGGTGATTTCAATGAGCCAGTCTCCGGAAACGGCCAAGCAAGCCGCGGATTTCGATATCATGGGCATGACGTGCGCCGCTTGCGCGACCCGCATCGAGAAAGGCCTCAACAAGATGGAGGGCGTGACGGCGACGGTCAACCTCGCGCTCGAAACGGCCCACGTCGAGTATAACCCTTCGCAGGTCAGCGCGGCCGACATGATCAAGAAAGTCGAACAGCTCGGCTACAAAGCGAAGCCGAAATCGGAAGACGACGGCACCGCCAATCACCGGAAGAAGGAAATCCGCCGCCAGCAAGCGATGCTGATTCTCTCCGCCCTGCTCACGATCCCGCTGCTTTGGGCGATGGTGGGGCATTTCTCCTTCACGTCGTGGATCTACGTACCGGAACGGCTCATGGACCCGTGGTTCCAATTTTACCTGTCCACGCCGGTTCAATTTATCATTGGAGCCCGGTTTTACGTGGGCGCCTTCAAGGCGCTTCGCAACCGCAGCGCCAACATGGACGTCCTCGTGGCGCTGGGGACTTCGGCCGCTTATTTTTACAGCTTATACGCCACGATATGGGAAGTCCCTTCGGCGCTGTATTACGAAACCAGCTCGGTGCTGATCACGCTGATTCTGCTTGGCAAGCTGTTCGAGGCGCTGGCCAAAGGCCGTTCCTCGGAAGCGATCAAATCGCTGATGGGCTTGCAAGCCAAGACGGCCACCGTCATCCGCGACGGACAGGAACTGAGCGTACCCGTCGAGCAAGTCGTCGCGGGTGACGTTTTCCTCGTCAAACCCGGCGAGAAAATCCCCGTCGACGGCGAGGTCATCGATGGCGTCTCGGCGGTGGATGAGTCCATGCTGACCGGGGAAAGCATCCCGGTGGAGAAGCGCGCGGGAGAAACCGTCATTGGGGCCACGCTCAACAAAAACGGCATGCTGAAAGTGAAAGCGACCAAAGTCGGCAAAGAAACCGCGCTGTCGCAAATCATCAAAGTGGTCGAGGAAGCCCAAGGCTCCAAAGCTCCGATCCAGCGCGTGACGGACGTCATTTCGGGCATTTTCGTTCCGATCGTCGTGGGCATCGCGGCGCTCACCTTCGCGATCTGGTACTTCTTCGCGGAGCCGGGCAGCCTGGCTTCCGCGCTCGAGAAAGCGATCGCCGTGCTCGTCATCGCCTGTCCTTGCGCGCTGGGCCTCGCGACCCCGACCTCCATCATGGCGGGATCCGGGCGTGCGGCGGAACTCGGCATTCTGTTCAAAGGCGGAGAGCACCTCGAGAACACCCATCGCGTCAACACGGTCGTTTTGGATAAAACGGGGACCGTCACCAAAGGCAAGCCGGAGCTGACCGACGTGCGGGTGGAAGAGGGTTTCCATGAAGCGCAGCTGCTAACGTGGGTCGGCGCGGCCGAGAAAAATTCGGAGCATCCGCTCGCGGAGGCGATCGTCGCCGGCATCCGGGCACGGGGGATTTCGCTTCCCGAGCCCGACACGTTCCAAGCGGTCCCCGGTTACGGGATCATGGCTGTCGTCGAAGGCAAAGGCATCATGGTCGGCACTCGCAAGCTGATGGCGGAATATAGCGTCAAAGCCGATCCTGCGTTCGAGGAAATGGGCCGGCTCGAGACGGAAGGCAAAACCGCGATGCTGGTCGCCGTAGACGGCAAGTATGCCGGAATGGTCGCCGTCGCGGATACGGTCAAGGAAACGTCCGGCCCGGCGGTGGCTCGTTTGAAGGAACTCGGTCTCGAAGTCGTCATGATGACCGGGGACAACCGGCGGACCGCCGAAGCGATTGCCGGCCAGGTCGGCATCGGGAAGGTGCTGGCGGAAGTGCTTCCGGACGGTAAAGCCAGCGAAGTGAAAAAGCTGCAGGAAGCGGGCCGTACGGTCGCCATGGTCGGCGACGGCATTAACGATGCGCCGGCCCTAGCCACAGCCGATATCGGGATGGCGATCGGAACCGGCACGGACGTGGCCATGGAAGCGGCGGACGTGACGCTGATGCGGGGTGACCTCGGCAGCATCCCCGACGCGATCTCGATGAGCAAGAAGACGATGGCGAACATCAAACAGAACCTGTTCTGGGCGCTGGCGTACAACGTGATCGGCATTCCGGTAGCCGCGTTCGGCTACCTGGAGCCGTGGCTCGCCGGAGCGGCCATGGCGCTCAGTTCGGTATCGGTCGTGCTGAACGCGCTCAGATTGCAGAACGTAGACAGGAAACCTGGGGAGAGATACAACGGAATGAACGGCAGGATGCAATTCGTATTGGTGCTCGTACTGGCGGCCATGGCCTTCTTCGCGGGCTATGGGTTCGGGCGGCAAGCCCAAACCCCGGAGACGGATTCGAAACCGGGCATGGAAATGTCGGAATCGTCGTCGGGGCACGGCCATGGAGCAGAGGAAGAGACCGCTCAAGAAATCGCGACGCGCGCGGTTTGGACGGTCGGGAATGCGACGGCGGGCAAAGACGTTTCGATCCGCATCCAAATCCAAGACGTCGACGGCAAACCGATCGACAAGCTCGACGTCAACCACGAGAAGCTGCTTCATCTGATCGTGGTCAGCAAAGACTTGTCGTACTTCGACCACATCCATCCGGATTACAAAGGCGGCGGAGTATTCGAGATCGCCCATGCCTTCCCGGCCGGCGGCGAGTATAAGCTGATCGCGGATTATAAACCGACCGGCGGAGAATCGACGACGAAAACGGAATGGATCCACGTGGATGGAACGCAATCGCAGCCGGTCGCCCTCGTGCCGGATCAAAAGCATTCGAAAGTCGTGGACGGCGTCGAAGTGACGCTGGAGAACGACCATCCGAAAGCGGGAGAAGATTTCGATTTGAACTTCAAGCTGACCGATGCGCAAACCGGCGAACCGATCACCGATTTGCAGCCGTACCTGGGCGCCGTCGGACACGTGGTCATCATCAGCGAAGACACCGAAAAGTACCTGCACGTGCATCCAGTGGACGAGAAAGCGAAAGGGCCGGACGCGCAATTCATGACGAACTTCCCGTCCAAAGGCATCTATAAAATCTGGGGCCAATTCCAGAGAAACGGTAAAACGTTCGTGAGCGCCTTTACGGTGAACGTGGAATAAACGAATACCCTCTACGCAGACACGGTTGAGAAAACCGACATGTCTGCATGGAGGGTATTTTGCGCTTTACGCTTTTTGCTCGAACAGCCGGGCGATTTCCACGATGACGTTCACGGCTTGGATCATCGTTTCGACCGAGACGAACTCGTAGCGGCCGTGCCAATTGACGCCCCCGGCGAACAGGTTCGGCGTCGGCAAGCCCATATAGGAGAGTTGGGATCCGTCCGTCCCGCCGCGGATGGGTTTCACGATCGGTTGAATACCCAGGCGGCCGAACGCCTCCAATGCGGCGTCCACCACTTCCGGTGTGGCCTCGATTTTCTCCCGCATGTTGTAATACTGGTCTTTCAGGACCAGCGTAATCCGTTCCTCGCCGTATTTCCCCTTCAGTTCCTCGACGATTTCGGACATCCGTACCTTCCGGGCAGCAAACCGTTCCTTGTCGTGGTCGCGGATAATATAGTTCAACCGCGCCGTGTCTACGCTGCCGTGGAACGTATTCAAGTGATAGAACCCCTCGTAGCCTTCCGTCCGCTCCGGCGCTTCCTCCTGGGGCAGCAGGCTCTGCAGCTCCATCCCGATCTTGATGGCGTTGACCATCTTGCCTTTGGCGTAGCCCGGATGCACGACTTTCCCGCGGATCTCGATTTTCGCTTCGGCCGCGTTGAAGCTTTCGTACTCCAGTTCGCCGAGTTTTCCGCCGTCCATCGTGTAGGCGTACTTCGCGCCGAAGGCGGCGACGTCGAACCGGTGCGGCCCCCGGCCGATTTCCTCGTCCGGCGTGAAAGCGACCCGGATTTTGCCGTGCTTGATGTCCGGGTTCCGGATCAAATACGCCATCGCCGTCATGATTTCCGCGATGCCGGCTTTGTCGTCCGCCCCGAGCAGGGTGGTGCCGTCGGTCGTCACGAGCGTGTGCCCCTTGTACTCCTCAAGCTCTGGGAATTGGGTGGGGGATAGGGAGAGCCCCAGCTCCCGGTTCAGCAGGATGTCTCCGCCTTCGTATGGGTCCACGATTTGCGGGTTGACGTTCGCCCCGCTGATCTCGGTGGCCGTATCCAGATGCGCCAGAAAGCCGATGACCGGAACCGGCTTGTCCGTATTGGACGGAAGGGTCGCCATCACGTACCCGTTTTCGTCCATCGTCACTTCCTGCATGCCGATCGCTTGAAGCTCCTCCGCGAGCATCCGGCCAAGCGTGAGTTGTCCCGGGGTAGAGGGACAGGTAACGTTATCGTCGTTGGATTGGGTGTCGACGCGTACATACGCCGTGAATCTTTCCAGGATTTCCTTCTTCATAGGTATCATCTCCCGCCAACATTGTATCGCATAATCGCCGAGGATCAAACATCGGGTCGCGGGTTATCGGAATTCTCGACAAGCCGGTTTGAAATGTCCGAAATGCTTAAAAAATGACTCATTTTTCTAAATACAGCCGGCTCGCCGCTTCCCTACAATGAACGCATACAGGGGAGAGAGGGTGGAAGTATGGGCTCGGCATTCATCCTGCAAGCCCGCGGAATCAGCAAATCGTTTCCCGGCGTGAAGGCGCTGGCGAACGTCGATTTCGGCTTGCGGAGAGGAGAAATCCATGCGCTGATGGGGGAGAACGGCGCCGGCAAGTCGACGCTGATCAAGGCGCTGACCGGCGTTCATAAGAAAGATTCGGGAACCGTTCTGCTGAACGGAAGGGAAATCGATCCGAAATCGCCCCAGGACGCGCAGCGCCTCGGCATCAGCACGGTATACCAAGAGGTCAACCTGTGCGCGAACCTGACCGTGGCGGAAAACATCTATATCGGCCGGTATCCCCGGAAGCGGGGCGTCATCGATTGGGAAGCGGTCAACCGGGGCAGCGAGGAGCTGCTCGGGCGGCTGGATATCCATATCGACGTGAAGCTGCCGCTTTCCTACTATTCGGTCGCGGTCCAGCAGATGGTCGCGATCGCCAGGGCCGTGGACATTTCCAGCGGCATCCTGATCCTGGACGAGCCGACGTCCAGCCTCGACAACAACGAAGTGAAGCAGCTGTTCTCGGTCATGCGGAAGCTGAAGAGCGAAGGAATGGGCATCGTGTTCGTCACCCACTTCCTCGATCAGGTTTACGAGGTCACGGACCGCATTACGGTGCTTCGCAACGGCGCCCTGATCGGCGAATTCCCGACGGCTGAGCTTCCGAGAACGTCCTTGGTTTCCCATATGATCGGTCGGGAATGGCGGCCGGAAGAGGAGCAGGGCTCGCGGCAAAAAGAGATTTCGGCGAACGAGGCGTTTCTGACGGCACGGGGGCTCGGTCGCAAAGGCAGCGTTAATCCGATCGACCTGGAAATCCGCAAGGGAGAAGTGGTCGGCCTTGCCGGACTGCTCGGTTCCGGCCGGACGGAGGTGGCGAAGCTGCTTTTCGGCATCGACAAATCGGATGAAGGTCATCTGGTCATCGACAGTGAAACGTTCTCCGATATGTATCCGCAGAAGGCGGTGCAAAAAGGAATCGGCTTCACGCCGGAGGACCGCAAAGTGGCGGGCATCGTCGGCGAGCTGTCCATCCGGGAAAACATCGTGCTCGCGCTGCAGGCGCGCCGGGGAATGTTCTCCTTCATTCCGGTACGGAAACAGAAAGAGATCGCCCAGAAATACATCGATTTGCTCCGCATCAAGACGCCGGGCACGGAGCAGCGCATCGACAACCTGAGCGGAGGCAACCAGCAGAAGGTCATTCTCGCCCGATGGCTGTCCACGGAGCCGCGGCTGCTGATCCTCGACGAACCGACCCGCGGGATCGACGTCGGCTCGAAGCAGGAAATCCGGAAGCTCATTCTGGACCTGGCCGCTTCCGGCATCTCCATTCTGTTCATCTCGGCGGAGCTTGAGGAGATGGTCGCCTGCTGCGACCGCATCGTCGTGCTTCGCGACCGCGTGCATATCGGCGAAGTCGAGGGCGCGGACAAGAAAGAGAATCGGATCATGCAAATGATCGCGGAAGGAGTGGACGTCTATGGGAAGCCTGACGGCGTCGGCGCGTAAGCTCGCCCGGCATAAGATCGTATGGCCCGTCGTCGCGCTGCTCGCTCTGATGCTGCTGAACCTGATCGTCATGCCGGAATTTTTCTCGGTCGAGGTCCGGGACGGCCGCCTGTACGGCAATTTGATCGACATCCTGAAAAACGCGACCCCGCTCACGATCATCGCGATCGGCATGACGCTGGTCATCGCCGTCGAAGGCATCGACATTTCCGTCGGCTCCGTGCTGGCGATCTCAGGCGCGATGGCATTGTTTATGCTCAAGGATTACCCGCTGTGGATCGTGCTGCTCGCTGCGCTCGGAACGGGGCTGCTCTGCGGATTGTGGAACGGCATGCTGGTGTCCGTCATCGGCATCCAGCCGATGGTCGCCACCTTGATCCTGCTGACCGTCGGGCGGGGCATCGCCCAACTGATCACGAACGGACAAGTCTTGAACACGAGCGACAAAGCGTACTCATTCATCGGCAAAGGACAATTCCTCGGCCTGCCGTTCCAGATTTTCATCGCTGCCGCCGTGTTCCTGCTCGTCTGGCTGCTGAAGTCGAAAACCGCCTTCGGCCTGTTCCTGGAGGCGGCGGGCGGCAACAAAACCGCGAGCGCTTATGCCGGCGTCCGGCCGCGCTTCATCTTGATGACCGCTTACACGATTACCGGCGTCTGCGCGGCGATTGCCGGCATCGTCTACAGCTCCAACTACGCCAGCGCGGATGCCAACAACGCCGGGCTGTGGCTCGAGCTTGACGCCATCCTGGCGGTCGTCATCGGGGGCACGTCGATGCGCGGAGGAAGGTTTTACCTGGGCGGCACCGTAGTCGGCGCCCTGTTCATCCAAAGCCTGACGACCACGATTTACGCCATGGGCATCGCGCCGGAAAGCATCCTGCTCGTCAAGGCGATCGTCGTCATTCTCGTCTGCCTCATCCAGTCGGACATCTTCAGAGGCATGTTGCTTCCGCAGCGCAGAAAGACGGTGAACCCATGAAAGCCTTATCCATGAAAATCAGCCAAAACAACATCATCATCCTGGCGACGGTCCTGTTATTGCTTCTTCTGTACGGTACGGGCGCTTATCTCTATAACGGCTTCTTCTCGCTGCAGGTATTCCTGAACCTTTTCATCGACAATGCCTATCTGATCATCGTCGCGACGGGGATGGCGTTCGTGATCATCTCCGGGGGCATCGACCTGTCGGTGGCATCCGTCGTCGCCTTGATCAGCATGGTCTCGGCCGTCATGTTCCAGCACGGGGCGAACGCTTACGCCGTCATGGCGGCATCGATCGCCCTCGGCGTCGCGTTCGGCTTCTGCCAAGGCTATCTGATCCAGCGGTTCCAGCTGCATCCTTGGATCGTCACGCTGTCCGGCATGTTCCTGGCCCGAGGCATCAGCTACCTGATCAGCACCGAAAGCATCGTGATTTCGGACGATACGTACACGGCAATCTCCCAATACAAAATCCGGATCGGGGGAGACGGCTTCATCTCGATCAGCGTCGTCATCGCGCTTCTCGTCGTCGTTCTCGCGATCGGCGTGGCGCGTTACACCTCGTTCGGACGTTCGGTGTACGCGCTCGGCGGGAGCGAAAAATCGTCGCTGCTGATGGGCCTGCCGGTGGCCCGGACGACCGTTCTCGTGTATACCGTCAGCGGGCTGTTCTCGGCGCTCGGCGGCATCGTGTTCACGTTCTATATGCTGTCCGGGTACTCGCTGCACCTCATGGGCATGGAAATGGACGCGATCGCTTCCTGCGTCATCGGGGGCATCCTGCTCACCGGAGGCTTCGGCTATCTCATCGGTCCCACGCTCGGCGTGCTGGCGACCGGCATCATCCAGACGATCATCATGTTCCAAGGCACGCTCAGCTCCTGGTGGACGAAAATCGTGATCGGTTTCCTGCTGTTCCTGTTCATGGCCTTCCAGAGGATGATCGTCATGCGGAAGGAGAAAACGGCTGCCGCCCCGGCGAATATTCAGCGGAAAATCGCAAAGAAAGTCGTGAATTTGTAAATACAAGATTTTTGCAAATTTGTATATTTGTGATGTGAAAACTAATCACTTCCTATTGGGAGGAACGAAGAATGAAGAACAAATGGGTATGGGGTCTCATCGCCGTCATGCTGGTCACCGTACTGGCTGCCTGCGGCAAAAGCGAATCGAAAAGCGAGCCGGCGAGCGCCTCGCCGAGCGCTTCCGCCAGCACGGCTAATTCGGGTTCGGGGAACAAGAAGCTCGTGATCGGTTTCGCGCAAATCGGCGCGGAGAGCGGCTGGCGCGACGCCGAAACGAAATCCATCAAGGACACGTTCGGCAACGATCCGGCATTCGAACTGAAGTTCTCCGACGCGCAGCAGAAGCAAGAGAACCAAATCAAGGCGATCCGTTCCTTCATCACGCAGAAAGTCGACGCCATCGGACTCGCGCCGGTCGTCGAAACGGGCTGGGAATCCGTCCTGAAAGAAGCGAAAGACGCCGGCATTCCGGTGTTCCTGCTGGACCGCGGCATTTCCAAAGGCAATGAAGACCTGTACGTCTCCTTCATCGGCTCCGACTTCATCAAGGAAGGCCAGAACGCCGCCCAGTGGATGATCGACAACCTCGGCGACGCTCCGACCAACATCGTCCAACTGGAAGGCACGGTCGGCGCCAGCGCGGCGAATGACCGCAAGAAGGGCTTCGAAGACGCGATCAAGGACAAAGCGAACTTCAAAATCGTGTACTCCCAGACGGGCGACTTCACCCGCGCCAAAGGCAAGGAAGTCATGGAAGCTTACCTGAAGAAAGACAAGAACATTCAAGTCGTATATGCCCACAACGACGACATGGCGATGGGCGCGATCCAAGCCATCGAAGAAGCCGGCCTCAAGCCGGGCACGGACATTAAGATCATCAGCATCGACGGCATCAAAGACGCGTTCCAGGCGATCAAAGACGGCAAGTCCAACGTGACGGTGGAATGCAACCCGCTCCTCGGACCGCAGCTGAAGCAAGCGATTCTGGACTACAAAGCCGGCAAAACGCTGGACAAATGGATCAAGTCGAACGAGGACGTGTTCTTCGGCCAGAAAGCGATCGACGCCCTGCCGAACCGTTCCTACTAAGTTTTCCAAGCTCCAAATAGCAAGCTTATACGCGGAGTCGCAAAAGAGATCCTCTCTTTTGCGATTTCGCGTTTGGGTTTATACTTGGTACAAAATTACAACCGGAACGGAATGGATGCCTTGCGGAACGGTTCGTTCAGAAACCGGAGCATTAGATATAAGCTGCTGTTCTATTTCGTTTTCATTCTCGCGTTCTCCCTTCTGTCGATGAGCCTGCTCGGGAGCCGGCTGTACAAGAATTCGATCGAGGAAGAGACCAACGCGCATACGATCCAAATGATCCGGCAGGTCAAAGACCATATCCAGGTCTATTTGCGGGAATCGGACAACGTCATCCATTATCTGTCGAAGGACGAGTCGGTTCAGGGTTTTCTGCGTTCGCCGGGTACGGATCCCGCGGAACTGCGGACTTTGCAAACGGCCATCGAGCGCATTGAAGGCGTTTACATGGAAAGGCACGCGGAAATTTCCGGTATCGTCGTCGCCGGCGCGAACGAACGCTTCGCGATGAAGGGCCTCGAGAGGATTACCCGGGATCCGCTGACGGCCGAAAGCTGGTACCGTGACGCCGTCGGCCGCCCGGACGAACTGCAGCTGATCAGCCATCCGATCGGGAGGAACATCCGCGCGGAGCAGAACGTGAGCGCGGATCAGATCCTGTCTTTCGCGCGGGCGGTCAAGGATCCGGTAACGTCGGAGACGCTCGGCGTCATCCTCGTCGACATGAAGCTGGACGTGGTGCAGAGCGTCGTCAAGTCGGCGTCCCTCGGCAAAAGCGGGTTCATTTTCATCATGGACCATCAGGGCGGCATCGTGTATTCGCCGGTCAATCCGATCGTATACCGCATTTCCGGGGAGTGGCTTAAGGAACAGGACGACAACGCCATCGCGACCATCGACAACGTACGGTACAAGATCATCCACGATGCTTTTCCGGACAGCGGTTGGATGATCGCCGGCGTCTTTCCGCTGCATGAAGCGCTCGCCGTCGTGACCGAGGTGCAGACGTACACGATCATCATCGCGCTGGCGACTTTGGCCGTCGCGCTGCTGGCGTCTCTCTACTTTACCAACTCCATCGTCCGCCCGATCAGCAAACTGCGCAGCCTGATGAAGAAGGTGGAAGAGGGGGAGCTGCTGCTCCGTTACCAAGGGAAAACGAACGACGAAATCGGCCAGCTCGGCAACAGCTTCAACAACATGGTCGAAGAAATCGATAACTTGATCCGGCTTGTCTACCGGGAGCAGAAAGAGAAACGGGAAGCGGAGCTCAAAACGCTGCAAGCCCAGATCAAGCCGCATTTTCTGTACAATACGCTCGATACGATCCAATGGATGGCGCAGGACCGGCAGGCGGACGACATCGTGGAAATCGTGTACGCGCTGACCCAGCTGTTCCGAATCGGTTTAAGCAAGGGCCAGGAGGTCATCTCCTTGCGGGAAGAGCTCCAACATGTCGAAAGTTATTTGGTCATCCAAATGGCCCGTTACGAGGAAAAGCTCCGTTACCGCATTGACGTTCCGGACGTATGGCGCGGCTACAGCGTACCCAAAATCATCCTGCAGCCGCTGGTCGAAAACGCGATCTATCATGGCATCAAAACGAAGCAGGGGAACGGAACGATCGTCATCGAGGGGCATGCGGAGGATGGGGCGCTCGTGCTCGAAGTCGCGGACGACGGAGTCGGCATTCCGCCGGAAAAACTGGCCGCGATGAACGGATATTTGCGCAATCCCAGCGACAGCGAACATGCACGGGGGTTCGGTCTTTATAACGTGAACGAGAGAATCCGGCTTTCATACGGCCCGGCTTACGGAATCGACATAGAAAGCGTGCCGGGAGAAGGCACGCGCATCCGGGTCAGATTGCCGCTGATCCACAGCAGAGAGGAGGACGGGCGCCATGTGGAAACTGATGATCGCGGATGACGAGCCGAAAATCCGCAGGGGGCTCGCGAACGTGCTGCCCTGGGGCCAAATGGGCATCGAGATCGTCGGCGAGGCGGAGAACGGAGAACAGGCGGTCGAATTGGCGGAGAAGCTTCAGCCCGACCTTCTTTTCGTCGACATCAACATGCCGCTCATGGACGGCTTGACGATGATCGAACGGTTGGGCAAAACGCTTCAGCGCTCCGTCGTCATCGTCATTTCCGGACACGACGAATTCAAATATGCCCAACAAGCCGTCCAACTGAAGGTTTTCGATTACCTGCTCAAACCCGTCTTGAAGAGCAAGCTGGAGGAAGTCGTCGGCCGGGCGCTGGAGAAGTTGGAAGAGACCCGGCGGAGCGAGGAAGAGATGTCCGCGATGTCGAACCAGCTTCGGAAAAACTCCGCGATGCTCCGCGACCAATTCCTATGCAATTGGCTCGATGGCCTGATGAACGGACAGGACCTCGAATGGAACCTGAATTATTTCGGTTTGCAGTGGCCGGGTCCCGTCGCGATGACCGTCATCAAAACCGTCCACCACGCGGACGGCGGCCAAACGATGAGGATTTGGGACAAAAAGCTGCTGGAGTTCGCCGTCCGCAACATCGCCGAGGAAATCGCCAAAGCCGAAACGCGGCGGGTAACGGCCGTGTTCAATGATTCCCGAGGGAGGACGATCGTCTTGGGGGCTTCGGCGCATGATGACCTCTGGGACCGCATGACCGGGCAGATACGGGACAAGGGAGAGGAAATTCTCCGGAAATCGCTGCTGCTGGAAACCGGCGATACGGCTGAGGGCAGCATGGGCGTTCCCGAACTTTATAAGCGGCTGACCCGGGAGATCGGCGCCAAAAGCGGGCTGTCGCCGATCGTCGCGTTGACGATGAAATACATCGAACGCCACTTTCACCTGCCTTCCTTGACGCTGAGCGACGTCGCCGAAGGCGTCCAAGTCAGCTCCACGTATTTGAGCAAGCAGTTGAAACGCGAGCTCGGGTTGTCGTTCATCGACTACTTGACCGAAGTCCGCATCCGCAAAGCGATCCAATTGATGAGCGATCCCCACATCAAGGTGTACGAAATCGCCGGGCGCGTCGGCTACAGCAGCCAGCATTATTTCAGCAGCGCGTTCAAGAAAGTGACGGGGAATTCGCCCATGCTGTATAAGAGAGGCATCCGGCCATGACGGGCAGAAAATGGGGGACCCTGCTGCTGGCTGTCGTCCTGATCGCGCTGATTGCCTTATGGTGGAAGGACAACTCGGTCCGTTCGGCGGTAGCCGGGGAAACGTACCGGTACGTCATCGGCGTGTCGCAGCCGAACCTGAGCGAGCCCTGGCGCGTCGCCATGAACAACGAAATCCGGGAAGAATTGGGGAAACACCCGGACATCCGGGTCATCTTCACCGACGCCGCGCAAAGCAGCGAACGCCAGAAGCGGGACGTCGAAAACCTGATGGGCTACGGGATCGATTTGCTGATCATCTCCCTGGACGATCCCGTGGCGCTGACGCCGACGGTCAGCAAGGTGTATTCGAAAATTCCGGTCATCGTGCTTGGGCGCGGAGTCACGGGTTATGATTATTCGCTTTATGTCGGAACCGACGACGAGATGATCGGCCGCAAAGCGGGGGATTTCGCCAAGTCCATTTTGGGCAACTCCGGCAACGTCGTCGAATTGCAAGGCGTGAAAGGCTCTCCCACCGCGGAGGAAAGGTCGCGCGGCTTCCAGGAACCTCTGTCCGGGACCGGGATCCGTATCGTCCAGTCGATTAACGCCGATTGGCAGCGCGACAAGGCGGAGGATTTGTTGAGTGATTGGTTCTCGAAGAACAACCGGCCGGATCTGATTTTCGCGCATAACGAGGCGATGGCGCTCGGGGCGCAGAAGGCGATCCGCTCGTCCGGACTGAGCGGCGTGAAGATCATCGGGATCGACGGCGTGCATTCCGACGACGGGAGCCTGCAGGCGGCCGCGTCGGGCGGCATCGCCGGGATGTTCACGAGCCCGACCGGCGGCAAAGAGGCGATCCGGTACGCCATCGACATCCTGAATAAGGAGAAGGGGATCCCCAAGAAGGTCATTTTGCGCAGCCAGAAAATCACGACGGGATCGACGGGCGAGCCGTTGGCCGCATTGCCCGCGACCGTGCGCCCGAAAGCCGGGAAGGACCGTCCGATCACGGTCGGCTTTGCGCAAGTCGGCATGGAAAGCGGGTGGCGCGCCGCCCATAACCAGTCGGTCATCGACGCGGCGAAGGACATGGGCATCCAGCTCGTCTACGAGAACGCCGAGCAGTCCCAGGAGAAACAGATCGCGATTTTACGGAAATTCATCCGGCAGAAGGTGGACGTCATCGCTTTCTCGCCGAAAACGGCGAACGGCTGGGACGAGGTGCTGAGAGAGGCGAAAAACGCGGGCATTCCGGTGATCTTGTCCGACCGCAAGGTGGACGTGGAAGACGATACGCTGTGGACCGCCTATATCGGTTCGGACTTCCGGGAGGAGGGCCGCCGTGCGGGCCGCTGGCTGACGGAAACGGCGCAGCCGGGCCGGAACTACGGCATTGCCGAAATTCAAGGAACGGCCAACTCGGCTCCGGCGACCGGGCGGAAAACGGGCTTCGAGGAAGGCATCGCCGGCGACAACCGGTTCCGCATCGTCCGGTCCGTCGTCGGGGATTTCACGAAGGAAAGCGGCAAGGTGCTCATGCGGCAGCTGCTGCGCGAAACCGGCGGCAAAGGGATCGACGTCGTCTATTGCCATAACGACGACATGGCGCTCGGGGCGGTGGAGGCGATCGAGGAATTCGGCTTGAAGCCGGGGAAGGACATCATGCTGATTTCGGTAGACGCGACGAAGTCCGCCCTGCAGGCGCTGATCGTAGGAAAGCTGAATTTCGTGGTGGAGTGCAACCCGCTGCTCGGTCCCCAACTGATGAAGGCGGTGAAGGACTTGTCGGAGGGCAAGGAACTTCCGGTGGAAATCATCACCTCGGAGGGCGTGTTCACGCAAGCCGAAGCGAAGAAGAACATCTCGATCCGGGAATATTAGGCGTCGTTCGCCATCCGGATGATCTGTTCGGCAATCTCTTCCGGGCTCGTGTCATCGGTGCGGATGGTATGATGGCTGAGGGCATAGACGGGATGCCGGGACTCGAACAAACGGCGGGTTTCGTCGATGGACCGGCTTTGCAGAATCGGGCGGGTTTCCATCAGCAGGTGATGGCGGGTGACCCAAGACTCCCAGCCGAGATCGAGGAAGAACACGTCGGAAGACGCCAGGCAGGCATTCCGGATTTCCTCCTGCATGAAGGCGCCTCCGCCAAGGGAGATGATTTTGCCGCGGGAATGTCGGCACAAGTCGAGGATCAAATCCTTTTCCATTTGCCGGAAGGCGGGTTCGCCTTGGGTTTTGAAAATTTCGGTGACGGGCATTCCCTGCCGCCGTTCGATCTCTAGATCGGCGTCGAGAAATTCCCGGTTCAAACGTTTCGCGAGCAGCTGGCCGACGGTCGTTTTGCCGCAGCCCATGAAGCCGGTCAGGACGATGTTTTTCGCTTCCATGGCAGGTCGATCCACTCTTTTCCGAATAGTACCCCTATTATAGGAGGAAACGGAATGCCGTTCAATCGGCATTCCGTTTTCCTGTTTCCGGGCTATAAGGAACTTCGACGGCTTCTCGACAGCAGCACGAGACCGACAATCAAGATGATGATGCCGATGACTCCCAGGGATGCGACGAAGCTGACGGCCACTTTCGCGACCCAAAGCACGATCGCCACCAGAATCGCTAGAATGCCTAGTACGAGTACCATAGGATGTCCCTCCCATCGTCAGGATAACTTTCATTACCCCGTCCGCGGGAAATCTAACAACCCGGCAAAATCGGTTTCTACAGGTTGAGGGCATTCTGGGCCATTTTCTGGTCGTTCGCGAGCAGCAGGTCCAGCTGGTAGGCGGGGTAAAGTCCGCGTTCATACCCAGCTCCAGCGTTTCGTGCCAAGCGACGTTGTCCGCGCCCGCCTAAGGAAAGTCGTCATGTCCGGGCTCGCCGGCTCGTATACTTGGATAACGCAGACGGTTGACGGGCAAGGGGGACGGATAGGTGGAAATGGGAGCGGTATGGCTTCTGATCGGCGCGGGATTAATTGCGGCGGAAATGCTGACGCTGACGTTTTACCTGCTGTGGCTCGGAGTCGGGGCGCTGGCGGCTTCGATCGTGGCTTTCACGGTGCCGGACAGCCTGTACGCCCAACTGCTGACGGCGGCGGCCACGGCATTCCTGCTCACCTTGCTCACCAAACCGTTAAGCCGCAGGCTTCGCCAAAGCCGGGGATACCGGGACGCCATTGACGACTTGGTCGGCAAGGAAGGGCTAATCGTCGAGGCGGTCGAACCGGGCAAAGCGGGCATCGTGAAAGTCGGCGGGGAAACGTGGAGCGCGGTATCGGAGGAGCGGCTGGCCGCCGGCGAATCCGTGGAGATCGTGAGGCGGGGAACCGCCGTGTTGAGCGTAAGGAAAAAGGGAGGCTGAACCGGATGGCGGGCTTGGTTATCGCGATTGTCGTTTTGCTGCTTGCGGTGGTGTTCATCGCGCTTTCCCTCAAAATCGTACCCCAGCAGCAAGTAGGGGTGGTGGAGAGGCTCGGCAAGTTTAACCGTCTTCTGACGCCGGGGATCAACCTGCTGATCCCGGTCATCGATTACGTGCGGGTTTACCACGATTTGCGCATCCAGCAGGCGAACGTCCCTCCGCAGACGGTCATCACGAAGGACAACGTGCAGGTTCAGATCGACACGATCATTTTCCATCAGGTGGTCGCTCCCGATCAGGCGACCTATGGCATTTCCGACTACGTGAACGGGGTCCGCAACATCACGACGGCGACGCTTCGGCAGATCATCGGCAAAATGGAGCTCGATGAAACGCTCTCCGGACGCGAGAAAATTTCGACCGACATCCGGCTGGCCTTGGACGAAGCGACGGAGAAATGGGGCGTCCGCATCGAGCGGGTCGAGGTTCTCGACATTCGTCCTCCCGTGGACATCCAGGAAGCGATGGATAAGCAGATGAAAGCCGAGCGCAACAAGCGCGCGATGGTGCTGGCGGCGGAAGCGGCGAAGCAGGATATGATCCTGCGCGCGGAAGGCGACAAGCAAAGCAAAATCCTCAAGGCCGAAGGCGACAAGGAAGCGAGAATTCGCGAGGCGGAAGGCTTGAGGCAGGCGCAAGAGCTCGAAGCGCTCGGCAAGGCGAAGGCGATCCAGGCGGTGGCCGAGGCGGAGAAAACCCGCGTGGAGCTGCTCCGTGCGGCTGGACTCGACGAAAACGTGCTGGCATACCGTTCCTTCGAGGCGCTGAGCGAAATCGCCAAAGGGCCGGCGAACAAAGTATTCCTGCCGGTCAAGGCCGTGGAAACGATGGGCAGCGTCGGCGCGATCGGCGAGCTGTTCAAGCCCGGCAAAGCGGAAGGCTGAGCATATTGGGAAAAACGCCCTGCGAGGGGCGTTTTTTTCGTTTGCGGGGGCGGTTGGAGGGTTGGGGTGCGGACGAATGGCGGGTGCCGGCGGATTTTACTAAAGTGCACTGATGGCGGGGGGCTTCCCCCAACAATTCCGAATAGTGTCCCACGTCCACTAATTAGCTGACTTCCTCGTGAATGCGCCGAAATAGTGTCCCACGTCAACTAATTAGCTGACTTCCTCGTGAATGCGCCGAAATAGAGTCCCACGTCCACTAATTAGCTGACTTCCTCGTCAATGCGCCGAAATAGAGTCCCACATCCACTGATTAGCTGACTTCCTCGTGAATGGGCCGAAATAGTGTCCCACGTCCACTAATTAACTGACTGCCCCGCTGAACGCCGAAATAACGCGCCACGCGCGCTAAATCGGGCACATTCCTCACCCCAATGCGCCGAGACCCAGTAACTAACCCGGCCCCCTGTGTTATGCCGAAAATTAGCTCCCAACAAATTAGTTTCTTTATATTCTTGTTTTGTTAGTTATATGTTATAGTTTTCTCATAACAAATAACATCATAATGGAGCTGGGACATCGATGGTCGATCGCAAACTGGTGTTGAATAACTGGCGCTTCCGGGCGGCCGACGAAACAAGCTGGCAACCGGCTCAGGTGCCCGGCTGCGTGCATACGGATTTGCTGCGCAACGGCAAGATCGAGGATCCTTTTTACGGAACGAACGAAAAGGACCTGCAGTGGATCGACAGGAAAGATTGGGTATACGAAACCGAATTCGACGTTCCGGAGAACGTGCTGTCGCAATCGATGCGGGAGCTGGTATTCGAAGGCTTGGACACCTATGCCGAAGTTTATTTGAACGATCAGCACCTGCTTTCGACCGACAACATGTTCCGCACGTACCGCGCGGAAGTCCATCACCTTCTCCGTGCCTCGGGCAACAAGCTGAGCATTACTTTCCGATCCCCGATCCAGGAAGGCCTGGCGAAGCTCGAAGCCTACGGTTACGGACTGCCGGCGACCAACGACGATTCCGTGACCGGAGGACTCGGGGACACCAAGGTGAGCGTGTTCTCGCGTAAAGCGCCTTATCATTTCGGCTGGGATTGGGGCCCTCGCTTCGTCACCAGCGGGATTTGGAGAGATGCCGCACTGTGCGGCTGGTCCGGATACCGGATCCGCGACCTGTTCATCCGACAAGAAGAAGTCTCGGAAGCCTCGGCTCGGTTCACCGCGGTGCTTGAGATTGAAGCGGAAGCCGCCGGAACGGTACGGTTGAACGTATTCGCGGAAGGCTTCGAACAAGCAAAAGAAGTAAAGCTGGCAGCCGGCGTTCAAACGGTGGAAATGGCGGGCGAGATCCGCGATCCGAAACTGTGGTGGTGCAGAGGGTACGGCGAACCGAGCCTGTACGATTTCAAAGCGGCCCTCACCGTGAACGGCCAAACGATCGACGAAAGAGCCGTCCGTACGGGCCTTCGCTCCATCCGTCTCGTCCGCAATCCGGATACGCACGGAACTTCGTTTTATTTCGAAGTGAACGGCGTTCCGGTATTCGCCAAAGGCGCGAACCATATCCCGAACGACAGCTTCGTGACCGAAGTGACCTATGAGCGCTACCGCCATGAAGTCGCGAGCGCCGCGGAGTCCAATTACAATATGTTGCGCGTATGGGGCGGCGGCATCTACGAGCATGACATGTTCTATGAGCTGTGCGACGAGTACGGCATTCTCGTTTGGCAGGATTTCATGTTCGCGTGCAGCATGTATCCCGGCGACGAAGCATTTCTCGCAAACGTGAAACGGGAAGCGGAAGACAATATGCGCCGGCTCCGGAAACATCCGTGCATCGCGCTGTGGTGCGGAAACAACGAGATCGACGGCGCATGGTCCCACTACAACGAAGAGGGCGGCTGGGGCTGGAAAAAGCTGTACACGGCCGAGCAGCGCGAGCGCATTTGGGCGGATTACGAAGCCGTGTTCCATGACGTCCTCCCGGAAGTCGTGGAACGAATGGCACCCGGCGCCGACTACTGGCCGTCTTCGCCGATGCAGGCGCTTACGGGGGACATCGACCAGCACGCGACGAAATCGTCCGCGCACGGCGACATCCATTTTTGGGCGGTTTGGCATGAGTCCGAGCCTTTCGAAAATTACAACCATAACATCGGCCGCTTCATGAGCGAGTACGGCTTCCAGTCGTTCCCGGAATACAAGTCGGTCCGCGCGTACGCCCGCGACGAGGACATGGAACTGGAATCCGAAGTGATGCTGCATCATCAAAAACACAAAAGCGGCAACCAGCTGATCCGCGAGTATTCCGGCATGTACCTGAAGGAGCCGAAGGATTTCGTGTCCTTCCTCTACATGAGCCAAGTGCTCCAGGCCGAAGCGATGAAAATGGCCATCGAAAGCCATCGCCGCCGCAAAGGCTTCTGCATGGGCACGCTGTATTGGCAGATCAACGACTGTTGGCCGGTTGCCTCTTGGTCCAGCATGGACTACCTGGGCCGCTGGAAAGCCGTTCAATATTTTGCCCGGAAAAGCTTTAAAGAAGTGCTGCTGTCCATCGCGGAGACGGAAGGGGAGGTAGCGTTCCATGTGGTTTCGGATCTGCTTCGTCCCGTTCAGGGCACCCTCATCGTCCGGCTGCTGGATTTCGAAGGCCGTGTGCTGAAAGAGCAAGCGGTGCCGGTAACCGTCGAGTCCAACGCGGCTGCCGTCGTTTTCTCGTTGCAGAGCGCGGAGTGGCTGGAAGGCCATCCGTCGGACGGGGTCGTGCTGGCGGCCGAATTGGCGGAAGACGCCGGAGATTCACTGGATACGACGGAGCACTATTTCGTTCCTTCCAAGCTGCTCGCGCTCGAAGCGCCGGCCATCACGGCAACGGAAGTCGAAGGCAGCGGAGGAGCGACGTTCGTGCTGACAACGGACCGGCTGGCCAAGCAGGTGTATCTGGAAGCGGACGTCGACGGCATTTTCAGCGACAACTTCTTCGATCTCGTGCCGGGCATTCCGAAAACGGTGACGTTCCGCAGACGCGACGACGGCGCGATTCCTTTCGTACAAGGAACGCCGGGCCGTCTGACGGTGAGGTCGATGGCCGATTTCGCCAAAAGCTGAGGACGAGGCTGGACGCCCGGCTTCGCGGTCGGTTACGATAAACGGGATTCGTGATTCTCGAGGAGGATTCATATGGCGTTTTTCCAATGCGATTTTTATTCGAACGTACTCGGGATGGCGATGACGATGAACGTCATATTGCCGGCCGCGCCCGCGGGAACCCGGTATCCCACGCTTTATTTGCTGCACGGGTTGTCCGACGACCATTCGATTTGGCAGCGCAGAACCTCGATTGAACGGTACGCGGACGAGTATGGAATCGCGGTCGTGATGCCGAACGGCCACCGGAGCTTCTACACCGATATGAAGCAGGGGCACCGGTATTGGAGTTACATCAGCGAGGAAGTGCCCGCTTTGGCGAAATCGTGGTTCCCGTTATCCGAGGAGCGCGACCGTACGTTCGCGGCGGGTTTGTCGATGGGCGGATACGGCGCTTTTAAGCTGGCGCTTCGGCGTCCGGACGTGTTTTCCCACGGAGCCAGCCTGTCGGGCGCTCTGGACATGGCCAACCGCTGGACGGATGACGATTTCTTTCCGGATGCGGAGTATCGGCGCATTTTCGGCGGCCGCGAGGAGCTGCAAGGAAGCGATGACGATCTCTTCACGGTGGCGGAGAAGCTGGCGGCGTCCGGGGATGCGAAACCCCGTTTATTCCAAAGCTGCGGGACCGAGGATTTCCTCTTCGACATGAACGAGAGGTTCCGGGACCATGCAAACGCGCTCGGATTCGATCTGACGTACGAGGAAGCGCCGGGCGGGCACGAGTGGGGTTATTGGGACACGCACATCCAGCGCGTGCTGGAATGGCTGCCGATCGAGAAAAGGTAAAAAGCGTTTCGTTCGCTCGTTGACGTTTTTGGAAGATCATGGTATGATTTCGATACGAATTTGGACAGGAAAAGCGGAAGCACCGCAAATTCCGGCACGAGCCGGGGTTTGCGGTGTTTTTGTTTTGTCCGGCTTGGAGGAGGGGTGGGATGAACCGGAAAATCGTGCTGGCGATCCCGAACCGGGAGTATGCCGCGCGTCTTGCCGAATATTTGCGGGAGACGGAGCCGGGGTGGGATGTCACCGCGTTTACGCACGAGACCGCCCTTCGGCTGCGGCTCCAGGAGCCCGGCGGGATCGATGCGCTGGTCGGCTTTCCTTCATTGTTGAAGCAGGCGGAGTCTTGGCTGGGTGCCGGCGTGCGGAAGGCCGCTCTGGTGGAAGATCCGGGACAATCGAAAAGGGAATGGCCGGAACTGCGGCTGTATCAGCCCCTTCCCGTGGTCGCCGCGGGAATCCGCGGACTGCTGTCGGAACAGTCGCCGGCCGTACAGGGGGGATGCCGCTGGCTGACCGTTTTCTCCGCGTCGGGCGGAGCGGGCAAGACGACGGCCGCATTGAACGTGGTCCGGCAAGCCGGGGAGAGAGGGCTTCGCACCCTTTATCTGAATTTGGAGACGGTCAACGTCACGTCCCGGCTCTTCGGCAACGTGGAACCCGATAGCCTTTCGCGGCTTTTGTACGTCCTGCAGTCGGATTCCGGGCGGTTTGCCGAGCAGTTGGAACGCTCCGTACGCCACCATTCCATCCTGAGGGCGGACATTATCGACGCGCCCGATCATCCCGGAGAGAGGCTCGCGATGACGCCCGAACTGGTGGCATCTCTCGCCGAGCGCTTGCGGGAATCGGGAAGATACGACCTCGTGGTGGCGGACCCGGACTGCGGCGCGACTCCGTGGCATGCCGCGCTGCTCGGTTTGAGCGATCGGGTGGCTTGGCTGGTGACGGACGATTGGCAGTGCCTGGGCAAAGCGGAGAAGCTGCTGGAATTCTGGCGCCGAGAGGCCGAGACAGGCTGGTCCGCCAACGTTTCGTTCGTGCGAAGCAAAACGCAGGGAAGATGGATGAATCCCTGGCGTTTGCCTTCCCCGCCGGCCGCCGAGCTGCCCTACGTTCCCCAATGGAAGGGGACCGACGACCCGGGCAGGATTTTCGGGTCGGCGGCATACAGCGGCGGGGTCGATGCGCTTCTGGACGGTTGGGGATGGGAGCGGGGAAGGAAGGGGGCCTTGTCCGGTGGAAGTCTGGAGCCTGCCGCCCGATGAGCTGAACGTCGTCCGGGACGCGGTGCGCTCCCGGCTGGCGTGGGACGCCGCCGTAACGGACGGCGAATTGAAGAAGTTGATCGAGACGGAGTTGTTCCGCAGAGAGACGGCCCGGAGGTGGACCGCGGCGCAGCGCAAAGCCGCGGTGGAACGGCTGTTCCACTCTTTCCGCGGCTTGGACGCCTTGCAGCCGCTGCTTGACGATCCTGCCGTAACGGAGATCATGATCAACCGGCATGACGAGATTTACGTCGAGCGCGGGGGCGAACTGAGCTACTCCGGAATTTCCTTCGAGTCGCCCGATCGGCTGGAGGATTTGATCCAAAGCGTCGTCGGCCGCGTGAACCGCATGGTGAACGAAGCCTCGCCCATCGTGGACGCCCGGCTGCCGGACGGTTCCCGGGTGCACGTCGTGCTCCCTCCGGTGGCGCTCAAAGGTCCTTGCGTCACCATCCGGAGATTTCCGGACCGGCCGCTCGGCATGCGGGATCTTCTTGCCGCCGGCGCATTGACCGAAGAGGCGGCTGCCATGCTTCAGACTTTGGTGGCGGCCAAGTACAACTTGTTCGTCAGCGGCGGCACGGGTTCGGGGAAGACGACCTTCCTGAACGCGTTATCGGAAGCGATTCCCGCCGGCGAGCGGATCATCACGATCGAGGATGCCGCGGAGCTGCGGCTGAAAGGCGCATCGCATTTGGTGTCGCTCGAGACGCGCAACGCGAACAGCGAAGGAAAAGGAAGGATCACGACGGCCGAGTTGATCCGGGCGTCGTTAAGGATGCGGCCAAACCGGATTATCGTCGGCGAAGTAAGGGGAGCGGAAGCGTTGGATATGCTGCAGGCCATGAACACGGGCCATGACGGGAGCTTGAGCACCGGCCATGCGAACAGTCCGAAGGACATGATTTCCCGTTTGGAGACGATGGTGTTGAGCGGCGCCGATCTGCCGATCCAGGCGGTGAGAAAGCAAATCGCTTCCGCTTTGGACGTGATCGTGCATCTGAGCCGGTTCCGTGACGGCAGCCGGAGGGTGACGGACATTTGCGAGGTGGAGTCGTCCCTGACGGAGGGAGACGTGGCGCTGCGGCCTCTGTTCCGATTCGAGGAAGAAGGAGAACGAAGCGGCCGGGTCATCGGAAGGCTGAAGAAGGCCGGGGAGCTGGCGGATACCCGCAAGCTCGTATTCGCGGGGATCCGGGAGGCGGCGGAATGATCGATTACGCCCGTTATGAGCTCAGTAAAGGGCAGCGTGCGGGAGCCGCGGTTGCGGGCTGCCTCTTCTGCTTCGCAGCGGCATGGATGCTATGCCGGCAACCCGTCGTGTCGGTTCTGGCTGCTCCTGTCGGCCTGGGCTATCCGCGATTGTTGCGCAAACGGCTGCAAGCCGGGCGCAAGCTCAAGCTGCGCCTTCAGTTCAAGGAGATGCTTCAAGCGCTCTCTTCGCTGCTCGCGGCCGGCCGGTCGGTCGAGAACGCTTTTCTCGGCCTGGAGAACGATCTGTCGATCCTGATCGCCGATGCCCGTTCCGACTTGCTCCGCGAGCTTCGCGCCATTTCGGTCCGGCTTCATAACGGAGAGCCTCTGGAGCCGATGCTTCGGGATTTCGCCGGGAGGTCCGATTCGGAGGAAATCCGCCATTTTTCCGAAGCGTTCACGGTTTCCAAACGGGCGGGCGGCGACTTGATCGAAATCGTCCGCGGCACTTCGCAGCTCATCGCCGAGAAATTGGACGTGGAGTTGGAAATATCGGTGCTGATGTCCCAGAAGAGATTCGAGTCCCGGATCATGATGACCATGCCGTTCGCTTTCATCGGATTCCTCGGTTTTTTCGCGCCGGAGTACATGGAGCCGCTTCGCCACGGCGTCGGGTGGCTGTTGCTGTCCGTCTGTCTGGGATTGTTGGGACTTTGCTGCTGGTGGATGGTCAGGATCATGAGCATCGAGGTGTAGCGGGATGTGGAGCGGGATCGTATTCGGGCTGCTCTCCGCGCTCTACGGCGGTCTTATCCTTTGGTCCTCCGGTTGGCGGGTGCCGCGCCGCCTGCCGACCGGGCAAGAATGGGCCGTGCCGTTTCGAGAGGCGTTGAGGCGAAGCGGGTCGTTCGAACGCTTGCAGCCGATGCTGCAGAACCACCGCTTGCGAATCGCCGCGCTGGAAGGCGGATGTACGGCGGAGCGGCTTCTCCGGTGGGTTGCGGAAAGCGCCGCGATCGCCTATGCCGCTTGCTCGGCCGCTTGGGCATTGGCGTCGGTCGCCGGCAATCCGGCGCTCGGCGGGGTCGGGTCTCTGGTCGGAGTTTGCATTCCGATGCTTCGGGCGCGCGACTTGAACCGTCAGACGGAAAATCGCAAACGCGGCATGCTGATGGAACTCCCGGTGCTGCTTAGCCGGCTTCTCGTACTTGTGCACGCGGGGGAGCCCGTAAGGCAGGCGCTGGCGCGGTGTTTGGAGCGCCGGCCGTCCGGCGGTCATCCGCTGTACGGCGAGCTTCAAGCCGCGGTCGCGGCGATGGATCGAGGGGAAAGCATGGGCCTGGCGTTGGAGGAGTTCGGCAGGCGCTGCGCCATTCCGGAGGCAAAGCTTTTCGCCGCGGTGCTGCTGATGAACGCCAAACGGGGAGGAGAATCGCTCGTGCCCGCGCTTCGCGACCTTACCCGGCAAACGTGGGAGAAACGCAAAGCGGCGGCCCGCACGCTGGGTGAGCAGGCGTCGACCAGGCTGGCGTTTCCTTTGGCGGTGATCTTTCTGTTGATCATCGTTTTGGTCGGCGCGCCCGCGATTTTCGTGATGTAAACATGAGGGAGGGATCGGATCATGGCTTGGTTGTTACGCGCTTGTGGGCACCACGTTCGAAGGTTTAGGCGGGAAGAAGCCGGGATCGGGACGCTTGAGATCGTGCTGATCGCCGCCGTGTTGATTTTAGTCGCCATTTTGTTCAAGGATTGGATCCTGCAATTTATCCGGGATTTGATGGGGTCGGCGGAGGACAAGGCCGGCACGATATTCGATTAAGCGGGGAGGTTCGAGGGGATGGTTGCCGGCATTCGCGCTTTACGCCGTTTCGGGAGCGGCGAGCAAGGCTCCATGACGCTGGAGGGAGCATTGGTGTTTCCATGGGTCCTGCTCACGACGCTTCTTCTGATTCTGTTTTCCGTCGGGATGCTGGAGAAAGCCCTTCTCTATTATTCCGCTTCCGCCGAAAGCGGCCGCGCGGCATTCGCCTGGTCCCATTCCTCCGCTTCCGGGAAAACGGGCGGATATCCGTCCGGAGGATACGACGGTTTATATTGGAGGCTTGGCGACGACGCTTTGTTGGCGGGAGAGCTCGGTATGTCTGCTGATGGGAACGGCTCCCGCGTGGATATCGGAAACGGTGGCGGGGAGGACGGATCGCCGGCGGAGAAGAAGCTTCGCAAATCGGCGGAAGCCTTTCCCTCCTTCGTGGGCGGGGAGCTAAAGTACCGCAATCAGGGCTGGCTCCGAACCGTGTCCGTCGATGCGTCGGGCGGTTTGATACCGACGCCGGTGCTGCGTTTTCGGAATTCGGCGGAGACTCGGCATTCGGCTTCGGTGTCTTCCACCGTGACGGAACCCGCGGAATGGATCCGCACGTTTCAGTCGGTCCGTTATTTCCGGGAGAAAATGCGCAAGAAAGGACAGAGCGCGGAGACTTACCGGCAGAAGGCGGCGAGTGTGCTGGCCGGAAAACGATGAGCGGGGAGAAGCGTGGCCGGCGTTCGGGGACAAATTCGGCCGGGAGCGTATCCGTTTATTTTATTTCGGTAACGGCGGCTTTCATGCTGTTAACTTCCTTGCTCATCGACTTCTCTCGCATCGCCGCTTTTCGCCACATGGCCGAACTCGCGGTTCAGTCGGGCGCCCGTTCCGTACTCTCTTCTTTCGACCCTGTCCTCTATGAAAATTACGGTCTGTTCGTAAGAGGGGGAGAAGACGCGAACGAGCTGTTCCGAACGGCGGCCGAAGGGTATTCGGCGGGAGGAGATAGCGGCGGTGCGCTGCCTTTCCTCGCTTCGGAATGGACAGAGACGGACGTGACGGAAAGCCGTCCGCTTGCGGATCATGACGTCTTTCGCCGGCAAGTGCTGGAGGAAATGAAATACAAGGCGCCCGTCGACCTGGCGCTGGAGTTCGCCTCCCGGTTCCGGGGCGTGGCTCCGGCGATGAAAGAAGCCGCGGCCACCGTCGGTTTGCTGGAGCGGATGCGCAAGGCATACGACCACCGGGAAGCGGCGTTGAATGAAGCGTTGAAGTCGCAGTCAAGCGGTGGAGAGCAGACGGTCTCCATTCTCCGCAGTCTGGCTCCGTATCCTTCGCCGGATTTGAACGGCAGTCTGCCGGCGGGCGAAGTCGGGAACGCGGCGGATGCGGCTCTCCGTTACGCGGACTATGTCGCCATGCGGCAGGAGGATGAAGCGGCGGCTCGCGAGGAAGCGGAAAAGCCCGGATCCGTTGCGGAGCCGAAGCCGAAGCCGAATCCTGGAAAGCATACGGCAGCAATCGCCGCGTATGAGTCCGGCACGGCTTCGCTCGCGGCGGAGCTCGCGGGAGCGGCTGCACGTGCGCGCGCAGCGGCGGAGTCCTCCTATCACGAAGCGGTGGAAGCCTGGAGGCGCGCATCTGCCGCCAACGAAGAGATGCGAAAAATGGCTGCCGAAGCGGCGGTTTCCGATACGGCGGACGGACCGGCGAGTGCCGTAACGGACGAAAGCCAACAGGAATCCGTCGATTCCGGGAAAGTGGAATCCGTGGCGGAAATCCGGAGGACGGCGCAATCGCTCGTGTTGGAGGAAGCCTTTTTCGACCGTTACGAAGCGGAATTGTCAAACCAACGGGATCGGGGATTGCAATTGGTCGGTGCAGCGGAAACCGTATCGGCACTTCTTCACAACGTGCCATCCTCAAAGGGAATGGAAGCAACGCTTCGCCAAGAAGTTGGCCGCTTGCTGTCCGCTTTGAACGGTTACGCCGCTGATTATGGCGCAAACGGCCTCGTTCTGCGGGAACGGGAAGCTTCCTTCAATCTCCATCGGACAGGTGACGCGGAACGCAAGGCTTTCGAGAAGCAAGCGAAGGCCGAATGGTCCGGCTGGAACGGACTTATCGGCGGGTTCCGCAAGCTGCAAGGCACGCCGGAAGAACGGGAAGCGTTCGGCAAGCTTGATCGCTTGTTCCGGGAAAACTCCGATCGGAACCGTAACGCCGAAGAGGCCGCTACCCGTGCCGGCGATGCTGAGGACCCTTCTGAAGCAAGGGATGAAGCACTGGAGAAAGCCGGCGGCTTGTTGGAAGGCTTGGAAGGTTCGTTGACCGGGGTTCGCGACTCGCTCTTTTTCTCGGAATATGCGCAAGCCCGTATGACGCGCTTTGAGCCGGCTCAAGCCAAGCGGCTGCTGGAGGGCGGCTCCGCGGGATTATCTCCGGATCGCCAAGAGGAGGAGTACATCCTGTACGGATTCGCGACTCCTTCAGGCAATCTGGCGGCGGCGTACGGGGAAATTTTCGCTCTCCGCCTGGCCGTGCGAACGATGGAAGGGCTGATCGAGAACCGCGGCTTGGGACATCCTTTGCTGATTTTGGCCGCGGCACTCGCGTACGGGGTCCGCAACGCGATCGCGGACGTGCGCATGCTGCTGGACCGGAACGCGGTTCCGTTGTCCAAGTATTTGAAAGCCGAGACCACTTACGAGGATTACCTGCGGCTTTTCTTGATCACGCAAGGCGGCGGATCAGCGATCGCATTATCTCGAGTCATCGCGGCGATCGAGTACCGAACCGGACTGAATTTCGCGGAGGCCTATACTTACGCGAGCGCGGAAGGAACGGCTTCGCTAAAACTGTGGTTTTTTCCCGGATTGCTGAAGGTGCTCGGCCGGACCGGGCAGCTTGGAGGAACGGTGAAGGGGAACCGTTATGAGGCGACTTACGCGGCGGATCACTCTTATCAATAACCGCGGCGCGGCAAGGGAAGAGGGAAGCGTCGCGCTGGAAACGGCATTGGTGATGCCCGTCTTCCTGATGCTCGTTTTCTTGCTTCTTTTTCTCGTTCAAACGGCGATCGTCGCGATCGCGATGCAGGGGGCTTTGACCCAGACGGTCCGTTTGGCCGCGTCGTCCTGGTATCCGATCACGCTCTCGCAGCAAGAAAAAGTAGAGACGGCTCCCAGCGAGAAAGGTGAAGCGGGAAACGCCCAGGGAGACATCCGGGAAACGGTCGGCGAGCTAGCGGAATGGCTGCCTTCGCCGCTGGGCGATTGGGCGGAAGCTTTAGCGGACGGCAGACGGTTCCTGAATGAGGAGGCGGCTAAAGCCGTCTTGGAACCTTTGGCCCTAAAACTGTCGGATGCAAGGGTGTTGGCCCCGGAACGGTTCCGGGTAACTTCCGTCGATCTTCCCGAGGAAGACGGCGTTTCCGCCGCATTCCTTACGGTGCAAGCGGAATACCGGCTGCCTTTCCGCGTGCCGTTCAGCGGAATGCCCTTGACGATCCGGGCCTCCGCCCGTGAACGAGTCTGGTCCGGCGGTTCGCCTTCCCGGGCAAGGGCACAGGATACGGAAACTTCGGAACTGGACATTGCGTTCGTCTCCTTGGAGCCGAACCCCGTCCGCCCCGGGAGGAAAGCGACGTTGGTGTTGCGTACGCAGCCCGGTACCTCTTTGGATTTGTCCGTTCTCTACAAAAGCGGAAACAGCCAGGCCAAGCACTTGGGGCAAGCCGTCGCAGACGGATCCGGCAGGATTTCGTGGACATGGCACGTCTCGGGCAACACGACGTCCGGCGAATGGAACTGGACGGTCCGAGGAGAAGGCGGAGCGAGTTTCTCGATGCCTTTCCGGGTCGAACGCAAGTAAGGGGGAGAGAAAGTTGGATGTTCGGATTACCGTCGCCCTTATGGTCCTGACCGCGGCAGCCAGTTGGACGGATCTTCGCCGCATGCGAATCCCGAATGTGCTGACCTCGGGCTTTGCGGCCGGCGGGTTCTTGTATCATGCCGTATCCGATGGATGGGCGGGGGCCTTGCACGCAGCGGGCGGCGGAGCCGCCGGGTTCCTTCCGCTGCTGCTGCTCCATAGGTTCGGCGGGATGGGCGCGGGAGACGTGAAATGGTTCGGCGCTTACGGAATTTGGGCGGGCGCGGCGGCGACGGTTCAACTGGTGGTCACTTCCATCCTGCTTGCGGGCGGCATCTCGGTTTTTTTGCTGCTGCTCCGTCTGCGGATGATTCGCCGCTGGGGAAGACGGCTTCCGTGGCCTTGGGGACGGCACCCCGCCGAATCCGGGAAAGGCGCCGCGTTTCCGTTCATGCTGGCGGTGGCGCCTTCCGTAATTGCGCTGTTATCCGGCGCAGGCGTAATCGCGTTTTAGAGGAGGCAGGGACGTGGACAGATTGAAGGTTCGCTTTGAACAGAGAAGGGGACATTATTTGGTCATGGAAGGCGAGCCGCCCTTCTCCCGGGGAGATTGCGACGAATTTCAATTGCGGATGCTGCTCTCCTGCGAGGTTCCGGGATTGCTTAGGCTGGAAACCGAAGAAATCGACGGCAGCCTTTCCTTTCGTTATGCCTTGTCCGGCACGCGGATGCTCTCCCAAGCGATGCGGACGGAGAAATGGACGATGAGCGACTTCATGGGTGCGTTGTGCCGGGTGGCGGAGGTGCTGGAGGATTGCCGGCTTTACGTGTTGGACGCGGACAAGGTTCTCCTGGAGGATGATCGTATCTTCGCGGGAGAAGATTGGAGGGATCTGCGGTTTGTCTATCTCCCCCTGGCGGATAGCCGGCAGCGTCCGGGAAGCGCCTTGGAAGCGCTCATCGTCCGCTGGATGATGCATGTCGCCGACCTGGACGGAATCGCGCTGCAACGGTTGCTGCGCCTGGCCTCCTCGCCGGATTTCAAACCGGCGCTTTTGCGCGGTTTCGCCAGGCAGTATCTGGCGGGAAACGGCGGGACTCCGACGGAAGAAAGCCGCCGGAAGGAGCCGTTCGTTCCGAGCGGGACGGTCGCAGCCGAGCAGCCTGTCGCCCGCATTTCAGCGTCCTCGAGCAGCGGACGCCCCTATCCGATTCCCCCGCCTGCCGTTAAGCACGATGCTGAAGTTCCTGCTTCGGCCGGCACGCTCTCATCCGGCACGCCTTCCCCGTCATGGCGGTGGTTCGAACCGAAACGCGAAGAGGCTCACGCCCACTCTCTGTCCGGTCTTCTCGGACACGATTCGGGGCCGTTCCCGAGCGAGCGGGAGCCGATTGCCGAGGAGGACAATCTGCGCGACTCCGCCGGACGCAGACAGGTATGGCTTGTCTGTGCCGCCATCGGCATTGCCGCGGCCGCGTGGCGTTGGGGCTATGCCGCTCATCCCGAAACGGCCGGGTTGTCGATATCCGCAGGTATCACTTTGGCGGTCGCGCTGGGATATCTCTGGCTGCGGTTCGGCTTCGCCCGAAAGGCAGCGGAGAGGCCATGGAAACCCGTTGAAGCGGAGCAGGAAAGAAAGGTACCTCGGCAGGATGCGTCCGCGTCGCAACGGGCATGGGATATCGCGGATGAGGAGCCGCATCGGCCGACGCCATTGCCGCAGCCGCCTTCACCGCGAATACCGCAATGGCACGGCGATATAGGTCCTCCGGAGTCGACCGGCGGCTTTGCGCGGGAAGCGGAACGCACGCAGCGGCTGGATCCGGAGATGCATTCGGCGGCGCCCGTTTATTACCTGGAATGGGAGACTGCGTCGGGCACCGCCCCGCCCATTCCGTTAATCGCGCCGTCTTTCGTCATCGGCCGTTCCCGGGAAGCTTCGACCCATGTGGACGAAACGCCGGGCGTTTCCCGGGCCCACTTGGAGCTGCAATTCGCCGAAGGCCGGTGGACGGCCAAAGATCTCGGTTCCCGCAACGGCACTTCGTTAAACGGAGTCCAGATGGCAGCTTACGAGGCTTACCCTCTTTCTCCGGATGACGTGCTCGGCCTCGCGGGTTCCCGCTACCGGTTCAAACACGGTGTTCTTCACCATTAGAAAACGCCCTATCGGGTTATATCCCGAAGGGCGTCTTCCAAATTCGGATACGCGAAGCGGTAGCCGTGCTCCATCGCTTTGCGGGGCAGCGCGTACTGGCCGGTCAGTACCAAGGTGCTCATCTCGCCGAGCACGAGTTTCAGCATCGCGCCCGGGACGGGAAACCAATGGGGCCGTCCCGTGACTTTGCCCAGCAGGCGCCCGAACTCGTCGTTCGTGACCGGCTGGGGCGCGACGGCGTTCAGCGGCCCGCGAACGTCCGGATTGTCCAGGCTTAGCAGGATAAGGCCGACCATGTCGCGGACATGGATCCACGGCATTCCTTGCCTGCCGTGACCCATGCGTCCGCCGGCGAACAGCCTGTAGGGCAGGCGAAGCAGCGGAAACGCGCCTCCCTCGCGGGCGATTACCAAGCCGATTCTGAGCTTGACGAGACGCTCGGCCGGAATGCCGTCCGCCGCCGCTTCCCATTGCACCACCGTATCGCCGAGGAAATCGGCGGGACGGGCGGGCGAAGACTCGTCGAAAGGAGCTTGCGAGGCTGTCCCGCCGTCGGAATGCCCGTACAGGGAAATGCCGGACGCATTCACGACGACGGGCGGCGGCGCCTGCATCCGGCGGAAGAGGTCCGCCAATCGCTCGGCAGCTTGTACGCGGGAGCCGACGATGCGCTGCTTCGCCGATGCCGTCCAGCGCTGGTTGATGCTTTCGCCGGCCAAGTTGACCACGGCGTCGAAGCCGTCGAAGCGGCCCGGTTCGGAAGACCACTCGTCCCAGGTGACGTATCGCGGTGACCGTTTATTCCCTCCCGATTCGGAAGGTTTCTTCCGGGTCACGATCCAAACCTCGTCTCCCCTGGCAAGCAAATCCTCCGCCAAGGCCGTTCCGATAAAGCCCGTTCCTCCGCAAAGCAGCAGGCGCATCGGCGCCCCTCCTCACGTTTACTCTTTATCGATCACCGTGATCGTGTTTTCCTTGTATTGAAACTTCACGCTCGTGCCTTCTTCCCACGTGGACACCTTGTCCGCGGTGTCGGCGTCGACTTGGTAGGCGACGGCACCGGCGCCGGTCTCGATCTCGATGGTGTGCCCGTCGATCATGCCGTTGAATTTGCCGGACATGACCTGCGCTTCATCGGAAGAAGGAGAAGGAGAAGCGCTCTCGGTCTCGGTTGCCATAGCGGGACTTGCGCTAGGGCTCGCAGCGCTCGCAGCCGAGGAGCTCGGCGACGCAGCCGCGTCGTTGTCGTTATTGCCGCCTCCGCATGCCGATAGCGACAACGCCATCGTCAATACGGCCGCGCTTAAGGCCAGAGTTTTCATCTTGTTAGCTTTCATGGTAGGACACCTCCAAAAGGTTAAACGAAGATAGGCGGCAAAGGTTTCGGTTTTCCTTGCTTTTCTTCTTATCCGATCAAATGCCGGTAGTCGGAATAATCGATCTCATTCTTGTCCAGGAAATCCTTCAAGCTTCGATGGTCGCGCTTGGGCGTCGCCAATATGTAGCCCTCGATGCAGTGCTTGTCCGTCACCTGGGAGGCGCCGCTTTCCACGGCGACCTGTCCGATTTTCGCCGCGATCGTGTGGCGGGCGATGTCGCGGAAAGCCGAAGGAACGGGAGAAACCAGCTTTTCCAGAAACTCCTTCGATTCTTCCGTCCACAGCGGGCGGCTTCGTTCCACCCAGTAATTTTGCCAATCGAGTTTGGACTTGCCGTCCCGTTGGGGGAGCACCTTCAAAAACTTCCGGAACATGAAATATCCGCCGATCGTCATGAAGAGAACCATCACGATCGTCCAGAACCCGATGGACCACATGAACCAATCCGGGGCGTTTTTCATTCGTTATCACCTCATTTTGAAATTATAGCGGATTTCTAGATTTATTTCGACGTACGCGATACAATAGGGGGTGATTGTTTGGAGTCGTCCCGGCGCGTCCGGGGCGGAGCGGAGAGGCGAAAGGAGTTCGTTTATGCTGAAGATCGGATCCCACGTATCGTTTTCCGACAAAGGCCTGCTTACGGCGACCGGCGAAGCGGTAAGCTACGGTTCCAGCACGTTCATGATTTATACGGGAGCCCCTCAGAATACCCGGCGCAAGCCGATTGACAGCCTGTATATCCCGGAAGGCCGGCAAGCGATGGCGGAGGCCGGAATCGGCGAAATCGTCGTGCACGCCCCCTACATCATCAATCTCGGATCCTACAAGGAAGACACTTACCGTTTGGCGGTAGACTTCCTGCAGGAGGAAATCCGCAGAACGCACGCGATCGGCGTCAAGAACATCGTTCTTCATCCGGGCGCGTACACGGAGAAAGATCCCGAATACGGCATCGCCCGAATCGCAGAAGGGCTGAATGAAGTTCTCGACGGCACGAAGGAATGCGACGTCAACATCGCGCTTGAGACGATGGCCGGCAAAGGCACGGAGATCGGACGAACGTTCGAAGAGCTGGCTTCGATCATCGAGAAAGTTTCGGCGAATGACCGGCTGACGATTTGCATGGACACCTGCCACATCCACGACGCGGGTTATGACGTCGTTAACGATTTCGACGGGGTGCTGCGCAAGTTCGACGACTTGATCGGGTTGAACCGCCTCGCGGTCATTCACGTCAACGACAGCAAAAACCCGCAAGGCGCTGCCAAGGACCGCCACTCGCCGATCGGCTCGGGCTGGATCGGGTTCGAAGCGATCGCGAACGTAGTCCGCAACGACGCGCTGAAGGACAAGCCGTTCGTGCTCGAAACCCCTTGGATCGGCAAAACGGAGGCGACGTCGCGTCCGATGTACGAAGCGGAAATCGCGCTTTTGCGCGGCGACGCGGAGGAGCGGTTCGGCGGCGAGTTCCTGACGGACGTGGAGCGGCTGCACCACTTCTTTACGAAGGAAGACATTCAGCCCCGCAGCTACGTGCTGAACACATGGGAGCTGCTGAAGTCGGACGCCAAAGCGAAAAAAGCGGACCCGCGCGAACCGATCGAGCGTTTGTACGATCTGGTCATCGAGAAGCGGGTGCTGTCCGGCGACTACAGCGAAGAAGCGGTCAACAAGCGCCTGACGGCGTGGTTTGCCGGCGAGAAGTGGCTGGCCAAGCTGTAAAGCTTGCCGCGTGAGGATGACAGGAGGAAACGGAAAGCCCATGAAAGACCAACCCTACCAACCCCAGGCGGGAATCCGCCCGGAGAATGCGGACCGCGCGCGGATGCTCATTTCCTGCCCCGACAAGCCGGGCATCGTCGCGGCCGTCTCTCAGTTCCTGTACGAGCAGGGAGCGAACATCATCCAGTCCGACCAATATACGATGGATCCGGAAGGCGGCATGTTCTTCATCCGGATCGAGTTCGACCTTCAGGATTTGGAGCGTCGGCTGCCGACCTTGCAGGAGGATTTCACGCGGGTATCGGACCGCTTCTCGATGCGTTGGAGCATTTTCCGGGCGAGCCGCCGCAAGCGGATCGCCTTGTTCGTGTCCAAAGAGGACCACTGTCTGCTGGAGCTTCTCTGGCAATGGCAGGCGGGCGACCTGGACGCCGAAATCAGCATGGTGGTGAGCAACCATGACGACATGCGCCAATTGGTCGAGTCGTTCGGCATCCCTTACCATCACGTTCCGGTCACCCCGGATACGAAAGCGGAAGCGGAACGGCAGCAGCTGGAGCTGACGGCCGGCAAAGTCGATCTCGTCGTGCTGGCCCGCTACATGCAGATCATTTCGCCGAAGTTCATCGAACGGTTCCCGAACCGGATCATCAACATCCACCATTCGTTCCTCCCGGCGTTCGTCGGCGGCAAGCCTTATCAGCAGGCTTATAACCGCGGAGTCAAACTGATCGGGGCGACCGCGCATTACGTGACCGAGGAATTGGACGGAGGCCCGATCATCGAGCAGGACGTCCAGCGCGTCTCCCATCGGGAAAACGTCAACGACTTGAAGCGCATCGGCCGCCATATCGAACGTACGGTATTGGCCCGCGCGATCAAATGGCACGTAGAAGACCGTTTGCTCGTGTATCAGAACAAGACGGTCGCTTTCGTATAACCTTCGATGGAAAGACATCGGGCGAGTATACTAGGGCACAATAGTAAAACCGACATAAGGAGGTCTTTCTTCAAATGAGCACCAACATTGACCAATTGTCCGTGACGACGATCCGGACGCTCGCCATCGACGCGATCGAGAAGGCGAAGTCCGGCCACCCCGGCATGCCGATGGGCTCCGCCCCGATGGGCTACCAACTGTTCGCGAAAACGATGAAGCACAATCCGTCGAACCCGCTGTGGATCGATCGCGACCGCTTCGTTCTGTCCGCGGGACACGGCTCCATGCTGCTGTACTCCCTGCTCCATCTGAGCGGTTACGACCTGCCGATGGAAGAGATCCAAAACTTCCGCCAGTGGGGCTCCAAAACCCCGGGCCATCCGGAGTTCGGCCACACGGCGGGCGTCGACGCGACGACCGGACCGCTGGGCCAAGGCATCGCGATGGCGGTCGGCATGGCGATGGCGGAAGCTCAGCTTGCTTCCACGTATAATCAGGACGGCTTCAACCTGATCAACCATTATACTTATTCCATCTGCGGCGACGGCGACCTGATGGAAGGCATCTCCTCCGAAGCGGCTTCGATGGCCGGCCACCTGAAACTCGGCAAGCTCATCGTGCTGTACGATTCGAACGACATTTCGCTCGACGGCGAATTGAACCTCAGCTTCTCCGAGAACGTGGCGAAACGTTTCGAGGGCTATAACTGGCAAGTGCTGCGCGTAGAGGACGGCAACGACCTCGGCTCCCTTGCGAAGGCGATCGCCGAAGCGCAAGCCGAGACGGGTAAGCCGACCCTGATCGAAGTGAAGACGATCATCGGCTACGGCTCTCCGAACAAAGCCGGCAAAGGCGGCCATGCCGGACCGCACGGCTCTCCGCTCGGAACCGAAGAAGCGAAGCTGACGAAAGGCGTATACGACTGGGCTTGGCCGGAGTTCCACGTGCCGGACGAAGTCCGCGCCCATTTCGCCGAAGTGAAGCAGCGCGGCGAAGCCGCGAACGCCGAATGGGAAGCCCTGTTCGCCAAATACAAAGGCGCTCATCCGGAGCTGGCACAGCAATTCGAGCAAGCACTGGCCCGCGAACTGCCGCAAGGCTGGGATGCCGACCTGCCGAAATATACGACCGAAGACAAGCCGCTCTCGACCCGCGTCGCTTCGGGCAACGCGATCAACGGCCTGGCGAAAAACGTGCCTTACCTCGTGGGCGGCTCCGCCGACCTGGAAAGCTCTACGATGACGCACATGAAAGGCCTGCCGGTCTATAAGCCGGGCAGCTACGAAGGCCGCAACATCTACTTCGGCGTGCGCGAGTTCGGCATGGCCGCAGCCATGAACGGCATTTCTCTGCACGGCGGTCTCCGCGTGTACGGCGGCACGTTCTTCGTGTTCACCGACTACCTGCGTCCGGCGGTTCGCCTCGCTTCGATCATGCATCAGCCGGTCGTCTACGTGCTGACGCACGACTCGATCGCGGTCGGCGAAGACGGCCCGACGCACGAGCCGATCGAACAGCTGGCCTCGATCCGCGTCATCCCGGGCCTGACGGTCATCCGTCCGGCCGACGGCAACGAGACGTCCGCAGCTTGGGCGTACGCGCTGCAAAACACGGGCAACCCGGTCGCTCTCGTGCTGACCCGCCAAAACCTGCCGATCCTCGAAGGAACGGCAGAGAAAGCGCGCGACGGCATCTCCAAAGGCGCATACGTCGTGTCCGAAGCCGCGAACGGAGCGCCGCAAGGCATCCTGATCGCAACCGGCTCCGAGGTGCAGCTGGCCGTCGCTTCGCAGAAAGCTTTGGCGGAGCAGGGCGTGCATGTCCGCGTCGTCAGCATGCCGAGCTGGGATCTGTTCGAGAAACAATCCAAGGAATACAAAGAAAGCGTCCTGCCGAAATCGGTTAAAGCGCGCCTCGCGATCGAGATGGCTTCGCCGTTCGGCTGGGAACGTTACGTCGGAGACGAAGGCGCCGTTCTCGGCATTTCCACCTTCGGAGCGTCGGCTCCGGGCGACCGCGTGATCAAGGAGTACGGATTCACGCCGGAGAACGTCGTGGCGGAATTCCGGAAACTCATCTAAATAAATATTGGCAAGGCGGAGGAGAAATCAGGATGTCTCAAGCTCAATTCGACAACGTATCGGTCGTCGCGAAAGCGAATGTGTATTTCGACGGCAAGGTCACCAGCCGCACCGTGCTGTTCCAGGACGGCACGCGCAAAACGCTCGGCATCATGATGCCGGGAGAGTATGAATTCGGAACCGCCCAGAAGGAAGTCATGGAGATTCTGGCCGGCGAACTGACGGTATTGCTGCCGGGCAGCGACCAGTGGATTTCGATTTCCGGAACCGGCGAGTTCACGGTGCCGGCGAACGCCAGCTTCAAGCTGAAAGTCGCCGAAGTGACCGATTACGTCTGCTCCTACCTGGACGCGTAATTTACTTGCAACAATTAAAAATGCAGGACCCCGGCGAAGGGGTCCTGCATTTTTAATTTCACGCTGATTAAACTTCGGTATTCTTCGCAATGTACTCTTTGAGTTGGATCTTCTGGTATAAAGGAAGAGCGGACAGCAGGCAGCCGTAGTGGAACAAGCCTTGTTTCTTCACGATGCGGATGATCCGGCCCGTCATCGGCGGCAATCCGGCTTCCGGCGGCAGATGGATGACGACGAACATGTCGTGCTCAAGCGGGAACGAGGAGGCGATCTGAAGCCCGTCCTCGGAAACGTCGTTCAAAATTCCTTCCACGGACTGGCCGGAGAAGGAGCCTTCCTGCAGCCATTGATAGACGGAAACCATGACCGGGATTTCCAACGGAACCCGGGTCTTCTTGCGGCGGTTTTGCTCCTGCGTCAAAGCCGCTTCCGAAGCGGCGGCGACCGGAGGCTTCAGGTCGGCGATCTGAGCGCCGATCCATTCCTCGTACACTTGCGCCAGCGCGGCAAGATCCGATTCTCCGTGGCCGGCGGACTGGCCGATCTGGAACAGGCTTTTGGCGGTTTCCAGCATCGGGGTGGAGACGCCCATGCCGTCCGTCAGCACGGAAGACAGCTTGAGATCCTTCAGCATCAAAGCCAGCGAGAATTGCACGCTGAAGTCGTGGTCGATGATTTTACGGCCCTTGAGGTCCGCTTGCTTGCTGGCGGCGCCTCCGGACTGGACGATGCGCAGGAAAGCGGAAGCGTCGATGCCTCCTTTGGCCGCGATCGCCATGCCTTCGATCAAACCCGCGGCGTTAATGCCGACGATCGTGTTATGGGCGAGTTTGGCCGTCGTTCCGCTGCCGCTCGGTCCCGTATAGATGATTTCCTTGCCCATAGCGAGAATGATTTCGCGGTTCTCCTCCACGATTTTCGGATCGCCGCCGACCATGAACAGAAGCGTGCCGTCGATCGCGGCCGGTTTGCTGCCGGTGACGGGGGCGTCCAGGAAGTACGAGAACTTGGCATGGATGTCCGCAGCCAGTCTCCTCGAGAGGGATGGAGACACGGTGCTGCTGTCGATGACGGTCGTGCCCGGCTGCAAGCCGCCCAAAATGCCTTGTTCTCCGTAATAAACCTCTTCGACCGCTTGGTCGTTGCTGATCATCGTGATGACGACATCGGACGAACGTGCCGTTTCCAGCGGGGAAGCGGCGGTTTCCGCGCCGAGATGGACGAGCTCTTCGGCTTTTCCGGGGGTTCTGTTGTACACGGTAACCGAATATCCTTTGCGAAGCAGGTTGGCCGCCATCGGCGTCCCCATGACGCCGAGGCCGATAAATCCGATCGTTTTCATGCCAGATTCTCCTTGTCCGAGTGGAATCGTCATAATTCATTTGTATCATAGATCGGGGAGAAACCGAAATCACTTTGTGTCGGATGTTTTCTTCCGGGCCCGAAAACGGCGGACTTTCATCAGGTTGCCGCACATTTTGTCGTCGCAGTACCGTTTGGAACGGTTCCGGGTTTCGTCGTAATAGACCCACCGGCAATCCGGATTGTCGCAGATGCGAAGCCGATCGGATTCTCCCTCCGCCAGAAGGCGTCCGAAGGAAGCCGCGATTTCGGCCGCGATGCCGGTCCAATCCTGCAGAAGGGGCACGGCTTCCAGCGAATAGCCGGATTCCTGCGCCGCGACCCTGCGCACGATCGGCCCGGCTTCCAGGAAACGATTTAACGTCTCCAAGTCGGCTGGCTCTGCCGATTCCCCGGCCGCGAACGCTTCAACGATTCGCAGCATCGATTCTCTCAGCCGTTTCAGGGCTTGCAATTGTTCGCCGGACAAGGGACCGGGGTCAGTCAGCCCATAGCCGGCGAGCTGCTGCGCCAGCCATCCGGGCTTGTCCAGCCGGTCCTCGGACCGGCCTCCGCCCCTCCAGTCGTGATAGTCGCTGTTCAGAAAGTCATCCCATAACACGGCCGCGCCGCCTCGCTTCCTACTCTATTGCGTAATTGTAACACCCGTAAATTAATTTCACTAGTTACTTGTCGCGGCCGGCGGACCGTGGTACATTACATTTTGTAACGGGTAATTATTTATTAGATGGTTACATATAACGAGGAGGCAGGATCGATGAACAGAGTGGAATTGCTGCTGAAGGGTTGGGATTTCAGCTATGGCGAGGAGGATTGGTATCCGCCGCTGAAGCATGCCCTGAACGGGTTGACGGCCGCGCAGGCCGATTGGCGCCCCGAAGGGTTCCAAGTGAACTCGATCTGGCAGAACGTCAACCACCTGATCTTTTACAAAGAACGGCTGCTGAAGAGATGGACCGGGGAAGAGACGGAGTACCCTTCCGGCGTGACGAACGATGATACGTTCGCGGTCCCGTCGACCGAGGAGTCCGATTGGCAAGAAACGGTCGCCAGGCTGGAACGCGTGCAGCAAGGCATCCGGGGCAAACTCGCCGCGCTGTCCGAGACGGAGCTGGAAACCGCGATTCCGAGCCGCAAGCTGGAGGATTGGGCGCACAGCCTCATCCGGCATGACGCCTACCATACCGGTGAAATCATCCAACTCCGTAAAATGCAAGGATCGTGGCCGGCCAGACGTTCCTTCGAGTAAGCCGCGAAACCCCGGATTGCCCGGTCTCAATAAACCCCGTTCTCCATCCGGAGAACGGGGTTTTGCTTGTGCGGAAGGAAAAATTTGAGTATGCTAAAAGATAAATTTGACCGAAGGAACCGAAAGGGGATTTTCGCGGTGAGCAAAAGCATTCGTTTCGACTATTCCAAGGCTCTGCAGTTCGTGGGCCAGAACGAGGTCGACAATCTAGCGCCGGCGGTGAAGCTGGCGCATGAGCAGCTTCATAATGGAACAGGGGCAGGCTCCGACTATCTAGGCTGGATCAACCTGCCGACCGATTACGACAAGGAAGAGTTCGCCCGCATCAAGAAGTCGGCGGACAAGATCCGTTCCGACTCCGACGCGCTGGTCGTCATCGGCATCGGCGGCTCTTACCTCGGCGCCCGCGCGGCGATCGAAATGCTGCAGCATTCCTTCTACAACACGTTGTCCAAGGAGCAGCGCAAATCGCCGCAAATTTTCTTCGCCGGCAACAACATCAGTTCCACGTACGTGACGCATCTTCTTCAGGCGCTTGAAGGCAAAGACTGGTCGATCAACGTCATCTCCAAATCCGGCACGACGACCGAGCCCGCGATCGCCTTCCGCATTTTCCGCGAAGCTCTGGAGAAGAAATACGGCCGCGAGGAAGCCCGCAAACGGATCTACGCAACGACGGACAAGGCCCGCGGCGCCCTGAAGAAATTGGCGACGGCCGAAGGCTACGAGTCGTTCGTCATTCCGGACGACGTAGGCGGCCGCTATTCCGTGCTTACGGCCGTCGGCTTGCTGCCGATCGCCTCGGCAGGGATCGACATCGAAGCGATGATGCAAGGCGCGCGCGACGCTTCGGCGCAATTCAACAACCCGAACCTGAGCGAAAACCAGGCTTACCAATATGCTGCCGTCCGCAACGCCCTGTACCGGAAAGGTAAAACGGTCGAAATCCTCGTCAACTACGAGCCGGGCCTGCATTTCGTATCCGAATGGTGGAAGCAGCTGTACGGCGAAAGCGAAGGCAAGGATTACAAAGGCATCTACCCGGCATCGGTGGACTTCTCCACGGATCTGCACTCGATGGGACAGTTCATCCAAGAAGGCAACCGCATCATTTTCGAAACGGTGCTGCAGGTCGGCGAAGTCGCGGAGCAAATCACGATCCAGCGCGACCCGGACGATTTGGACGGTTTGAACTTCCTGGCCGGCAAAACGCTCGATTTCGTCAACAAAAAAGCGTTCGAAGGAACGCTTCTCGCGCATACCGACGGCAACGTGCCGAACCTGATCGTCCACTTGCCGGATATCTCCGCCTACTCGTTCGGCTATCTGGTGTATTTCTTCGAAATCGCCTGCGGAGTCAGCGGATATCTGCTCGGAGTCAACCCGTTCGATCAGCCGGGCGTCGAAGCGTACAAGAAGAATATGTTCGCGCTGCTCGGCAAGCCGGGCTTCGAAGAAGAGAAGAAAGCGCTGGAAGCGCGGCTGTAAGCCGGGTTGAGAGGAACCCATGAATACCGAATGGCTGCTTGCCTTGCTGCAACTCATGCTGATCAACATCGTTCTGAGCGGGGATAACGCGGTGGTCATCGCGATGGCGTGCCGCACTCTCGAGCCCGCCCAGCAGAAGCAGGCGATTTTCTGGGGAACGTTCGGTGCGGTCGCCCTCCGGTTGGTGCTGACCCTCGTAGCCGTATGGCTGTTGAGGATTCCGATGGTGGAGGCGGCCGGCGGGCTGCTTCTCCTCTACATCGCGGTGAACTTGCTTAAAGGGGAAGAGGAAGAGGAGCATGCGAAGAGGCGGCTGACGATGGGACAAGCCATCCGCACAATCGTCGTCGCCGACGTCGTCATGAGCCTGGACAACGTCGTGGCCGTGGCGGGGGCCGCGCAGGGCGACTGGCTGCTGATCGGCATCGGCCTTGCCGTCAGCATCCCGCTCATCATTTGGTGCAGCAGACTGCTGACCTCGATCATGAAACGTTTCCCGATCCTCGTATGGCTTGGGGCGGGCTTGCTCGGCTACACGGCCGGCGAAATGCTCGTCAAGGACGAATGGGTGCACGGATGGCTGGAGCCGCTGCTTGCCGACAACATGTTCATCGTTTCTGTGCTGACGACGATCTTCGTCATCGTCCTCGGCTTCGCGGCTTCCCGCAGGTCTCCCAAACATGCGCACGGGGAAGGTTCCTAATCCCCGGGCGAGGTCGCTCGCTCGAGTTCGGCCAGAATCCGGAACGCGTCTTCATCGCGTTCGCCGCACATTTCCACAGACGCCTGCAAGCTGCTGCAGACGGCCGGCCTTTCGGGCCGCCCGAACAGCTTGCAGGCGTTGTTTTCGTTCAATTGGACGCAGCGGGTGCCCGCCGGTTTGCCTTCGGGCATGCCGGGAATGGGAGAAGAAATGGAAACGGCGATGCAGCAAGCTGCGCAACCGACGCGGCATTCCATGTGCCGGTCACCTCCGGAGAATCAGTATTCTCACCATGGTAGTACAGTCGAGTCCGAATGGAAAGAGCGCTATAATGGAAGCAGTATGGAAAGCGGGGGAATCTTCATGCTGGATCGTTATGCCACGGTACGGGAATACGGCAGCCGGGAAATCGTCATCAAGAAATCCCGGTTTATCGGGCATGCCCGTCCCGTCGAAAGCGAAGAGGAGGCCGTCGCTTTCATCGAGCAGTTGAAGAAGAAATATTGGGACGCGACCCACAATTGTTCCGCTTACCTGATCGGCGAGCGCGACGAATGGCAGAAGGCGCTGGACGACGGGGAACCGAGCGGCACGGCGGGCAAACCGATTCTCGAAGTCATCAAAAACCGGGGACTGAAAAATACGGCCGTCGTCGTCACGCGTTATTTCGGAGGCATCATGCTGGGAGCCGGCGGACTGGTCCGCGCTTATACGGACGGGGCGGTCGCGGGAATCGACGCCGCGGGGCCGATCGTCAAGGTGCTCCACCGGGAAGTGGCCGTCGACATCGACTATACGTGGTACGGGAAGCTTGAGAACGTCCTGAGAGACCGCGGGATCCGGGTCGGCGACGTCGCCTTTACCGACCGCGTGCGCGTTCTATGTTTGCCGGAAGCAGGGGAAGCCGACCGCTTCCAGGCTTGGATGACCGACTTCACGCAAGGCCAGGCCTTGATCGAGGCGGGACAAGCCCGCTATTTCGTCGAAAATGAGGGATAGACGTACACCGCCCATAAGAAAAAGGAATACGATACATAAGTTTGGTTAATAAAAATCGACTTTTCGCCGATCATTATGGTTGACGGACAAAGTCCAACTTTGATAAAGTATGAATACCGAGTAAATTAATAGGAATTATGAAGAATTTTATCGGCCAAAAGTTTGGGAGGTACACGACAACGTGAGTTCCATGCTGCAGAGCCGCTGGTGGGGCTGGGGTTTCCGCAGCGCCGTCATGCTTTATTTCGTCGTTTTGATCGTGTTTCCCATCCTCGGCATTTACGGCCATTCGTTATCCTCCGGCTGGACGGCGTTCGCCCAGAACATCACCGAGCCGCTGGCTTGGAAAGCCGTCATGCTGACGTTGAAATTGGCGGTCATCGCGACGCTCGTCAACGTCCTGATCGGAACGATGGCGGGATGGGTACTGATTCGATATCGGTTTCCGGGACGCAGTCTTCTGAACAGTCTCGTCGATCTTCCTTTCGCCTTGCCGACGGCCGTGGCGGGGTTGATGATCTTGCTGCTGCTGGGTCCCCGAAGCGGGGTCGGGCAGTTGGCCGAACGGTTGGGTTTCACCATTCTGTTCCATGAACCCGCGATCGTGATCGCCATGGTGTTCGTGACGTTCCCCTTCGTCATCCGCGCCGTCCAGCCGCTGCTGGAGGAAATGGACCCGTCGGAGGAAGAGGCGGCTTACACGATGGGGGCCACGAAATCGAAGACGTTTTTCCGCGTCATTCTGCCGAACATGCTGCCGGGCATTCTCGGAGGCGCCATGCTGGCCTTCTCGAGAGGGATTGCCGAATTCGGGGCGGTCGTGCTGGTGGCGGGCAATATCCCGGGTAAAACGATGATCGCCTCCGTGTACATTTTCGGGGAGATCGAAAGCGACAACGTCGTCGGAGCCACCGCGGTGAGCGTCATTTTGCTTACCCTCTCGTTCCTGATCCTCTGGCTCGTGAACCATTTGCAAGCACGGAGGAAGGGCTTATGAGACGTTTATGGATAGGCTTGACGTTCGTCGTGTTCGCGCTTCTGCTCGGAGCGCCGGTCGTCCGGATCGCGATGGGCGCGTGGGATCAGGGCTGGTCCGGTTTCGCAAACGGATTGACCCGTCCCGAGGCCCTGCATGCGATGTGGATGACGACGCTGATAGTGATTTTAGTGACTTTGATCAATACGCTTTTCGGCGTCATGCTGTCCTTATATCTGGTCCGAGCCGCATGGCTGGGACCCCGGCTGAAGAATCTGCTGAACAGCGTCGTCGATTTGCCTTTCGCCGTTTCCCCGGTCATCGGGGGTCTCATGATCGTGCTGATGCTCGGTCCGGAGACGGCCATCGGCGGTTTGCTGGGCTCCGCGGGCATCAAGATCGTTTATGCGCTGCCCGGCATGCTGCTTGCGACGCTTTTCGTGACGTTCCCCCTGATTATCCGGGAGGTCATGCCGGTGCTTCAGGAAATCGGCGCCCAGCAGGAGGAAGCGGCATCGACGCTGGGGGCGTACGGCTGGACGACGTTTTGGCGCGTGACCTGGCCTTCGATCCGTTGGAGCGTCGTGTACGGCGTCGTGCTGACGGTCGCCCGCGCGCTCGGGGAATTCGGCGCCGTGCTCGTCGTGTCGGGCAACATTTTGTTTAAAACGCAAACGGCGACGACTTTGGTTTACCAAGACGTGGAAAACTTCAGTTTGACGTCCGCGAATTCGGTCGCGCTCGTTCTCGCGGCAGGCTCGGTCGCCCTTCTGCTCCTCATGGAATGGGCGAAATCCAGGCAAGGACATAAATGATCGCTTTCGGGAGAAAGGGAGTGCGTGGGCATGCACGTAGAAGTACGGGGTTTGAATAAACGATTCGGCGAGTTCCAAGCGGTGAAAGACGTGGATTTCTCGATTGCCAAAGGCCAGTTGATCGGCCTGCTGGGCCCGAGCGGCGGCGGCAAAACCTCGATTCTCCGCATGCTCGCGGGGCTCGAAACCCCCGACGGCGGAGACATCGTGTTCCATGGCCGGCGGGTCAACGACCTGCCGCCGCAGGAGCGGGGCATCGGCTTCGTGTTCCAGAACTACGCGTTGTTCAAGCATATGACCGTGGAAGGCAACATCGCATTCGGCCTCGAGGTGAAGAAGTGGTCGAAAGCCCGCATCAAGGAGCGGGTGGCGGAGTTGGTCGAACTGACGGGACTGTCCGGGTTCGAAAAGCGTTATCCGCACCAGCTGTCGGGCGGACAGCGGCAGCGCGTCGCCTTCGCCCGCGCGCTTGCGCCGGAGCCGCAGCTGCTGCTTCTCGACGAGCCGTTTGCCGCGATCGACGCGAAAATCCGCCAGGAGCTGCGTTCCTGGCTGCGCGAAATGATCGACCGTCTCGGCATTACGTCGATCTTCGTGACGCACGACCAGGACGAAGCGATTGAAGTGGCCGACGAAATCATGATCATTAATAAGGGTAACCTGGAACAGAAGGGCACCCCTTGGGAAATTTACAAAAACCCGCAGACGCCGTTCGTGGCCAGCTTCATCGGGGAATCCACGATCGTCGAGGAGGTTGCGTCGATCCGCGGCTTCGAGGCTGCGGCGGCATGGCCCGACACGAAAGCGCTCATCCGTCCCGAGTACGTGGAAATCGGCAACGTCGGGGAGTTTCAAATGCTGTCGGCGACGGAAACGGGCCGGGTGCGGCATTTGCACTTCCGCGGCAGCGAGTGGCTCGTTGAGGTCGAGGTCGGCTCGACCCGCCTCGTGACCTACCGTTCGCTTGAGAAAGAAGTGCTCCATCCGGGCGACGAAATTCGCGTGCTCGTGCACCGCGCCTATTTGTTCAACGACAACGACAGCTGGATTATGGAGAACAAGCTGAAGGAAGATTCGATGTATGTCCATATTTAAACGACTGGGCGCCGCGGCGCTTCTCGTTTCGCTGGTCCTGGCCGCGGCTGCCTGCGGCAAAAGCGAAAGCGGTACGGCGGCGGCGCCCGCCTCTTCGAAAGCCGATATCACGCTGGTCATCGGAGCCTATTCCGTCGCCAAGGACGCGATGGCCGACATCATACCCGCCTTCAAAGCGGAGTGGAAGGCGAAAACGGGCCAAACCGTCGCGTTCCAGGAATCCTATGAAGCCTCCGGAACGCAAGCCCGCGCGATCGTGGGCGGTTTCGAGGCCGATGTCGCGCTGTTCGCGATGGAAGGCGACATGGATAAACTCGTCCAAGCGGGGCTGACGGACCCGGCGTGGAAGAAGGGCGCGGACGGCGGCATGGTGACGCGGTCCATCGTCGTGCTCGGCACCCGTTCCGGCAACCCGCTCGGCATCGGCGGATTCGAGGATTTGACCCGGCCGGACGTAAAGGTGCTTTATCCGAATCCGAAAACGTCCGGCGGCGCGCAATGGGACATCAACGCGATTTACGGCGCCGGATTGAAACGCTCCGAAGCCGAGACGGGCCATAAAGACGCAGCCGCGGCGAAACGATTTCTGGCCGCCGTGCACAAGAACATCGAATCCATGGATAAGAGCGGCCGAGCTTCCATGGCCGCTTTCGAATACGGAGTCGGAGACGTGATCGTGACCTACGAGAACGAGCTCTTGGCCCGGATTGCGCAAGGCGTGAAGTACGACATCGTCGTGCCGGAAAGCACGATCCTGATCGAAAATCCCGCCGCCGTCGTGCAGCGCAACGCCGACCGGCACGGTGTGCGCGAAGCGGCCGACGCTTTCGTCGCTTTCCTGCACGGCGAGAAGGCGCAGGAATTGTTCGCCGAACACGGGTTCCGCCCGGTGTCGGCAACGGTCGCCGCGAAGTGGAAGGAGAAGTTCCAGGAGCCGAAGGACCTGTTCAATATCGGGTACCTCGGCGGATGGGACGAAGTGCGGAAAACGTTGTATTCCAAACGCGGCATCTGGTATCAGGTGCTGTCGGGTACGTAACGCGAAAGGCGCGGCGAGGCCGCGCTTTTTGTTTTTCCGGCTCAAAATACATACAATGGAGGAAATGCGTCCGCTCGGGACGAAATTTAACGGTAAAAGAATGAGGAGGAACGGAATTTGACCAAACCGCGCAGCATCCAAATCGCCATTTGGCTGCTATATATCCGTTTATTCATGTCCGCGGCCGCCGTGGCCCTGAATCTGAGGCTTCTGGTGAATCCGAGCGCCGAAGAAAACGCCAAATACAAAATCGATCAGCTGACGGGCGGGCAGATCTTGATGGTGTTCGTGAATTTGCTGCTGCCCGCAGCTGCCGTCCTGGTGACGCTTTGGTTCGTCCGGCGCAAAAAAAGGATGCCCGCGATTTTATCGTCCGTCGTCGTGTTATGGTTCTCGGCTTCGTTGCTTCCGCAACTCGAAATGGTGCTGGGCGTGCTGATTTTGTTCTTCTTGTTCAGCCGAACGGCCAAAGCCTATTTCCTGGACCAGCCGATCCCGCAGCCGGGACAAGCCCGCGCGGCAGCGAAGGAGGTCGGAGAAACGGCGGACGGCGCGGATGCCGAAGCTGCCGATCCGATCGATGAGGCGGATACGCTGCCGGCTCCCCGCGTGAGAGTCGATCCCGAGGTGGAAATCCGGGCGGCGACGCCGGAAGACGCCGAGACCGTGCATTCGCTCATGATGGCGGCCTTCGAAGAGTTCCGTGCCGCCGTGCCGCCGTCCAGCGCGCTCGACGAGACCGTGGAATCCGTACGGGAAGCGTTGCGGGGCGGAGAAGGCGCGTTCATTTTGCATGAAGACGGGAATCCGGCCGCCATGGTGCGTTACGGCATTAACGAAGACGTCATCACGTTCTTCCGCTTGTCCGTGCTTCCGTCGCGCCGGCGCAGGGGTTACGCCAAACGGCTGGTCAAATGGATCGAGCAATTCGGGATCGGCAGGGGCCTCAATGTTTGCCGGTGCAAGGTGAGACAGACCGCGCAAAAGAACGTCAATATGTACCAGGACATGGGATACGAAATCGTGGACCAGGAGCTGGTCGTTCGCGAGACGGGCACGGTGAAAGCCCTGACGATGGAAAAAAAGCTCGGCGTATAAGGAAGGGGAAAGGAAATGTCGGAGTCCGTAACGCGCGATCCCTCCGTTCGCGTCAATCTTACCGCGGAGGATTACGCAGGGTTTAATCTTTACCACGGCCGGTGGCAGCTGGCCGGATTGTTTCTGTTCTATTGGTGCCTGTTCGTCATTTTCGCGCAATTGAGCGGGGTACTTGGGGATTCCGGCAACTTGGCCATCGTCATACCGGCGGCGTTCTTCATCAGCGGCATTTTGCTCATTTTCCAATTGTGGAGAATCAAAGTCCGCACGACCCGGATTTTCGAGAGCGACAAGGTGTCCAAGCTCGAGCAGCATATCGTCCTGACGGAAAAGGGAATTCTGCATACGACCGGGGACACGACGGTCCAGGTCCCTTGGGACGACGTGTTCAAGGCGAGGGAAATCGGCAAGGCCGTCATCCTTTATTTGTCCCGAAACAAAGTCGTGATGATACCCAAACGGGACATCGCGGACATCGGAGAAATCCGCGCTGCGCTGAGAAAGCATTTGCCGGCCGGGAAGCTGAAATTGAACGGCTGACACATCTTGAAAGAAGGCACCTTGGAGAATCGCTCTCCAAGGTGCCTTTTCATTTGCAGCCTATCCTCGTTATGCCAGCACGAATTTCTCGAGCACGTGACGAACGCCGTCTTCGTTGTTGCTCAGCGTTACGAAATCCGCCAGCTCCTTCAGCGCGGGAACGGCGTTGGCCATCGCGACGCCGAGACCGGCGGCTTCGATCATTTCCCGGTCGTTCCAGGCATCGCCGACGGCGATCGTCTCTTCCAACGGAATATCGTAATGGGCGGCCAGGAACCGGAGCGCATGTCCTTTGGTTCCCTCGCGGTGGAGAAACTCGAGGTAATGGCTTTTGGATTTGGTCAGGTGGACTTCCGGCCCCATCAGTTCGGCCAGCTCGGGTTTGATGGCGTCCAACCGTTCGGGCTCGTCGATGATGATCATCTTCGTCTGTTTAGGGGAGCCGGCGAGCAATGCGGCGAAATCCGGCACGATCGTATACGGGATGTTCGATTGCTTGGCGTATGCTTTCAGCCGGTCGTTTTCTTCCGGCGCGTAAAGCTTGTCGTCGATGTAGGTTTGCAGGTGAAGCCCGTGCTGCTTGCAGTATTCGTACAGCCTTGCGGCGGCATCGGCGGGAACGGAGCGTTCGTACAGGACTTGCTCGTCCAGCAAGTTTTTGATCAGGGAGCCCTGGTACGTGATGATCGGGACGTTCAGGCCGACCTGCTTCGCGATTTGCTGGGCGGAGTCGAACATTCTCCCGGTCGCGATCGTCAGGTGAAATCCCTCGGCGATCGCCCGTTTCATCGCTTTTTTGGTGCTTTCGGTCACGGTCAAGTCGTCGGTCAGCAGCGTGTCGTCCAGATCGACGGCCATCAAGCGGTAAGGCATCGGTTTCATCCTTTCTGTCGGCGGCGCATATTCGCTTCATTGTAGCGCAAAAAGGGCCGGGGTGGAAGTTCGGACGCTGTGATATAATGGTGCCGAATTCCATATCGAAAGGATGTTGGGCTGTGGAACGTTTGCGTTGGGGAATGCTGGGAGCGGCCGGGATCGGCGACAGGGACGTGATTCCCGCGCTGCTGGCGTCGGAGACCGCGGAGCTGATCGGAATCGCCAGCCGGGACCTGGAGAAGGCGAAACGGAAATCCGAACAGTATGGGCTTCCGAAAGCGTACGGCAGTTACGAGGACATGCTTGCCGACCCGGAGATCGAAGCGGTATACATCCCGCTTCCCAATCATCTTCACAAGCCGTGGACGATCGCCGCGGCCCGCGCGGGCAAACACGTGCTCTGCGAAAAGCCGATCGCTTTGAACGCAGCGGAAGCGCAGGAAATGGCCGACGTTTGCCGGGAGGCCGGCGTGCACCTGGCGGAAGCGTTCATGTACCGCCACCATCCCCGCATCGCCAGGGCGAAGGAGATTTTGCGCAGCGGGGAAATCGGACAACTCCGGGCCATCCACGGGGTCTTTACCTATAACGGCGCGGGCAATACCGGCGATATCCGCCACAATGCCGAGTGGGGCGGAGGAGGGGTGTTCGATGTCGGTTGTTATCCGCTCAGCGCCGCGCGATATTTTACGGGCGAGGAACCGGAAGCGGTGACGGTGCAAGCGAAATTCTCGCCCGAGCACGGCGGCGTCGACATGATGGCTTCGGGTCTTGTGGAGTTCCCGGGCGGCGTCTCGCTCACGTTCGATTGCGGCATGTGGGCCGCGTTCCGAAATACGCTGGAGATCGTCGGTTCGGAAGGCCGCATCCTGCTGGATCCGTCGTTCCTGCCGGGCGCGGATAACGATTCGATCACCGTCGTGACCACGGATGGCGAACGTCGGGAAGGTCCGTACGGCGTGAACGCCTACATCCTCCAAGCCGATCAATTCGCCCGCACGGTGCGCGGATTGGAGCCGGCCGCTTTCCCTGCGGAAGACGCGGTCGCAGGTATGAGGCTGCTTGAGGCATGCCTGAATTCAGCACGTCACAAAACAAGAGCGGTTTTGTAAAATTCAGGTAAAATTTCTCCCGGAAGCAACATTTATTCGTTCTCATTCGTCTTATTGGCATAGAATGATTCCGGGGGGTCATGAGTAACGATGCGATCGATCAGCCGTTTTGGGATATTCGCGGCGCTTGCCGCCATCGTATTCGCGCTTAGCGCCTGCGGACAGCGACCGGGAATCGCCGACGCTCCGAAGACGCCGACAGCCGTTCGGGGAACGCCGCCGGCAAAGCTGCCGCAGGGCTCCGTGAATCCATCGGAACGGGAGAATGAAAGGCTGGTAGATTCCTTCATCTTGCCGGCATAAGCGCGGGCCAGCTTCATTTTCAGCAGATGATTTCATCTTCGCGCAGCAGGAATAAAACGTTTTCCATCGAATAGTAGGAGGAGAAACCAAACCTAACCTGTTGGAGGAGATGGCATTGGCTCGTTTGGATTTTCCGAAAGATTTCGTCTGGGGAACCGCCACGGCGTCGTATCAAATCGAAGGCGCAGCGAAGGAAGGCGGACGCGGTCCGTCCATTTGGGATACGTTCTCGCACACGCCGGGCAAGGTGGTCGGCGGAGATACCGGTGACGTCGCATGCGACAGCTACCACCGCTACGAAGAAGACATCGCGCTGCTGAAGAAGCTGGGCGTCAAAGCATACCGGTTTTCGATCGCATGGCCCCGCATTTATCCGCAAGGAACCGGGGAACTCAATCAAGAAGGCCTGGATTATTACTCCCGCGTCGTAGACGCGCTGATTGCTGCGGGCATCGAGCCTTGCGCGACGCTGTACCATTGGGATTTGCCGCAGGCGCTGCAGGATCAAGGGGGATGGGCGAACCGTTCCACGATCGACGCTTTCGTGCGTTACGCAGAAACCGTTTTCCAAGCTTTCGACGGCAAGATCAAGCAATGGATCACGTTTAACGAAACGTGGTGCGTCTCGTTCCTGTCCAACACGCTCGGCATCCACGCCCCGGGTCTTAAGGACCTTCAGCTCGGCGTGACGGTCGCCCACCACTGCCTCGTCGCGCACGGCTTGACCGTTCAGAAGTTCCGCGCGCTCGGGATCAAGGGAGAGATCGGCACGACCCACAACCTCGGCTGGTGCGAGCCTTACACGAACTCCCCCGAAGACGTCGAAGCGGCCCGCCGTTCCCGCGCTTGGGGCAACGAGTGGTTCATGGATCCGACCTTCAAAGGCACGTATCCGCAATTTCTCGTCGAATGGTTCAAAACCAAAGGCGCCGAAGTCCCGATCCAACCCGGCGACATGGAGACGATCGCGCAGAAGATCGACTTCATCGGCATCAACTTCTACACCGGCAACTACGGCCGCTATAAGAAGAACGAGGGACTCTTCGATTGCGAGGACGTGCAGGTCGGCTTCGACCGGACCTTCATGGACTGGAACGTCTATCCCGAGGCCCTGTACAAAACGCTCAAATGGGTGCATGAAGAGTACGGGGACACGCCCATCTACATCACGGAGAACGGCGCTTGCTACGACGACACGCTGACCGAGGACAATCGCATCCATGACGAGCTGCGGACGGCGTATTTCCGCAAACACTTTATCCAGTGCCATCGGTTGATCGAGTCGGGCGTGCCGCTCAAGGGCTATTTTGCCTGGTCGCTGCTCGACAACTTCGAATGGGCCGAAGGCTACCGCAAACGGTTCGGCATCGTGTACACGGACTACGAAACGCTGGCCCGCCATCCGAAGGACAGCTATTATTTCATCCAAAAAGTGATCGCGGAAAGCGGATTGGACGCATAAGAAAAAGGACGGACTGCGGGGACGTTGCTCCCCGCGGTTTTTTCATGCGCCGATATCCGTTACAATAGACGTTGAGAGTAACAGCCCGACTTGAAAAGAGGAACGCACCATGAACGTCGTACTCGCGACGCTGAACGCCAAATATATTCATACCTCGCTAGCCATTCGATACTTGAAAGCTTTCTGCGCGGAGGAGTTCGACGTGCAGCTGGCCGAATATACGATCAAGGATCCCGCCATGAGCATCGCGGCCGACCTGTTCTCGAAGAAGCCCGACGTCATCGGGTTCTCCTGCTACATCTGGAACATCGAAGAGACGATCACCGTCGTGGACATGCTGCGGAAAGTACTGCCGGACGTGAAAATCGTGCTGGGAGGACCGGAGGTTTCTTACGATACGGCCGAGTGGATGAACCGGCTGCCCGCCGTGGATTTCATCGTCATGGGGGAAGGCGAAGAAACGTTCCGGGACCTGCTGCGCCAAATCGCGGGAGACCGGAAATACCATTTTGTCTTCGGCCTTGCTTATCGCAAAGAGGGACAAGCCGAAGCCATCATCACGCCGGGGCGGCCCAAGCTGGATTTGAACGACATCCCGTCCCCGCAGCGGTTTGCGGAGGATATTCCCACCCTGCGAAACCGCGTCGTCTATTTCGAGACGAGCCGCGGATGTCCGTTCAGCTGCCAGTTTTGCCTGTCGAGCATTGAGGTCGGCGTCCGTTATTTCGATATGGAACGGGTCAAATCGGACCTGTCGTACTTGATCGATAGCGGGGCGAAGCTGATCAAATTCGTGGACCGGACGTTTAACATCAAGCGAGATTACGCGATGGAAATTTTTCAATTCCTGATCGACAACCACCGCGGCTGCGTGTTCCAGTTCGAGATCACCGCGGACATCATGCGTCCCGAGGTGCTCGATTTCCTGGCGGAGCATGCCCCTCCGGGCGTGTTCCGGTTCGAGATCGGCGTCCAGTCGACGAACGATCCGACGAACCTCGCGGTGCAGCGCCGGCAAAACTTCGCGAAGCTTTCCCGGACCGTGAACAAAATCAAGGAAAGCCGTAATATCGACCAGCACCTCGATCTGATTGCCGGGCTCCCGCACGAGGACTACGATACGTTCCGCAAGACGTTCAACGACGTGTTCGCGCTGCGTCCCGAGGAGCTGCAGTTGGGTTTCCTGAAAATGCTGCGGGGAACGGGCCTGCGGCTGGACGCGGCGAAATACGGTTACGTGTATATGGAGCGGGCGCCATACGAGATGCTGGGCAGCGACGTCATGCCGTTCTCCGACATCGTGCGGATCAAACGGGTGGAAGACGTGCTGGAGAAATACTGGAACGCCCACCGGATGGATCGGACGATGGAATACCTGGTCACGACCGTGTACCCGTCCCCGTTCGATTTCTTCCAGCGCTTCGGCGACTACTGGGAATCCCGAGGCTGGAGCCGGATCGGCCATCAGCTCGAGGACCTGTTCATTCGGCTGTGGTCGTTCCTCGAGGCGGACCGGCCGGAAGGACTGGATACGGACGTCGCGATGGCGCTTCTCAAAATCGACTACTACCTGCAGCATAAATACAAGCCCCGCAAGACGTGGTGGGAGGACCGGCTGGAGAAGAAGGACTGGATGCAAGGCCTGAGATGGGCGGCGGAAAAGCTGGGCATGGAGGAGCGGGAACTGCAAAAGAAAGCGGCACTCGACCGCATTCCGTTCGACTACGGCGCATGGGTCCAGGAAGGCCGAACCGACAAAACGGCGGGAACGGCGCTCGTGATCCTGTACTCGGGCGAAGACGAGCCGCCGCGGCTTGTCGCGCTGCCGCTGCCGGACGGGCAAGCGGCGGCTGCAGATCAGCAATCATTATCGGAATCCGGGAAGGGGCAGGAGTCATGACGTACTTGGCAAAATCCGACCGATACGCGGGCATGCAGTACAACCGCGTCGGCCGCTCGGGGCTGAAGCTGCCGGCGGTATCGCTGGGGCTGTGGCACAACTTCGGGGGCATCGATACTTTCGAGAACGGGAGGGCGCTCGTGCGCCGCGCGTTCGACCTCGGCATCACCCATTTCGACCTGGCCAACAATTACGGACCCCCTCCGGGCTCCGCGGAAGATATGTTCGGCCGCCTGCTCGCGACCGACTTGAAGCCGTATCGCGACGAGCTCATCATCTCGACCAAAGCCGGCTACTACATGTGGGAAGGCCCGTACGGAGACTGGGGCTCTCGCAAGTACCTGATTTCCAGCCTGGACCAAAGCCTGAAACGGATGGGGCTCGATTACGTCGACATCTTCTATCATCACCGTCCGGATCCGGAAACCCCTCTCGAAGAAACGATGGGTGCACTTGACCAGATCGTGCGTTCCGGCAAAGCGCTGTACGTCGGAATATCGAATTACCGGGCTCCGCAAGCGCGCGAAGCGATCGCGATCCTGAAGCGGCTCGGCACCCCGCTGCTCATTCATCAGCCGCGTTACAGCATGTTCGACCGTTGGATCGAGGATGAGCTCCTGGACGTGCTCGAAGAGAACGGCGTCGGCTCCATCGCCTTCTCGCCGCTCGAGCAAGGTTTGCTGACGAACAAGTACTTAAGCGGGATTCCGGCGGATTCCCGTGCGGCCGGCGCATCGGTGTTCCTGAACGAAAACAATATCACCCCCGAGCGCGTCGAAAAGGTTCGCAAATTGAACGACATCGCGCAAGCGCGCGGCCAATCGCTGGCCCAAATGGCCTTGTCGTGGGTACTGCGCGGCAACCGCGTGACGAGCGTGCTGATCGGCGCGAGCAAGGCAAGCCAGCTCGACGACAACGCGGCGATCGTGAACAACCTGGCGTTCGGCGAGGATGAGCTCGCCGCGATCGAGTCGATTCTGAAAGCGTAAGGAGTTGCTTGGAATGAGCCATGCCGTTTCCCGCAGGATCGCGGATTTGGAGCAATACGAGCCTCCGCTGACGGCGCGTCCGGATTTGGAGACCTATTGGGAAGAAACGCTGAAACAATTCGAAGGCAAGCCGCTTCATGCCGCCATGCGGAAGACGGAAACGCCGATGCCGCACGTGGAAGCCTATCAAGTCGAATACGAGGGCTTCGACGACACGCGGATCCACGGCTGGTATCTGCGGCCCGGGTTCGTCCCGGCAGGGACGAAGCTGCCGTGCGTCGTACATTTTCATGGGTATACCGGAAGCCGAGGGTACCCGGAAGATTTCGGTTCCTATTTGTTGGCCGGCATGGCCGTGTTCAGCGTCGACGTGCGGGGACAAGGCGGAGAGACGGGCAACCGGCTCGGCCAGGAAGGCGGCATGACGAAAGGCTGGATCACGCAGGGCATTCTCGACCGCGATACGTGTTACTACAAAGCGATCACGATCGACGCTTTGAAGGCGGTAGAATGGGCGGCGCAGCAAGAAGACGTGGACGCCGCGCGCATCTGCGTCGCCGGCGGCAGCCAAGGCGGCGGACTCTCGCTGATGGCGGCCGCGCTGTCTTCCCGGGTCGCGCTGGCGGTGGCGCACATCCCGAACATGTGCCACATGGACTTCGGCATCCTGAACTCCACCGGCTCGCTGACGGAAGCCGCGGAATACGTCGCGCGCTTCCCCGAGCGGCTGGAGCGGGTGCTCGAAACGCTCAGCTACTTCGACCTGTTGAACCTTGCGCCGCGGATTCGCGTCCCCGTGCTCGTATCCGTCGGGCTGAAAGACACGGTGACGATGCCGGAAACGATTTACGCCGCCTACAACCGGATTACCGCTCCGAAGGAGATGCATCCGTATCCGTTTTCCGGCCACCATGTCGGCGGCGACCAGAACCGGAAAGCGCTCGTCTTCCTCTCTTCCCAATTCGGGTTGTGATGAAGTAACGAAAGAAAGGCCTCTCGCTCGATCTGCAGTTCTTTCTGCAGTCGGGCGGAAGGCCTTTTTTGGTTCTGCGATTAAGATCGGATGTCTTTGTAAATCTCCCTCATCACGTGGCCGAGCTCAGGCAGGATGAGCCTCGTCATCGCCAGCTTCACCGCGCCGGTGGAGCCCGGCATCGCGAAGACGATCTTGCGGCCCAGCGTGCCGGCCACCGCGCGGGAGAGCAGGGCGGCGGAGCCGATATCCTCCGCGAAGCTCAGATAGCGGAACAGCTCGCCGAAGCCGGGCAACTCCTTGTGGAGCATCGAACGGACGGCTTCCACCGTGACGTCCCGGGCCGCGATGCCCGTTCCGCCGTTGAGAAGGACCGCTTCCACGCCGGGGCTGTCGGCGGCTTCCCTCAAGATCGCGGTGATCCGATCGTATTCGTCCGGCACGATGTGATGCCCCGCGACGGGGTGTCCGTGCTCTTCCAAGAGACGGCGGATCAGCTGGCCGCTCTTATCCGTCTCGGCGGTTCGGGTATCGGATACGGTCACGATCAGGCAGGAGACGCGGGAAGGCGCCTCGCTCTTATGTTGTTCGGTCGGCGTCCGCATCGCGGATTCCCTCCTCGGCCGGATGCGTTTGCGCATCCGTTTCCGGCGAATCTGCAGCCGTTATAGCGGGCTTCTCCCGGATCAAACGGTCGACCGCGGCCGGCACGATCAGCATCAGCGCGTAACCCAGCGTCATCCAGATCGCGAAAGCATGGTGCTGCCCTTCGCTGAACGCCGGAAACACGGTATCGCGCCGCCAGACGGAGAACGTATCCAGCAGCAGGCCGATCGCGGCGGCCGTATAGCCGAACCGGGTAGCGGATCCGCGTTCCGGAAACCACTTCAGCCGCACGGCGACCGCCAGGCCGATCAAGATCAGCAGCGTCAGCAGTTCCAACAGAAACAGCGACGATCCGAAATGGGCTTCGCCCGGCGCGACCAACACCCAGCTTCCGATCAAACGGAAGAACAGCGTGGCCACACCCCAAACGGCAATCCCTAGCCCCGTTAACAGCAATCCTTGGCGCACGACATGCGCCTCCTCTCCCGGCGGATGGTCACGGTACTTGGCTGCGCAGCACCGTCATGTTCCCGTCCAGCGTATATTCGCCGAGCGGCGCCGGAAGCAGGAAGCAATCTCCCGATTTGGCTTGCAGGGATCCGTCCGCCCAGCCGATCGTTCCTTCGCCTTCGCACACGATGAGGATCACGAAGCTGTCCGGCGTCGTGGCAAGCTTCCAAGCGCCGTCGACGACGCCTTTTTCGGTTCGGAAATAAGGAGACGAGGCGAGCGTGTGCCATTCTCCCGGCTTGGCGCCGTCCGTCTTCATGCGGGTCGCGTCGGAGCCCTCGAAGGCGGTGACGTTCAGCGAATCCTCGATATGCAGTTCCCGCGGCTTGCCGTCCAATCCCGGGCGGTCGTAATCGTACAGCCGGTAAGTCGTATCGGAGTTTTGCTGGATTTCGGCGACGACGACGCCCGCGCACAACGCGTGGACCGTGCCGGCCGGTATGTAGAACGTATCGCCGGCTTCGACCGGCACCACTTGCAGCGTGTCCATGATGCGGCCTTCTTCGATCGCTTGGGCCATCGATTCCCGGGTGACGCCGGGCTGCAAGCCGTAGATGATTTTAGCGTCCGGCTTGGCGCTGAGGACGTACCACATCTCGGTTTTGCCCAGCTCGCCTTTCGGCAAACCCGCATAATGGTCGTTCGGGTGCACCTGGACGGAGAGGTCGTCGTTGCAATCCAGCAGCTTGATCAGCAAGGGGAACCGCCCGTTGCCCGAATGGCTGCCTTTCGCGCCGAACCAAGTTTCGCCGTAAGCTTCGCGGACGGCATCGAGGCCCTGGCCAGAGAGCGGTCCGTTCGTGACGTGGGACACCCCGTTCGGGTGGTCGGCGATCATCCAGCCTTCGCCGATCGCACCGGCCGGCACATCGAAGCCGAAGCGCTCCAGGGCGCGGCCTCCCCAAACCCTTTCTTTGAACTCAGGACGAAAATGCAACGGGTACGGTTTGACGTTCATGTTAACGTTGCCCTCCTCTGGTGGATTGGAACAGCTCGACGGATTCCCCGTCCGGTCCTTGGAAGAAGAAGTAACGGCTGCCGTTCGGCAGCGTGGTGATTTCGGGATCCAGGCCGGCGACGTTCAGGGGCCGGATACGCTCGTATTCGGCTTCGATATCGTCGACGGTGAACGCGACGTGATGGACGCGGCCCTCGGGCGCCAATTGGCCCGTGTATCCTTCGATCAGCTCGATTTCGGTTTCCGGATGATCGGGAAACGATAGAAACGCGAGACGGATGACGCCGTTCGTGTGGCCCATCGTCTCCGAATGCTTCAGCCCCAAGACGTTCTCATAGAAGGGAATGGATTTTTCGATGGAACTGACCATGATGCCTACGTGTTCGATTTTGCGTACGGACATAGACGAAAACAGCCTCCTAACGTTTTTCCACAGCGACCAGATAAGGCGCGCTCGGTTTTTGGGGGAAACGGTAATGTACCGTTTGGGCGCGGGCGGGAGAGAGGCCGGCGGCCCAACGTTCGACGGACTGGGCTTCCTCGACTCCCCCCGGGTGGCCGGGATAGAGAACCGCCGTCAGCACGCCGCCCGGCGAGAGCAGCTCAAGGGCGGCTTCCAGAGCGGGCAGCGTCGTATCGGGTTTCGTAATTAAGCCTTCGTCGGCCCCCGGCAGGTAGCCGAGATTGAACATAACGGCTCGGATCTTGCCATGGTACGGGGCAGGGATGAGCTCCGACATGCGCTCATGCCCGGCGTGCAGAAGCACGACGTTCGCGAGCGGCGGCTCGGTCCGGGAAGCGGCGTCCAATCGCTCCCTTGTCCGGAGGAGTGCCGTTTCCTGCACGTCGAACGCGAAAACGGTGCCTTTCGCGCCGGCGGCCCGGGCCAGGAACAGCGTGTCGACTCCGTTTCCGGCGGTGGCGTCGACCACGGCGTCTCCGGGCGAAGTCCTCTCGGCTACCCAGCGCTGGGCTTGGCTCAGGACAGAGAGGAACCCCATGCCGTCAGCTTCCTCCCCACGATTTACCCTGCCAGCTGTTTCGGCGAACCAACTCAGCATCGATCGAGTTGAGCACTTCCCATTTTCGGAGACTCCACATCGGTCCGATCAGCAGGTCGCGGGGCGCGTCGCCGGTCAAACGGTGGACGATCATTTCCGGGGGCAGCATTTCGAGCGTATCGACGACGAGATCGATGTACTCGTCCTTCTCCAGGAAACGGAGCAGCCCTTCTCTCCACTGCCGTACCATCGGCGTTTTGCGCATCAGATGGAGCAAGTGGATTTTGATGCCCTGCACGTCCATCGCGGCCGTCTGCCGTCCGGTTTCCAACATCATTTCGCGCGTCTCGCCGGGCAATCCGTAAATGATATGGGCGCATACCCGGATACCCCGAGCCCGCAAACGGGCCACCGCGTCGCGGAAACACTCGGTATCGTGCGCGCGGTTGATCAACCGAGACGTGGATTCGTGCACCGTCTGCAGGCCCATTTCCAGCCACAGATAAGTGCGTTGGTTCAGCTCGGCCAAATAGTCGACGACATCGTCGGGCAGGCAATCCGGACGCGTCGCGATCGAAAGTCCGACCACGCCGGGTTGGCGAAGGATTTCCTCGTAGTATTCCTTTAGCGTTTCGAGCGGGGCATACGTGTTGGTGTACGCCTGAAAGTAGCCGATGTATTTGGCGTCGGGCCATTTGAGATGCTGCCGGTCCCGCACGTCGTTGAACTGGGTCACGAGATCGTCGCGCCGGCTGCCGGCGAAGTCTCCCGAGCCTCGCGCGCTGCAAAACGTGCAGCCGCCCGCCGCGATGGTGCCGTCGCGGTTCGGACAGGTGAAGCCAGCGTCGAGCATGACTTTGAACACTTTCGTCCCGAAAACGTTCCTCATCTCATGGTTCCAGGTGTGAAATCTTTTGTCTCCCCACGACATCGGGGGTTGAGCCTGCGTTTCAGGGCTCATGAGCATGCTGCATCCGTCCTTTTTTACTGCGGTCGGTATTTATTGTAACGAAAGCGGAGTGAAATTGCGAGGAACGGGAATCGTAAATTTAAGCGGATTCAGGCATGAGCCCGCTTGCGTAACCTAACATGGTGTGTTATATTAAAAGTGCGTCAAATCAATGAACAAACCTTACATGAACGCCGAAATTTTGTTGCGAGCCGTCCGTCACCGGGTATGCTGCATAGCCGAATTTTATGCCAATATTTTCGGAGAGGTGAGTTTCATGGATTCCGTCGTACGCATTCCCCAAGGGGACGACACGGTGAAAGTCGAATTGACGGTGAAGGAAATCATGGCGCTGGCGGGAATCAAATTCCACGGTAACCATAAAATCGAGGTCTCCGCGAAGAAGAAGCTGAATCACATTTTGGAAGACCAATATGTCGATGACCATCGGCATTTGAACTGAAGAGTGGCGAACACCGGGAACCCTGAGGGGAACCCGGTTTTTTATTTCCCGGCCCGCTGGCGCGTCTAGATGACAGCAACGGCGCAATTCGGATTCGCACAACTAAATCGTCATCATGCATACTCGTTGCATGCGCAATTCGTATTTGCCCGCTTGCACGGCGAAAATCGCCAGCGGAGTCTGGAAAAGGGGTTCCGAGTGTGCAAAATCGAATTGCTGAGTCCATCCGTCCGTTGATCGCCCTGCAGTTGTGCAAATTCGACTTAAGCGTCGTGCTCGTTTACTTCCCCCCCGAACAAATACGCAGATAAGTAATGCTCGTTTACTTAACTTCTAAGCACCATCGCTGCAACACGCGTTCCCGAAGTTCCATTCCCCCGCCGACCGCGCCTTTTCCCGCTCCGTAAACAGCCCTTCGGACTCGCCGCGCACAATCCGGATGTTTTCCGTCCCGCATTCGTGGTACACTTCCAATTGTTGCTTTGTGACATTGTTGGAAGAGGGGAAGATTCGGGTCATGAAATTGCTCGGGCGATTGCTTAGCGCATTCGGCTTGGCTCTGATCGCCGCGGTTTTATTCGGAATCGTGGCATGGTTGATCGGGGACGATCGGATCTCCGGATTCGATTCCGATATCATTTCGGCCGTGCAGGGTGCTGAAGCGCCGGGACTGACGTCTTTGGCGGAAGGGCTCACCTGGTTCGGGAGAACGCTGCCCGTAACGGTATTCTCCATCGCGATCATGATCGCGTTGTACTTCTTTTTGCGGCACCGGTGGGAACTGCTGCTGTTCGCCGTCGTCATGCTCGGGTCCACAACGCTCAATAAAGTGCTGAAGGCGGTCTTCCACCGGGAAAGGCCCAACATCCACCGGCTGGCGGAAGAAGCGGGATTCTCGTTTCCGAGCGGCCATGCGATGGCGGCCTTTGCTTTATACGGCATTTTGGCATACTTGTTGTGGCGGCATGTGAACAGCGTCGTCGGCCGCGTCTTGCTTGTTCTCGTCTGTGCCGCCATGTTCCTCGGCATCGGTTGGAGCCGGATCTATCTGGGCGTCCACTATCCGAGTGATGTGCTCGGAGGCTATTTAGCGAGCGGCGTGTGGCTGCTCTTATCCATCGCTGTCTACCAGCGCTGGACGAAGAGACGGAGAGCGGCGGGTAGGACGACGTCTTGACGCTTTACATGGCAGCCCGCATTGGGCAGAATAATAGGTTGAAAACCGGACATCGGGAGGACCGTTCATGAGGTTAAGAGGTAGAAAGAACATCCGGGAGAGCTTGGAGAGCCAGCCGGAATTGGTGATACTGGAGCCGCAGCAATGGCGGGGCCGCTGGCACGAGTTTTTCGGAAACGATCGGCCGATCCACGTCGAGCTCGGCATGGGCAAAGGCCAGTTCATCAGCCGGATGAGCGGCAACAATCCCGGCATTAACTATATTGGAATGGATATTTTCGACGAGCTGATCCGGCGCGGAAGCGAGAAAGCCAGGGCCGTGTGGCGGGAAAAAGGCGAGGACAAAGTGCCGAACCTGGCGCTGGTCCGGGGCAACGTGGAGTACTTGGAGCTTATGTTCGAGCCTGGGGAGCTCAACCGGGTCTACCTGAACTTCAGCGATCCGTGGCCGAAAAGCAAACACGCCCGCAGAAGGCTGACGCACCCCCGTTTTCTGGAGAAGTACAAGCAGGTCTTGGACGAGGAAGGCGAAATCCACTTCAAAACCGACTCGCTCACCCTTTTCGAGTTTTCGCTGAACAGCTTCTCGGATACCGGGCTGCAAATGAAGAATATATCCCTTGACCTCCATCGCAACGGTCTTCGCGAAGATCTGGTCATGACCGAATATGAGACCAAGTTCCACAAGCAAGGCATGCCGATCTACCGGCTGGAGGCGGCGATCGGGGAGAAAGCCATCGAGCGCAATCGGCAGCGGATCGCGCAGGAACTGGAGGAACAAGCCCGACGCGGAGGCGCGAAGGAGCCGGCCCCGGGCAGCGAAGAAAATCGTCCGGCGGAGTCGGACCCCGCCTAAAACAAACGAAAACCATCCGTTACGCTATTGCTCGGGCGTAAACCGGATGGTTTTTTGATATAAGAGTTAGGATGGGTGGTTGACACAATAGTGGGAAAAGATGCCACTAATTTCTGCGTTTCAACGCTTTTTAGAAGATTAGTTGGAAAAGTTCCCACTAATACCGTGCGTGAATGACAAGAAAGGCGTCAAGGGCGTTTTTAGTGGGATATTTTCCCACTATTTGATCGAGGTGCTCCTATAGTGAACGATTAGTGGGAGAAAATCCTATTAATGCCCATGTACATCATGCTTTCCGCACTAAGCCAGGTCCTCAGATCCAAAGCGACATGAGCAGCGCGGTCGAACTGCCGAGCAAAGCTCCCGCGACCGTGTCGCTGGGGAAGTGAAGGCCGAAATAAATCCGCGAAAGCGCGACGCCGACGGCCACGGGCAGCAGGATCGGAATCAACTGCGGCTGTGCCAGCATCCAGGGCGTCAGCATGGCGAAAGCGGCCGTCGTATGGCCGGAAGGGAAAGAAGGATCCTCCAGCGGCTTCTTGCCGGTATGAGCTTGCGGGAAGACCTGGTAGGGCCGCAGGCGAGGTGCGCTTCGCTTGGCAATGGCGACGGGAATGTGGCTGAGCGCGACGGCCGCCAGCGCCTGCCAGCCCGCCGTGCTCCAAGGCTCCGGCGCGAACAGGCCGGCGGCCAGGGAAACGCAGAGTGTGAACGTCGCTCCGCCGAGAAGCGACAGGACGGTAAATAACCAGTTTAAATACGTGCGATTCCATCGGACATTAACGTGCAGGAACAGCGGACGCTCGACTTCAAGCAGCATTCGGTAAATTCGGCTCATAGGCATCCTCCTCTTCCCGCCGGCCCGGGAGACCGGAACGGTATCTGTTTTTCACGATATCACCTCTTTGTCACCCGTGCGTTAACGCATAGCGGTCAATCCGTTAAATCGCGAAGTTTACGCGGCCATGACACGCCCTTGACCTCCGTTTGCCATGCTGGAAGAAAAACGGGAGGCTATGCGATGACCGAAGTTCGTTTGGCTTTGTTCACCGATACTTACGCGCCCGAAGTGAACGGCGTGGCGAAAACGCTGGAACGTTGGACGGCTTATTTGCGGGGACGGGGAATCGCTTGCCAGGTGTTCGCTCCTTCCCGTCCGCGCGGGGAGTATCCCGGCCTGGAAAACGCCGAAAGGCTCGCCAGCCTGCCTTTCATCCTGTATCCGCAAACGCGGTTCGCGTTGCCGAACTTGCCGGAAGCGGAACGCCGTCTGCTCGCCTTCCGGCCGACCGCGATCCACGTGGCGACGCCGTTCGGCATAGGCCTCACCGGGAGGCAGCTGGCTTTGCGCCACGGCATCCCTCTCGTTGCCTCCCATCACACCCATTTCGTGAGATACTTGCCGTTTTACAATCTAAGGTGGTTGGGTAAACTTTTATGGAGATATTTGCACTGGTTTCATCGCCCGTGCCTGCGCGTATTCGTGCCCTCCGAATCGGTGTTGGAGGAGTGCGTCAGGGACGGGTGGAAGGGGCTGGCCGTTTGGAGCCGCGGCGTCGATGCTTCCCTCTTCTATCCCGAAGTCGACCGGGAATCCCTGAAGGCGGAACTCGGCATGGAACGTTCGCGCTTCAACGTGCTGTATGCCGGCAGAATGGCCCCCGAGAAGCAGACGGAAATCGCGTTGGAAGCGGTAAGATTGCTTCGGTCGGAACGCGGTATCGATGCGGCGCTCGCGATGGCCGGAGACGGACCTTCCGCCGGCCATCTCCGCGCGATCGCATCGAAGCATCAACTGCCCGTGCGCATGCTGGGCATGCTGACGCAGCCGGAACTGCGCCGCTTTATGGCCGCGAGCGATGCTTTGCTGTTCCCGTCGCCGACCGAAACGTTCGGCAACGTCGTGTTGGAAGCGATGGCGTGCGGGCTGCCCGTCGCCGCCGCCGCCGGAGGAGCCGTGCCGGATACGGTCCGCCACGGAGAGGACGGATGGCTCTGCCCGCCAGGCGACGCCACGGGATTCGCGGAGGCGCTGGCGAAGCTGCACGCCGACCGGAGCCTTCGCGAGAGGCTGGCGGAAGCCGGTTTGCGCAAGGCGTCCGCGCGCTCTTGGGAAAGCGTATTCGAAGGCTTGCTGGAGGAAATCCGGCAAGTTTGCGCGCAGGATCCTGCAACTTCCCAGATGATAAAATCTAATAATCGCTGTGGGGATGAGCTTCCGGCAAGCGTCCGGGAGCGCGCATTTTTTAGCGAATTAGCAAGGAAAACGCTTTAAATCGGCCTATCGGCGAGGAATCCGGGTTATCCCGGGGCTCAGTTCTCCATAGTTCCCGTCACCCCGTTTCAACATCGGAGAACGAGCGTAAACCCTTTTGACAAATCGCCGCAAAACGAACAGAATCATGGATATGCCTTTGGCTGAAAAAGGGAAGAAATAGAAACCTCGCCAAATGGGCCGAAACAAAACAGAGAGATAAAAACGGAAAAATTGGGGTCTAGGGGGACAACCGAATATGTTGAACAACATTCTTTTTGTCGTGCAGATTTTGGTAGGCGCCATCGGGGTGTACCAGTTCGTGCTCTCGATCTGGGGCTGGGCCGGCAAGAAAGCCGCCGTGAATCACGATCCGAAAAAGTCGTTCGCCGTCTTGATCGCCGCGCACAACGAAGAGCGAGTCGTGGGCGCGCTCATCGAAAACCTGCTGAAGCTGAACTATCCTCGCGAGCTGTTCGACGTCTTCGTCATTTGCGACAATTGCACGGACGCCACCGCCTCCGTCGTTCGGAAGTATCCCGGCGTCTACGCCTGCGAGCGGTTTAACAAGCATCAGCGCGGCAAAGGCTTCGCCATCGAATGGATGCTCAAGGAGCTGTGGGGCCGCCAGCGCCAATATGACGGCATCGTCATGCTGGACGCCGACAACCTGGTCGATCCGGATTTCCTCAGCCATATGAACAACAGCTTGTGCGACGGTCACAAAGTCGTGCAAGGATATCTCGATACCAAAAACCCGGAAGACTCCTGGGTTACCGCCGCATACGGAATCACCTACTGGTTCTGCAACCGCCTGTGGCAGCTGCCCCGCACCCGTCTGAAAATGGCTAACTTCCTCGGCGGCACGGGCATGTGCTTCGACACGGAGCTGCTGAAGGAAATGGGATGGGGCGCGACCAGCCTCGTCGAAGACCTGGAATTCACGGTCCGCTGCGTGCAGCGCGGAATCTACCCGACCATGAACTACGACGCGAAGGTGTACGATGAGAAGCCGCTCTCCTTCCGCGCATCGGCCCGCCAGCGCCTCAGATGGATGCAGGGCCACTTCAGCGTAGCGCGCCGTTACTTCTTCCCGCTGCTCTGGAAGAGCATCAAGGAACGGAATTTGGCGAAATTCGATACCGCACTTTATACCGTCACGGTATATAACGTGCTGATCGGCTCCATTTTGACGCTGGTCCTGTGGTTCGACCAAGCCGCGCCGGGCGCTCCGACGTTTACGTCGATCTATTACTACCTGCCGGGCTGGGTCACCGTCGTTTCCTTGTTCGTCAGTTGCGCCCAGTTCCCTTTTGCCATGATGCTGGAGAAAGTGAAGTCCTGGAAAGTGTATGCTTACCTGCTGCTGTTCCCGGTATTCCTGCTCTCCTGGTGGCCGATCACGTTGTACGCGTTCTTCACGCAGAACAACAAGACCTGGAGCCATACGCAGCATACCCGGGTCCTCCGGCTCGAAGAAGTGCAGGGCAAACAGATGTAACGTACGGCCCCGGGCGCGTCCCGGGGTTTTTTGTTACAATGCAACCATATTGAAAAATCTCGGGGGTAGCCGGATATGTCCGACGCAAGCGCGATGAAAACGTTCAAAGGCGAGCTGTTCCGGCCGGACGGCATAGGGACGTGGGTGTACGTGACCGTTCCTTTCCCGGCGGAAGAAGCATTCGGCAAACGGGGCCAGATCCGGGTGCGCGGAACCGTGAACGGCGCCGCTTTCCGCAGCTCTCTCATGCCTTTCGGCAACGGGGCGCATTACCTTGTCGTTGGCGCGGAGCTGCGCGAAGCCGCGGGGGCCGGCGTGGGAGATACGGTCGAAGTGCGGTTGGAGCCGGATCCGGAGGAACGCGTGATGGACGCTCCGGAAGACATGCACGAAGCGATCTCGGCAAATGAGGAAGCGGCTGCGTACTGGGCCGGTCTCGCTTACAGCTACCGCAAAGAATACGTGACGTGGGTGGAATCGGCCAAACGCGAGGAAACCCGCCGTTCCCGGATCGGGAAAGCCGTAATGATGCTGGCCGAGCGAAAAAAGCTGAAGTGACGTCGGCACGCAACTTTTCGCGTTGACAATCGAAATTCCGCATGATATATTACTCGAGTGACTGATTTTCGAAAGTATTCAGTACGCTAAAGCAGAAGCACCCGCTTCTCACCTGCTCGGCTTGCGCTGACGGGTTCGCGTAGCCGACGGAAGACGGCGGATGACGGGAAACCATTCCCGCAGGCGCCTGACCGACGAGTGAGCAGGTTGCGGGTCAATGCGACCCGCTTTTTTTGTTTTTCAACCGCACATACGGGTACGCCAATCCATTTCGGAGGTGGAACACTATTAGCAAGGATCATCAAATCAACGAGGAAATCCGTGCGAAGGAAGTCAGACTCGTAGGCGCCGAAGGCGAGCAACTCGGAATCAAGCCGTTCCGTGAAGCTATGCAGATGGCCATCGACGCGAACATGGACCTGGTCAACGTGGCTCCGCAGGCGAAACCGCCGGTGTGCCGCATCATGGACTACGGCAAGTTCCGTTACGAGCAGCAGAAGAAGGAAAAAGAAGCCCGCAAGAACCAAAAGATCGTCGACCTCAAGGAAGTCTGGTTCCGCTCGAATATTGAGGAACACGACTACCAGACGAAATTTCGCAACGTCGTGAAGTTTCTGGGCGAAGGCGATAAAGTCAAATGTTCCGTACGGTTCCGCGGCCGCGAAATCGCGCATGCCAATATCGGCCAGAAAATTCTGGAGCGCGTAGCGAAGGAAGTCGCCGACATTTGCGTCGTCGAACGCGTGCCGAAATTGGAAGGCCGCGCCATGATTATGATTCTGGCTCCGAAGCAGAGCCACTGACAGGAGGAAACATCCAATGCCTAAAATGAAAACCCACAGCAGCATCAAGGGCCGTTTCAAAGTAACCGGCACCGGTAAAGTCCTGCGCTACAAAGCGCACAAGAACCATCTTTTGTCCCACAAATCCGGCCGCCAGAAGCGCGTTCTTTCCGGCAACCCGGTCATGGCAGCAGGCGACGTCCGCCGCATGCAGCAACAACTCGCGAATCTCAAATAATTTTATCGTTTAACATTCTCCGGGAGGTAATGAATCATGGCAAGAGTTAAAGGCGGGTTCGTAACGCGCCGCCGTCGCAATAGAATGTTGAAGCTGGCGAAAGGTTACTGGGGCGCGAAACACCGCCTGTTCAAGAAAGCCAAAGAACAGGTGATGAAATCCCTCTGGTACGCATACCGCGACCGTCGCCAGACGAAGCGGAACTTCCGCAGACTGTGGATCGTGCGCATCAACGCGGCAGCCCGTCAAAACGGCCTGTCCTACAGCAAGCTGATGAACGGCCTGAAGCTGGCCGGCATCAACGTCAACCGCAAAATGCTGGCCGACCTGGCCGTGAACGATATCCATGCGTTCAATTCGCTGGCGAACGCCGCGAAAGCGAAACTCAACGCATAAAGCGTAAAAGCCCCGGGCAACCGGGGCTTTTTCATTGTCGTGGCATTCATACAAGCAATCCCTCCTCCGCGGCCATATGCTGAAGGACAACTGGAGAAGGAGGGGTAAAGCATGTCTCATGTCTCTCGCTCGCAAGCGAAGGAACTCGTCGGGAAGGAAATCTATGCGCTTCAACGCGACGGCTCCGTCGTCAAAGGAAAACTGGTGCGCGTCCAAGGAAACGAGCTGATTCTGGCGCCAACCGACGGGAAAGCGCGTACGAAGGCGATTCTTCCGCTTGCTTTGTTCGATATTCTGGCGATCAGCACGCTGCCTTTTGCCGGCTTCGGCTTCGGCGGCTTTGGCGGCGGCTTTGGCGGCGGCTTTGGCTTCCCTGGATTCTGGTGGTAATCATCGGCGAATACGCCAATGGAAAAAGCCGGCCATGCCGGCTTTTTCGTCTGGATTACACGGTAGAACGAAGCGCCTGAGAATATTTTACAGCCAGCGGGGGGACTTATAGTATCGGTTGAAGACGGGCGGGGGGCAGTCATCCGTGATTCTCGGCACGAATATCCTTCTTATGCTGGCCGCCGCGATGACGCGGGCTTACGGCAAATGGCGCGAATACTACGGGACGATCGTTTTCGTATCGTTCTGCAATCTCCTCTACAACTTTTTCTGCGACCGCTACTTGCTGTGGGCTCTGAATCCCGAATTCCTGCTGAACCACAAAACGGCGGATCTGCTCAACACGGTCGTGTTTTTGCCGGCCACCGTCCTTTTGTACCTGAAATATTTTCCCGCCCGCAGCCGCTGGAAGTACCTGTATTACGTACTCTGGGTTCTGGGTTACTCCGCGCTCGAATATACCTGGTACGCATTCGGGCGAATCACGTACCACCACGGATGGAATTTGTTGTGGTCGATCTGCTTCTACTTGCTGATGTTCATGACCATTCGCCTGCACGAAACCCGGCGGGCTGCGGCGCTTTGGATTTTGGTGCTCATGACCGCGTTTCTACTCGCCTACTTTAAAGTTCCATTCTTCAAAGAAGGATAGGTCGTTGCCGAACGGCGGCCGCCATGCCGCGAGCGGCTTGCCCAGTTCGTAGCAATAAGCGCTCGGAATGTGGCGGACCGTATAATACCCCCGTTTTCCGTAGAACCGAAGTCCGCGTGCATTCGTATCGTCCACGAACAGGCGGACTTCCTTGCAGCCCATCGAGATTCCGTACAGTTCGCCCTTCTCCATGAGCTGTGAGCCCCAGCGGCGGTTTTGCTCGCTTGCTTTGACCGCGAGAAGGTCGACGAACAACGTTTCGTTCCGTACTTCCATGTGGAGGAAGGCGATCGGCTCTCCCCGGTTCGAACCGGCCGCCACCAACGTAACGCCCCGGCGCATCCGCTCGGCGATTTCCTCCCGAATCCGGCTGCCCTTCATGCCCGGCCTTCTCGACAGAGGCACAAGTTCCGTCCGCACCAGTTCCACGATCGCCGCCTCGTCTCCCGAGCGTCTCCATCGAATCAAATGTCCTCGCCTCCAAGCGATCTCTCTATCCGGACGTGGTCGTTACCATCGTATGTCGAAGGAGGCCGGCCCGGTCCCCCAAAAAACGGAAGAACCGCGCGCCCGCGTTGTTTAAGCAAATTTCATGTCCGATGCATATTGACGTACGGCTTCGCGAAGCATATAATGAGACCTAATCGTTGAACAAGACAACAGCCGTGATGAGGATAAAGCGAAGGGCTCTTTTGCTCAGAGAGCGTCGGGATTGCTGAGACCGATGCCAAAACCCCTAACCGCGAAGTCTCCTCGGAGCTATTCGCCTGAACGCCGCTGTCGGCCAGTAGGGAGAATCGGAGTGGCGCACGTTATCCGCGCCGAAGGTGCGATCGAACCGCGAAACCGGGAAGACGCTCCTTCAGAGGCCGCCATCGCAAGGTGACGCGGCAAACTCGGGTGGTACCGCGGAAGCAACAGCCTTTCGTCCCAGAACGTCTTTAACGGCGTTCGGGACGGAAGGCTTTTTATTTTTCCATTCAACCAATCTTCGAAAGGAGGATGACGGATGAGCGCGCAAAGTGCCACGCTGAAATCCAAAGAAGAACTGATCGCAAAATGGAGCAAACCGGAGGTCATCTCGGGTTCGGAAATGCTGCTTCGCAGTCTATTGTTGGAGGGCGTCGATTGCGTCTTCGGTTATCCGGGGGGCGCGGTGCTGTACATCTATGACGCCATGTACGGCTTTTCCGATTTCAACCACTTGCTGACCCGTCACGAACAAGGCGCCATTCACGCGGCGGACGGATATGCCCGTTCCACCGGCAAAGTGGGAGTGTGCATCGCCACTTCCGGCCCGGGAGCGACGAACGTCGTCACCGGCATCGCCACGGCTTACATGGACTCGGTCCCGCTCGTCGTCATCACCGGCAACGTCGCGACCCACCTCATCGGAACCGACGCGTTCCAAGAGGCGGACATCGTCGGCATCACGATGCCGATCACGAAGCACAGCTATCTGGTCCGGGATGCCGCGGATCTTCCGCGCATCATCCACGAAGCCTTCCATATCGCGAACAGCGGACGTAAAGGGCCGGTGCTGATCGACATCCCCAAAGACGTTTCCGCGCAAAAAACGTTGTTCCAGCCGGTCAGCGAGGTGAACCTGCGCGGCTACAACCCGACGGTCCAACCGAACAAAGGCCAAGTGGACAAAATGCTTCGCGCCATCGAGGAGGCGGAGCGTCCGCTTCTCTTGGTCGGCGGCGGCGCGATCTACTCCGGGGCGCACGAGGAACTGTACGAGTTCGTCACGAAAACGGAAATCCCGATTACGACGACGTTGCTCGGACTCGGGGCATTCCCGAGCGGGCACGATCTTCACCTCGGCATGCCGGGCATGCACGGGACTTATACGGCGAACAACGCGATCCAGAACGCGGACCTGCTGATCAACATCGGCGCCCGCTTCGACGACCGCGTGACCGGCAAGTTGTCCGGCTTCGCTCCGAAAGCGAAGATCGTCCACATCGATATCGATCCCGCGGAAATCGGCAAAAACGTGCCGACCGACGTACCGATCGTCGGCGACGTGAAAGCCGTTCTGCAAATCGCGAACGCTGCGGCCAAACGCGCGGACAAAGCCGACGAATGGCGCTCCCTGCTTCGCGATTGGAAAGCGTCCAAACCGTTCAAGTATATCGATTCCGACAAGGAATTGAAGCCGCAGTGGGTCGTTTCCATGATCCACGACACCACGCAAGGCGACGCCATCGTCACGACGGACGTCGGCCAGCACCAAATGTGGGCGGCCCAATATTATCCGTTCAAAAAGCCGCGCTCTTGGGTCACCTCGGGCGGACTCGGAACGATGGGCTTCGGCTTCCCATCCGCGATCGGCGCCCAAATGGGCAACCCGGAACGCACGGTCGTCTCGATCAACGGAGACGGCGGCATGCAGATGTGCGCCCAGGAGCTGGCGATTTGCGCGATCAACAACATTCCGGTCAAAGTCGCGATCTTGAATAACCAGGTGCTCGGCATGGTGCGGCAATGGCAGGAGCTGATCCACGAGAACCGCTTCAGCCACATCGACCTGGCCGGCAGCCCGGACTTCGTCAAGCTGGCGGAAGCATACGGCGTGAAAGCATTCCGCGCCACGAACAAAGAAGAAGCCCGCCGGGTATGGGAAGAAGCCCTTCAGCACCCCGGACCGGCCGTCGTGGAATTCGTCGTCCGCCGGGATGAGAACGTGTATCCGATGGTCACCCAGGGAAGCACGATCGACCAAATGATCATGGGGGATTCCGAATGAGCAAACATACGATCTCCATTCTCGTCAACGACCAGCCCGGGGTCATGCAGCGGGTATCCGGCCTGTTCGGCCGGCGCGGTTTCAACATCGACAGCATCACCGTCGGCTCCTCCGAGGAGCCGGGCCTTTCCCGGATGGTCATCGTCACGACCGGCGACGACCGTACGCTGGAGCAGGTTCAGAAGCAGCTGTACAAACTCATCGACGTCATCAAGGTCGTGGATGTCAGTTCCAACCCGATGGTGGCGCGCGAGCTCGGCCTGATCAAGGTCGGCGCCGAGCCGGCCGCCCGTCCCGAAATTCTCGGTATCGTGGAGACGTTCCGCGCAGCCGTGGTCGACATCGGTCCTGCTTCCCTGATCGTGCAAGTGGTCGGGGACACGGAGAAGATCGACGCGATGGTCGAATTGCTCAAGCCGTACGGGATTCGCGAATTGTCCCGGACCGGCGTTACCGCGATGACCCGCGGCAACCGTTAATTGTCGCACCGCAACGCTTTAACGCACTAACCTTTTCCCGCTTCAAGCAACTGTCGGAGCGGGGGTTCGAGGAGCAGACGCATCCGTGAAGGGCCAAGGCTCGTCCGGTAGGTTCCGCTTCTGGAACGCCCGCTTCGAGGGTCGCCATATTAGAGCATTCAAACTCAAGGAGGTACTCATTTCATGGCAGTCAACCTGTTTCACGAGAAAGACGCCGATCTCGGCGTACTGAAAGGCAAAACGATCGCGGTCATCGGCTACGGCAGCCAAGGCCATGCCCAAGCCCAAAACCTTCGCGACAGCGGCGTTTCCGTCATCATCGGTCTCCGTAACGGCAAATCCGCGGACAAAGCCCGCAACGACGGCTTCGAAGTGCTGTCCGTCGCCGACGCGACCCGCAAAGCGGACATCGTGCAAATCCTGATGCCGGACGAAACGCAAGCTGCCGTCTACAAAAACGAAATCGAGCCGAACCTCAAAAAAGGCGCGGCCCTGATGTTCTCCCACGGCTTTAACGTTCATTTCGGCCAGATCGTCGCTCCGGCGGACGCCGACGTTCTGCTCGTCGCTCCGAAATCGCCGGGCCACATGGTCCGCCGCACGTACGTCGAAGGCTTCGGCGTTCCCGGCCTGATCGCCATCCACCAGAACGGCACGGGCAAAGCGTTCGAAATCGGCATGGCTTATGCCAAAGGCATCGGCTGTACCCGCGCGGGCGTCATCGAAACGACGTTTAAAGAAGAAACCGAAACCGACCTGTTCGGCGAGCAAGCCGTCCTCTGCGGCGGCGCGAGCGCGCTGGTCAAAGCGGGCTTCGAAACGCTGGTCGAAGCCGGCTACGCTCCGGAAATGGCTTACTTCGAGTGCTTGCACGAGCTGAAGCTGATCGTTGACCTCATGTACGAGGGCGGCCTCGCCACGATGCGCGACTCCATCTCCAACACGGCGGAATACGGCGACTACGTCACCGGCCCGCGCATCGTAACGGACGAAACGAAGAAAGCGATGAAAGCGGTCCTGAGCGACATCCAGCAAGGCAAGTTCGCCCGCGACTTCATCCTCGAAAACCAATCCGGCCGCGCGTTCCTGACCGCGACCCGCCGCAACGAAGCCGAGCACCCGATCGAGCAAGTCGGCGCGCAGCTCCGCGGCTTGATGCACTGGATCAAGAAATAAATTCGATAGACCTGGGGCCCCGGCAGTACGCCGGGGCTTTGTGATATAATCCTAAAAAGGCCATTATGAGCGGTCTAACGTGCTTTTCAGGAGGTGCGGGAATTCCCTGCCATGCGTAAAATCTATATTTTCGACACGACGCTCCGCGACGGCGAACAGTCCCCGGGCGTGAACCTGAATACCCAAGAGAAAGTGGAGATCGCGCTGCAGCTCGAGAAGCTCGGCGTCGACCGGATCGAAGCCGGCTTTCCGGCGGCGTCGCCGGGCGACTTGGCCGCGGTCAACGCCGTGGCTCGGGCCGTCAAGAACGCGACCGTCATCGGTCTGGCGCGTTCCCGCGAGCCGGACATCGACGCGGTTCGGGAAGCGCTTAAAGGCGCCCAGGACCCGGGCATTCACGTGTTTCTGGCGACTTCGCCGATCCACCGGAAGCATAAGCTGAAGATGGAGAAGGAGCAAGTGCTGGAAACGGCGGAGAAGGCGATCCGTTACGCCAAGCAATACTTCGATAAAATCGAGTTCTCCCCCGAGGATGCCGGCCGCACGGAGCTGGATTTCCTCTGCGAAGTAACCGAAATGGCCATCCGCGCGGGAGCGACCGTCGTCAACATTCCGGACACCGTCGGCTACATGACGCCGTATGAGTTCGGCAACATTTTCAAAACGCTGAAAGAAAAGGTGCCGGGGATCGAGCGGATCCAGCTGTCGGCCCATTGCCATGACGACCTCGGGATGGCGACGGCCAACGCCTTGGCGGCCGTACTGAACGGCGCCGACCAGATCGAAGGAACGATTAACGGCATCGGCGAACGCGCCGGCAACACCGCGCTTGAGGAAGTCGCGCTGGCCCTCGAGACTCGAGCCGCTTATTTCGACGCGAAAACGTCGCTCAACCTGAAAGAAATCGCCAAGACGAGCCGTCTCGTCAGCAAGCTGACGGGCATGGTCGTACCCGGCAACAAGGCGATCGTCGGCGCCAACGCGTTCGCGCATGAATCGGGTATCCACCAAGACGGCATGCTGAAAGAAAAGACCACCTACGAAATCATTTCCCCGGAGACGATCGGCCTGAAGGAAAGCAAGCTCGTCATGGGCAAGCATTCCGGGCGCCACGCCTTCCGCGAGAAGCTGATCGATCTCGGCTACGAAGATCTGACCGAAGAGCAAGTGAACGCGGCCTTCGGCAAATTCAAAGACCTTGCGGACCGGAAGAAGACGGTCAGCGACGAAGATATCCGCGCCTTGCTGGAAGAGAAGCTGGCTTTGACGCCGGAGGTTTTCGGGCTGGAGCAGTTGGTCGTGTCCTTCGACAGCCATGCCGTTCCGACCGCCAAAGTCCGTCTCAAGACGGCCCAAGGCATCCTGGAACGCACGTCGGAAGGCAACGGCTCCGTCGACGCAATCTACCAGGCGATCGATTCCCTGACCGGGGAGCTTGTGGAGCTGGACGACTACGCGATTAAATCCGTTACGGACGGAACCGACGCGCTCGGCGAAGTCCATGTGCATCTGAAACAAGGCGAGCTGTCCGCGCACGGGCGCGGCGTCAGCACCGACATTTTGGAAGCGAGCGCCCGCGCTTACGTGGACGCGCTGAACCGGCTACTAGACAAGCGCCAGGCGCCTGCCCGCAGCCGCCGTGACAACGTCACGTTGATCTAATAGGAAACGGGGAGTCCCAATGAACTATCGATACTCAGACCGGCTGGGGAAATTCTCCTCTTCCGCGGTCCGTGAAATCCTGAAGCTGACCCAGCGGCAATCGGTCATTTCTTTCGCCGGCGGATTGCCGGCGGAAGAGCATTTCCCGGTCGCCGCCGTGGGCGAAGCCTTCGACCGGGTGTTGGCGCAAGGGAACAAGGCGCTTCAATACGGCTTGACCGAAGGTTACCTGCCGCTTCGCGAAAGCATCAGCCGCCGCATGGCGAAGAAAGGAATCCAAGTCACTCCGGACGACATGCTGCTGACGACGGGTTCCCAGCAGGCGATCGATCTCCTGACCCGCATCTACATCGACCCGGGTGACGTCATCCTGGTCGAGCGGCCCACTTACCTGTCGGCGATCCAGGTGTTCAACTCCTACGGCGCCCGACTCGTGTCCGTCGCCGGGGACAGCGACGGCATGGACTTGGCCGATCTCGCCGCCAAATTGGAGCAGCACCGCCCCAAAATGGTTTACGTGATCCCCACGTTCTCGAACCCGACGGGCCAGGCTTGGAGCCTGGAGCGCCGCAAGGGCGTGCTGGAGCTGTGCCGCAAATACGACGCGCTGATCCTGGAGGACGATCCGTACGGGGAATTGAAATTCGGCGACGAATCCGTGCATTACCCTTCGATCTTCTCGCTGGACCAACATCCGGCGGGCTCCTGCGTCGTTTACACGAGCACCTTCTCGAAGACGGTCGCGCCGGCGCTGCGCACCGGATGGGTCATGGGCGATCCCGACCTGATCCGTAACATGGCGCGGGCCAAGCAAGCGGCCGATCTGCATTCGAGTTCTCTCGACCAGCAGACGCTGTATCAGCTCTTCGAGCACTTCGATCTGGACGGCCACATCTCGTTCGTCCGCAAGGAATACGAAGCCCGCATGCGCCAGATGGCCGAGTTGCTGCGGGAGAAGAATTGGCCCGGCGTCACCTGGAATGAGCCCAAAGGGGGCATGTTCTTCTGGCTGGAGCTGCCGGAAGCGGTCGATACGGCGGAATTGCTCAAGACCGCCGTTCAGCTGGGCGTCGCCTTCGTGCCGGGAGCCACGTTCTTCGCAGAAAATCCGAAAGCGAACGCGATGCGCATGAATTTCACGCATAACGACACCGAGAACACCATTACGGGAATGAACAGGCTGTCTCAGGCCATGGAGAGCGTGCTGGTTCGCTAACCCGCTTTCTGTTTACATTTCCTGTAGTTTGCATCACACTACGGAAACCAGGAGAAGAGCATGCTTCATTCCATCCTACTGCTCCTCAGCCTTCTGTCGCAGCCTCAGGGCGTTCCGCCGGCGGATGCGGCCAGTTGGCTGGCCCATCCGTTGATCGCCCATGCGCTCGGGGGAATCGACGGGCATGATTTGACGAATTCGCGGGAGGCGTTCGAAACCAACTACGCCAAGGGCATCCGCGTGTTCGAGACGGACCTGATGCCAACGAGGAACTTGAAGGATCTCGTCGCCAAGCATGACTGGACGAAGGAGCAATACCAAAAATTCGAACAGGACGAGTACGTGCCGGTCGACGGCGAATGGTATCCCCTGTCGCTGGAGGAATTCCTGAAGGTACCGATCAACCATCGCTATACGCCGCTGGCTTGGACGGATCTGTTGGATCTCCTGGCGACGCATCCGGACGCTTTCCTCGTGCTCGACACCAAATTCACGGATCAGGCGACCGTCCTGAAGCAGTACGGGATTCTGGTGAAAGAAGCGGAGGACAAGGATCCCGCCTTGCTGAACCGCGTCATTCCCCAGCTGTATCACCAAGACATGCTGGCTTGGATCGAGTCCGTGCACGTGTTTCCTTCTTACATTTACACGTTGTACCAGACCAAGGATACGAATCAGCAAGTCATCGATTTCGTCCGGTCGCATTTGCGCGTGCAGGCGATCACCATGGCCGAAAGCCGTGCGGTCAAATCGTTCGTACAGTCCTTGAACCAGGCGGGAGCCCGGGTTTTCGTGCACACCGTCAACAGCAAGGCTTCCTTCGACAAGTACCGTAAAATCGGAGTTTTCGGTGTTTATACCGATTTTCTGCACTATTCCGATATTGCCAAGGGGATCAAAGGCAGCTGGACCGCTCAGCCGCCCCTCCCTGCGGAATAAGCCGGACTTCGCGTCCTCCTTCATGGGAGGGCGCGTTTTATTTTGGAAAGCAACCGAATCGGGTAAATAACAGCATCACCTTACGGTTAGGGGGATGCGGTTATGCCCGTGCTGCTGTTGCTGCTTTCGCTGGTTTCGCCGTTCATGGGTTCCCAAACGGACCCTGCCGGGTGGACGCGGTACCCGGTCATCGCCCATGGAATGGGAGAGATCGGCGGGACGGCGGTCTCCAATTCCTATGACGCCTTCGTCTCGAACTACGCGAAGGGCTTTCGGGTATTCGAAACGGACCTTCAGCTCACCTCGGACGGCTATTTGGTGGCCCGGCACGATTGGGGCGCCTATCTCTACGGCTTGCTCGGCCAAGACAAGCCCGACGGCGTCGGGGAGAAGGAGCCGATTCCGCTCGAAACGTTCAAATCCTTGCGGATCGACGGAAAGTACCGTCCTCTTGAATTCGCGGATATCGTAAAGCTGCTCGAAGCGTACCCGGACGCCTATCTCGTGACGGATACGAAAGAGTGGGATCCGGATGCCGTGCGCCGCAAGTTCGGCATCATCGCGGAAACGGCTGCCGACATCGCGCCGGAAGTGCTAAAGCGCATCGTTCCCCAAATTTACGACCAGGACATGTACGAAACCCTGGAAGACGTCTATCCGTTTTATTCCTATATCTACACGCTCTACGAGTCTGATGACTCGAATGAAGAAGTGGTGGAATTCGTAAAGGAGACGCCCAAAATCAAAGCGGTGGCGATGCCTCAGGATCGGGTCACGCAGCCGTTCGCGTCCGAGTTGAAGCGGGCGGGCGTGAAAACGTACGTGCATACGGTCAACGATTATTTCGTATATGAAAGCTTGCGAGGTTTGGGTATCGACGGCATTTATACCGACCGATTGGCGGAAAAAGAGATCCGGATGGCCGAGCTTCGCTACCCCGGTCAGGCGGCAACGCTGGCGGGGATCGATGCGGCTGATCGTATAAAATAGGCTGTTCCTATTAAATTCATAGCTTTTATCTATTTTGCCACTGAGCGGGAAATGTGCTAAAACTGACATAGCGGTCCAAACGGACAAACGCATAGAGGAGTGTATGGAGCTCATGGCAGAAACGAAAAAAATCGCCGTTATCGCCGGCGACGGCATCGGCCCCGAAGTCGTGGCGGAAGCGGAAAAAGTATTGAAGCGCACGGAAGAACTTTTCGGATACAAATTCGAGTTGTCGCACGGCCTGTTCGGAGGCATCGCGATCGATCAGAAAGGCACCCCGCTGCCGCAGGATACGCTGGACCTGTGCAAAAACGCGGACGCGGTCCTGCTCGGTGCGGTCGGCGGCCCCAAATGGGACAACAATCCGAAAGAGCTTCGCCCGGAAACCGGCTTGCTCGGCATCCGCAAAGCGCTCGGCCTGTTCTCCAACATCCGTCCGGCCGTCGTTTTCGATTGCCTGAAGGATGCTTCCACGCTGAAACCGGAAGTATTGGAAGGAACGGATCTTATCGTCGTGCGCGAGCTGACGGGCGGCATCTACTTCGGAGAGAAGTTCCGCCGGGAATCGCCGAACGGCCAGGAAGCGGTAGACACTTGCGTATACAACGTGAACGAAGTGGAGCGGATCGTTCGCCAGGCATTCGAAGTCGCGCGTACGCGCCGCAAGAAGCTGGCTTCGGTGGACAAGGCCAACGTGCTGGAAACGTCCCGGCTGTGGCGGGAAACGGTGAACCGCATCGCGCCCGAGTATCCGGACGTCGAACTGGAGCACGTGCTCGTCGATAACTGCGCCATGCAGCTGCTCCGCCGCCCTTCCAGCTTCGACGTCATCGTGACCGAGAACATGTTCGGGGACATTCTGAGCGATGAAGCGGCCATGCTGACCGGTTCTATCGGCATGCTGTCCTCCGCTTCCCTTGGAGAAGGAAGCTTCGGCTTGTACGAACCGGTACACGGTTCGGCGCCGGATATCGCCGGCCAAGGCATCGCCAACCCGATCGCCACGATCCTGTCGGTCGCGCTCATGTTCCGCCTGACGTTCGGATTCGCGGAAGCCGCCGACTCCATCGAGCGCGCGGTCAAAAACGTGCTCGACGCCGGCCACCGCACCGGGGACATCGCAGTCGACCGCAGCAAAGCGATCGGCACGACCGCCATGGGCGATCTCATCGTCGCGGCCATGACCCGTTAATCTCCAAGCAGTTAAGAATTATTCTAAAAAAAGAATCGGTATCATCTTGACGTTGTCCAACGGGAATGGTACGATTTCTTTCGTGAACAAAGACACCGGCACAGATGCCGGGAAAACATTGGAGGTAATGGAGAGATGGCAGAACGTTTGGTAGGTCGCAAGGCTCCGAACTTCAATATGGAGACGGCCCTCGGCGACGGCACGGGCTTCGGCAACGCCCAACTGTCCGATTACAAAGGCAAATGGCTCGTATTCTTCTTCTATCCGCTGGACTTCACGTTCGTGTGCCCGACGGAAATCACCGCTTTGTCCGATGCTGCGGAAGAGTTCAAGAAGCTGAACACCGAGATCCTCGGCGTCAGCGTGGACAGCAAGCACAGCCACAAAGCGTGGATCAACACGCCGAAGAACGACAACGGCCTTGGCAAGCTGAACTTCCCGCTCGCTTCCGACATCACCAAAGAAGTCGCGCGCGATTACGGCGTCCTGATCGAAGAGGAAGGCGTTGCCTTGCGCGGCTTGTTCATCGTCGATCCGGAAGGCGAACTGAAATACCAAGTCGTTAACCATAACGACGTAGGCCGCAGCGTCGAAGAAACGCTCCGCGTGCTGCAGGCGCTCCAATCCGGCGGGCTGTGCCCGATGAACTGGAAACCGGGCGACAAAAACCTGGTCGTAAAATAAGAACGCATCGTGCCCCGCGCACGGCAACTCCCCGGAAGACGCTTCCGGGGAGTTATTTTTCTACGCAGCCGGCGCGGGCGGAACGCGTTAACTTTTTTCCAGCTGCGGGCGATGGCAGGAATCCGCGATACGGGTAGAGAATATAGTGAATAACATTCGTCTGATATTCGTAAAGTACCATTCCGGCGTTGGAAGCAAGGAGGGGAAGCCGATGAGCTTTTGCTGCGGAGCCAGCATGATCGGAACGAAGGGGACGCTGAAGCATTACCGGACCCGCATCCACAATGTGCCGATTTTGTTCTGTCCCGTCTGCCATAGGGTAGAGGTGCATTACTTGGTGGAAAACGAGTACGACATCCTGGCGGAGTACGCGCACGGCGACGGCGCTTCGGAAGTCGACTTCCACGATTACGTCGACGAGTCGGACAAAGCCCTCCACGAGAACTGCGTGAACAATGAGAACGAGGAACCGTTGCATGTGGTGCAAAATCAAATCGACATGGCGCTCGACCTGCTTTCGTTCGCCAAGCAGCTCGGAGACGCCGAATGGGAGCAGCAACTGAAGCGGCGGCTTGGCGTTCTCAGCCAGCGCCGGCACAAGCTGAAACAGAAACGGACGTCGGGCGGCGCGATTTAATCCGCCGGTACGCCTGTGTAGTGAACTTACTCACTGGACCTTGAACGAAGCCGCCCCTGAAACGGAACAATTCCGGATCGGGGGCGTTTATATATTTATGGGGCAATGGGCACCACCCCCTACAATAACCCCAAAAAGTGACGATTGCCTTCGAAGTTTATTCCGATTACTTTTTGGGGAGCCCCCTGAAACCACTTGGCAGCCACGAATCATATGAATGTGGGGTGAGCAAGTGCTGCTCGTACTTTGGAAAAGATGGTTCTCCCCCGGGCACGCCGCCGCTTCCCATGAAGATGACGGGAGCGCGACTGAAAGCCGGGTGGCGGCCATTCAACAAGGCGATGAAGAGCAAAGAGAGAGGCTCATCGTTCAATATCGGCCGTTTATCGTCAAGACGGCCAGCAAGTTCAGCCGGCGGTTCATCGATCCGGAGCGCGACGACGAGTTCAGCGTCGCCCTGGCGGCATTCGACGAAGCGATCAACCGGTATTCGCCGGAAGCGGGCGGCAGGTTCATCGGCTTCGCCGAAACGGTCATCACGCGGCGGCTCATCGATTTCGTCCGGCAAGAGAAGCGCCATTCCGCAAGCGTACCTTATAGCGCGCTGACGGACGGCTCGGATGAAGACCAGGACGCGCTGAACCGCGTCGAAAGCGCCGCTGCGATGGAAGTTTACGAGCGTGATTTGGCCGCGGAACTGCGCAGATCGGAAATCGCGATGCTCTCGGAGCAGCTCGCTCTGTTTGGCATACGCTTCCAGGACCTTGTGGACGGTTCGCCGCGCCATAAGGATTCGAGAGAGACGCTCGTCCGGATCGGCCGGACGCTCGCCGAAGCGCCTGAGCTATTCCGAGTCATGCTGGACAAGCGCCAGCTGCCGGTGAAAGAGCTTTGTTCGGCAGTGTCCGTTTCCCGCAAGACGGTGGAACGGCACCGCAAGTATTTGATCGCGGTATCTTTGATCGCGGGCGGGGCTTATCCTTGCTTGCGTTCATACATAGCTTTGGAACGCAGCGGAGAAGAGGGGGATCGGCCATGAATCGGGGCACGGTCATGGAGAAGAAAGGCGGTACGGCCGTCTTGTTGACGCCCGACGGACAATTCGTCCGGGTGAAGGCAAGCCGCGATGCGGCCGTCGGCGAAGAGATCCCTTGGACGGAAGCGGACCGCGTGGCGGGTCAATCCGCTTCAACCGGGCGGAGGAGGCGCTGGATTTCCGCGGGCGCTTTCGCCGCGGCGCTGCTGCTGTTCGTCGTGGCGCTCGTTTCTTTCCGTACTCCACCCGTGGTGGCTTACGTATCGATGGACATCAACCCCAGCATCGAGCTGGGCCTGGACGCCAAAGAACGGGTTCGCGAACTTCGCGCCTTGAACGAGGATGCGGCGGTCATCGTGGATGGAGTGAAATACAAGGGCAAGCCGGTGGAAGACGTTACGAAAGCATTGGCAGGCAAACTTGCCGAGTCTCATATTCTGACGCCGGAAACCGGCGGCGATATCGTCATTGCCAGCGTAAGCGTCCGGAAAGTCGGCGAGGGATGGGAAGCCCAAGTCGCCGCGAAGATCAGCAGCGTGCTGCAGGAAGCCGGCACCGGTTCGAAGGTAACCCAGCCGGATTCTTCAGGGACGAAGCCTTCGCTCACGATTGAGACGTTGTACCTTCCGGAAGAGGTTCGGGAAGAAGCGCAGGAAAACGGTTTGTCCGCCGGCAAGATGGCGTTCTGGCTCGCGGCGGAGAACAGCGGACGTGAGATCCCTTTGGAAGAGCTCCAGAAGACGTCGGTCCGAAAGGTGGCTTCCGATTGGGGCGGTGTGGAAAAGGTGCTGAAGGACGGCAAAATCGACAAGGGTGACAAAGAGTCTTGGAAGCAGCTGCTCGCCGAAGCCAAAAGCAAGAACAAGCAGTTGAAGGAAACGGACGAGGATGCGGCGAAGGCGACGAATCAGCCGAAAACCGAAGACGACGTTTCCGCTGACGTTGGCAAAGGCGCAGGCGACGCCGCCGGCCAGGACAAGAATAAGGATAAAGATAAGGATAAGGACAAAGAGAAAGACAAGGACCAAAACAAGGGCAAAGACGAAGACGCTCAGGGCAAAAACAGGGGCAAAGGCAACGATAAGAACGGAGGCAAGTCCGGCGCTTCCGGGAATGCCGCTGTCGATCCGCAGGATTCGAACGGAGATCCGGTCAAATACGGCGGACAAACCCAGGATCGGAATGAAAACCGCGATAAAGGCAAAAGCAGCGAGGATAACCCAGGCAACAAAAATCAGGATGAGGAAAAAGGCCGAGACCCACAACAGGGCAACGGGAAAGGGAACGACGATTCGCAGAGCAAGGGCCGCGGGCAAGACCGCGGCTCAAACGGCGGTAAAAAGCAAGACAAAGAACGATGATTCTACCAAACGCGATCGCCGGGACTCACGGCGGATCGCGTTTTTTTCGCCAAAAGACGACATTCTCTCGACAACATCTCCGGTTGACATGCTGACAAAATATTGAATATGATGAACTTGATTTACAGCATCTCGAGCGCGCCGCTTCGCGGCGGGAGGACCCCGCATCATGGAAGCTTGGAAGACAAGGTATTTTCCTGTACTTGCCGAATTCGTCCGAACGGGCGGAAACGATTTCCGCAAAGAAACGGAAGAACTTCGCAGGGAGCTTAACGGGACGAGCCAAGACGAAGTGCTGAAGCATCACGAAGAAAGCGTTCGTTTCCTATTCTCTTTCGCCGACCCCGAAGACCGGATGACCCTCGTTCATCGGTCTCTTTTGTTTTTGACGGAATTGCTCATTGCCCTCCGGATGCCGGAACATGCGGCGGCCGAAGAAGCCCCCCGCAGCGAGCCGGTTTTCTCCGCCGCGCTGAACGCCGCGCCGATCATGGAGGAAACGCAGCCGAACAAATTTGAAACCGTTCTCCAGCACATGGACAGCGGCGTCGCCTTGTTCGACGAAGCCGGCAACCTCCGTTTTCTGAACGTACAGATGTCCAAATTCCTGCAGGCGCCCCGGCGGTCGCTGATCGGCTGCACGCTGCGCCAGCTCTTGTTCCATCCCCATTTGGACCGTACCACCCGTCGGTTTTTCCTCCAGATGCTGAAGGAAATGAGGCAGTACCGCCGTTTTCACGGCGAGTTCCAGGACACCGCGGGCCGCATTCTTCTCGTGGGGATTTCCCAATCGGAGGAACTCGAAGGGGATTTTCTGGTCAGCGTGAAGGACGTCTCGGAATATAAGCAGATCGAGCAGGCGGCGTTCCAGAACGACAAGCTGGCTATGCTCGGTAAAATCGCCGCGGCGATCGCCCATGAAATCCGGAACCCGCTCACCTCCATCCGCGGCTTCATCCAGCTGCTCACCCCGTTTCTCCGGGATATCGGGAAGCAGGAGTATGCCCGGATCATCCTGTCGGAGATCGACCGGGCGAACGATATCATTTACGAGTTCCTCAATTCCTCCAAGCCTTCCGCGCCCATGAAACAGACGGTGCTGGTCGGTTTGCTGCTCAAGGAAATGATCCTGCTCTCCGAGAGCGAAGCCCATATGAAGGGCTGCGAGCTTAATTGCGAAATTTTCGATCCTTACCTGACGGTGGCGATCGACGTCAAGCAAGTCAAGCAGGTGCTGCTCAACATCATTAAGAACGCGATGGATGCCATCCACGAGGTCGGGGACGGACGCAAGGGAAGGATCGACGTTTCGGCAAGGCGCGAAGGCAAATTCGCGCTCATCTCCGTCCGGGATAATGGGAAGGGAATGGACCGGAACACGCTCGGCCGTCTGTTCGACCCGTTCTTCACGACCAAGGAAGAAGGGACGGGGCTCGGCCTCTCCGTCAGCTACCGGATCATCAATAACCACGGCGGCACGATCCATGTCGACAGCCAGCTGAACGAAGGAACCGAATTCATGATTTATTTGCCTTCGACCGACGGAAAAGAGTAGAATCGGGGTAAATCGTCGGTACGGGTGGGATACGGAACATGGTGTGGACAGGATGGCAGTTGCAGTGGACGGCAGACGGATCGGAAATCGCCGCCCGGGACGCTTCGGGACGCGCGGCGGAAGCCGTCGTCGTCCTGGTGGATGCGGCAGCGTTGAAAGGCGAATCCGCTCTTTATCAAAACGAGTTCGATCAATCGCTCCGCGACTTTTTCCGTCGCGGGGCTTTTGCCGCTTTGCCGGGCGAAACGCAGGTCATTCCGACGCTCGGACGGAGCGCGGAGCGTTATGTGGTATTCGCGGGCTGTCCACTGGACGCTCCAACCGCCAAAGAAGTTCGGATCGCGGCGGCAGCCGTCGGAAAAACGCTTGCCGGTCTTCGGATGGGCGCGGTGAAGTGGAAAGTGCCGTCCCGGCTGACGGATCGCTTAGGATTACGGGCCGCCGCTTCCGCCTGCGCGGAAGGTTTGCTGCTCGGCTCCTATAAGAAAGACACTGCCGCTGCGGAGGGCCGAATGCTGCCGCAGTGGGATTTGCGGTTCGATCTAGAACGGGCGGAAGAAGCCGAGGCCTGGGACCAAGGGTTTCTGGAAGGCGTGCGGACGGCGGACGCCGTCTGTTACGCCAGGGAGCTTACCAATCTGCCGAGCAATATTCTTACCCCTGCCCGGTTCGCCCAAGAGGCGGTGGAGCTCGCTAACCGTTCCAGCCTGCTGGCCTGCCGGGTATACGATGAGAACGAGGCTGCGGCCGAAGGCATGGGCGGGCTGCTCGCCGTCGGCATGGGAAGCGTGAATCCTCCGAGGATGATCGTGCTCCGTTATGCCGGAGACCCTGACTCTGACGAGTGGACCGGCTTGATCGGGAAAGGCGTGACTTTCGACACCGGCGGCATCAACCTGAAACCCGGAGCGGGGATGGAAGAGTTCATCTCCGACATGGGCGGCGCGGCAGCCGTGTTCGGGGTCATGAGAGGATTGGCCGAGCACCGGCTGCGCGCCAACGTCGTGGCGGTCGTTCCCGCGGCAGAGAATATGCCTTCAGGCAGCGCCTTCAAGCCGGGAGACGTTATCACCACCTACAGCGGCAAGACGGTGGAGATCTTGAACACGGACGCGGAAGGCCGCGTCGTGCTGGCCGACGGCCTGACGACCGCGATCCGCGAAGGCGCGGGCAAGCTGATCGACGTGGCGACCTTGACGGGCGCCGTCATGCACGCGCTCGGCGACGTGACGACCGGCGCGGTCACCAACGATAAGCCGCTGCTGCAGGCGATCGAGAGGGCGTCGGAGCGGGCCGGCGAGTATGTCTGGCCGCTGCCGTCGCATCCCGAGTATCGGAAAATGCTCCGCAGCAGCGTCGCGGATTTGAAAAACCACGGCGGCGCCTGGGGCGGCGCGATCGCCGGAGGACTCTTCATCGGCTCGTTCGCCGAGGAGCTTCCTTGGGTGCATCTCGATATCGGCGGGACGGCCTGGATGTGGGAAGACCGAGACCATGAGCCTAAAGGCGGAACCGGCGTCATGGTCAGGACGCTGCTCGAGTATTTCCGGGGAGATTCCGGCTCAAACGGGTAATGAAGCACCATGAATATGCGGTTTGGGGGAATCCCGTATGAAACGATGGTTCGTGAACGTTCGCCGCGTCATGGAGCCCAGAGCGTTCGAATCGGAGCATCGAAGAGGCTTGCGGATTATGCTGCTCGAAGGAATTCCGGCCAACATCGTGGGCAGTTTGCTGGGCGGGCCGCTGCAGACGGCTTTTCTGCTGTATTTGGGTTTCACGTCGGCGCAGATCGGCGTCGTGCTGGCGATTCCCTCGTTTACGTTGCTCGTTCAGCTAGTCGTGGCATTCGCCATGCAAAAATGGCGGAACCGCCGGTTTTTCGTCGTGCTGTTCGCCGTCAGCCACCGAACGCTGTGGGTGGCGACGGGACTTATCCCGCTGCTGTTCCCGCACGCCGCCTGGGTGCCGCTATATATCGTTCTTTTCCTGTTGTCGTTCACGTCGGCCCAGATTTGCGGAATCATCTGGACCTCGCTCATGGCCGATGCCGTGCCGCCTGCAGTGCGCGGCAAATATTTCGGTATCCGGAACACGGTCCATTTCGCGGTCGTTTGCACGACTTTGTTGGCGGGCGGACAGATCATGGAATGGCTGCCGGGAGGCGCGGGCTTCACCGTCCTGTTCGTGATCAGCGCGGCCAGCGTCGTCTGGAACGGCTGGGAGCTTTCCCGTTACCCGAACCCCGCCTTCCAGCCCTCCGAGAATGGGTCGTCGTTCTCCATGCTGTTCCGGCCCTTCGCGGACGGGACCTTCATGTCGGCAACGGCGTTCATATCCGTTTTTCTGTTGGCGCAAAATATCGCGGTACCGCTTTTTTCCTACGCCATGCTGAACGTCCTCAAGCTGAATTACAGCGAAGTGACGCTGATCACGATGCTGCAGAACGTCGTCATGATGGTCAGCTATTATTATTGGGGAGTCTTGAACGGGCGTTATGCGGCGAGGAAGCTGCTGTTCTGGACGTTTCCGCTGATTGCTGGATCTTGCTTCGTATGGTTGGGGATGGCGGCGCTGCCCGCGCTGCTCGTGCTCGTCGCCGTCCATATTCTGCTCGGCGTCGGTCTGGGCGGCTATAACCTGTTGGTGTTCAACTTTCTGATCGGGGATTCTCCCAAATCGGAGCGGCCTATGTACGTCGCGGTGTTTTCGGCTTTGACCGGCTTTGCCGGTTTCGTAGGGCCTCTCGTCGGCGGCTGGCTGTACAAAGCGGCGGCCGACGGCCCGCGTTGGATCCAGGAATACGGGCTGACGGCCGTGTCCGGTGCCGCCATGCTCGCGTTGGCGCTCGGAGTCGGGCCTTTCGTTTTCCGCGCGCGCAAACCGAAGAAAACGACGATCGATCGAGGAGTGACGGCAAGATGAATACGAAACATAGTCTGGAAAACCGCGTACCGCCGGGACAGCATTTGACGAGCGCCTTCCCGGTGCTGCATTACGGGGAGGTTCCCTATTACCGTGATGTGAGCAGCCAGTGGAATTTGCGGTTGTTCGGACTGGTGGAAGAAGAAGCGGTTATTTCCCATGACGAATTCATGAAGCTGCCGCGCCGAACGTACGGCAACGACATCCATTGCGTCACCACGTGGTCCAAGCTGGACAACGAATGGGAAGGCGTGGCCGTCGCGACGGTGCTGGAACGGGTGAAAATAAAGCCCGAAGCCAAATACGTCATGCTGCACGCGGAGCATGGCTGGACGACGAATTTGCCCCTGGAGGATTTCCTGCGCGACACTTCGTTCCTCGCGATCAAGCACAACGGGGAGGCTCTGTCGCCGGAGCACGGCTACCCCGTCCGCATGGTCGTGCCGCACCTCTATTTCTGGAAAAGCGCCAAGTGGCTCCGGAGCATCGAATTCCGGGAAACCGACCGGCCCGGCTTCTGGGAGCGGAACGGCTACCATATGTACGGGGACCCCTGGGAAGAGCAAAGGTACGATTTCGATTGAACGGCGTGCAGTAGTTCCTGCCTTCAGATTCATGTATGATGGTAGGAAGACAGGAATCCTCGTTTTGGAGGTTTGCAGATGCAGTTGATCAATCCCGTAACCGTGCAGCTTCGGTTGAACGAGCTGCGCGACCAAGATTTGTTTATCCATCTCGAAATGACCACGGGGGCCTATGCCGCCCATCACGACAGCTCGAAACATCCCGCGGCGACTTTCATTTCGAACGCCGTGATCCGATACTCGAACGGGTCGATCGAAGGTCCCGGTCCCTACCGGGTCGGCTTGAAAACCGATAACGGATGGGTGTACTCCGAGGGGTTGACCCACTGGGACGAAGAGGAACGGGAGCGGCTCATCCTGGCCGGCCATGACACACAAGGCAAGCTAGTCGTCGCGCTTCAGCTTGGCCGTACGCCGTTCTGAGCAGAAGGGGGAACCTTGAAATGACGCAAAATATTTTGGTGATCTTGCCGCATCCCGACGACGAAGCGTTCGGCCTGTCCGGAACGCTGGCCAAATACATCAGCGAAGGAGCGCGCGTGACTTACGCCTGCTTGACGCTCGGCGAAATGGGCCGCAACATGGGCATCCCGCCGTTCGCGAATCGGGTGACGCTTCCCGCCATCCGCGCGCTGGAGCTGGAGGAATCCTGCAAAGCCATCGGCATTCAGGACGTCCGGAAGCTCGGCTATCATGACAAAACGATCGAGTTCGAAGACAAAGACGCCTTGGACGCCGATATTCTGTCCCTGATTCGCGAGGTGCGTCCCGAAATCGTGTTCACCTTTTATCCCGGGCACAGCGTCCATCCGGACCACGACGCCACCGGAGCCGCCGTCGTGCGTACGATCTCCCGGCTGCCGAAGGAAGAGCGGCCGATCGTCCGATGCATCGCCTTCTCCAAAAACAAGGACGAAGCGATCGGCAAACCCGACGTGCACGTGGACATCCGCGGGTTCCTGAAGCAGAAGCTCGCTTCGATCCAGGCGCACCGTTCGCAGTTCCAGGCGGCCGAATTGCTCGGCAAAGGAAAGAATGCCAAGAAAGAGATGGAAAGCCGTTTCGGCAACGAAAGCTTTTATACGTATCGTTTCGATTGATCCGTTCGCGGAAGCCATCCGTGGCCCTCAGGCCCGGATGGCTTTTTTCGAGCCTGCAACCAACCGTTTCCAGGCTGCGTCTAATCATGCAGTGAGCTCGAAATGGGGTGTTGGCGATGCGTCATGCCTATGCATGGATTGCGGGAGTGCTGGCCGCAGCGGCGATTGGGTTCATGTTCTCGGCCTTGCTGTCGCGGCAGGAATCGGGCGAAGGGGCTTTGGCGCCGATTTCGGGTTTTCCCAAGCTGGCGCCTGTTCGGGAGATTGCCGTTCACCGCGACGGGGAAGATACGGCTGCAACCCGCCTGATCGGAGATCCTGAACGTATCCGTAAGATCTTGGACGGGTTGGCCGCGGCTCCCCGTTCCCATTTCGACGATCCCGAATTCATGGGCACGATGTACGTGATTGAAATAAAAAGAGGCGATCACGCGAATCGGTTTTTTCTGAACGATCTAAGAGGAACGGGTTCCTACCTCGGCGGCAAAATCTATCCGGAAAATCCGGATCGGGACGAGGTCTGGTCCTTGCCGGCGGACTTGGTGGGCCTGATAGCGGGAAGTGTGACACCCGAATCCCAAGAACCTCCCTTACTTTACTTGAGCACTTCGCTTACCGATTCTTACGTCGATGTCTCCGCCAATCGCGAAGTCGACCGCAGCACGGTTGAGGCGGCCCTGAAGCGGACGCTTCTCCAATCGGGACCTGCGACGGACACTCCTGCGTCCTATGAGGTTCGGTGGATCGACGACCGCCATTTCCGGATTTCATTTTCAGGTTTGGTTCCCGCACGATCGCTGCGATTTTCGCTGGATGAAGCGGCATCGGCAAGCGGAGAGTCGTTCCGTTCGGCGGACGATTCCCCGCGCAACGTCGGCGTGTTGTTCCATCCTGCGGCTACCCAGGCGATCCGGTGGATCGATGCGGAAGGGCGAGAGGCCCTCTCCGTCGCCTTGAATGCGAGGTACATCCAGGAGGTTCGCGTCGGGGGAGCTCGGGAACGGGGTTTGATTTTGCATCGGAAGGATCGACCGCCTCTACTGGTGTCGACTGCAACGGGGAAACAACAGGAGATTCCGATTCCGCCGGCATGGCCGGAAGCGGCCCCCTCTTTCGGGAACGATTACGGGACGGATCTGCTGTTTCCGGATCGACTGCAAGACGAAGAATGTTATGTAGCGGTCGGCAACAGGAACGTCTATCTGCTGGATCGGCGAACCGGCCAGGCTCGATTTCTGTACGCGTCACCGACTCCGATTTACGGGCTCACTCCTTCTCCCGACGGCAAAAGAGCGGCCGTGCTCGTAGGAACGGACAACGGTCTGGGGGATGACTCGGACGTCGTTCTGGTCAGCCGGGATGGCGGGAATCCGGTCATCATGAAAAATGCGGCTCCCCATTCCCATGGCCACGGATCGCTTTTTCCCGCGAGATTGTCTTGGATAACGGAAGAGGAAATTGCCGTGCCGGATCTTCGCGAATCCGCGTGGGGGATGGCTTTCGTGCGTATAACGGACGGCCGAGCACGGCCGGGAGATTTCCCGCTTTTGTCCGAAGCCGAACGGCTGAGTCTGGAGAAGCAGCTGGGTGCAGGCATGGAAATCGTCCGATATTACCGGGAACCGGCAGGCGGCTCGAACCGCATCGCCTTGGAAGTCAATCGGAATTCGGCTTTCGTACCGGAAGTGTGGATCGTCGATACCGACGGGGATTCTCAGGCTGTGTGGGCAGGGGCGGGTTACCTGCTGGGGTGGTCGGAGGCCGGGATCTTGATCGCCGATCTCCCCGCGGAGGGGTATCAGCCTGAACCGGTACTGTCATTGTCGCCTTCGACAGAATAGGCGGTTGCGGTGGATATCCGAATTCACGTAAAATGGAAGCGTATACATATCGAGGGACGGGGTGACGGGCATGGAGCTTGTGGTGACGCCGGCCGCGCTGGCATGTTTCCGCGAAGAATGGGCGTTTGAGGACGGGGAGCAAATCCGGATTTTCGTGAGGTACGTCAGCGGCGGAGAAACGCCCTTCGCGTTGGGAATTACGCGGGACACTCCGCAGGAAGCCGGCCTGATCGCGTCCGCAGGACCGCTTACGTTTTACATGGAGAGCAAGGACGTCTGGTTTCTCGAAGGCAACCCGCTTTTGGTCGATTGCGAGGGCGAGGATATCGTTTTTCGCATAGGCTCGCGTTGACTTTTCCGACTTCGGGCGAAACTTGGGTGGCAAACCCAGCCGGATTGTTGTACACTATGGAAATACAAAATCCGGTGATAATCTCGCGGACCGAAGGAGTAAGGAACATGACCCCGAACAAGCACGGCTTGCATTGCCAAATCGTCGATTGCACCGTCCGCGACGGCGGACTCGTCAACAATTGGGATTTCAGCGTCGAATTCGTTCAAGACCTGTACGAGTCGCTGAACGAGGCTGGCGTCGAATATATGGAAATCGGCTATAAAAACTCCCCTAAGCTGCTCAAAAGCGACGGAAGCGAAGGACCGTGGCGTTTTCTGGACGACGCGTTCCTGCGCAAGGTCATCCCGAACAAGAAGCGCACGAAGCTGTCGGCGCTGGTCGATATCGGCCGCGTGGATGAAGCCGACATCCTGCCGCGCGAAGAGTCGATGCTCGACCTGATCCGCGTCGCCTGCTACGCGCGCGATACGGAGAAAGCCGTAGAACTCGTCAAGCTGTTCCACGATCGGGGCTACGAGACGACGATCAACATCATGGCGCTGTCCAACGTCATGGACAACGAGCTGAACGAATCTCTCGCACTGATCCAAGACAGTCCGGTAGACTACGTCTATGTCGTGGACTCCTACGGCAGCCTGGATCCGGACGATTTCCGGTACCTGATCGAGAAGTTCCGCCGCACGGTGAAAAACAAAAAGCTGGGCGTACACACGCACAATAACCTGCAGTTGGCGTTCGCCAACTCGCTGGTCGCTTCGCAGATGGGCGTCGAGCTGCTCGACTCTTCCGTCTACGGCATGGGCCGCGCCGCCGGCAATACGCCGACCGAGCTGCTGCTTGCCCGGCTCAACAAGCCGGAGTACAACGTCCGTCCGGTGCTCGGCATGATCGAGAAGCACATGCTGAAGCTGCGCGAGAAGGAAGAGTGGGGCTATCTCATTCCCGACATGGTAACGGGCATGCTCGACGAGCATCCGCGTTCGGCCATGGGCTGGCGCGCTTCCGACAAACGCGACCGCTTCACGGAGTTCTACGACAAGATGACGACGCCGGAAACGTTCCACAAATAATCGTAACCGTTAGGGTCGGAGCCTCCAGGCTCCGGCCTTTTTTGTACGGCGGGCTATCGACAATTTTTTCCTTTTACGGTATGGTGGGAGCAAACGAGGTTCCCGAGGAGGAAACCGGATTGCCGTCCGCATCCCCGTATCAAGATATCGTCGCGAAGCTGCAGAATCGGAAGAGCTTGCCGTCCCTGACCCCGGAGCGGGTTTGGCATCCCGGCTTGGATGCGGAGATCGCGGCGCTTTCCGAAGAGAAGATGGCGGAAGGCCGCCCTGACGGTTGGCCGTCGGCGCTGGCGTGGAAGGCGGCTCTCCATCTGTGGAACGACAGCCTTGAGCCCGCGCATGCCCTCGTGCAGGACTTGGATACGCCCACGGGATCGGCGTTACACGGAATCCTGCACAGGCGGGAAGGCGATTACGACAACGCCAAGTACTGGTTTCGGCGTACGGGGGATCATCCGGCATGGCATGGCTTGCAGTCCCGCGCGTCGGAGTGGCTCGGCGGATTGGAGAGGGAAGGCCGGCTGCCACACGGGCCGTCCGGACACGCGATCCGTACGATCGCGGCGCAAGGCATCTGGAATCCGTATCTGTTCACGGACGCGGTCGCCATGGTAGAGGGCAGGATCGGGGACGATGACGCGCGGGAGGTGCTGGAAGGGCTGCAGCATCTGGAGTTGGCCGCGCTGCTCCGGTTTCTTGAGGCTCGCCTAAACGTTGGCATATGAAAGAAATGGCGATGCAGGGATATCCCTTGCACCGCCATTTTTTTATTTTTGACTTAAAGCGCGTCCGTCGCGGTACCGCCCGCCTGCAAGGACTCGCTGTGACCAGCGGCCTTGGCGGTGTCTTTGCGGCGGAATGGCCACCAGTTCGCCTCTCCAAATAGGATGGAGAACGAAGGGACGACGAGCGCCATGAAGATCACGGCGTATAGGAGCAGCCCGATCAACGTGCCTACGCCGATCTGCACGAGCGTGACGACGCCGGAGAAGCCGAGCGCGCCGAAGGTGCCGCCCATGATGACGGCCGCGGAGACGATGACGCCTCCCGTCGTGGTCATCGCTTTGGCCATCGCGGCCGCGACGGCGCCGGTCCGGTACTCTTCCTTGAACCGGGCCATCAGGAAGATGCTGTAGTCGACTCCGAGAGCGACGATGATCAGGAAGATGAAGAACGATACCGTCCAGGACAGTCCGGGGTAACCTAAAATTTTAACGAACAGGAATTCCACGATGCCCATCGTCACCAGGTAGTTGAATCCGAGCGACAGCAGCACGTATAACGGCGCCAGCACGGAGCGCAGCAAAAGCATAAGGACGATCGCGATACCCGCGAGCACGAGCATGCCGGTCCGGACGAAATCGTTGAACGAAATGTCGCGCAGCTCGTTATAGCGGGCGGACGTGCCGGAAGCGTACACTTTCGCGTCCGGGATGACGGATGCGCCCAGGCTTTGGCGGAGGGCGGAGGTGACTTTGTCTACGGTGTCCATCGCTTCGCCGGAATACGGGTTTTCCTTCAGGATAATATCGAACTTGGTGACTTTCCCGTCTTCGGAGACGTAGAAGTCGAGCGCCTGCTTGAAGCTGTCGGTGTTCAGCGCTTCTTCGGGCAGCACCCAGCCGCCGATTTGGTTTTTGCCTTCCGAGGCGATGTCTTCCTGAGCCGCCTGGACTTTTCCCAAGCCTTCGGTTACTTGACCCAGGCCGTCGGAGCCTTGCTTGAGTCCGTCGGTCAATTTGCCCAGACCCGTCTGAAGGGATTCGACACCCTGTGCTGCTTGCAGATGTCCGCCGGCCAATTGACCGAGGCCGTCTCCGAGCTGGCGGAGAGCCGGGACCATGCCGATCAAACCTTGGCTGAGAGGAGCGGCGCCCGCCGCGAGGGATTTCAACCCCTCCGCCAGCGCTTGCTGCTTGGCCGCAATCGCGAGCATGTTGGGATCTTTCGCGAGCTCGGGGTGCGCCTTCAGCAGCATATCGATATCGCTCTTCATGGACGACGCGGCACCGCTGGAATCTTTCAGGCCGGAAGCGATGCGGGAGGCGCCGCTCGCGCTTTGCTCCAAGCCTCCGCGAAGCTCGCCTGCGCCCTTCTGGGCTTCCTGCGTCTTCGCAGCCATGTCGCGCAAGCCGCCGGTCAGCTTATCCATGTCGGCTTGACCGCCGCTCAGTTGTTTGCCGGCGTCCTGCAAGCCGGCGCCCACCTTCGCGACGCCGTCCTTCAGCTGCCCGATGGCGTCGCTCGTTTTGCCAAGCTGGTCCGGCACGGTCAGCTCCGTCAATTGGCGGCCGAGCGGCCGGACGGCGCTGCGCACTTCCTGGACGCCGGGCACCTTCATGGCGTCCACGCTCGCTTGCTCGAGAGCGGCCAAGGCGGACGGCGTGCGCATCGACGCCGAAGACGTGATCGCGATCGATACGGGGAACACCTCGCCGGAGCCGAACGATTTCTCCACCTGGCGGAAACCGACGACGGAGCCGAGCTCGGGGTTGATTTCGGCGATGTCGTCAAACGAACGCTGGCCTTTGAACAGCAGCGTGACGGGCGCCAGCAGGATGGCGACGACGAGAATGACGAGCCCGGCTCTTTTGGAGCTGAGTTTCGCCGCCGCGCCCCACAGCCGAGATTCTCCGTGGCCGTGTCCGCTGCCGACTTTCATCGGCCAGTAGGCGGCGCGTCCGAGCAGCAGAAGCAGCGCAGGAGCCAGCGTCATGGCCGCGATCAGCGTCACGACGACGCCGATGGCGACGCCGGCCGCGGATTGGTACAGGCCGAACTGGGCGAAGCCGATCAGGAAGAACGCGGCGAACACGGTGCTCGCCGAGAAAAAGATCGTCTTGCCGACGCCGCTCATCGTCCTCACCATTGCCAGTCTCCGGTCCCCGTCCTTCGACAGCTCTTCCCGGAAACGCTGGATCATCAGGATGCAGTAATCCGTTCCGGCTCCGAACAGGACGGCGATCAGGAACGATTCCGTGAAGTTGGACACCGGGAGCCCGAGATCCGTCGCCGCGGCGATGAGTCCTCTCGAAATCACGAGGCTGATCCCGATCGTCACGAGCGGAATGAGCGGGGCGACCGGGGAGCGGAAAACGATCAGCAGGATCACGAGCACCAGCCCGACCGTCAGCAGCTCCGTCTTTTTCAAGCCGTCCTGCGAGGATTGTTGGAATTCCTGCGAGATCGGCGCGGCTCCGGTCAATTCGGCTTTCGTGCCGCTTGGAGCCTGTTTCACCAATTTCTTCAGCTTCTCCAGCGTGACCAGCGTGGTGTCCTCGAAATCCGCCTTCGGCAGGTTGACGATGGCGATCGCGGTCGTCCCGTCCTTGCTGAGGAAGCGCTCCTTCAGCTCAGGCTGGGTTTGCGAGGAAATGACGCCCGTGATACCGAGCTGCTCTTTCTCCCGGTCCAGCTTGGCGAGCAAATCGTCCATCCACGCTTGGTCGGAAGCCTGAAGGCCTCCGTCCCGGCTCAGCACGATGACCGCGTTGGAAGCGGCGCGCGAAGACGGATTCACTTGTTCCAGCAGCTTCGTGGCCCGGAGCGATTCGGAATCCGCCGGCAGGAACTTCTGCTCCGTTTTCTTCACGATTTCCTGAAGGTCCGGCAGAGCAGCCACCGATACGGCCGCCAGCGCGATCCATACGGCCAGCAGCGCCCAACGAAGCTTCGACGTCCATTTGACCCATTTGTCCATTCGGTAAAATCTCCTCTCTATCCGTTAGCGGTGAGTGTCGCGAAAGCTTCCCGCCGTTTCTCTGTAAGTCAGTTATAACGGATCGAAAATCGAAATGCAATAAAAAGTTGGACTGTTGGTCATAATTATTTTAAGGAGTGAAAATATTGTAACGACAAAGTAAAATTGAATTCCAATTAGAAGATTTAGGTTAAAAATAGCGGTTTCCGTTTCAAAACTTGTGCTTTCGGTCATTTTATATTGCAGGGGCGCGAAGGTGTGTTAAAATAAGGGGAACAAGGAGGGGGCCCATGAAACGGGAAGTGAAGAAAGCTCAGACGCGGCAGAGGATTTCCGATTCGGCCATCGAGTTGTTCGAGCTTCAAGGATACGAACAGACGACGGTGCAGCAAATCGCCGAACGGGCGGATGTGGCCAAAGGGACCTTCTTCAATTACTACAGTTCCAAAGAAGACCTGATGATGGAACTGCTGAGCATGATGATCATGAAGGAGATCGAAACGATGCTCGGCAAGCCGGGTCCCATCGTTCCCCGCCTGCAGGCCATCGTGTTCGAGTTCGCCCGGAATTTTCCGATGAACCGGTCGGTCACCCGCGCCGTCCTGCAAGGTATATTCGGCAGCGCCAAGCTTCGCGAGATTCAATGTGAGCGCTGCGACGAGATGCACGCCAATTTGACTCCGATTTTCGCTCATGCGCAGGGCAAAGGAGAAATCCGCTCCGACATTTCGGCGGGTCAGGTGGCGCAACTGGCCGTGCAAACCTATTTCGGGGTATTGATGAGTTGGGCGCTGGAACAAGGAGAGCCTGAACTCGTGGATCAAATGGCGTTGACGTTCGAGGTGTTCATTCGGGGCATGGCTCCGTGAAGTCGATATTGTTGGGAGGAGCGCGCAGCAGCCCTCGCGAACTTCGCGTTCGCGGCGCCGCTGCGCGCTTTCGCTTTGTTTAAGGCTGGGAGCCGGCCAGGCGGCTGTAACCTTCCAATTCCCCGTTCCCGCGGATTGCCGCGGAGCGGTGGGCGGGGTTCGGGTGGAAAAATCCTTCTCCCGAGAACGTTTTGCCGCCTGCCGTGACAGCGGAGATGCGGACCCCGATCTCGTCGGTTTCGGCAAAACGCCGCAACAAGGCCGAGTCCGATATTTCCTCGGCGTCGATATACCAAAGTCTCGTTCCGTATTCGGAAACGACCGTCAGTTTGGCCCGTCCGAACGCAAGCTGCCGTTCTTCAGGACCTTCCGTGACGGTCAATGCCGCCAGTTCGAATTGTTCCAAAGCCGTTGCACCCTCTTCTGTTTGCTGAAAATCGCCGATAGTATCATTGTATAAGGATGCCGGATGGCGATGCAACGCCGGGACGGGAAGGAGGAGATGGATCGTGGAACGAATGCGGATGTTTCCGCTGGGAGATGCGGCTTTCCTGTTTTCTTGGACCGAAGAAGACGGAACGACGCCGTCCGGGATCGCCGCCAGGGCAGCGCGCTTACGCAAGCAAGGCTGGACGGGGCTCCGGGATGTGGTGCCGGCTTACCGAACGCTAGCCGTCCACTTGAACCTGAGGGAATTGGCCGGGGCCGCCCGGAGGGCGGGAAGAAGCCTGGCAGCGGAGGTCGAGCGGCTGGCGGAGCGCCTGTATCGAGCGCTGGTCGATGAAGCGGACGGGGTTCCGGCCGAAGCGGACCGGCATATCCGGCTGCGCGTGGCCTATGGCGGCGAGAACGGGCCGGATCTCAACGCTTGCGCCGAACGCAGCGGGATGTCCTCCGAACGGTTCGTCGAGGCGCATTCTTCCGTCGTCTACGCCGTGGCCATGATCGGCTTTGCGCCGGGATTTCCTTATTTGTCCGGCTTACCGGAAGAACTGGCGCAGCCCCGCCTCCCGTCGCCGAGAAGGAAAGTGCCGGCCGGTTCCGTCGGCGTCGCCGGGGGCCAGACGGGGGTGTATCCGGTGGACTCCCCCGGGGGCTGGCAGTTAATCGGGCGGACGGCCGAGCGGTTGTTCCGGCCGGAAGCGCGCGAGCCTTTCTTGCTCGCGCCGGGTGACCGCGTGTCCTTCGTGCCGGTGCCGGCAGAGGAGATCGAGAAACCGGAGGAGCGGGAGTTCGAGCCGGTTACCGCGTCGGGAAACGGATCCTCGTTCCGTGCGGAAGAAATCGGTTTGGAAGTGATCAAACCGGGTCTCCTGACCACTATACAGGATGCGGGAAGATACGGGTGGCTCGCTTACGGGGTTACCGAAGGCGGGGCGATGGACACCGTTTCGATGCGGACCGCGAATGCGCTCGTCGGCAATCCGGAAGACGCGGCGGTTCTCGAAATGACGCTGCTCGGTGCCTCGCTGAAGCTGCGGCGAGACCTGCTTTGCGCCATTTGCGGCGCGGACATGGAGGCTCGGGCGGACGGCATGTCCTTGCCGACGGACCGCCCGGTTTGGCTGCGAGCCGGCACGTTCCTTGAATTCGGCAGGGCGGTCCGTGGCTGCCGAGCTTACTTGGCCGTCGCGGGAGGGATCGCCGTGCCGCCCGCGCTCGGGAGCCGGAGCACCGATGATCGCGCCGGGTTGGGCGGCATCGCCGGGCAAGCATTGGCGTCGGGCGATTGGGTCCCGGTCGGTCCGCTGCCCCGGGAAAGCGGACGTTTGGCCGCCGTGTTGAAGGAGCAGGCAGATCGCCGTGCCGCTTCATGGCAGGCCGTGTCCTGGCATGCCGGGAGGATCGCCGACAACGTGGCCCCCTCAGGAAGCCGCGCGATCCTCCGCCTCGTGGCCGGCGCGGAGTGGGAAGAGTTCGGTGAAGAGGGATACCGGCGTTTGCTGGAGGAAGAGTACCGGGTGGAGGCTTCATCCGACCGGATGGGCGTCCGCCTGTCGGGCCCTCCGATTGAACGGAACCTGCAAGTTGAGCTGGCTTCGCACGGCGTGGCACCGGGGACGATGCAGATTCCCGCGGACGGCCGGCCGATCATTCTGGCGGCCGGCTGCCAGCCGACCGGAGGTTATCCGAAAATCGCGCACGTCATCGGCGCCGATCTGCCGCTGCTCGCGCAGCTGCGGCCGGGGGATGCGGTACGTTTTCGGCTGGTCGGTCTGGAAGACGCTTGGGCGGCATGGGAAACGACGGAAAGAAACCTTCACCTATTGCAGGCGGGAGTTCGCCATAAAGAAGGAGGGAATTCGTAACGTGTCGGGTACTGCCATCAGCATCGATTTGAACGCGGATTTGGGGGAAGGGTTCGGGCCCTACGGCTTCGGAGAGGATGAAGCGCTGCTGCGCATTGTGTCCTCTGCGAACGTCGCTTGCGGATTCCATGCGGGAGATCCGAGCATCATGCGCCGTACCGTCGAGCAATGCCTGGAGCACGGTGTCGCGATCGGAGCGCATCCAGGGCTGCCTGATCGGTTGGGTTTCGGCAGAAGGGAAATGAAAATCACCGCCCAAGAGGCCGGAGACTGGGTCTCGTATCAGCTTGGCGCCCTGCAGGCCATCGCGGCGGCAGCCGGCGGCGAGGTGCGGCACGTCAAGCCGCATGGCGCTTTGTATCACATGGTTTCGAAGGACGAAGCTTTGGCGGATGCCGTCGTTCGCGCGATCCGCGCCGCGGATGGGAGGCTGCTCGTGTACGGACCCCCGAACAGCCGGCTGAGGGAAGCGGCGGAGCGGGCGGGTTTAGCGTTCGCAGCCGAAGGCTTCGCGGACCGGGCTTATGCGGCCGACGGATCGCTCGTCTCCCGGGAGATGCCGGGCGCGCTGCTGGAAACCGAAGAACAAGCGCTTGGCCAAGCGTTGTCGCTCGCGAAACACGGGTACGCCGTGACGCCGGACGGAGTGCGGGTCGCGCTTGAAGTACGCACGATTTGCATACATGGGGATGCTCCCGGCGCGGCCGAACGCGCGGCTTTGCTGGCCCGGGGACTGCTCTCGGCAGGGGTGAGAATTGCCGCTCCTTGTCAAAACGGAGGAAGTTTCGTCGAACGGTGACCGGATTTTTCCATCATGCAGGAAAATCGCGATTCGTGTGGAAATTCATAGAAACGTATATTCATACAAAAAAAGACCACCTTGTCGCGGACGTTTGGTTGGAGGCCCCTACATGTCGATTAATCGCGCCGAAATGAGAACCGTATGGACGCTCCTGGCCGCAGCCGCGGCTTTCGCCGTCCTTCAGGCCGTGTACGGGCAGCTTAGGCAATGGATCGCCCCGATCGGATACATGAACGCTTACCTGCTTTTGGATGCGTTGTCATTCGCATTCTGTTTCGCGATCCTGACGCTCGGATGGATGATCTTCCTTCCGACGCTGTGCCGTCTTCGCCTTTCCACCGCCGCTTTGTTCGCCGCCATCGGCGTCATCGACCTGCTGCACGGCATGAGCCTGCCGGGAATGCCTTTTTTTGACCGGGAGATCGGCAACGCCCCGAATATTTTGCTGGGCTGGTTTTCGCAAACCTTAGCTGCAATCGGCGTGCTTGTGCTCTTCGCGATGCGGAACGTCAACGTTCCTCCCCGGTCGCGCGTCGTCGCGATGGTATCGGTCGCCGCGTTGCTGGGGCTGCTCAGCTGGGGAGTTTTTCATGTCGGCCATTGGGACTACGATGCATTGAACGCCTTCCGTCCCTATCATTATTCGGCGGTCCTGCTTCTTTACGCGACGGCTGCATTGATGATCCTGTACCGCAACCGGCAAGAAAAACCGCAGGCAATGCTGACGATCGTACAAGGGCTTATCTGGCTGTTCTTTTCGCGGCTGGAAGGCGCAGTCGGCCTGGGTACGTACCATGAACTGTTCGCGGAAGGCCTGAAACTGGCCGGTTATTACTGCTTGCTGAAAGGCATCTATTACGTGTCCATCGAAGAGCCTCTGAAAAGGCAGAAGAAAATCGAATCCCGCATCAACTACCTGGCCTACCATGACGAATTGACGGGGCTGCCCAATCGCCGGATGTTCGCGGAGAAGGTGCAAACCGAGATGGGGCGAGCTTTCCGGGATAAAGGCCGTTTCGCGCTGCTTTGGCTCGATCTGGACCGTTTTAAAACGATTAACGACTCCATGGGGCACGCTTTCGGGGATCAGCTGCTGGTGGCGGTTTCCGAACGGCTTTCCCAGTTCAGGGAGAAGTACGACAACGTTTTTCGAATGGGCGGGGACGAATTTACGGTGCTGCTGCCCGGTACCGAGGGAGAGGAAGCGGAGGCGACGGCCCAAAAGCTTGTCGACGCGTTCCAGCAGCCGGTGCGGATCGGTCCTTCGGCTTTCCATATGAGCGTCAGCGTAGGTATCGCCCTGTATCCCGACGACGGGCATAACTTGGATTTGCTGCAGCAGAATGCGGACACCGCCATGTACAGCGCCAAAGAAACCCGCAACGGCTGGAAACGCTACGTGCCGAACATGAACCTCAAAGCGAAAGAAAGGCTGCTGCTGGAAAATGACCTGAGAATCGCCCTTGAGCTCGGCCAGTTCCGTCTCGTCTACCAGCCGCTCGTGGAACTCGAGAGCGGAAGGCTCGTCGGCACCGAGGCGCTCCTGCGCTGGAGCCATCCCCAAAAAGGGGAGATTCCCCCTTCTGAATTCATCCCGCTGTGCGAAGAGAACGGATTCATTCTGCCGTTGGGGGAATGGGTGCTCCGAAACGCCTGCATGCAGATGAAAGCGTGGCAGGATAAAGGGTATCCGCCGATCATCATGTCGGTGAACCTGTCGATCCGGCAGTTCCGGCAGCATGACCTGTGCGAGCGGATCCGCAGCGTGCTGGAGGATACCGGGCTGGATGCGCGGTGGCTCGAGCTAGAAATCACGGAGAGCATCATGGCCGACGTCAATTACGCGACGGAGATGCTGGAAATGCTCAAGAAGATCGGCGTCCGGATCAGCATCGACGATTTCGGCACCGGGTACAGCTCGCTTCACTATTTGAAGAAGTTCCCGATCGACAAGCTCAAGATCGACCGCTCCTTCGTCAGCGACGTGCTGACCGACCGCAACGATGCGGCGATCGTTTCCGGGATTTCCGCGATGGCCCGCAACCTGAACCTGAAGGTCACGGCCGAAGGGGTGGAAAGCGAGGGCCAGGTCGCCTTCCTGAAGGAGCAGAAATGCCAGGAAGCGCAAGGATACTTCTTCTCCAGGCCGGTTGCGCCGGAAACCTTCGAGCAACTGTTCGCTGCCGATAAGGCGGTATGACGATGTACGGAGAGAGCGGCCGGCATACGATTCGGGTATTCGTTTACGGAACCTTGCTGCCGGGTATGCCGAACCGCCATATCATCGAACCTTATGTCAGGGCGATGCAGCCGGGACGGGTCCGAGGAAGGCTGCTCGATGCCGGATCGTATCCCGCTCTTGTGCTTGAGCCTGCGATCGGATTACGGTTCGTGCGCGGCAACTGGACGGACATCGATGCGGACGGCTTGCCGGTACTGGATGAGCTCGAAGAATTTTACGGCATCGAAGAAAAGAACGATTACGAGCGGGTGTGGATTCGGGACGCGGACGAACCAAATCATGAAGGTTGGGTATACGTCTGGCCGACGGCGCGAGGGTATCCGGAAGCGGCAGGCGATTGGTGGCCGGATGCAGCGTCAAATTCAAGGAATCGCAGTTGAAATCGAACGGCCCTTGCCGCAAGGCGGCGAGGGCCGTTCTTTATTTTGTCAATACTCGCGCAGTTGAAGAGGTAGTCCCGTTCGGTTACGATGGAAATGGTCCTTTGCCGAGATTCGATGCTCGTGGTATTAGTGGGATTTTTTCCGCTAATTTATCGGTAAATGAGTAATTAGGCAAAATTAAGGGAAAAGCTCCCACTAATTTTGCCCATGTTGCCTTGATAAGCTTTCATGCACGGGATTAGTGGGAACTTTTCCAATTGTTTTTCTAAAAAACAGAAAAACGTGGAAATTAACAGGAGTATTTCCCGCTAATACGCAAACCCCCGTTTCACCAGCAAGTAAAGAAAAGGATGAACCCTGACTTCACACCCGAGAACGTTTCAAACTTACATTCCCTTACAAACCCTTTACCGGTCAAATACGTAGTCAAAGTATAGGAGTCTCCGAGCGCATTAGCGAGCCGCAGGGAGAAGGAGGAAGATGATTTGTCTATAAGCGGGATCGTTCAAGGATTTCTAACCTCCCGAAAGCGCCGTATCACCCGGTCGTTTTGGGCGGCCGCGGTCGCCCTGTGGCTGGGATTGGCGGCGTTTCTCCAAACGGCCGATGCGCATGCGCAGCTGGTCCGCACGACGCCGGACGTCGGGGAAAAATTGAGCAAAAGTCCGGCCGCCGTCGAACTTTTGTTCAATGAGCGCCTGGATCCGGGCGGCACGAATCTTACCGTTTTGGATGAAGCCTCCCGTTCGGTCGCCAAAGGAACGCCCGAACGGTTCGAGGAAGGCAAGGGGATTCGCCTTTCCCTGCCGTCGCTCGGAGAAGGGCATTATACAGTCTCTTACAGCGTGATTTCCGCGGACGGTCATCCCGTTTCGGGCGCGTTCGTGTTCACGGTCGGCAATCCGCCGCCGCTCCCGGACGCGCAGCAGCTGGATCCGCACGCTCAAGTGGGCCACAATCACGGTGGGTCGACCACGACGGACCGGGAGTTCCTGATTTACGCGACCCGGATCGCTTATTACGCGGGCTTGCTCGGCACGGCCGGTCTTGCGATGTGGAGCCTGCTGCGCGGCGTTTCCCCCCTCGTCGGCGGCTTGCGGGAAAAGGCTCTCTCGTTCGCGGGAAAATTCACGCTGCTATCCACGATCGCCTATATCGCCATCAGTCTCATGGACTTGGCTCAGGATGAGCCCATGTCCGAATGGCTTCGCATTTTGAAGGTAACGACAATCGGGCGGCTGTACGACGCCGAGCTGCTGCTGGCGTTGGCCGCACCTTTGTTGGTCAGCTTGGGCTCTGCGGCCCGGCTCATCTGGGCGGCGGCGTTCATCGGTATCGAAGCGTGGTCCGGCCACGCCTCTGCGGTCAGTCCAAAAGCCTATATGATCGCGCTTGACTTCGTGCATTTGGAAGCGGCGTCCTTGTGGGCGGGCGGGCTGGTGCTCCTGCTGGTCATCTGGTTGAAGGACCGGCCGGAAGCGGGACGCTTCGCGCTGGTGTTTTCCCGGGTAGCCCTTCTGCTCTTTCTTGCCTTATGGATCACGGGCGTCTTGTCCGTGCTCGATTTCTTGCCGAGTCTGACCTATTTGAAATATACGCTCTGGGGAAAATGGCTGCTCGCCAAAGGCGCGCTCTCCTTGCTTGTCGCCGTTACCGCCTTCCTGATCAGGCTGAGGCTGCGCAAAGGAGACCTTCCGCACGGTTTCATGCTCAAAGCGGATGTCGGGCTGCTGGCGGCGATCGTATTCGTGGTCGGCATTTTGACTTACCAAACGCCCCTGCCCCCGAACGAGCCGCTCAGTTACCATCAGATGGGCACGGACATGCACCTGACGCTCCGCATCACCCCGAATGCCCCGGGCGACAACCGTTTCATCGTGAAAATCTGGCTGCCGGAGCAGGACGGAGCGCCGAAGAACGTCTCGCTCAAGATGCTTCCGCTGGACCGACCGGACGTCGGCGCGATCGAGGTGCCGATCAAGGCTTACCAGGACGACGAAATCGATGCTTTCGACGGTTACGGGAAATACACGTACCAGGCGGAAGGCCCGTACTTGCCTTTTGCGGCCAAATGGAAAGCCCAGGTATTGGTGACCGATGCCAAGGGCAATGAAATCGAACGGGAAACGACGTTCCGGATCTATTGACGGGAGGATGAGGATGCCGAGGCGCTCTGCGGACCGGAGAATCAAATGGATGATCTTGCTGACGCCTACGCTCACGATCGGTCTGTGGGAGTATGTCCGGCATGTCTTCCTGTTGCCCTATATGTCCATGGAAATGGGCAATTTCCTGGCGCCTTTCATCGTGCTCGGGGTGACGCTGACGCTCGTGCGGGGTTTGTTCGCGCGGCTGGAGCAGTCGCAGGCAGAGCTGCAGCGGGAACGGGCGGTCAGCGGAGCGCTCGAGGAAAGGGAGAAGCTGGCCCGGGAGCTGCATGACGGGATCGCGCAATCGCTGTTCCTGCTGGCCGTGAAGCTGGATAAGCTCGACCGGACGGCTGCGGAAGGCGAGCGCAAGGTGCTCGAGATGTCAGGAGAGCTGAAGGAAACGGTGAGGGTCATGCACGATGACGTCCGGCAGGCGATCGAGAACCTGCGGCAGCCGCCGACGGCCGCGGAAGCGGCTTGGGTCGTTCCGCTGCGGGAGTTGCTCGAGGAGACCGCCGGCGTGACGGAAGCCGAGGCGGAGTTCCGTTGGACGATTAAGGACGAAGCTTTGTCCAACAAAGAGAAGGTCGAGCTGCACGCTTGCCTTCGGGAAGCTTTGATCAACGTGCGCAAACACGCCAACGCTTCGAAGGTTATCGTGACGGGAGAACCTGAGGAGAACGGCGGCTTCCGCTGTACGGTGGAGGACGACGGGGTCGGCTTTTCCGGAGATCCGCTGGCGGTTTACGGCCGGTTCGGCCTTCGCATGGTACGGGACCGGGCGACGCGTATGGGCTGGACGTTCGCGGCCGAGCGGCGGGCGGATCGGACGGTCGTGGAAATCGCCAAGCCGGGAGGGAGACGCTCATGAAGCAGCCGATCCGGGTGCTGATCGCGGACGATCATCATCACGCGAGGGAAGGCATGCGCGAAATCCTGTCCGCGGATTCCGCCTTCGAGATCGTCGGGGAAGCCGCGAGCGGAGAAGAAGCGGTTGAAATGGCGGGCCGGACGATGCCCGAGCTCATTCTCATGGACATCCAAATGCCGGGGATGGGCGGCTTCGAAGCGGTCAAGTCGATCAAAAGCGCCCATCCGCAGGTCAAAATCGTGATGGTGACCGTGTCGGACGACGCGTCCCACTTGTTCGAGGCGCTCAAGAAGGGAGCCCAAGGATACCTGCTCAAAAATTTGAACCCGTCGGCGTGGCGGGACTATCTGCGGGCGATCGTCCATGACGAAGCGCCCTTGAGCCCCGACATTGCGATGTCGATCCTGCGGGAGCTCGGCAACCGCAAGGCCGCGCCGGCCGTTTCGCGGGAAACGGCGGAAATCGGTCCGGCGTCCGAATTGACCCCCCGGGAACGCGAGATCCTGCTGGAGGTCGCCCGCGGCCGTAAAAACCGCGAGGTGGCCGACGCGCTCGGGCTGTCGGAGCATACGGTCAAAAATCACCTGAAAAACATTTTGCAGAAGCTTCATCTCGACAACCGGGTTCAATTGACCCGTTACGCTTACGAGCGGGGGATGATGGAGCCGGACGCCACATAAACGCCATACTTTCTTCGCGGGACTGGCTCTTTCGAGTCATGCGGGAAGACCGGACCGCCTCTATACTGAAAACTGTAAAGAGTTTACAGGAAAGAGGTCGGGAAAAAGATGAAGAAACGTTTAATCATCCCGTTGCTGACACTCGCGCTCACGATGGCGTTCGGAGGGCTTGCAAGCGCGCACGTGACCGTGCAGCCGAAGGAAGTGCCGGCGAATTCGTACCAGGTATTCACGCTGCGCGTCCCTTCGGAGAAGGAGGCCGCGACGACGCAGGTGAAAGTGGAAGTGCCCGCCGGCGTGGACGTGTCCCGGTTCGAGCCCAAGCCGGACTGGACTTACGAGATTGAGAAGAACGCGGACGGCAAAATCACGGCCGTCACCTGGAAAGCGACCGGCGCGGGCATCGGCTCGACGGAATTCGGACAATTCAACTTCCAGGGCAAAGTCGCCGCGGACGCGAAAGAGCTGGCTTGGAAAGCGCACCAGACTTACTCCGACGGCACCGTCGTCGACTGGACGGGCCCGGCGGACGCAGACACGCCGGCTTCCGTGACGACGGTCACCGCCGCTGCCGCGGCTACGGATTCCGCGAAGGACGGAGACCGCGATCCGCTGACGCTGGCGCTCGCGATCGCCGGCTTGGCGGCCGGCCTGCTGGCGCTCGTCGTCTCGCTTATCCGCAGGAAGAAAGCCTGACTTGAGGCCGATGGAGGAAGCGGGCTCGCGTCCGCTTGCCTCCGCCGCGTACTTCGCCTATAATGGCAATAAATCTTGCAAATGCGCAGATGGAGACAAGTAAGCAGCGCCTTCTTACAGGGAGGGAACGCCGGAGACTGGAAGCGTTCCTAGGAAACCAGGCTGCTGAAATTCACTCCGGAGCAGTCCCCTGAAACGGAAGAACGCCTGGCGCGTTCGGAAGCGGGTAGGGGGAACCGGCAGCGGCCCGTTACGCCGCGGAAGCGGGAATGCTTTTGCCGGGTTCGGCGGGCGGCTGATGACAGCCGCGGCATTCCAACAAGGGTGGTACCACGGTCCTTTCGTCCCTTACGGGGAGGAAGGGCCTTTATTTTTTTGCCGACCGGCCGGGGGCCGGGCAAGAAGACGATGGAGGAGAGAGCGATGAAAGAACGTTTGGAGGCGCTTCGCAGCGAAGCGCTCGACCGATTGCAGAACGTTGAGGATGCTGCCGCGCTGAATGATTTAAGGGTGCATTACTTGGGGAAAAAAGGCCAGTTGACCGAGATTTTGCGGGGCATGGGCGGCCTGTCCGCGGAAGAGCGGCCGATCATCGGCCAAGTGGGCAACGAAGTCCGCGCCGCGATCGAAGCGGTCCTCGCGGAGAAGCAGGAAGCGTTCGATCGGGCCGAGACGGCCCGCCGCCTTCAGGCGGAAACGATTGACGTCACGCTGCCCGGCAAGACGCCGTCCGTCGGCAGCGTCCATCCGCTCAACAAAGTGGCGCAGGAGATCGAGGACATTTTCCTCGGCATGGGCTATACGATCGCGGAAGGACCGGAAGTGGAAACCGATTATTTCAACTTCGAAGCGCTGAACCTGCCCAAAGACCATCCGGCCCGCGATATGCAGGATTCGTTCTACATCACGGACGAAATCCTGCTCCGGACGCACACGTCTCCCGTGCAGATCCGTACGATGCAGGCGATGAAGGGCAAGACGCCGGTCAAGGTCATTTGCCCGGGCAAGGTGTACCGGAGGGACGACGACGACGCGACCCACTCGTTCATGTTCCACCAGATCGAAGGGCTTGTCATCGGGCCGAACATCCGGATGAGCGATTTGAAGGGCACCCTGCTGCAATTCGTGCGCGAAATGTACGGCCCCCAGATGCAAATCCGCCTGCGCCCGAGCTTCTTCCCGTTTACGGAACCGAGCGCGGAGGTGGACGTGACCTGCGTCAAATGCGGAGGCCATGGCTGCCGCATGTGCAAGCAGACCGGCTGGATCGAAATTCTCGGCTGCGGCATGGTTCATCCGAAGGTGCTGGAGCACGGCGGATACGACCCGGCGGAAGTGTCCGGCTTCGCGTTCGGCATGGGCATCGAGCGCATCGCTCTGCTCAAGTACGAAATCGACGACATCCGCCACTTCTATTCCAACGATCTCCGGTTCCTGAACCAGTTCGCCAAAATGTAAGGGCGGAGCGCCCGAAACCATTTTCCGCATAAAAGAGGGGAGTATCCCATGAACGTTTCGTACAGGTGGTTATCCGATTATATCGATTTAAGCGGCATCGAGCCGCAGCAATTGGCCGAGATGCTGACCCGCGGGGGCATCGAAATCGACAACGTGCCGTCGCGCAACCAGGGCGTGAGCAAAGTCGTGGTCGGTTACGTCAAAACGCGCGAAAAACATCCGGACGCCGACAAGCTGAACGTGTGCACCGTGGACGCGGGCCAAGACGGGGATTTGCAAATCGTCTGCGGCGCGCCGAACGTGGCAGCAGGCCAGAAGGTGCCGGTGGCGCTGATCGGCGCCAAGCTGCCCGGCGGACTTGACATCAAACGAGCGAAACTGAGGGGCGTCGAGTCCCAGGGCATGATCTGCTCGGCCAAAGAACTGGGCATCAACGACAAGCTGCTCCCTAAGGAATTGCAGGAAGGCATTCTGGTGCTCCCGGAAAATACGGCGGTCGGCTCGGACATCTTGGAAGTGCTGGGTTTGAACGATTCCGTGCTGGAGCTCGATCTCACGCCGAACCGTTCGGATTGCCTCAGCATGCTCGGCGTGGCCTACGAGACGTCGGCGTTGACCGGCCGTCCGGTCAAGCTGCCGCACCCGGAGCAGGAGCTCTTCAACACGCCGGACCGTACGACGGATTACGTGTCGGTATCGATTCAAGCGTCCGACCTGTGCTCCCACTATTCCGTTCGTTATATCAAGGGCGTGAAGATCGGCCCTTCTCCGCTCTGGATGCAGAACCGGCTGATCGCGGCCGGCATCCGTCCGATCAGCAACATCGTGGACGTCACGAACTACGTCATGCTGGAATACGGGCAGCCGCTGCACGCCTTCGACGCGTCGAAGGTGGCCGGAGGCCGCATTGAAGTCCGGTTGGCGCGCGAAGGCGAAACGCTCGAGACGCTCGACGGGCAAACGCGCAAGCTGGAACCCCACATGCTGGTCATCGCGGACGCCGAGAAAGCGATCGCGCTCGCAGGTGTGATGGGCGGCGCCAATTCTGAGGTGTCGGCCGAGACGACCGATATCCTTCTCGAATCGGCGAAATTCTCCGGCGGATCGGTCCGCAAAACTTCCCGGCAGCTCGGCCTGCGTTCGGAAGCTTCGGCGAGGTTCGAGAAGGAAGTCGATCCCGGCCGCGTGATTGCGGCATTGGACCGGGCCGCGTCGCTGATGGCGAAGCTCGCCGGCGGACACGTGGCCGAAGGCGTCGCCGAAGCGGTCGTCCGGTCGCCGGAGCCTGTCGCGATCGACATTGCCTTGTCCCGGATCAACGGCATGCTGGGCACGTCGTTGTCCCCGCTTGAAGTGGACACCTTGTGGACCCGGCTCGGTTTCCGTGCGGACTCCGCCCGGGAAGGGGAGTGGCGCGTGACCGTGCCTTCCCGCCGCGGCGAAATTACCCGCGACGTGGACCTGATTGAAGAAGTGGCGCGGTTGTATGGCTACGACGAAATTCCGACGACTCCGATCGAAGGTCCTTCGACGACCGGCGCTTTGACCAAGAGGCAGTCCATCCGCCGGGATCTCCGGACGACGCTCACGAACGCAGGGCTTCGCGAAGCGATCTCGTATTCGGTCACTTCAGCCGCGAACGCGGGCAGATTCGCGGAACTTGCGCTTGCAGCGCGGCCGATCGCGTTGGCCATGCCGATGAGCGAGGAGCGCAGCGTGCTTCGCACCGTACTGCTCCCGAGCCTGTTGGAAGCCGCGGTATACAACCGTTCCCGCAAAAACGACGACGTGGCGCTGTTCGAGATCGGCAGCGTCTACCATACGGACGAAGAGACGCTGACCCGCTTGCCGCGGGAGAAGCCGCGCCTGGCTATGCTGTTGACGGGCAACTTCAAGGCGGCCGGCTGGAACCGCAAAGCCGAAGCGGCGGATTTCTATGACGCCAAAGGCCTGCTGGAAGCGATCTTCCGCCGCTTGGGACTGGAGGGAGCGATCTCCTATGAGGCAGCTCGCCCGGACGGCTTCCATCCCGGCCGCACGGCGGCGATCAAACTCCGCACCGAACACGGTCCCGAGACGATCGGGTACGTCGGCCAGCTTCATCCGGACATGCAGCGGGAGTTCGACCTTCCGGATACGTTCGTGGCCGAAATCGAGCTGGAGCCGGTTTACGGGAAGGCGGATCGCCGCATCGAATACCGGACGCTGCCGCGCTTCCCTTCGGTGGAACGCGACTTGGCCGTCGTGGTCGATATGGCCGTCACGGGCGGCGCATTGACGGAAGCGATTCGGAAAGCGGCGGGGGATCTGCTGGAGTCGGTATCCGTATTCGACGTATACGTGGGCGAGCGGCTGGGCCAAGGCAAAAAAAGCGTGGCACTGGCGATGGTCTACAGGCATCCGGAACGCACGTTGACGGATGAAGAAGTGACCGAGAGCCATTCCCGGGTTTTGGCGGAATTGGAACAATCTTTCGGTGCCGAACTTCGCAAATAGGCAGGAAACCGAACAGGGCGCAGCGAAATAATCAGGACGCCGGAAGGCGCTTGAGACGGTCGCTGCGCCGTTGTTTTCGGACGCACGATTGGCAAGGGGAGGGACAAGCCTTGAATGAAGAAAATCGGACCCGCGTGACAGTTGACATATACGGTACGCAATATTCGCTGAAAGGCCACTCCAACCCGGAATACATGAAAAGGGTCGCCGCTCTCGTCAATGACCAGATCAACCGGATTTCTTCTACCGATCCCCGGCTCGACCTGCCTCGGCTCGCCGTGCTTGCGGCGGTGAACATGGCCGACGAGTGCATGCGCCTTCGAACGGATTACAATGCGCTGCTGCAGGAACGGGCGGAGCTTGAGCGCCAAGCGGCCGATGGGGAACGTTACGCCTCTGAGGCTGCCGATTTGCGCGATGCGCTCGAAGCGGAACGCCGCGAAGCGGAAGCCCGGGTTGCCGAGGTGCGTGCGGAGCAGGCGGATTTCGTTGCGAAAATGGAGCAGGAACGGGAAACGGAACGCGCGCTCGCTCGGGAAGAGCTGCTGGAGAAGACGGAGGAACTGGAGAGCCGTTACGCCCGCATGCAGGAAGAGACGCGCCGGGAAGCGCAGAAGCTGCTGGAGGAACGCGACGCGGGTCATGCGGCCGACCGCGAGGCATGGTTGACCGAGCGCGCGTCGTGGGCGGAAGACCGCGCCGCGATGGAAGCGGAGCGTTCCGCCTGGGCCGGCGAGAAAGCGGAATGGCTGGCGCGCGAGCTCGAATGGCTGAAGCAGCGCTCCAAGCTGGAAGGCGAATCGCAGCGGTCGGCTCGCGAAGCGGAAGAGCTTCGCCGCGAAGCCGCCGAAGAGCTGCGCAAGCGGCAAGCGGCGGACACCCAGGCCGCGGAGCGCCTGCGGTCGCAGACCGCCGCCCGGGAGCGCGCCGAGCGGGAGTTGGGCGACGCGAACCGGAAGCTGCGCGAAGCGGGCGAGCGGGAGCAGGCGGCAAGCGCTGCCGCGCAGCGCCTGCAGGAGCAGCTCGCGTCCGCGCAGCGGGAGCATCAGGCTGCGGTGGAACGCGCGGCGCGGGAGCTGGACGAGGCGAACCGAAAGCTGCGCGAAGCGGGCGAACGGGAGCAGGCGGCGACGGAACGCGCGGCCGCCTTGGAAGAGCGCCTCGCCGAGCTGGCCGAGGCGGAAGCCCGCATGAGCGCCGCGAGGGACGCGGCGGCGCAAGAGCTGGAGGCGGCGCGCGCGCAGGCCGCCGCCCTGGACGTTCGCGAGGCGGAGCTGGCCGCCTCGCATGCGGAACGTGAGCGCGCCGAGCGGGAGCTGAGCGACGCGAACCGGAAGCTGCGCGAAGCGGGCGAGCGGGAGCAGGCGGCAAGCGCTGCCGCGCAGCGCCTGCAGGAGCAGCTCGCCTCCGCGCAGCGGGAGCACCGGGCGGCGACGGAACGCGCAGCCGCCTTGGAATGGCGCCTCGCCGAGCTGGCCGAGGCGGAAACCCGCATGAGCGCCGCCAGCGACGCGGCGGCGCAAGAGCTGGAGGCGGCGCGCGCGCAGGCCGCCGCCCTGGACGCTCGCGAGGCGGAGCTGGCGGCGCTCCGCCGGGAGCACGAGGAGCTGCGCGGCGAATACTCGAAGCTGCAGAACGAGTTCAACGAGTGGATCGACCTGCTCGAACAGCCGTAAAACGAAGCCGCACCCCTTCTTCGGGGTGCGGCTTTTGCGCGACTAAGGCGGTCATTTCGTCGAAACCTCGGTATCCCTTTCGCTCAGGAGAGAGGTGCTGCCTCCTGCCGATCAACGAGATCAGCGGAAATTTGGGTTAATGAATCGCTAGAGGGCAGCCAAATGCGGGAGATTGCCCGATTTTCCGGTTAACCGTACGCATGCACGCAACAAAAAATCCCGGCGCCTTAAGCTCCGGGATTCCGCCTCATTGCACGATGAGCTTCGAGACCATGTCCTTGTGGCCTCTGCCGCACATGATGCTGCATTTGAATTCATACGTGCCGGCCTTCATGGTGACGACCGTCGACTCGTGGCCGGGTCCGAGGTTGATGCCGGCTTCGTCGATTTTGATGCCGTGGCCGCCGTCCAATTCCAGCGTGATTTTGACGGGCGTATCTTTAGGTACGATGTATTCCGGTTTGTCGAATTCCCAGTTGCTTGCTTTGATGACCACCTCTTGAGAGGCCGTTTGAGAGGCGGACGGGCTTTCGCTCGCCTGGGGTCCGCTGTCTTTGCCGCCGCCGCATGCGGACAGCGCGAAAGCCAGGGCACCGAGGATCAGCAAGGATGCCAGTTTGTGGCGCATGATTGGGTTCTCCCTCCAAAAATAGAAAATGATCGAACCTATTGTATCACAAGCCGTTCGATCGTTTTCGCCCCAACCATGGCGGGTTCGTGAACAACTGCCCGAACGCGAAGTACCCCGGCGCCCGGCGCCGGGGTGCAAGCGGGCATGCCCGTTCGGATCAACTGCGGGCTCTGTCGTCCTTCGCCGCCCGAAATGGGCCCACCGGAATGAACAGGTCGATGATGCCGACCACGAGGGCCGCCAAAATCGCTCCCAAGATCGTAGCGCGTACGCCGCCGACGACGAATTGGGCCAGCCAAATAACGAGAGCGCTGGACAGGAAACCGACGATTCCCCGTCCGAACGGGGTGATCCTTCTGCCGAAGATGCCTTCGAGGATCCACCCGAAAAGCGCAATGACGAGCGCAAGGAACAGCGCGCTCCAGAATCCGCCTACGCTGAAGTTCGGGACGAGCCATCCTACGATCATCAACACGATCGCCGAAACGATGAACCGTACCACATGACCGATGAAACTCATGTGCAGTTGCCTCCTTCTTTCGGGATACGCTTAGTGTATCCCTTCTTCCGTTCCCTATGAGCGGTAGCTTTCGCAAGAATGAACGGTTCGGCTATAATAAGGGGCGAGAGGAGTTGGGGATAACGCCGTGAACGACAAGGCGCTCCATACATTGGAATACGACAAAATCATCCAACGGCTGACGGCGGCATGCGAGACCTCGCTCGGCAAGGAACTTGCCGGCCGTCTGAAGCCGACGCGAGATATCCGCGAAGCGCAGCGGCTGCTCCAAGAGACGGACGAAGCCGTGCGCGCCGCCGCGATCAAAGGATCGGCGCCGTTCGGCGGCATCAGCGACGTCCGTCCGGAGCTGACGAGAGCAAAACTCGGCGGCATGCTGCAGCCGTCCGAGCTGATGGATATCGCCCAACTGATCGCCGGCATCCGGAAGCTGAAACGGTACGTCGTTTCGGTAACGGAAGAGGCGCAAATCCCCCTGCTGGAGGATTTGGTCGAGCCGCTGACGGACTTCAAATCGCTCGAGGACGAAATCCGACGCTGCATCGACGAACAGGGCGACGTGCTCGACTCCGCGAGTCCGGAGCTGGGAACGATCCGCAGAGAGATCCGCGTAGGCGAAGGGCGCGCGCGGGAGAAGCTGGAGAGCATGATCCGGTCCTCTTCCGTGCAGAAAATGCTTCAAGACGCGCTGATCACCATCCGCGGCGACCGCTACGTCATTCCCGTGAAGCAGGAATACCGCGGGCATTTCGGCGGCATCGTGCACGACCAGTCCGGAAGCGGCGCCACGCTGTTCATCGAGCCGGAGGCGGTCGTCCAGCTGAACAACAAGCTGCGGGAGCTGAAGCTTCGCGAGCAGCGGGAGATCGAACGGATCCTTCGCCGGCTCAGCGAATTGACCGGGGAAAAAGCCGATCTGCTGGCCGGCGACACCGAAACGCTGGGTTTGCTCGATTTCATTTTCGCCAAAGCCTCCCTGGCTCAGTCCGATTTCGCGACCCTTCCGGCGATGAACGACGAAGGAAGGCTGGACCTCCGCAGAGCCCGTCACCCGCTCATCGATCCCAAGAAAGTCGTGCCGATCGACGTGGAGCTGGGCGGCGCCTACTCGGCGATTATCGTGACGGGCCCGAATACCGGCGGCAAAACCGTTTCGCTCAAAACGATCGGCCTGCTCAGCCTGATGGCGATGTCCGGTCTGTTCGTGACTGCGGACGAAGGAAGCACCTTGTGCGTTTTCGACGGCATCTATGCGGATATCGGAGACGAACAGAGCATCGAGCAGAACCTCAGTACGTTCTCCAGCCACATGACGAACCTGATCTCCATGCTGGACCAAGTGACGGCCAAAAGCCTCGTGCTGCTCGACGAGCTCGGCGCGGGCACCGATCCCGCCGAGGGCTCGGCGCTCGCGATCGCGATTTTGGAGCATCTTCACCGGATCGGCTGCCGGATCGTCGCCACGACGCACTACAGCGAGCTTAAGGCGTACGCATACAATCGCGATGGCATTACGAATGCCAGCATGGAATTCGACGTCGCGACGCTGCGGCCGACGTACCGTCTGCTCGTCGGAGTGCCTGGACGAAGCAATGCGTTCGCGATCGCCGAGCGGCTGGGCCTGAAGCGGAGCATCATCGAGCACGCCAAGGGGGAAGTGAGCGAAGACGAGCTGAAGGTGGACACGATGATCGCCTCTCTCGAGCAGGACCGCCGCAGGGCGGAATCGGAGCGGGTGACGGCGGAACGTCTCCGTGCGGAAGTGGAGAAGCTCCGGCAGCAGATCGAAGAGGAGCGCAGCCGTTTTCAAGAGCAGAAGGTCAAGCTGCTCGACGAGGCTCGCGAGGAAGCGCGGCAATCCGTCGCCAAAGCCAGGCGGGAAGCGGAGGAGATCATCTCCGATCTTCGCAAAATGGCCCTGGAGGAAGGCGCTTCGATCAAGGAGCATAAGCTGATCGAGTCCCGGCGGCGGCTGGAGGACGCGGTGCCGGCTCCGGCTGCACGTCCGCGCGCCGCGGCGGGCGCCAAAACGGCGAAAATCGAGCCCGGCGACGAAGTGAGGGTGCACTCCCTAGGCGGCCAGAAAGGCCATGTCGTGGAGCTGACCGGGAACGCCGAAGCCGTCGTGCAGCTCGGCATCATGAAAATGAAAGTCGCGCTGGCCGATCTCGAACCGATGGGTAAAAAACCGCAAGCCAAAACGCCGGCCAAATCCGCGGGAGCTTCGGTGAAACGCACGAGGGACGAGAACATGCGGAGCGAGCTCGATTTGCGGGGCGCCACGCTGGACGAAGCGATCCTCGAGGTCGATCGGTTCCTCGACGAAGCGTTTTTGGCCAACTTGGGCCAAGTCTACGTCATCCATGGTAAAGGCACCGGCGCTTTGCGCACGGGAGTGCAGGATTTCCTGCGCAGGCACAAGCACGTGAAAAGCTTCCGGCTCGGCCATTACGGGGAAGGCGGCGCGGGCGTGACGGTCGCCGAACTCCATTGACGGAGGGGATTCCATGCAGGACGCGATCGATTCTTTAATGAAGTATCCTTTGGCGTCGGTGCTGGCTTATTTTTCGGTGGGCATTTTGGCGTTGATCGTGTTCCTCTCGGTTTTCGAACGGGTCACCCGTTACGATGGCTGGGAGGAAATCCGCAAAGGGAACGTGGCGGCCGCGATGGCGACGGGAGGCAAGATTTTCGGGATTTGCAACATTTTCCGATTCTCCATCTCGGCCAACGACTCGATCTATGAGAGCCTGCTGTGGGCGGCGGTCGGTTTCTTGCTGCTGCTGGCCGCCTATTTTTTGTTCGAATTCCTGACCCCGGTGTTCCGGATCGACGAGGAAATCGGGAAGGACAACCGGGCCGTCGGCCTGCTTGCGATGATCATATCCGTCTCGCTATCGTACATTATCGGCGCTGCGGTGACGTAAACTCGGAGGATTTTGCCGGATGAAATATTTGTGGGGAACTTTGTTCGCGCTAGCCGTCGTTTTCATTATTTTCGGCGTCATCTATATGTGGCGGGCGGGTTAAAAAACCAGACGTACTTTCGTGGAAAAGCGAGGAGCGAGGAACATGTCCGTAGTCGTATGTCCGTGGTGCCAAAGCGAGATTCCGCAGGAAGAAGGCGCCGAACCGGAAAAATTTTGCCCGGTCTGCGAGAACGAATTGGACGGATACCGGACGCTGAGGATCGGTCTCGGCGACGAAGAGGATGAGGAAGAAGAAGAGGAGTACACCGGCGGGGATTCGTCGGAAAGTGGGGAAGACTTGTCGTGGGTGGACGACGGGGAGCTGACGGAGAAGAACGAGGCGCTGCTTCGGTTCGAGGAATCCGTGGAGAAGCTGCTCGACGAGCAGGACGTCGTGCCGGAATGCCCGCATTGCCGGGAGTATATGCTCGAGGCGGGCGAAGCGCAAGTGGCGCCGTCGGCGTTCCGGCCGCGCGTTCCGGATGAACTGGGGCAGCCCGTGTTGGAGGCGCCGTTCTCTTATACCGTGTACGTTTGCCCGGCTTGCTTCACGGTACAACAGACCCTTTCGGAAGAAGGGCGCAGCCAAATCGCGCGCCGGCTCAGCCAAGCAGGCACGGCCCGTTCGGGCAAGCGGCCATGAGCAAGGCCGTCCGTTCCGTTACCGAACTCATCGGGGATACGCCGGCGGTCCGCCTCCGGCGTATCGCGGGAGAGGACGTCGCGGAAGTTTTGGTGAAGCTGGAGAAAATGAACCCGAGCGGCAGCGTCAAAGACAGGGCCGCTTGGGGATTGGTGGCGGATGCCGAGGCGCGTGGAATGATCGCTCCCGGCTCGGTCATCGTTGAGCCGACGAGCGGCAATACGGGCATCGGTCTGGCCATGAACGCCGCCGCCCGCGGCTACCGGCTCATTCTCGTCATGCCGGATAACATGACGAAGGAACGGATCGCGCTGCTCAAGGCATACGGAGCGGAAGTCGTACTGACGCCGGCCGCGCTTCGGATGCCGGGCGCCATTGCGGAAGCCCGGCGCCTGTTGGCGGAGATTCCGGGCAGCTACATGCCGAACCAGTTCGAAAATCCCGCGAACCCTGACATCCACCGCACGACGACGGCGCTCGAAATTCTCGAGCAGACCGACGGGCTACTCGATGCCTTCGTCGCGACCGCAGGAACGGGCGGGACGATCACCGGCGTCGGCGAGACGCTGCGCGAGAGGCTCCCCGGCCTGCACATCGCCGTCGTGGAGCCCGACGGCTCGCCGGTGCTGAGCGGCGGGGAGCCGGGGCCGCACAAGTTGGTCGGCACCAGCCCGGGGTTCGTGCCGGCGATCTTGAACACGTCCGTCTACGACGAAATCATCCGCGTGACGGATGAGGACGCGCTGGGTACGATGCGGCAGCTTGCCGCAAAGGAGGGCATCCTTGTCGGACCGTCCTCCGGCGCGTCCGTCTGGGCGGCGCTGCAGGTCGCCCGCCGGCTCGGGCCGGGCAAGCGCGTCCTCTGCATCGCGCCCGACACGGGCGAGCGGTATCTCAGCATGGGGATTTTCTGAGCGAGCAGCAGGCTGGAGACACCACTCTCCATCGTTTTGAGCCGATTTATTGCTTTGTGACACCAACTCCGAGAATGTTGAGGCACTTTAGTCGGAGTTATTGCTTTTGAACACTAACTTTGCTCTAAACTGCCGATCGGAGCCCCATTTATTCCGAATTAGCGTCGAAAAGCAATAACTCCCGCTGCTCATCGCCCGTTGCACGCAAATTAGTGTCAGAAAGCATTAATTTTCGTAGAATCCCTAGACAAATTCACCCAAGCAGGCCAAAATGTAAAAGAATGGATATGAGTAGCTGGGCGTAAAGCATACGCCGCTCTGCCGGAGAACCCTCTTCCGGTCGGGCGGCGTTTTTGTTTTCGCGGACATGAGGAGGAAGCCAATATGGATCGATTTGAGTCGGAACATCGAAAATGGTTGGACGGACACCTGCAGAGGAGAACCGGAGAACGCAGGCGGCGCTTGGAGGTCGGGCACGGGCACGGCGAGATCACCATGCTAAAGAATGTTTGGCACCCCGCTTTTGGCCATTTCGAATAGCTGCATCCGGAATATGAGGTGAGGGACTTTTTGGAAGGCAGACGGTTCATCGACTTCGCCTACATACGTCCTCCAATACGAATAGCAATCGAAGTGGATGGCATCGGCGCTCATTTGAGAGATATTTCGAGAAAGCAATTTTGCGACGAACGGATTCGTCAGATGCACCTGACGCTGGACGGTTGGATCGTGATCCGCATCGGGTACGATGATTTGCTTGAGCGTCCGAAAGTGTGGCAGCAATTGCTTTTGCAGTTAATCGGGCGATTATTCGGAACGGGAGGAAATGCTACGGAGGAGGCATACGACCGCGACATGGAGACCGTAAAACTGGCCTTGCGGTTAGGACGGCCGATTCGGCTGACTGACATTCAGGGATATTTCGGATGCGGTTACCGAACTTCCAGGCAAATCGCGGACCGGTTGCAGGAGTGCGGACTCTTTCAAGCCGTCGGTGGAGGAACTTTACGTTCCCATGCTTGGAAACCGGATGGGAACCATCCACGTTTTCCCAAGCTGTTGTAAACCGGGCCGCCCTTTATTTTTCTTCACACGGAGCCTGTTTTTGATGTAATATGAAGAGTAATTTAAACGTCCAGAGGCTCCTTGCCGCACGCTGGGACCGGACCGGACGTAGATAAAGAGGGATTGCGATGAACCAATTGAAATTAAGCATCCTGGATCTGCTCAAGGAAGACGCGCGACTGCAGCCTTCTACGATCGCCACGATGCTCGGCGCAGAAGAACAAGAAGTTTCCGCCGCGATCTCGGAGATGGAACAAGATCACGTCATCGTGAAATACGCGACCGTCGTCAACTGGAGCAAGGTGGACGACGAGAAGGTAACCGCGCTGATCGAGGTGGAATGCACCCCGGAACGCGGCCGCGGCTTCGAAAGCATCGCGGAGCGCATCTACCTGTATCCCGAAGTGAAATCGGTGTACCTGATGTCCGGCGCGTACGATTTGTGCGTGGAAATCGAAGGCAAAAACCTGAAGGAAGTCGCCTCCTTCGTCTCCAATAAGCTGTCGACGATCGATTCGGTCATTTCCACCAAAACGTTCTTCATTTTGAAAAAATACAAGCAAGACGGCATCATTTTCGAGGAATTCGAGGACGACGGGCGTCTGTTGGTTTCCCCGTAACGCTCCTGCCGTCAGCTCAGCGCAAAGGACCGGTGTCCCATGATCAAAGACAAGGAATTTTCGCAGACGATGACGCAGCCGCCCGTCGAATCGGGCATGAAGCATTATTTGAATGCCAGCGCACGCGCCATTCCTCCATCGGGGATCCGGCGCTTTTTTGACTTGGTCAGCAACAGCAAAGACAAAGACATCATTTCGCTGGGCGTGGGCGAGCCCGATTTCGTCACCCCCTGGCGGGTGCGCGACGCGGCGGTCTACTCCCTGGAAAAAGGAAAGACGCAGTACACGCCCAACGCTGGCACGCCGGAGCTTCGGGAAGCGATCTGCCGCTACTTAAACGACCAGTTCTCCCTGAACTACGATCCGGGCAAGGAAGTTCTCGTCACCGTCGGCGGCAGCGAAGGGATCGACCTCGCGCTTCGGGCGCTGATCGAGCCGGGCGACGAAATCCTGGTCCCCGAGCCGACTTACATCCCCTATGCCCCGATCAGCTCGCTGGTCGGCGGGGTCCCGGTCGGCATCGAAACGTTCGCCAAGGACAACTTCAAGTTGACCGCCGAAAACTTGCGCGCGGCCATCACGCCGCGGTCCAAGGTGCTCGTGCTTTGCTTCCCGAGCAACCCGACGGGCGGCATCATGACCTACGAAGACCTGCTCCCGATCGCCAAACTGGTGGTGGAGCACGACTTGATCGTCATTTCGGACGAAATTTACGCCGAGCTGACTTACGGTTCCAAACACGTGAGCATCGCTTCGCTTCCGGGCATGAAGGACCGCACCGTCCTCGTCAGCGGCTTTTCCAAAGCGTTTGCGATGACCGGTTGGCGCATGGGATACGCCTGCGGCCATCCCGACATCATCAGCGCCATGCTGAAAATCCACCAATATACGATCATGTGCGCCCCGATCATGGGCCAAGTCGCCGCGCTGGAATCGCTGAGCCCCACCGGCATGGAAGAGAAGGACCGGATGATCGAATCGTACAACCAACGCAGACGGCTGGTCGTGCAAGGCTTCCGCCAAATGGGTCTGCCGTGCCACGAGCCACAGGGCGCCTTCTATGCGTTCCCGTCGATCCAATCGACCGGCATGACCTCGGAGGAATTCGCCCAGCGGCTGGTGCTGGAGGCGAAGGTCGCCGCGGTGCCAGGCCACGTGTTCGGCAAAGGCGGCGAGGGCTTCCTCCGCTGCTGCTACGCCACTTCGGTCGCTCAACTGAACGAAGCGCTCGAACGGATTGGAAATTTTTTGAACAAAATCAAATAAAGCTGATTTCTAGCGATTTTAGTTGTTTAATGTAGTAGAGACTGCTATAATTACCAATGGTTTTCAAAGCGTTTCGGATGACAGGATAGAAGGGAGTGTTAACATGGACTCGGCAGAAATCTACGATTATTCCCAAGTCCCCCAGACCGATAGCCATGCGGACTCCAGAACTGACCGGACATCGGAATGGCAGAGAAAGCCCCAGGGCGGCACCCAATTGGTCAGGGATATCGACGATCTTCGCCGGAAGATGGCGGAAACGTTTTTGAAGGAAGCGTCCTTCACGGCGGACCCCGTCATCATGATCAGCCGGCAGCTGGATTTGAAGATCAACGAATACATGATGCAGTGGACCACGGGGCGCAAGAAAGCCCGCTGAAAGCTCGGAAATACTACCAATCTATAAAACGACAGTCCCTGCCCGCAAGGGCGGCGATGTCGTTTTTTTATTGGCGATTATGCTATAGTGGGGATAGTGCGGGACAAGGGGGGACGAGGGTGCTGCTGCTCATCACCGGCGGTGTCGGAAGCGGAAAATCGGCTTATGCGATGAAGTGGGCGCGTTCGCTCGGACGGGAATCCATCCGGTTTTCCTGCCCCCCCTTCCCCAATGAAGGAAACCGGCATGATTATGAAGAGGATTCCCTTTCCGCCGGCTTGGCGTGGAAGGAGCTCACGGCGGACTCGGCGATGGCCTCAAGCATCGATCGGATTAACCGCGAATCGAACGTGTACTTGGCCGATCGGCGCGTGCTCGTGGTGGACAGCCTTTCGGGATGGTTTCGTGCCGCCATCGGTCATGCGAAGGCAGCAGGGCAGGAACCTCACGCACTGGAGCGGCCGGGAGAAGGAACGATCCGCGAGCTGCTGGAGGCGCTGCTGGCTTATCAAGGCAAAAGGATCGTCGTCGCCGAAGAGCCTTACGCCGGCCTGTGCCCCGATCCGTGGGAGCGGTTATACGCAGTCGAGCTGGCGCGGGCCCTGCGGATCCTGGCCGAAGAAAGCCATGCCGTGTACCGCCTGACCGCCGGCATGGCGGCTGAAGTGAAAGGGCACCGAGTGAAACGGGGGAACCAGACGGATGAACATTTATACCCGAACCGGCGATGAAGGAAAAACGTCGGTGATCGGGGGAGGACGTGTCGCCAAAGACGACGTCCGCATAGAAGCGTACGGAACGATTGACGAGCTGAACTCGTTCGTCGGGCAAGCCGCCGCCTGGATGGCTTGCGAGGATGCCGGCGTCTGGGGAGATATGGCGGAACGGCTGATTTTGATCCAACACGAGCTGTTCGATTGCGGATCCGACCTGTCCTATGCTTCCCCGGAGCCCGATAAAATGAAAGTGAACGACGAGATGACGAACCGCCTCGAACGGTGGATCGACGAATACGAGCAGCAAACGCCGCCGATTCAGCGGTTCATTCTGCCGGGAGGAAGCCCGCCGGCCGCGCTGCTGCACGTCTGCCGGACGGTATGCAGAAGGGCCGAGCGGCGGGTCGTCGCGCTTGCGGCGGAACGGCCGTGTCCGGCCGAAGTGCGCCGTTATTTGAACCGGCTGTCGGACTTCCTGTTCACCGCCGCCCGTGCGGCGAACGCCCGTCTGGGCGTGCCGGACGCGGAATACGAGCGCGGCGCGAACGTGTTCAAGCGGAGGCCGGCGGAGTGACTTCGGAAACAGGCAATCGTTATTATGAACCGATCGCGTTGCAAGCGGAGGCTTCCGACGACGGAAGGCTTCTGCGGGAGGTGCTGCAGCGCCGGCTCGGCATCTCGCGAAGGCTGCTGGTCAAGCTGAAGTCGACGGAAGTCGGCATCACCGTGAACGGCCGCCGGACGAGGACGAACGAGGCGGTGGCCGCGGGGGATCTCATCGAGCTCAGAATCGAGCGCGAGGAATCGCCGGACATTTTGCCTCAGCCAATGGAATTGGACATCGTATTCGAGGACGACCATCTGCTCGTCGTGAACAAACCCGCGGGACAGATCGTTCATCCGACGACCGGCCATTACATGGGCACGCTGGCGAACGGCATCGTCCATTACTGGAAGGAACGGGGCGAGAAGTCCCGGTTTCACCCGGTGCACCGGCTGGATGAATGGACGTCCGGCTTGGTCGTCGTGGCCAAGCATGCGTTCGCCCACCAGCAGCTGGCGGAGCAAATGACGGCAGGAACGGTGGAAAAGCTTTATCGCGCCTACGTGTACGGCGAGCCGCCGGAACGGAGCGGGGAAGTGAATGCCCCGATCGGCAGATCCTCGGAGGATCCCCATCGCCGGATCGTGCGAGAGGACGGAGCGCCGTCGCAGACTTTCTATGAAGTGGCCGAGAGCTACGCCTGCGGCGGCGCATCCGCGCTCGACATCCGGCTGGGCACGGGACGCACGCACCAGATCCGGGTCCATATGCTTCACGCGGGCTGTCCCTTGATCGGGGACGACTATTATTCGGATGCCGTTTGGCAGGCTTCGGCGCTGTCGACGTCGCTGAAGGGCGTGATCGGAAGGCAAGCCCTGCATGCGATCCGGCTTTCGTTCCGGCATCCGGTCACGGGAGAACCGCTTAAGCTGAACGCCGCTCTCCCGGCAGATTTACGCAATTTGGAAGGAGCTTTACGGGCATGGCACAAGGAAAATTGACGATCTTTCAATATCCGCCTTGCGGAACTTGCCGCAGCGCGGTCAAATGGCTGCAAAACAAGGGTTACGAACTGGACTCCCATAATTTATGGGAGGAAGCGCCGACGGTGGAACAGCTCCGAAAATGGGTTCCTCTCAGCGGTCTACCGATTCAGAAATGGTTTAACGTCTCCGGCGAAGTCTACCGCGAGATGGGGTTGAAGGACCGCCTTCCCGGCATGACGGACGAGGAGAAAATGGCGCTGCTCGCGAGCAACGGCCGCCTCATCAAAAGGCCGGTCGTGACGGATGGCCGCAAGGTGACGGTAGGCTTCAAAGAAGACTTGTACGAGCAAAACTGGTAGCCGTACGAATCACGAGCTTGATCGATAGACGGCGGAAAGCGGGGGAACGGCAATGGCGGTGCCGGAGCATGACGTCCCGGTCCAAAAGAAAAAGCGAAGCGGCGGGCCATGGGCGGCGGGAACGGGCCTGCTCGTCCTGTTGAGCAAGCTGAAACCGGCGCTGCTGTTCCTGCTGAAAGCCGGCAAGCCGCTCGCCACGATGGCTCTCAGCATTGGGGCCTATGCCTTGATTTATCCTTGGACGTTCGCGGTCGGCTTCGTCCTGCTGCTGCTCGTCCACGAACTCGGTCACGTATGGGCGGCCCGCCGGGCGAAGGTGCCGGTCAACGCCCCGATGTTCATTCCTTTCGTGGGAGCTTTGATTCTGCTCAAGCGCAATCCGAAAGATGCGGCCACCGAGGCTTATATCGGGATCGGCGGGCCATTGCTCGGAACGGTCGGCGCCTTCGTCTGCTATGCGATCGGTTCAATGAGCGGGGAATCGATCTGGTATGCGTTAGCCTACACCGGGTTTTTCCTCAACCTGATCAACCTGATGCCGATCCATCCTCTCGACGGAGGCCGGATCGTGACGGCGGTCAGCCGCTGGCTCTGGCTCGTCGGGGCGGTGCTCGGCCCGTTCATTATCTGGAAGTACGGCGGCTTTATCTTTTTCTATATCTGGCTCTTGTTTTTATGGGAAATGTATAAGAGATTCATCCGCGACCGCAGGAATACCCGGCAATACGCGGTGGAAGGCGAGTACCGGGCGGACGTCGACCCGCTCCTCCCTCCTTGGTATTTCGCCGGGGAATCCCATCGCCGGGAGCTTCCGTTCACGGCCTACTGCCGGCTGGACGGGGAGCACGTGGTGGAATTCTCTTGGGATGTCCTGTCGTTCAGGGGCGAGCTGAGCTTGCCTCAGCCTTGTCTGATCGACCGGGTCGTGCTGACGCAGGTCAAGGGGCCGGACGAGGTCCGCAAACTGACGTTTACGGTGCGTATGGAAGGCCGGCTGTACGAAGATGAGCATTATTACGAAGTTCCGCTTGGCGTGCGATTGCGCATGGGCCTGCTTTACGGCGGCCTCGTCGGCGTCCTGTTCTATATGATTTGGAAAATAGGGGAGGTCGGCCTGATCGTGCCGGCCTAACGAAGGAGCGTCATCATGGAAAACTCGAAATGGAGATCCCGGAGGCTGGATCGGCTGGGCTCGGCCATTTTCGCGGAAGTCGCGTCTTGGAAAGAGGAAGCCCGCCGCGCGGGGATGGACGTCATCTCGCTCGATATCGGCAGCCCGGACCGGCCGCCGGCAGAGTCCGTCCGGGAGGCGCTGGCGGCAGCCGTCCAACGGCCGGACATGTACCGTTACCCGGGGACCGAAGGGACGCCCCGGTTTCGTGAGGCCGTCGCCCGCTGGTACCGCCATCGTTTCGGCGTGGAGCTCAACTCCGAGCATGAAGTGCTGGCCCTGATGGGCACGCAGGACGGCCTCGGCCACTTGGCGCTGGCGATCACGAACCCGGGGGACGCAGCCTTGCTCCCCGATCCCGGCTATCCCGTTTACGGAGCGGGGCTCGCGGTAGCCGACGTCGAGGCGATTCCGCTGCCGCTGTCGGCGGAGAACGGCTACCTGCCGGACTTCGACGCCGTGCCGGAAACGGATTGGGACAAGGTGAAGTTCATGATTCTGAACTATCCGAGCAATCCGCTGTCGGCGGTCGCCGATCTCGCTTTCTTTGAACGGGCCGTCGATGCCGCCCGGAAGCGCGGCGTGCTGCTCGTACACGACAATGCATACAGCGAGATGGCCTACGACGGTTTCCGCCCGCCCAGCGTGCTTCAGGTGCCGGGCGCGTCGGATGTGGCGGTGGAGTTCCATTCGCTGTCCAAATCGTTTCACCTCGCCGGCACGCGCCTGGGGTTCGCCGTAGGCAACCGGGAGGCGCTGTCCGCTTTGCGGGCGCTCAAAAACAACATCGATTTCGGCGTTTTCCTGGCCGTGCAAGAGGCTGGGGTTGCCGCGCTGGAAATGGACATGGCCGGGACCGAATCGGTGGCCGGCATGTACCAGCGGAGGCGGGACGCCTTTATCTCGGGGCTGCATAAGGCGGGCTGGAACGTGGAGCCGCCGAAGGCGACGATGTTCGTCTGGGCGCCCGTTCCCGAGGGATGGTCGTCGCGGCGATTCTCCCGTGAAATGCTCGCGAAGGCCGGCGTGGCGAGCATTCCCGGCAACGCCTTCGGCGCCCGGGGAGAGGGCTTCGTTCGGCTTGCGCTCGTCGAATCCGAGCAGCGCCTGGAAGAGGCGGCCGAGCGGATCGGCGCTTTCTTGCGCGAAGCCGAGCCGACCGAATGAAGGATGAGCGTCTTTTTATCCTGCCGATAGGCGGATCTATGTTAAAATAGAGAATGGATTTATCCTCCGGGAAGGAGAACGTTATCCCATGTTAAAAGAATCAGCCGGAGGCACCCCCTCGGTGCTGCTCGTCGACGGCATGGCGCTGTTGTTCCGCGCATACTTCGCAAGTGCTTACAGCGGCTTCGTCAAACGGAATCGCGACGGCCTGCCCGTGAACGCGATCCACGGCTTCCTGCGGTATTTGGGCGACGCCGTCCGCAAAATCAAACCGACGCATTTGGTTTGCTGCTGGGATTTGGGCGGAGGCTCGTTCCGGATGCAGCATTTTCCGCAATACAAGGGGAACCGCCCGGAAGCGCCGGACGACCTCATTCCCCAGTTCGAATTGATCAAAACCGTCACCGAGCACTTCGGCATCGTGAACGTCAGCTGCGAAGGTTACGAAGCGGACGACTGCATCGGCACGCTGGCGCGCCGATTCGCCGCCGAGACGGACGTATACGTATTGACCGGCGACCACGACCTGCTTCAGTTGGTGGATGACCGGATCACCGTCGTCATCATGAAGAAAGGCCACGGCAATTATGCCGTGTACACGCCGGCCTATCTCATGGAAGAGCGGCAGATGAAGCCGGCACAGATCGTCGACCTCAAAGGCTTGATGGGCGACGCGAGCGACAACTATCCCGGCGTGAAAGGGATCGGCGAGAAAACCGCGCTCAAGCTCATTCTCGAGCACGATTCGATCGACGGGATCCTGGAAAACCTGGCGAACCTGCCCGCGTCCGTCCGGAAGAAAATCGAAGCCGACCTGGACATGCTGCATCTGTCGCGCCAACTGGCCACCATCCACTGCGAAGCGCCCTTATCGATCGAATTGTCCGAATGCCTGTGGATGGCAGACCGCGATAAAATCACTTCCATCTGCGAACGCGTCGAGTTCCGGGACGCCTTGCGCTGGATCGGCTGAGCCGCCGGTTCCGACGACCTAAAAAACGCCCCTTGAAATGCCGATAGCAAAGAAATCGGCAAATAAAGGGGCGTTTTCTTCTTATGTTCAACTCCTACTCAAGCAAATTCGTCCGTGCAGCGGCGGGGCTGACGCTTGCCGCCTCTTTGGTCTGGGCCACTTCCAGTCCTACGGTGATCGGAGCGGAGCCCGTCCCCCCGCAGGAGGCCGAAGCCGCGACGCCATCCCCGTCGCCAGCGCCGGAGTCTCCCGTACCGGCGGTCTGCGCGGAAAGTGCCTTGACGGTCGAGCTGGGAAGCCGATTGGACATCCCCGGGAAATACGGCATGGACCGCTCGGCTTTCACCTATGCGATGAAGCCGGCAAAGATGGCCCGCGTCACCGATCGCGGTCTCGTCATCCCCCTTGCGGCGGGCGGCTCGGTTTTGTCCGTCGGAACGGCGGAACCGTCGACGGGCAGCCTGACGCCGCTTTGCGACATCTCCGTGACGGTACGAGCCGCCGATATTCCAAAAACCCCATTGACGCCGAAAGTGGAGACTCGCAAGATAAAATCGGGGTCCAAAACGTTTTCGGTTCAGGTGGTCACCCTTCCGAAAGGCATGCCGGCTGATGTTGCATTAGCGGGAGGCAAGGTCGGCGGCGTCGAAGATTTGAAAGACATGGCTCTCAGGAGCCACGCGGACGCCGCCGTGAACGGAACGTTCTTCGAGGCGTACGGAGGCATTCCGGAGCCCTGGGATACGATCATCCATGACGGTCAAATCGCGCATTTGAGCAACAAAGGAACGACGATCGGATTTACGGCGGACGGGATCGCCAAGATGGACTCGCTCCGAATCAAGATCGAAGGGTCCATCGGCGGTTCCGACAAATGGCCGAACAATTGGTACGCTTACTTCTTTAACCGCACCCCCTCCAAGGAAAGCAATGCGGCGACGTTGTTCACGCCCAAACGGGGATCGAAAATCGGTTTCGCCTACGGCACTTCGATCGTCGTCAAAGCCGGGATCATCGAGAAAATCGCCGCGAACGAGAACGTCGCCATTCCGCAAGACGGCTTCGTGCTCGTGCTGACGGGCACCGAAACCAAACAGGCGGAGCGTTTCCAAGTGGGCAAAACGGCCGCTTACCGGGTCCGCTATATGAATGCGGAAGGGCAGCCGATGGATTGGGGGGACGTCGTCACGGCCGTCGGGGCCGGGCCTCGGGTGCTGAAGGACGGGAAAGTCGCCGTCGACGCCAAGAAGGAAGGATTCACGCAGGAGAAAATCATTTCCTTGGCGGCGGCCCGAAGCGGGATTGGCATCCGCAAAGACGGCAGCGTCGTGGTCGTGACCGTCGGAAAGGCGACCGTGCGCGAGCTTGGGGACATTTTGAAGGCGGTCGGGGCGGTTCAAGGCATGAATCTGGATGGAGGCGCGTCATCCGGATTGTTCGCCAAAGGAAAAATGCTGACGAAGCCGGGCCGGCTCATCAGCAATTCCTTGGTGTTCGGCGCGAACTTAAGGTTCGCTCCGTAACGGGTATTCGATTCGTCAGACGTCGTTCTCGTCGGTTGCATGGTCGTGCAGATCGTGATCGCCGGGATACCCGCGCTCGAGTCCTGCGTGCAGCTCCCGGTTTTCGTACATGAAGCGGTTCGGAGGACGTTGGTCTTCCCGCCAGGGCGTGCTTTTGCCCAGGGTTTTGACCAGCAGGGAAGAACCGTAGGGGCCTTCCGGGAATTCCTCGGCCGTGAGGTCGTTACGCTGGGATTCCACGGTGGACAAGTCGGGATCCGGTTGTTTTTTTTCTGGCCAAAACCAGGGCATTGGAGAACCTCCCTTAAACGGGCGAATTTCCAATAGCATCTCCGGCGGGGTCTTAACTTACTCTGGAGAACCTCAGTCCGTAAAATTCACGGCGCCGAGCACGAGGACCAGGAATTGCGCAAGCTCGGCTGCCTGCTCTTCGGTGATGCGGAATGTATTCTCTAATACGCCTTCTTCCTCCAGATCGTCAGCGCCCAAAATACCGCTGCGCCCGCTTTGCATGTCCGTGACGAGTTTTTTGCCGTAAAAACGGTTGGTCGTCAGGATCGCAAGATCGAAACGGTGCAGGTTCGGCGTGACGAAGGTGACGAAGCGGGTGGACGTCTGTTCGGTACTGTCGGAAAGAAAGTCGTAGTCCTTCATTTGCATGGGCGATAAGTCCTCCTGGCATCCATTCATATGGTTTCATTATACGCGAAGGAGGAGGCATTCCCAAGGGATCTTCGGGAACCGCGGGTATTCCGCGCTGTTCGCCTTGCCAAGCTGCCGTTTTTTTGCTAATCTGGAAGCGTTCAAGACTGTTGGGATTGAGGAAGCACCTCTCCGCCGTTCGCGCGGGAGGTGCTTTTTTGCCGTCTGCGGATCCGACCGGCGGAAACGGCTGGACGAATACGGGCCCGCGGAGCGGGACGAAGGAGGAAACGCAGGTGCAGATCGTTTTTCTGAATCGGTTGGAGCGTTTGGACGGCAAAGAGGAGGTCCGGGGCCAGGTGTTCATCGGGGAGCACCAGGGGACTTGGACCGCGGGGTGGCGCAACGGGGACTCGAGGGCGGAGGCCGAAGACGAGATTTGGTACGAGGGCATCAGCTGGGAGGAGTTGCTGGCTGCCTTCCGCCACGGCGCCGCCGTGAAAATGAGAATGGGGTTTCGCCCGTTGATCGACGGCTTGCTGGACGCTCCGATGTGGGAACGGGAGCCGTCCCTGCAGATGCAAGTGCAATGTTATGCCGAGCTGCATGAGGAGAATCCGGATCTCGCGAACGCCTTGAAGCAATGGAGAAGGGCGAAAGCCTCCGAAGAGAAACGTTCCGCGTATCTCGTCGCGACCAACCGGGAGCTGCATATGCTGGCCGTCTATGCTCCCCGGACGCCCGCCGAGCTCGCCCAAATTCCCGGCTTCGGCAAGACGAAGACGGAGAAGTACGGCAGCGAGCTGATCGAGTTGCTCAATGACGTGCCGCGGGAGCATTCGTTCCCGCTGGATTGGGTCGCCCGCGCGGTTGACGCCGACCGTTTCGCCGAGTGGATGTTCAAGATCAAGGAGGAGAAATACGGGCGCGCCTTGTCGTCGGTTCGCGACAAGCGGTCGCTCCTGGCGGCGATCCGGGACGGCAAAACGCTTGCCGAGATCGAAGCCGCCCTTCAGTGCGACCGGAGGACGCTCGTTGAGCGGATCGAACGCTTGGACGAGGAAGGCTACGACGTGCTGCCGGTCGTCGACTTGGAGCTTTCCTCCGTGCCCTCGGAGGAGTGGACGCAAGCTTCCGAAGCGATGGTTCAGCTGGGCGACCGTTATTTGAAGCCGCTGCTCCGCAAAATTTACGGGGAACCGGAAAACGGGCAGCCGGAGACGGAGCGCCAGTACGAGAAGCTCAGAATGATGAGGATCCGCTTCCGCCGCGAGCGCCAATCCGCCATCTGACCGCAAAAAAGCTGCCTTCCAACCCGGAAGGCAGCTTTGCGTCGCTTTTGGGGGATTTCTCACAGCCAATCCTTTTTTCTGAAGAAATAAAACATGCCGAAGCCGAGTACGGCCATCATGATCAGGAGCACGATTGATCCGTGTTTGTCGTGCATCCCCGGTATATAATCGAAATTCATCCCGTATACTCCGGTGATGAAGGTGAGAGGCATGAAAATGGTAGTCAGCGCGGTGAATACGCGCATGATGTCGTTCGCGCGGTTCGCGACGCTGGACTGGTAAGCCTCCCGCAAGTTCCCCATGAGATCGCGGTACGTCTCGAACGTCTCGTAGATTTTGACGGCGTTCTCATGAATGTCGCCGAAATATTTTTGCAGCTGGTCGTCGATCAGCCGAAGGTCTTTCTTATTGAGCGTGGCGATCACGTCGCGCTGCGGTCCCAGCATCTTCTTGAGCCACAGGATTTCGCTTCGAAGGCCGATGATTTCGGTCAGGTGGGCCTTCTTCGTGTGCATGAGGATATCCTCTTCGAGCGACTCGATGCGGCTCTCGATCCGGTCGCCGACGACGAAGTAGTTGTCGATGACCGTGTCGACGAGGTGGTACAGGAACCGGTCGGCCCGATTGACTTCCTGCTCCAGCAGAATCGGTTTGATCGAGCGCAATTCGTGGATCTTCGTGCGGGTAACAGTAATGATATAATGGCGGCCGAGGAAAATGTTCAAGGCGCGCAAAAAGATTTCTTCATCGTCGAATCGGATGCTGTTGATCACGAGGAAGTACTGGTTCTCGTAGATCTCCAGCTTGGGCCGCTGTTCTTCTTCGGTCAAGCAGTCCTCGACGGCCAGATCGTGCAGGTTGAACAAGGCTTGCAGCAAGCCGAGATCTTCAACGTCTGCGTCGATCCAGTAAAAACCGTCTGACGGGGCTTTTACCGCGACTTCGATTTCTTCGATCGGCGTGAATACGCCGTTCGTCACCAAACGGATTTTCATGGAAACCTCCTCCTGACGCGTACCCTGCCGGCTGATTTCACGCCGCAAGGGTCATGTCACGCGTAATGATGCAGGACGGGCTCCATCGTTGGATAGGGATCGGCCTATCCGGCGAGGCCGGACCAAGCGTGGATCCCCCGATCGGCATTCCATCCTGCGGTATCGATCACCTGGCGGCATGCTGGCCTCGGATGATCTCCTTCCATGTCCGGCTCTCCCCTTCCGTATCGCGGATTCCGGCGCTTTGCGCGCTCGGTGGACGTGATAAGTATAAGCCTGAGCAGCCGGGTTTTTCAAGATGATTTTCAGGCGTTTTCCGTGCATGAAATAACATATAACGCAGCGGTTGCGATGGTTCCCGTTTTCCCGAAATAAAGGCTGTCTGCCGGCGTCGTCCGCCTACTTGACGGGTATGGGGTTTTCGGGTACATTATTGTCAAACGACAACTGAATGAGTTTGCCATCTTATCAAGAGCAGGCGGAGGGACTAGCCCGATGAAGCCCGGCAACCGGCGTCGCCATATGACGCACGGTGCTAATTCTTGCGGAGACGCGTTTAGCGTTTCTGACAGATGAGAGGGGCGCGCTGAATGGAATTTTTTCAACGACCCTGTCTCATCGGGGTCGTTTTTCGTTTTCATATCCGATTGAAGGAGGAATGCGGGATGCCGATCAAAGTGCCCGACAACTTGCCCGCCAAAGAAGTGCTCGCGGGGGAAAACATTTTCGTGATGGACGAAAGCAAAGCTTACCATCAGGACATCCGTCCGCTGCGCATTGCGATCCTCAACCTCATGCCGACCAAGGAGACGACGGAGACGCAGCTGCTCCGGCTGATCGGCAATACGCCTTTGCAGGTCGAGGTCGTGTTTCTCCACCCGAAGACGCACACGTCCAAAAACACGTCGGCGGAGCACTTGGAAAGCTTCTACAAAACGTTCGACGAAATCGAAGACGAGCAATACGACGGCATGATCATCACGGGCGCTCCCGTGGAGACGCTGGAGTTCGAGGAAGTGAATTATTGGGACGAGCTTCGGGACATCATGGATTGGTCGGCCAGGAACGTCACTTCGACCCTGCACATCTGTTGGGGAGCGCAAGCGGGACTGTACCACCATTTCGGGATTCCGAAAGTTCCGCTGGCCGAGAAAATGTTCGGCGTGTTCCCTCATACGGTCGCGAAGCCGAATACGCCTTTGCTGCGCGGTTTCGACGAAATGTTCTACGTCCCGCAGTCCCGGCATACGGAGGTGCGCCGGGAGGACGTCGCGAACGCGGAAGGGCTCGACATCCTGTCGGAATCGGAAGAAGCGGGCGTATACATCGCGGCGTCGCATGACGGCAAGCAAATTTTCGTCACGGGCCACTCCGAGTACGATCCGCTGACGCTGAAGTGGGAATACGACCGCGACCAAGCCAAAGGCCTTCGCATCGACGTGCCGAAAAACTATTTTCCGGACAATGATCCGTCCCGCCTTCCCGTTTCCACCTGGCGGGCTCACGCGAACCTATTGTTCTCCAACTGGCTCAACTATTATGTTTATCAAGCGACGCCGTTCGAGCTCGGCAAAGCCCAGAAGCACGCGCTGCGCTAACAGAGGAGGCCCATTCCATCCATGAATATTGAGAGTCGTTTGGCTCAGATCGGTTCGCTGGAAGATCCGGCGACGGGAGGCGTCAGCTTCCCGGTTTATCACTCGACGGCATTCCGGCATCCTCGTCTGGGGCAAAGCACGGGCTTCGATTACGCGCGGACCAAAAGCCCCACGCGTTCGGTGCTCGAAGCGGCCGCGGCCGACCTCGAAGGCGGCGACGCCGGTTTCGCCTGCAGCACGGGCATGGCGGCGCTTCAGACCATTTTCGCGATGTTCAGCCAAGGTGACCACTTGCTCGTATCCCTCGATCTTTACGGCGGCACGTACCGTCTGCTCGAGAGAATCATGAGCCGTTACGGCGTCACCGCCACTTACGTGGACACGAACGATCTCGACGCGCTGGAAGCGAACAGCCGGCCGGGTACGAAAGCGGTGCTCATCGAGACGCCGACGAATCCGCTCATGATGATTACCGACGTAGCCAAAGTGTCCGCCTGGGCCAAACGCAAGGGCTATCTCGTCATCGTCGACAACACGCTGCTGACGCCTTTCTTCTTCCGTCCCATCGAGCATGGGGCCGACATCGTCATCCACAGCGCCACCAAATATTTGGGCGGGCATAACGACGTCCTGGCGGGTCTCATCGTCACCAAAGGCGAAGAGCTGTCCAAAGAAATGGCGTTTCTGCACAACTCGATCGGCGCCGTTCTCGGCGCGCAGGATTCGTGGCTGCTGATGCGCGGCATGAAGACGTTGGCTCTCCGGATGGAGCGGCACCAGGAAAATTCGGTGAAAATCGCGACCTGGCTGAAGGCCCACGAGGCTGTGGAAGAGGTGTACCATCCGGCGCTTCCGCATCATCCGGGGTACGAAGTCCAGCAACGCCAGACTTCCGGCAACACCGGCATTTTCTCGTTCAAAATGAAGGATGCCCGGACGATCGAGCCGATCCTCCGCCAAATCCGGCTGATTGCGTTCGCGGAAAGCCTGGGCGGCGTGGAATCGCTGATGACCTATCCCGCCGTGCAGACGCACGCGGACATCCCGGAAGAAATCCGGCGCGCGGTCGGGGTGGACGATAAACTGCTCCGTTTCTCGGTCGGGATCGAGCATGTCGACGACCTCATCGCCGACCTGGGCCAAGCCATAGACGCCGCTTTGAACGAGATCGGAGGCTGAACCGCAATGACATACGATTTCGACCGGGTATCCGACCGTACGGGAACCCATTCTTACAAATGGGACCAGTCCGAGAAGCTGTTCGGGCATGCAGACGTGCTTCCGTTGTGGGTAGCCGACATGGATTTCGAGCCTCCGAAGGAAGTGGTGGAGGCGATCGTCGAGCGCGCGAAGCAAGGGGTTTACGGCTACACGATCCGTTCACAGGAATATTACGAAGCGGTATGCGGTTGGCTCAAACGCCGTCACGGGTGGGAAACCAAGCCGGAGTGGATCACGTCGAGCCCCGGCGTCGTAGCCGCGTTGAGCCTTATCGTCCATGCGTTCTCGCAGCCTGGGGATAAGATCATTTTGCAGTCTCCCGTTTATTATCCTTTCTACGACGTCATCCGGATGAACGGCAGGACGGTGGTCGAAAACGCGCTCATCCTGAACGACGGCCGCTACGAAATCGACTTCGATCTGCTTGAACGGCAAGCGGCCGACGGGGCCAAGCTTCTGCTGCTTTGCACGCCGCACAATCCGGGCGGCCGCGTCTGGACGCGGGAAGAGCTCACGAGGATCGGGGAAATTTGCGTCCGGCACGGCGTTCTCGTGGTGGCGGACGAAATCCACCAGGATCTCGTCTATCCGGGCCATAAGCACGTTCCGTTCGCCAGCCTCGATGAACGTTTCGCGAACATTTCGTTCACTTGCATCGCCACGAGCAAGACGTTTAATCTGGCGGGACTGCAGGCATCCTCCGTCATCATTCCGAACGACGAGCTTCGTCGGAGATACAACTATGCATTAAAGACGTTTTCCCTTCACATGGAATCGTATTTCGGCATCACGTCCGTCGTGAGCGGTTATACCCATGGCGACGAATGGCTGGATCAGCTCATTCCTTATCTGCAAGGAAACGTCGACTTTTTGATTGAATTCGTGGGCAAACGCCTGCCGGAGATCCGGGTTATCCGGCCGGAAGCTACTTATTTGGTCTGGATGGACTGTACGGCGATTTCCCCGGATCCGGCCGACCTGAAGAAGCTGATGTTCGACGAAGCCCGCGTGGCTTTCACCGAAGGCTCCGTCTTCGGCAAGCAGGGCGAGGGTTACTTGCGCGTCAATGTGGCTTGTCCGAGGTCGACGCTTGCCGAAGCTTTGGAGCGGTTCGCGGCGGCGGTCGAAGCGAGAAAAACGAGATAATACGCTAATTCGCTCGATTTTAGGCAATTTTTGCTATCCGCCGTTCGAATTGTGCTACAATAGGTGAAACTCCCTTGACAGGATGATGGCCTCGTGACCTCTCCCACGCTTCTCGAACGGATTTCCATGGGACTGAAGCTGCTGCTTCCGGACCGCGCGATCAAATTTTTCCCGCCGGATTTCACGCTCCGACGGCCTGTTCTTTCCCTTCTCGCGAAAGGGTTGGAAGGGCAGTCGGCGTGTTATTTGGCTTTGTTCCGGCTGGAGTTCGCGCGGCTGCAGCACGAAGTTTCGGAAGAAGCATGGGCGAGCCTTCACGACGCGGCAAGGCGTCATCTTCGGATTGCCGCCGCAGAGCAATGGAAAGACGAAGAATTGATCGTGCTGGATCAGTTCGACCGCGCGGATTACGTGTTGCTGTTCCGTGCCGAATCCCATGGCGTAGGGGTTTCCGCGGGATTGCCTCCCGCCATGAACGAGAAGCTCGAACGCATGCGCAGAAGCCTGGAGGTCGGGCTGCACGGCGCCGCTCCGGAATGGCGGCTTAATCTGCGGGTCGTGCTGGCGAGCGTACCGCTCCATGCGGCCAAAGGCCAGTCATCGCCCGAAAATTTGCTGAGGGAATCGTACGAGTTCGCCCGGGCGCTTGCGACGCGCCAGGCGACTCCGCAGACGGCGGCGGCGCGGCGGCAGCTTGAGCAAATGCTGGAGCGCGGCGCGGTATCCGTGCTGGCCCAGCCGATCATGAACTTGACGAGCGGGGACGTGTCGGGTTGGGAAATCCTGACGCGCGGTCCGGAAGGCAGCGCGTTCCATATGCCGGACGAGCTGTTCCGGCTGGCCTCCCAGACCCGGCTGCTGAGCCGGCTCGAGTTTCTGATCATCAGCAAGGCCTTGGAGGAAGTGGCCTCTCGGGACATTTCGGAGCCGGTGTTCCTGAACGTGACCGCCGTCACGCTGACGCATCCTCTGTTCCTTTCCCACGTCTTGAAGTGCTTAGAACGGCACCCTGGATTGTCCGCCGGTCAAATCTACTTCGAAATCACCGAACGCCACGAGGTGTCGGATTTCGAAGCGATGGCCGTCATTCTCGCATCGTTTCGCCAGCGAGGCTTCCGTTTCGCCGTGGACGATGCCGGAGCCGGCTATTCCAGCCTGCAGTGGATTGGGGAACTTGGGCCCGAGCTGATCAAGATCGACCAGTCCGTCATCCGCCACGTCGACCGTGTCGCGGTGAAAGAAAGCATGCTCAAAGCGCTCGTGACGTTGGCCAAAGAGCTGAACTGCGAGGTTGTCGCCGAGGGCGTGGAGCGGGAGGAAGAAGCGGACGTGCTGTTCCGCCTCGACGTGGACATGGGCCAAGGCTACTACTTCGCCCGTCCGAGCGCCTTGCTTCCCGCCGATGAGCGGGTCATGTTCCAGGAAACGAAAGCACGGATCCAGCACCGCAGGGGGCAAGCCGCCTCCTGATTCCCAGCGCACAACACGTGCGCTTTTTTATTACAATTCGATGGCGGTGATGACGGTCCCGTCCAGATTGTGTTACGATGGGAGAGCAAGAGGGGAGCTTTTCGTTTCCCGGGAGAGGGAGGATGCACAATGAGTCGGATCGACACGATCCTGCAAGGCGCTCTCCAAGGCAAGAGATTGGAGAAGGAAGACATCATCGCCTTATTCGAATCGGACGAAATCGAGAAGATGGGCGACACCGCCAATAAAATCATGCTCAAAAAACATCCGGAACCGATCACGACCTTCGTGGTGGGACGGAACATCAACTATACGAATATTTGCGACGTTTATTGCCGTTTCTGTGCGTTTTACCGCGCGCCGGGATCGAAGGAAGGTTACGTGCTGTCCGACGAAACGATTTTCCGGAAAATCCAGGAGACGATCGACGTCGGCGGTACCGAAATCCTCATGCAGGGAGGTACCAATCCCGACCTGCCCTTCGAGTATTATTTGAATCTGCTGCGGGAGATTAAAGTCCGGTTCCCGGACATTACGATGCACTCGTTCTCGCCGGCGGAAATCCGCAAAATGCAGGTCGTGGCCGGCAACATCCCGATCGAGGACGTCGTACGCCAGCTGCATGAAGCGGGATTGGATTCCTTGCCGGGCGGCGGAGCGGAAATCCTCGACGACCGTACCCGGTCCAAAATCAGCAAGCTGAAGGGTTCCTGGAAAGATTGGATGGAGGTCATGACGACCGCCCACAAAATCGGCATGAACACAACGGCGACGATGGTCATCGGCTTCGGGGAGTCGATGGAGGAGCGCGCGCTTCACTTGCTCCGCGTCCGCGACGCCCAAGACGAGTGCCTGAACAACGGCTATCCGTCCCCGGGTTTCCTCGCTTTCATTCCGTGGACGTTCCAGCCGGACAACACGAACATGAAACGCGAGAAAGCGACGCCGGAGGAATACCTGAAGACGCTCGCGATCAGCCGCATCGCCCTCGACAACATCGACAACTTCCAGTCGTCCTGGGTGACGATGGGACCGGAAATCGGCAAGTTGACACTGTCTTACGGCTGCAACGACTTCGGAAGCACGATGATAGAAGAGAATGTCGTCTCCGCCGCCGGCACGACGCATAAAGTCAATATCGGTTCGACGCTGGACATTATCCGCGAAGCGGGTAAAATCCCCGCGCAGCGCAATACGAAGTACAAGATCCTTAAAGTCTACAATGAGAACGACACGGTCGCCCGCGACTTCGTCATGCAGAACTGATCTCGATACGACAAAGCCCGCAGCCATAATTGGCTGCGGGCTTTTTGATGGGCATTTAGACTCAGCGGTTGTCTTCCGAAGCCGCGGCGGCTTCTTGCGACACGTTCATCGCTTCGGCGGCAACCGTCCGGTTTTTACCGCTGCGCTTGGCCGCATATAAGGCGGCGTCGGCCCCTTGGAAGAACTTCTCTTTCCCCATGCCCGGCTCGTAGCGGTTGATGCCGATGCTGATCGTCACGGGCAGCCCGCCAAGCGAATCATGCGGCGTCTCGGCAACCGTTCGCCGGATTTCTTCGACCGAGTCGTAAGCGGCCGGGTATTCCAGTTCCGTGAACAGGATAACGAATTCTTCTCCCCCGTATCGGGCGACGAAATCGTTGGCGCCGACCTTCGAGCGCGCGATCGCGGCCACTTCCCGGAGAACGGCGTCTCCCGCCCGGTGTCCGTACGTATCGTTGACCTTTTTGAAGTTATCGATGTCCATTACGGCGATCTGCAAATGAAGCGAGCCCTGATCCGCCTGTTCCACCAGTTTCTCCACATATTCGTGGTAAGCCATGTGGTTGTACGTATCCGTGAGTGCGTCGGTTTTGGCCAGCTTGTCCATGAGAATATTGCGAACGAGCAGCTCCTGGTTGGACTCGTAGGAGGAGCGCAAATGCTGCAGCGCCTCGCGGCCCCGGGTGAGCACGCCGAAAGCGATGCCGCTGTATACGGAGATGAGCACCGTCATGGACACGAGACCGATGGGGCTGATCAGCGTATGGATATCGACGTTCAGCATATAAAGGATGTAAAGCGAAGCAAAAGTATTCGCGATGGCGAAGGCGAGCTTCTTGTATTGGAAATAAAAAATGCTGATCATGATCGGGAAAAACAGGAAGAATAGCAGGTAATCCAAGCTGGAGTGGATCGCGGTAACGATGACGGCGAGCAGCGTGGAGGCTTCGATGAGAAAGTAATCGTGATATTTGGGGGCCAGATAGCGGACGCAGCCTTCCGCCGACAGAACGACGCCCAGCATCATCAGGGTGGGCAGAGCGACGTACCGGGGGAAGAACTCGGCGGCCGAAAGCTCCGTCACGAAATACATATAAAGGATTTCGACGGCAGTGGCCAAAGCGAGCACGACCCAAAATCCGTTCAGAAGGAGCCGGTTCCATCGTTTTTGATTGAATTCCATGGACGGTAAAGACATAAGACCTTCCCTTCGGCAGTCCGGGGCTATTTTATAAAATATACCATAGCGGCTCGCCCATCGTATATCCCTTTTTGGGTCACCATATAGTTAATAACAAGCTCCGAAGACGGGGGGGTGTCCGTGATGAAGCGGGTTGAGTTCCTGGTTGAGCGCCGGCATGACCGCGGCTCGCTCGAACGGCTGGCGGCCATGCTGAACCGGGCGATGATGGGGCCCGAACGAGCGGTGGACGCAATGCAATGGGAGTTGTCGGGGGAAGACGGATTCATGCGCATACAGCTTCCGCTCGGACCCGGTCCTGCAGCGCGAAGAAGCTTATGCGAACAAGTCGGGAGCGTGCTGGCGGATTTTACGCTGAGCGAGCATGAGCCGCAATTGTTGAGGAAAATGTTCCAGCACCGTTATGGAATCGAGGACGCCGTGGAAACGGACGCCCTCATCGCGGAGGCCGTCAGCCTGTTGGACGGGGAATGCGAACCGGAGCAGACGGGACCGGGACCGGGCAGGGAAAGAAGAATCCGTAAGCTGACGTCCCGATTCGCGGCTTACTTGGCCGAAAACGACAGGCTTCACGTCGACGGGTTCATCCGTTTCCGGCTGGGCGAGTACCGGGCCGAAGTGCTGGAAGCTGCGGAGACGGCCATGGAAGAAAGGCTGATGGAACGCCAGTATGAAGAATTCATGGCCGCGCTGAAATCGATGGTGGACTGGCAGCGGACCGGATTGCCCGCCGTACACGTCCTGCATGCCGGCGGACATGCCTTCCGCCTGCTGGATGAAGACATGCGGCCGTTGGAACGGGACGACTTGCTCCCGGAGGACGCGTCGGAAGAGGACGAAGAAGAAAGCTTGCTCGTGAGCCGCTTGCTGGCCGTATCGCCGGGACAGCTGCACATTCACACGCCGGAACCCGAGTCGCAGGTCATCCGGACGCTGATCGGCATTTTCGGAGACCGCGCCGCGTTGTATCCCCACAAACCGTAGGCTCTGCGCGGCTTGACGCGGATTGGCGGCATTGTTATAATTCTGAGTATCTTTTCGCTTCCCATCCGAAAATGATCAAACAGCGACGATAAAGACATGATCCCATCTGCGCGGACGATCCAGAGAGAGGAAACCCGGCTGAAATTTCCTCGCGCACCGGCGATGCGATTACCCCTTTGGAGCTGAGCGGTTGAATCGGGACGGCCCAGCCGGACCTCAGTAAGCCGCAACGGTTCATTCCCGTTACCGAATGCACCGAGGGTCTTATCGCAGCATCGTCCCCATGGACGAGCGGATAGGCCGAACGAGGGTGGAACCACGAGCCGACAACAGGCATCGTCCCTATGGAGACGGTGTCTTTTTTTATTTTCGGATGCAAGCGTAAAACCCATACGGGAGGAGAAAGTTCACATGGTGCAAGTGAAACTGCCGGACGGAGCGGTCCGGGAATACGAGGCCGGAGTAACGGTCGAAGACGTGGCGGGCTCGATCAGCCCGGGACTGCGCAAGAACGCCGTAGCGGGGAAGGTGGACGGAATTACCGTCGACCTCAATACGCCGATTTCCCGGGACGCATCGTTGGAAATTCTGACGCTCGACCAAGATGCCGGACTGCAAGTCATGCGCCACAGCACGGCACACTTGATGGCGCAAGCCATCAAACGGCTGTACGGCGGAAACAACGTGAAGCTCGGCATCGGCCCGGTCATCGAGGACGGCTTCTATTACGATATCGACATGGAGCAATCCATCACGCCGGAAGACCTTGCTAAGATCGAACAGGAAATGGAGAAGATCGTCAAAGAAGACCTGCCGATCGTCCGCCGGGTCGTCAGCCGCGAGGAAGCGCTGGCCATCTACGAGGAAATCGGCGATCCGTTGAAGCTCGAGCTGATCCGCGATTTGCCCGCCGACTCCGTGATCACGATTTACGACCAGGGCGAGTTTTTTGATCTGTGCCGCGGCCCGCATCTTCCTTCCACCGGGAAAATCAAGGCGTTCAAGCTGCTGAGCGTAGCTGGCGCTTACTGGCGCGGAGACAGCAAGAACAAAATGCTGCAGCGCATTTACGGAACGGCATTCGCCAAAAAAGCTCAGCTCGACGAGCATCTCCACTTCCTCGAGGAAGCCAAGAAGCGGGATCACCGGAAGCTGGGACGGGAACTGAACATGTTCACGTTCTCCCGCGAAGTCGGCCAAGGCCTGCCGCTCTGGCTTCCGTACGGCGCCAAGCTACGCCGCACGCTGGAGCGCTACATCGTGGATCTGGAGGAACGGCTTGGCTACCAGCACGTGTATACGCCGGTGCTCGCCAACGTCGATCTGTACAAAACCTCCGGCCACTGGGAGCATTATAAGGACGACATGTTCCCGCCCATGGAGCTGGACAATGAAGAGCTCGTGCTCCGTCCGATGAACTGCCCGCACCACATGATGGTATACAAAAGCGACATGCGCAGCTACCGCGATCTGCCGCTTCGGGTCGCCGAGCTCGGCACGATGCACCGCTACGAGATGTCGGGTGCGCTCACCGGTCTCCACCGCGTGCGGGCGATGACGCTGAACGACGCGCACATCTTCTGCCGCATGGACCAAATCAAGGAGGAGTTCACGCGGGTCGTGAACCTCATCCGCCAAGTGTACGAGGATTTCGGCATTCGGGAATACCGCTTCCGCCTGTCCTACCGCGATCCGCAGGACAAGGAAAAGTACTGGCCGGACGACGAAATGTGGGAGTCCACGCAGCGCATGCTCCGCGAGGTCGTCGAGGAGCTTGGCCTGCCGTTCTTCGAAGCCGAAGGAGAAGCCGCGTTCTACGGACCGAAGCTCGACGTGCAGATCAAAACCGCCCTCGGCAAGGAAGAAACGCTGTCGACGGCTCAGCTTGACGTGCTGCTGCCCGAACGGTTCGAGCTCGAATACGTGGGCGACGACGGCAAGAAGCACCGTCCGGTCGTCATCCACCGCGGCATCATCAGCACGATGGAGCGCATGACCGCGTTCCTGCTGGAGAACTTCGCCGGCGCGCTTCCGCTGTGGCTCTCTCCCGTGCAGGCGAAAGTCATCCCGGTCAGCACCGCTTATGAATCCTACGTTCGCGAGGTCGCCGAGAAGCTCCAAGCTGCCGGCATCCGCGCGGAAGTCGACTTGCGCAACGAGAAACTCGGATACAAGATCCGCGAAGCCCAGTTGGAGAAAATCCCGTACATGCTCATCGTCGGAGAGCAGGAAGCGGCGAACGGCACCGTGTCGGTACGCCGCCGCGGGGAAGGCGATCTCGGGGCTCAACCGCTCGGCGATTTCGTAGCCCGTGCAGCCGGCGAAATCGCGTCGAAACGCATCGATTAACGGCTCGATATGGGAGATATTCTCTTTTCCTCGGGTACGTGATAGAATAGGATTACCTATTTTCGCGCACGTTGAGGAGTGAAACATCCGATGGGGATCCTCCGCAACACCGGTCTTCCCGAGGCCTATCCGTCCGAGGAAGCCATGCTGGCCGAGATGTACAGGCAAATGCTGATGGTCGCGAAGCACAAGCTGTTCGACAAGAGCGATGCGGGAGACGTCGTGCAGGAAGCCTGGGTACGCATTTTAGAGAAGCAATCGTCTCTTCGAGAAGCCGAAAAGCTGATTCCGTGGGCCAAAACGATCACCTCCAATGTCGCATCCAACGCGAACCGTGCGAGAAAGCTGAAGTCGGTTTACGACGGTTATGTCAGGTATTTGTCTTCGCTGGAAACGTCGCCGACGCCCGAAATGTTGGCGGAGCTTTCCGATTTGCTGGGCCGGTTGGATCCCGCGACGCGGACGCTTCTGCTGTATAAATTCTATTACGGGTTCAAGGACGATGAGATCGCCGCGGCGCTGGACGTGCCGGTGGGCACGGTGAAAGCCCGCATCCACCGCAGCAAAGCCCGGCTTCTGAAAACGGCCAAGACCGGGAAACCGGGAGATTAGTCTGATCCGTCGAGTTGTGTCACTATATTTCACGCATTTTATGGAGGAACCTTCGGGTTCCTCTTTATTTTTGTCCTCCGACTGGCTATAATGTTAGAATAATTTACATAAAAACGGATCTAATTCTGTCGGAGGTTAACAAGATGACACGAAAATGGACGCAATGGTTACGTCTTAAAGAGAACGTCGTCACCGCGACGCCGGCACAAACCGATAATCCCGAGAAGCTCCGCCGCATGACCGACGAGGCGCTCGTCATCGCCGACAGGCTTCAAGCGGCCGTTTCCGAAGTCGACCAAAGCATGGGCCAGCTCGGCACCTTGGCGGATAAAGCGGCGGTGAAGGAAGAAAATCTCAGGCAGCACAGCCGAAGCGCCATGGATTCCTTGAAAGAAGCCTTCTCCGCTTTGCAGGAAGTATCGGCGGCTTCGCAGGAAATCCGCGGCGTTTCCGAAGAAATGAGCGCGCAGAGCCAGCAGACGAGGGATGTTGTGCTCGAGGTCTGCAGATCGCTGCAGCATACGGACGAGGTCATGAACGATCTCTCCCGGAACCACGGCGCGATGGAGGAAAGGGTCAACGGCTTGATCGCTCAAGCCTCCAAGATCGGGGAAATCAACGCGCTGATCCAGGAGATCGTCACGCAAACTTCCTTGCTGGCATTGAACGCGGCGATCGAAGCCGCGCATGCGGGGGAGCACGGACTTGGATTTTCCGTCGTGGCGACGGAAATCCGCAAGCTGGCCGAACAAAGCGGACAAGCCGTCAAGCGTTCCACCGCCATCGTGCAGGAGATCGAGACGGGAATCCGCAACGTGGTCAGTTCGGTCGAGAGTGAGAAAGAATCCGTCTCTCGCGGGCTTCAGGAGATGGGGACGATGCGCGACAGCATGGACGCGATTTTCAATGCGATCCATAAAGTCGATCAACGGGCGGGCGTCACTTTGCGGTTCGCCGTCGAGCAAGCGGATCGGACGACGGCCGCGGGAGGAAGGCTGGAGGAAGTCGTCGAGGCCGTCAATCTGACGCTGACGAGTGTAGACGAGACCTTGGAGCAGAATAAGAAGCAGCGGGTGGAAATCGACAACCTCGGCCGCGTATCCACCGAATTGAAGGAGGCCGCCGGAGAGCTTTCCGAATCCGTGCGGCTTGTCGGCGATAAAAGGTCGGATGCAGGCGTCTCCGCGGATCCTTCGACGTGGATCTCCTGGCTTGGCGGCGTACTGTCGGATCCGGATTTGGCGGGTATGGAGCCGGCTAAGCACCGTGAACTGTTAAAGGGATGGTTGGGGCGCACCCAGGGGGTAGAAGCGATTTGGTCCAACCGGAGCGACGGTTCCTTCGTGTTCAGCGAACCGGAAGCCGGATTGCTCAACGCGCGCGGCCGGGAATGGTGGAAACGGGCGATGGCCGGGGAGACCTTCGTGTCCGAGTTGTACGTCTCCGCCATAACGAAGAAGCCTTGCTTGACGGTTTCGATGCCGATTCGGGGCAAAGACGGCGCGGCGATCGGCGTGGTGGGCATCGATATTGTGGTTTCTTGACAATAAACCTGACATAAGTGTTAACAAATTATATTGAACCCTTTATAATAGAATTAAATGTGATGAAAGTTAACAAAAATGATGGCAGGTGAGAAAGCTTGACGGAACCCTCATTGTCCCCCCAACCGGCGACGAACGTGAAGAAAAAGGCGGCTGAGGTGCATTCCTTGCTGGCGGCTCTCATTGCCAAGCGCGAGCAGGAAATCGTGGAAATCGAGCAGATGGTCGAACGTTACGAGCGCCGCCTTCGCAAGGAAGAACAAGCTTATCGCTCGTTGTCCCCGCTGCGCAGGATGCTGAGCGGGAAGAAACCGGACCATCATTTGGCGGTCGAGTATATCCATTACGTGAAGAAGCCGATGGAGAAGGTTCGTCTCCTTCGGGAAGAAGTCGGACGTTACTACGCCATGCTGAGCGGTTCGATTCCGGCGGATTTGCCGGATACCCTCGTTTAAGTCGAGTCCCTGAACGCGCGAACCATCTATAGGCCCGTCAATTTCGCGAATCTTTCGCGGCATTGACGGGCCATTTGCTTTTGAACGGGGTCATGAACGGTTAATTGGTGAATAGAACAGAAGAGGCGTGATGATGACGCGGGAGTGAGAGAGATGGAAACGAAAATGAGCAAATGGCTGCTGGCCATGCTGGTGCTGTTCGATATCGGGCTGATCCTGATGGTCGTCGGTCTGGTGATCACGATTTTGCAATAGATAAACGATTGAACGGAGATAGGAAAGGGCGTCGCCGGCCAAGACCGGTGACGTCCTATTTGTGCTTGTTAACGGGGATTTCGCAGATCGTCGACGTCAAGGAAGTCGTGCTCCTGGCTGTATGCCGGAACGCCGTGAATGCCGACGTCGAGGCCGATGAGCTCTTCGTCTCGGGACACCCTGGCGGGCTTAAACCGCTGGATGAGCGCGAACGTGCCCCATGTCAGCGCGAAGCCCCATACGGCGACGACCGCCAATCCAAGCGCCTGCGCGCCAAGTAGTTGCCAACCGCCGCCGTAGAAGAGACCTGCATGCGCGGTCGAGCCCGGCACCGCGAAGAGGCCGACGGCGAGCGTGCCTATGCTGCCGCTGATGCCGTGCACGGCGAAAGCGCCGACCGGATCGTCAACCTTCCGCGCCTCCAGCCATTCGCTGGCGAACACCATCGCGATTCCGGAAACGGCTCCGATCAGGATCGCGGCGGCGTCGGAGACGAAGGCGCAGCCAGCCGTAATGCCGACCAGGCCTGCAAGCGCGCCGTTGATGACCATCGGCGGATCGGATTTCCGGTAGCGGAGCATCGTGAACAGGATACAGGTTGCGCATCCGGCCGCGGACGCGAGCATCGTCGTCACGGCGATGTGGCCGATGGCCTCGTTGGTGGCGCTGAGCGTGCTCCCCGAATTGAAGCCGAACCAGCCGAACCACAGGATGAACGCACCGACCGATGCGAGCGGCAGGTTGGAAGGAGGCACGATGTTCGTTTTGCCGCCTTCTCCGAAACGGCCGATGCGAGGTCCGAGGAAAATGGCCGCGGCCAGCGCGGCGAAGCCGCCGAGGGCATGAATCGCGGCCGAGCCGGCGAAATCGACCATGCCAAGTTTCGCCAACCATCCTCCGGGGGACCAAATCCAGTGACCCGCGATCGGGTAGATGAGGCCGGTCATGAAAATCGTGTATACGATGTAAGCGCGGAAATGGATGCGCTCCGCGACCGCGCCCGAGACGATGGAAATGACGGCGATGACGAATGCGCTTTGGAACAACCAATAGGTGTCGTGGGAGATGTTCAGATGAAGATGCGTCAGGTCTCCTCCCATGAAGAACCCGCTGCTGCCGATCCATCCGCCCCAGTCCTTGCCGTACATCAAACCGAACCCGACGGCGTAATAGACGAGCGCTCCGAAGGAGATGTCGACGAACACCTTCATGATGATGCTGACGGCGTTTTTCTGACGGACGAAACCGGCTTCCAGCAGGGCGAATCCGCCTTCCATCAGCAGGATCATCGCGGCTGTAAGCACTACCCATATCGTGTCCAATCCCCTGGACAAATCCGCCAATTGCATCCTTTACAACTCCTGTAATGTTATAGAAACCTAACATAAATTCCGTAAATTCGCCCTCATTATATCGGGGTAAACCGCTAATGTCAACGAATCGCGTTATGATTATTGACATGAAAATGGATGGGATCGCCGTAAGGTTCTCCGTCTCGAGACCGAGGCCGCTTTCCATCCCGCGGCGCTGTCCGGATTCCGAAAGATTCCTTATACTGAGAACCATAGAGATGAACATTATGGCAATCGGAGGTTTAGGTTATGCAACCGTCGTTTTTACACCGGCTTTTCTGGGGGATCGTGCTCGTCGCCGTAGGCGTCGTGTTCCTGCTGAACCAGACCGGCATCGCTTCCGTCAGCATCGGAGAGTTGTTCGCGAATTTCTGGCCGGCCTTCATTATTTTGTTCGGGCTGCAGGGTCTGCTGATCCAGCGGTCCGGAGGATCGTTCTGGAACATTATCGTCATTCTGGTCGGTGTCGTTTTCCTTGGCCGGAACATGGGCTGGTTCGAATGGAACCTCGGGGATCTGTTCAGCATGATCGGCCCGGTTATCCTGATCCTGGTCGGTATCAGCATGATGGCCAGAGGCTCGAGGCCTAAGCGGGACCGCCGGAGTGATGACGACAGCCGGCATTACGGCTGGAATCCCGTCACGCCGCCTCCCGTACCTCCCGTTCCGCCGGCTCCGTCCGCTCCGCCCCAAGGGCCGCCGCCGGCGCCTCCGCTGACGGACGATCCGGGCGCTTCGTTTACCGATGCCGGTCGCGCTTACCCGCCGCCTCCACCGGGACCGACGGAGGGCCGCTCTTCGCCTGAAGGCGCACCGATCTTCCGCGACGAGAGGCGGGATCGTTACCACGAGCGGATGGAACGTTATCGTGAGCGCATGGAACGCCGTGAAATGAGGTGGAAGAGACATCATGGCCACGGGAATTGGCGGCACTACGATCCGCATGCCGCCCAGCATCACCGCTTCATCGGCGATGTCCACATCGGGCAGGATTATTGGGAGCTGAAGCCGATGAACATTTCCCATTTTATCGGGGACACGACGTTGGACCTGACCAAAGCGCAAATCCCCCTGGGGGAAACGAGGATCTACGTTTCGTGCTTCATCGGCGACGTGAAAGTGTTCGTTCCGAACGATCTGAGCATCGGCGTGCAGGTCGTCTCCAGCAGCCTGATCGGGGATGTCCGGGTATGGGACCACAGACGCGGCGGATTTTTCAATCATATGTCCGTCGAAACGCCGAGCTATGCGGATACGGAAAAACGGGTCGTCCTGGTCGCCAGCTCCTTTATCGGCGACGTACGGGTGACGAAGGTAGGGTAAGCGCATGAGGCGACTGGTACGCAACGGCAAATGGGAGAACGCCGTCACTTCCGGCCTCTCGACGCTCGCGATGATGCTGATTGTCTATTTCGGGTGGGGCGCTTGGTCCGACGATGCGCCCAGCCTGGAAACCTGGCTCGGTTGGACATTCGTGTTCCTGATTGCACAGATGGCCGTCGCTTACGTGTTCGGCCACCGGAACCAACGGAGGCTCGACCAGCTGCAGCTCGCTTTCAAGCAGGCGGATGCCGGCAATTGGAACGTCCGGCTGCCCGAGCTCGGCATGGATGCGTTTGCCGGCGTTTATCGCGAATTTAACTCGATGCTGTCCGGGGTGGAGGAACGGCTCAAGCTGCTGCAGCGGCTTGGCGAGCGGGACGTTTCGGAGGAGTCGGCCTCCAAGGAAGCGGCGGTGCTGGAAGAGCGGAAGCGGCTGGCGCGGGATCTGCACGATACCGTCAGCCAGCAGTTGTTCGCTTTGCACATGTCGGCCTCTTCTTTGCCAAAGCTGCTCGAGAAAGACGAAGATCAGGCCCATAAGTTAATGGAACAGTTGATCGCCATGTCCTCATCTGCGCAGCGCCAGATGAGGGGGCTGATTGCCCAGCTCCGTCCCATGGAGCTCCAGGGACGGACTTTGGCCGAGGCGCTGGAACGTTGGTTCCCGGATTATTGCCGGCACAACGGGCTGCAGGGAACGCTCGACATCCAGTTGATCGGCACGCTTTCGGAAGCGAAAGAACATCAGCTGTTCCTCATCATCCAGGAAGCGATGGCCAACGTCGTCAAACACGCGGAAGCGCAAACGGTCCGCTTGCTGCTCGGGGAAACGGAACGCCAGGTGACCCTGCAGATCGAAGATGACGGTTCGGGATTCAAGCCGGGCCAAGTCAGGGAGGGCGCCTACGGGTTGTCTACGATGAGGGAGCGAGCGCTGAAGCTCGGCGGGGAGGCCGAGATCGTCACCAAGCAAGGCGCGGGAACGCGCGTGCGCGTGTGGCTTCCCAAGTTCGGCGAGGAGAGCGCCGACATCGAAACACGGAGGAGAGAAGAATAGTGGCGGCTGGGGAAGAGAACGTTTGGAACGTCTTGATCGTCGACGACCATGAGATGGTTCGGATGGGTTTGAAGACGTATTTGATGTTGGATTCGCGGTTCGAAGTGATCGGGGAAGCTCCCGGAGGGGCCGAAGCGGTTCGGAAGCTGACGGGCGGCGGCTTCGAAGGCCGGATGCCTCATCTCGTGTTAATGGATCTCATGATGCCGCAAATGGACGGCGTGGAAACGACGCGCGCGCTGCTGGAGAAGTTCCCGGATTTGCGCATCATCATTTTGACCAGCTTCCTGGAGGACGATAAAGTCGTCGAGGCCATCGAAGCGGGCGCCGTCAGCTACGTTCTGAAGACGGTGTCGGCGGACGAGCTCATTTACGCGATGCAAGGCGCGCTGCGGAACATGCCGGTAATGAGCGGGGACGTCTCCCAAGCTTTAACGAGGGGGCTGCGCAAACGGTCGGTGCAAACCGAGGACGAGGGCTTGACCGAGCGCGAACGCGAGGTTCTGCTTCTCATCGCGGAAGGGAAATCCAACAAGGAGATCGGCGACGAGCTTCACATCAGCGTGAAAACAGTAAAAACGCACGTGAGCAACCTGCTGATGAAGTGCGAAGTGGAGGACCGCACGCAGCTGGCGATTTACGCGCACCGAAAAGGCTGGGCCAAACAGGGATAATCAGGGAAGAGACCGGATAGGCTAATCCTAAAGGGGGATAAGCATGTATCCGATCTCTTCTTCTTTAACCTCCCAAACGAGGGATTACTTCCCCTTCCGCGAAGCGGCGGAGCAAAAAGGGTTCACGCTGGGCGGAAATTGGGACTACGATCACGGATCGTTCGATTGCGCGCTGGATACGGTGAACAAGGTGTGGCTGAGGCTTCCGTTTCAAGTGACCCGCGGCAGTCTGGACAGCGAGATGTCGGACGTCGACGTGCGGATCCTTCTCGGCGAGCCCTACGTCCTGAAGCATGTCTATAATGAAGGGCTGGACAAGGAAGCCCATCCGCGCGCCATGGGTGCCATGATCGACCAATTTTCCGATCCCGTCGACGCGGATGCCGATATCGAACCGAATTGGATCGAAGAGGCGAAACGGAAAATCCGGGAAATTGAAAGTTTTTGAGACTGAAGCCTTAATCGGACATCAAGAAGTCGCCCGAACTGCGTTCCGGCGATTTTTTGCTTGGGAGCGAAAGCTTGTCGCAACTCCCCGTTTTTTTACTTCGGATTCATTTCGGTTTAAGATAGTTTTAAGGTTCGGAGTCCAAGATGGGATCAAGAAGATATGGCGCCTCCGAGCGGTGCGCCAGAGGGAGGAATCGAAACATGGACGATCAGAACAAAAAACCGGACGACATGCAGGGGTTCTCATACGGGCAAGACAATAGGCAGGAGCGTCACGACGCGGAGCGGGCATCGCAGCCGGAGAGAGACGATCCGTACGCCGGCGTGCGCAGGGCATCGGAGCCCTACTCGTTCGGGCCGTTCGGCAGGCCGCAGCCGGTTCAGGCCGAGCGCATGGAAGAGCCGAGCGCGGAAGCTTTGCAAGAGCAAGCGCAAGATTCGGCGGAGCAACAGACGGAAGTCGTGACCGCATCCCGCGAATACCGTCCCTTCACGGTATCCGGCAGCGGACGCGGAGGCTCTTGGCAGACGCCGCCGAGAAGGACTTCGCTGCGCGCCGTTTTCGCCTCGTTCATGGTCGGCGTCGTCGCGGTCGGCGGCTTGATGTTCGCGGCGGACCGGGGCAACTGGTTCTCGCAGGACACGTTCGCGGCACCGGCTGTGACCGCGACGGCCAAAACGGCCAGCAATCCGGTCGGCAACACGGCGGACGTCGTCCGGCCGAACAACATCGCGAAGATTTTCGAGCAGGCCTCGCCAGCCGTCGTGAAAATCGAGACCTCGGTCAAATCGAACGGTCGCAGCAATTCTTCCATGGATGATCTGTTCGAGCAATTTTTCGGGCAAAGCCCTAACGACAACGGCGGCAACGGCAGCGACAATGGCAGTGGCAGCGGAACGTTGCAGCCGAGCGGAATGGGATCCGGTTTCCTGTTTGAGTCCGACGGCTATATTCTGACGAACCAGCATGTGATCGCGGACGCCGACGACATTGAGGTTACCGTCGTCGGGCATAACAAACCGTTCAAAGCGAAGCTGCTCGGCTCGAGCTACGATTTGGACCTCGCGGTCCTGAAAATCGAGGGCACCGGCTTCCCGACGCTGAAGCTGGGCAATTCCGGAAGCTCCAACATGGGCGACTGGGTCGTGGCGATCGGCAATCCTTACGGTTTCGACCATACGGTTACCGTCGGCGTACTGAGCTCCAACGAGCGCGAAATCAGCATTCCGGACTCGCAAGGCACCCGCAATTATCAGCACTTGCTGCAAACCGACGCTTCGATTAACCCCGGCAACTCCGGCGGCCCGTTGCTCAACCTGAACGGCGAAGTCATCGGAATCAACACCGCGGTCAGCTCCCAGGCGCAAGGCATCGGGTTCGCGATTCCGACGAGCACGATTTCCGAAGTGCTTCAGAACTTGAAGAACAACACGAGCATTCCGAAAAAACCGGTTCCGTTCATCGGAGCTACGCTCATGACGATGACCCCGGATATCGCCGATAAGCTCGGCGTCAGCGGGACGACGGGCTCCCTGGTACGCGACGTCGTATTCGGATCCCCTGCTTACAAAGCGGACCTGAGAGCGTATGACGTGATCACGGGCATGGACGGAACGAGCTACAAGGACAACGAAAGCTTGATCACGGCCATCCAGAAGAAGAACGTCGGAGATAAGGTGAAGCTGAACGTCATCCGCAACGGCCAGAAGATCGACCTTACCGTCACCATCGGCGACAAAAACAAATTCCAAACGAACGACGACCTTAACTCCAACCCCTAATGAGGATTAAAAACGCGGGACGGTTCGGTAACGGACCGCTCCCGCGTTTTCTCTAAATTGAGGTAAAATGAAGGCAAGTGCGCTCAGGAAGGATGAGTTTCAGATGAGACCCCATATCATGGTCATCGACGACGACGAGAAAATCACTTCGCTTCTCAGACGGAGCTTGGCTTTCGAAGGTTACGAAGTCACGACGGCGCCGGACGGCTCCGAAGGCCTGAGGATGCTGGCCCAGAGGCCCGCCGATCTGGTCGTGCTCGACGTGATGATGCCGAAAATCGACGGGTGGGAAGTTTGCCGGCGGCTGAGGGAAGCGGGCATTTTATCGCCGGTGCTTCTGTTGACCGCGAAAGACGAAGTGCAGGACCGCGTGAAAGGACTGGATCTCGGGGCGGACGATTACCTGGTGAAGCCATTCGCGTTGGAAGAGCTGATGGCGCGTATCCGGGCGTTGCTCCGGCGGCGTCCGGAACAAGCGGAAGAGGACGGAAGACTCCGTTTCGAGGATTTGGTGCTCGACGTCGACGCGAGGGAAGCGATCCGCGGGGACCGCCGGATCGAGCTGACGGCGAAGGAATTCGATTTGCTGAATTTGTTCATGCAAAACCCGCGCCGCGTGCTTTCGCGCGATCAGATCATGGAACGGATCTGGGGCTATGACTACAGCGGGGAGTCCAACGTGCTAGAGGTCTACGTCGCGATGCTGCGGCAGAAATTGGAGGAGCAAGGCGGAAAACGGTTGATTCAAACCGTGAGAGGCGCCGGGTATGTACTGAAAGGGGACAGCTGAGATGTCCATCCGGCTTCGATTGACATTATGGTACTCCGGACTGCTGGCAGTCGCGCTCGTGGCGTTCGGGGTCGTGATTTATACGGTCGTCTACCGGAACACGATGGACGACTTGAAATCGCAGCTGAAGCAAGTGGCGGAAAACACGGACGTGTTTCCTTCCCGTTTCGACCTGAGAGTCGCTCGGATAACGGGATCGTTCGATCCGAACACGATATACATCCAATTGGTCAGCTACACGCAAAACAAGAACGGCCAAATCCGGCAAATCACGCCGAACATGCTGGCGACCGACAGCCGGGACGAATTGTCGTTTCCGTTTCCCGTTCTGAAGGACGTGCAGGACCGTTTCGTGAAAAGGGAAGTCGACGGCATGTCTTTCCTGATCTACGAGAAATCAGTGACCCTCTCGGGTTCGAATAATCTGGTCGGCCTGCTCCAAGTCGGCGCGTTTAACGGGCGGGAAGAATCGATGTTCTCCCAGCTCCGTACGGTGCTCTGGATCGCGGGCGTGCTGGGTCTCGCCGCCGCGTTCGCGCTCGGGATGTTCCTGTCCCGCAAGGCGCTGCGCCCGATCAACCGCGTGACGGAAGCGGCCGAGCGCATCCAAAGCGGCTCCGGGCTCGGCCTGCGGATTCCAAGGGAAAAGCCGAACGACGAAATCGGGCGGCTCACGGACACCCTGAACGTCATGCTGACCCGGATCGAGAAAGCGTATAATCATCTGGAGGAGACCAATGCGGCACAGCGGCGGTTCGTCTCCGACGCGTCGCACGAGCTTCGCACCCCGCTCACGACGATCCGCGGCAACATCGACCTGCTGCATAAAATCTGGACATCGGAAGATGAGCCGGGACGCCAAGACGGTCTTTCGCCGGCCGAGAAAAAAGAAATGTCGCTCGAAGCGGTGAGCGACATCGCCGACGAAGCGCGCCGGATGAGCGCACTGGTCAATGACCTGCTGTCGTTGGCACGGGCGGATGCCGGTTACGAAATGGAGATGGAACTGATCCCTCTTCGGCAGTTAGCGGAAGAAGCGGCTCGCAGAGCGTCCTTCTTGCCGAGGAAAGCGGAATGGAACATCGGTCCGATCGACGCGCTTGACGGTGCTTGGGTGAACGGAAACCGGGACTATTTACTTCAATTAATGTTCATCCTGATCGAGAACGGATTCAAGTATACGCCTGCGGGCGAGGTCAGGCTCTACGCCGTGAAAGAAGAGAATCGCATCGGGCTCGTGGTGGCCGATACCGGAATCGGAATCGCAGAGGAGGATCTGCCGCATATTTTCGATCGCTTCTACCGCGCGGATCCTTCACGCGGTCAAGTTGCCGGCACCGGTCTTGGTCTCTCGATCGCCCAATGGATCGCCGATATGCACCATGGCTCGCTGGAAGTGAAGTCGATTCCCGGACAAGGAACCGCCTTCTGCGTTTGGCTGCCGCTTCAAGCCGTTCCCTCCGTCGAATGAGCGGAAGTCCGCCGACTTTCCCCGCCTTACGGATTAAGGTATAATGGAGGGAACCGTACGCGCTGCCGCAGCGGTTCTTCCGATCGCGGCAAGGCGGGAAAGCAGGAGCAAAACATGGAAGTACTCAAAATTTCCCCAAGAGGTTACTGCTACGGCGTGGTGGATGCCATGGTGCTTGCGCTTCAAACGGCGCGCAACCTGGATCTGCCGCGCCCCATTTATATTTTGGGCATGATCGTCCATAACAGCCATGTCACCGATGCGTTCGAGAAAGAAGGCATTATAACGCTTGACGGGAGCGACCGGTTGGAGATTCTGGAGAAGATCGACAAGGGGACCGTTATCTTTACGGCCCACGGCGTTTCTCCGGAGGTCAGGAGACGGGCGCGGGACAAAGGCCTTACCCTTGTGGACGCTACCTGCCCGGACGTCACGAAGACGCACGACCTGATCCGCGAGAAGGTGGCCGAGGGTTACGAGGTCATCTATATCGGGAAGAAGGGCCATCCCGAGCCGGAAGGCGCGATCGGAATCGCGCCGGGCCACGTCCATCTGATCGAACGGGAGGAAGACATCGAGAAGCTGTCCCTGACGGCGGAACGGGTCATCATCACGAACCAGACGACGATGTCGCAATGGGACATCAAGCATCTGATGGCCCGCTTGTTGGAGGCTTTCCCGCAGGCGGAGATCCACAACGAAATCTGCCTGGCCACGCAAGTGCGCCAAGAAGCCGTTGCCGAGCAGGCGAAGGAAGCGGATCTGTGCATCGTGGTCGGAGACCCCCGGAGCAACAACTCGAACCGGCTCGCCCAAGTGTCGGAAGAGATCGCCGGCGTACCGGCTTACCGGATTTCGGACGTTTCGGAGATCCGGACGGAGTGGCTGCAAGGCATCCGCAAAGTGGCGGTGACTTCGGGCGCATCGACCCCGACGCCGATCACGAAGGAAGTCATTCAATATTTGGAGCAGTTTGATCCCGGCAATCCGGACACTTGGCCGGTTTCAAGGACCGTAAATTTGAATAAACTGCTTCCGACCGTCCGGGAGAAATCGGCCCAAGGGCATTGACGTTCGAACGGCCGTTTCGGAAAGGAAGGTCTCTCATGGCTCAACGCTATGTTAATTTCAAACGCTGGCTCAGATACAAGTACATCGGACTCATCCGTGCCAAAGGCGGAGCCTCCATGGTGGCCATGGGTTTCGCCATCGGCCTCGCCGTTGAGATGTTCACGCTGCCGACTTTCGGGTTCGCTTTTTTGCTCATTTTTCCTCTCGTCTATGTATTGAAAGGAAATCTGCCCGCCGCGCTGATCGGATTCGTGTTCGGCAAAGTCATCTACATTCCGATGGCCTTCCTGAACGCGATGGTCGGGAAGTGGGTGTTGCCGGAGCATTTCACGGTCCATATTCCGTTTCTCTACGAATGGGTCAACCGCGCGCTGACGACGTCTCTGAAACTGATCGTCGGCGGGATGATCAACGGCACGCTGCTCGGGGCGATCCTGTTTTTCCCGATCCGAGCGAGCTTGAACGCCTTCAAGAATAAGCGCAAGGAAAAGCGCAAGCTGAGACGCGGCCGGGCGGAAATGAAAGTCACGAGCGAGTGAGCTTGGCATATAGAAACGCCCGAGCAGCGGATCTGAGTTCCGCCGAACGGGCGTTTTTTGAGTTAATTAGTGACACTAGTTGTTCTGCCGCTTACTCGGAATAGCTTGACACGAGGGGTTCTCTTTTGTATATTTACTTTAGTGCTTAAAAGCGTATAAGCGTCAAAGCGTACAAGCGTCGAAGCGCTAACATATTCTCCAGGAGAGTGAACGTCATGATCGTCATTACTTCCCCCAACACGCCGGAAGAACGAATCGGCGAAATCGTCCGCCATATCGAGCAAGGAGGCGTGCAAGCCCACGTATCCCGAGGAACCGACCGGACGGTCATCGGCATCATCGGCAAAGCGGATCCTCATCTGGCCGAGCATCTGCGCTCCATGAAGGACGTCGAGAACGTCATCAAAATCTCCAAGTCCTATAAGCTGGCCAGCCGAGACTTCCATCCGGACGACACGATCATCAACATCAAGGGAGTCCAAATCGGCGGCGATAACCTGGTCGTCATGGGCGGCCCTTGCGCGGTGGAAACGCCCGAGCAGATCGACGAGATCGCAAGACTGGTCAAATCCGCCGGCGGGCAGGTACTGCGGGGCGGCGCGTTCAAGCCGCGCACGGGTCCGTACAGCTTCCAGGGGATCGGCGTGGAAGGACTCAAATGGATGAAGGACGCGGGCGAGAAGTACGGTCTGCTCACGATCACGGAAGTGATGGCACCCGAGTTCGTGGATATCTGCGCCGAATACGCCGACATTCTCCAGGTCGGCACCCGGAACATGCAGAACTTCGACCTGCTGCGCAAACTTGGCACCGTGCAGACGCCGGTTCTGCTGAAACGGGGCATGAGCGCTACGTATGACGAGTGGCTGAATGCGGCGGAATACATTTTGGCGGGCGGCAATCCGAACGTCATGCTCTGCGAGCGGGGGATCCGGACCTTCGAGACGTACACGAGAAACACGTTCGACCTCGCGGCCATTCCGGCCATCCAGAGTCTTTCCCATCTCCCGGTCATCGCCGACCCGAGCCACGCGACCGGACGCCGTGAATTGGTGGAAACGATGACGAAGGCATCCGTTGCCGCCGGAGCGAACGGCCTCATTATCGAAATGCACACCGATCCGGACAATTCCGCGACGGGGGACGGCGTCCAATCGCTCTTCCCCGACCAGTTCGCGAAACTGCTCAAGGACCTTGAACAACTCGCGCCGTTGTGCGGCAAAAAATTCGGCACGGTCAAAGATCCCGCGGAAGCTTTCCTTCAATGGAAAATCTGATGAAACGAGGCGATTCGCCATTACGGCGGATCGCTTTGTACTTTTATGACGATTTTATGTACTATGTGAGTATTGCTAACATATCGATAAAAAATACCTGACATAACTATTGACGCTCGCTAAAGACGAGTTTTATAATAAACCTCATAAGTTGGGGAAAACTTGAACGATCTGTCCAAATTTTTATCCCAATGTTCGGAAATGGGGAGGAAACACGAAGATGGCTGTTGAAAAAGTGTTGGAATTGATCAAGGAAAAGAACATCGAATTCGTAGATTTCCGTTTCATCAGCTTGACGGGCCAAGCTCACCACATCACGCTGCCGTCTACCGAAGTGGACGCGGATACTTTCGTCAACGGCGTAGCCTTCGACGGTTCCTCGATCCCGGGTTTCCGCGGCATTGAAGAATCCGATATGGTCATGATGCCGGACACCGAGTCCGTATACGTGGATCCTTTCACGGCTCACTCGACCCTGATCGTTATGTGTAACATTTATACTCCGGACGGCGAGCGCTATGAGCGCGACCCGCGCTCCATCGCACAGAAGGCTGAAGAATTGCTGCAGAAGTCCGGCGTAGGTACGGATGCTTTCTTCGCGCCGGAATCCGAATTCTTCATTTTCGATGACGTTCGTTACGAAAGCACGATGAACTCTTCGTCCTTCTCGGTCGACTCCGAAGAAGCGGCTTGGAACACGAACCGCAAAGAAGAAGGCGGCAACCTGGGCTTTAAAGTCCGCGTCAAAGGCGGTTACGTGCCGGTTGCACCGACCGATACGCAGCAAGACATCCGCAGCGAAATGGTCCGCCTGATGCAGGAAACCGGCCTTCGCGTCGAGCGTCACCACCACGAAGTGGCGACCGCGGGCCAAGCGGAAATCAACTTCCGTTTCGACACGCTGACCAAAACGGCCGACAACCTGATGAAGTACAAATATATCATCCACAACGTGGCTCGCCAATACGGCAAAGTTGCAACGTTCATGCCGAAGCCGCTCTTCGGCGACAACGGCAGCGGGATGCACGTTCACATGTCGATCTTCAACGACGGCCAGCCGCTCTTCTGGGAGAAAGGCGCTTACGCCAACCTGAGCCAATTGGCCCTGAACTACATCGGCGGCATCCTGTACCATGCCCCGGCTCTGATCGCGATCACGAACCCGTCCACGAACTCGTTCAAACGTCTCGTTCCGGGTTACGAAGCGCCGGTTAACCTCGTATTCTCCAAAGGCAACCGTTCCGCAGCTGTCCGCATTCCGGTCGCTGCCGTTACGCCGAAAGGCTGCCGCATCGAGTTCCGCACGCCGGACTCCACGGCCAACCCGTACCTGGCGTTCGCAGCCATGCTGCTTGCCGGCCTGGACGGCATCAAGCGCAAGATCGATCCGGCCGCTCTCGGCTATGGACCGTTCGACAAGAACATTTACGAGCTGGCCGACGAAGAGAAGAAAGAAATCCGCAGCGTTCCGGGCTCCCTGGACGAAGCGCTGGACGCTCTCGAAGCGGATTCCGACTTCCTGACCGAAGGCGGCGTCTTCACCAAAGAATTCATCGACAACTACGTGGCGCTTAAGCGTTCCGAAGCGAAATCCGTTTCGATCCGCGTTCATCCGCACGAGTACAGCCTCTACTTCGACTGCTAATCCGGTCGAATCATCAAAGTGGACCCGCCTTCATGGCGGGTCCCTTTTTTCATGCTTACGCAACCATTCCGGCCTTTTTACGTCTATGGAATCATACTCCCGCTTGACGATCGTATAGGAGGTCCGACCATGTCCCGTTCATTACCAAGAAATTATGCGTCCCGGGCGGCACGAGGCTTGAAGGCTCTGCTGCTTCCCGCGCTGCTGTTTGCCGGTGTTGGCGCCCCGTTGCTGATTCCCGACAAGGAGATTGCCGCGGCCGCGGCTTCCGTCACCGCGATCCGCACGCAAGACGAGGCTTTCGCCTACGCGAAAAGCCTCGCGTTCGTACCTGATGATGCCGAACTCCAGGACGCGGTTCTTTCGAGAGCATCCGAGGCCTCGGCAGGGGAATGGGATCTTACCCTGCATCGGCCGGACAAGGATTCGAACGGGAACTGGGCCGGCTATTACAATGTCCGTTTCTCCGCGGCGGACGGAAGCCTGCGGAACATGTCCCTCGAGGACCGGCAGCCGGAGAGCGGGGCGGTGCCGACGACAACAACCGGCACAGGCGACTCCATCTCGCGGGGAGATGCGGTGAACATTGCCGCCTCGCTCGTAGGAGGATTGAACTGGGGACTGAATGCCGACTGGAGGCTGGATCCTTATCCGGAATCGGAATACGATACCCGGTTCGAAGACAAGTCGCTGTTCCGCATTCGATTCTACCGGGCAATGAACGGAATCCGAACCGACAATTGGCTGTTGGTCATCGTCCGGCCGGACGGGCGAATCGCTTCTTATACCGCCAATTGGAACGCGTACGATTTCTCGGATCCCACACCAGCGATTTCGGCTGAGAAGGCCAAACGGATTTACCTCAAGCAATCGTCGCCGTTGCTCGCTTACAAACTGGGCTCCGGTAACAAGCCCTTCCTGGCATACACGCTGTGGCAAACTTCGCTGAAAGCGAGCACGGGCGTTTTCCCTGCCGAGCGGAACGGGCGCCCTTTCCCGATCGTATTGAAACCGCTCAGCACCAAACAGCTCGCGCCGCTCGTAACGAACGCGAAGTTGACGGACGCGCAAATGCGCGCTAAAGTCATAAATCTGCTCTCGCTCACCGGGACCTATAAGATCAGCAAACCGCAGCAATATTTGTATAAGCTCGTGATTCCGAGTGCGGACAAGAAAAGGGTTCGCACCGTCGTCATCGGATTCGACCAGGCGACAGGGCAGGTGTACCTCTATCAATCCGACGACGGTACCGATCACAGCCTGCTGACGAAAGCGAAAGTGAGCGAGAGCAAGGCCCGGCTTAAAGCCGTTGCTTTCCTGAAAAAGGCGATGCCCGCCTTCGCCGATCAATTGGCGGAAAGCCGGGTCGACTTGTTCCTATCGGACGGCCGTGTCGCGACCCGTCCGCTCTATCGATTCGAATATGTACGGGTGGCCGGCGGCGTCGGGGTCAGCCAGGAGAACGTATACGTGGACGTCAACGCGTACAACGGCGAGGTCGAATCGATCCAAAGCCAACTGATGCCGGTCCGCTATCCGTCGCAAGCGAATCCGAAAGTTTCGGCGCCGAAAGCGGTCGAGAAGCTGTTATCCCTCTACGACATCGTTCTGCGATACCGCTGGGTCGAGGGCAACCGGGCCGAGCTGTTTTACGAGCTGATGCTGAAACCGTCCGTTCCCCGCTAGTACACGAATGTGGTCCCCGTTCTCGACGCCGTGAGCGGCGGGTGGAAAGACATAGCGGGAGAAGCGGTCACTTTCCCTCTTCCGTCCGGCAACTGAGCCGGGTTTCGTTCGACTGGTTTTCGTATCCCTCCGTCTGCTACATTATGATGGAGGGTTTTCCATTTGCCCGGACCATCAAGCAAAGGGGACATCACGACATGAAGTTGTTGGGAGTCGTCGGAAGTTTACGCAAGGAATCGTACAACCTGGCATTCGCGAGAACGATCCAGGAAAGGTTTAACGACCGTTTCGAATGGGAGCTCGCGGAAATCCGTTCCCTGCCCCTGTTCGACCAGGATGAAGAGCAAAGTCCTCCTCCGAGCGTGCTGAAGCTGAGGAAGCAAGTCCAGGAAGCGGACGGCGTCATCATCGTCACGCCGGAATATAACTGGTCGATCCCAGGCGTGCTCAAGAACGCGCTCGATTGGCTTTCCCGCGTCGAGCAGCCGCTGATCGGCAAACCGGTCATGACGGCCGGCGTGTCTACCGGCATCATGGGCACGATCCGCGCCCAGCTCCACCTGCGCGAGGTGCTCGCCGCGCCTGGCATTCGCGCGAAGCTGCTCCCGCCGGCAGGCAACGAGCTTCTCATCAACCTCGCCGCCCAGAAATTCGACGCGACGGGACGTCTGAAGGACGAATCGACGCTTCAGCATTTGGACGGCGCGGTAGGCCGTTTTCTCGAGTTCGTTCAGTCGGCACGCTGAAGCTGAAGCGAGCGGGCGGACGGACACATCAATATGTTCCAACCGAGAGGGTCAATTTCGTCCAATGACGAAGCCCCTTCCCCTCCTTATACTGAAATGGACAAGGCCCGATTCTTACGTCGAATCGGGCCGTTTTCCATGAGGTCGATTTTTAGGAGAATCCTGATGGTATAATCGATAAACGCGGACTCATATTCGCTATGCATTTTCGACAGACGCCAAGGCAGGAGCAGGGGGAAATCAGGTGAACCGGTTCAGTTTGCGTTTGCGTTTCATGATCCTCATGATCTGCCTCACGACGCTTCCCGTCGTCACCGTTACTTGGATCGCTGCGATTAATACGCGCGCATCCGTCGAAAAGGAATTGATCGGTGCCAATCAATCCAGAATGCTGTGGGCGGATCAATATTTGAATGAGTTGATCGATCAGGTAGACGCCCTGTTCTATTCTTTGCAAATCAACGGGGAAGTCATGGGGACCATGACTTCCGGATCGGACGATAGGAATGCGGCTTCCCGTTCCCAAAATGCGTTGCGGGAAACCCTTACTTCCACCTTCTTCTCCAATGCTCGTAAAATCGATCGCTTAACTCTCTATAGTCGCTTAACTCAGAAGGCGCTCTCGGTCAGTTATGCGGATAGCGGCACGACCCGAACATTGAAAATCGGGGGGACCGCTTGGTCCAGAATCGAAAAAATGCCCGTGAATATGTATTTCAAGCAATCCGCAGGCGGCATTACCGCCTTTCACAGCATCAATCGATTCCCGGATAAGTTTTTATTGGGCGGAATCGCGGTGGACATCAATGACCAGGTGTGGGAAGAAGTGTCCCGGATCCTCAAATCGGAACCGGAAAGTTATGTCTTTCTCATGAATGACGAGGGGGAATTGCTTTCCGGATCCACCCCCCGCATCGCTTCATCCGAAATTTTAGATTTGCTTCATTCCATGGATCTTCCCGACAACGGACTCGTGCTTCGCCACAGCAATCAATTTTTCTATTTTATGGAGCGCGTCGGTGACGGCCAATTGACGGTCGTGAAGGCGATTCCTTTATCGACGATCAAGGAGAGCGGACTTCCGACGATCCGCGCGGGCATTCTGACCGGCGGATTGTTCGTCATCGTGTCCATTTTGCTGTCCATATTGTTGTCGCTCCGCATCACGAAGCCGATCGTAGGTCTGGCCAGAACGATGCGCATGGCACAGATCCAAAACTTCGAAATGAAATCCGTGGAAAGAGTCGATGAGATCGGCTTGCTTCAACATGGTTATAACCTGATGATGCAGAGGATTAAAGAATTAATCGAACATGAATACCAACATGAAATCGAAATTAAAAATGCTCAGCTGCTCGCCTTGCAGGCACAAATCAATCCTCATTTTCTCAACAATACCTTGAATTTAATCGGAGGTATGGCACTTTCAAAAGAAGCCCCCGAAGTCTATGAAATTACGCGGATGATGGGGAACTTGCTGAGATATTCGATCAGTACGGTGGATGAGCAGGTTCAACTGCAAGATGAAGTTGCGCATATTCGCAATTATTTATATATCCAGGAACAAAGATTCGCAGGCCGATGCAAAGTATCCATCGAGACGGATCCCCGGGTTTTGGATTGCCGTCTTCCGAAGTTCATTTTGCAGCCTGTCATAGAAAACGCGTTCGAACACGGGCTGCAGCCGAAGCAAGGGAAATGGGAATTGCGGATCAGAATCAAACTTGTTCGCAGGCGGGTTATCGTCCTCATTCAGGATAACGGCGTAGGAATCGAACCGGTACAACTGAATCGCCTTCGTGAAAGCTTGAAGGATGACAGCCGGTTGGATGCGGGAAAGAGCATTGGACTTCGTAACGTGCACAACAGGTTGAGGTTGCATTTCGGGAGTCCTCACGGAATTCGAATTTTCAGCAAATCCGAGTGCGGAACGGTTATGGTGATGGTTTTTCCCGCCCGGCAGAAAGCATAAACGAGGAGAGGTCCGCCATGTACGACGTTCTGATTATGGATGATGAACCCTGGGCCAGACAAATCGTCAAGTCCCTCGGCGATTGGGATCGTTTGGGACTTCGTATCGTTGGCGAAGCCGATGACGGTTACCTGGGAATTGAACTGGCAGCTGAACGGAAGCCGCATATTATCATCACGGATATGCGAATGCCGGGCTTGGGAGGAGATAAGCTTCTTCAGTCCCTTCAGGAGCGATTTCCGAACGTGAAAATCCTGATCATGAGCGGATATGAGGATTTTTCTTACCTTAAGCAAGCCATCCAATCCAAAGCCGTGAATTACATGCTGAAACCGATAAGTGCGGAAGAACTGAATCAATCCTTAGCGGAATGCATAGAGCAACTGAACAAGGAATCTTCCGAATCGCCGACACCTCGAAAGGCGACTCATTTGGATACGTCCGTTCAGGACCGTTACTTAACCTATCGAAAGTTGATCCAAAGCAACTTATTGGATTTGAATGACAAAGCGCTGGCAGAGACCTTTAGCCAGATGGCGCAATACCTGGATCAAACGCTCATGGACGAACATACTCGAAAAGGAATGCCGTATAAAATCGCCTATGATTTTATCGCGATCTTGGAAGAGGCTCTTGTTTCGGACGACCTTCAGCCGGTTCAACTGGTTCCGCAAGTGGAGATTTGGCGCGAATCCATCGAGCGGGCTTCCATGCGGGATGCGATAAAAGAAACGGAGAACTTATATCAAGAGGTCCTTCGGTCTTTGCAAATCATCCGACAGGACAGAGACAGGTTGGATATCGACAAAGTGAAGGAATTTATCGAAAGGAACTACAGTCAGGCGATCTCGCTGGAGACCCTCGCCAAGAAATTCGCGGTTAGGAAAGAGTATCTAAGCAGGCAATACAAAGCAAGGCTAGGCGAGACGGTTATGGACGCCATTACGAGAGTCCGAATGGAAAAAGCGAAGGAACTCCTCGTGACGAACGGTCTTTCCATCAAGCGAACGGCCGAATTGACCGGATTTACGGACATCACTTACTTTTATCGCGTATTCAAGAAGTTTTACGGCATTCCTCCGGGGAACATGAGAAGTTAACGGAAGGTCAATATTTTCAAATTCAACAAGTAAATCCGGTGGAAAGATTCTTGCAATCGCTTTCTTTATACTGAAGACGCATCTAACTCATAGGGGGATTCAAACATGAAGAAGGCGTCGTATCTATCCATCGCTCTGATTCTCATGCTGTCCATTCTGTCGGCATGCGGATCGGGGAACAAAGAAAGCGGCAGCAGCGCCGCTGCCTCGGCAACGCCGTCCGCATCGAGCCCGGCCGCCGAGTCTCCCAGCGCCTCGCCGTCCGCTGCGCCAAAGAAAGTGGAACTCAAGGTATTCCTCACGGTTCCTCAGTTCAAAGAGCAGTTCGACAAGTACTTCGAGCAGTTCAAAGCCAAAGAATTGAAAGAGAAGAACATCGACGTCACGATCAAATCCGAAACGCCGAACGCCGATCAAGCCAAACAAATTCTCCAAGCCCGCTTGGCGTCCAATGACGCGCCGGACGTTTTCTCCATCCATGCCAACGACATTCCCACGTACTATAACGCCGGATATTTGACGGACCTGTCGGATCAGCCGGCCATCGGCAAGCTGTTCGACAGCGTGAAGCAAACGGTTACCTATGACGGCAAAGTTTCGGTGCTGCCGCTGGAAAGCTTGGCATGGGGCTACCTGTACAACAAGAAAATTTTCAGCGACAACGGCCTGACGCCTCCTCAGTCGCTGGATGAGATGAAGAAAGTCGTCGATACCCTGAAAGCCAAAAACATCCCGGCGTTCGAACTCGCGTTCCAAGAGTCCTGGGTGCCGCAGCTCATGACCGCGCTGTCTCTCGGCGGCATCGTCAATTCCGAACATCCGGACTGGGTCGACAAAATGAGCAAGGGCGAAGCTTCCTATTCGGACGTAGGCGATATTTTCAACATCATCGATTTGATCATGTCCAACGGAACGGCGAAGCCGTTTGAAGTGGGAAGCGCCGCGGGCGCGACGGATTTCGCGAACGGCAAAGCCGCGATGTGGGTTCAAGGTCCGTGGATGGCCGATTCGATCCTGAAAGCCAACCCGAACATGGAATTCGGCGTCGCTCCGCTTCCGGTCAGCAACGACCCCAAAGGCACCATGATCAACCTGTCGGCGTCCACGTCGCTCGCCGTATCCCCGAGCAGCAAGAACAAAGACGTCGCGCTCGACCTGCTCAACTACATGCTGGACGACAACGATTCTTCCGCCTTCTTCGAACAGCTGAAGTTCAACCCGATTTCCTCGGTCCATACGTATAAGTCCTTCCCTTGGATCGACGAAGCGATGAGCTACGTCTCCCAAGGCAAAGCCTACCAAGACCTGAAGCTGCCGAACGGCGTGACCGATGAGCAAGCGAAAGAGCTGCAAAGCTACTACTCGAAAACCGTAACGAAAGAAAAGTTCATCCAGATCATGGATAAAACGTGGGCGAACGCCGTAAAAGCCGAAGCGGCAAAGTAAACCCAATCGATTGACCGGGAGTGAAACGAATGGCAGGCAAGCATTTTGGCAAACGAACGGTCATTCTCCTCGCCTTCATTTTACCGGCCTTGCTCTTTTATACCGTCTTCGTACTGGTCCCCGCCTTCGGCGGGGTCTGGTACAGCTTGACGGATTGGAACGGCGTGAATCCCGCCTATCACCTCGTGGGATTCGCGAATTATCGTGAAGCGTTGACGAATGATGATTATTTCCTGGATTCCATAGGGTTTACTCTCAAATACGTCGTGTGCATGGTGGTGCTGCAAAACGCGCTCGCCATTCTGCTCGCGGTTTTCATTGAATCCCGGCGCCGGACGAAGTCGGTTTTCCGGACCGTTTTTTTCATGCCCAACATGATCAGCTTGATTATCGGAGGCATCATGTGGCTTTTCATTTTCACGAAGGTGCTTCCTTATCTGGCCGTCCATACCGGGATGTCTTTCCTGGATCAATCCTGGATCGGAGATCCGAAGCTTTCCTTCATCGCGATTCTGATCCTGTCCCTGTGGGCCGGAGTCGGCTACCTGATGGTCATCTACATCGCGGCGCTGCAGAACGTGCCGGACCATCTGAACGAAGCGGCGGCGATCGACGGAGCGAACGCTTGGCAGAACTTCCGGTATATCACGATGCCCATGATCATGCCGGCGGTGACGATCGGGATCTTCCTGACGCTTAACGGTTCGTTCAAGGTGTTCGAAGCGGTATTCGCGCTCACGAACGGCGGTCCCGGGCGGGCCACGCAAGTGATCGCGCTCAACATTTTCGACGAGGCCTTTCATAACAGCTTCCGCTACGGGTATGCAAGCGCCAAAGCGATGATTCTGTTTCTGATCGTCATGCTGTTGACGTTCGTTCAGCTTGCCGTCATGAAAAGGCGGGAGGTGGAAGCATGAGGGGAGGGGCGGCTTTTCGGAAATTGGGCTCCGTGCTCGTCTTCCTGATCCTGGCGGTGGCAGCCGTCGTCACGTTATTCCCGATCTACATGGGCGTACTGAACTCGTTCAAAACCGACGGGGAGATCTTGAACGACATTTTGGCGCTTCCTGACCGTTTTCAGTTCCATAATTACGCGGACGCTTTCGAACGGATTCACTTCTTGCGAAGCCTGGGCAATACGGCCTTGATCACCGCCATCGGTCTGACCGGCATCATTCTATTCGCTTCGATGGCCGGGTACAAGCTTTCCCGTACGCCCGGGAAGCTGAGCGGCTTCTTTTTCGGCGTCTTTATCCTTTCGATGCTCATCCCCTTCCATTCCATCATGATCACGCTGACGAGGATCGCGAAGGAACTCCACGTTCAAGGCACGACTTACGGACTGGGGACCCTCTATATCGGGCTGGGCGTTTCGTTCGCCGTTTTCCTCTATCACGGCTTCGTCAAATCCATCCCGAGGGATCTCGACGAAGCCGCGGTAATGGACGGGTGCGGCGAATTCAAATTGTTTTTCACCTTGATCTTCCCGTTGCTGCTGCCGATTACCGCCACCAACGCGATCCTGAACCTCTTATGGATCTGGAACGATTTTCTTTTGCCGCTTCTAATGCTGACCGACCGCGACAATTATACGCTGCTGCTGTCGACCAATATGCTGTTCGGCCAATACGGCAATAACGAGTGGTCGGCGATTCTGGCTTCGCTGATCATGGCCATGCTGCCCGTCATCGCGTTTTACCTGCTCCTGCAAAAGTACATTATCAAAGGAATCGCGGACGGAGCCATCAAGGGCTGAAATTGACGGAAAAGGGGAGCCGGGATGCAAGAGGTAGAAGGGTATGTCAAAGCCGTCGGGCCGCGGATCGTGAACGGGCTAGGACGGGAAATCCTCCTTCGGGGCGTCGGGTTCGGCAGCTGGCTGTTGCCCGAAGGCTATATGTGGAGATTCCCCGGTCAGGGGGATCGGCCGCTCCGGATCGAGCGCATGATTCGGGAGCTCGTCGGCGACCGGACGGCGAAGGAGTTTTGGGAAATTTACTACCGGACGTATATCGCGGAGAAGGATATCGCGCGCGTAGCTGCGGAAGGCTTCAATTCCGTTCGGCTGCCGATCAACTCGCGTTTTTTGTTTGAAGGCGAAACGGACCGCTATCATGAGGGGCATCTGGCTTTGCTCGACCAAGTGATCGATTGGTGCGAGCAATATCGGCTGTACGTCATCCTGGATCTGCATGGCGCGCCGGGCGGACAAACGGGGACTAACATCGACGATTCTCCGAACGATCAACCGGAGCTGTTTATCCGTGAGGAGAACAAGAAGCTTACGGTCGGCATTTGGCGTTTGCTCGCCGAGCGATATCGGGACCGGTGGATCGTCGCGGGCTACGATCTGCTGAACGAGCCGCTTCCCGAGTGGTTTTCCGCTTATAACGATCAGGTGATGCCTCTGTACAAAGAGATCGTGCAAGCGATCCGCGAAGTGGACAGCAAACACATGATCATGTTGGAAGGCGTTCATTGGGCGACGGACTGGTCGTTTTTCGAGGAGAAAATCGACGACAACCTGATGCTTCAGTTTCATAAGTACTGGAACAGCCCGGATACGGAAAGCATTCGGAAGTTCCTCGACAAACGCGACGAGTGGGAAGTGCCGATTTTCATGGGAGAAGGCGGAGAGAACAACGTGGAGTGGTATACGGGAGCCTTCCGTCTCTACGAGGACCATGATATTTCTTGGAACTTCTGGACGTGGAAGAAGATGGACTGCACGAATTCCCCTTGTTCCGTGGCGAAGCCGCAAGGATGGGACCGGCTCGTCGCTTACCTCGAGGGCGGGGAGCGGCTAACCGAACCGGAAGCCGAACGGATCTTGTGGGAATATCTGCAGAACTTGAATCTGGATCGATGCGCCTATTATCCTCAGGTGGTCAATGCATTGCTCTTCCGTCCGCCGGTACGCATACCGGCCGTATTTTACGGGTACAAAGGGCCGGGCATCAGCTTCAGTGTGGGCGAATTTACGCCGAGAAGCCTGGGGTTCAGGGATGAGGACGGCACGGATATCCGATTTACGACGGGAGACAGGACAACGGCGAATTTCCAGCATGGCGGAGGAGAAGATTGGTCCGCCGACGAATGGATGCATGTGCTCCTGCAGCCTGAAGATTGGCTGGCTTATACGGTCGAGCATGATTCGAACGATCAAGTACGGGTTCCGCTGGCTTTACGCGTTTGCGGAGGCGGCGGGGGAGAAGCGAAGCTCGAGATCTGCGTCAACGACGAGGTGGCCGAGTCGATATGCATCGAGGACCACTCTTGGCATGTCGTTCGGACGACGCATCCTTGCCGGCTGCAGCCAGGGGCCAATCGCATCGTCCTCAAAGCGTTGGAACAGCCGGTGGCGGTTGAATGGATTCGAGTCGGAGAATAGAAAATACAAAGGCAGCCGTCGACGGACGGCTGCCTTTTCATTCATTGTTTATCGAGATCCAACTGCCAATGATGGCACTTCATCGTGCTTCCGGGCGGGTATTCGAAGTCGCATTCGCCGATAAGAGAGAAGCCGGACTTCCGGCAGATCGCGTTCGAAGCGGGATTGTCGACGGAAGGGAAAGCGTTGATAAACCGGTGCTTCCCTTCGGCGCGGGCGCTTGCGATGGCTTCCGCGACCGCTTGGCCGGCGATTCCCCTTCCCTGATAGGCCGGCAGAACGCCCCAACCCATCTCGAATGCAGGTTCATCTTGCCAATGGCTGTCCCAATACCCGATGCTGCCGACGGGTTCGAGTTCCGGCAGCGCAACGATCCGAAACATGCGTCCCGTTCCCCGGCCTTCGATCTTCAGGTACCGTTCATGGCGCGCCAGGATTTGTTCCTCGGTTTCCGGGCCTCCGAGGTGTTCCGTCATTTCCGGTGCATTGAGCTGCCGAAGCAAATCCAAGTCGGCCTCGCTCCAAGTTTCGATCTTCACCTGAATCGCGTTCATCCTTGTTCCTCCCTGTCGTTCACCATGCAATTCCATTATAGGGGGAACATGCGTTCCGGTCAATGATTATGGTCCTTGCACTTGTTTGCGGTATTGCGACGGCAGCTGGCCGGTCCATTTTTTGAACGTTTTGGTGAAGTGGGCCTCGTCGAAATAGCCGACTTCCTTGGCGACTGTCTGGATTTTGCGGTCTCCCGACTGAAGCAGCGCTTTGGCGCGTTCGATCCGGTACTGGTGCACGTAGTCGAGGAAATTGATGCCGAGCTCCTGCTTAAACAGCGTGGAGAGGCTGGAGCCGGAGACGAACAGCGATTTGGCGACGCCGGCTAGAGACAGGGAGGGCGAAGCGTACTGTTCGGCGATCAGTTTCAGCGCCTGCTGGACTTTGCGCTTCGGCTTCTTATGCGGCAGCAAGGCTTCGGTCAACTGCCGGATGACCCGGCCAATGAAGCCGGAAAGCTCTTCCATCGTATCGGTCCGGGCGATCTGGTCATCGAGGGAGATCCAATCCAAGGGGATTGCATAGCCGACGGAGCCCCGTTCCCGGGCCAGCTGCAGCAGCCTCCCGAGGAAAGCCGTCGCGCGGAGCCGGACTTGGCTTCGCGTCAGCCCTTCCTGCCCGCGAAGCGAGATTAACCATTGTTCGGCGTCGTTCATCGCTTCCGCGAACAGCCTTGATTTCATATGCTCGGACGCGGCTTCTTCCCGCTGCCATAATTCCGATTCCAGCGCGGAGACTTCCTTCTTTGAAGCGGTATCGCGGTAGAAATAAATGCCCCCGGCGCCCTGGCGGAACCGAAGCTCCAACGCATTCAGCGCTTCCAGGCAAGCTTCGTTTAATCGGTTAATGTCCGACGCTCGGTTGCTGACCCCGGCCGTGACGGAAACCCGCAGGTAGTGGTCCATATTGATCCGCACGGTCTTGATGGCGGCGGCGAGCTTGGAGTCGGGGAGTTCGGCCGTGCTGCCATTCAGGATCGCCAGCACCATTCCCGGCTCGGTGACGCTTTCTACCGGAACGGCTAAAGCTTGCTCCAGCGACTCCAGGGCGACGTTCGCCGCGGCAAGGTGGAGAAGCTCGGTGTCGGTGCGGTTGTAGTTCAGTCGTTCAAGCGCGCGGTTGTCCATTTGCAGGGCGATGACGACGACGTCGCGGGGGCTCAAGGCGATTCGCAGCTTGTCTATCGTTTCGAGCCGGTTTTCGGTGGCCAAAGCGGGTGCGTGAAGCCACTGCCGGAGCAGCTGCGATTTGACGAGGGGCAAATTTTTCAGGAGCTGCCGCTGAAGTCCTTGGGCGGACTCGGCCTGCCGTTTCTCCGCCAGGACGCGGGAAGCGACTTTCTCGAACGCCGAGCGGATTTCCTTGGGCGAGCAGGGCTTGAGCAGAAAATCGGACACGCCGAGACGCAGCGCCTGCTGCGCGGTTGGGAAGTCATTATGCCCGGAGAGGAGCACGCAAGCAGCGTCGTACTCGCGGCGGCGAATTTCTTCCACCAGCTGAAGGCCGTCCATCCGCGGCATCCGGATATCGGTCAGCACGAGATCGGCAGGCGCGGTTTCGAGTTTCTCCAGCGCGTCGAGTCCGTTCTTTGCTTGCCCGCATACGCGAATTCCGATGCTTTCCCAATCGATTCTTGACGCGAGAGCCTCTCTCGTCGTCGGTTCGTCTTCGACAATGAGCAATTGCAGCATGCGGTTCACCTCCGGAAGATCGACCGGAAAAGATATCGATTTCATTATAGCATGGCATGTTAAAAGATCAAAATAAACGGTAGAAACTCTAAAACAATATGGTATTGAAGGATTTTGACGAATAAAGGCTGAAATAATTTTTCTCCTATATATTGAAATCGATTTCAGGCTGTGATAGGATTCAGGTAATTCCGTAAGAGAGAAAGTGGTGCGTCTGAAAGACAGCAAAATCATCGACGTCGCCCGTGAAGCCCAAGTGTCCGTCGCCACGGTGTCCCGGGTTCTGAACGACAGCCGTCACGTCAGCCCGTCCACGAAAGCCAAAGTGCTGAAGGCGATCGAGTACATGAATTTCACCCCGAACGCCTCGGCCAAAAACCTGCGCTCCCAGAAAACCCGGACGATCGGCGTCGTCGTTTCCGACATCCACTCCTCGTACTTCGCCGAAATCGTCAAAGGCATCGAGAACATGGCGAATGCCCTGAAGTACAAGATCATCATCTGCGATACCCAGAACGAGAAAGAGAAGGAACTCGAATTCATGTCCCTCGCCATGAACCGGACGGTGGACGGCATCATCTTCGTTTCGCCCGTCATTTCTAACCGGGACATCGCCGCATTCTGCGAGCGGGGTTACTCGGCCGCCGTGATCGGCCGCCACGTCGAGCATCCCGACATTCCGTGCGCCTACACGGACAACGTCAAGTTAGCCCGGGAAGTGATGCAGCATCTTCTCGAAATGGGACATCGCCGGATCGCGTTCATCAGCGGCTACGCGGATGCGATTGACAGCTATGAACGGCTGGAGGGTTATTTGAAAGCGCTTCGCGACGCGGAGCTGCCTTTCGTTCCGGACCTGGTCGAAAACGGGGACTTCAACGAAACCGAGGGGTACTTGGCGTTCAAGCGGCTGTGGGAGAAAAACCCGGACATGACGGCGGTTTTTGCCGCGAACGACGAAATGGCGCTCGGCGTCTTCAAGGCTTGCCGGGAGCTCGGGATTCCGGTTCCCGGGCGGCTGGCCGTCGTCGGCGTCGACAACAACCGGGTGACGAAGTATACGTCGCCTACGCTGTCGACGGTCGACCAACCCAATTACGCGATGGGCGCGCTGCTCGTCGAGAAGTTCATCGATCAAATGAATGATAACGATTTCATTGACAAACGGGTTTTCAAAGTGGATTCCAAGCTGAAGATCCGCGAATCATCCGATTTCCGTCTGAATCGAGAGACTTGAGAGGTGTTCGAACATGCGAGGCTTTATCCGGGAATTAAGCAAAAACAAAGTCATGTTCCTGATGCTCGCGCCCGTGGTCGTCTTCTTCGCGATTTTCGCCTACGTGCCGATGGCGGGCGTCTATTACGCCTTCACGAACTATGACCCGAACGTGTCGATGTTCAAGAACGAGTTCGTCGGCATGCAGAACTTCGACTTCCTGTTCGAATCCGGGGCGTTGTGGACCATTACCCGGAACACGATCCTGTACAACCTCGCCTTCATTTTCATCGGCAATTTCCTGCAGATCGTCTGCGCGATCTTCCTGAGCGAGCTGCCGGGCAAATGGTTCAAGAAAACCGCTCAGTCCGTCATGTTCCTGCCTTACTTCATCTCCTTCGTGCTCGTCGGCGCGTTCGTGTTCAACCTGTTCAGCACCGACAACGGCGTCGTGAACACGCTGCTGGAGAAGCTGGGCATGGAGCCTTACGATTTCTACCTGAATACGGCTCCGTGGAAATACATCATCGTCTTTTTCAACGTGTGGAAAGGCTTGGGTTACGGCACGGTCATCTACCTGGCCGCGATCATGAGCATCAGCGACGAGTACCATGAAGCCGCCAAGATCGACGGGGCGAGCATCTTCCAGCGAATCCGCTTCATCACGATCCCGATGCTCATGCCGACGTTCATCCTGCTGCTTCTGCTCGCGCTGGGCGGCATCCTCAAAGGCCAGTTCGACCTGTTCTACCAGATCGTCGGCGACAACGGCATGCTGTTCGACGCGACGGACGTCATCGACACTTACGTCTTCCGGGCGCTGACGGGCAACTTCGACGTCGGCATGGGCACGGCGGCCGGCTTCTACCAGTCGTTCTTCGGCTTGATTCTCGTGCTGTCGGTGAACTACATCATTCGCAAAACGCGCGAAGACTACGCGGTGTTCTAGGAGGGCGGACATGAGGATCAAAACGGAAAAGTCTACCGTCGCATTCAACACGATCGGATACATCGTTCTCACCTTCCTCACGGTGATTTGCCTGATCCCTTTCTGGGTCGTGCTGACCGGCTCCGTGACGCCCGAGCTCGAGATCATCAACGAAGGATTCAAGCTATGGCCGAACGAGCTTACCTTCGAAGCTTACCGGTCAATGATGACGAATCCCGGAGTCATCGTGAGAGCGTACGAAGTGTCGATCGTCCTGACGGTGACGGGAACGGCGCTCAGCTTGTTCCTGACGGCGATGGCCGGTTACGTGCTCTCGCGCAAGGATTTCAAATACCGCAACGGATTTTCTTTCTATATCTACTTCACCTTGCTGTTCAGCGGGGGATTGATTCCCTGGTACATCCTGATCGTCAAGGATCTTCAAATGAAGGACAGCTACATGGCGCTGCTGCTGCCGTTTCTCGTCTCGGCTTGGAACATCATCCTGATGAAAGGCTTTATGAAATCGATACCGGAGGACATCAACGAATCCGCCAAAATCGACGGCGCCGGCGATTTCACGATTTTCATCAAGCTCATCCTGCCGCTTTCGACACCCGGGCTCGCGACGATCGGATTGTTCGTCGCGCTGCAGTACTGGAACGAGTGGTTCCTCGCCAACCTCTTCATCACGACGGCCGACAAGTATCCGCTCCAGTTCCTGCTGTACCGGACGCTCGCCTCGGCCGAAGCGCTAAAGACGAATATCGCGCTCAGCCTGAATGCCGATACGAAGCCGCCTTCCGAAACGCTCAAGATGGCCGCGGCCGTCGTGGCCACGGGACCGATCGTCTTCCTGTACCCGTTCGTTCAGCGTTTCTTCGTCAAAGGGCTGTTGATCGGCTCCGTCAAAGGTTAGAACCGGATCCCCCGGCTAACATACAAACAAACTGCAGGTCCATTTTAAGGAGGAGTCAGCACAATGAAAGGAAAGCTCAAGCGTTACGGTTCTCTTCTCATCGCTTTAACGATGCTGATCGCCGTACTCGCCGCTTGCGGCGGCAACAGCGGCAACAAAGAGGGAGCCTCGTCCCCCTCGGCATCCCCTTCCGCTTCCGACTCGGCCTCATCGCCCTCGGCCGGCGGCGATTCCGACAAGCCGGACACGTCCAAGAAAGTCGAGCTCGTCTGGTACCTGCTCGGCGATCCGCATAAGGACACGGACAAAGTCATCGCCGAGTTGAACAAGAACCTCGAGAAAGACCTCAATACGACGATTAAACTGAATTTCACGACGTGGACGGAATGGCAGACGAAGTATAACCTCATGCTGACGACCGGCGAGAAAATCGACATGATTTTCGCTTCCACGTGGGCCGACTATTTCAAATACGCGAAAAAAGGCAGCTTCCTCCCGCTGGACGACCTGCTTCCCAAATACGCGCCGGTAACATGGAGCAAAGTGCCGGAACAGGATTGGACGGAAGCGAAAGTCGTCGCGAGCGGCTCCGATAAAGCGCAAATCTTCGCGGTTCCGGCCACGTATCCGGAATATACCCCGGACGGATTCGTCTACCGCGACGACTGGAGACAAGAGCTGGGATTGCCGGAAATCAAAGATTTGGACTCGATCGAAGCCTACCTGGACGGCGTCAAAAAAGCGAAGCCGAAGGTCACGCCGATCAACGGCAAAGCGTTCAACGAAATGCTGGCGCTGTTCCGCGCGACCCACCAATACGAGAACGTGGGCAGCGGCGACGGCAACCTGATGGTGGCCAAATACAGCAATCCCCGCGATATCGTCGCGTATCCGTTCACGCCGGAGTTCGAAGCTTGGGCGAAGAAAATGAAAGAGTGGGCGGACAAAGGCTATTGGAATTCCGACACGCTGAATTCGCAGAAAGAAGCGGGCGACGCGATCAAGGCGGGCAACGGCGCCGTTTACTGGCGCAACGCGCCCGGCGCGGGCGGTTACATCGTAGGCGTAGGCCAAACGAACCCGGACATCAAGCTCGGCTACTTCCCGTTCAACCGTCTCTATGGCTACGCGACGCCGAACCTGTCGGTCAACAACGCGATGGCGATTCCGAAAAGCGCCGCCAACCCGGAACGTTCGCTGATGGTGCTGGACAAAATCCGCAACGACCCCAAATATTTCGATCTGTTCGTTTACGGCATCGAAGGCACTCATTATTCCATTGCCGATGACGGCAAAACGCTCGTATCGCCTCCGAAAGGCATGACCGTGACGCAGGACTGGAAGAGATACGACATCGCCTCCTGGGGCGTACGCGTAGAGTCCATGGTCCGCGAGAAGCAAGGCTCCGGCTGGGAGGGCTTCGACGCGCTGCTCGAAGAGTTCAAGGGCATGAGCAAACCGAACATTTTCGCCGGCATCACCCTCGACTATGAGCCCGTCAAAGCGAACAAGGCGGCCGTGGACCAAGTGTTCGAGCAATACGGCAAACCGCTCATGCTGGGTCTCGTCAAGGACGTCGACAAATCGATCGCCACGTTCCGCGACAAGCTCACGAAAGCCGGCTACGAGAAAGTGCTCGAGTACACGAAGACCGAAGCGAATAAGTACTTCGACGAAAAAGGAATCCAGTAAAATCACCGTTTGACGAGGCGGGGGATGAAGAGAAGGCCGAACGGTCGGATCTTCATCCCCTCCTTGATTTCGGCGGAAGTCGGGAGAGAGGGATGACATGCGCTTGCAGACGACGTTGGGTTTAAGGACAGTGGACGGCGCGGCCGTTCCTTGGCAGAACGGAATGCCCGTGCCGTCATTCGATCCCCAACAGCGAAGAACGATCGCGCTGTCCGGCAGGTGGCTAAAACGGAGATTCCGGGCGGCCCACAATTTGACCATGTCGCCGAGAGGAGAGACTTGGCTGAGGGAAGTGCTGGAACGGGAAGGGGGATTCCTCGTCGGGGATGGCGACGATTGGCAGCCGCATGTTTTGCCGATGCCGGAGAACCGGCTGACCGGCGAGGAAAAGGCCGGCGCGGCCGAAACCTATGAGGACGGCGTCTGGTATCGGCGGACGTTCGAGCTGACGGAGGCGGACGTTGCTTCCGGATGTCTGACTTTGAAGGCGCTGGGAGTCAGTTACGTCGCCGATTTGTGGGTGAACGGCGAATGGGTCGGCGTCCACGAAGGCGGGTTCACGCCGTTCGCTTTCGACGTCACGTCCTGCGTTCGAGCCAACACGAACGAAATCCGGATCCGGGTCGACAATCCGCCGTGGGGAAGCCGGAACGATACGATTCCTGCCGTTCAAGGCACGGATTTCTTCAACTACACCGGAGTTATTCAAGACCTATACTTGGAGGTTACGGACGCGGTCCACGTCGTGAGGGCGGATTTCGTGCCGACCGGAACGGACGGCGAAGTGCGAATACACGCCGTCGTCCGCAACGGCGGGTCTGTGAAACGGCACGTTCGCCTGCGGGGGAAAGTGTTCGAAGCCGATGCGGAGAGCGAGCTTTTCCTGTCCGCGCCGGAGGCCGCGCGAATCAAAGGAATCCCCGCGGTGACGGACCGGCCGCTAGAGGCCGGCTTGGACTTGGATGCCGGGGAAGTGCGGGTGCTGGGCTGGGACGTAAAGATCGCCGAGCCGAAGCTGTGGTCGCTCGGCTTCCCCCATCTCTACGTAGGCGAGTTCACGTTGACGGAAGAGACGGGGGAGACAGGGAAGCGTGAGGTCGACCGGTTCGCCGCGCAATTCGGCCTTCGAACCGTGTCGACGAACAAGACGCGGCTTCTGCTCAACGGGAAACCGGTGTTCCTCGCGGGCATCGCCCGCCACGAGGAGTGGCCGGATACCGGGAGGACGGCTTCATGGGACCGGATTCGCGCCGATCTCGAGCATGCCCGCTCTCTCCATGCGAATATGGTGCGGACCGGGCATTATCCGAACCATGTCCATACGTACATTTTGCTCGACCGGTTGGGACTCGCGGCCATGAGCGAGATTCCTCTCTGGCAGTTCGAAACCGAGCATTACGAGGCGCAGCGGGAACGCGGGCTGGCTTTGCAAATGTGGAGGGAAATGGTGTTCTCCCAGTACAACCGGCCATCCGTGCTTCTGTGGAGCACGCAGAACGAGTCGAAGGACGTGGCCCTGCGGCTTGAGCATAACCGGATGCTGGTGAACGACCTTCGTTCCCGCTATGACGACGGTCGGTTAATCACGCAAAGCGCCGCGGCCGATCAACCGGGACCTTCGGATCCGTCCATGGAACCGCTGGACGTCGCCGGCTGGACGATGTACTTCGGCATTTTCCACGGCGGCACGCCTTACGAAGGAACGCTCGACTTCCTGGAACGCGCCCACCGGGCATTTCCGGACAAACCGATTCTCAACACGGAATTCGGCCATTGGACGGGGGAGGGAGACGCGGAGGCCCACATGCAAACGGAAATCTACCGGGAGACGCTGCGGGCCCTGCTGGAGAAAGCCGCCGGACCGGGCCGGCCGGAGGGATACCTCGCGGGAATCGACTTCTGGATTCTGTACGATTGGTACGTCAACCATAACGACTGGATCGACACGTTCGGGCTCTTCCATATGGACCGACGGACGCCGAAGCCGCTGCTCGAACGCCTGCGAACCGATTACCGGAGATTGGCGAATATTGAAATCGATTTAATCTAGGCCTATAATGAGGAGAAAATCGTACCGATCCGAGGCTGGAATTCCGTGGATAATAAGATCGTAGACGTGGCTCGGAGAGCGGGCGTGTCCCCCGCCACCGTGTCGCGCGTATTGAACGACAGCAACCTGGTCACGGAAAAAACGAAGCGCAAGGTACTGCAGGTCATCGAGGAGATGGATTACCATCCCCACGCGGCGGCCAAACAGCTGCGCTCGCAAAGAACGATGACGATCGGCGTCATCGTGCCGGACATCAACAACTCTTACTTTGCGGAGATTATCAAGGGCGTCGAGAACATGGCGCACGCCCGCAAATACAAAGTGATCATCTGCGACTCGGACAACAAGCCGGAGAAGGAGAAGGAATATCTCGGCCTGCTGCCCAACCGCGCCGTCGACGCGATGATCCTCGTCGCCCCGTACGCGGCCGACGAATTGATTTTCGATTATATCGACAAAGGACATTTCATCGGCATCATCGGAAGGCCCGTCAACCATGACAAAATTCCGACCGTCAAAACGAACAACGTCAAGTTTTCCGACCAGGCGGTCACGCACTTAATCGAGCTCGGCCACCGCAGCATCGCGTATATCGCCGGTTACGCCGATTCGCTCGACAGTTACGAGCGGATGGAAGGCTACATGAAAGCGATGAAAGAGCACCATATTCCGTTCGCTCCCGGCCTGATGGACAACGGCGATTTCCACGAGCAGGGCGGCTATGCGGCCATGATCCGGCTGATCGAACGTGGCGTTCCGTTCACGGCGGTCTACGTAGCCAACGACGAAATGGCGCTCGGGGTCTACAAGGCGTGCAGGGAAAGGAACATCCGGATTCCCGAGGATTTGGCCGTCGTCGGGGTGGACAACAACCGGATCACCAAGTACTTGTCCCCGCCGCTCAGCACGGTCGAACAGCCGAAATACGCGATGGGCGCGCTGATGGCGGAGAAGCTGATCGACATCATGAACGACAACGAGTTTCAAGGCACGCGCGAATTCGTGATCGATTCCAAGCTGATCATTCGGGAATCCTCGGATTATGACCGGCGAAACGGGAACTCCCTCCGTTTTTCATAACTCGGCCTTTTCCCTAAATGAGACAAGAATAGCGTAACGCGATCGGCGGTCCATTCGAGCGGCTTAGCGGCGGCTTCGGGGGCCGCCGTTTGCCATGCGGCGGCAATCGCCGCCCGGGTGCAGCCGGCACCGCCCTGGCGCGCCAGCGTCAGATGGGCGCGGAACGGCCGGTCCTCCAAGCGGCATCCTGCCTCGGCGAGTTTAGGCGCAAGCTCCGCTTGAAGCCGGGCGAGCCCTCCCTGCCGCGACGGTTCGGTCAAGCCAAGCCAGAGGATGCGAGGCGCCGCCGGGGGGCCGAATGTGCCCGGCTCTGTCAAACGCAGGTCCATCGGTTCCGTATTCGCGGCGATATCTTCCATGGCCTTGGCGACGGCCTCGACTCGGTCTTCCGGCGTGTCCCCGAGAAAATGAAGCGTCACGTGGAGATCCTCGGGGTGCGTCCATTTGCGGAATGGAAGCTCCGACGCGAGCCGGTCCATGATCGGGGAGATCCGTTCGGTCAGGGATGGGGAAAGAGCAACGCCGATAAAAAGGCGAAGGTTACTCATATACATGTCACCTTTCGTTCGGAATTTCGGCTTTTTTGGGGTGAAACGGGCCTTTTTTAGGTTGCTCCCGTCGCCCCCCCTTTGTTATGATAGGCCTATCATGATTTTAAACGAATCGAAGGGTGTGAATGTCATGGAGAGCAGAGCCTACAATTTCAACGCCGGGCCGGCCGCGCTGCCGCTGGAAGTGCTGAAGCGGGCGCAGGAGCAATTCGTCGAATTCGAGGGGACGGGCATGTCTCTCATGGAGATGTCGCACCGCGGGAAATCCTACGAAGGCGTCCATTTCGAGACCGAGAAGCTGCTCCGCGAGCTGTTGTCCATTCCGGACGGCTACAAGGTTCTGTTCTTGCAAGGCGGAGCCAGCACGCAGTTCGCCATGGTGCCGATGAACCTGCTGTCTCCCGGCCGTAAAGCCGCTTACGTCCATACGGGCGCATGGGCCGGAAAAGCGATCAAGGAAGCGAAAATGTTCGGAGAGATCGCGATCGCCGCTTCCACCGAGGCGGATAGCTTCATGCGGATTCCTTCCCTCAGCGAGCTGAAGGTGCCGGAAGATGCGGCCTACCTCCATCTGACGAGCAACGAAACGATCGGCGGGACGCAATGGCAGGAATACCCGGATACCGGATCGGTTACGCTCGTAGGGGATATGTCCAGCGACATTTTGTGCCGTCCTTTGAACGTTTCCCAATTTGGCCTGATCTATGCCGGCGCGCAGAAGAACCTCGGTCCTTCGGGCGTCACGATCGTGATCATGAGGGAAGATCTGATCGCGCCTCCCGCAGGAGCCGTTCCGACGATGCTGCAGTACGCGACGCACTCGAAAAGCGATTCGCTGTACAATACGCCGCCGACCTTCGCGATCTACATGGTCAACTTGGTGCTCAAGTGGCTCCAGGAACAAGGCGGGGCCGAAGCGATTGAGCGCATCAACAAGGAAAAGGCCGGTCTGCTGTACGACGCGATCGACGGCAGCGGCGGTTTCTACCGGGGCGCGGCGCTGGCGGACAGCCGTTCGATCATGAACGTCACGTTCCGGATGGAGAACGAAGAGCTGGAGAAACGTTTCGTGAAGGAATCGGAGGCGGCGGGCTTCGTCGGTTTGAAGGGCCACCGCGACGTCGGCGGCCTGCGGGCTTCGATTTACAACGCCGTCCCGCTCGAAAGCGTCAAAGCGCTCGTTTCGTTCATGAAGGATTTCAAGCAGCGCAACGGTTAATCGAGGGTTTGACAGTCACGGCGGCCCAAGCGGCCGCCGTTTTGCCGTTTGCATGAACACAAGCGTAAGGAGGATGACCATGCCGTTCCACATCGTGCTCGTGAATCCGGAAATTCCGGCGAATACGGGCAATATCGCGCGTACCTGCGCCGCCACCGGCACCCATCTCCATCTCGTGCGGCCGCTGGGTTTTTCGACCGACGACCGGGTGCTGAAGCGGGCGGGTCTGGATTATTGGTACGCCGTGAACATCACGTATTACGATTCGTTCGAGGAAGTGGAGGCCGCGTTCCCCGAGGGGCGCTTCTTTTTCACCAGCACGCGCGCGACCAAGCGTTATTCGGATTTCGCGTTCCGTGACGGCGATTTGTTCGTGTTCGGAAAAGAAACGAAAGGCCTTCCCCAGGAGATGCTCGACCGGCATCCGGAGACGTGCATGCGTCTGCCGATGACGGACAAGGTCCGTTCCCTGAACTTGGCGAACACGGCGGCAATCGTCGTGTACGAGGCGCTCAAGCAGAACGGATTTCCCGAATTGGATGTCGGTTCCGGAGCTCCGCTCCACGAATGATTTGGGAAATCCATCTAATTTTGTAGATTCGACAAAATCGAACTCAATTTGTCGAAATTTGCACGATACTAAGCAAAACGGCAAAAGTGAAGGATTACGCCTCCCGGCATCGAACCGTATAGAGTGGCTAACAGGGTTCAGCTAACTAGCTAGATAAGCCGCGAATGGGAGGAACGGAATTTTGAAACCTGCAGGCGTCGTTCGGAAAGTAGACCAATTGGGTCGCATCGTATTGCCCAAATCGCTGCGTAAACGTTATCAGATGAACGAAGGGGATCCCGTAGAAATTTTGGTCCAAGGCGACCATATCATACTGGAAAGATATCGGCCCCGCTGCGTATTCTGCACCTCGATGGAAGGCGTCGGAGAATTCAAGGAGCGCTATGTATGCGCGTCCTGCCTGAAGGAAATGCAAGGACTTTAAGGAATCCACGTCCCGTTGCCGGGAAACGACGAAAATCGCCCGCATGGCCGCACAAGCGGAATGCCGGGCGATTTTTTTCATGGGTCCCGATATCTTCGGGGAATGAAAAATGCCGGGCGTCGAGGAAGTCGACGGCCCGGCATTCGGGGATTACAGCCCTTTGGTTTTGTCGTCGTTATAAGACGCAGTCCAAATCGCGGTGATGAACAAAGCCATTACGATCATAAGGATCCAGAATTTCCCGGACATGCCTAGAAACTGAATCGACCGAGCTACCGCCTCTTCTGCAAGAAACATCTCCCACACCTCCGGTTAACTTTCTTTATTATACCCAAGCCGCACCAAAAAGAAAACGCAAAAAGTTGTGAACAAACCGCCCCCGCATACAATGGAAGCAGGCGAGTGCCAGACGGGAGGGGCGCCATGAACAAAATCATCAATTGGATGGGCGGATGGCCGAAAGAAGGACTCGTATCGGCATCGGATTGGGAAGAACGGCTGGCGGCCGCCGCGGAACGAGCGCACCGGGACGGAAAAAACGACGCGGACGGCGAGGTTTCGCGCGGCGAACTCAAATCCGTGCTTGCGCTGGGACTGCTGAAAGCCAAGACAGAAGGTCATGCGGATCGGCTCCGGCTGGCATCCGGCGCCGACGCCCTGCTCGTCCGTTTGGCCGCGAAATCCCTGAATCCCGGGGATATCGTACTCGTCGAGCGGGTGACCTCCCGGTCGGCGCTGCAGGTTTTCCGGAAATCGGGCATTCGGACGCAAGCGGTGGAGGGAGACGGGCGGGGACCCGAACCCTCGGCTTTGCGCGCGGCGATCACGCAGTTCCGTCCGAGGCTTCTGTACGCGGCTCCCGCCTGCAGCGATCCGGAAGGGGCCGCGTGGGCAGAGGAACGCGTCCGTGAAGTGACCGAAATTTGCAGGGAAACCGGTGTTTTGTTTCTTCGGGACGATCGCCAGGAGATGCTGGCGTACGAGGATGAAGCGGCAGGGGAATCGGTACCGGACGGCGTGCTTTCGATCGGGCAGCTGCCGCCCGGGCTGGTGGCGGAGCTGCGTTTCGGCTGGGCAGCGGGAAAGCGTGAGGAGCTCGGAAGATGGTTCCCGCCGGAAACCCGGGATGCGAATCTGGCGGAGCCCGGCATAACGCCGCTAGAGCGGAACGCGCTGTGCGGACTAATCCGCGACCAGCCGCTGGAGCCGTTGGTCGATATGCTCCGGGTGCAGTGCGGGGAAAGGATGCGGCGGTTTACGCAATTATTGCGGCAGCATCCTCGGTCGGGACTCCGTTGGAAGGATCCTTCCGGCGGCATTCATATATGGCTTCGGCTGCCCGAAGGTTTGGACGGGGAAGTTCTGCTCAGGGGGGCGTGGATCAAAGGCCTCATGTTCCAGCCGGGAGCGCCTTTCTTCGCGGAGCGGCCGGAGCGGAACGCGATGCGCGTCACGTTCGCGTTCAGCGACGAACGGGAAATGAAAGCCGGCGTGTCCCGCTTGCTAAACGCCATGGGCGATTTTCTCGGCCGCTCGTCCGATTACGGTTCCTGACGGGACGCGGGGGCTAGAAACTTTCTCCGACCGCATAGAGACGGCCGTCGGCGTCTTGCTCGATCGTCCGCTCCATCAGGCGTTCCCCATGGACGTTTTGGCAGCGGCCTTCGGCTTGGTCGAACGTCCAAAAATGAAGCGGACAGAAGAAGAGGTTCCCGTGCACGAGAACGTCGCCGCCCGCGTGGGGACAAAGGGCCGAGAACAAGCGGTAATCCCCTTCTTCCCGGCGGACGAGCCAATAAGGGGCCCCGTCCAAGGTGACGGAGGCGGGGAATGGGGCGTAATCCTCGGGTAGACCGAGGTCGATCGATCCCGGGGGGATGTCAGACATGCGGCGTCGGCTCCTTTCTGTCGGCTGTTGCCCAATTTGCAGCCCATGGGAATCGAGAGGCCCATACGGAGGTGACTTCGCCGTACTCCCTGAGCGCAAGTTCACCGGCGGGCATCAGACGGTAGACGCCTTTGCCCACGCGGGAAAACCAGCCGTATACGTTGTCCCGCAGCATTGCCCCCGCTTTCGGATTGCCCGTCCATTCCCGGACGTTTTTCGGAGACGAAGGCCCGTGGCAGCAAAGCGCCAGCGCGCATTGCAGCGATCGCTCCCGATAGGCCGTGACGAGCTTTCTGCCCGTGCTGCCGCCGACGTTGTAGTCGCCGCTGCGGGCTTCGAACTCCTGGAGAAGCCGGGCTGCCTTGCGCGACCGGGAACGACCCGCGGCCGGGGCGCGATCGGCGCCGTAAGCGGCGGCCGTCTCGGCGGCGACGGCCAAAGCCGCCGAAGCTGCCGGCGCCGGACCGGGCTCGCACCAGACGTCGATGACAGGGTCTTTCGTTTTATAGAAGGTGACCGTCAGGAAGCCGAGCCGCAAACGGCGGCACAGCTCGGTCAACTCGTGGTAACGCTGGTTGTGGGCTCCCTTTTTCGTGCGGTTTCGCTCGACGGCGAGCCAGACGGATGCGCCCGTTTTCTGGCGGTCGACGCCCTGCAGCAGCAGCGGAAGCGTAAATATTTTTTTCATCTCCACGATCAAGGGGTTCGCCTCGTCAGGGCGGACGGCGACCAGGTCGCAGCCCCGGATTTCGGCCTTGACGGCGTATCCCCGAGCCTCGAAAAAACGTTTGACGGGAGGGTACAGCTCCGTTTCTCGCGCAACGGCCACTTCGCGTCCTCCTCTATGGCATATAGAAGACATTATAACACGAGATCGAAGCGGTTTAAGGGCAACTTCATCTACGCGCCCGCATAGGTATGTAATACGTTTTTTAGAGACAGAGAGCGAGGAGGAAGCGGGATGGACATTTTCAAGCGGATCGCGGAGTACCGTGCCGAGAGCGAGAAGCTGACCTGGACGGGGACGTTTCGGGACTACATCGATCTGCTTCGCCGCGACCCGTCGCCGGCGATGACGGCTCATGCCCGTGTTTACGAAATGATCGTGTCGCAGGGAGTGGAGGAAGCGGGCGGCAGTAAACAATACAAATTTTTCGACCGGGATATTTTCGGATTGGATCGGACGATGGAACGGTTGGTGGAAGAATACTTTCATTCCGCGGCCAGGCGGCTCGATGTGCGCAAGCGCATTCTGCTTCTGATGGGCCCCGTGAGCGGAGGAAAATCGACGATCGTCACATTGCTGAAAAAAGGATTGGAACAGTTCTCCCGGACGGATAAGGGGGCGGTTTACGCCATCAAGGGCTGCCCCATGCACGAAGAGCCTCTCCATTTGATTCCGAGCGAATTGAGGTCGGACGTGGAGCGGGAGCTCGGCGTCCGGATCGAGGGGAACCTCTGCCCATCCTGCCAAATGAGGCTGAGGACGGAGTTCGAAGGGGATATCGAACGGGTGCCGGTGGAACGGGTGCTTATCTCCGAAGAAAGCCGGGTCGGCATCGGGACGTTCAGTCCTTCGGATCCGAAGTCCCAGGATATCGCGGACCTGACGGGCAGCATCGATTTCTCCACGATCACGGAATTCGGCTCCGAGTCCGATCCGCGCGCTTACCGTTTCGACGGCGAACTCAACAAAGCGAACCGCGGCCTCATGGAGTTCCAAGAAATGCTCAAATGCGACGAGAAGTTCCTATGGAACCTGCTGTCGCTGACGCAGGAAGGGAATTTCAAGGCGGGCCGGTTCGCGCTCATCAGCGCTGATGAACTGATCGTCGCTCATACCAACGAGTCCGAATATAAAGCGTTCATCGCCAACAAGAAAAACGAGGCGCTGCAGTCCCGCATGATCGTGATGCCCGTCCCCTACAACCTCAAGGTCACGCAGGAAGAGAAAATCTACACGAAGCTGATCGGCCAATCGGACATGAGTCACGTCCACATCGCTCCGCACGCGCTCAGGGCCGCCGCCATTTTCTCCATTTTGACGCGTCTGAAAGAATCGAAAAAACAGGGCATGGACCTGGTCAAAAAAATGCGAATGTACGACGGCGAAGAGGTCGAAGGCTACAAGGAAGCCGACCTCAAGGAGATGCAGAACGAATACGCCGAGGAAGGGATGTCCGGCATCGACCCGCGTTACGTCATCAACCGGATTTCCAGCGCGCTTATCAAGCACGACCTCCCCTGCATCAACGCGCTCGACGTTTTGAGGGCGCTCAAGGACGGCCTGGACCAGCATCCTTCGATCACCAAAGAAGAGCGGGAGAAACACCTCAACTTCATTTCGGTGGCCCGCAAGGAATACGACAACCTGGCCAAGAAAGAAATCCAGAAGGCATTCGTGTATTCGTTCGAGGAATCCGCGCGCACGTTGTTCGAGAATTACCTCGACAATATCGAGGCCTATTGCAACTGGGCGAAAATGAAGGATCCGCTGACGGGAGAGGAAATGGACCCGGACGAGAGGCTCATGCGTTCAATCGAGGAGCAGATCGGCGTTTCCGAAAACGCCAAGAAGGCGTTCCGCGAGGAGATTCTCATCCGGATTTCGGCATTCTCCCGCAAAGGGCGGAAATTCGACTACAATACGCACGAACGGCTGCGCGAGGCAATCGAGAAGAAGCTGTTCGCGGACTTGAAGGACATCGTCAAAATCACGACCTCGACGAAAACGCCGGACGAAAACCAGCTGAAACGCATCAACGAGGTGACGAAGAGGCTGATCGACGAGCACGGCTACTGCCCGGTATGCGCGAACGAGTTGCTGCGTTATGTGGGCAGCTTGCTGAACCGTTAATCCATGCATAAGCAAACCCCCGTTCCCGGCAACACCGGGATCACGGGGGTTTGCTTTTTCAAATGGCCTTCATTTCCTTGACGGGGATGGAGATCCGAAACACGGTGCCCGACTGCTCGTCCGACTGCAGCTCCAGCGTGCCTCCGTAATGCTTCGTCCGCTCCTCGACGATGGCGAGGCCGAGTCCCGAATGGCTGCCGTCCGTTTTGGTCGTGTAACCCGCTTTGAACAGATTCTCTTTCGCTTCCCGGCTAAGGACACTCCCTCTATTCGAGACTTCGAGCAGCAGTCTTCCTTCTTCCCGTCGCACGGAGGCGTGCACGAAACGGCTTCCCGGAGGAAGTTTCAACACCTCGTCGAACGCATTGTCCACCAGGTTGCCTAGAATTTTGACAAGGTCGATATCGCGGATGGGCCGTTCCTCGTTGGCGTTCGCGGAAGGCAGCTCGAAGGAAAAAGCGATGCCCTGGGCGACGGCGACCGTCGTTTTCGCTTGGACGAATGCGGCCAAGGCGGGCGAAGCGTGATTGACGATTTCGCTCATCTCCCGCGTTTCTTGGACAAGATCCGTCACGTACCGTTTAAGCTCGTCCGTTTTTCCCATTTGCACGAAGGAGTGGATGACCTGCAGATGGTTGATGAAATCGTGCCTCTGGCCCCGGATGGAGGCGAACATGCGTTGAATGTCTTCGACGTACACATCCTGGGTCATTCGGACGGCTTGCTCTCGTGAACGGACGATCAGGCGGATGACCATGGCGAGAGCGGTCAGTGAAACTGCGATGGTTAAAAAAAGGATAATGACGCTGGTGAGTTCCTTGTTTTTTTCTCCGGCGAAGTGCACGAATTGAAGCGCGCTCAGGAGAATGAATTGAATGACGATCAGAATGACCGTCTTGCTCAAAGTACCGCTTCCCTCTTCGGACAGCAAGGAAAAATACCTTTTAAAATTTGAACGGTTCCGGATGTAAAAGGAGGCGATGAGCACGATCAGGATTTGTCCGTAAACGATAATCAAGTATCTGAAAAACATCCCGTGCAAAATGGCTTCGCGGTCTAAGATGCCCAGCGCGTAATTCGCGATCGCGACGCTGATTAGATCCATGAGCATGAAAAACGCGTTAATGAAGATGAAAAGCATGATTTTCTTTTTCACGCTGATGTCTTTGAATAACAACCAGAATAGGACGATTTGCCCAATATAGGAATTCAATAAATGTAGGGGCAGCGGAAGCACCAACTGGAGACTATCGGTGTACAACGAATGAATGACCGCGAAGAGGGCAAGCCGCTGCAGCAATCTTTTCGGCTGCGGCTGCAAAAAGGAAAATACGAATAGCAAATAAACGAACAGCTGAGGGATGGACCCCATAATGCTGACCTTCATTAGATTTAAAAATTCTTCCATGGCGTATCATCCTTTTTGGTGAATCGTTCTGAGTGGAAAATGTCGCCACTTGTCGAATAATGTGACCATATCACGTTTGACGGTGAATCTCAATGCGAAAAATTATTCGCGCGTTTTTCAAGAACTCTGGTAGAATAGAACTATCAAGAGAGTACTGTACTTCAATGTCGGGGGAACTTCGCTTCATGAGCTACTTGGGTTTTGTGTTCTTCTCCACTTTAGAGAACCTATCATTTGTCATTTTCGTGCTCTCTCTCTTTCGTTTCAGTTTGCAAGAAAATCTGCTTAAGTTCGGTGTGTTTTCAGTCGTATTGAGTCTGGTCTCCAATTCGTTGCAGACCGAGTCGCTTCAAGCGGTATCCGCTTTGATTCAAGCTGTGATCCTCGTTTGCTTCGTCGCATTCTTGCTGCGCATACATATTTTCAATTCGATGATCATGGTGATCACCGGCTACGTCATCAACTACATCGTGCAGTGGGTCACGATTATCGGCGTCATCCACTTTACCGGCCACACCGAAATAGAACCTTATACGACGGAATCTTTCGTGATTCAATCGATCTCGTCCTTAATGATGCTGTTGATCAGTCTTTTTATCCATTGGCAAAAAGGCGGGTTTAGTTTTATCGATCATCAAAGCAGATCCAAGCGAAGCAAAATTTTCGTCAAGGAAAACCGACCGTTGTTTTTACTCATCACGTTTTCGGTGATTCTGACTTTCGCGGCTAACTTCCTGCTATACAGATCCAGCAAGCCCCCTTACCTGATGATATCCATTTTGTTATTCGTCGCACTGATCGGTCTGATGTTCCTATGCCTACAAAGGGATGCGAAGGACAATGGTTGAATCGTTGGCACTGCGAATTGCCCAAGCGATCAAGAGAGTGGATCCGGAAAAGACGGCAAGCGTCGAAGTCATGAAATTCAGTTTGGAAGCGATCATGAACACCTTGGTCGTAATCGTGTTAGTCGGAGTGGCAGGTCTTGTGACCTCGACGTTCGCGGAATCCATGCTGGCGTTCGGCGCGTTTGCTTTTTTGAGGTTTTTCTCCGGCGGCTTGCATATGCGGAAAGCGCTCCATTGTTCGATCGTTTCCACGCTTTTGATCGCGTCAGCCCCTCATATTCCTTTGAACGAGAGTTGGATGTGGGGCATCGGCACGCTCAGCGCGGTATTGGTTCTGATCTATGCTCCTTCCAATATCGAAGGACAAGCCCGGATCCCCAGCAAATACTTCATCTATTTGAAACTGATTTCGATAGCGATCGTCCTGTCGAATTTCCTTATCATGAATGACACGGTTTGCGTCGTTTTCGCGATCCAAGCCGCGACATTAATCCGCCTGCAAAGGAGGTGATAACATGAGCAAAAAAGTGGTCATCGGCGTTTCGAAGCTGCTGGCAGTGTTCGCGGTCGTATTCGTCAGCACGGCTTCCCTGTTTGCGATCCACCGCCCGGAAATTCCGGCAGAACTGAAGAAGTAAGGCTGTAAAACACGTCTAGGAGGGAAGAAATCATGTCGGAGCAAATTCGGCTGCTTGATCGGGACGGGAATCTTTGCACGGTGAATATCGAGGATTTGATTGCCATTCGGCCAACAGCCGACGGTCCGGAGTTTCATACGAAGGACGGCATGTATTTCTATCCCACTACGATGGAAGAGCTTCAAATTCTTTTCAAAGACGTCGGTTTTGAAAGATTGGACCGAACGAACCTCGTCAACATGAACCACGTCCAAGCCTTCGACCCGAAAGCCAGAAGGGTGTATTTCGAAAATCCCTGGTCGAAGGACAGCCAGTTCGCGACGGTATCCGAAGCCAACGTAAGCAAGGTTCAGCATTTGTCGAAAGAGTCTCAAGCGACTTACAAGCCAGTGCGAAAACCGTTGTTCGGAAAAGGGTAACTCTATTTGAAGCTTTCCGCCCGGGCAGAGAAACACGCGTTTTATGTCCGGGCGGAAGGAAAAACGGAAGAAGACGGAGGGGCGATCAGGCCTCTTTTTTTGTTTTGTAACTATAGTTAAAAACTATTAAGTTGATATGTTTTATATATTTCCTCGATCATGCTCTCGCGTGGTATAACCGAATCACAGAAACGTGAGGAGGCGGGGATATGGAAAACGGTCAAAGGGTTCACTGGGATGCGGAAGGGTACGACAAGTCGATGGGATTCGTTTCCCGATACGGTCAGGACGCCATGTCGTGGCTCGACCCCAAACCGGGAGAGAGGATTTTGGATTTCGGCTGCGGTACCGGCGATTTGGCGGCTCGAATCGCGGAGGAAGGCGCCGTTGTCGAAGGGGTGGACATTTCCCCGGAAATGATCGATCGGGCGCGTACCAAGTATCCGAAGCTTGTGTTCCACTGCGCCGATGCGAAGACATGGCGGCCGGCCGAGCGGTTCGACGCCGTCTTCAGCAACGCCGCTCTCCATTGGATGAAAGATGCGGAAGGCGCAGCGCGGGCGATGGCGGAATGCCTCAAGCCCGGCGGGCGACTAGCGGCGGAATTCGGGGGCCGGGGCAACGTGAAATGCGTGATCAAGGCCATGAATCAAACTTTGAAGCGACATGGGCGGGAAGATGTCGGCGTGATGCCGTGGTATTTTCCGAGCGTCGGGGAATACGCCTCGCTCCTGGAAAGCGTGGGCTTCGAGGTGAGGAACGCGATGCTGTTCGAACGGCCGACCCGGTTGGACGGGGAAGACGGGATGTTGAGGTGGCTGGAGATGTTCGGCGGAGCCCTCATACCGGGCGCGACGCAAAGTGAAAAAGCGGAATGGTTCGCGGAATCCGCGGAGCTTCTGAAGCGGAAATATTACCATGAAGGCGCATGGATCATCGAATACCGGCGATTGCTCATCCATGCGGTGAAGATCGACGGACTCTCTTAACCCTTCATTGACAGTACCGGCGTTCTGGGGCAGAATGGGAACACCAAACGACCGGAAGGAAAGATGCCGCGATGCAGCTGCTGAGACAATGGAAAAAGATACTCGTGCTGGCGCTTCCTTCGCTGTTCGCATTCGCCACGCAGACGCTGACCGGCACGATATGTTTGATCATGGTCGGGGATTTGGGCGCTCTGATCATCGGCGTCGTCGGAGTCTCCAACATCATCATGTACAACGTTTTCGCCATCTTCTCCGGCATCGGCCACTCGATCAACTATCTGGTCGCCCAAAACTACGGATCCGGCGACATGCCGAAGGGGATCCGCCGAACTTATCTGGCGCTTGGCGTCAGCTTGGCCGTCGGTATGGTGATTACCTTAACCGGGTGGTTGGCAGGCGGACTGATTCTAAAATGGACGGGAGGTTCGCCTTCCCTGATTGCCGCCGGCGATCGCTATTTGGAGCTTCGTTTTTACGCAATGGCGATCGGCATGGTCAGCTTCGTTTTCCACGGATTTTTCCGGGGCGTCGGCGATACCCGGACATCCATGATCATTTCCATTCTGTCCAATCTCGTCATCGTCGGATTAACCTACGGGCTGACCTACGGACATTGGGGATTCCCCGAAATGGGTCTGCCCGGCGCCGGTTACGCCATGCTGATCGGAGAGTCGGTCGGTCTGATTGCCTGCCTGGGCGTCTTCTGGGGACCGATGCACCGGAAGTTCCGGACGCGAAGCCTGCCGAAGCCGGATTGGGGAGAGCTCGGCCTGATCGGCCGGGAAAGCGGGAAGCTCGGCATGATGGAATTTTCGATGAGCATCTCGATGTTCATCTTCACCGCGTTCGTCATTCAACTCGGGGAAGTGGCGCTGGCCGCCAATGAGGTATCGCTCAGCATCATGTCGTTCGGGTTCATGCCCGCATTCGCTTTCGGTTCCACGGCGACGATCCTGGTCGGTCAGGGTGTCGGAAGCCGGCAGCCGGACGAAGCCCGGCGCGCCGGCACGCATACCGCCATGCTCGGGACGTTGTTTTTACTGCTCCTTGGAACGGCCGAGCTCATCTGGGCCGAGAACATCGCGGGACTGTACACGAAAGATGCGGCCGTCGCGGAGCTTGCCGCGTTCCTCATCTCGGTATCGGCCTACCTCCAAATTTTCGACGGCTTCTATAACTTCTACGCCGGAGGTTTGCGGGGGATCGGGGACACCTCCTTCCTGATGAAAGCCTCGTTGATCTGCAGCTGGCTGCTTTTCGTTCCGCTCACGTACCTGTTCGTGAACGTGCTGCATGGCGGAAGCATGGGAGCATGGCTCGCCTTGTACGGCTTCCTGACCGTGCTCGGAACGGCGGTGATGATCCGCTATTACCGGACCGATTTTCGGGCGGTGCGGCTCAAAGAATCTGTACTCATTCATTAATAGTCACAAAAAAACCGGCACCCCATCCGTTCGGGTGCCGGTTTCGCGTTTCTGCGCAGAAGCAGCGGTTATCCGTTTACGATTTCTCCGCCGTTGACGTGCAGCGTCTGGCCGGACATGTACGAGGAATCCTCGCAGGCCAGATAGACATAGGCGGGAGCCAGCTCGTCGGGTTGGCCGGCGCGTTTCATCGGCGTGTCCGCACCGAATTTGGCCACCTTCTGCTCGTCGAACGTGGACGGAATCAGCGGCGTCCAAATCGGCCCGGGAGCCACGGCGTTGACGCGGATTCCTTGTCCGGCGAGATTCATCGACAATGAGCGGGTGAAGGCAACGATCGCGCCTTTGGTCGAAGAATAGTCCAGCAAGGCGGGGCTTCCCTTGTAAGCCGTTATGGAAGCCGTGTTGATGATGCTGGCGCCGGATTTCAGATGGGGCATCGCCGCCTGCGTCAGATAGAACATGCCGAAGACGTTCGTCCGGAACGTCCGCTCCAGCTGTTCGGGCGTGATCTGCTCCAGCTTGTCTTGGGGGTGCTGCTCGGCTGCGTTGTTGACGAGAACGTCCAGTTTTCCGAATGTTTTGACCGTCTCATCCACGGACCGTTTGCAGACCGCGGGATCGCCGATATCCCCTTCAAGCAGAAGGCATTGCCGTCCTTCGGCTTCGATTTGCTTTTTTGTTTCGCGGGCGTCGGTTTCTTCGTTCAGGTAGAAAATCGCCACGTCCGCTCCTTCTTTCGCGAACGCGATCGCGACGGCTTTTCCGATCCCGCTGTCGCCGCCGCTGATGAGCGCGGTTTTGCCTTTCAGCTTGCCGCCCGGACGGTAAAGAGGCGATTCGGACTCGGGCAGCGGCGTCATGTCTTTCTCCAGGCCGGGCTGGCGGTTCTGGTGCTGCTCCGGGAATGAGCTGGGGCGTGAGGGCACAGGCGGGTTCTGATCCGTTGTCATGGATAACCGCTCCTTTCGTGGATCTTGTTTCTAGGAGTAGGTTAAACCATTCACGCGGAAGTTACGCAGGCGAATTTGCCGTTCCAGGCAGGGGAAGCCTCGAAAGATGTCGAATTATACGGAACAGCCAAACACCAAGGGAGTCACGCAACATGATGAACGACGTCCGACAACAGTTCGAGGTTTTCCAATCCCTCTTCCAAAACAATCCGGAAGCGTGCTATGCGATCGGAACGGATGGCCAATTCTTCCTTGTCAATCGGGCAGCTGCCGAACTGACGGGTTATTCTCAAGAGGAGCTTCTCTCGATGGCATTTATGCCGATCATCGCGGAGAAGGACTTGCAGCGCGTCATCGCCCATTTCCATAGAATATTGGCCGGCAGACACGAGGTGATCGACCTCTCCCTTAAGCATAAGAACGGAAGCTTCCTCGAGCTTCGCATCACGGCCGCCCCGTTGATCGTGAACGGAAAAGTCGAAGGCGCGATTGGCGTAGCGAGCAACATGACCGAAAATAAACGTCTAGGCGAAGAGCTGTCGGCGTCGCGGAACCAGTTGCAGACGATTTTCGATAATCTCGATATTCTCTCGTGGGCTTTCGACGTGTCGCAGCAGCGATATATTCACGTCTCTTCCGCCGTCGAGAAAATTTACGGCATCCCGCGCGAACTTTACGCTTCTCACCCGGACTATTGGAGAAAACAAATCCATCCGGAGGACAGCCAAAGGGTCGATGAGGCGCAGCCGCTGCTCTTGAAAGGACAAAAGCTGCTTCTTGAACACCGCATCGTGCATCCGGACGGCACCGTGAAGTGGGTCGAAAGCCATACGATTCCGATCTTTGACGAGTCCCGCAGCCTGATCCGCCTCGAAGGCGTCGCAACGGACGTCACGCTCCGGAAGGAGGCGGAGGAACGGCTGCAGCATCTCGCCTATCACGACGCGTTAACCGGCTTGCCCAACCGCCTTCTGTTCACGGCGAAGCTTGACGCCGCCATCGCCCGTTCCAGGGGTACGGGGAACAAAACGGCCGTTCTCTATCTGGATTTGGACCGCTTCAAATACATCAACGACTCGCTGGGTCATGACATCGGAGACCAGCTGCTGCAGGTCATCGCGACGAGGCTGCAGGCTTGCGCGGGCGCCGGAGACGTCGTGTCCCGCCAAGGCGGGGATGAATTCGCCATCGTGCTTGCGAACGTGAGAAGCCAGGAGCAAATCCGCCTGTCGGCCGAGAAGGTGCTGGCGGCCGTCCACCAGCCGGTGAAGCTGTTCCACCTGGAATTCATGGTCACGACGAGCATCGGAATCAGCGTGTTTCCGGATTACGGCACGGATACGGCCACATTGCTCAAACAGGCGGACCAGGCGATGTACGTCGCGAAAGAGAAAGGCAAAGGGCACTATCAATTTTTCAGCCAGAAACTCGACGAGACGCTGGCCCGGAAAATGTTTCTCGAGCAGTCCCTTCATCACGCGCTTAAAGGGGACGAGCTCCTGCTGCATTACCAGCCGATCGTAGACGCGGAGTCGGGAGAACTGCTGGGCTACGAAGCGTTGCTGCGCTGGATCCATCCGACGCTCGGCTATGTTTCGCCCGCGGAGCTGATCCCGATCGCCGAGGAAACCGGGTTGATCGTTCCGATCGGCGAATGGGTGCTCAAATCGGCTTGCCTCCAGACGAAACTGTGGCAGTCGAGAGGGTTTCCGAACATCGGCGTGAGCGTGAACATTTCGGCCCTTCAGCTGATGGAAAACTTCATTCCCGTCGTCGAGAAGACGCTTCAGCAGACGGGACTCGCCCCGGGCAGCTTGACGCTGGAAATCACCGAAAGCACGGCGATGCAGAATTTGACCGATATCCTTCCGAAAATCGAGCAGCTCAAGACGCTCGGCGTGAAGCTGTCGATCGACGATTTCGGGACGGGGTATTCCTCGCTCAGCTATTTGAAGAAGTTCCAAATCCACGCCCTGAAAATCGACCAGTCGTTCGTGCGCGACATCGAAAAAGACACCAACCAGGAGGCCATCATCAAGGCGGTCGTCGCCATGGCGGATAGCCTGCGGATCGGTGTCGTGGCGGAAGGCGTCGAGACGGATGAACAGATCAGGTTTCTTCGCGCGCTCGGCTGCCGGCGCATGCAGGGGTACTTCTTCAGCAAGCCCTTGCCGGCGGAGCAGATGGAGGCGTTGTACTTCCGGTAGGAATCAGGCGGTTTTCCGGGTCGTTTTGACGCCGTCGCAAGTGAAGACGACGCCTTTGCCGTCGACGTTCGTTTCCAGGTGGACCGGCTTTCCCCAAAGCTTCACGATATAAGGGAGCGTGCGCTCTACGTATTTCAGGTCGAGCTCGATTCCCTCGTAACGGTGGACGACGTACAGCTCGCCGGTCCGCTGCCAATCGCCGTCCGTGACCTCAAGATAAGGAAACCCGCCGTTCACGCGCGAGAAAACGAGCTGATCGCGGACGTTCTCCCAGGCTTTATCGGTAATCTGCCACTCCGGCCCCTTCTTCTCGAAAACGTAGAGATCCAGATCGTCCGCGAGCTCTTTGGTCATGTAGTTGCGGATGAACGACGGGTCCGAATCCATCTCGCGAACCTCGAACATCCTCTCGCGCCCGAAGCGCTTCTCGATATCCTCGAACATTTTAAGCCCCAAATAGTAGGGATTCAGCGAATGGCGGGACGGCTGCACGACCGCAGAGTTCAGCTTCGCGTACTCTACCGTCTCCTCGCTCGTCAGCGGCAGCTCGCGCATGATGCGCTGATGCCAGAACGTCGCCCAGCCTTCATTCATGATTTTCGTTTCGATCTGCGGCCAGAAGTAGAGCATTTCGTCCCGGAGCATGCTCATGATGTCGCGCTGCCAATCCTCCAGCACCGGGGAAAACTCCTGCACGAACCAGACGATGTCCTTCTCGGGATGCGGAGGCATGCGGCGCGCGTCCGCCGCGGATTCGGCGCCGGTACCTTTTCCCGTCTGCGTATCGTCCAGCACCCACAGATCCTCGTAAGGGGAAGGGGGCGGCGTTTTCGCGCTTCTCTCCTTCTCCTCCCGCCGCCGCCACTCCAAATAACGGTTTTTATCCTGGCCGTAAGGCTTGTGAAGGACCGGATCGATATGCTCTTGGATCGCCATGACGGCGTCCAGGAACTTCTCCACTTTCTCCGCGCCGAAATCCATCTCGTACTGCCGGATTCTCTCCGCGGCCGCCGACATGCTTTCCACCATGTTCCGGTTCGTCCGCGAGAAACGCGCGTTGTTTTTGAAAAAATCGCAGTGGGCCAGCACATGCGCCACGATCAGCTTGTTCTGCACGAGCGAGTTGCCGTCCAAGAGGAAGGCGTAACATGGATTGGAGTTGATGACGAGCTCGTAAATTTTGCTCAAGCCGAGGTCGTACTGCATTTTCATGCGATTGAAGGTTTTGCCGAAGCTCCAATGGCTGAAACGCGTAGGCATGCCGTACGCGCCGAACGTATAGATGATGTCCGACGGACAAATCTCGTAGCGCATCGGGTAAAAATCGAGGCCGAAGCCTTGCGCGATCTCCGTGATTTCCCCGATCGCCGTCTCCAACGCTTGCTGGTCGTTCATGCCGGTCAAGCCCCCCGTTCCGCACCGAGATTACACCAACCTATATATATGTGGGAACGGGACCGCTTTGACACTGAAAATAGGGCGGGGGCGTTGCCGGCGTTTTAACGGCAGGTATCGCCGTGATCGATGTCCGGGGATTCCACCTGGACCGTCGCGTGTTTGAGGAAGAAACGCTCCTCCAAAATCTTGAGCGCTTGCCGCAGAACGGCTTGGGTATCCCCTTGGCCGTCCGTGCGAAGATGGCAGCTGACGGCGTCGAAGCCGGAAGTGATCGTCCAGATATGGAGGTCGTGCACGTCCGTTACTCCTTCGATCTCGGTCAACGCCTCTTGGACGCGTGCCCGGTCAACGGAAAGAGGAGTGCCTTCCATAAGCACGTGCAGGGTATGGCGGACGACACCCCATGCGCTTCGCAGGATCAACAGGGAGACGAGGACGGAAACGATCGGGTCCGCCGCATACCAGCCGAACGCGGCCATCAGGACGCCCGCCGCGATGGCGCCGACGGAACCGAGAGCGTCGCCGAGCACATGAAGATAGGCGCTGCGCAGGTTCACGTTGTTTTTGACGTCGCCTTGCCGCATGAGCGCCAAGGCGCTGGCCAGGTTGGCGAGCAGCCCGACCGCGGCGATCGCCATCATTGCGCCGCCGGCCACTTCCGGAGGCTCGGCGAAGCGGCGGACGGCCTCCCATACGATGTAAGCGGCTATCGCGAATAGAACGAGGCCGTTGAACAGCGCCGCCAAAATTTCGAAACGGTAAAAGCCGTACGTTTTGCTGTGGGAAGCGGGACGGGCGGCTAACCGGATCGCGACGAGGCTGAGCAGCAGCGCGGCGGCGTCGCTCAGCATATGGCCCGAGTCGGAAATGAGCGCGAGGCTGTTCGTGGCGATTCCGCCGATGAACTCCAGCACCATGATGCCACCGGTGATGAGAAGGGCGAGCGTCAGCCCTTTGCGGTTCCCTTCCCGCGAGACTTCATGGGAATGGCCGTGATGGGAATGCCCATGGTGGGCTTGATGATGGTGCCCGTGAAAGTGGGCGTGACCATGGGCGTGATCATGGGTGTGATCATGCTCGTGATCGTGATCGCGTGAACCGCGGCTAGTCATGGCTGTCCGCTCCTTTCTGGTGCTCGGCATGGCGTATCGCTTGGTTCAGCAGCGAGATGACGTGCTCGTCGTCGCAGCTGTAGTAGAGCATGTTTCCGTCCCGGCGGTGTTTGACCAGCCGGATATTCCGAAGAAAGCCGAGCTGGTGGGAAACGGCGGATTGCGACAGGTCGAGCACCTCGGCGATGTGGCCGACGGAGCATTCTTCTTGGGACAGCAAATAGAGCAGCCGGATCCGGGTCGGATCGGCGAGCGCTTTGAACGTTTGGGCCACCGCATCTACCGTATCCGCAGTCAAGAAAAGATGTTCGTGGGTCTTCATCGGTTATCGCCCGCTCTCTCGAAATGAAATAATACTATATGAGCATCTGCTCATATAGTATTATTCTCCGGATCGGTTCGATTGTCAACCGCGATACGTCCCGCGGACCGCCTTCAATTCCTCGTCGGTCGGCTCTTCCTCGGCGTAACGGGCTTTGTAATACGTATCGATAAGCCGTGCTTCGTCCCATTCGGCCTTATCCCCGCGGCTCAGGCGGGAATGCCGCTCCGGCCGGCGGAGGTTTTCGACTTCGAGCGCCGTTTCCCGAGGCGTCAAATGAGGGGAGGCGGGGTAACCGCCGGCGGTCTGCTCTCTCAGCCATTTCCGGTACAAGTAGCGAATGCGGTCCCGGTTGCGGGTCAAATCCTTCCACCCCGGCTCCCGGTTCGCTTTCAACAGCCGGCCGATCCGGGACTTGCGCAGCCTGCCCAGCGTCTCCTCCCAGGAGAACAAGGAGGACTGCTCGTCGGTGAATCCGGGGGATTCCGCCTCCCTGCCCGGGCGCCGGAGCCACCGGGCCATGCCCTCTAACCATCTGCGCAAGAAGCCTTTATGATCCCGGTACAACCGGTATATTCCCCAGATAAGCAGGGCGGCGAGGGCCGCCAGGACGAAATAGGGAAGCACATGGTCGAGCAGCCGAAGAAACCAGCCGGGCTCTTTCGTCGGTGGCATCTCCATCTGCGGCGGGGGCGCTTCCGTCTCGGGCGGCGGAGTCGGCTGCGGTTCGCCTTTCGGCAGCAAGGCCGCCAAGATGGCGAAAAACCCGCGGATCGCGCCTCTCAGCAGCCGGAACAGCCAGCCGCCGGCTCCGGCCGGAAGCAGCGCCAGCAGAACGAGCATCGCAACGAGGAACCGGCGGTTGTGCCGCTTCAGATCGGACGGCACGCGTCCGCGGTCATTTTCGGAAAGCGTGACGCCATGCAGATGAAGCCCATTGACCGCGAACAGGGCGATGGCCAGGCAGACGAATCCGCCGAAGGTCAGGAACGAGGCGTCGCCCTTCCATTCCGGCACGAAGTGCAGGATGGCGCTGGCCAGGAAGTAGACGCCCACGGCGGTCCAATACCAGCCTTGCCTGCGGTAACGGTTCGCCACGGTAAAGCCCAGCATGGCGGCCGCGAAGAGGAGCAAGCATCCTGTATAGGCTCCGAAACTGCTGCCGTAGGCGTGGATCAGCAGTCCGCCGGCGCCCGCTGCAGCCAGCATGCCGATCGCGATGCGTTTCCACAGCATGCGTACGCGAGGGCTCGAGGCGGCGCCGATCAGCGACAGCAGGACGCCCGCCGCTGCCCATTTATTTGCGATTTCCGCATTCAAATAAGGTGAATGTAGGGCTAACAGCCAGATCGGCAGCAGCATAAACAGCTCGTACGCGGCCGCGAGGACGGGACGCAAAGGGGAGAGGACCGACGTTTCAAGGTCAGGATTCGTACTCAATTTCGTCCCCTCCTTCTTCGATTTCCGGAATCAGCAGCCATTCCACGCCGTTGCCCGAACGGCGCAGGCGATCGGCGGCGAGCGACAGCTTCTCTTCCCGATGGCACGTCACGATGAGGTAATCCGTCCGCCCCGCCGCGGTTTCCGCTTCACGATCGAGCAAATAGGCCATGTTCGAGACGGTTTCGAGCTTGAGCTGTGCCAGGCTGGCGAGAATCTCTTCCCGTTGCACGGTCCCGCCGGCCGGAGGGATATGGGCGGGAATTTTGGCCTCGCCCGGTACCCAGCCGTTGCTGAGCAAGCCCGTCTCGATGCCCGAGCCCAGCGCGTAATCGGCGATGGAGGCGGCGTAACGGATGCCGAGCTCGATCCGCTCGGGGACCGGAACCGTTTTCCACATCGAAGCTGTCGTTTCCATGTTCAAGCAGATGACCAGACGCGGATCCGCCGTGTGGCTTCTTTTGTGGACTTGAAGCTCCCCGGTGCGGGCGGTCGCCTTCCAGTGGATGCCGGAGAGCGGATCGCCCTGGGCGTAAGCGCGGACGCCCGCGGACAAGAACGGATCCTCCACGATCCAGCGCCGTACGGCGACTTCCCCGAGCCAGTTGTGAATCGGGAGCGGCAGCTCGCGCATCGGCACGATGCGGGGATACACGAGCAGCGGGGCGGAGGCCACGGCCGTCTGGCGCGAGACGTTAACGAAGCCGAGCGGGTCGCCGGCGGTCATCGTCGCGGTTCCGAGCTCGTAGAGCCCCCGCCTGCCGCATAGGATGTCGTGGCGGCGGACGATACGCCGGTAAGGCCGGAGGCTGAACAGGCTGAGATGGTTCTGGAAGCGTTCGCCGCTGCGGATGTCGAGATTGGCTTGCCGATGAAAACGCAAGTTCCGCGACAGGAGCGACTCCAGGCGAAGCCAAGGCACGGGCAGCAGCTTCCGGTTTTCAATGACTTCAACCATTTCGACGTGATCGCCCTCGAAAGCGGTCGTCCGGTTAAAGCCTCGGGTGTACCCGACGTGTTTGAGCACCTGATTACGGTAGATCAGAACGAGAACGGCGAGCAGCAAAACGCCGTTAAGGACGATGGCGTAGAACGGCATCGGCGTTACCTGCCGCCGGGAATGCGGGACGGCTCGGCAGGGACCTCGATCTCCCGAAGCAGCGCCCGCACCGTCTCGGCTGACCGTTCGTCGCGTCCGTGCATCGAATGCCGCAAGAGCAGCCGGTGGGCGAGTACCGGTTCCGCCAACGTTTTGATGTCGTCCGGCGTGACATAATCCCGCCCCCGAACGAGCGCGTAAGCCAGCGAGGCACGCAGCAGCGCTTGGCTTCCCCTCGGGCTGATACCCAAGCTGACGTCGGGGTGGCGGCGGGAAGCTTCGGACAAGCGGATGATATAGGCGAGCAGGTCTTCGGCGATTGTGACCTCGCTCGCCGCGAACCGCTGAATGGCGATGAGCAAGTCCGGGGACAGCACCGGCTGCAGCTCCTCGAGGGGGTTGCGCGCGCGGAAGCGGGTCAGGATGTCCAGCGATTCCCCGAAGGTGGGGTACCCCATCCGGATGCGGAGCAGGAACCGGTCCAGCTGCGCCTCCGGCAGCGGGAACGTCCCTTGGTTGTCCACCGGATTTTGCGTGGCGATGACCAGAAATGGCGCTCCGAGCGGGTAGGTGACGCCGTCCACCGTGATTTGCCGCTCTTCCATGCACTCCAGCAGGCTGGATTGGGTGCGGGGCGTCGCGCGGTTGATTTCGTCGGCGAGCAGCACGTTCGCGAATAAGGGGCCGGGGCGGAACTCGAATTCGCCCGTTTTCTGGTTATAGAAGTTGATGCCGCTCAGGTCGGAGGGCAGCAGGTCGGGCGTGAACTGGACGCGGCGGAAGGAGCAGTCGAGCGTGCGGGCCAGCGTTTTGGCGAGCAGGGTTTTGCCCGTTCCGGGTACGTCTTCGAGCAGCGCGTGTCCGCCCGCGAATAACGCGGTGAGGAGCAGGTCGACGGCGGCTTCCTTGCCGACGATGACTTGTCCGATCTGGGCGCGAACCGTATCGATGCTGCGGAAAAGCGACTGGCGATCGAGGGATGAGGACATGAAAATCCGCCTTTCGGATGGGATAGGAATCTTGGGATGAGGCATTTTATTTCCATTATAGTCCAAGCGTGGGAACGCCGACAGCGCGGCGGGTTGATTTCCCACGTGACGCATGTTACAAAAGGGTGTATTGACGGAATGGACGGAAAAGGAGGGGATCGACGTGGCCGACGAACAATCCGTGCGCAAAGAAGAGGAACGGCGGTTGTCCGAAGTACTGAAGCAGGTTGAACTCCGGCTGGATAAGGAATTGTCCGTCCTGGGCGAGAGGCGGGGAGACGTCGTCGGCATCCGCCAGGAATTCTGGGACGACGTCCGCATGAACTTCTCGGACGCGACGGAACTGGGCGAGACCTGGACCAGCATTATGCAGCAGAAGGAAATCCTCATGGAACGGGAACGCAGCCACAGGGTTGCTTTCGAAGCGGTCGAAAAGCTCGCCAAAATGCACGACAACCCGTATTTCGCCCGGATCGACTTCGCCGAGGACGGGTGCAAACCGGAGCAAATCTACATCGGCCGAGCGTCCCTCGTCGGGGACGACGGCGAGACGTTCTGGGTGTACGACTGGCGCGCGCCGGTATCGAGCCTGTTCTACGACCATGAGCCGGGCCTCGTTTCTTACGACACTCCCGAAGGGGAGATCGACGGCGAACTGACGCTCAAACGGCAGTTCGTCATTCGCGCCGGCAAGCTGAAGCACGTTTTCGATACGGACGAGACGGTCGGAGACGATATTTTGCAGGCGGTGCTGTCCGAAAAATCGGATACGTCCATGAAGAGCATCGTGGCGACGATTCAGAAGGAACAGAACCGGATCATCCGCGACGAGAAGCATCGGCTGCTCGTCGTCCAAGGAGCCGCGGGCAGCGGCAAAACGTCCGCCGCCCTGCAGCGGGTCGCTTATTTGCTCTACCGTTTTCGCCAAAGCCTGACGCCGGACCAGATCGTCCTGTTCTCGCCGAACCCCGTGTTCAAAGGGTATATCAGCCGGGTGCTCCCGGAACTCGGCGAAGCGAACATGCGCCAGATGACGTTCCGGGAGCTGATCGAAGCCCGACTGGGCCGCCGTTTCCAGGTGGAGGACCTGTTCTCCCAGACGGAAGTGCTGAGCGCGTCGGAAGGCACGGCGGAAGGTGCGGCCCGAGAGCGCGCGGTCCGTTACAAGGGCTCCGAGCACTTCTTCCTCACCGTGGAAAGGTATTTCGACCGATTGGAAAACGAGGGCATCCGTTTCCGTCCGCTGCGGTTCCGCGGGGATACGATCGCTTCGGCGGACGAGATGGCGACGCAATATTATTCGATCAAAGCTTCGGAAGGCTTCGCTTACCGCGCGGCTTCCTTACGGAAATGGCTATTGGCGAAGCTCGCCGCATGGGCGGATTCGCAGTTGGATCAGCCGTGGGTCGAGGAAGCCGCCGAGCTGGCGGACGATGAGGAAATTCAGCGAGCCTACGTGCAGATCCGCCGCGGAGGCGGATTTCACGAAGACGCCTTCGACGACGAGGACCGCATGACGGACGCGCTGAAGAAGCGGGCCGTCGAAGCCGCGGTCGAGCCGCTGCGCAAAGCCGTGAAGTCTTACCGCTTCCTGGATGCCGTCGGCACTTACCGCGAACTGTTCCGGAGCCGAAGCCTGTTCACGGACTGTTCGCCGGACGGTAAACTCCCGGAAGGCTGGGAATGGATGGCCGCCCGGGCGGAGGAGACGCTGGCCCGTAAAATCATCGACCATGAAGACGCCACGCCGCTTCTTTATTTAATGGAAGGGCTTGAGGGCTTCCGCAAGGTGGAAGGGGATATCCGCCACCTGTTCGTGGACGAAGCGCAGGATTACTCGCCGTTTCAGGCCGCCTATTTAAGGCGGCGGTTCCCGCAGGCACGGTTGACCGTGCTGGGCGATTTCAACCAGGCGATTTACGCGGGCTCGCAGGACAGCGGCGGATTCGGCGGCTGGACCCGGCTTATGGCCAAGGAAGACACCGCCGTCTGGCGGCTGACGACCAGCTACCGCTCGACTCGGCAAATCGTCGAGTTCAGCCGAAAGATTCTGCTGCCTGAGGAGGCGGCCGAAATTCGCCCTTTCCAGCGGGAAGGCGAAGAGCCGAGGCTCATGCGTTGCCGCGACGGGGCTCAGCTCGCCGACACCGTCGCCGCCGATATCCGCAGCCTGCTGGAACAAGGGCACGGCACGATCGGCGTGATCGCCAAATCGGCCAAGGAGTGCGGCAACGCCGCCGCTTTGCTGAAGGAAAGGCTTCCTGACGAAGTGCCGGTGACTTACGTCACGGGAGGGTCCGCCGAGCTGCCGCGCGGCGTATCGGTTCTGCCTTCGTATTTGGCCAAAGGCATCGAATTCGACGCGGTCGTCGTGTGGGACGCGTCGGCCGCCCGGTACGGCCAGGAGAGGGACCGCAAGCTGCTGTACACCGTTTGTACGCGGGCTTTGCACGTCCTTCACGTTTATCATTTAGGGGAACCGTCGTCCTGGCTGCCTCAAGGGAGCTAGGACCCGGGAAGGGGAGAACCAGGTTGTCGATGGAGCAGGCGCGGGCGGCGCTGCGGACTTATTTCGGATACGACTCGTTCCGCCAAGGGCAGGAGGAGCTGGTCGGCGCGATCCTGGAAGGACGGGACGTCCTGGGCATCATGCCGACCGGCGCGGGGAAATCGGTGTGCTACCAGATACCGGCCGTCCTGCTGCCCGGACTGACGATCGTCGTGTCTCCGCTCATATCGCTCATGAAGGATCAAGTGGACGCGTTGAACGAGAACGGCATTCCCGCGGCGCTGCTGAACAGCACGCTGACGGCGGCGGAGATGAACCGCCGCTACCGGGATATCGAGGCCGGCCGTTATCGCGTCGTCTATATCGCGCCGGAGCGGCTGGAATCGGACCGCTTCACGGAGTGGCTGGGCCGGGTGGAGGTTTCGCTCGTCGCCGTGGACGAAGCGCATTGCATTTCCCAATGGGGCCACGATTTCCGCCCCAGCTATTTGTCCGTCGCGAGGCTTACGGACCGTCTGGAGCCGAGGCCGGTCGTGGCCGCCTTCACGGCGACCGCGACGCCGGAGGTGCGCGAAGACATCGCGAAGCGCTTGCGGCTGCAGGAACCGCTTAGGGTAACGACCGGCTACGCGCGAAAGAACCTGTCGTTCCGCGTCGTGCGGGGCGGGGACAAGCGGAGGGAGCTGCTTCGCTGCCTGCAGGAACATGAAGGGGAGGCCGGCGTCGTTTACGCTTCGACCCGCAAGGAAGTGGAGGAATGCCACGCCTTCCTCGGGAAGCAGGGCATCCGGGCCGGCAAGTACCATGCGGGGCTGGAGGAACGGGAACGCGCGGACGCGCAGGACGCGTTCCTTCGCGACGACATTCAGGTGATGGTGGCGACGAACGCATTCGGCATGGGGATCGACAAATCCAACGTCCGATTCGTCATCCACTACAACCTGCCGAAAAACGTCGAAGCGTATTACCAGGAAGCGGGCAGGGCTGGCAGGGACGGAGCGCCGGGCGAATGCATCCTGCTCTATTCCCCCCAGGACACGGTCACGCAGAAATTCCTGATCGAACAGGGCGAGGGCGACGAGGAACGCAAAAAAACGGCGTACCGCCAGTTGAACGACATGGTCCAATACGCGTTCAGCCAGGAGTGCCTCCAGCAGGCGATCGTCGCTTATTTCGGGGATACGTGCGAGCCGTGCGGCAAATGCGGCAACTGCCTCGACACGGAAGAACGGCTGGACGTTACGGAAGCCGCGAAGGTCGTGTTCGCTTGCGTGGCGGGCATGCGCCAGCGCTTCGGCGTTTCGCTCACCGCTAAGGTGCTGAGAGGATCGGGCGAGGCGAAAATCCGCCAATTCGGCTTCGATCGGCTTCCCGTGTACGGTCGTATGAGCGGCCGTTCGGAGAAAGACATCGTCGGCCTCATCCAAGCTCTGGCCGCACAAGGTTATATGCGGGTGACGGACAGCGCTTATCCGGTCGTGACGTTAACCGCCAAAGTCCGTGCCGTGCTGGACGGAGAGGAAAGGGTGTACCGCCGGGCAGAGCGCTCCGCGGATGCCGAAGCTTCCGGCGGCACCGGGTACTCCCGCTCGGGTTCGGGTATGGGGTCGGCAAGAAGAGGGCGTCCGGCGGACGACGATCTGGGCGCGGAAGGGGAAGCGCTGTTCGCCAAGCTCAAAACGCTGCGAAAGTCGCTCGCCGACCGGGAGAACGTGCCTCCATTCGTCATATTCCACGATGCCACGCTGCGCGAAATTTGCCGGGTCCGCCCGACGACGGAACGTGCTTTAAAGGACGTCAAAGGCATCGGCGAGGCGAAGATCGCGAAGTACGGCAAAGCTTTTCTGGACGTCATCCGAGAGCATTGAAACCGTTACAGGAAATCGTTGACAGTTTCGCGTCCCCCCGGCTATGCTGGAAATAGTCTGACAATTTTACGGGACAGGGGACTGATTCGATGCACGAGCGGAGCGGGCAGGATCGGATTATCGTCTTTACGGGTCCCGACGGTTCCGGACGCAAGTCGGTTGCGGAAGCGGTCGGGCAGACTTTCGGCATGGAAAAGGTGCTTTCCTACGTCACCCGGAAGCCGCGCCAAGGGGAAGTGAACGGACAGGACTACCATTTCGTCACGAAGGACGTCTACCGGGAGATGGAAGGAGAGTTTCTGGAAAGCGTCGAGATCGACGGGGAATTTTACGGCATCCGCCGGTCGGACGTGGAAGCGGGCCTTCGCGACAACGGATGCGTTTACCTGATCCTGAACCGGGAAGGCGCCGAACGGATCAAGGAGCTTTACGGAAACCTCGCCATCCGGCTTTTCCTGTACGCCGACCGGCGGACGCTGGAGGACCGGCACCGGGACCTGGGATTGTCCGCGGACGTCATCGCGAATCGCATGCGGAGATACGACGAAGAATTGGCTTACCGCTCATCCTGTGAGCATACTTACGGCAATTACGATTTGGCGGATACCGTTTCGCGGATCACCGAAACGCTGGAAGGCTATTTTCAACGCGGGCTCGTCGACAAGGATTGACGGCCGGGCGATGGGCTTTCGCCGCTTGACTGGGGTCCGAAGGGCCGCTATAATTACTTACATCTTATTCCAAGGAGGCTGATGTCATATGATGTCCATTTCCATTTCGATTGCCGCAGCGCGTCAAACGGCATATGCATCGGTCTCATCGGCTTCGGTTCGCAAGTAATACGCGAACCGCGGGAGACCGGACGGTCTCCCGCGGTTTTTTTATGGCAGCGCCAACCGCAGGGGGTTCTTTCCCTGCGGTTTTTTGTTGTCCGAAAATCAACGCAGCGAGCTGGAAAACCTCCAGTCCAACATGCGTTAATCACCCGGGAGCCGAAATCAAGCCGAATAGACGCGAGTTTATCCAGTTCACGAGAAATGCAAGCTGCTGAAAATGAGACCAAACCAACTTAACCAACCAAACCAACCAAAGGGGTTATCGCATGAACGTTGAAAATCAAAATTACCTTCAGAATTACGGCTGGAACGGCCATTGGGAGTCGCTGTGGCAACAGAAAGAATTCGCGGCGAACGCGAACCTGCGTCCCGCCCGCGTGACCGCCCAGTTCTCCCACGCCTACCGCGTCGTCACCGAAACCGGTGAGCGGCTGGCTGAGGTCACGGGCAAATTCGAGTTCCGCGCCTCCGCCAAAAGCGAGTTTCCCGCCGTCGGGGACTGGGTGGCCGCGGAGCTGTCCGGCGAAGACCGTGCCGCCCTGCATGCCGTGCTGCCGCGCCGCTCCGCCATGACCCGCCGGGCGGCGGGCAGCCGTGACGAAGAGCAGGTGATCGGGACGAACATCGACTACCTGTTCATCGTCAACGCGCTGAACGAGGACTTCAACCTGCGCAGGATCGAACGTTACTTGGTCATGGCTTGGGAGAGCGGAGCCCAGCCCGTGGTGCTGCTTACGAAAGCCGACCTGTGCGCGGATCCGGAAGAGAAAGAAGCGCAGGTCGAAGCGATCGCGCCCGGCGTGCCGGTCCATGCGGTCAGCGCGGCGGAGAACGAAGGCAAGGAGAAGCTGCTTCCGTACCTGCAGCCGGGCCGAACGGTCGCGGTGACCGGGATGTCAGGGGTCGGCAAATCCACCTTGCTCAATTGGCTGGCGGATGAAGCGGTTCAGCGGGTGCAGGGCATCCGCGAAGATGACGCGAGAGGCCGCCACACGACGACGCACCGCGAGCTGTTTCTGCTGCCTTCCGGCGCCCTGCTGATGGATACGCCGGGCATGCGCGAGCTCCAGCTCTGGGACGCGCAGGACGGCTGGCAGGAAGCGTTCTCCGACATCGCCGAGTTGGCGCTCCGCTGCCGCTTCCGCGATTGCACGCATCGCTCGGAAGCCGGCTGCGCCGTACGGGAAGCGCTGGAAACGGGCGAGCTGGACGCCAAGCGTTACGCCAACTACGGTAAAACCGAGCGGGAACTTGCGAGGCTGGCGCGCAAGGAGTCTTCCGCGGCGGGAAGGCGGCAGCGCTCCGCGGACGGCAAGTCCGGTCAAACCCGCAAAAAAGAACGCGTCGCGGGCAAGCGCGCGATTTATGACGAAGATGTGGATTAAAGCGTCAAAGCGGCGAAGAAATTGTCGTTCTATGTCTTTGCTTGTCCGAAATGGATGGTATAATGAGAAAAAATGGGTTTTGACTATACCCTGTTCGGACACGTTTGAAACATGACGCAGAGGAAGTGTGGCGCTTGATCGACAAAAATCTGCTGGACGTGCAGACCCTGCTGCGGCGCAACGGCATCCTGATTAGTTTTTCAGGCCGTTTGTCGCAGCAATTGATCGAAGAGTACGGCGAAGCCGTCAAAACCTACCTGGAATCGGAGAACCGCCCGAAAAACGAGATTTTTCACATTTTCTCGATTTTCATCGAGCTCACCCAGAACATCAAAAATTACGGAACCGCCAAGACGGATTCCCCGTTTTACGACAAGATCGTGCAATCGAGCATCATTACGATCGGCAAGGACGGCCAGGGCAGCTACATCTGTGCGGGCAATCTGGTCGAAGGGCCGGATTTGGAGGTGCTGACCGCGCGCATCGACGAGCTTTCCGGATTGAACAAAGACGAGCTTAAAACGTTGTACAAGGACCGGTTGAAGCGGAGCGAACCCGAATTCGGCGCGGGCGTCGGCTTGATCGACATGGCCCGCAAATCCTCGCATGCCCTTCAGTACTCCGTCACCCCGGCGGAAGGCAACCTCTCATTTTTCACGTTAAAGGCGGTCGTGTAGCAATGGGCAGCATCCGGCACATCCAAATCGAAGGAACGAGAAGCACGCCGGAGGTGCGGTTCGATCCCGAGCGCCATATTCTCGCGATCCGAGGCCAATCCTATCCGGAAAACGCGTTCGCGTTTTATGAACCGCTGTTGAAGTGGCTGGACGAATACTTGGCGGAGCTGACGGCGGAGACGACCGTCGAAATCGAGCTCCAGCTTCCCTATATCAATACGACGAGCACCAAATGCTTCCTCATGTTCCTGGAGAAGCTGGACGGGGCGTTCAAGGAAGGGAAGCGGGTATCGGTTCGCTGGCTGTACGACGAAGAGAACGAGAGCGAACTCGAGTGTGCCGAAGAATTCAAGGAGGACCTTGTCCTTCCCTTCGAAATCGTGCCGAAAGCCGCGGAGTAACCGACATGAGCTCGCCGAAAGACAACCGGCATCGATCGCTTTACGACGGAAGCGTGTGGAAGGTCGTCATCCTGGCTTCCGCCCTGATCGTGCTGACGACTTCCTTAATCGGATTCATGTCCTACCGAATGACGCAGAAGGAAGTTATCCGCAAGCTGAAGACGAGCGACCTGTCTTTCATCGCGCGATCGATCGCGAGCCAAGTAGAAGGCCGCATCGACCGGGCGATGGAGACGTCGCGGATCGTGGCGGACGACCCCGCCGTGCGGGAATGGGTCGCGGGCGGGGAGAAGGACGAACGGCTGGGCATGCTCGTGAAGCAAGTTCTCGCCTCGATCCCCAGGGATTACGATTATACCAACTCCTTTGTCGTGAGCGCCGCAACGCACCATTATTGGGCGGAATCCGGAAAGGTGATCGATACCGTCAGCGAAAGCGACCCGGATGACAAGTGGTTTTTCAATACGATCGCTTCCGGCAAGAAGACGGATGTCGTCGTGGATTCGAACAGCGCCCGCAAGGACACGTTCGTTTTCGTCAACGTCTTGATCGGGGAGCCGGACCGACCGCTCGGCATCGCCGGCGTCGGATTGTCCCTGAAGAAGCTGTCCGAAGATTTCGCCGACTATCGGCTCGTCGAAGGCAGCCGGCTGTGGATGGTCGGCGGAGACGGCACGATCCATCTTTCGGCCGATTATGCGGATACCGGAACGAAACTGTCCGAGCATCTGACGGCAGCGGCCTTGCAGGAATGGAACCGAAGCCCTGCGGACCGGGAACGAGTCTTCGAAGCGGAAGACTTGTCTGGCGGCCGTATGGACATGATCAGCTATCCGATCGCGTCGGCGGACATGCGGCTGCTCGTACAGATCCCGAGAAGCCAAACGACGGGTTTCCTGGGCTCGATCAAGCAAAGCACGACCGTGGCCGTCGTGCTGTCGCTGATTCTCAGCATCTATTTTTTCACTTACGTGTCCCGCCGCATGGCCGATCCATACAAGCGCGCGCTCCGGCTCAACGAGGAACTGGAAAGCATGGTGGAGGACAGAACCCAGGCGCTCGCGGACAAAAACCGCGAAATGACGGAAAGCATCGCCTATGCCAACCGGATCCAGCGGTCCGTCCTTCCTTCCGAAGAGGCGCTTCGGGAGCATTTCGCCGAGTTTCTGACCTACTGGAAACCAAGGGACGGCGTCGGCGGGGATTTTTACTGGGTAAAGGAGGTCGGAGGCGTCAAGTGGATCGCGGCGGGCGACTGCAGCGGCCATGGCGTGCCGGGAGCCCTGATGACCATGCTGAGCGTGTCGCTGCTGGATCGGATTGCCGACCAGGAGGACAATGCGTCGCCGTCCGAGGTGCTCCGTAAGCTGAACGTTCTTCTGAAGGAGACGCTCGGCCAAACCGACCGTGAAGGACCGACGGACGACGGTCTCGATTTAGGGCTCGTATTCCTGCGGGACGGGAACATGCAATACGCCGGGACGGGCATCGTGATGGCCGTCAAGGATGCCGGCGGGCTGCGGATGATCAAAGGCGACAAACCGGGCATCGGTTACCGCCGGACGCCGGCCGACGCCGAATATTCCCTTCACGATATCGAACTCGGAGACGATACGGTCGTCTACATGGCAACGGACGGCATTCCCGACCAGAACGGCGGCGCGAAAAAGCTGTCTCTCGGGAAAACCGCGCTGCTGGAGTGGCTGGCCTCGTACGGCGATTCGCCGCTCGCGGAACAACGGAACCATTTTGAACGGGATATCGCGGCATTCATGGAGCAAGAGCGGCAGCGCGACGACATGACCTTGTTCGCGTTCAGGCCGAGAACGGATGACGGAACGAAAGAACGGTGAAATCATGGTCAAACGGAACAAGGATTTCGAAGCGTTTCATGAGGAGCGCGAGACGCTGCGCATCGCCCAGACGGAAGTCCGGTCGACCGAGCATCGGCAAAACGGTCTTCTTCCCGGTTACGAGAGGCTGGCCGCGCGGTACGAGAAGCTGCTCAAGGAAATGAACAAGGTTCTTCACATCAGCGACACCCAGAGTTTGGCGCTGCACCGGATGGAAATGGAGCTCACCGCCTTGCTGGACAACGCGGGCCAAGGGTTCCTGACGATCAACCGGAGCCTGGCGGTGCAGAAACCGTACAGCTCGGAATGCCGGCGGATTTTCGGCCGCAAAATCGGCGGCGCGCCGTTCGCGGAGCTGCTGTGGCCGGAAGACACGGATACCCGTATGAGGGTGGAACGCCTGCTGGGGCAAATGCTGGAGGACCGCGACGGGGAACGGCCTGTCGGCTACTCCGACGGTCTGCCCAACTCGTTCGAACGGGACGGGCTGCGAATCCGCATCGACTACAAGCGGATGGCCATGTCTACTGCCGTGGACGAGCCCCGGATCATGGTCATCCTGACCGACATCACGGAGCAGTACAAGTCCAAGGAGCAGCTCGAATTCCTCAGCACCCATGACCCGCTCACCGGGATGTTCAACCGGAATTACGTGGACAAGTGGCTGTCCGAATTCCGGCGCGGCGCGTTCCGGCCGCTCAGCATGGTGATGGCCGACATGAACGGCTTGAAGCTGGTCAACGACGTTTTCGGGCATTTGCAGGGCGACGAGATGCTGACCCGGGCAGGCGGCATCATCCGGCAGGCGTTCGGCGAAGACGCGGTGTGCTCGCGCTGGGGCGGCGACGAGTTCCTCGTGCTGCTGCCCGGCGCGGACGCTGACGCTTGCGCGGAGAAAATCGCCAAGCTTCGGGAAGCTTGCGAAGCCGTGGCGGCATATCCGATCCAGATCAGCATGGCGGTCGGTTCCGCGACGATGAACGGCCCGGACGAAGACGAATCGCGCCTGTTCCTGCAAGCCGAGAAGGAAATGTACAAGCAGAAGCTGCTCGAAAGCCGCCGGGTCCGCAAGAAGCTGATCCGGGAGATTTCGGAAGCGATGTACGACCGGGGCATCGAGGATCCCCTCCACGTGGAGAGGGTGTCCAAGCTCGCGCTGGGCTTGGCGGAGCGCATCGGCATCGCGCCGGAATCGCCGCAAGCCGCCACGCTCGAGCTGCTCGCCCGCCTGCATGACGTGGGCAACATCGCCATCCCGCAGGACGTGTTCCGGCACGGCGGGGATTTGACTCCGGAGCAATGGGAAATCGTGCGGACGCACAGCGAAATCGGCTATCGTCTGGCGTTCTCGCTGGGAGAGCCGGCGCTGGCCGAAGCGATCCTGTCCGTGCACGAACGCTGGGACGGTTCCGGGTATCCTTACGGGCTTCGGGAGGATCAAATCCCCGAGCTGTCGCGGCTGTTCGCCGTCGTCGACGCCTACGACGCCATGACGCACGAGCGTCCTCACCGCCGCGCCTTGAGCCGGGACGAAGCGTTGGCGGAAATCCGCAAAGCGTCCGGTAAACAATTCGAACCGCGTCTCGCGGAAGTTTTCTCGGCGTGGTTGAGCGGTGAATCATACGGATAATCGCGAAAGAGCAGCCTCGGCTGCTCTTTTTTTGCATGCCGATTTTGAACGCCATTGCGACAACGCAACGTTAATTTTTACCGCTACAGCTGCTCCTGGACGCCATTGCCGGGATGCAACGTTAATTTTTACCGCTGGAGCGCTTCTTGGACGCTACTGCCGGGATGCAACGTTACTTTTTACCGCTGGAGCGCTTCTTGGACGCTACTGCCAGGATGCAACGTTACTTTTTACTGCTGAAGAGGTTTAGACTCTCTAAGCTTGCCCTGCAAGACGGTGAGACCGTCTTCGGTAACGCCAAAGTCGCCAATCCAGCTTCGCAAGACGGTGAGACCGTCTTCGGTAACGCCAATGTCGCACAATCTGCTCCGCAAAACGGAGAGAACGTCTTCGGTACCTCCAAGCTCGCAGATTGAGTAAGTTTCCTGTCGAAATGGACATTTTTTTCCCGAATAGAAAGGGTTTTCACCCCTAGGCAACGTATGTGTGTAATTACGGAAATCATGCGCAGAAATACCGAGTTGGCGTTCGGCTCTTCTGAACGGGCGAGGCCGGTTTCATAATGGAGTCAGCAGCGGCGGGGAGTGTGCAGGATGTTGCGTTGGAGATGGACCAATCCGTTAACGAAAATGAAAGTAAAACAGCAGCTCATTCTGCTTTTCCTCATCTTGGTGAGCCCGGTGTTCCTGTTGAACTTCTATGCCAACATGAAGGCCGAGGAAATTTTGAAGCGCCACGTGACGAACGCCTACGTGGAGCTGAACAAACAGAACTTCACGATCATCAACCGGGATATCGACACGATCAGCAAAATCATGAACACGATCATCGTGAACCCGGTTACGCAAACGCTCCAAACGGGCGGGGACGACATCGTGACCCGGGTACAGAAATACTCGACCGCGGACCGCCTCCTGTCCACCTATTCTTCAAGCGTGACCGAAGGAGAGGCCATCGCTTACTACTTGTACATCTACGACCCGAACGGCGACTACTCCTTCGCGCCGAATACGTCGATCCGATTCAAAGGCGGCGGAGTATTTTTCTACAATGACCGGAACCGCCAGGATTGGATGACGGAAGCCGCCGAACGCAAAGGCAAAGGCTACTTCCGGGTGTTCGAGCCGCGATCGCTGAGCTTGACCCAACCTACGCTCGCCTACGTGCGGGCCGTGAACAGCACCGCAGAAGGAAACAAAGTAATCGGCGTCCTGATCGCGATCAACATGAACAAGAAAATGCAGCAGTCCTTGCAGACGATCACGCTGCCGGACAACGGCGAAATCTTCGTGACCGATTACGCGAACCGGATTCTCGCTTCATCGGTTCACGACGCGATCATCGGTCAATCGCTGGAATTGCCGCCTGAGCTGGTCACCGGGGACGATCCCGACGGGACCGTCGACGAGATCTCGGCGGGCTACATTTACGTCGAGCACTACAATTATGAAGCCCAGCAGAAGCTGATCTATAAAATTCCGACCCGTTCCCTGCTGCAGCAGCAAAACGAGCTGAAACGGGTCATTGCCACCATTTCGATCGTGTACTCGGTTTTCGCCATGGCGGTCATGGCGTATTTCTGGCGCTCCTTGCTGACGCCGATGCAGAAGCTGGCCGTTTTTACCCGTTCTTACGAGCCGGGACGGCCGCTTCCGCATGCGCCGGCGAAGGATCGGAACGACGAGATGGGCGTGTTAATCCACTCCGTATACGGCATGGCCAGCCGCCTCAACGCCTTGATCGAAGACCGGTACCTGCTCGAGATCAAGCAGAAAGAGGCGCAGCTGCAAATCCTGTACCAGCAAATCAATCCGCATCTGCTCTACAACACGCTCGAGAGCATTTACTGGAAAAGCTCGCTGGAAGGCAATTCCGAGTCGGCCGTCATGATCAAGGAGCTGGCGCTCATCATGCGCATCGGACTCAGCCGAGGCCGCGAATTGATCACCTTGCGGGAGGAGCTCGAACACGCGAGAGCGTACATGAACCTTCAGCAAATCCGGTACGAATACGAATTCCGGCTGACTTGGTCGATCGACGAAAGCGCGCTGGATTGCCTGATTCCGAAAATCACGCTGCAGCCGCTGCTCGAAAACGCGATCATCCACGGGGTGCGCAACATGGCGGACGACGGCGAAATCGCGGTTTCCGTCGCTCGGAACGGTGACCGCATCGCCATCCGCGTCGAAGATAACGGCTACACGGAACCGGATTACGGCTTGATCCGACAACTCCTCGAAGGGGAGCGGGCCGATACGCCTTCCGGATACGGCATTTTCAACGTGCAGCAGCGCATCCGCTTGCATTTCGGACAGGGTTACGGCCTTCAATATTCGCCGCGGGAAGGCGGGGGAACGGTCGTGACGATCGGGCTTCCCGCCAGAGAACAGGAGGAACAGCATGTATAACATTCTGATCGTGGATGACGAACCTCTGATTTGCAAAGGGCTGAGCAGCCTTCTCCAGTCGGCCGGCCTCGACATTAAAAGCATTTTTACGGCGTACAACGGGCATGAAGCGCTGGACTTCCTCCGGATGGAGGAAATCGACCTGCTGATCACGGACATCCAGATGGGCGCGATGAGCGGGATCGAGCTGATGCACCAGGCGAAAATCGTCAAGCCTTGGGTGCAGGCGATCATCATTTCCGCGCACGAGACGTTCCAGTACGCCCAACTCGCCCTTCGTCTCGGCGCGAAGGATTATTTGATCAAACCGCTTAAAAACGAGCAGTTTCTGAACTCGGTCCGCAACGTGCTGCTGCAGATGGATAAACCGATGCCCGCCGGAGACGAGTTCCTGTCGGCGCAACGGGAGCATTTTCAGATGGAGGAGCCGCGTCAGGAAAGGACGGACCGGTTGAACCGGCTGCTCGACGTTCCCGACGCCGGCGGCGATTCGGAACGGATCAAGGAGCTGGGGCTGACCGGCCCTTATTTTGCCGTCCTTAAGATCAAGCTGATGACGGCGCAGCGGGAATCGTCTCTCCGGAACGAAGATATCCGGCTCCTTCAATACGCCGCGCTGAATATCGCGGAGGAGCTCTTGACGCCGGACTGGAGCCATGTCGCGTTCTACTCGCCCGAGAGCGAGATCAGCGTCGTCGTGCAGTGGGACGAAGCCGCGTACGGCGCTTCCGGCGTCGATAAAATCAACCAGCTGGACATGATCGGCCGAAGCCTTCACCACAACGTCAGCAAGTACCTGAACCTTCCGTGCGTCATCGGGATCAGCCAAATCCTGAAGGGAACGGAATTTTTGCATACGCTCGGGGAACAGGCGAAGAAAGCGATCCTGTGGAACCGAGAGCATCGGGACCATTTCGTGTTCTACTTCGGGGATTTCAAATGGAGCCTGTTCAGCGAGGAACCGACGGAAGAGGAATGGGCCGAACAGAACAACCAGATCGTGGAGAAAGCGAAGGCCTATATCGACCGGAATTACGCGCAGAAAGGGCTCACTTTGCACGAAGTCGCGCAGAGGAATCACGTCAGCCCCAACTATCTGAGCTATCTGTTCAAGAAATATACCGGCTTCAATCTATGGGAATACGTCATCAAGCTGAGAATGGAAGAAAGCCGCCGATTGCTGCTGCATTCGGACATGCGCCGGTACGAAATCGCGGAGAAAGTCGGGTACGAATCGCCCGAGCATTTCAGCAAGATTTTCAAAAAATACTACGGCGTCAGCCCCAGCGAAGTGAAGAAGTAAAAACGCCCATCATCCCAATAGAACTGCACATGTTCACCCCAGTCTCCTTTTCCTACAATGAGTAGTGACCGATAGAGAAAGGACTGAGGGAGAGCTTATGGACCAAACTGCCGCAACCGTTCGCCCGCTCGGCGCGGAAAGGCCTCTTCAACGGGGCAAATGGAGACGGTCCTTCTGGGGTTACGCGTTCGTTTTCCCGGCCGTCGCGATTTTCCTCCTGTTTCTGTGGATGCCGATCCTGAAAGGATTCGTCTACAGTCTGTACCACATCGATTTCGTCAAAGGGGACACTTACGTCGGCTTCGACAACTACAAGATGGTCCTGAAAGATCCCGATGTCGTCACCGCCGTCAAGAACACGCTCTATTACATGCTGCTCTGCCTCGTGCTCGGCTTCTGGGTGCCCATCCTGTTCGCGATCGCGATTTCGGAGCTGCGTAAAGGCCAGGGCGTCGCGCGGGTCGCCGCGTATTTGCCGTACGTCGTCCCGGTCGTCGTCCTGTACGGCTTGTGGAGATGGCTGTACGATCCGGTCGGGCCGATCAACGCCGTGCTGCAGAAGCTCGGGCTGTCGCAGATCAGCTTCATGACCGATACGAAGTGGTCGATGGCGTCGCTCGTCATCATGGAAACCTGGCAGCAGTTCGGCTCGGCCATGTTGATCTACTTGGCGGCCGTGCTCAGCATTCCGCGCGATTGGTACGAAGCCGCCGAAATCGACGGGGCAGGCGTCTGGGCGCGAATCCGCCACATTACGCTTCCTTCGATCCGCAATCAGATCGCGCTGCTGTTCGTGCTGCAGTTGATCGCCACCTCCCAAGGCTACCAGTCCCAGTTCGCCATGCTGGACGGAGGCCCGAACAACGCCACGCTGACTTATTCGCTTTATATCGTCAAAATGGCGTTTAACCGGCTGGATTACGGAGTCGCATCCGCGCTCGGCGTCATGATGTTCTTCGTCCTCGTCATCCTCGCGATCATCCAGAATAGACTTTCGAACCGGGGAGGGAACGTGTCGTGAATAACGCGGAACGCGGCATCCTGTCGCCTTACGATTTGAGGAAACCGTTAAACCGGTTCGTCTATTGGCTGATGATTCTCGTCATCATCCTCATGATTTGTTCCATGCTGTATCCGATCGTCATCGCTTTCTTCAACGGCGTGAAAGCCAACACGGAAGTCAACTCGTTCCCTCCGACGTTCCTGCCGAAGTCCTGGAACTGGGACAACTACGGTAAAGGCTGGCATTTCATCGACCTGACGAAATACCTGAAGAGCACGCTGTACATTTTCGCCGGCAACATGGTCGTCACCGTCATCGTGCTCGGGCTGGCCTCGTTCAGTTTATCCAGGCTGAATTGGCGCTTCCGCAAAGCGGTGTACTACTTCTTCCTGGCCACGCTGTTCATACCGCCGACGACTTACATCATCCCGAACTTCATCAACCTGAAGGAACTGGGACTGCTGAACAGCTACTGGGCATTCTGGCTGCCCGCGGGCGCCAACGCCTTCTTCCTGCTGCTGCTTAAAACGTTCTTCGACGGCATCAACAACGAGCTGTTCGAGTCGGCGCGGATCGACGGAGCTTCGGAGCTTCGCAACTTTTTCCAAATCGCCTTTCCGCTGTCGATTCCGATTTTCGCCACGCTCGCCATTTTCGTTTTCGGAACGGCATGGAACGACTGGTTCTGGCCCTCCTTCGTACTGAACGGGGATAAGTATCCGCTGGCCACCGCGATCAAGCGGCTCGTCATCGACGCAAGGCGGTTGGACACGAACATCAAATTCGCGATTTTGACGATGGTCATGCTTCCGCCGGTCGCCATTTTCCTGATTTTCCAACGGTTTATCATCCGCGGCCTGCATCTCGGCGGGGTGAAAGGTTAAGCTCGAATATGTCTTTTTTCAAGATTCGCACATCGTAAACCTGCACATGAAGGGAATAGGAATACACATCGTCACGATGCAAACGCCTCCATTATGATGAGCGTGTAATCAAAAATAACGACTCAGAAGGGGAGTAACCAGACATGCGTAAGTTCACTTCGATCGCAGCTTGCTTGATGGCGTTCAGCCTCATCCTGGCTGCCTGCGGCGGGAAGAGCGACAACACCAGTTCGCCGTCCGCATCGCAAAGCTCCGAACCGGCATCCTCCGCACCGGCTTCCACCGACAGCGCAGCGCCTTCGGACGACATCTCTTCCAAGAAGATCACGATCAGCATTTACTATCCGACGCCGGACCAAGTCGAAAGACGGGCGCTGGAAGACGACAAGATCAAGCGCTTCAACGAGAAGTATCCGAACGTCACGATCGTGAAAAGCGACTGGCAATACAACCCGAACGAAATCGGGATCAAGATGGGCGCTAACGAAGCGCCGACGCTGTTCAACACGTATGCGACGGAAGGCAAGTTCCTCGCCGAAAAGGGCTGGGCAGCCGACATTACCGATCTGTTCAACAACTACGAGTTCAAAGACCAAATGAACCCGATTCTGCAAAACCAATTCGTCATCGACGGCAAAGTGTACGGTCTCGCCCAACAAGGCTATGTCACCGGCACCGTCGTCAACAAGAAAATGCTGACGGATAAAGGCGTGGCGGTTCCTTCGTACGATTGGACGTGGGACGACATGCTGAACACGGCCAAAGCGGTCGCCGATCCGGGCAAAGGCATCTCCGGCATCGCGCCGATGGGCAAAGGCAACGAATCCGGCTGGAACTGGACCAACTTCCTGTTCGAAGCGGGCGGCGAAATCCAGAACGTGGCGGACGGCAAAGTCACGGCAGCGTTCAACTCCGACTCCGGCGTGAAGGCGCTCCAATTCTATCAGAAGCTCAAATGGGAAGCCAACTCGATCCCGCAAGACTGGGCGCTCGGCTGGGGCGACGCGGTCGGCGCGTTCGCTCAAGGACGCACGGCGATGGTCATCGCGGGTCCGGACGGTCCGGTCGACCAAGCGCTGAACCAAGGCGGGATGAAGCCGGAAGACGTGCTCGTGTTCCCGATGCCGGCGGCGCAAGCAGGCGGCAAGCATACGGGCGTGCTCGGCGGCGACTTCCTCGTCATCAACCCGAACGCTTCCAAAGACGAACAGCAAATGGCATTCAACTACGCCGTGTTCGACTACTTCTCCGACAAAGGCCTGGAATCGTTGGAAGCGAACATCGCGGCCCGCAAGAAAGACAACAAATACTTCGTTCCTCCGGTCATCCAGTACTTCAAGGACGATTCCGAATACGGCAAGAAAGTACGGGACGTCTACGCGAAGCATGACAACGTGTACGTTTACAACGCAGACGCGATCAACCTGCTGGACGGCAAGCCGGAAGCGCAGTACAACACGCAAGACTACTACGCCGCAATGACCAACATCATTCAAGAAGTATTCTCCAAGAAGGGTTCCGATCCGAAGAAATTGTTGGACGACGCCGCGAAAACGGTACAGGCGAAGTTCTACGACACGATTAAGCTGTAATTCGATCACCGATCCAGTTTCATCTGATCCGGTCCTGCCTTGGCGGGACCGGATTTTTAAAAGCCGTAAAAGCAGAGAGGAGGCAGCGCGGAATGGCGACAAGCCGAATGAACCGCCGGAATCGGTGGATCGGGATAGGCGCCGGATTGGTCGTGTTGATCGCGGCCGCGATCATTTGGGGATACCCGGCGGTCGTGTCGGGCAGCGCGGTCAAGTTCGCGAAAGAAGATGACCGGATCGTCGTCGGCGGGGACCGTTACGAGATCGCCTTCAGTACGGCGAACGGAGGCATCCGGTACATTCGGGATAAGCAGACCGGCCTGGACCTTTCGCTCGGCAACCGGGAAAGCGCGCTGTGGTGGGCGTTTTCGGGCAACGAAGCGTTTTGGAACGGCGCCAAAGCGCCGGATTTCTCTTACGATTGGAACAACCGCTCGAAGAAGCTCGTGCTTCATTACGGGGGTCCTCTTCGCGTGGAGGCGACAGTGTCTTTCGCCAAGGACGGGTTGATCCGGATGTCCGCGAAAGTGTCGAACGGCACGGGGAAAACGGTGGAATCGTTCCAGTTTCCTTACGAGCTGAAGGCGGACGCCGGCCAAGTCAAGGACGGCTTGCTTCCGATGCTGCCGGGCGCGAAGCTGAAGGACGCGTTCTTCAAGGAAAGCAATTCGTATGAAGGCCAGTACCCCGGCGTCATGTTCGCTTCCTACGTTGCCTTGCGCACGGATGAGGGCCAACTCGCTCTCTACGACGTGCACGGAGACAAGGTAGAGACGGCGAATCTCGGCTTCAAAAACCAGGTGAAGGATCCGGGCAAAACCGCGCTCGTCCATAATTACGCCGTGTCGATCGCTCCGGACGCGGAATGGACGACGCCGCAGGTCGTGCTCGAGGTCGGAGGGGATTATTCCGATTCGATCCGTCGATATGGCGAAATGAACGGGATCCGCGACGGTAAGAGCCTGAAAGACAAGCTGGGCAAAGAGCTCTCGGCGTATGCCGCGCTCCCGTTCTACAAGATGGATATTTCCGCTTTGAAGGACGCCAATTGGAACGTGCTGAAGACCGGTTACGCAGACCGGCTGACATATCCGGGCGTACTTCATCTCGTCGGCTTCCAAACCGGCGGGCACGACGAGAATTATCCGGACTTCCTGCCCGCGGATTCGAAGTGGGGCAGCGAGGCCGACATGCAGGCGTTCGTGAAGGACGCGCACGACAAAGGGTTCAAAGTCGTGCCGTACACGAACTTCTCCTGGTGGGGCGTAAACTCGCCCACGCTCGGGAAACTGCCGCAGGGAAAGACGCTGGAAGACATCGTGACCGTCCTGAAAAACGGGACGATCAACAAAGAAGACTATGGACCGCACAGCGGCTACGTCGTGGATCCGAACCAGCCGTTCGTCCGCGAACGGATCGCGCAGGAACATGACAAACTGCTAAAGGGTGCGGGCTTCGACGGCATTTTCGAAGACCAGTGGGGCATCCGCAACGCGCCGGCCGTCTATAACAAAGACATTCCCGCCGGCACGACCCCGACAACCGCTTACTTCCAAGGCGTCCGCGACTATTTCGCATCTTTGAAAAACCGGATGTACACCGAAGACGGAATCGACGTTCTCGCGGGGGACACGGTCGGATTCATGGGCACGAACTATTTGTGGGACCTGCTGGACTACCGTAAAAATACGGCCAGCTATACGGAGTACTATCCGATGATCGGCATGCTGGCTCGAGATAAGGTCATGCTCTACCAGCATGACTTGGCGGCGGAAACGATGACGGACAGCCAGGAGATGCTGCGCTGGAATGTCGCCATGGGCTACAACCTGAGCGCCGATCTGTACAACGGCGTCTCGAATCCGTGGCTGGACGTGACCGGCGTCTTCCAGAAAGAGGTGCTGTCCGGCTACGTCGATCAGTTGGTCACAGGATTCGAGGAGATCGCGCCCGGCGTGACGCGCACTTCCTTCGGAGACCACCGTATGGTCACCGCGAACTGGAACGCGAAGGAGCCTTATGTCCTGAACGGAGAGATCACGTTGTCCCCCGGCGGATTCGACATCGAAGCCAAGGACGGCGGCGTGCGGGCCGGCAATTATGCCCGCTATAACGGTTTCGATCTGGATCCCGGCGAGCATGACCTCGTGGAGGTCCGGAGCGGCGATCGCATCCGCGTGTATCAGCCATTCGGTTCCGACACGACGCTCCGGATGAAGAAGGGCGCGAAGTGGAGCCATGCGGTAGCGTCCGCTTATGAAGCGAACGGTACGAAAATCGCGGAACTGCCCGTCGTTGAAGAGGGCGATTTCGCGCAATTCGACTACATCGCGAGTATCCTGGACCGCAAGGTCGGTTACGTCGAGTTGACCGGCTCCGATCAACCCTCGGCCGTGAAAGGCACGCCGTTCAAAAAAGTGAAGCTGCAGACGAACCTGGCACTTGGCAAAGAGATTCGATCCACCTCGGCGACGGCGGAAGCGTTTGACGCGAAGAAAGCGAACGATGGGGATCCGTTCACGTATTGGGAAAGCACGAACAAGAAGTTCCCGCAATCGCTCACGCTGGATCTCGGCGAGGCTGCGGAAATCTCGAAAGCGGTGCTGCGTCTCGTGCCGCAGGACGCTTGGGAGAAACGCGACCAGGAAATCGAAGTATGGGGAAGCTCGGACGGCGAGACGTTCACGTCCATTCTGCCGCCGAAAGCCTACGCCTTCGATCCTGCGGCGGATAACCGCGTGGAAATCCCGCTGCCCTCGGCCGCGAAGCTGCGGTATGTCCGTATTACGGTGACCGGCAATACGGCATGGCCAGCCGCGCAAATTTCGGAGTTCGAGGTTTACGGTCCGTAACCGCAATGAACAAGATGGCCCCCGTTTCGTCACGGTAGTGACGGACAGGGGCCGTTTCGGCTACAACATCGTAATGCACATGAAAAACATAGAAATGGACCTCGTTTCGGACATGCCCGTCTTATATGATGGTGGCATCCTATCGAAATTTCGAGGTGAACAGACATGCTGACCAGCGAAGCCATCCATCCGGAACAGAACCGGCCTGGCTCGGACCGAATTGCCGGCCGGCGTATCGGGCGCATTCGGCGCGTGGAACGGACGGAGCAAGAAATACTCGTATTCGGGGAAAGAGCCAATTTGGCTTTCCGTTTGGCGGGAGAGGGGATCCTCCGGGTAAAGCTGTTTTTCTCGGCCATGCCGGATTGGGAGACCACGCCCGCGGTGTTGGCGTCTCCCGGCGTTCCGATGGAGGCTGAGGTACAGGAGACGGAAACGGGGTACGACATGCAGGCGGGATCGTTCCGCTTGTCGCTTCATAAAGAAAATTCGTCGCTGGTCGTCAGGGATGCGAGAGGAGACCGCTTGCTCGGCGAAGCGGAGTGGTCATGGGAGAGGGAGCGCATCACCCTTACCGTCCGCGCCGAAGCGGACTCCCACTATTACGGATTGGGAGAGAAGACGGGGTTTTTCGATAAAAAGGGCGAGAGCTACCGGATGTGGAACAGCGACGTTTACGAGCCTCACGTGCCGGATATCGACGCGCTGTACCAATCGATCCCCTTTTTGGTCCATTTCCGCAAGGGAGGCAGGGCGAGCGGGGTGTTCCTCGACAACCCGGGTAAAACGACGTTCGATATGCGGAGCCGCGCGGATGCTTATTCGATCGCAGCGGACAGCGGGGCCATGGACTTGTACCTCGTGGACGGCCCGGGGCTGAAGGACGTCGTGTCCCGTTACACCGACCTGACCGGGCGAACCGCGATGCCGCCGCGTTGGGCGCTCGGTTATCAACAGTCGAGGTACAGCTACATGGACCAAGAGGAAGTGCTGGAGCTCGCCCGCACGTTCCGGAGCAAAGGCATCCCGTGCGACGTCATTTATTTGGACATTCACTATATGGACGAGTACCGGGTGTTCACCTGGGACCCGGAGCGGTTTCCGGATCCGAAGGCGATGACGGCGGAGCTGGCGGAGATGGGCTTCCGCATCGTGCCGATCGTCGACCCCGGGGTGAAGAAGGACCCGAATTATGCCGTCTATCAAGAGGGCGTTGCCGAGGGCTATTTCTGCAAGAAACTGGAGGGGGACCTGTTCATCGGCAACGTCTGGCCCGGGCCGAGCGCCTTCACGGACTATACCGACGATCGCGCCGCCGAATGGTGGGGGGACTTGCACCGATTCTATATCGACCACGGCATATCGGGCATCTGGAACGACATGAACGAGCCTTCGGTGTTTAACGACACGACCAAAACGATGGACCTCGACGTCGTTCACCGCAACAACGGCCGCCCGAAAACCCACGGGGAGCTGCACAACCTGTACGGGATGCTGATGTCCAAGGCGACCTACGAGGGCATGGCCCGGGGGCTCGGCGGCGAGCGGCCGTTCGTGCTCACGCGCGCCGGTTACGCAGGCATTCAGCGGTATGCCGCGGTGTGGACGGGGGACAACCGCAGCTATTGGGAGCACCTGGAGATGAGCATCCCGATGGTGCTGAATCTGGGATTGTCCGGCGTGGCGTTCGCCGGCGCCGACATCGGCGGCTTCTCGCACCATTCCTCAGGGGAGCTGCTCGCCCGCTGGACGCAAATGGGGGCGCTGTTCCCGTTCTGCCGGAACCACAGCGCGATCGATACCTCCCGCCAGGAGCCGTGGAGGTTCGGGGAGCAGGTGGAAGCGATTTGCCGCGAGTACATCCGGTTTCGGTACCGGCTGATGCCATACCTCTACTCTCTCTTCTATGAGGCCTCCGCGTCCGGGCTCCCGGTTCTAAGACCGTTGCTGCTCGAATATCCGGGGGATCCTCTGGTCACGAACTTGAGCGACCAGTTCCTGGTTGGAGAATTCCTGCTGGCGGCGCCGGTGTGCCGTCCCGGCGTGACGGCGAGGGCGGTCTATCTGCCCGAAGGCGTGTGGTACGATCACCGGACGGGTGAACGGTACGCGGGAGGAAGACATGTGTTGGCGGAAGCGCCGCTGGAGTCGATGCCGCTGTTCGTGAAAGCGGGAGCGATCATTCCCGTGAAGGAAGCGGGTGGCCAGTTCGCCGACGAGGTCGGTAACGGGGAGTTGACGCTGGAGGTGTACGCCGGCGCTTCAGGCGCGAGCCGCTTCCGTCTGTTCGAGGATGACGGGAAAACGTTCGCTTATCGCGAAGGGGCTTATCGGCTGCTGGAGTTCGCCTGGGAGGAGAGCGGCGAGGGAGCAACGCTTACGGCGAACTCTCTGCATGACGAGTTGGAGGATGGCGGTAAGCCGCTGCAGGTCGTCGTGAAGCACATGGCGCGCAAACCCGCCTCCGTGGAACTGTCCGGCGCTGCGGAAGACGGTGAGTGGACGTACGACGAGACGAAAAGGGAGCTCTGGCTTGGGTTGAGGAAGACGGGAGCGTTCCGGATGCAATTGCGATAATTTTGCGTTAGGACGGAAAACAGCCGCCTGCCGATCTTGGATCGGTAGGCGGCTGTTTTCATCGTTACTTGAATCGGTAGGCCCGCGGTTCCTGGAACCAGAAGCTGCCGTCTTGAGAAAAGTCTTTATAAGGACTCGGCGATACGAGATCCACTTGACGGAAATCTTCTTCCGTCAATTTGACGTCGAGAGCGCTCAGGTTGTCGGCGAGCTGTCTTTCGTTTCGGATGCCGACGACCGGAATGACACCCGGACGATGCAACAGCCACGCCAGCGCGAACTGCCCGAGCTTCAACCCTCTGGATTCGGCCCATAATGCGAGCTGCTCCACCTTCTCCAGCTTCGCCCGGTTTCCCGGAGCATCCGGATCCATTCTTTCCCCGCGCGAGTCGGACGGCATCGGCTGCCCGAGCCGGTATTTGCCGGAGAGCCAGCCCCCGTCCATCGGGGAATAGGCCATCGTCGCCAGCCCGTGCCGCTCGCAAGCCGGCAAAATCTCCTGCTCGACGTAACGGTTGAAAATGCTGTAAGAGGGCTGGTTGGTGACGAACCGTTCGAGGTTCATTTTGTCGCTGACCCAGAGCGATTCGACGATTCTCCACGCTTCGAAGTTGGAGCAGCCGACGTAGCGGACCTTGCCTTGCGCGACGAGATCGTCGAGCGCCCGCAGCGTCTCGTCCAGCGGCGTATGCGGATCCGGCCGATGCACCTGGTACAGGTCGATGTAGTCGGTGTTCAGCCGTTTCAGGCTGGCTTCGACCTGCCGCATGATGCGATGGCGGCTCGCGCCTTCGCCGTTCGGTCCTTCCGCCGTGCGCACCTTGAATTTGGTGGCGACGATGACGCGGTCCCTGCGGCCTTGGATCGCTTTGCCGATGATTTCTTCGCTGGTGCCTTTCCCGTATGTATCCGCCGTGTCGAGAAAGTTGATGCCCGCGTCCAATACCCGGTCGATGACCGCCAGAGACGTTTTCTCATCCAAATCCCAGTCCCCGTAAGTCATCGTGCCTAAGCAGAAGCGCGACACCTGCAGCCCCGTTCTTCCCAGATAGACGTATTCCATGTTTCTCCTCCTGCCGATTTGTTTTTGAATGCCGCTTTTTCTATGATTATACCGTAACGGAACACGGGCTTCATTTAAAGGAGGGTTCGGCCATGCAAACGGTAGGTTGGATCGGGTTAGGCGCCATGGGCACGCCGATGGCGGCGAATTTGCTCCGGGCGGGGTATCGGGTGCACGTTTACAATCGTTCCATGGAGAAGGCCGCGCCTTTGATCGAGGCCGGAGCGACGGCGGCCCAGTCGCCCCGCGAAGCGGCGGAGCGGTCGGACGTCGTCGTCACGATGGTTGCCGACGCGGCGGCCGTCGAACGGCTCCTGGTCCTGCCGGACGGCATTCTATCCGCGGAGCTGAACGGCAAAACCGTCGTCAACATGAGTACGATCGGTCCCGCGGAAACGCGAGGGTTCGCCGCAATGGTCCGGGAGCGCGGAGGGGATTTCCTGGACGCCCCGGTGTCGGGCTCGGTCAAGCCGGCCCAAGAAGGGCAGCTCATCATCCTCGCCGGCGGGGAGGCGGACGTGGTGGAACGCTGCCGGCCGATATTCGACGTGCTGGGGAAAACGACGATCCATTTCGGAGGCGCTGGGGACGGAAGCGCCGCCAAACTCGTCATCAACTCGCTTCTGGCGATGGTGATGCAAGGCATCTCGGAGGCGCTCGTGATGGCCTCGGGATTGGGGCTGGATCAGGGGAAGGTAGCCGCTTTGATTTCCGAGTCCGCCGTGAACGCGCCGCTGTTCCAGGCGAAGAAAGGCATGCTGCTGCAAGAGGAGTTCCCTCCCGCGTTCGCGCTCAAATTAATGACCAAGGATTTAAAGCTGGCGGCGGATGAAGCGGTTCGCCGTAACCTTCCGCTTCCCGTCGTTTCCACGGTGCTGAATACTTACCTGGCGGCCAACGCGAACGGAAAAGGCGAGCTGGATTTGGCCTCGGTTTACTTGCAGCTAAAAGAAATGGCCGGTATGGGGCCGGCGGCGAAGGAGGACTAAACGGATGGATTACGTGAAACTCGGCTCTACGGGAGCGGAAGTGTCCCGCCTGTGCCTTGGCTGCATGAGCTACGGCGTCCCGGAGCGGGGCCCGCATCCTTGGTCGCTGAACGAAGAACAGAGCCGGCCTTTTATCAAGAAGGCACTGGAGCTCGGCATCAATTTCTTCGACACCGCCAACGTCTACTCGGACGGGACGAGTGAAGAGATCGTCGGAAGGGCTTTGAAAGATTTCGCGCGACGCGACGAGATCGTCATCGCGACGAAGGTTCAGGGCCGGATGCGGCCGGGACCGAACGGGGCGGGGCTGTCTCGCAAAGCGATCATGCAGGAGATCGATGCAAGCCTGAGAAGGCTCGGTACTGATTACGTCGATCTGTACCAGATCCATCGCTGGGACCCGCAAACGCCGATCCAGGAAACGATGGAGGCGCTGCATGACGTCGTGAAAGCCGGTAAGGCGCTTTACATAGGGGCTTCTTCCATGTACGCCTGGCAATTCCTCAAAGCGCTCCATGTGGCGGAAAAGAACGGCTGGACGCGGTTCGTCACGATGCAGAACTATTTGAACCTGCTGTACCGCGAAGAAGAACGGGAGATGCTGCCGTTGTGCGAAGCGGAGAAGATCGGCGTGATTCCGTGGAGCCCGCTTGCCCGGGGGCGGTTGACGCGCGATTGGGAGGAGCAAAGCTACCGCTCGGAAACGGACGAATTCGGCAAAACGCTTTATACGGCTACGGCGGCGGCAGACCGCAAGGTCGTGGAACGGGTGGCCGAAATCGCGGCGGAACGCGGCATCCCCCGGGCTCAAGTCGCGCTCGCGTGGGTGCTGCAAAAGCAGCCCGTCACCGCTCCGATCATCGGCGCGACCAAGCCGCACCATCTGGACGACGCGGTGGCGGCTCTGTCGGTGAAACTCACGCCCGAAGAGATCGCGAAGCTCGAAGAGCCGTACGTGCCGCACCCCATTCTCGGAGGATTGCGCTGAACGCGTGTTTATCTCATCGCAGCGATTTGCTATGATAGGTAGGTAAGCATTTTCATGGGATGCAAGGAGAGGATGAAGAAGATGGAGTACACCAAATTGGGACGTTCGGGCCTGCGGGTCAGCCGGCTGTGCCTGGGCACGATGAATTTCGGGGTGGACACCGAGGAGCAGGAAGCGTTCCGCATCATGGACGCTGCGCTGGATGCGGGCATTAACTTCTTCGATACCGCGAACGTATACGGCTGGGGCGAGAACGCCGGCAAAACCGAGGAAATCATCGGCCGCTGGTTCGCGCAGGGCGGCGGACGCCGCGAGAAGACGGTCATCGCGACCAAAATGTACGGCGACATGCACGATCCGCTGGACGGCCCGAACCGCAAGGAAGGCTTGTCCGCCTACAAGATCCGCCGCCATCTCGAAGGCTCCCTGCGCCGGATGCAGACGGATCATATCGAGCTGTACCAGATGCACCACGTCGACCGTTCGGTCGTCTGGGAAGAGCTGTGGGGCGCATTCGAAATCGCGCAGCAGCAAGGCAAGATCGGCTATGTCGGCTCCAGCAACTTCGCGGGCTGGGACATCGCCGTCGCGCAAGGCGAAGCCAAGGCGAGAGGCCACCTCGGTCTCGTGTCGGAGCAGCACAAATACAACCTGCTGTGCCGCTTGCCGGAGCTTGAAGTGCTTCCGGCCTCGCAGGCGCTCGGCTTGGGCGTCATCCCTTGGAGTCCGCTGGACGGCGGCATGCTGGGCGGCACGGCGCTGAAGCCGGACGCGGGACGCAGAAGCGGCGGCGACAAAGCGAGGATCGAGAAGCTCCGTCCGCAGCTCGAAGCGTTCGCGAAGCTGGCGGCCGAGCTCGGCGAGACCGAGGACATCGTCGCGCTCGCTTGGCTGCTGCACCAGCCGGCGGTGACGGCGCCGATCATCGGCTGCCGCACGCAGGCCCAATTCGAGCGCAGCCTGAAGGCCGTGGAATTGAAGCTCGACGAAGCAACGCTCGGCCGCATCGACGAGATCTTCCCGGGACCGGGCGGATCCGCGCCGAACGCGTACGCTTGGTAAAGATCGAATCGACGAAGAAACCCGTGACTCCTCGGAGTCGCGGGTTTTTGTTTTGCAGAGTTCCCGGTAAACTTCCCGGAAGGCCGGGATGAAGTCCCTTGCCGCGGGAGCGGCTGGTCCGGAAAATAGGGGTAGAAATCGCAAAAGTATACTTTTGTATAATGTCGGACTCGTATTCGCAGGTGCTATATTTTTAGGCAGTCGAACCAGGGGAGGCAGCAAATTGAAACGTAAAAAGTTAAAAAAATGGCTGTCCGCGATCGCGGCGGCGGCAGCGGCAACGTCCATTCTGGCGGGTGGGATCGGCGAGGCGGATGTCGCCCGGGCGGCGGACCAGCCGGTGCGGTTGACCGTCTACGACGACGGATTAAGCGGGGAATTCGCCGATTACAGCTGGGCGGATCACGACATGGCCGACCGGTCGGCGCCGCATGGAGGAGTCAACGCGATTCGGCTGAAGCCGAACGGGGACGATGGGCTTTATTTTTACAAAGATAGAATCATGTCCGTCGCGGATTATCCGGTGTTGGAGTTTTGGATGAACGGGGGCAGCGCAAGCGGCCAGCGGTTGGAGGTCGTGCTGCAATCCGGCGGGCAGCCGGTGGCCAGTCAGGCGCTGAGTCCCCCGCAAGGCGGGTGGCAGCCGGTTCGGATCAACTTGGCGGAACTCGACATCGCGGGCGGTATCGTGGACGGGATTCTCGTTCGGGGAACGACGGGCGGCGAGCAAGCCGACGTGCTGCTGGACGATATCGCATTCGTTCGCGAAACGGTTAAAGTCGGCCTGGAGGTAACGCCTTCGCCTCTTAGCCTGCTGCCGGAAGACCGCGTGACGCTGTCGGCTGCGACCGTCTTCTCCGATGGTTCAAGGACACCGATCGAGCAAGGCGTTTCCTGGAGCTCCCGAAATTCGGACGTCGCGGTCGTGCAAAACGGGATGGTCACCGCGGTGAGCGCGGGCAAAACGTCAATCGACGCAGAGTTCGGCGGCATGAAGATCAGCGTGCCGGTTACGGTGGCGGACCCGAGCGCCGTTCCGCAGGGAGGCTCCGCCGACGATCGGCCCGGCGTTACGATCTACGGAGATACTTTGCATGAAGATTTCCGGGACTACAGCTGGGCGGATCATGACCTGACGGAGACATCGACCGTACATGCCGGAGAGTCTGCTATCCGCATGAATCCTAGCGGTGAAGGCGGATTATACCTGTACCGCGACGGCGGTCCGGTGAATGTCAAAGATTACGACACGCTCGAGTTCTGGGTACATGGCGGCGTTTCCGGAGGTCAGCAGTTGGAGCTCGTGTTCAATTCCGGCGGCGCTCCTGCGGGCAGGGTAAACATCGGCAGCCTGTTGGCTGGAGGGGAGATCCCGGCCGGCGAGTGGGCGAAAGTGAGCGTTGATTTGACGCAGATGAACATCGAAAACGGCATTTTCGACGCTCTGCTGTTCCGCGGTTTGACGGACGGCGAACAAGGCAACGTATATCTCGACGATATCCGCTTGCTGGAGAAATACGTCGCGCCTCCGACCCTGAAGGAAGGCGTTTTGTCCCAGTATGGCATGGTGCTGGCGGCCGGAGACGTTTCGTCCTTGTCCTACGAAGCCCGCTACAGCGACGGCTCGGCGAAGGACGTCACCGCAAGCGCGCAATGGACGTCCAGCGATCCTACGGTCGTTTCCGTGGACGCGAAAGGGAAGCTGCAAGCGAAAGGCAGCGGGATGGCCAAAATCTCAGCCAAGTTCGAAGACAGCTCCGCATCCATGCACGTTCAGGTAGCGGCTGTTGAGCCGGAAACCGCGTACGGCGACAGACTGGCGGATGGGTACTCGAACTGGAGCTGGGGGACGAGCGACTTCGACAACGCCGCTCCGGCAGCCTCGGGTGACCGCTCGATTTCGTTCCGGGCCAAAGGTTACGAAGGAATCTGGATCCATCGGGACACGACCGTGATGGACTTGCACGGTTATTATGGTTTGACGCTTAAGCTTCATGGGGGAACGAAAGGCGGCCAGCATCTGCGCGTGAACATGATGGACGGCCGCAATTTCGCGGGCGAGTTCAATTTGGACGATTGGCTCCCGCAAGGGATACCGGCAGGCAAATGGACCGAAGTGAAGCTGAAATTCGCAGATCTCGGTTTGAGCGAGCTGAACTTCGACGGAATCGTTTTGTCGGCATGGGGCGAACAAGACCAAGGAACGGTTTACGTCGATGACGTGAAGTGGCTCCGTACGACCGAACCGGTCAACCTGCCCGACCCCGAGGTGCCGGCCGTGAATGTCACGATCGACGCCGGCGGTGCCAAACGCGCGCTTAGCCCGGGCATTTTCGGCGTCAATTTCGAAGATATGCCCTCCGAAGACGCTTCGACGATGACGTTCCCGATCAAACGCTGGGGCGGCAACCAGATGACCCGGTACAACTGGCAGTTGGATACGACGAACCGCGGCGGCGACTGGTACTTCCTCAACATTCCGAACGACAACGATGATCCTTCCGCGCTGCCGAACGGCTCGCTGTCGGATCGGTTCATCGTGGATTCCAAAACGAAAGGCACCGACGTGCTGCTCCAAGTGCCGACGATCGGTTGGACGCCGAAAAGCCGGGACATCAGCTGGAGCTTCTCGATCGATAAGTACGGCGAGCAATCCGGCAACGAATGCGATTGGCAAGAAGCTTGGTGCCGTCCGGATGCAGGCACGGGCAAGACGAAGGACGGCAGCTACGTGACGGGCAACGATCCCGAGGATACGTCGAAGCAGGTCGGGACGTCATTTATCACGGATTGGATCGCGCATCTGCAGCAAACGTTCGGTTCCTACGTGCACAAGTACGCGCTCGACAACGAACCGATGCTGTGGCCGCATTCCCACTGGGACGTCCATCCCGAAATGACGACGTATGACGAGGTCTGGAATTATACGTCCGACTATGCCAAGGCGATCAAGCAGGCGGACCCGCGGGCGGAAATTTTCGGACCGGTTCCGTGGGGCTGGTGCGAGTACTTCTACTCCGCGAAAGACGGCTGCTCGCCCGGGACCGACATGGAAGCGCACGACGGAAAGCCTTATCTGGAATGGTACTTGGGCAAGGTGGAGGAGTATCGGCAGCGGACCGGCGTAAGATTGGTCGACGTGCTGGACATCCACTATTATCCGGCGGAAAACAACGTGCCGTTCTCGAGCGACGAGTCTCCGGCGATGACGAAGCGCAGGCTGAACTCGCTGAAGTCGCTCTATGACCCGAATTTCGCGGATCCGTCTTCCTGGATCCAAGAGCCGGTCATGCTGCTCCCCCGCATGAGGGACCTCATCGCGCGGAACGCGCCGGGCACGAAGTTGTCGATCTCGGAGTACAACTTCGGCGACGGAAGCGGGATCGGCAGCGGTTTGGCTCAGGCGGAAGCGCTCGCGATTTTCGCACGGGAAGGCGTCGATTACGCGATGCGCTGGGGTGCGCTGCCCGGCGGCACTCCGCTGGAAGACGCGTTTAAGCTCTATCTGGATTATGACGGCAAAGGCAGCAAAATCGAAGGCGACGTCGTCGGCGCCTCCAGCTCGAACGGGGACGCGGTCGGAACCTACGCCATCGTCTCGAAGACGGGCAAGAAATACGTTTTGCTGTTCAACAAAGATACCGCGCCGCGCATGGCGAGCGTCAAAGCGGACCTCGATCTGTCCGACGAGGGGCAAGTTTACCGGTTCGACGCGAAGCATCGCCTGGCGGCTGCCGGCACGGTGCAAGGCGGCGAGGACGGTTTGAACGTCCGGCTGCCCGCGAAATCCGCGACGCTGATCGTGCTGCCGTAAGAAAGGAGATCGAAGCATCCGATGATTGCGCATGTCGCCATTGAAGCGCCGGTCGAGAAGGTGTTCGAACGTCTCGTGGACCCGGACTACCGGGTGCAGTGGATCCAGAACGCGTTCAACATCCGGTACGACGGCGGAGCTTCCTGCACCGCGCCGGGAGCATCCTTCGTTCAGGTGCAGAAGGAAGGCGGGAAGACGCTGTGCTTCCGGGGATTGAATCTGTCCGTGGAGGAGCCGAACATTTTCCGCTATCGGTTGTCGGACCATATGTTCGACATTGAATCCACGTACAGGCTCGTGACGCTCCAGTCCGGCACGCTGGTTCAGATGACGGCGGAGCTGCGGGGCCGAAACCCGGTCACCAAAGTGATCAGCAGGTGGACGGCCGGAGCGAGGCAGCGCCTCGCGGGAGAAGAACTGCATGCGCTGAAGCAGCTGTGCGAAGGCGCTTGATAGGAAGAAAGCCGGCGGAACTCGGTTCCGTCGGCTTTTTGTTTGTGCGAATCAACCTACCTCCATATCTCCCGCACGCGCAGTTCTATTTTGCCCACTTACAGCGCCGTCTGGCGAGGAAATGTTGCTGTAGTTCGTTTTTGCACAACTGGAAGCTCATTTTGGTGCGGGCGACGGAAAAATTGGCTTGTAAGTGTGCGAAATCGAATTGGAGAGAGACTTTCAACTTCAGCGCTTCTGTAAGTGTGCAAAATCGAATTGGAGAGACTCTTCCTCGGGTAGTCGACTGGCATCACATCGGCGGAAGTTTGCGGGCTTCGTCCAAGCGCCACGCATGCACGCGGGAAGTTCCCTTTCCTACCGGGATCAGCCACTTTTTGTCTACCAGGCTCGTGATCGGTTTCCGCGCGGAATCGTAGGCGCAATCGAGCAGGGTGCGGACATCCGCCAGTTTGATGGGGCGGTCCAAACGGGAAGCCAAACGAAGGATATCTCTTTCGCTCGCGGACAGGTCATAGCGGAGTCCGGGGTCCCCGAACAATCGTCCGACCATTTGCTGCAACAATTGCTGCCAGAGGCGAGGGCGTTCGAGGATATCGTCGTAGCTGATGCGAATGAATAGCCAACCATCGTTGAACAAATGCATTTGCCGCACCCATTGGTTACTGTACTGTCTGCGGTCCAGCCTGCCGTAATGAGTGCCGAAAGGGTCTACCTCTATCGCGATATAAAGACCGCCCCGGATATAGGCGAAGTCCACATATCGTTTTCCGCCGAAAAAATCCACAACTTCATACTCGGGATGCAGATGATCGAAATGTCCGAAAGCCGGCCACCAAACTTTTTCAGCCATCGCCTGTTCCGCATGCGCATGGCCGTCTATCAACCTTCTGCGGGCTTCGCCGCGCCGAGCGTTTACATGTTTCGCAATCCACTGTTGATGCGCCATCTTAAACTGAGTACCCACAACCGTTGGCCTCCTTGAACGCAAAAAAGCGCCGTCCCGGGAATTATCCGGAATCGGCGCATGCTTTGCGCGTGTCATATTTACGATCATCCTATCACGCATTGCCATACTAGGAAAGGACAATTTTGGGGCGATTCGCAGCGCAATTCGATTTTGCACAACTGCACGGTGAAAAGTGCGCGAACGGAGGGCTGCAATTCGATAATGCACAACTAATCAGGGATTTTCAGAAGAAGGCTTATGAATAACCTCTCCAAGTGTGCAAAATCGAACTGCGGCGAGCGCCCCTCACCCCTCCGAATGCCCCAAGCCCGCCTCCTTGGCGAGCAGGATGGCTTGGGCGCGGTCCGTGACCTGGAGCTTGTTGAGCAGGTTCGAAACGTTGTTGCGGACGGTTTTAATCGTGATGTCCAATTTCCGCGCGATCTCTTCGTTCGATAAACCGTCCGCGATCAGCTCCAGCACCTCCTGTTCCCGTTCCGTAAGCTTGGGGAACAAGTCGGCGACGTGGGGCTTGCGGGTGATCGTTTTGAAGTAGTACATCATTTTACGGGCGATGGAGGGACTGAAAATCGCTTCGCCGTTGCCCGCCGCGACGATGGCCCGGAGGATGTCCTCTTTGTCGGAGCCTTTGAGCAGGTAGCCCAGCGCGCCGGCCTTCATCGCGGAGAAGACGGACGCGTCGTCGTCGAACATCGTCAGGATGAGCACGTGGATATGCGGATGCGCGTTCACGATCGTCCGTGTCGCCGTAATTCCGTTCATTTCCGGCATGCCGACGTCCATCAGGATGACGTCCGGCTGGAGCGATTCGGCCAGCTCCACGGCTTCCCGGCCGCCGCCGGCTTCGCCGACGACCTCGAATTCTTCATGATGCCGCAGGGCAGACAACAGCCCTTCGCGGAACATCGGATGATCATCCGCCAAAAGAATGCGCAGCGTCTCCTTGGACGGTCTGCTCATGTTCCCCACTCCCTTCTTCCAGCGGCAATCGAATCTCGATGCGCGTACCGGCTCCGGCTTCCGAACTCAGCATGCATACGCCGCCCAATTCCTCCGCCCGCTCTTTCATGGAACGAATGCCCATGCCGGGCGACAAGTCGGCGGGCAAACCCGTGCCGTCATCTTGAATCGTAAGATGCAGCGTGTCCCCGCGGTTAGAGAGCCGAACTTCGGATGAACGAGCCTTTGAATGACGCGAAACGTTGGTCAGCGCTTCCTGCACGATCCGGTAAACGGCCACCTCCACGGCGGCGTGGTATTTCAGATCGCCATCCGGCAGGAACAACCGGACGCTCAAGGATGGGTCTTGATAAGAGCCTGCAAGCTCCTCCAGCGCGAAAGCCAGACCGAATTCGTCCAACGCCGGCGGGCGCAGCGCGTACACTAACCTGCGGATGTCGACGATGATTTCTTTCATCTGCCGCTTCATCGTTACAAGGGCCTGCTTGGATCGGGGGGGATCCTCGTCATGCAGCTGATTCGCTTCTTCCGTCCTCAGCATCAGGCTGGCGATCGTTGAACCCAGCCCGTCGTGCAAATCGCGGCGCAACCGCCGCCGCTCTTCCTCGCGCGCGTTCACCAGCCGTTCTCGGGAACGATGCAATTCTTCGGTCAACCGCACCGCTTGAACCGCGATGCTCACTTGCCGCAGCAGATCTTCGAGGAGCGGAAGCTGCTTCGGCGGAATGACGTCCCGGAAATCGGGAATCCCCAGCACGAGCCAGCCAACCGTCTCTCCCGTCACCTTCAGCGGGAGGCGGCTGGCCGCCGCAGTCTCTTGTCCGTAGGAAGCCAGCGTTTCCGTTCCGTGAACCCCATGGATTTCGATCGAAGCATAAGGGAGGCGGAAGGCCGCGGCAACCGTTTCGACGACGGCGCCAAGCAGGGTACGGCGGGTCAACGAGCCTTCCAGCCGCCGCGTCAAGCCGGACAAAATTTGATAGGGATTGTCCCTTTCCCCATACACGAGCAAGTTGATCTGCTTTTGGATTCGATCGCGCAGCGGTTGAAGGAATACGGCCACGAGACCGATTGCGATGAGGGAGGCGAGGGTGTTGCTTTTGAATTGCAGGAATATCCCCAGCACGCCGACCAGCAGCGCATAAAAAGCGATGCTCATAACGCTGAGCACGAAAAACACGAGAGTCCGGTTAAACGCGACCGACATCCGGCGCAGCCGGAGTTCCAACACCATCACGCCGACGGAAATCGGGGCAAACAGAAGTCCCGTGTAGAGCAGTACCTGCACGGCGAGTCTGAGGATGCCATGCTGCGGCGGAGGAGCCAAACCGAGCGTCGTGCCCGCGACGAACGCGGTCAAGCTTCCGACCAACCAAACAATCTGCCGTTTTTGTTCGCTGGAGGCACCGTGGAAGTATCGGTAGCCCTGGGAGACGAGAATGAGCACATGCAGCAAAAATCCGATGGACTCTTTCAAGTAAGGATTCCAGTTCAAAAAGTTCCACCCGTTTTCCGGGAAAAACACATTCGTCATCGCCAGAACGATCGTGATCCACGCGGGATAGGCCATCCACCGGGGCACGAATCTTCCTTCCGGCAGGAAAAACATCAGAAAAGGATAGAAGATGCCGATCATGACGTTGATTTGCATGAGCAGCAGGAGCATAGGATCGCCTTGCAGCACAACGTCGTCCGTACTGAACATGGTGCCGGTGACGACCAGCATCATGGACGCGATGACGCAGTAGGCATCCTTCCAACCGTAACGATAGAGGACGAATCCGACCATCCAGGACGAAAGATTTTGAATGAACAGCAAAATGACCGTCAAACCGCCGTACAGCTCGGAGGTCATCCCGAAAGATTCGAGCTGATGCAGCTGCCGCGAGGTCAATTGAAAATAATTGGCGCAAGCCATCGCGTCACCACAGGTCGAGTCGTACATGCCGATTCCCCGCCAATGGCTGTAGAAGGAGACCGCGGCGGATACCGCGAAAGCCGCCCACCATGCCGTATGGAGGAATACGAGCAACGCTTTGCGCGCAGGTAAGGCTTTGGAAACCGAATCGATAGGGACCCACATCCCCGCAATGGCAAGTTTTCCCTAGTATAGCACGGACTTTCGGAATCGGGAGCCGGTCTCGGGAAGATTCCCGCGCGACTTCCCGTCTGTCCGGGACGGCATCCCTTGCTGCGGGACGCGAACCTTTTTACGATGAATGGCGAAGTCGACGAATCGAAACGGGGAGTGACCGAAAATGGTAAAAGTGCCTCAAGGAGTGTTTCGGGCAAGCGGGTGGATGCTGATCGCGGCGGGGTTGACGAACTTCATCGTGTCGATCGTGCATCTCGAGGATACGCCGGCCAATCTGGCGCAGCTGCCTTATTTTCTGAACGTGGCCGTGGGCACGCACGTCGCCATGCTGCTCGCTACGCCGCTGATTTTGATGGGGCTGGCGGGGCTGTATTTGAGGCAGGCGGAACGGCTTCGTTGGTGGGGGTGGATCGGGTGCTTCCTGATGTTCTTCCTGTTCATTTTCGAAATGATCCATGCAGTGCTGCAGGTGTACCAATATCCGGTTCTGTTTGATGGCATCACGACGGAAGCGCAATTGAAAGCCGCTTCGGATACCGCGCTGAAGACGATGAACCACGACGGGTTCCCGACGACGCTCTCCTTGGTGGCGATGCCGGGGGTCCTGCTCGGTTTCGCGCTGATCACGATCGCGATGTACAGGTCCCGCGTGTTCTCCAAATGGCTGGCTTTGACGTTCCTGCTCATGCCATCGACGTATTTTCTGCCGTGGGAGAGCTATGGGAAATACGTCTTTCCCGTCGCCTATTTGACCTACGCCGTTTATGGAGTGTTGTTGGTGACGGAACGCAAGATCGTAGCGGCGCCCGTAACCGAGCAGGCTGCGACGGCTTAATGTAAACTCCGATGCGAAAAATCCCGCGACCTTTCGATCACGGGATTTTTTCTATTTTCGTGAGAACGAGTTTGTGCTGCGTCCAATCCGGCTCGAAATGGAGCCGCGTCGTTCCGTCTTGGCCGGCGGCCCGCCCGCCCTCGACGACGAGTTCCGAGCCGTCAACCGTCGGCAAGTTTACGGGAGAAGTCGTCCATTCCTCGACGGTCCGACCGGCTTCCTCGAACGTAAAGGCCGAGGCTTCCCCGGTTTTCTTATCCACGCCGTAAACATGGAATTCCAACCCGTGGCAATCGGTATAACGCGGGATGAGCAGGAACAGCTCCCCATCCGGAAAATCGAGCTTTGTCATCGCGAACGCCTGGTTTTCTTTTTGGATGATTTCGAGGTTCGGTAAGCTGCCGATCCGGCTTTCCTGACCGGACGCGGATTTGAAATAGACGCCGTAGCTTCCCGTCACGTAATAGTCGGTCTCCTGACCGAGACAACTCGGCGCGCCAAGCGTTTGGATTTTCTCTGGGAGCCCATCGTCAGGACGGAGCTCCAGCCGCCCGAACGAGGAGTCCGCGAAGGCTCTGACGTCTAAGCTTGAAAATAGCGGCGGGTCCGGCGACACCGAAGGCGACGGTGTCGGGACCTCCGTGGAGGCTTGCGGCCCGATGAAAGAAGTATTCACGCCTGCCCCGTCCGAATATTTGAAGATCGCTCTATTCACAAGACGATCCTTCCAAACGATGACCAATTGCGACTCTAGGCTGCCGTTGATCAAGCCCTGCGTATCGAAGCCGTCGTCTTTCTCGAGATCGGACGTAACATTCACTTGGTAACCGTCCATCACGCCGTAATCGTACCGCCAGACGTCAACAGCACTCCAGGTGGACATATCCAGCGGATCCTCTTCATGAGGCTGTGCAAAATCCCGTTTGACGGATAGGCCATTGTAAGACTTGCCAAAGGCTTTCTTGACCTCCGATTCCGTCATTCCCACCCGCAAATGTTCAATCACATACGATTCAGTCATTTCGGGGGTACCGTTGGATCCCCTTGGCGAAACCGCAGCTTTATCGGCTAAGCCGGATACCAAGAATAACCCGATAACGACGATCGCCATCCCGAATACGCCCGTCGCCGCCCACCGGTTCAGCCGTCTGGCCCGGCGTCGCGGGAGTATCTTGCCCGGGTTTTCGCCGAGCGCCCGTTCCTCCACCTCCAGCGCCATTTTCGAATCAAAACCCGATTCCGCGAATGGTCCGTTGCGCAACCGCGCATACCAGTCCGGCTTCATTTCACTCATCGCGCTCCGCCTCCCCCAGGTAAGCTTTCATCTTGCTCCGCGCCCGGTGCAAGCGGGATTTTACGGTCCCGACCGTTACCCCGAGCAGCAAGGAAATTTCCGTCAGTGGCATGTCGTACCTGGCATCCAGCACGAGCACCTCGCGGTATTTGGGCGGAAGCTTCAGGACCAGCTCCCAGATGGAATCCGTGAACGCCTGGTTCATGTACTGTTCTTCGGCGGATTTCTCGCTTACGACGGGATAAAGGAAATCGACCAGCGTTACTTTGCGGATGAAGGCGGATTTTCGATAATTGGCGGCCTTATTTCTGGCGATCGAGAAAAGCCACGTCCGCATGGAGGATTGGCCCCGAAACGATGCAATATGAAGGAACGCCTGCAAAAACACGTCCTGCGAGACGTCGTCGGCGGCGTGACGGTTTCGGGTCAGGAAGAACGCATAGTTCCAGACGTCCCGGCCGTGTTCCGCCATCAATTCCTGCAGCGTTCCGGCATGGATATGGGAAACATATTTCAAATAATCGTGCGCCAACCCGCTCACCTCGTTAGATTAGACAACCGGGAAGGCAAAAGGTTCCAATGATGAGAAAATAAATTGCCGCTCCGCCGCCCAAGCCCTATACTTAAACGAAAAATAGAAAAACAGGAGAGAAACCGCATGACGAAACAATTGCTGTCCCCCCTCGTGAAGACGTTCGATCTTCAGCCGCATATCGAGGGCGGCTGGTACAAGGAAACCTGGAAAGCTTCGGTCGACATTCCGCAGTCCGCTCTCGGCCCCCAATATTCCGGCGTTCGGGCGGCGGCAAGCTCCGTCTACTTCCTGCTGCATCCGGGAGAAGTTTCGCGCTGGCATAAAGTGCTGTCCGACGAAATGTGGCTGTATCATTCGGGAGGTCCGTTAAAGCTCAACCTGGGGGGAGACGGCGAAACTCCGGCGGAAGGGGAGACGATCATTCTCGGGATGGACGTCGGCGGCGGACAAGTCCCTCAAGCGCTCGTTCCGGCGAATGTGTGGCAGACGGCAACGCCCTTGGGGGATGAGCCGGTATTCGTCACCTGCATCGTGGCGCCGGCGTTCCATTTTGACGATTTCACGCTGATCAAAGAGTAGGAGCGTGCGAACGGGATGGAAGAGAAGAAGGAACCGGTTTTTATCGCGATCACGGGTACCCAGCATTATTTCGGCACCGATTTTTTCAAGGTCGGGCTCGTTTTGCAACTGATCAAGGATCCCGCCAATCCGCACGACGGAGAGGCCATCCGGGCGGAAATCCCGCCGATCGGCAAGGTCGGCTACGTCGCCAACAGCTCCCACACCGTGCCGCGCGGCTGCCGCAGCGCCGGGCGGGTGTACGATACGTTCGGGGAAGTCGCGCTGGCCAAAGTATGCTTTGTGGTGAAGGACACGGTGATCGCGGAGCTGCTTGAAGCGGATGAAGAATGGCAAAAAATCTATACGGCCGAGGATACGGACGACGCAGAGTGGACGCCGCCGACCCGCAGCACTTCAAAGCCATCCGGCTGGTGTGTGGTGATCCGTCCCGACGAGCCGTAAAGCCCGCCGTTTCGAGCTTGGTCTCTTTCTCATAAAATCCTGTCAACAGCTTTCGTGACGAAAGCTGTTTTTCCTTTGATTGATCGTGTAAACGCTTACCCGTTATGATGAGAAAGGTAAGGCAAGCGCATAATACTCGCATTGCGGGGTAATGGGTAATATTAGAAGGAGGCTGAGTTTTTTTTATGAGCGATTTAACCAAACAGCAAGGTTCTCCTGACGGAGGGTTTCGGGTAGCGGTCCAGAGTTTCGGACGTTTCCTGAGCGCGATGGTCATGCCGAACATCGGGGCATTCATCGCATGGGGCTTGATTACGGCATTGTTCATTCCGACCGGCTGGATTCCGAACGAAACGCTGGCGAAACTGGTCGGCCCGATGATCACCTACCTGCTGCCGCTGCTGATCGGTTTTACCGGCGGTCATGCGGTACACGGCCACCGCGGGGGCGTCATCGGCGCGGTCGCCACGATGGGCGTCATCGTCGGCACCGACATTCCGATGTTCCTCGGCGCCATGATCGTCGGTCCGTTGGCGGCATGGGTCCTCAAGAAGTTCGACAAATCGATCGAAGGCAAAATCAAATCCGGTTTCGAAATGCTGGTCAACAACTTCTCGTCCGGCATCATCGGCGGTATCCTGGCGCTGCTCGCGTTCAAAGCGATAGGACCTGTCGTCGAAGCGATCAGCAAAGGGCTGGCACACGGCGTGCAAGCGCTGGTGGACGCTCACCTGCTGCCGCTCGTCAACATCCTGATCGAGCCGGGCAAAGTGCTCTTTCTCAATAACGCGATCAACCACGGGGTTCTGGGTCCGATCGCGCTGGAGCAAGCTTCCAAAACCGGCCAATCGATCCTGTTCATGCTCGAGTCCAACCCGGGTCCGGGCCTCGGCATCCTGCTGGCTTACTGGCTGTTCGGCCGCGGAACGGTTAAACAATCCGCTCCGGGCGCCATCATCATCCACTTCCTGGGCGGTATCCATGAGATTTACTTCCCGTACATCCTGATGAATCCCCGCCTCATCCTGGCGGCGATCGCAGGCGGCGTCGTCGGCACGGGCACGTTCTCGGCTTTGGGCGCAGGGCTCGTAGCCGCTCCGTCGCCGGGCAGTATCTTCGCTTATATCGCCATGACGCCGAAAGGCGGACTCTTCCCGGTACTTGCCGGCGTCGTGACCGCAGCAGCCGCTTCCTTCCTGGTCGCGTCCGTCATGCTCAAGACCAGCCGTAAGAACCAGGCTGACGATCTGGAAGCCGCAACGACGAAAGTGCAAGCCATGAAAGCCCAATCCAAAGGCCAAGTGGCTGCCGCAAGCGCAGGCTTCGCAACGGCCGGCGTCGTCAAATCGAACGACGAAGTCCGCAAAATCGTGTTCTCCTGCGACGCAGGCATGGGCTCCAGCGCCATGGGCGCCTCTGTCCTCCGCAAGAAGTTGAACGCGGCGGGAAGCGATGCGATCGTGACGAATACGGCGATCAGTGACATTCCGCCGGACGCAGACATCGTCATCACGCAGAAAACGTTGACCGACCGCGCCCGGCAGAAAGCGCCGAACGCCGAGCATATCTCGATCGACAACTTCATTAACAGCCCCGAATACGATGCGCTCGTAAAACGTTTGGGCAAATAAGCAACAGATAAACGGGTTTGGGGTAACGCTGACGTCTTTCGTACGTCGGCGTTTCGCCCGTTTTTACGGATCAGGGATGGGGGTGGCCGGGTGAAGGTGTCCAACAGGCAGCGACGAATATTGGAAGTATTGCTGGACCGCCCTTCGGAAGTGACCGCAGGCCAGCTCGCGGAGGAGATCGGCATCAGCGCGAGAACCGTCCACCGGGAGCTTCAAGAGCTCGAGCCGGTTCTCATCTCCCACGGACTGTCGCTGGTGAAGAAATCGGGAATCGGAATCACCCTTGAGGGAGACGAAGGCGCCCTTGCAAGCTTCCGGGAAGAGCTTCGGTTATCCGAAACCGAGACCTATTCTCCGGATGAACGCAAGGTGCTGATGCAGTGCTTGCTGCTCGAAGAGGAGGAGCCCGTCAAACTGTTCGTGCTGGCGCGCGAGGTGCAGGCGGCAATCCCCACGGTGAGCCGAGACTTGGACGATCTGGAGCCTCAGTTGGCCCGAAGCGGTTTGTCCCTGGTTCGCAAAAGGGGATACGGCGTCGAGATCGCAGGAGTGGAGACGGCCAAACGCGAATACATCGTCTGGATGGCGGATGAACACCTGGACCATTCCGACTGGTTCGGCACCATTGACCCTTCGGATCAATGGCCGGTGACGCGAAGGCTTCTGGAGCTGGCCGGCAAGGAAGATTTCCTGCGCATTGAGCAGTCGTTGTGGCAGCAAGCGGAGGAATGGTTAAACGGCCTCAAGGAATCCGATTACACGAAGCTGCTGATCCGGTTGTCCGTGGCCGTCGCCCGCATCCGTTCCGGCCGGTTAGTGAAAGCGGATGAGTTGGTCCGGAGAGGCGAACCGCCTCACGGCCATCTCGGTTTCGACCTGAACCGGTTCGCTTCTTCGCTCGACCTTGCCTTGAACGAGAACGAAGCGAATTTTCTGCTCTCCCTCTTCGAAGAGGCGCGAAATAAAGCGGCAGACGTCTCGACGGTCATTTTGGAAAAATACGGCCTCGATTTCGCGGAGCGCACCCTCGACTTCATCCGCGGCGTGGAAGGCCGGCTGGACATCGCGCTCAGCAAGGACCGTTCGCTGCTGGATGGCCTCATCCGCCACTTGGGTCCCGCGTTGGAGCGGATCCGTCGCGGGGAATCGATCCGCAATCCGTTGCTGCCCCAGATCAAAAAGGATTATCCGGAATTATTCCTTACGGTGCGGCATAGCGTCGGCGACGTGTGGAAAGAAATTGCGATTCCGGAGGAGGAAGTCGGCTACCTGACCATGCATTTCGGGGCCGCTCTCGAACGCTGGAAGCTGACGCCGAACCACCTGAAAGCCTTGCTGGTCTGCACGAGCGGGATCGGCTCGTCGAAGCTTCTCGCCGTCCGCATTTCCAAAGAGATTCCCCAGATCGACCTGATCGGGCATTATTCCTGGTATGAAGCCTCGCGAATGCCGGAAGACCAGTACGATCTCATCATCAGCACCGTCGACCTGCCGGTCGAACAGGATCGGTACATCAAGCTGAGTCCGCTGCTCAGTCCGGATGAAGCGGATCGTCTCCGCTTGCACGTCCGCAAGCTCGTGACCCGAAGCCGCCCGCGCGTCATGGCGGCAAAGCGGGATGAAACCGTCGGCTCTTGGGAGAGGTTAAAGCTGATGTCGGGCTATTCCAAGGAGATCGTCGGCCTGCTCGAAAACTTCCGGGTGTTTGAGCTGGATAACCGTTCCGACGACGGCGATTTAAAGCGGCTGTTGAAGAACCTGTTGAACCGGCTTCCCCCTCGGGTTCTGGAGCGGGAAGACGAAATCGTCCAAGCGCTGCTCGACCGCGAAGAGCAAGGCAGCCTGCTCATTCCGGATACGGAGCTGGCCTTGTATCATACCCGAAGCGAAGGCGTGAGCATGCCGGTACTGTCCTTATTCCGGCTGGAAACGCCCCAGCGGCTTGGCGACGGTTCCGGCGCCGAGGCAAGGCAAATTTTGCTCATGCTCGCGCCCAAAACGCTGAGCAAACCCGGCCTCGAGGTGCTGAGCGAAATCAGCGCCATGCTGTTGCTGCCGGAGCTGGTCCGGCTGCTGGAGCAGGAGCGGGAAGAGGCGATCCGGGCTTATCTGTCGCGTAACCTGGAAGTTTATATAAAGAACAAACTGGAATGGAGAGATGCCCCATGAGTATCCTGTCGAAAGAGAAAATCAAGTTGAACGTCGCGGTCCAAGACAAATTCGAGGCGATCCGTCTGGCGGGAGGTTTGCTGGTCGAAGGAGGGCACGTGCCTCCGGAGTATGTGGATGCGATGATTGAGCGGGAGAACGTCTCTTCCACGTACCTCGGAGCCGGGCTGGCCATGCCTCACGGCACGAATGAAGCCAAAGGCTTGATTCGTTCGACGGGAATGTCGGTACTCGTGCTTTCCGAAGGCGTCGATTTCGGCGGAGACGAACCGGCACGCCTCGTGATCGGGCTGGCCGCCGTCGGCGACGAGCACATGGAAGTGCTGTCGAGCGTAGCCATGATGGTTTCCGAAGAGGCCGACATGCAGCGCATCTTGAACGCTTCGTCCGAGGAGGAGCTCCTTAAGCTGTTCGAGGAGGGGATGCAGGGATGAAAGCCGTCCATTTCGGAGGCGGGAACATCGGCCGCGGATTCATCGGGCTGCTGCTCTCGCAAGCCGGCTACCGCGTGGAGTTCGTCGACGTGAACGAGAAGTTGGTTGATTTGTTGAACGCCCGTGGGGAATATCCGGTCCAGTTGGCCAACGAAACAGCGGATACGACGATCGTCACCAACGTTTCGGCCATTAACGGGAACGACAAACAGCGGGTCGCCCAGGCCGTCGCCGAGGCGGACCTCGTCACGACCGCGGTCGGCGTCAACATCCTCAAGTTCATCGCCGAAAACATCGCCCTGGGCATCCAGCGCAGGCTGTCCGCCGGCGCGGAGGGGGTTCAGCCTCTCCACGTGATCGCATGCGAGAACACGATCGGCGGCAGCACCCAACTGAAAAAGCTGGTGTTCGAACATTTTCCTCCCGAGCTTCGCGACGAAGCGGCTTTGAAGGTCGCGTTCCCGGACGCCGCCGTCGACCGGATCGTCCCGATCCAGCAGAACGAGGATCCGCTGAAGGTGATCGTCGAGCCCTTCTACGAATGGGTGGTCGACCGTTCCGCGATGTTGGAAGGCTTTGCCGAAGTCGAAGGCGTCCATTATGCGGACCAGCTCCAGCCTTATATTGAGAGAAAGCTGTTCACGGTCAATACGGGCCATTGCGTGGCGGCGTACCATGGGTATCTGAACGGATATGAGACGATCCAGGAATCGATGAACGACAAAGCCGTGCTGGCGGAAGTGATCGGCGCGCTGGGAGAGACCGGTGCGGCGCTTCGCGGGCAGTACGGATTCGATAAAATGGAGCATGACGCGTATATCGCGAAAATTTTGGACCGTTTCCGCAACCCTTACCTGACCGACGAAGTCGAGAGGGTCGGACGTTCGCCGATCCGTAAAATTTCCCCGAACGACCGCTTGATCAAGCCTGCGCTGGCCGCCCTGTCCCTGGGGGTCGAAGTGCCGCATCTGGCCAAAGGAGTCGCCGCGGCCCTGCTGTTCGACTATGAAGAAGATCCGGAGGCGGTGGAGCTGCACCGGTCGCTGCGCGAGAGCGGCGTCTCCGCCACGGTCACCGAGTATACCGGCCTGCCGGAGGAGCATCCGCTTCACGGCCAAATCATCGCGGCATACGAGTCGCTGAAGGGCCTGAAATAGCGGACAGAAAGGAAGGCAACACCGATGAGACAAACCTTTAAAGGAATCGGGGCGTCGCCCGGTCTGGCGATCGCTCCGGCGTTCATATGGAAAACGGAAGAGGCTTACATTCCGCAGGAAAGCCGGGTAGAGGACCGCGAAGCGGAAGCGTCACGGTTTCAAGCGGCGGTAGACCAGGCCCGGGTGGATCTGGAGGCGATCCGGAAATCCACGGAGGAGAAGCTGGGCGCCGATAAAGCGGAAATTTTCGAAGGGCATCTTCTTATTCTTGAAGATCCGGATTTAATCGACGCGATATTGGAAAACGTCCGGGAAACCGGGATTAATGCGGAATTCGCGTTGCATGAGACCTCGCAATCGTTCATCCGGATGCTGGAGGAAATGGATGATGAGCTGCTGCGTGAACGCGCGGTAGACATCAAGGACGTCAGCGGTCGGATCATGCGGCATTTGCGGGGCGTTGCCGGCTCGGATTTGTCGGCCATGCCGGACGAGTGCGTGCTGGTCGCCGAGGATTTAACGCCTTCGGATACCGCCCAATTGGATTTGAACAAGGTGCGCGGATTCATCACCGAAGTCGGCAGCCGTACGTCCCATTCGGCGATCATGGCCCGGTCCCTCGACGTTCCGGCGATCGTCGGAGCAGGCGTCGGGCTTCGCTCGATCCAGCCGGGCACGCTCGTCGTCATGGACGCGACGGAAGGCGTGCTGCTGGCGGAACCGGCGGCCGAAGAACTGACGGCATACCGCGAGAAGAAAACCGCGTACGATCGCCGCAAGGCGGAGCTGGCGCTTTGGAAAGACAAGGAGACGCTGTCTTCGGACGGACGGCATGTCGAACTCGCCGCCAACATCGGCAAGCTGGAGGACGTCCAGAAGGCGCTCGACAACGGGGCGGAAGCCATCGGCCTGTTCCGTACGGAATTTCTCTATATGGGACGCACCGAGCTTCCGACCGAGGAAGAGCAATACAACAGCTACAAATTCGTGCTGGAGAAAATGGACGGCAAACCGGTCGTGATCCGGACGCTGGACATCGGCGGAGACAAAGAGCTTCCGTACCTGAACCTGCCGAAGGAAAGCAATCCGTTCCTTGGGCAGCGCGCCCTGCGGCTGTGCCTGGAGAGGCCGGACCTGTTCCGGACCCAGCTTCGCGCGCTGCTTCGGGCCAGCCGTTACGGGAACTTGAAAATCATGTTCCCGATGATCGCGATCGTGGAGGAGTTCCTGGAAGCCAAGCGGATTCTCGAGGAAGAGAAGCGGAAGCTGCTCGCAGAAGGCGTTGAGGTAGCCGAAGGCATCGAGGTCGGCATGATGATCGAAGTGCCAGCGGCGGCCGTGTCGGCGGATCTGTTCGCCAAGGAAGTGGACTTTTTCAGTATCGGAACGAACGACCTGATCCAATATACGATGGCCGCCGACCGGATGAACGAAACCGTTGCTTACCTCTATCAACCCTGCCATCCTTCCGTGCTTCGTCTCATCCGCATGGTCATCGAGGCCGCGAACCGGGAAGGCAAGTGGGTCGGCATGTGCGGCGAAATGGCGGGGGACCAGACGGCGATCCCGATCCTGCTCGGTCTGGGCTTGCATGAGTTCAGCATGAGCGCCGGATCCATCCTGCCCGCCCGCGAACTGATCGGCCGTTTGTCCCATGAGGAATGGCGCGGATTCTCGCGGGAAGCGATGTCGCTAACTCGCCAGGATGCGATCCAGCAATACGTGAGGGAACATACGTTAGGAGGGCAACCCGCATGATTTCGCAAACGTTCAAAATCACCAACCCGAGCGGCTTCCACGTCCGGCCGACCAAAACGTTCGTGCAGGCCGCGAATCAATACCCTTGCAAGATCACCGTCATCAACAAGGGCAAGAAGGTCAATGGGAAAAGCTCGCTCAGCATGCTGACGCTCGGCATCGCCGCCCAGGAGGAAGTCACCCTGGAAATCGAGGGCGAACGCGAAGATGAGGCCATGCAGGAGCTTGGCAAGCTGTTTACGGAAGTGCACGAGTGAGTTGAAGCAGGAACGCCCGATTCTCCATGCTGAGGATCGGGCGTTTTTTGCGTTCGCGGATGCGTGAGGTGCGGCGTTTGGTTACTTTGGCGGTACCGAAGGCGGTCTCACCGTCTTGCGGAGCGGATTTTGTTACCTTGGCGGTACTGAAGACGGTCTGAACGTCTTGCGGAGCGGATGCGGTTATTTTGGCGTTACCGAAGACGGTCTCACCGTCTTACGGAGCAGGTTTGGTTACTTTGGCTGTACCGAAGACGGTCTCTCCGTCTTGCGGAGTGGATGTGGTTACTTCAACTATTGTCTCGTTAACCGGATTTTCCGGTCATCTCGAACTTTCGAACCCTTACTGCAGTGCCGTTAACCGGATTTACCGATTATCTCGAGTAATTAAGGCTCTTACAATCGCCGATGATCGGATTTTCTGGCTATCTCGGGCGGTTTCACCCGCTTCGGAGTGCCGCTAACCGGATTTTCCGGCTATCTCGGCCGTCCCCCTAGTCCCCGCCGCCTCCGCAGCTAGAGCCGCAGGAGGAGCTGGAGCAGGAAGAGCTGGAGCATGAGGAAGAGTCGCCGCCTCCGTCGGACGACGAGCAGGAACCTCCGCCGTTGCCATTGTCTCCGCCGCTATCTCCGTTGCCTCCGCTGCCGTCGTCATTTCCGTAGTCAACGTATGTACCGTCGTCCGAGTACAACCCGCAGGACGAGCCTTGCTGCCGTTGTCTCTCGCGCTCGAGTGCGTACGGGTCGAACGGCATCGTTTCGGACGCGAGCCCGTACGCCATCAAGATCCACAGCGGGTCGGCTCCGGCATAAAAGGCGGACTGTTCGCCCGGCCGGCTATCGTCGTGATAGGCGCGGGCTTGCCCGGTCTTCTCGCGTACGGCGGCGAGCACTCTTTCCTGAACCGCCGTTACCGCAATATCGCTTGAATCCCGCACACGCAGCGCTGCCCGCAAGCGTTCTTCATCGCCGGACTCGATTTCTTCCAGCAAGGCGGAAGGCATCCGGTGCCGATAAAACGGGCCCAACAACCGATGGGTTTCCGGCGCGAGGCTGAACAACGCGGCGTAAACGATCTCGAACGCGGCCCGTTCTTCCGCCCGGGCATCCATGACCTCGGCATCCCCGCCGCCATCGCCGGGATTCACGTTCGGCTGATGATGGATGTAGAAACCGGCGAACCGCTCGCTGAATTGCTGATATTCCCGGGTGAACATGAGCATTTCGTGCCAGATCAAATCGGCATCGTCGCTGTACATCGGCACGTGGCGCAAAATCGCCGTCAGCAGGAAAAAGCGTTTGAGCTCCAGCTCCATCCAGCCGTATTTGGCGTCGCCGATCTCCGGGTGCCGCACTTTGACGCGCTCGCGGACTTGTTGAAGATACGTTTCCGCCAGGGACTCCTGCAGCCTGCTAACTAGTGAATTTGCGTCCTCCGCCAGCTCCGGCCGGACACCGAGCCGCTCGGGAATCGGATACGAGTATGAAAACGTACGAGGACGTATCGGCTTCCTTGCCGGCGAACTCGAGAATAACCGCTTGAACCAGTTCATGGAAACTGCCCTCCTGAGGACATTTTACCACGAACGCTTTATGGGAATAATAGGGGGAAAAACTTCAGGTGGGCGAACGAATTGGCATTGGCCCTTTATGTCGGAGCAGCATGGCTGGCCGCGGGAGTCGCGTTCATCGCGTGTACGAACAGGCCAAGGCAAGAAACGGCTTTCCTGCTGCTTTTTTTCGAATCGATAAACACGCACGTATACAGCTTTTTCGACGATTTGTTTCACTGGTTCGCGACGTCTAGGGAGCCCGTACTTTTCACTTGCTTCCTTCTCTACCGAAGCGCGATCGCCCCGGCCTTGCTGACGGGAGCGGCGATCGCTTTCCGCGGCCCGCGCGCGTGGTTCGGTATCCTTGCGGGGACGGCGGTTTTCGCGCTGCTTGACGTCTTGAACGCGTCCTTCAAAACCGTTTCCCTCCACGAATGGAACGCCGCTTATGCCGCGGCTTATTTCGGCTTGCTGCTGTGCGCGGGCGTTGCCGCGCTGGCCGGCTTCAGGAGGTTGAGAAGCTGAAATGCTCCTGCATGTCAAATTTACTGAACATGGGTTCGGTCGCAACGACTGGTTCGTGATCGCGGCCGTCCTCCTCTTTGTAAGTATCGCACTACTGCTCCCGAGAAAGCTGCCGGGCTCGACGTCTTGCCTGTCCGTCATGTTCGCCGTCGCGATCTCCAGCGTTTTGGACAACTGCACGGGATATCTGGCTTTCGACTACTACGACATCATGGACGGACCCGAGTTAACGGTCATGGATTACATGGTGTACTTGTTGTACGCGCCGTTCGGCTACCTCTACATTTATTTCTACGAGGCTTGGCGACTGAGCGGTTGGAAAACGGTGCTATACATTCTCCTATGTTCCGTGGGGGCCGTTGGCTTCGAGTGGCTGTGCGATCTTTTCGACGTCTTCCGGTATAACGACGGATACCGAATCGGCTATTCTTTCGTCATCTATTTGTTCGTTCAAACAGGAGCGATTAATTTCTACCGCTGGATCAAAGAAAAATAAATTGACGGTTGACACCGGGGCTCGGCATCCTTTATCCTGAGTGTGTAATCGATTACGTAATCGATTACGTAATCGCTTGCAAAATGGCTTTGCATGACAGAGGTGAACGGCAGTTGTCTAAGGCAACGATTAAGGAAGTGGCCGCGGAAGCCGAGGTTTCGACGGCGACCGTCTCCCGGGTGCTGAACGAGAGCGGTTACGTCAGCGACGAAATCAAAGAGCGCGTGCTGGAAGCGGTCGCCAAGCTGAATTATCAGCCGAGCGCCATCGCGAGAAGCCTGAAGCAGGACAAGACGTACATGATCGGCGTTATCGTGCCCGACATTTCCAACTCCTACTTCATGGGCATTTCCAGAGGCATCGAAGACGTCGTGGGTCCCGAAGGCTTTCAGCTCATGTTCTGCAGCTCGGACGAGAGTCCCGACAAGGAAAACCGCCTTCTGCAGTTACTGCAAGAGAAGAGGGTCGACGCGATCGTGCTCGCCACGGCCGGCGGCAACGACGAGAAGGTCAAGCAGTTGAGCGACTCGGGACTGCCCATCGTGCTGGTCGACCGGAAGCTGGAATCGGACGAAGCGGGAGCCGGCCTTGACCTCGTGGCCGAAGACAACGAAGAAGGCGCTTGCCGCCTGACCGGCAAACTGCTCGAAGATGGCCACGTGCGGCTTGGCGTAGTCAACGGTCCTGCCCGCGTCAGCACGGGACGGGAGCGTTACGAGGGCGTTCTGAAAGCCATGAGGGAACATGGTTTGGATCCGAAACCGCTCGTGTACAACGGCGATTTCTCGACGGAGGACGGCGTGCTGGCGGTTCGCAAGTTTTTGAAATCCGATCCCAAGCCGACGGCAATCGTCTCGCTGAACAACCGGATGAGCCTGGGCGTTCTGCTCGAGATCGTCCGCAGCGGGCTCAAGATTCCCGACGACATGGCGGTCGCTTCCTTCGGGGAAGTGGAAGCGGGATCTCTGCTCAAGAATCCCGGGCTGTACTACATCGACCAGCATCCTTACGACATGGGGATCAAGACGGGCGAATTACTGCTGAAACGGATCCGCAAGGAAGAAACGCCGGCAGAACCCGTTTTTGAGATATTCCGCAACGAAGTCAACCGCATCGGTTGAACGAACCAGCAATCATACCAACTCAATGGGAGAGGATGATCGGAATGAACGAAGCTACGATCTGCAATCGATTGCAGGGCACCATGCCCAAAATCGGAATCCGTCCTATCATCGACGGCCGCCGGGGCGGCATCCGCGAGTCTCTGGAAGACGTAACGATGGACATGGCCAAACGCGCAGCCGCGTTTTTATCGGAAAATTTGAGACACAGCAACGGATTGCCCGTGGAATGCGTCATCGCGGACACGACAATCGGCGGTGTCGCCGAAGCGGCTCGCACCGAGGAGAAATTCGCCCGGGAGAACGTAGGGCTGACGATTTCCGTTACGCCTTCGTGGTGCTACCCGACGGAAACGATGGATACCCATCCGACGCGTCCGAAAGCGATCTGGGGATTCAACGGAACGGAGCGTCCGGGCGCGGTCTACCTGGCTGCGGCACTTAGCGCGCACAACCAGAAAGGGCTTCCGGCTTTCGCGATTTACGGACATGACGTCCAAGACATCGGCGACACGGAAATTACGCCGGACGTGCAAGAGAAGCTGCTGCAATTCGCCAAGGCGGGACTCGCCGTCGCCACGATGCAGGGCAAATCGTACCTCTCGATGGGTAACGTATCGATGGGCATCGCCGGATGCATCGCGGACGAGACGTTCTTCCAACGCTACCTCGGCATTCGCAACGAATACGTGGACATGACGGAATTCGTCCGCCGGATGGAGCTCGGCATCTATGATCCGGAAGAATACAAAAAAGCGCTGGCCTGGGTACGCGAAAACTGCAATCCCGGCGCCGACGTGAATCCGCCTCATCTGAAGCGTACCGACGAGCAGAAAGAGAAGGATTGGGAAACCGTCGTGAAAATGGCGCTGATCGGCCGCGACCTCATGGTCGGCAATCCGAAGCTTGCGGAAATGGGCTACGGGGAAGAAGCGATGGGCCATAACGCTATCGCAGCGGGCTTCCAAGGGCAGCGTGCTTGGACGGACTACTACCCGACCGGGGACTTCATGGAAGCGATTTTGAATTCTTCCTTTGATTGGAACGGGATCCGTGAGCCTTATATGGTCGCGACCGAGAACGATACGTTGAACGCCGTAACCATGCTGCTGGGACATTTGCTGACGGACGCCGCGCAAATTTTCGCCGACGTTCGCACGTATTGGAGCCCTGAAGCGGTTGAACGCGTCACCGGCCACACTCTGCAAGGCAAAGCCGCACAAGGCATCATCCATCTGATCAATTCGGGTCCGGCCGCTTTGGACGGCACGGGCAGACAAACCCGCGACGGCCAACCGGTGATGAAGCCGTTCTGGGAAATCACGCAGCAGGAAGTGCAGGATTGCCTGGACGCGACGAAGTGGTGCCCGGCGGTCGACTTCTTCCGCGGAGGCGGTTTCTCCACGGACTTCACGACCCGCGAAGGCATGCCGGTGACGATGGCTCGGGTTAACCTGGTTGCCGGCGTCGGACCGGTTCTGCAGCTGGCCGAAGGCTATACGGTAGAACTGCCGGACGACGTGCACGACAAGCTGGACCAAAGAAGCAATCCGACATGGCCGACGACTTGGTTCGTGCCGAACTTGACGGGCGAAGGGCTTTTCAAAGACGTCTACACGGTCATGAACAACTGGGGTTCGAACCATGCGTCCGTCAGCTACGGCCACGTCGGCGGCGACTTGATTACCCTTGCGGCGATGCTCCGCATTCCGGTGTGCATGCATAACGTGCCGGACAACCGGGTGTTCCGTCCGAGCGCTTGGACCGCATTCGGAGGAATCGAGCCGGTGGGAGCCGACTATCGCGCTTGCGCGGCATACGGTCCGCTGTACAAGTAAGAGGAGGAGGCTGGAGAGATGGAACGGCGCTATGCCCTCGGCATCGACTACGGGACGGAATCAGGCAGGGCTTTGCTCGTCGACATCGCGACCGGGGAAGAAGTGGCGACCCACGTCACGCCTTACCCGCACGGCGTCATCGACGAAGCGCTCCCCGACTCCGGCGTGAAGCTCGGTCACGATTGGGCGCTGCAGCATCCGGACGACTACCTGGAGGTGCTGCGGCGGTCGGTGCCCGAGGTGCTCCGCCTCTCGGGCGCAAGTCCCGAGAGCGTGATCGGCATCGGCATCGACTTCACGGCATGCACGATGTTGCCGCTGGATGAAGAAGGAACTCCCCTGTGCTTGCGGAGCGAATGGAAAGAAAATCCGCATGCCTGGGTTAAACTATGGAAGCATCACGCGGCGCAGGAAGAAGCGAACCGAATCAACGACATCGCCGTCGAGAGAGGGGAAACCTTCTTGGCCCGCTACGGCGGCAAGCTCTCTTCGGAATGGATGCTCGCCAAAGCGTGGCAGATCCTGAACGAGGCACCCGAAGTTTACGATCGCGCGAACCTGTTCATGGAAGCGGCGGACTGGGTCGTCATGCAGATGACCGGCCGCCTCGTCCGCAACAGCTGCACGGCCGGCTACAAAGCCGTCTGGCACAAACGCGAAGGGTTCCCGTCCGAAGCGTTCCTGAGCGCGCTCGATCCCCGTTTGGCCACGCTGGCCAGCGACAAGTTGGCCGGCCCGATCCAAGCGCTCGGAACGAAGGCCGGCGGGCTTACCGAGCCGATGGCCGAGCTGATGGGGTTGCGTCCCGGCACGGCCGTGGCCGTCGCCAATATCGACGCGCACGCCATGGTGCCGGCCGTCGGGGTCGTGGACCCCGGCAAGCTGGTGATGGCGATGGGCACTTCGACGTGCCACCTGCTTCTCGGCGACAAGGAAGTGCTCGCGGAAGGCATCTGCGGCGTCGTCGAGGACGGGATCGTGGCCGGCTATTACGGCTACGAAGCCGGACAATCCGCGGTAGGCGACATTTTCGCCTGGTACGTGGACGAAGCGGTGCCGGAATACGTCAAGAAGCAAGCGTCCGAGGATGGCATCGGTGTTCACACTTGGCTGGAACGCCAGGCTGCCGGCTATAAACCCGGCGAAAGCGGCCTGCTGGCGCTGGATTGGTGGAACGGCAACCGTTCCGTTCTGATGGACGCAGACCTGACCGGGCTCATCTTGGGCATGACGCTGCAGACGAAGCCGGAGGAAATCTACCGCGCGCTGCTCGAAGCGACAGCCTTCGGCACCCGGAAGATCATCGAAGCGTTCACGCAAAGCGGCGTAGCCGTCGACGAGTTGTATGCCTGCGGCGGACTGCCGCAGCGGAATCGGCTGTTGATGCAAATCTACGCCGACGTCACCGGGCGCGAGATTAAAATCGCGGATTCGACGCAGACGGCGGCTCTCGGGGCGGCGATGTTCGGTGCGGTGGCGGCGGGATCGGAAGCCGGCGGCTTCGACTCTGTCGTGGAAGCGGCGAAGCGGATGGCCCGGGTTCGCGAAGAGACGTTTAAACCGATTCCGGAAAACGTCCGCCTTTATGACCGGTTATACCGCGAATATACGGAACTGCATGACTATTTCGGACGCGGCGGAAACGCCGTGATGAAGAGACTGAAAGCGATCAAGTCCGGTCAAGATTGACCGGACGGCTTTCCGCCCGAACTGCAATCGATTGCAGATCGTTCGACAGAAAGCAAGAGGATCCGTGCAATTTTTCGTCTCATGTGGAATCGATTGCACCCTATTCGACAACCAACCAAAGGAGCGCTGACACAGATGGACGTTGTACAAAACCTTGCCTCCCTTAGCCTCGCCAGAACGGGCAAACGTAAACGGGAGTCCAGCTACGACCGAACGGGCGGCAACAAAGACTATTTCTCGATCCGCCCGGGCGACAACACGGAGATTTGCAGCATTCAAGGGGCCGGAGCGATTACGCACATTTGGATGACGATGGCCCCCGACGCTCCGGTCCAAGAGGAATTCCTGCCCCGCAAAATCGTGCTTCGCATGTACTGGGACGGAGAAACGGAACCGAGCGTGGAAGCGCCGATCGGTGACTTTTTCGGAATGGGCCATGGCCTTACCCGCAACTACACTTCGGCTCCCCTCATGATGAGCCCGGAAGACGGCAAAGCGTTCAACAGCTTCTTCCGGATGCCGTTCGCCAGCGGCGCGAGAATCACGGTGGAGAGCGAAGCGGAAAATCCGATCAAATTTTACTTCTACGTCGATTACGAGCAATACGAGCAATTGCCGGCGGGCGAATTGAGATTCCATGCGCAATGGCACCGCGAAAATCCGACGGAAGGAATCTCCGAAGACGGCATCGACAACGCGCACTTCGAGTTCGGCGGCAAAAACACGACCGGCGACGGCAACTACGTCATCCTGGACGCGGTGGGCAAAGGGCATTACGTCGGCTGCAACTTCAACGTCCACAACCTGCGCGATACCTCCGAGTGGAACTGGTACGGCGAAGGCGACGACATGATCTTCATCGACGGAGAGCCTTGGCCGCCGACGCTGCATGGCACGGGTATGGAGGATTACTTCAACACCGCTTGGTGCCCGCAACAGGAAGTTTGCACGCCTTACCACGGCATCATTTTGGGCGGCGGTCCGAACTGGAGCGGCAAAATCTCGACGTACCGCTACCATATTCTCGATCCGATCATGTTCGACAAGAGCATCAAAGTGACGATCGAGCACGGCCACAACAACCATCGGAGCGACGACGTTTCTTCCACGGCCTATTGGTACCAGGAAGAGCCGCACCGTCCGTTCCCGGAGCTGCCGAAGGTGGCGAAACGGCTTCCGAATCCGGACATCAAGCCGTTTAACCAAGCAAGCCTGGACCGGATTTTCGGCCATCAAAATCCTTGAAAATCGAACCGTAAGGCGGGTTCTCCATGAAACTCAGAATCGGCTTGGCCGCTTCCGCTCTACTTCTCGGCTTGACCGGATGCATGGGCGGATCCAAAGCCGATCCGAGGCTGGAATCCGAAGGCAAGGACTTCGTCCTGAAAGGCGTAACGGGACTCGAGAAAGTGTCGCAGATCACGGGAGCGGAATCGCCGAACAAAACGGACCGCTTCGCCGTGTACGGCACGGACCTCGGTTCGATGATCAACGAGGGCGACCGGACGTATTTCGTATTCGGGGATACGTTCGGCGAACGCCCCGCGGACCAGATCGGCGGAGGCGGAAGCTACTGGCGCTCGAACACGATCGCTTACACGAAGGACGACAATCCGGCCGACGGCATCACCTTGGACGGCATGATCACGGACGACATCGGCACGGCCAAAGAGCTGCTGCCTTCCAAGAAACTCGATTTCGACGAAATGACCAAAATCCCGACGCACGGTTTTAGCGCGAACGGAAACCTCTACCTCTACTACATGTCGGTTAACCATTGGGGAGATCCGGGCCAATGGGACGCCAATTATGCAAGCGTTGCCAAATCGACGGATCACGGAAACAACTGGACGCTGCTTGATTCGGTTCAATGGCCGGGAGACAGCAATTTCATTCAAGTCAGCCCTTATAAAATCGAAGACAAAAAGACTGGCGAATCGGAGATTTACTTCTGGGCGATCCCTTCCGGACGGTTCGGCGGCGTCAAGTTGATGAAAGTGGGTGAGGCGAACGTCGAAAAGCTGTCGGAGTACCGATACTACGCGGGCAAAGACGACAAAGGGAAACCGATCTGGAGTCCCGACATGACGAAGGCCGCGTCCGTGGTGGATGACACCGTTGGTGAGCTCTCCGTCGTGTGGAATCCCTATCTGAAACGGTGGCTCATGACCTACCTCAAGGAAGGCGAAGGCGTCGTCATTCGGGAAGGCTTAGCGCCATGGGGGCCATGGGGAGACGCGATTGTCTTGGTGAAAGCGACGGATCAGCCCGGCTTGTACGCGCCATTCATGAACGATCGTTACACGGGTGACGGCGGCCGAACGATCTACTTCACTTTGTCGCTGTGGGATCCCTATAACGTGTTTTGGTTCAAGGCTTCGCTTGAAAAATGAAAGCGGATTCAACGAATGACGCACCACTTCGGTTTAAGCGCGCAAAGCGTTTAAATAGCATGTCCACAAAAAAAGGGAGGATTCATCCATGCAAGCAAAAGGGAAGTTTTGGGCAGCGTTAATCTCTATTCTGATGGTCCTGTCGTTAGCCCTCACGGCCTGCGGCGGCAGCAAAAACGAAGCGAGCTCCAGCCCTTCGGCAAGCGACGAAGGCAGTTCGAGCGCAAGCGCAAGCCCCAGCGAATCGGCATCTGCAGCTCCGGCCGAGAAAGTCACGGTTGAATTCTGGCAGACGGCATTTGAAGATTCGACCAACAAATGGTTCAAGAAATATGTCGACGAGTTCAACAAGTCCCAGGACAAAGTCGAAATCAAGTATACGCTCGTTCCGGGCGACGCATGGGCGCAGAAACTGAAAGCCGCTCAAGCAGCCGGTAAAGCTCCGGAAGTATACACGATGAACTACGGCGGCATCGCGAACGCCGCGAAGCTGGGCCAAATCAGCCCGCTGAACGGCCTCTTGCCGGATTCCGCGTTCGACGACATCTATGACAACGTCAAAGACTTCATCAAAGTAGGCGACAAATATTACGCTTATCCGAAGCTGGTTGAACCGTCTGCGGTGCTGTACTACCGCAAAGACCTGTTCCAGGCCGCCGGGCTCGACCCGGAAAAGCCGCCGACCACTTGGGCCGAACTGCTTGACGACGCCAAGAAATTGACGGCCAAAGGCGTATTCGGATTCTCGACCGCACAAGTTGCCGGCGATCTGGGCTGGTCCAGCTGGGGCTTGCAGTTCGGCACGTCCGGACACCAGGCGGTGACGAACTATTGGTCCAAAGCGGACATCAACAACGACGCATACAAATCGGTGTTCAAATTCTATCAAGACGCTTACCAATCCGGCGTGATGCCGAAGCAGCAGCTTGCCCCGTACCCGGACATCAAGCCGTTCGGCGAAGGCAAAGTCGCCATGCAAGTCAACGGCTCCTGGGCCATCGGCCAGCTTCGCAACACCTATGCGAAAATGGTTCCGAACACGGGCATCGCGAAAATGCCTTCCATGAACGGCGACCCGAACTCGCCGACGGCTACCTTGGGCGGCTGGACGCTCGTCGTCGACAGTAAAGGCAAACACCAGCAAGAAGCCGCATCCTTCATCAATTATCTGCTTGCCGGCGACCCGGCCATCATGATCGACTTCTTCAAAACGTCCGGCTTCTCCAAGTTCTCTCCTCGCAAATCGGTAGACGAAGCGATGAAGAGCGATGCGGACGCTTCGAAGGACGCATGGCGCGCTTATATCGCCGAGAAGATCATCCCGACTTCCGTCGCCGAGCCGATCTATCCGTGGGATATCAGCATGGCCGTATCCACGGGAATCGAGTCCGCGATGAAAGGAACGAAAGTCGACGACGCCATCGCGAAAGCCGAGAAGACGATCAACGACTTTATCACGAACAATAAGCTGGCCGGTACGAACCCGAAACAATAAAGCCGGGCAACGTCCGGGGACGAAAGCCGTCCCCGGATCGTTTTGCCGGAAGCAGCCTGATTAAGCGAGGTGAATCCGATTGTTCAAGAAGAACTATCGTCATGACAACCTGACGGCATACTCGATGCTGGCGCCGATTCTCGTCGGGCTAACCATCTTCGTGCTCATCCCTTTCGCCTACGCGATCTACCTGAGCTTCACCGATTGGGGTTTCTATCAAGCTCCCGTATTCGTCGGGTTCAAAAATTATTGGGTGAACCTGACGGACCCGTTGTTCACGAAAGCCATATGGACGGGACTCAAATTCACGCTATATGTCCTGCCGGCTCAGCTCGTGCTGGCGTTCCTGTTCGCGAACGTGCTCAAGGGCTTGAAAGGCAAATTCTCCGGCTTCGTAAAGTCGTCCATCTACATCCCGACCGTCATTTCCGGTATCGTCGCCTCCGTTATTTTCGTCTTTATCTATGATTACTTGGGCGGTTTGGCCAACTATATCGCAGGCCTGTTCGGCAGCGAACCGATCGCGTGGCTCGCTGAAGTGAAATACGCGCTGCCCGCCATTGCCATTCCGGCGATCTGGCTGGGGTTCGGGATTACGACGCTCATTATGTTGGCCGGCCTCTTGGACATCTCCGAGTCGTATTACGAAGCGGCCGATCTCGAAGGCGCAGGTACGTTCACGAAAATGTGGTACATCACGCTTCCGCTGATGAAGAACATTTCTCTGTTCCTGCTTGTCACGGGATTCACGGCGCAGCTTTCCCAGTTCGAACTGTCGTGGGTGATGACGGGCGGCGGCCCGGTCAACGAAACGCAAACACCGAACCTGTACATCTTGCTCCACTTCCTGAACGACGTGATGATCGGCCGGTCGATCGCCGCGGCTCTCATGTTCTTCGTCGTTCTCGGTTCGATCTCGCTTGTCATTTTCAAAATACTGAATTCCGAGAAAGCGGTAGAAGGCTGACCGGACGCGAAGGAGGATACGGCTGATGGGTAAATCGACATTGACTTTTGGCAAGGCCGGCGTGACAGTCCTTTCCCTTCTGATTACCGCGCTTGCCATCTTTCCGCTGCTCTGGATGGCGATCGCCGGTTTCAAGTCGCAGGAAGAAGTGTTGGCCACTCCGTTTAAATTTCTGCCGAACGTATGGCATTTCGAGAACTATACGGTCATTTTGCGCGATCCGGCGTTCCAGAAGGCGATGGGCATTACGTTCATCGGTGCCATCATCTTTATGGCACTCAGCGTGGTGGTTAACGCTTCCGCGGCGTATGTGTTCGCGAGACTTGATTTCCGCTTCAAGAAATTTTGGTGGGTTTACGTAATGCTCACGTACTTTATTCCGGGCTTCTCGATCACGATCACGTCGTTCATCGTCGTTAACAAGCTGGGGATGCTCAACACGATGGGAGTGCTGATTTTGCCGGGCGCCGCATCCGCGGGCAGCATGTTCTTTTTCCGGCAATTTTATTTGAATGTTCCGCTCGCGTTGGAAGAAGCGGCACTGATCGACGGGGCGAACCGGTTCAAAATTTTCACCAACATTTTCTTGCCCATGTCCTTGCCGCCGTTTGTCATTATCGGGATCGGCGCTTACCTGGGTTATTGGAACGCCTTCGTCTGGCCGGTCATGACGATCACCAACGAGGATATGTTCCAGATCATGCAATACATCTATAACTTCCGTTCAGGACGCGTCGCCGAAATGCACCTGCTGATGGCGAGTTCCTTCCTGGCGGCACTGCCGACGATCGCTTTGTTCCTCATCTTCCAGAAGTACATCGTCGCGAACCTCAAAATGTCGGGCTTGAAATAATACGGACGGGACAGGAGGCATGACGGCATGATCGTACTTGATAACGGACGGATCCGGCTGGAACTCAGCGAGGCCGACGGCACGATTCGCAGCCTTCGCGACGTGCGCAAGGGCATCGCGTATTCGGAAAATTCGGAGGGTGCCGAGCCGTTTCGCCTGGAAACGGACGGAGGCTTCGACGGATCGTTCGAAGCTTTCGAATGGCGGGAAGAGCGGACGGAATCCGGCGACCATGCGGTTATGCTGACGTGGCGGACGGCGTCCGGCATCACCGTAAGGTCGGAGATTTCGCTCGCGCGGGAAGCATCCGAGGCGCAATTCCGCTGTTCGGCCGACAACGGTTCCACGGAGCGGCTCCTCAGCCTGGAGTATCCGGTGTTTCCGAACCTGACGGCGATCTCGGAGGACGGCAAGGACGATTACCTCGCGCACCCGTTCGCGACGGGATTCCTCGTCCGCAATCCGATGAAACATTTCGTGACGAACGGAACCGGGTTCCGGTTCATGCCGTACCCGGAAAGCTTCTCCGGCGCCTCGATGCAGTTTTTCGCCTATTTCGGTTTGAACAAGGGCGGGTTGTATTTCGCCGCTATGGACGGGGAAGGTCATCCGAAATGGCTGAATTTCTACAAGATCGGGCGCGATTTGCTGGAAGCTTCGTTCATCCACGGCTGCGAGGACATGGGACCGGGCAAAGGGATTTATCCCGTCTATCCGGTGCAAGTCGCGCTGCTGGAAGGCAGCGATTGGTATGAAGCGGCGGACCGCTACAAATCGTGGGCAACGCGGCAAAAATGGTGCGCGCGCGGTGAGTTGACGGACCGTAATCCGGACGAAAGCTGCCCTTGGCTGCATGAGGAGATGGGAGTCGCCACGTTCGGGATCAACGCGGGGTCGGACAGAACCGCCTGGCTGCGCAAATACCACGAGTTCATCGGGACCCCGATGTTCCACGTTCTCGGCCCCGACTGGAGTAACGCGCCGCAAACGTTCTACAAGGGAGTACCCGGCGGGTTCGACGACTGGTTCCCGACTCGGTTCAACAAGGACAATATCGCCTGCATGAAGGAGTACGGGGACAAATACGCCCCTTTCGAGTTCGACTATCTCTACCATTTCGAAGGTGCGGACGGGGAGCTGGGGAAGGCGGCCGCCCAGAAGTTCCCGGAGAACAAGAAAAGCATCGACGGATATCCGTTTCCGTTCCTATGTCCCGCCCACCCCTACACGCAGGAATTCCATGTTCGGCGAGATACCGAGCTGCAGCGTGCGGACGACGTCGATTCTATCTATTACGACATCTCAGCGAACAACATCCTGAAAATCTGCATGGACGATTCTCATGGCCATCCGGTCGGAGCGGGACGTGCGATCGAGGAAGCGTATCGCCGAAACTACGCCGAAACGAAGGCCTCAATGATCGGAGTCGCGGGCCGGTACGTTCCGATGGGCACGGAAATGATCAACGAAACGATGATCGACCTGATCGACTACTACCAGGCAAGGGCGGGAGGTCAACCCGCGTCGCCGCTGGAAGGCTACCCGATCCGCGATCTGCTCAAGTCCGGCGAGGCCGAGCTGATTCCGATGTTCGCTTATGTCTATCACGAGTACGGCGCTTTGCGCATGGACGGTTGGGGCAAGCTGACCGAAGAAATCGGGAACCTCTACTATTTCACGGTAGCCCGCACCTACCTGTGGGGCGGTTTGTATGAGCTCAATTACGAGTATAGCCCGATGGAGGCGCTGGACGGTTCGGAAAACGCGGCGGAAGAGCATTATTATCCGTTCGAAGCCAGGGGTTACGTCTTTTCGGAAGCGCGGGCCCGATACCTGTCTACTTTCGCCCGGCTGCGCGTCGGCAACGCCAATAAGTATTGGGCTTATGGACGAATGCTTCGCCCTCTTGCTTTCGAATGCCCACGAATCCGCATGGATTGGTTTCATTATAACCATGGCAAAGAGACGATGGAGTATAACGATGCCGGGGAGATTGCCGTGAACGCGGTGATTCATTCCGCATGGCAGTACAAAGACGAGAGCGTCGGCTTGTTCTTCGCCAACGTGAGCGGTGAGACCAAGACGGTTCGTCTCGTGACGGATCCGGCGGATTACGGAATGAGCCGCTTGGAAAGCCGATGGTTCGGGGAAGGCTCGAATACCGCGGAAATGCTCGACGTCCGGCAGCCGGCTGCCGGCCAGATCGAGTTTCATATTCCGGCCAGAAGCGTCGCGATGCTCGAAATGATGTAAGGGGCGCCTCATCGAGGAAAGGGGGCGGGAGACGAAAAACAACGGTAAGTCAGCGCAGTCGGGTTCGGTCAATCCTGCAAGCAGCCAACCACGGTAAAGGATGGTGCCAGCATTGAACAAGAACAAACTGTTATCGGGGTTTCTCGTCATGTCTTTGGCGTTCGGATCGCTCGCCATCGGCAGCGCATCCGCCCTGACCCCGGTCGGAACTTCCATGATCGCCCGCGTCACGGGCGCCACCCCGTCAGGGGAAACGATGCCTAACCCCAATCATACGAATACGAACTACGATGTCGGCGGAACCGATCTGGGCATCGTGTGGGACAAAGGCGGCGGCCAATATTTCGTGGCCTTCGGGGATACGAACAACGCCGCGGGCAATTGGACGAGAAGCAATGTCCTCGCGATTTCTTCCGACACGAACCTGGCGGACGGCCTCTCTTTCTCCACGATGATCCAAGACACGCCCGGCCACGCCAAAGAAATTTTGTCTTCCCAGAAGGTCAATAACGTGGAAATGACGGTCATTCCGACCGCCGGCGTGACGGTCGGTTCCCGTCATTACATCCATTACATGTCCGTCAACCATTGGGGCGATCCCGGACGTTGGTATACCAACTACTCCGGCATCGCCTATTCGGATGACAACGGACAGACATGGACCAAGTCGTCCACGGCGCGATGGAACAACAACACCACGACGTGGGACAACAAATTCCAAATGGCGGCGTTCCTCAAGGACAGCGGGTTCGTGTACATGTATGCCACGCCCAATGGCCGGTTCGGCGACGTGTATCTCGCCCGCGTTCCGGAGAACGGAATGCTGAACATCGGCGATTACCGCTATTGGGACGGCAACGGTTGGAACGCGAACCAAGCCTCTGCAAGCCCGGTGGCGATCGGCGTGGCCGGCGAAATGTCCGTCGCCTACAACACCTACTTCAAACGTTATCTGATGACGTACTTAAACGAGGACCGCCAAGCGATCGTCATACGCGACGCTCCGACTCCGATCGGTCCCTGGAGCGGGGAAAAGATTCTCGTTCCCGGCAACTTCACCGGCTTGGGTCAGTACAACGCGTTCATGCATCCGTTGTCGAACAGCGGGCCCGATCTTTATTTCATCATGTCGACCTGGTATCCGGACTACAACACGCACTTGATGAAAGCGACCCTTACCGCCGATATGCTGGGCGACAACATCATCTCCGACCCGAGCTTCGAGACGCAGACCGCGACGCCGGTCATGGCGCCTTGGTATGTGACGGGCGAGGGAGGCATCGACCGGAATCTCGGGTTCGCCCGCACGGGCCAGGATAATGGCTACGTCCGAAACGGCAGCGGGTGGAATGCGATCAAGCAGCGCATCGCCGTCCAGCCCAACACGAATTACACGCTCAAGGGCTGGATCCGCACGTCGGCGAACAACACGGAAGGTTACTTCGGGGCCAGGCTCGTCAACGACGGACCTGTCATCGGCGAGACGAAATTCGGGAATTTGCCGGGCTACACCGAGCTGACCGTACCGTTCAATTCCGGCAACAATTCCGTCGTCGAGCTGTACGCCGGGCTCTGGGCGAACGGCGATACATGGCTGCAGGTTGACGACGTCAGCGTGACGAAAGGGAACAACCTCGTCGGTCATGCCGGGTTCGAGTCCCAGCCGACGTCCGGCTTGACGTCGCCCTGGTACGCGAACGGCAACGCCGGGGTGGACCGGAATCTCGGGTTTGCGCATACCGGCGCGAACAATGCGTTCGCCAGGTATGACAGCGGATGGAACGCCATCAAACAGGAAGTGTTCGTGGAGCCGAACGCCAATTATACGCTGACGGCTTGGGTGAAAACGTCGGCGAACAACAACGACGGTTATTTCGGGGCCAGGCTGCTGAACGGCGGACCGATTCTGAACGAGACCAAATTCCTGAGTTTGCCCAATTACACGCAGCTGACCGTCACGTTCAATTCCGGCAACAACCACAGCGTCGAGATCTATGCCGGCATGTGGGCCACGGGAGATACGTGGATTCAAGCGGACGATTTCAGCCTGACGAAGAACTGATACGAAACGAGCAACTTCCGAGGGGGCAGCCCCTTGGAAGTTGTTTTATCGCCATTAAGGAAAGAAGAGGTGCGCAACCATGAAAGCGCTCGTGATGGAAAAACCGCATCAAGCGGTCGTTAAAGAAGTTCCTTATCCCGCTCCCCGTCAGGGGGAAGTCGTGATCGAAGTCGTTCAGGTCGGAATATGCGGGACCGACTTTCACATTTTCGAAGGGGAGTTCTTATCTCCTTACCCTCTTATTCCGGGGCATGAGTTTTCGGGCGTCGTCCATGAACTCGGAGAAGGAGTGGAAGGCTTCCGGATCGGGGACCGGGTGACCGCGGATCCCTCGCTCTTCTGCGGCCGCTGCCGTTATTGCCTGACGAACCGGGGCAACCAATGCGAGAATTGGGGCGCGCTCGGCAATACCGTGGACGGAAGCATGGCCGAATACGTCGCCGTGCCGGCCCGCAACGTCGTGAAAATCCCGGACGGCATGACTTTCGAAACCGCCGCGTTCATCGAACCGATGGCTTGCGTCGTGCACGCCATGAACCGACTGCAGTTGCAAGCCGGCCAATCCGTTCTGCTGTATGGAGCGGGGGCGATGGGGCTGCAGTTGGTGCAGTCGCTGTCCCGTCTGGGGGCTTCGCGACTGACGGTCGCGGACGTCTCGGACCGCAAGCTGGAGCTGGCGAGAGAGCTGGGCGCCACCGACGCGGTGAATGTCCTCCGCGAAAGGCAGCGGCTCGACGGAGAGAAATTCGACGTGGTCGTGGATGCCACGGGCATTCCGTCCGTGATTGAAGAGGCCATGACACACTTGGGCAAAACGGCGAAGTACCTGCAGTTCGGCGTCACCCCCAAACACGCGGAAATCCGGGTCAACCCGTTTGACCTTTATCATAAGGATTGGACGATCCTCGGCTCCATGGCGATCAACTATACGTTCCTGAACGCGTTCGAATGGGTGAAGGCAGGCCGGGTTCAGTTGGAACCTCTCGTATCTAAAGTGATCACGCTGGAAGAAACGCCGGCGTTCCTGGCCAAGCCGAAGGATCCGGAGCTGCTGAAGGTGCAGATCAAAATTCGGGACTAGCCATTCCTTAAAGGAAAGAAGGAGATCGGGTGTCTACGGTTACCTACAATTTCGAGTACGACCGCAAGCTGAAAGCCTGTTTCATCGGAGCGGGGGGCCATTCTTTCCGCAACGTCTATCCGACGTTCCAGTATGCGCCGGTCGACCTGGCGGCCATTTGCGATACGGACGGGGACCGAGCAGCCGCGTATGCCCGGCAATTCGGTGCGCTGCGGCACTATACCGACCATCGGGAGATGCTGAAGAATGAGAAGCCGGACGTCGTCTTCATCGTTACGGCCTACCATCCGGACGGAAGGGTGCAGGCGACGGAGCTGGCCTTGGATGCCCTCGAAGCGGGAGCGCATGTATGGATGGAGAAGCCGACGGCTTCGAGCGTGCGGGAAGTGGAGCAGCTGATGAAGACGAGCCGCAGAACAGGACGTTTCGTCATGACGGGGATGAAGAAAGTGTTCTTCCCATCCATCGAGAAGGCGAAGCAGATCATCTCGTCTCCCGAATTCGGACGGCCCTCATCGGTGTATATCCGTTACCCGCAGGACCTCCCTCCGTTCGAGGAGAGGTCGGATTTGCCGCGTATGAAATGGCTGCTCGACCACATTTTCCATCCCGCCTCGATCCTGCATGATCTCATGGGGCCGATCCGCAGCTTCTTCTACGAGCGGGAACCGAATAACGGCGGCAGCGTGACGGTGCTTCAATTCATGTCCGGCGCCGTGGGCACGATGCATTTGTGCGCGGGCATGTCCGGGAGCAGTCCGCTCGAACGATTGGAGGTCGTAGGCGAGGGCGCGAACGTCGTGGTCGACAACGGGGTCAAGGTTTCGTATTACCGCCGGGCGGAACGCCCCGCATACGGTCGATCCTCCTCCTACCTGGTGAAGGATGAGGAAGCCCCTCTCGTGTGGGAACCGGAATTTTCGCTCGGGCAGTTGTACAACAAAAACATTTTCTATCTGGGCTATGTTCCCGAGGTCGTGTATTTCTGCGAATGCGTGCTGAACGGCACGGCTCCGGAGAAAGGCTCGCTCGAAGCGTCGCTCGAAATCGTCAAGCTGTTCGAGGGATACCGGAATACGCCGGCCGGGACGCTCGGCAGGATCAATGGTTGAAAGAAAGGGTGAATCCGCGGCATGGTGACCGTATCGGATTTAAGGGAAGGCAAGCATGTATTGAGCATGGATTGGGGCAAAATCCAGTGGCTCTGCGGACAGGATATCGATCCCGATTGCGAAATGACGTTCGGCATGGTGTACATTCACGCGGGTGAGTCGAATCCGCGGCACTACCACCCCAACTGCGAGGAATATATTTTCGTGCTGTCCGGCGAATGCGACCATTCCATCGGGGACGAGATCGTGCATCTCGCGCCGGGCATGATGCTCCGGATCCCCCGCGGCGTCCCGCACAACGCGGCGGTAACCGGCTGGGAGCCTTGCCGCATGATCATCGCGTATTCGGCGCCGGATCGGCAGACGATCGGTGAAGACGAATAATGGAAGACGCCGCGTCTTTTTGAAGGGGGTGATTTCTCGTCCTGTTTGCTGCAGGGCGGCTGATTGAACGCTCATCTAGGCGAAGTCAACGAGACGTTTGGAGGGTATTGATCGACGGCGTACATGCAATCGATTGCAGATCAGGATGGAGGAATGGACATGAACCTGAACTTGAACCTGAAAGAGAAGCTGAATTCGAATTTGAACCCGAAACGGAAAGCGGCAGCCGCGGCCCTGACCGGCTTGCTGCTCGCGGCAACGCTGGCGGTACCCGCGTCCGCGGAACCGGTCAAGCCGGATTCCTCATCTTTTGAACTTTACGGAACGAAAGCGACCAAAGTCGCCAGGGTAACCGGGGCCACGCCGGAGGGCGAGACGCTTCCGAACCCGAATCAGACCAAAAGCCGCTACGCGCTGGGCGGTACCGATCTCGGCATCGTCTGGGACGCGACGACGGATCCGGCCCACCCGAAGGTCATGGTCGCGTTCGGAGACTCGTTCGACGGCTGGGGCGGCAACGGAGGCGGCGGCACGGGCTGGAGAGGCAACGTGCTGGCGCTGTCGGAGGACCAGGATCTCACGGACGATTTGAAATTCACGACCATGATCACGGACCCGGCGACGCCGGACTACGCGAAGGAAATCATCCATTCGGACCACAACACGAACGGAACCGGCGATTTTACGGCCATTCCGACGTCGGGCGTATCCGTCGGCAGCAGGCATTTTATCCATTACATGCAGATCCGGAACTGGGGCGCGGCCGGCAGGTGGAACCTCAATTTCAGCGAGATCGCCTATTCGGACGACGAGGGCCAGACTTGGACGAAGTCGGGCGTCAAATGGGGACCGGGCAGCAAATTCGGGCAAGCGGCTTTCCTCAAGGACGGCGGTTACGTCTACATGTTCGGCACGCCGGCGGGCCGATTCGACGGCGCCTATCTGGCTAGGGTTCCGGAAGCGGACGTCCTGACGAAAGAGAAATACGAATACTGGAACGGCACGTCTTGGGCCGTGAACAACGAAGACGCCGCGGTTCGGGTTATCGACGATCCGGTGGGCGAGCTGTCGGTCGCCTACAATTCCTATTACGGCAAGTACATCATGACGTATTTGAACGAGGACCGCGCCGCGATCGTACTCCGCAGCTCTTCCGAAATAACGGGAGGCTGGTCGGGCGAATCCGAAATCGCCACAGGGGACGAGTACCCCGCGCTCTACGGCGCCTTCATCCATCCTTGGAGTCTGAAAGGCAAAGACCTTTATTTCCTGATGTCCCAGTGGGTTCCCTATAATGTGTTCCTCATGCATTCCACGTTGGAGATCGGAGAGCCGGCGAAAAACCTGCTCGCGGACCCTTCGTTCGAAAGCCAGCAATCCGGTACGATCTCTTCTCCCTGGATCCTGGAGAGCGGCAAAGGAGGCGTGGACCGGAACCATGCCTTCTCGCGCGGAGGCGCGAACAACATATTCATGCGCAATGACGTCGGCTGGAACGGGATCAAACAAACCGTGCAGGTCGCTCCGAATACCGATTACGAGCTGACCGGGTTCCTTCGGACGTCGCAGAATAACAACGCCGGTTATTTCGGCGTCCGGGCGCCGGACGGGAAAATCATGAAGGAACTGAATTACGGCCGATTGGACGATTACACCAAGGAATCGATCCGCTTCAATTCCGGTCCCAACACTTCGGTGACCGTGTTCACGGGTTTCTGGTCCAACGGGGACACTTGGATTCAGGCGGACGATTACAGTCTGCTGGCGGTCGACTCCGTTCCGCCGGTCATCACTCTGAAGGGAGATGCGTCCGTTGAAATCCCGCTCGGCGGCACGTTCGAGGATCCTGGAGCGACGGCCAGCGACAATCTGGATGGCGATATTTCCCGGAAAATAGCGAGAGAGGGCACCGTGGACGCGTCTCTTGTCGGAACGTATGCGTTAACCTATCGGGTGACCGACACGGAAGGCAACGCTGCCGCTCCCGTCACGCGTACGGTCAAGGTGGTCGGCCCGGCTTACGCCGTGCAGAACGCGGCGTTCAAGGACGCTTCCGGCAACGCGCTGAGCGAGCTTCCTAAGAAGGGCATGGTACTCGTGAGCGCAGACATCAAGAGCTACACTTCTTCTCCGGAGCCGGTTACGCTTGTATTCGCGTTATACGACAAGAAAGGCGAGCTGCAAAACGTTTCCGCGGTGACGCAGTCGGTCAGTCCGGGGGCAACGGAGACGTTCACCGGAGGGTTTATGATGCCGGGCAACCACTCGGGTTACACGGCGAAGCTGTTCGTGGCGAAATCGATCTCCAGCCTCGAGCCGCTCTCGAACGTGGCAAGCTTGAGCCAGAAATAAAGAGGCAAGCCAAAGAAGGCAGTCCCCATGACGGGACTGCCTTTGCTTTGACGATCTTCATTGCCCGGATGATACACGGATGAATTCGCGGGGGGAGACGCCTTCCGCCTGTTTGAACGCCTTGCTGAACGCATATACGCTGCCGTACCCGACTTCCTCCGCGATCGAAGTCAGGGAGAGCCGGCTGAACATCATGAGTTCTTTCGCCTTCTCGATTCGACGGCGGATTTGGAATTGATGAGGCGACAGCCCATACTTCTCCTTAAACAGCCGGGAGAAGTGGAAGACGCTGAGGCAGGCGATTTTGGACAGCTCGCTCAGATGAACCGTCCGGTTGTAGTGCTCGACGATATAGGTCACCGTCCGCTCGAGCGCTTTTTCATGCAGGGTAAGGTGGGTGCTGTGCTGCGCCTCCAACCCTTTGGCCAATTGATGGAGAATGAGCAGCACAAGCGACTTCTGAAGAATCGTGAACTCCTGGTCCATCCGGTCATAGGCATGGATGAGCCGGTGGAGATGGTGGAGAATCTCGGCATGGCCGCCGATCCGGATCACGTCGGGAAAGTTCAGGGCAGCGCCGAGAATGTCGGGACGGATGAGCGACGCCTCTTCTTCCGTGCACTCCCGCCGGGTTTTGAAGTTGATCGGCACGGCCTCGAAATCCTCGTAGTTCAGGACGTCGAAGTGGATGTGCGGCATCCAGCATTCCCCGTTAGAACCCAGGAATTCGTGCTCCTTGCCCGGCTTGAACAGAATGATGTCTCCCGGATGGAGCTTATGGAACTCCTGTTCAATCCGCACGCTCAGCTCGCCCTTTTCAAGATAGAGAAGCTCGTAGTCGAAAATGATCCTGGATTTCAATGTCATCTCCGAAACCCGATGGTTCCATGCGAGCCGGACATTGGGAGAAAATTGCCGGAGCAGGCTGCGGCGTTGTTCGGTCATGCGGTCCACGGAAACGCCTCCAATATCGCAAGAACGGATAAATTATCACAAGCCCGAGCAAAGCGGGGGCCCATACAATTTGTTAAGATCAATCATGTAAACGCTTATCGCGCGATAGCAATTTCAATTATAGAACGGGATGGCAATCGCGGCAATGGATGAAGGAGGAAAGACAGATGTTGATCGGAATCCCCATACGGATTTCTCCTGAACTGATCAAAGTGCTGATGGAAATGGGCCACGGCGACGAGCTCGTGCTGGCGGACGGCAATTTTCCCGCCGCGAGCCACGCCCAGAGGCTGATCCGCTGCGACGGCCATTCGATACCGGAATTGCTGGACGATATCCTGACGCTGTTTCCGGCGGATACTTCATCGGACCGGGCGTTCGCCGTCATGCAGGTAGACCCGGGAGACCCGGTGGACACGCCTATCTGGGAACGTTTCTGCGAGATCGCGGCGGCGCGGACCGGTTCGGAGAAGCCGTTCGAGCAGATGGAACGCCATGAATTTTACGCCCGCGTCAAGAACGCGTATGCCGTCGTCGCCACCGGAGAAAGCGCGCTTTACGCGAACTTGATCATCCGCAAAGGCGTCATCCCTTCATGAGGGGGATCAAAGGAGGGAAAGCGGCGGCCATGTCGGTTTTGGGAAGCATCCTGCTGGTCACAGCTTGCAGCGGCGAAGATTCGCCGGATCCGCAAGGCAAAGTGATTCCAGAGGAGAGCACCTTCTTCTCCACCGTGCAGGTAGAGCCGAATTCCACTTACTCGACCTTCAGCGACGGGGATTTGTGGCCGGTCGCCTGGTCCGACGACGACAATCTCTATACCGCGAACGGGGACGGCGCCGGTTTCGATTTCGGATCCGAGTTTTCCGACATCGTCGTGAACAAGATCACCGGCTCTCCATGGACCCAAAACCTCGATGGAGAGAGATTGGCAGCGGGGGACGGCGTGAGCCAAGTATGGTCCGATCCGGCGCTGTATAACCGGAAACCGACGGGCATGGTCTCCGTGAACGGCGATTTGTACCTGGCGGTGCAGGACCTGAGCAAGGACGATAAAACGGGGGACATTTTCAACGAGGTGCCGGCCGCGACCATCCTGAAGTCCACCGACAAAGGGAAGAATTGGAAGGTGGGGCCCAACGCCCCGATGTTCAAGGACCATGTCTTCACGACGGTCATGTTTTTGGATTACGGCAAGGACGGGGCGAACAACACGTTCGACGACTATGTCTACGCGTACGGAATGGATTACAACTGGCGGGACTCGTTTAACGATAAAGTGACGGACCCGACCAAGCTGTACCTGGCCCGGATGCCGAAGGATAAAATCCAGGACGTGTCGGCTTGGGAGTTTTACGCCGGGAATCTGAAGGGCAAGGCGAAATGGACGAAAGCCGGCGATATCGCTTCGAGGAAGCCGGTGCTGCAGGACGACCGCCGGGTGTATACGGACCGCCTGACGGACGGTTTGGGCAACATGTCCGTCATTTCGCAGGGCAGCATCGTATACGACAAACCGCTAGACCGCTATTTATACACGTCGTGGACCGAATTCACGTTCGAATTTTATGAGGCGCCGAAGCCTTGGGGCCCATGGAAAAGATTCTATTCGGCGGACTTCGGGGATTATCCGTGGACGCAGGATAAGAACGGCGGCTACGCGACGGTCATCCCGTCTAAGTTCATCAACGAAGACGGCCGCGAAATGTGGCTGAACGCCAACACGTTCGTCGGAGGCGTGAAAAACTACGATTTCTCGCTCCGCAAAATGAAAGTGACGCCTTATAAGAAAACGAAAGCCACCAACCGGAAGAGCAACGACAATCTGGCACTGCCTTCCTATGACCCGGATGTCGCCCCTTACGCTAGAACGATGGGCAATGGGGGGAACGCCAAACTGAACGACGGCAAAAAGGACGAGTCGGTGGACAGCTTTAACGGCGAACGGAAGCCCGAAGATTGGTGGGGGTACGTCTGGCCGAAATCTTACCGGATGAACAAAGTCGTGTTCACCAACGGGACTCCTTCGTCCTCCGGAGGGTGGTTCGAAAACGTCCGGGTTCAGGTGCGGCAAAATTTCGAATGGGTGGACGTGAAAAACGCCAAAGTCTCGCCGGCTTATCCGGCCAATGCGAGCGCGGAAGATCAAACCTATACGTTCACGTTCGACGAGATCGCCGGAGACGGCGTGAGGATTATCGGCAAACCTGGCGGAGATGAAGCGTTCACGTCCGTCAGCGAGCTTGAAGTCTACTATTCTTGACGATAAACGAAGGAGATGAAGAGAATGTATAATTTTAACGGTTTGGATATGGGATTGGGCAATTTGGCGCGCCTGTCGAACGCGGTGACTCGTTCGATCAGCCCCGAGAATTTCACGGGAGAGAAGGGCAAGGGCGCCATGGCGACGGAAGGTACAGGCGCGGCCTGCGCGCGGGATCTCGGCGTCGGCTGGAAAGTGTCGCCTTCCGTAGAGATCGAACCGGGCACGGAGTTCGTGATGGGCGAGATTCAAGGCCCCGGCGCCATTCAGCACATTTGGCTGACGTGTTTCCCGCCGGAATGGCGGAACTTGATTTTCCGGCTTTATTGGGACGGAGAGGAGACGCCGTCGGTTGAAGTGCCGGTGTGCGACTTCTTCTGCAACGGCTGGCAGGAGCGCGCCGACGTCAACTCGTTGCCGATCGCCGTCAATCCGGCCGGAGGGTTCAACAGCTATTGGCTGATGCCGTTCCGCAAATCCGCCAAGATCACGATGGAAAACAAAAACCCAAATAAAGCCGTCCTGTACTATCAAATCGACTACACGTTGACGGAAGTGCCGGCGGATGCGGCTTACTTCCACGCGCAATGGCGCCGCAGCAACCCGGTCGCGTACAAGGACGTCCATACGATCCTCGACGGCATCAAGGGCAAAGGCCACTACGTGGGCACCTATCTGGCCTGGCAGGTGAATAACACGGGCTGGTGGGGAGAAGGCGAAATCAAGTTCTACATGGACGGGGACGGCGAGTTCCCGACGATCTGCGGGACGGGCACCGAAGACTATTTCGGCGGCGCTTGGAACTGGGAGCAGCCGCTGGGAACTTACAGGACCTATTCGACGGCTTACCTCGGCATGCACCAGGCGATTAAGCCCGACGGGTTATACCGCAGCCAACAGCGCTTTGGTATGTACCGCTGGCACGTCATGGATCCGATCCGGTTCGAAAACGACCTGAAGGTGACGATCCAAGACCTCGGCTGGCGTTCGGAACGCCGCTATTTGCCGCAGCAGAGCGACATCGCGTCTACCGCCTTCTGGTACCAAGCGGAGCCGCATGCCCCGTTCCCGACGCTTCCCGGCAACGACGAGCGCGAAGTGATTTGACCTGGCCCGCATGCTAACTGAGAACACCCCTAACGGGGTGTTTTCGCATTTACGACGAAAGGATAATGCATTTTACAACTTTCGTATAATTAACGCTTATCGTCCCGGTTGCTAAAGTAGGAAGGGCGCCGAATCCTAGCTTCGGCCTCAGGCATGCAACAAGGGAGGATGGCAACGAATGAATGGAATGGAAATCTTGGTTGTTGTTCATGTTTTGTCGGCGTTGATCGGGATCGGCCCTACTTTTCTGGGACATGTTTTCCTGCAACGACGCCAGAATGTACAGCAGTACCGCTCGTCAATCGGCTTCGCCGGCAAAATGGAACGGTTTCCGAAAATCGGAGGGACCATCGCCGTACTTTCGGGACTCGGACTTGCGTTGTCCGGGGATTACGGCACGTTTGCCCAACTCTGGCTATACGGCACTTTAGTGATCTATGTTCTCATTCAAATTACGATGATCGCGGCAGTTGCGCCTACGCTTAAGAAACTCCGAGACTGGCTCTATGATCCCGGCAATCAGCACGTGACCGCATTTCCCCCAGAGCAGCAAAAATGGGTCAATCGGGCAAGCGGTTGGCTGTATGTGGCTTCAGGGCTCGGCATTCTGATTTTTATCTTCATGATCGTAAAACCCGGCGCGTGATAGAGAAATCCGAAGCCGCGAGAGATCATGCTATTGAAAAACGAAAGCGGCTGGGGCAGTCACCTTCCAGCCGCTTTTTCACTTTATTGCTATTTTTAACTCGAAAATAAAACTATACTTTAATAGGAAATGGAATCCATACGGGTGCGGGCGGTGAACGTTTTGACGACAACGCGGGAGTTCGATGGAACCGGAGAGACGGAACCAAGCTTCGCGGACCGGGAAGATTACTATTTTGTAGGGCGAAACGCCGAGCGGCTGCGTTTCCGCGGCTATTTGGACGGACAACCGGAGAAACGCACGCTCTGGAGCATCAGCGGAACCGGAGGGATGGGCAAAACGACGCTGCTCGCGGCATTCCGCCGTGAAGCCGAGCGTGCCGGAGCCGTATTTTTGCTGATCGACAGCCGAGACATTCCGCACCGGGAAGACGAGGTGTGCCGCAGGATTCTCACACTGCTGGAAATCGCGCCGGAGAAGATGCCCGGAAGCGACGGCTCTGTATCCGCGTGGACGGAAGCTTGTATCGGAACCCTGCGCGAGATCGCGAAGAAGCGGCGTGTAATTCTCGCCTTTGATACGTTCGAGGAGTTTTCGGATCTGGAAGTTTGGCTTCGCGAGAGGTTGTTTGCCCGGCTGGCGGACAACGTTCTGCTGATGACCGCCGGCCGATTCCCGCTTGGCGGAGCCTGGACCGTATCGCCTGCCTGGAGGGAACGCTTGAATCCGATTCCTCTGGGCGCGCTGTCGCAAGAAGAATCCAGGGTGTATGCAGAACGCTGCGGTCTGCCGGAAGGAGAAGAAGCGGATCGCGTTTGGCGGGCTTCTTTCGGTCATCCCCTCGCTATGTCGCTGGCCACGGCGCACCGGACGAATATCGGCACGCATGCGGAAGCCATGGACAGCCGTGCTTGGTTCCATGAAATGGCGGACATCTGGCTGAAGGAGGTTGCGGATCCGGAGCTGCGGCTTCTCGTAGAGGCCGCGTCGCTGCCCAAACGGTTTAACGCAAGGATCCTTGCTGCGGCATTGGGCGTTCCCGAAATTCCGTCAGCCGCGTTTGACGGTTTGATCCGGCTATCGTTCATCCGGAAGGCGGACCAGGGCTGGGCGATGCATGACCTGATGCGGGATGCGGTCGCCGCTTACCTTCGGGAGCGCGAGCCGGACCGGTACAAGGCGCTTACCGCCAGGCTGGCCTGCTATTTTGCCGACCGGATACTGGAACATGGGGGAACGCGAAGCGTGGCCCATGAAGTCGGGGAATTGTATCAATTCGTCGGGGGAGAGACGATAACCGCCTTTTACCGTAACGCTCCGGCCCATTCGCTTTGGGAGCAGGTGAACAGCGAGACGGTGAAAGAAGCGGAGAAGTATATCCTTCTTCGGTTCGCCGCACCCGACCGCTTCATCTCGACTGTCGCGATCGAACCCGAAAGCGGTCAAGAGATACGCATCGCGTTCTCGGACTCTTTGCCGAAAGCCAGTCTGCAAGGATTGGATCCGCAGGCATGGTATGAGATGGATCAACGAAGCCTGTTCTTGCTTCGCGATGAAAACCGCGAGGCCGTAGGGCTGGCCGCTATCCTGCCGATTCATGCCGGGACGGTTGCCTATATGGATCAAGATCCGTTCAGCTCACCTTATATGTCCACCCTTTCTTCGGCGGTGCGCCGGTCCTTGACGGTCTCACCCGAAGAACCGGCCGGCTGGTTCATTCGCTCCATCGACTATAGCGACTGGACCGATCATCTCAGCCAAAACGAAGTATTCTCGCTCATGTTCAGATATCTTTGCTCAGGCAGGCTGCTCGTTTGCTGCCCGCCGCCCATCGAGGCATTTATGGTGATCCACGAACGAATGGGTTTTGAAGCAGCCGCCGGAACGGAACACGGAGGTTACCGTGAAATTCCCTCCCCCATGCTGGTGCTCGACACGCGCGGCCAACGACTGGCTCGGTTGCTGGAGCAGTTATTGAACCGGGCGGGTATTGCATGGCGGCATGGGGAATCTTCGGCCGACGCAGAGGAGTTGGCGATCCTCTCGGCACGGGAGCGGGAGGTCGCGATGCTCGCGGCGGAAGGGTTGTCGAACGCCGAAATCGCGGCCAGGCTGTACGTAAGCGAAGCCACGGTGAAGAAGCATCTCTCGACCATTTTCGAAAAACTGGGGCTGAAGCGCCGAAGCCAGCTGGCCACGCGGTTCGCCCGTCATCCCCTCCTCTGAACAAAAAAATCGCCGGCGCTCCCTGAGCGCCGGCGATGTTCTTTTTAACGGCTGTAACCGCCGAAAGTATACTGCAACTTCTACTTTCGAGGAATATGACGCTTCATAGACAGGTGATACATTTAGTAACGATAGTGCACTCAAGTCGGATAGATCACGAAATCATGAGGAGAGGGAGTTTTTAACCATGGCCAGATACGATACGTCCATTGAAATCGATGCCCCCGTCGAACTCGTTTGGACGCTCACGCAAAGCGCGGAGCGCAGGCCGGAGTGGGACGGCAGGGTGCAGTGGGTGGAGCTTTTGAACGCGGAAACGCAAAAGAAAGGTACGGTCATGCGTACGCTCGGCTCGACGTGGGGAAGGCCTTTTTATTTTGATTTGGAAACCGTCGTGTTCGAACCCTGCAGAAGATGCGCCGTCGTATTGGTCGGCTCGAAGGGAATGCCTTTCGTGAAAGGCGGAGGCACATGGAAGTACGAAGAGCTCGGCGAGTCGCGCTGCCGGTTCCGGGCGACGCAAAATTTCAATGCTAAAAACAGCTTATTCGGACGAATCGCCGACAAGTTATTTTATCAGCCCTATTTAGAGCGGACGACGGAGCAAAGTCTCATTCGATTAAAAAAGGTGGCCGAGGCCGATGCAAAGCAAGGGCAGACTTCCCGCGGCGAGGCGTTAGGATGATACGAACAACAGCTCGGCCAACGACGCGGCGGCACTGCCGTTGCCCCAGTCGAAAATGGTGAATTCGCCGACCTCGCCTACCATCGAGCCGCCGTGATGGAAATTTTCCATTTCGAAGCCGTAGTCGCGCGGGCCAAAGTGGGGATGCTTGCGTTCGTACAGCGCTTTGACCTCCGGGTTTTCCGGACAGTACATCATGTAGAACGAGGCGCGCATCGCCCATAAGCCGCGGTACAGGTGCTCTTCTTTGCCGGTCAGCCGGTAATAGGCCATGTGGGTCAGCGCGGCGAGACTCTGCCGGGCATCGTTCCATTCGTCGTCGGAGTTCAGGACGCCGTAGCCGCCGAGCGCCGGAATGCCCAGATAGGGAGGGTTCCACACCGCTTGGTACAGCGAGAGCTCGGCCAAGACGTCTTCTCCGGTCTTCAAGGCTTCCGGATCCCGGCTGAATTCATGCCATTCCCGGAAAGCTTCCGCCGTCCAATACATCGAGAACGTGGATTGATTGAACAAGCCGCTTCTGGCGTCCTTGACGCCGGGCTGCTTACGTTCCCAAGCCCGCGCGCAAGACCAATACGTTTCGAAGTCCTCCCACCTGCGCTCTGGAAGGATATGGTCCCGCAAGAACCCGATCCCGGCTTTCGCCGCACGCTGGGCGTCGGCATTCGGCCGCAGCCGGTTCAGCCGCAGCAAAAACCAGACGTGCAAAGCGGTTTCCGCGCTGTCGCGAAGCCAAGGAGAGACGTGTCCCGTCTCGGTATGAACCCAGGCGGGGAAGCTTCCGTCTTCGTTCTGCAATTCCACCAGACGGTCGGCGTATGCCGCCGCATATTCCGCGAGCCGCTCGTCCTGCTCGATGTCCTCGTACCACCGGAGCATCCAATAGCAAGTCCAGGACATGTCGAGCAAGTGGGCGTATTCATCGTGCCCTTGCGGCCGGCGGTCGGAATGCCCCCACGCTCCGTCGGTCCATTCCTGGGTATCCCCCGCCGTGAAGACGGACGGAAACAGCCCGTTCCGCATCGGAGCGGCCAGCGCGAACTCTTTGTTCAACTCGGCCCGCCGGATCCAATCCGGATCGTTGCGCCGCTCGCCCCACAGGCGATAGCCGTAGGCGCTGCGAAGGCCGCAGAACCACGCCTGGTTCCACAGGCTTTTGCGCTCCCGCCATAAGTTCTCTTCCCCATGGCCGGGAGCTTGGGCTGCCCTTACGATGAAGACCGGGCCGCCGACCTCCCGTTCGCCGATCCGAAACTGCTGCCAGACGACGCTCTCCCAACGCCGGAAAGCCCAGTCGTAGGCATGGTCGACATACCGGGAGAGGTCCGGAAGCGAAGAGATCCCGCCGCCCTCGCGCTTCATTCTCGGTTCCGCGAACCGCCGCCAAATCCAATCGCTGACGGCTGAATAACGGCGGTTTTCCTCCACCTGCTCCCATTCGACCAAGTAAAAAGAGAACAGCGTCTGCCCTGTGCGGACCTGCAACGGCCGGCCGCTCTTGCGATGATAGACGTGTTCCTTCTTCTCGTAACGGCACAGCCCGTAGAACAGGTTCCGGTCGGTCTCAACGAAATCCATCACGTGAGGCTCCTCACGGTTATCTTTGAGCCAGTCGAGATCGGGATAAAGCGCGAACTGTCGCTGTCCGTCCCGCAGCACGATTGCCGGCGAGCGGAACAGCAGGTCGCCGATGACCATGTTCCCTTCCGGCGCCAGGTGCGGCTTCCACATCAATCGGATCCGGTCATCCGCGACCGGCATATGCAGCAGGCATTCCGCCGCTTCACGAGACTCCCCTTGCCATACCGCCGTCACCCGTGCCGTGCGGATTCCTTCCTCCGACGGCACATCGGCGACGACCACCGCCATTTCCCTCGCGTCCGGCTCCAGCCGGATCCAGGTTCCGATCCATTCGGTCGAAGTACCCATGAACATTCCCCCCATATATTGCCGATACAATGTGGAATCGATTGCATATTCCTCTAGATCATCATAAACTGGATGGGAGCGGGCTTCAATACGCAAGATTTCCATTGAATTCGAAATGGCCCGGTGCTAGTGTGAGAATGTGTAACCGATTGCATTCGACGGAGGACCAGATGGACAAGCATACGATTTATCATATCGCGGAGCGGGTCGGCGTTTCGCCTTCCACCGTGTCGAGGGCGTTGTCCGGCAGGGGATATTGCGGCGAGAAGACGAAGGCCAAAATCCTGAAGGCGGCCGAAGAGTTGAACTACGCGCCCGACAGCGCCGCCAAAATGCTCAAAATGAGGCAGACGAACAAAATCATTTTCGCGGTTCCCGATATTTGCAATCCTTTCTATTTCGACATGATCAACGGAATCAACCAGGTGCTCGAGGAGCACGGCTATCTGCTGATTCTGTTCTATACGAAGCACAGCTTAAGAGATGAACTCAAAGCCATCCAAAACCTTCGGGAAAGGGTGGCGGACGGCATGATCATGGTTTCCTTCAATTTCTGCGAAGAAAACATCGGGGCCATCAACGCCCTGCAAGAGCCGGTCGTGCTGACGAATAAATACGTTTCCCCGAGCGGCAAAGACCGCTTCGATTACGTGTACGTCGATACGTATACCGGCATCAAACAGGCGACGGAGCATCTGATTGGACAAGGCATCCGCAGAATCGGGTATATCGGCGGCAGCTTGGCCGAGCAGACGGGTTACCAGCGTTTTTGCGGATACCGTGACGCCTTGGAGGAAGCGGGGCTGCCGCTCGACGACCGGCTGATCTCGGAATCCGATTATACGGAAAACGGGGGCTATCTTCACGCCAAAACGTTGTTGGGGACGACGGATAAGCCGGAGGGGATCGTGGCGGCCAACGACCTGATGGCGATCGGCGTCATGAAAGCTTGCGAGGAAGCCGGCTTGCGTATTCCCGAAGACGTGGCCGTCGTGGGCATGGACAATCTCGACTTGGCGTCCCGGGTTTATCCCAAGTTGACTTCCGTGTCCCTCATGCAGGAGGAAATCGGAAGGAAAGCCGCCCAGGTTTTGATCAACCGGTTGCGGGGATACCCTGTTGATAAGACCGAAAGAAAGCTGCTTCCGCAGCTTGTCGTGCGGAATTCCAGCGTGAGGGCGGGGCTTTCATGAATCGATTCGGGTTCGGGAAATGGACGCTGCAGAAGAAAATGACGCTTCTCCTCGTGGTCTTCATTTTGATCCCGCTCACCCTGTTCGGCTACCTGTTCAGCGGAAGCTCCAACCGGTTCGTCTCCAAACGGACGGATCAGGAAACGAGCCAGGTGCTGAGCCTGGTAAAGCAGAACGTGGACCAGATGCTGAAGGAATACGAAACGCAGCTAAAGACGATCTACGACAACGAGGACGTCATTTCCGAGCTCAGCCGGATCGGGCGGGGCGGAGCGGAATCGGCGGACAATGCCGATACGATCAACCGCTTTTTGCGCAACTTCTTGAGGGGCAAGGAAGACCTGGACTCGATTTACCTGTACACGGCCGACCGGCAAGTGTATTTCGCCGACTTCAAGGGCTCGAACTTCTTCTTCTCGCAATTCCAGCTTCACCCGGAATGGCAGCGGACGGCGGAATTGGCCGGAGGCCGTGCGGTTTGGCTGCCCACGTACGTGTTGCCGGCGAACCGGTACTTGCCGCAGGCGACGCAATATTTTCTGCTCGGCATGCAAGTGAAAAACGTTACCGACGTCATGCAGACGCTCGGGACCGTATACATGAACGTGAAAATATCGGCGCTCGACCGGCTGATCCAGGGCGTGGACGTCAGCCCCCGCGGCATGCTGTTTCTTGCCGACGGGGAGGGGCACGTCCTGTGGCACCGGAATCCCGAAGCTTATCCCGTGAAGCTGGCCGAAATCCCGTTTTACCAAGATCTGATGAAACGGAAAACCGCGTCCTCCACCCAAGAGCTGAACGGCAATCTCTACCGGGTGAGCCTCGTGCAGTCCGACTACAACCATTGGTACTACATGTCGCTTATTCCGCAGTCCGACTTGAACGAACAGTCCCGCGATTTGCGCAAGTTCCTTCTCGTGACGCTCATCGCGTTCGGAGGCTCCTTCGTGCTGCTGGCATGGCTGACCTCGCGGTACATTACGAGGCCCGTCCGCCAAATGGCGCTCGCGATGAAGCAGATCCACAAAGACAATTTGGGCTTCCGGCAGCCGGCGACGTCCGCGGACGAAATCGGCATGCTTCAAACCTCGTTCAACAGCATGAGGGGCAGAATCACGGATTTGATCCAGGAGGTCCGGATCGTCTCGGACAAAGAGAAGGAAGCGGAGGTACGGGCCCTGCAGGCGCAAATCAACCCTCACTTCGTCTACAACTCTTTGGATACGATCAACTGGATGGCGATCGAGCGGGGGGAGACGGACATCAGCACGATGATTACCGCCCTGAGCGACATCATGCGGTATGCCATCCGGCCCGGCGAGCAGTGGGTCACGCTGGAGGAGGAGCTGAAATGGGCTTCCGACTACGCGTATTTGCAGAAAATGAGGTTCGAGGATCGGTTCGAAATCACGTTCGATGCGGAGCCCGACCTGCTTGCCTGCAAGGTTCCCCGCCTGTTCCTGCAGCCCTATCTGGAAAACTCCATTCTTCATGGGATGGAGCACGTCGAGGAAGGCGGCTTGATCGCCGTCACGGTCATGCGGGATCTCGCTACCGGTGGACTTCGCGTCGTGCTGGCCGACAATGGCGAGGGCATTCCGAATGAAGAGCTTCAAGACATCGTTCACCGCCGGAGCAAGGGCATCGGCATTTACAATCTGGACGACCGGCTGAAGCTGGAGTTCGGCCCGGAATACGGCGTGACGATTCAATCGTCGCCGGAAACCGGCACTTCCATTACGATCCTGCTGCCTGCGATCGATAAAATTCGGCAACAAGACTCAACTACAGCATTATCATCGGAGGGTGGATGATGTTTCGAGCCATCGTCGTCGACGACGAGCCCAGGGTTCGCCGGGGATTGCTGGCATTGATCCCGAAGCTGGATCCCGAGTGGAGCGTCGTGGGAGAAGCCAAAAACGGGCTGGAAGCGATCGATCTCGTCAAACGGGAAATGCCGGATTTGGTCATCACCGACATCCGCATGCCCCATATGAACGGGTTGGATTTGCTGATCGCATTGAAGGAATATCCGGTCCACGTCGTCATCCTGTCGGGGTACGGTTTTTTCGAATACGCGCAAACCGCCGTCAAGTTCGGCGCGTTCGATTATTTGCTGAAGCCGGTCAAACCTCCGGAAATCGCGTCTTTGCTGCAGCGCCTGAAAGAGCATAAACAGGTACGGGATTTGCCTGCCGGCCCCGCCGTGCCGGCGCTCAATTACTCCAAGTGGTGGAAGGACTGGTTGACCGGCTCCGAGGAAGCCGAAAGCTACGTCTCACGCCTGCGGGAACTCCTTCCGAAGAACGCGGAGCGATTCCAGATGATGGCGGTCGAGATCGACCGTTTCGACGAGCTCAGCCTGGAGGATCAGTGGGGGGACAAGCAGCTCGTCTCCTTCGCGGTGCGCAACGTGATCCAAGACGTGTTGGCCGCGGAGCGGGAGGCGCCGTTCGTCCATCTCTTCACGAGCGGACCGCAGCTCTATTACGTCAATGCCGGAGGCGGTTGTGCGCTGGACGCCGCCAAACGGGTTGCGGAAGAGGTCCGCAAATGGGTGAAAATCTCCGTTTCCGTAGGGCTCAGCGAGACGTCGGCGAAATTCGAAGCGTTGCCTCTCCTGTACCGGCATGCGGGGGAAGCCTTGCGCAACAAATGGATCCACGGCGGCGGAATCGTGAGCCGCTTTGAAGACGTGCTCAGCGGCGAGCGCGAAGCCTCCGGGTATCCGACCCATCTGGATGAGGAAATTTGCCGCGCCGTCCGAGCGGGCGACCGGGACAAAGCGCTGAAGGGCGTCGAAACGTTCCTGGACGAAATCAAGCGGAACAACGTGTCGTTCCGGCTGTTTCAGCGCTTCGGGCTGCAACTGCTTTCTTCCGTCAACCGGATCGTCTACGAGAACCGCGTTCACGACCTCGTGGCCAAGGAAGCCAGTCAGCCGCAAGACTTGTTCCAGCGGGACTTCGGCGCGGACGAGTTCATGGCTTACATGGGGGACTGGATCGGAGCGACGATCTCGGCATTGGATTGGAACCGGCAGCAACGCCATAACCGTACGATCGAGAAAGCGATCGAGTTCATCCACAAAAATTACGCCAAGGACATTTCCCTGGAGGACGTCGCGCTGCACGCCAAAATGAGCGGGAGCTACTTCAGCTCTTACTTCAAGCAAGAGACGGGCGACAACTTCGTCGAGTATTTGACCCGTTTGCGGATGGACAAGGCCAAGTCGCTCATGATGAACTCCGAGCTTCGCCTTTACGAGATCAGCCAGATGGTCGGCTATCAGGACGTCAAGTACTTTTCGCGTTTGTTCAAGCGCCACGCCGGGGTTACGCCGCAGGAATACCGCCAGTTCTTTTACCGCAAGGAGGACTCCTAGGATGACGAAAATCGCGCGCGGGGCTTTGGCGTTGCTGCTGGCCGTGCTCCTGTTCGCCGTCGGCGGATGCGGCAACGTGGTCCGATCGGAAGGGCCGGACGTCGATAAGCTGCTGAACGCGCCGAATTCCGATGCCGGCGGGGATAAGATCGTCCTCCGGCTGTGGTCGTTCCATCAAGCGATGGAGTACGACTTCTGGCAATGGCTGGCCAAGGAATACGAGAAAGAACATCCGCAAGTCGAAATCCGGGTGGAATACGTGTCCAGCGACGATTATTTCTCCAGCACCCGCCTTCTGTCCGCACTCGCGTCGGGACAAGGGCCGGATATTTTCTTCGTTTCCCCCGCGACGATCAAGCGGTTCGTGGACGCGGACTATTTGTACCCGCTGACGGATTACTTCACGCCGGAAATCCGGAGCGACTTCAACCCCGTCGCGCTGGACTCCGTGACCGTGGCGAACAACATCTACGCGGTGCCGTTCGAGACGGAATTGCTCGGCTTGTTCTACAACGAGGACATGTTCAAGTCCCATGGCCTGCAGCCTCCCAAAACGTGGGACGACATGATGAAAGCCGCCCGGATTCTCAAGTCCCCCGGCGTCACGGGACTCACGATCGAAACGTACGACGGCGTCTTCCAAAATTTTTCCTGGCTGCCTTTCCTGTGGCAGACGGGCAGCGACCTGCTCAGCGAAGACGGACGCTCCTCGGCGCTCACCGGTTCGCGCGCGAAGAGCATGTATGCCTTCTTCCGCAGCATGGTGGAGCAAGGGTTGATCAATCTCCGCCCGTCGCGTCCGACGACCGATATCGGCATTCTCGCCAGCGGCGAAACGGCCATGCAGGTGAGCGGGTCCTGGAACATCCGCATGCTGGAAACCGAGTTCAAAGACCAGCCGATCGGCGTCGTGCCGCTGCCTTTGCCGGAGGGCGGAGCGCCGGTGACGATCTCCGGCGGCTGGAAGATGGCCGCGAACCGGCAAAGCGAGCATGCGGAGGAAGCCGCGAAATTCATCATGTGGGCGTTTGCCGGCAAGCCTGAAATTCCGCTCAAGTGGGTCAGCGAGACCAAGTTCGCGTACTCCCCGCGCAAATCGGTGATGGAAGCGGGCCAAGACTTTTACCGAAAAGGGCTCAGAGAGGTGTTCACCGACCAAATATACGGGACGGAACGGGCCGAACCCCGTCTTCCCGAGGATATCAACCGGATTTTCTCGGATTCGCTGCAGCAGCTGCTGTTCGGGACCGCGACGCCGGAGGAAATCGTGCGTAAAGCCGACCAGCGCATTCAAAGCAGCCTGGATGCCTCCTTGAAATAGTCCACCCTCCCAAAATATTTCCCGTTATGGACCCCGACCCAAGTGGCTTACACTTGGGTCGAAATCATTTGAAAGGGGTCATTCACGATGAGAAAGACGTGGAAAGGGCTTGGATTTGCGGCAATCTCCTTGCTGCTCGTGCTTCAGATCGCCTGCGGCGGCAGCGGCACCAAAAACAGCGACGCCGGTGCGTCCGCACCCGCCGAATCCTCCGGACAAGCTTCGGCTTCCGCCGACAACGGCGGAAACAGCGGCAACGGCGGGAAAAAAATAAAGCTGAAATTTTACGATTTCCACACCGAAGCCGAAGAAAAGTTTTTCCGCGGTTTGGTGGACGAGTACAACAAAATCCAGGACAAAGTCGAAATCGAATACTCGACCTTCAACCAAGGCGATTACACGACGACGAAGCTTCCGACTGCATTCGCTTCCGGCGAAGGTCCGGATATCTACATGATCAGCCCGGGCGACTTCATGAAATTCGCCAAGTCCGGCCTGATGGCCGACCTGACGCCGTACTTCCCGGAAGGCGCCAAAGAGGATTTCCTTCCCGCCTCCCTGGACGCGGTTACGGTAGACAACAAAATCATGGCCCTGCCGTTCGAGCTTGAGCTGCTCGGCCTCTACTACAACGAAGATATGTTGAAAGCCGCGAACGTCCAAGTACCGAAGACGTGGGACGAACTGTACGCAGCGGCGAAGAAGCTCACGACGAACAAAGTCGCGGGACTCATCCTTCCTCCGGACAAAGGCCCGTACTTCAACTTCATCTGGTATCCGTTCCTTTGGCAGCAAGGCGGCAACGTGCTGAGCGCGGACGGAACGAAATCGACGTTCAACACGCCGGAAACCGCGAAAGCGCTGGATTTCTGGGGACGCTTCTTCAAAGAAGGCTTGTCGCCGAAGAAGCTGCAAGCCGGCCCGTGGGAAATCGACCACCTCGGCAAGAAAGAAGCCGCGATGCAAATCGTCGGAACCTGGGCGATCAACCGCGCGGAAGAAGTGTTCAAAGACGTTCCGATCAACGTAGCTCCGCTGCCGATTCCGGAAGGCGGCAAAGCGGCGACGGACGCGGGCGGCTGGAAGTTCGCCGTCAACGGCAAGAGCGCCAACGTCGAAGAAGCGGCCAAGTTCGTCATGTGGGCGTTCGCGGGAGATCCGCAGCGCGCGCTCAAATGGTGCACCGAAGTGAAGTTCGCTTACTCGCCGAGGAAATCCGTCGTCGAAGCGGGCAAAGAGATCTACAGCAAAGGCATGCGCAAAGTGTTCACGGAGCAAATCTACGATTCCGCCATTCCGGAGCCGCGTTATCCTTCCGAAGTGCTCGACGTCGTAGGCGACGCGATGCAGTACGTCATGTACGGCAAGTATGACGGAGCCAAAGCCGCCGAGGTCTCGGATCCGAAAATCAACGACGCGCTGGCGAAAGCGAACAAATAAAACGAATCGAGAATGGGTCGGGGGCGGATGGACGCATGTGGGTCCGTCCCCGTTCCCGTTTAAGGGGGAGGATGCTCCAGTGACTCCAAAACGAATCAGCGCCAGAACCCGGAACGAGTGGGTCACGGCATACGGCTTTCTGCTTCCCAATATCGTCGGCTTGCTGGTGTTCGTGTTTATTCCGATCATTTACGCCTTTTACGCTAGCTTGCATGATTGGAACGCGCTCAGCCCGAAAGTGTACGCCGGATGGGCCAACTACCGCGAGCTGCTTCATGATGACGAGTGGTGGGCGTCGGTCCGTAAAACGCTGACGTTCAGCGTCGTATACGTTCCGCTCTTGTTCATGTCGTCTCTGCTGTCTGCGGTCATGCTGAACGCAATCCGCGGGCGCGCCAGCGGCGTCGTCCGGACGATGTTCCTGATGCCTTTCGCGATCACGTCCGTGATCTCGGCGATCATCGGCATGTTCATGCTGGATCCGCGCAACGGCGCGGTGAACCACATTCTCGAGCTGTTGGGCGGCAGCCCGCAGCAGTTTCTCGCCTCGACCTCGCAGGCGATGTTCAGCATCGCCGGCGTCATTCTGTGGATCAACGTCGGCTATAACATGATCATTTTCCTGTCCGCGATGAAGGAGATTCCCCGGGACTATTACGAGGCGGCCGAAATCGACGGCGCCACGGGCTGGAAGTCGTTCCGGTACATCACCCTTCCGCTTCTCAAGGAAACAAGCACATTCATCCTAATCGTGACCACAATCGGCTCCTTCCAGGCGCTCGAGCAAATCCTCGTCATGACCGACGGCGGTCCGATGAACTCGACGCAAGTGAGCGTTCTATACATCTTCAAGCAAGGCTTCGACATGCTGAATATGGGTTACGCTTCCGCGCTCGCGTTCGTGCTTTTCCTGATCATTTTCTGTTTGTCCCTCTTCCAGCTCAAACTTCTGTCTTCCAAGAAGGAGGGGGTGTAGGACATGGCCGTATCCAAACGGATGGTGCTGCCCGTCGTCGGGGTCCTCCTCGGTTTGCTCATGCTTTTTCCGATCTACATGATGCTGATCAGCTCGCTGCGTTCGGAGACGACCGTCTTCGACTTCCAGCTGCTGCCGGTCGAGTTCGAATGGTCCAATTTCAAGACGGCTTGGACGGAATCGGGGCTGCCCCGTGCCATCCTGAATTCGCTGTTCGTGTCCGTGACGGTCACCGTCGTGGCCATGGTGTTCCACGCCATGTCGGGCTATGCGCTCGCAAGGCTGAATTTTCCCGGTAAATCGGTCGTTTTCGGCTGGATGCTCAGCACGCTGATGGTGCCGTTTTCGATTATCATGCTGCCGCTGTACCTGATTACCAAGGATTTGGGGCTCGGAAATTCGTATTGGGGATTGATCGTGCCTTCGATCTTCAACGCTTACGGGATCTTCTTGTTCCGCCAGTTTTACCGGGACTTCCCGAAGGAACTGGAAGAGGCCGCTTACATGGAGGGGCTGAGTCTTGCGGGGACGTTCTTCCGGATCGCCTTTCCGCTGTCCGTGCCGATTATCGTTCCTTTGACGATCGGATTTTTCCTCGCCAACTGGAACTCTTACCTGTGGCCGCTCGTCATCACCCAGGACGAAAAACTGTGGGTCGTGCAGCAAGAGCTGGCGCACATCGTAGGCGGAGGTTATTTCACGCCTTGGAATATCGTGCTGGCCGCCGCGGTCATCGCCGCGATCCCGACGTTCATCTTGTTCTTCATCGCCCAGAGATACTTGGTGGAAGGCATCAAAATGAGCGGGATCAAATGATCCGATCCGCGGTTGGCTGGAACATAAAAAAGGTTGTCCCGAAAGAGGATTCGGGACAACCTTTATTTTTTTGGCGGGGGATGCAACAATTCGCCTAGCTGCGCCGTTTATAGGATTACAAAACCCGGCGAGCCGTGATGTAGTTCTTCTTCCAGTAATTCGAGCTCAAGCTGGAGACTTGGACTTTCTTGCCCGACGCTCCAAGCATTTTGTTGTTGCCGATGTAGACGGCGACGTGGCCGACGCCGGATTTGCCCGGACGCTTGAAGAAGACGAGATCGCCTTTCTTCAGTTGAGCCTTGGTGACTTTCTTCCCTTTCGCCGCTTGGGAGGAAGAAGTGCGCGGAAGCGAGATTCCGTTTCTTTTAAAGATGTATTGGGTAAATGAAGAACAATCGAACGCGTATGTGACACCGGACGGAGCGCCGAACCGGTATTTAACACCTAAGTACTTCTTACCCGTGGAGATGATTTTGTCTGCCTTCGTTTTCGTTGCGGCGCTGGCGGTTGCGGCATTCCCGAAGCCGAGAGCGGCGAGCCCGATTACGGAGCATATACCAACGCTGATTACTTTACGGATGAGTTGTCTTTTGAACAATGTCGATTCCCTCCATCTTTCATCTAGTCAGCGGTTAACCGTGGTTAACTAGAATCCACTTTACCACAGATAAATCTTCCTAATTTTTTCCACAGAGAGCGCAAAGCCCGTATTTACGGGATTTTTTGGTGTGTATGAGAAATAAATGAGAATCTTTTAACGCAACGAATCCCGCGGCTCTCATTTTTGAGCGGCGGGCTTTCGGCGTTCGTAAATTCATGCGAAAATGGAGAAAACGGCAGCCGGAGGGATCTTATGAGAGGTTTGATCAACATCGACTACACCCATGACTTTATCGCGACGGACGGAGCCTTGACATGCGGAGAGCCGGGGCAGGCAATCGAAGCGGAAGTGGTGCGGTTGACGCGCGAATTCGCGGAGTCCGGCGATTACGTCGTGTTCGCGGTCGACGTACACGATCGGGACGATGCTTATCACCCGGAGACGAAGCTGTTCCCACCGCACAACATCCGCGGAACGGCGGGCAGGGCCTTGTACGGCGAACTTGGCCTTTTATATGAAGAGATCCAAGGACGGCCGAACGTCCATTACATGGACAAAACCCGGTACTCCGCCTTCGCGGGCACGGACCTGGACTTGAAACTCCGCGAGCGGGGCATTACGGAAGTCCATCTGGTCGGCGACTGCACCGACATTTGCGTGCTCCACACGGCGGTCGACGCTTATAACCGGAACTATCGGATCGTGATCCACGAGAAAGCCGTCGCCAGCTTCGATCAAGCGGGGCACGAGTGGGCGCTGCGCCATCTCAAAAACTGCCTGGGTGCCGAAATCGTATAAGCAAGAGTCTTCGGTCACGTCAAAGCAGCGAAATCCGCTCCGGAAGACGGCGAGACCGTCTTCGGTCACGTCAAAGCAGCGAAATCCGCTCCGGAAGACGGCGAGACCGCGACCATGAGGTCGCGGTTTTTTGTTGTGCGATAACGGGGTCTTCTGCGAGGGCTCGAATACCTGCGATTGTGCATCTATCTTCCGGGGAACCCGTTCGTTGGATAGGAATAGGTGCAATCGTGCAGGTATTTCGAGTCATATTCGCTCATTAAGAGCTTTTTCAAAGAAATACATGCATATTTGCATCAATGCGACTACACCTCAATGCCTGTTTCGAAAAAGATGTACATTTGCATCCTTTGATCCAGCGGGAGTTGAGCGTGAGCGATTATCGGTTGCTAGAAGCCCGCCAGCTCTATATAATAAAATTTAGTAAAATCGTAATATAAATTTACTAAAGAAGTGGTTATTAATGGCAACTCTCAAAGAGATCGCCCAAGCCGCCGGGGTATCGACCGCTACCGTCTCCCGCGTACTTGCGCAAGACTCTTCGCTGTCCGTCAGCCAAGAAACGAGAGAGCGTATCGTTGAAGCGGCCGAGCGTCTCCAGTACAAGCCCAAGCATCTCAAAAAACCGAATCACCCGCCAAAATCCGGCCAACCGGACATCGCAATTTTGCTCGCCGTGTCGCTGGATGACGAGCGGGAGGATCCTTACTTCGCCGACATGCGCCGAGGGATCGACAAGAAGATTCAAGAGCTCGGGCTTAAGCAGCCTGTCGTAATCCGAAGGAACAGCGCGGACGAACTCCAGCTCCCTCCCCTGGACGGGTTGATCGCCATCGGAACGTTCGACTCGAAGGAATTGGAGTCAAGGCTCTCTCCCAACACGAAATTGGTGCTCGTCAACAGCATTGAGGAAACCCGCCGGCACGACGCCGTGAAGCTGGACTTCCGCCAAGCCGTCGACGACGTGTTGACTCACCTGATCGGCTTGGGGCACGAGAAAATCGCCCTCATCGAAGGCCGGGAGATCATCGGCCGGCTGGATGACCGGAATAGCGAGCGGACGGATGACGACGCCAGGCGCGTTTATTTCGAGAAGTTCCTGCGGGAGCGCGAATTGTTCCGGCCGGAATACGTCGCGACGGGCAACTGGAAATCGACGAGCGGTTATGAAGCGATGCAGCGTTTGCTCGACTTGCCTGACCGGCCGACCGCTTGTTTCGTCAGCAGCGACCCGATGGCGGTCGGAGCCCTGCGGGCGTTGCACGAAAGAAACGTCACAGTACCCGAGCAGATGGCGATCATCGGATTCGACGATATCGACGTCGCCGCTTACGTCCAGCCTCCGCTTAGCACCGTCAAAGTATATCCCGAGGAGGTCGGCAGGGCGGCCGTCAGCCTTCTGTACGACCGGCTTCAGGGGCGCGAGGTTCCCCAGCAGGTGATCGTGGGCACGAAGCTCGTCGTCCGGGAAAGCTGCGGAGGAGGCAGCCGATCGGCGCGGTAGATCCAGTCCCTATTCTTTCGAAACTCGAATCCTGAAAGGAAGAAAACCATGCCCATCACCTATCACGAATCGCAAAATCTGTTCCATCTCCGCTCAAACGACATGAGCTATGTAATTCAAATCGTGCGCGGCTATCCGGTGCATGTGTACTGGGGCAAACGCCTGCGGGACGACGCGAATTGGAACGGCATGGTCCAGCGCGTACAGCGAGCTTCGTTCTCTCCGAATCCGGTGGAGGACGACCACACGATCTCCCTGGACACGCTTCCCCAGGAATATCCGCAATACGGCACGAGCGATTTCCGGGAGCCGGCCTACCAAGTGCGGCTTGCCGACGGAACCCGGATTACCGAGCTGCAGTACGAGAGCCATCGGATCTTCTCCGGCAAGCCGAAGCTTCAGGGGCTGCCCGCGACCTACACGGAGACCGATGACGAAGCCCATACGTTGGAATTGACGCTGGCGGACGCCTACAGCGGGCTGACCGTCGTTTTGTCGTATTCCGTTTTCGAGGCGGCGAACGCCGTCACCCGGTCCGCGCGCCTGGAACTGGCGGAGGGCGCTGCGCCGCTCACCATTCTGCGGGCGCTGAGCGCAAGCATCGATTTCCACGACCGGGATTACGAGTTCGTGTACCTGGCCGGCGCATGGACGCGCGAGCGGCATATCACGAGAAGGCCGGTCGCCGCCGGAGGCACCCGGATCGAGAGCCGCCGGGGCGCGAGCAGCCACAACCTGAATCCGTTCGCGGCGCTCGTTCGGCCGAATACGGATGAAGACCAAGGGGACGCATTCGGCTTCAGCCTCGTCTACAGCGGCAATTTCCTGGCTCAAGCGGAAGTCGACCAGTTCGATATGACCCGGGTGTCGATCGGACTTAACCCTTTCGATTTCGCGTGGAAACTGGGCGCCGGCGAATCGTTCCAGACTCCGGAAGCGGTGCTCGTCTATTCGTCGGAAGGGCTCGGCGGCATGTCCCGCGCTTACCACCGCCTGTACCGCACACGTCTGTGCCGGGGAACCCACCGGGATCAAGCCCGTCCGATCCTGGTCAACAACTGGGAAGCCACTTATTTCGACTTCAACGCCGATAAAATCGAAGCGATTGCCCAAGCCGGAGCGGATCTCGGCATCGAGCTGTTCGTGCTGGACGACGGTTGGTTCGGCAAACGGGACGACGACCGCAGCTCCCTCGGGGACTGGTTCGTGGACCGGAAGAAGCTGCCGAACGGGCTTCGCGACCTCGCGGAGCGGGTGAATCAGAAGGGCTTGCAATTTGGCCTGTGGTTCGAGCCCGAAATGATCTCGCCGGACAGCGACTTGTACCGCGCCCATCCGGATTGGTGCCTGCATGTGCCCGGCCGCAGAAGGACGGAGGCACGCCAGCAGCTCATTCTCGACATGTCCCGCCAAGACGTTCGCGACTACTTGTACGAGGCTTTGAGCGGCATTTTCTCCAGCTGTCCGATCTCTTACGTCAAATGGGACATGAACCGCAACATGTCGGAAATCGGTTCCGCCGCGCTGCCGGAAGACCGACAATCCGAAGTCGCGCACCGTTACATGCTAGGGCTGTACGACTTGCTGGAGAAGCTGACGTCAGCCTTCCCCAACATCCTGTTCGAGAGCTGCTCCGGCGGCGGAGGACGTTTCGACCCCGGCATGCTCCATTACATGCCGCAAACCTGGACCAGCGACGACACGGACGCGATCGAACGGCTCAAAATTCAATACGGCACAAGCCTCGTGTATCCGGTCAGCAGCATGGGCGCCCACGTCTCCGACGTGCCGAACCACCAGGTGGGCCGCATCACTTCTCTCGCCGTGCGCGGTGACGTGGCGATGTCGGGCAATTTCGGCTACGAGCTCGATTTGACCCGTTTTCATGAGGAAGAGAAGGAAATCGTCAAACGGCAGGTCGCGGCTTACAAGGAGCTGCGGGGTTTGATCCAAACCGGGGACCTGTACCGGCTGAAAAGCCCGTTCGAGGGCAACGAGACGGCGTGGATGTTCGTGTCGGAGGACCGCAAGGAAGCCGTCGCGTTCTACTTCCGGACGTTGGCCGAGCCGAACCCGCCGCTGAGAAGGCTGAAGCTGCGCGGCTTGGATCCGGCGATCTCCTATCGGATCGAGGGAGCGGACGCCGCGTTCGCGGGCGACCGCTTGATGCATTTTGGGATCCCGCTGCCGCAGATGCAGGGCGATTTCGCGAGTCTGGTATTCAAGCTGAGAGCCGAATAGGGATATAGGAAACACGGACAGAGCGTCCCGGCAAGCCGGGCACTCTGTCCTTTTCGCATGAATCATTGACGAACGGTTGAATTCGCCATTATGATAGCGATTACATCTCCAGCAAAGGAACGTGTCCCGCATGCCCGTTTCCGGACTTTCCGAGTGGTTCCGCAGCCGGACGATCCGCAACAAGATCATCGTGATCTATATTCCGCTCGTCGTGCTGCCGTTGTTCTTGCTCGGGTACGTCTCCAACCGGATCTACACGCAATCGATCGTAAACAAAACCGTGCAAAGCGTGTCGGATAACGCCCGGCTCATCTCGACGCGGGTTCAGGGAATTCTGCAAAACGCCGAAAGCAGCGCGAACAGCCTGACTTTGAGCCTGAACCGTGTCGTCAAAGAAGAGGGAGAACCGGGCGAGGTGGAGGATCCCCGTTACACGTCGCTGATCGTGAACCAAATCAGCTTCGCGCTTCTCGTATTTCCGGACGTGGATTCCGCCGTGTTCGTCGACACGGGGGGAAGAACTTACGCTTCCCACCCGAGTCTCCAGGAAGGAGCGGATCATTTCCCGGACAGCGAAATGCTGAAGACGCTGCGCCGATCCTCCGGCGAAAACATGTGGTTCGGCATGCAGAAAAGGAACTTCTTCGTCCGCGACAAAGGGCAGGTCGTCCTGACGCTGGGCAAGAAAGTCATCGAAATCAATACCGGCCGAACCCTCGGGTGGCTGATCCTGAACGTGGACGAGAAACACCTCTCCGGCATTTTCCCGGCCGTCGGCTCCGAATTCCGGGCGACGCACATGTTAGTGGACGGCAAAGGCAGAATCGTATCCGCTTTGGATGCGGCCATGCTCCTAACCTCCGTGGACAAGCCGGCTTTGCGGCAGTGGGCGATGGCATCCGGTTTAGGCGGGACGGACCGAACGTTCCGGGACGGGGGCGAACTGTCGGTGGCGCATCGGCTGAACCTAATGGGATGGACGCTGGTTACCCGCGTTCCGATGAAGGAGCTTACCCGGGACACGGGCAAAGTAAGCTGGTTCATCGTGGCCCTCGGGGCGGGCTGTCTGCTGCTCGTTCTCTTCGGCGCGGGACTTTTGGCGCGCACGATCGCGACGCCGCTGGTCCGCTTAACCCGAACGATGCGCAAAGTGCAAGACGGATCGCTCGACAGCCGTTTCGAAGCCCGGGGAAGCGACGAAATCGGAATGCTGGGAGCCGGCTTCAACGGCATGATCGAACGCATCCGCGGGCTGCTCCAAAGCGTGCGCAGCGAGCAGAAACTCAAAAGGGAGTATGAGCTCGCCCTCATCCAATCGCAGATCAAGCCCCATTTTTTATACAACACGCTAGACGTCATCTATACACTTTCGGAGATGGGAAGAAGCAAGGACGTGCAAAGAACGACCAAAGCTTTGGCGGACTATTACCGGATCGTGCTCAGCAAAGGGCGGGAAATCATCACGGTAGGGGAGGAACTCCAAAACGTGCGCGATTATTTGGCGATCCAGCGGATCCGTTATTCCGACGTTTTCGATTACCGGATCGACGTGCCCGCGGAGTTGGAGTTCTACCCGATCCTAAAGCTTACGTTGCAACCTTTGGTGGAAAACGCGATCTACCACGGTCTTAAGCCTGCCGGCCGATTCGGGACCCTCACGATCTCCGGCGAGCTGTCGGAAACGCACGTGCTGCTCAAGGTGGAGGACAACGGGGTAGGCATGGACTCGTTCGCATTGGAAGCGATCTGGGAGCGGGAGGAACCGGCGAAAGGAGCCTCGCTCGCAAGTTTCGGCCTCCGAAGCGTGCAGGAGCGCATCCGGCTATACTTCGGCGAGCCGTACGGCATCCGGATCGAATCGAAGCCCGGCGAAGGCACCGTCGTCACGGCCGTCCTGCCGATCCCTTCCAGCCATCGCGAAACGGGAAGGAAAGAGGAGGAACCTGCATGAAAATCCTCATCGCGGACGATGAAGCGATATTCCGCGACTATTTGAAGCAAGCCCTGGATTGGGCGGCGTACGGATTCAGCATTTGCGGCGAAGCGCGAAACGGCGAAGAAGCGCTGGAACTGGCCGAACGCACGGCACCCGATTTGGCGCTCGTGGACATCAACATGCCGAACATGGACGGGCTTACCTTGACGGAACGTCTTAAAGCCGTTAACCCTCGCATGGACGTCATCATCATCACCGGTCACAATGAATTCGACTACGCCAGGACGGCGATACGCCTCGGCGTGGAGGATTACATCCTCAAACCGTTCTCGAAGGACGAACTGGTCCTGACCCTTTTGAAATGCAGGCAGAAGCACCGGGATTCGCTTGAAGCGCTGCAGACGGAAAAGGCGGATCGCCAATTGATGGCGGAGAGCATGTTGAACCGGTTGGTTTCGGGGGAAGCGGCGGAACCGGCCGAGCGGATCGCGTCGCGACTCGGGCAGCTTGGCGTGAGCCTGGGCTTGAGGCACGGCGTGGCTTGCATCGAAATCGACCACATGGAGCGGCGCTGGAACGAGCCTGCGGAACGTCAGTTGTGGAAATTCGCGGTGGCGAACATCCTGCAGGAAACGATGGAGGAGGATGGGCAGCTGCACGTCTTCCACGGTCCCGAGGGCCATATTCTTTGTTTGCGGAAAGAGAACGGAGCGCCGGGAAGAGCGGCGCAAAACAGCGTCGAAGCCTACGAGAAGGTATGCCGATACATCCGCAAATACCTCAAGCTGACCGTCACCATCGGATTGGGGACCGGCCATGACGGCATCGAGGGAATCCGCCGGTCTTACGGGGAAGCGAGACAGGCGCTGAGGAACAAGTTCACGCTCGGGGAGGATCGCGTGATCGCCTTCGAGGCCTTGGATTCGAAGGGAGAAGGCACGGCTTTCCCCGCGGATACGAACGAGCAGCTGGCGCACCAGCTTCGGATCGGCGATTGGCCTTCCCTCGATTCGAAGTTGGACGAGCTGTTCCGAATCATCCGCGACCGGAAGCTGTCTCTGGATCTGATTTACGTGGCCTGCATGGGGTGGGTATCGGTTTGTCTTTCCCATGTCACCGAAGCGGGTCACCCTATTGAGGATTGCTTCGGGGAGCATTTCTTTCCGTATTCGGAAATCCGGACTCTGGAGACGGCCGAGAACGTGAAAGCGTGGATGAAGCCTCTCTTCCGAAGGGCCTTCGACTATGTCAGCCGGCATAAGCAAACCCGCGCTTCCATCATCGCCAACACCGCCAGGCAGCATATCGAGGAACATTACGGAGATCCCGATCTGTCCGTGGAAGGCGTGGCTGCCCGGTTGTTCATCAATCCGAGCTACCTTCGGGCGGTTTTCAAGAAAACCTACGGCATGACGGCGGGGGAGTACCTCATCCACGTCCGGATGACGAAAGCGAAAGAGTTGATCGGCGGGCCGCTTCGCTTGTCCGACGTGGCGGAAAAGGTCGGGTTTTCCGATCCGGGGTATTTCAGCAAAAGCTTCCGTAAATTTTTCGGCGTGCCTCCCAGCGAGTACGAAAACGCGGCCAAGGGAGCAAGAACCTGAATAAGGCCCGGGAAATTGAAGCGGAAAGTACAATTCCCCATCGTTTTTTCCATTATCGAGGGAGGGGGAGGATTTTATAATGAACCTCGTAAACGAAAAGCGATACTCTTGGGGAGGTCCATCCAATGATCAAAAAATCGGCAACGGTCCTGTTGATCGCGCTGCTTGCCTTCACGGCGGCGGCCTGCGGGTCCGGCAGCAACAAAGAAGAAGGTAACGCCGCTTCTCCGGCCGCTTCGGCCACGACCGGCGCAACCGAGTCGGCGAGCGCTTCTCCGAGCGCCTCGGCCGCGGACGAGAAGGTCAAGCTTCGCATTTACGCCCAATACGCGGACGAAGATACCAAGCTTCCTTACGACTACGCGGTCGCCGAGCTGAAGAAGGAAATGCCGAACGTCGAGCTCGAACTCGACATCCAGGCGCAGGACGACGGGCAGAAGCTGAAAACGTACGCGGCAACGGGAAACCTGCCCGACATTTACCAGGCGGGGCTCGACATCATCAATACATTCAAGCAGTCGGGGAATATTCAAGAGCTCGACGCTTACGCGGATCAATTCGGTTTCAAGGACGCGATGCAGCCGAGCGCCATGAACACGCTGGTGACCGACGATGGCCATATTTACGCCTTCCCTTACGCAGGCAACGAGATGGTGCTGCTTTACTACAACAAAGAATTGTTCGAGAAATACGGCGTGAAAGTCCCCACGACGTTCGACGAATGGAAAACGGCCGTCGAGACTTTTAAGAAAAACGGCATCATCCCGCTCTCCATGTTCGCCAAGGAAAAATGGCCGGATGTCGCGCTCTACGACGTATTCGCCAGCCGGCTGGACCCGGAAGGCATCAAGAAATTGGACAAAGGCGAAGCGAAGGCCAGCGACCCGGCATATAGAACCGCGGCCGAGAAGCTGTCCGAGCTGGTTAAGGCAGGTTTGCTTGCCAAAGGCGCGACCAACATGAACTATGACCAAGCGGCGGCTCTTTTCTATGAAGGGAAAGCGGCGATGTTTCTAAACGGCCAGTGGGAAATCGAGGCGTCGACCAAAGCGCTTGGCGACAAAGCGGCCTGGATGCCTTATCCGGGCATTGACGCGGCCGGCTATGAATCGGCGAAGCTGATTTTCAGCGGCGGAGGCGGTCCCGGCGGCTATGCCGTGAACCCGAAAAGCGAGCACGTCGAGCTCGCGGCTCAGGTAGCGGCTTTCATGTCCCGCAAATACGCCGAATTCAAGTATACGCAACGCGGAACGCCGATCGTCGCCACGAAGGTCGATAAAGCGATCGAGAAGCCTTATCCGCCGATGATGGAAGAACTCGCGAAGGTCATCCCGAACATGAAATCCACCTCGTTCGCTTGGGGATTGTCGAACCCGAAATTCAAAGCCGGCATCGAAGACGCTTCGCAGGCGCTGTTGGCGGGATCCTCCGTGGATCAGTTCGTGAAAGAAGTCGACAAGTCCATCGGGAAATAAGCAGCCGTTCATCCGGACGCAAGTCACACCGCGCGTTTGCGCGGTGTGAACTTTTTCCGGGGCGAGGAAAGGAAGCGCAGCATGAACAAATTTATGGGCAACCGGACGGCCGTCGCCGTCTTCGTCCTTCCGGCTTTGATTTTGTATTCGGCCATCGTGTTTTGGCCTCTGCTGCAGACCGTCTACCGCAGCCTTTTCCAATGGGACGGCCTCAATCCGGCAACCTTTCTGTTCCTGGATAACTATAAAGAACTCTTCCAAGACGAACTGTTCAAAACCTCCGTATACAACGGGCTTATATTCGCGGTGATCATCGCCGTCTTTCAGATCGGCGTCGGCACGCTGCTGGCTTTCGGCGTGGCGGATGCTTTCGTCAAGGGCCGCAAGTGGCTCCGGATCAGCTTTTTCATTCCCGTGGTGTTGTCCGTGACCGTCGTCTGCCAATTGTGGTTGGCGGTTTACAACGGGGAGTACGGCTTGCTGAACCGGCTGTTCGAAGCCTTCGGGATTTCCTACCGGCAGGATTGGCTGAGCGACCCCGAAAAAGCAATCTACGCGATCGCCTTCGTCAATGCCTGGCACTTTATGGGTTACCATTTCGCGTTGCTGTTCGCGGCGGTCAAATCGATCCCCGAACATTTTCTCGAAGCCGCGCGGATCGACGGAGCGGGCAAATGGAAGGCCCATTGGCTGATCAGCGTACCGCTGCTTCGGGAAACGTACCGTTTTTGCCTGGTGCTGGGCGTGACGGGGGGACTCAGCGCTTTCGCCCAAATGTTCATCATGACGGGCGGAGGGCCGGGTACCTCCACCTACACGCTTACGTACTTGATGTACCGCTCTGCGTTCCGGATCAACGAATTCGGCTACGGCAGCGCTTCCGCGGTCGTCCTCGTCATCGAATGCCTGGTCGTCACGCTGCTCATCAACCGGCTCGTCGCGCGCGACCGGATCGTCTATTAAGGAGGGCGGCGCATGCATACATTAATCCGATGGAGAAGGCGGGCTCCGCTGTCGCAGTTTCTGATGTGGATCTACGCGGCCGTGTCCGTGTATCCGCTGCTGTGGATGGTATTCTATTCGCTTAAAAACAATAACGAAATATTCGTCACGAACCCGTTCGGCCCGCCGCTGAAGCTCCGATTCGAAAACTATTCGACGGCTTGGCACAGCTTCAAGGTTCCGGTTTACTTCCTGAACAGCGTCATCGTATCGGCCGCCACGGTGGCCGGAGCCATTGCCTTATCCGTGATGTTCGCCTACGCGGCGGCCCGATTGAGATGGCGTTTCCGGGAGACGGCCCGAATGTACATGGTCGTGGGACTCTTCATTCCGGTGCAGGTCATCTTGCTACCGCTGGCCGTCCTGATGAGGGAAATCCATTTAGCCAACTCTCTGCTGTCGCTGATCGTTCCTTACATCGCTTTCAACCTTTCGTTCTCGACGCTCGTGTTTTACGGCTTTTTCCGTACGATCCCGTTCGAATTGGAAGAATCGGCTTGCATGGACGGGGCCAGCATCTACCGTACGTTCTGGAGCATCATGCTCCCGATCGTCCGGCCTGCGGTGGCGACGATGATCATCTTCGTTTTCCTCTCCGCCTGGAACGAGTTCCCGCTGGCGTTGATTCTCATTTCCAAGGAAGAGTTGAAGACGCTTCCGCTGGGATTGCTGTTTTTCCAAGGGCAATTCACGACGGATTGGGGAGCGATGGGCGCGGTCATGACGCTTGCGAGCCTGCCGACCGTGCTGCTCTACGTCTTCTTCAGCGAGAAGGTGGAAAGCGCCTTGACGGTTGGTTCCGCAGTAAAAGGATGAGCGACTCGAAGCCCGCCGGCCATGACGCTGGCGGGCTTTCGTAAGTGTCCGATGGAAAAAGCTTTCAAATACATATTTACTTTTTTATAATTCCGAGTTATTTTATTGGAAAAGTAAAATATTCATCAAGGGAGGGAAGAGGGGTGAATATCGAGAATATCGAGGCGTTCGTCTACGTGATCCACTACGGCAGCTTCAACAAAGCCGCCGAAGCCTTGTACCTGTCCCAGCCTTCCGTCACCGCCCGCATCCAATCGCTGGAACGGGAGCTGGATTGCCGGCTGTTCGACCGGACGGGCAAGCAAATCCGGATCACGGAGGAGGGCAAGCGGTTTCTCCCTTACGCGCAGCAGCTGATCCTGACCTACCAGAAGGGGAAGCTCCACATTAATCAGAAAAAATCGCTTCCGGCGGAGCTGAAAATCGGCTGCACCGTTTCGGTATCCAATTACGTCATTCCCGAGCTGCTTCCCCGCTTGAAGCGGAAGTTCCCCGGCATCCAGTACCGGTTCGTCACGGGAACGACCGACGATATCCTGAACAAAACGTTGAACCAGGAAGTCGACATCGGCTTCGTCCGCAACGTCAACCACCCGCAGCTTCAGTCGGTGAAATTTTACGAGGATCCCATCCGGCTGTACGCCTACGAAGGACATCCATTCGCCACGGGCGAGCGGGTCACGGCGGCGCAAATCGCGGAACAGCCTCTCGTGTTCTTCGAATGCGGCGCGTTGGACTGGCTGAGGATCCACCGGATTTTCGAAACCCTGGACATTCCGCCCAACATCCAGATCCAAACCGACAACTCGGAAATGGCCAAAAAGCTCGTCATGCAAAAGGCGGGAATCGGCTTTCTGCCCGGGCTCGCCGTCCGCAGGGAGGTGGCCGAGGAGAAGCTGTTCCCGGTGCCCGTGACGGAGACCGAAGGGATCTCGCTGCAGACGAACGTCATCTCCCCATACGGTGAACACGTCCCCTTCGTCGAAGCGATTCTCGAAGCGGGCCGGGAGCTGCGGCAGGCGCGGACGCCGTCGCCCGTGGTTTAGTAGAACTCTTATCTCATTCCCATTGGAGGCTATGAAAATGAGCAAAATCGTCATCATCGCGGGAAGCCCGAACCCGGGCTCCCGCTTGAACGGAATCTTGGAGTATGCGGAAAAGGTTTGGAAAGAAAAAGGGTTCGGCATCGAGACGGTCCGGGTGGCGGAATTGCCGGCGTCCGCGCTGCTGCATGCCGACTTCAAAAATGCAGAGCTGCTTCGGGCGATCGCCTCGGTGGAGGAAGCGGACGGCGTCGTGATCGCCGGACCCGTGTATAAAGCCTCCTATTCCGGTTTGCTTAAATCGTTCCTGGACGTCCTGCCCCAGTCCGGGCTGCAAGGAAAGATTTCGCTTCCGCTGTTCATCGGGGGTACGATCGCGCATCTCTTGAGCGTGGAATACGCCTTGAAGCCCGTGATCTCCGCCTTGGGCGGCAGGCACGTGCTTGCCGGCGTTTACGCGGTCGATCAGTGGGTCGAGAAGCTGGAGAACGGAGGCTTCCAATTGACGGAGGAGCTGAAGAACCGGCTGGATCGGGCTGCGGATGAGTTCGCCGAAGAGCTTTCGTGGGCGGAATACCGGAAGAAGAACCGGGAACAAGCCGGCATCGCATGATCGGAACGAGCTTCAAGAAAGGACCTTGCTTCGTGATGAAGCAAGGTTCTTTTTGCGTTTGCGAGTGCCGGATTCCGCCTATATCGGATTGTTGAATCGCCGTATTGAATATCTCTATTAGCCGAGGCCGCCGGGGGATGATAGAGTGGATTCAAACATAATTCTTACTTAACCAGTAGGAATTATAAGGTTAAAAAATTCCGAGTGGATACGGGGAGGAGAAACACATGAAAAAGACGACTTTGGCTATCATTTTAACGCTTGCACTGGGGGTTGTCGCCGCCGGGTGCGGCAACAAGGAGGAAGGCTCCAAGGGAGAAGCGGCTGCTGCCGCCCCAACGGCGAGCGCGTCGGCGAAGCCGGCCGAGGTGAAGAAAATCATCGTCGGCACGGGCACCAAATTTCCGAAGGTGGCGTTCCTGGACGAGAACGGCAAGTTGACCGGCTTCGACGTCGAGCTGGTTCGCGAAATCGACAAACGGCTTCCCCAATACGAGTTCGAGCTTCAGACGCTGGAATTTTCCAACATCCTGCTCAGCCTCGAAACGAAGAAGGTCGACATCGGCGCCCATGAGTTCGAGAAGAACCCGGAGCGCACCGAAAAGTACCTGTTCAACAAAGAGCCCTACGCTCACTGGAAGAACAAGATCATCGTCGCGAAGGACAACGATTCGGTCAAGACGCTGGATGATTTGGTCGGCAAAAAGGTGTTGACGAGCGCCACCAGCGCGGAAGCCCAAATCCTGGAGAACTACAACCGGGACCACGACAAGAAAATCGACATCGTTTATCAGAACGGTGCGGCCAACGATACGGTCAGCCAGATCTCGACCGGCAGGGTAGCCGCGACGATCGGCGCCGATTTCACCCTGCCCCTCATCGACCCGCAAGGCAAGCTGAAAACGACGGATGAAGTGCTGAGCGAGGCCGACATCCTGTTCGTTTTCCGCAAGAACGATCCCGAGTCGCAGAAGCTGGCGGACGACGTCGACACCGCGATCAAGGAACTGAAGGCGGACGGAACGCTGGGCAAACTCAGCAAGCAGTGGCTCGGCCAAGACTTCACGCAATAAAAAAGAGGGCGGTGAGTCCGCATGGAACAATCTTTCGAGATCGGCTACGTGTTCCAGTTCATTCCGAAGCTGATCTCCACGCTCGGGACGACTTTAACGATCGTGGCGGGCGCGGTGTTTCTCGGTCTGGCGGCGGGGTTCCTCGCCGCCCTTCCCCGGCTCTACCGGGTACCGGTGCTGCAGCGCGTTTCCCAGCTGTATGTCTCCTTTTTCCGCGGCACGCCGATTTTGATCCAGCTGTTCCTGTTCTATTTCGGATTACCGGAAGTGCTGAAGCAGATCGGGATCGACGTCTCGAAAGCCCCCGTGCTCTTCTTCGTCATCCTGACCTACGGCTTGCATACGGGAGCCGCCGTCTGCGAGATGATCCGGGCCGCCGTCGGTTCGGTCGACCGGGGACAGGTGGAAGCCGCTTATGCGGTGGGGATGAACGGATACCGGGCGTTTACGAGAATCGTGTTTCCCCAGGCGATCGCGATCGCGCTGCCGATTTTCTCCAACGTGCTGCTCGCCTTGACCAAGGAGACGTCGCTGGCGTTCTCGCTAGGCATTATGGAAATGACCGGGAAAGCCCAGTCGCTTAGCACGCTAACCCAGCATTTCGTGGAGGCGTACCTGTCCCTTGCGCTCGTTTACCTCGCGGTTTGTTTCCTGTTGGAGAAGCTTCTGCTGGGGGTCGAATGGCGCCTGCTGAGGCATGAAAGACAAGAGAGCGAGACGAGAGCATGGTTCCGCTCTTGGAAGAAGATCAAGTGGCGCCGTTATTCCTCGGAATTCCCATTGGAACGGAAGGAGGCCGGGAGTTATGAAGCTTGACCCGTCGTTCATCTGGACCGCCTTCACGCAGCTCCTGTCCGTGATCCCCACGACGCTGCTGATCACGGCGGTGTCCGTCGCGTGCGGCCTCATCATCGGAACGGCGGTCGCGTTGATACGCACCTTCCGGGTTCCGGTGCTTGCGCCCATTGCCGCCGGCTATGTCACATTCATCCGGGGAACGCCGATGCTCACGCATTTGCTGCTCATTTATTTCGGGCTGCCGATCGCGTTAGACGCGTTGGCGGCGCAGTTCGGATGGGGCTTCCGGTCCGCCTCGATCCCGATGATCGCCTTCGCGTTCATCGCCTTCTCGATCACGGCGGGCGGCTATGCGTCCGAGGTCGTCCGGTCCGGGCTGCTGGCGGTTAACCGCGGCCAAATGGAGGCCGCCCATTCGGTCGGCATGACGACCGCGCAAGCGCTCCGGCGAATCGTGATTCCCCAAGCGTTCGCGGCCAGCTTGCCGAACATCTCCAACCTGGTCGTCGGCATGCTGCACGCCTCGACGCTGGCTTTCACCGTTTCCGTCGTCGAAGTGACGGCGAAAGCGCAGATCGTCGCTTCGACGAACTGGAAGTTCTTCGACGCTTATCTCGCCGCGGCGCTCATTTATTGGGGGCTTACGCTGTTGGTGGAAAGAGCGTCGGGCCTCGTGGAACGCAGAATCAACGTGTACGACAGGGGGGGCGTCGCATGATCCAGTTGAAAGGAATCACCAAATCGTTCGGGCGCCACCAGGTGCTCAAAGGCGTCGACGTCACGGTGAACAAGGGTGAAGTCGTCGCCATTTTAGGTCCGAGCGGCTCGGGCAAGACGACCTTGCTGCGGTGCGTCAATTTCCTCGAGAAGCCGAGTTCCGGCGAAATCCGGATCGGCACCGAGCGGATCGACTGCAAATCGGCCTCGAAAAAAGACATCCAGGCATTGCGCCGGAAAACGGCGATGGTGTTCCAGCAGTACAATCTGTTCCGTCATAAAACGGCGCTTGAGAATGTCATGGAAGGGCTTGTGATCGTCCAAAAGGTGCCCAAAGAGGAAGCCCGGGAACGCAGCATTCGCTTGCTTGAGAAAGTCGGTCTGGGCAACAAATTGGACGCCTATCCGAGCCAGCTGTCGGGCGGACAGCAGCAGCGCGTCGGCATCGCGCGGGCGCTGGCGCTGAACCCCGAAGTCATCCTGTTCGACGAACCGACGTCGGCGCTGGATCCCGAGCTCGTCGGCGAAGTGCTGGCGGTCATCCGCAAAATCGCCAAGGAAGGCATCACGATGATCATCGTCACCCATGAGATGGGGTTCGCGCAGGATGTGGCCAATCACGTGATTTTCATGGACGAGGGCGTCGTGGTCGAAGAGGGCACGCCGAACGAAATCTTCTCTTCCCCGAAAGAAGAGAGGACGAAGCAATTCCTGAAACGGTTGACGCCGGAAGGCGTGTATTCGATTTGATTCGATTCGAGAGCGGACGGGAGTGGTTGGGGATGGGAATTCCATTCGGCATTTTGGACCAAAGCATCGTGTTTCCGGGACAGACCCCGATCGAAGCGCTGCAAAACACCGTAAAGCTGGCGCAGTTCGCGGAACGGCGGGGGTTCCGCCGGTTTTGGGTGTCGGAGCATCACGATTCCCCGCAGATGGCGGGCTCGTCACCTGAAGTATTGATTTCGCATTTGCTGGCGAAGACGGAGAAAATCCGGATCGGCTCGGGCGGCGTCATGCTCCAGCATTACAGTCCTTATAAAGTGGCGGAAAACTTCAACGTGCTGGCTTCCCTCGCGCCGGGACGGGTCGACCTTGGCATCGGCCGCGCGCCGGGCGGTCTTCCCCGTTCGACGAAAGCTTTGCAGCAAGGAGCGGGGGACGGCAAGTCGCTCGGCGGGAAACTCGCGGAACTCGAGGGTTACCTGCACGGCCGGACGGAGGAAGAGCATCCGCTCGCCGGCATCCAGGCGAATCCGCTGCCGGAGCAGCCGGCCGGCATTTACTTGCTCGGCACGAGCGTGTCGAGCGCGGAATTGGCGGCGGAGCGGGGATACCCTTATGCTTTCGCGCTGTTCATCAACAGCGACTACGAGACGGCGAAGGCCGCGTTCCGGGCTTATCGGGACGGGTTCAACCGGGCGCGCGGAACGGAGCCTTACGCGATTCTCGCGCATTCCGCGATCGTAGCGGATACGGAAGAAGAAGCGGGAGAGCTGGCCGGGACGTTCAAAAGCGTTCGGGTGACGCTGGCGAGCGGGAAAACCGTCAACGTCGGTTCCTTGGAAGCGGCGGAGGAATTCGCGCGCCAGGCGGGCGAATCGTTCACGGCCGAGGTCCGGGAAGCGGACATCGCCAAAGGGACGAAGGAGACGGTTCGGAAGCGGCTGTTGGAGCTTCAGCAGGAGTACGGCGTGGACGAATTCATCTTCACGACGATCCTTGGCGATTTCGAGCGGCGTCTGAGGTCTTTCGAACTGCTGGCGGAAGCGTTCGAGGAACTGCCGGTATGAGCGGCGCGACCGTGACGGATACGCTGGAACGGCGTTTGGTGGAGGCACGGCGGCAGCTTCACGCCTTTCCCGAAACGTCTCTGGAGGAATTCGAGACGACGGAAACGATCCGCGGATGGCTGCGGGAGGCGGGAATTCGAATGCCGGATTATCCCCTCAAGACGGGAGTCATCGCGGAGATAGGCGGATTGCGCGGCGGCCCGGTCGTCGCGCTGCGGGCGGACATCGACGCCTTGCCGGTGCAGGAAGAGACCGGCTTGCCGTTCGCGTCGAAGGTGCCGGGCAAAATGCATGCCTGCGGGCACGATTTCCACACCGCCGCGCTGCTGGGCGCCGCTCTGCTCTTGAAGGAGCGGGAGAGCGAGCTGCCGGGCGCCGTCCGGCTCATCTTCCAGCCCGCCGAGGAAAAGGCGGTCGGCGCAGGCCAGGTCATCGAGAGCGGCGCCTTGCAGGGCGTGCAGGCGATTTTCGGCTTGCACAACAAGCCGGATCTGCCGGTCGGCAAGGTCGGCATCAAGGCGGGACCCCTCATGGCCGCGGCGGACGGATTCGCCGTGGAAGTGGAAGGACGGGGCAGCCATGCGGCCGTGCCGGAAGCGGGCATCGATCCGATCGTCAGCGCGGCCCACATCGTCACCGCGCTGCAATCCATCGTCAGCCGGAACGTCAGCGCGCTCGACAGCGTCGTTCTCAGCGTGACCCGTTTCCGCGGAGGAACGGCTTGGAACGTCATCGCCGATAAAGCGGTATTCGACGGAACGCTCCGCACCTTCGACGAGAAGGCGAGAGCCAAAGTCCGGGAGCGCTTCGAGCAAGTCGTCCATGGGGTCTCCGAAGCCTACGGAACGAAAGCTTCCGTCCGATGGATCCAAGGGCCGCCCGCCGTCCGCAACGATGCGGACTGGGCGCAAGCGGCGGTACGGACGGCCGAAGGGCTGGGGCTGAACGTCGTGACTCCGCTTCCTTCGCCGGCCGGAGAAGATTTCGCGTTTTATCAGGAGCAGGTGCCGGGGCTGTTCGTATTTCTCGGCACTTCCGGTCCGCAGGAGTGGCACCATCCCCAGTTCGACGTGGACGAGAGGGCGCTTCCGGTCGGAGCTTCGTTTCTGGCCGCGCTGGCGGCCGACGCAATTGGGATTCTGCAGGCGCGTCGATCGGGAGCGGCGGGCTAGCATGGGGACGGGGATCTCCAAATCCTACGAGGTCATCGTCATCGGCGCGGGATCCATGGGCATGAGCGCGGGGTATCATCTGGCGCGAAGAGGCGTGAAGACGCTGCTGATCGACGCCTTCGATCCTCCGCATGCGCATGGCAGCCATCACGGGGAGCCCCGCCTGATCCGCCACGCCTACCACGGCGGAGAGACATACATCCGGCTGGCGCAGCGGGCGGACCGATTATGGCGCGAACTGGAGGCGCTCGCCGGAGAGCCTTTGCTGGTGCGCTCGGGCGTCTTGAACCTGGCTCCGGAAGAACTGGTTTCGTTCGACGAACGCGCGCTAGACGCCGCCCGGTTGGGCGTCGTGACGGAGCTGCTGGACGCAGCGGAAATTCGCAAGCGATGGCCGGGATTCGCGGTGCCGGAACATTTTCGGGGACTGTACGAACCGGACGCGGGTTACCTGAACAGCGAACGCTGCGTGGCGGCTTACCGGAAGCTTGCTCTTAGGGCGGGCGCGACGCTGCTGACGAACACGTTCGTCAAGGACGTGAAAGTCACGGGCAACGCTTTCTCTTTCGTCGCGACGAAGGATGACGTCTACTACGCCGACAACGTCATCGTGTGCGCCGGAGCTTGGTTCCAGACGCTGAAGCCGTTCATGCACATGCCGGTCCGGTCGGTGCGCAAGTGCGTCGGGTGGTTCGAAACCGCCGGACCGGAATACCGGGCCGGGTCGTTTCCGGGCTTCACTTTGGGGACGGGAGAAGGAGGCTATTACGGCTTTCCCGACATTGGCGGAGCCGGCCTGAAGATCGGCCGCCACGACGGCGGAGTCGAGTGGAAGCCGGGCGAGCCGTTCCTTCCGTTCGGCGACGATCCGGAAGATGAAGGAGACTTGCGCCGCGCTTTGGAATCCTTCCTGCCGGGCGCATCGGGCAGGCTGATTCGGGGAGCCGCCTGCAAATACGAGCTGAGCCCCGACGAGCATTTCATCATCGACGCCCATCCCGCGTATCCGAACGTCCTTCTGGCGGGAGGCTTTTCCGGGCATGGCTTCAAATTCGCCAGCGCGGTCGGCGAGGCGCTCGCCGATCTCACGATCAACCGGGAAACGGAACTGGACCTGGGCATGTTCTCCTATTGGCGTTTCGAGGAAACACGCAGTCGAATCGACTTTCAAATTTAGGGAGGAATCGGAAAATGAGCGCAGGGCCGGCGGATATTACCGCGTATTTGAAAACGTACAACCAATTGCAAGAAGCGATCGAGGGCCTGTCGGAGGAGGAGCTTCGTTTCAAACCCGGACCGGGAAAATGGAGCGTGACGGAGGTCATCGCGCATTTGGCGGACCACAACATCGTCGTATCTTTCCGGATCCGCGAGATTCTCTCCGGCTCGGAAGCCAGGCTGCCGGCTTTCAGCCAAGATCCTTGGATCGACGGGCAGAAGGCGAACGAGGGCAAGGCGGAGGATTTCCTGAACGTTTTCCGCGCTTTGCTCGTGCACAACGGGCAATTGTTCGTCCGGCTGACGGAGGAAGAATGGAGCAAATCGAGCGTGAATTTCCGGGGTGAAACGGTGACGCTGTCGGCGGTCGTGCAAGGTTTCATCGATCACGTGCAGCGGCATTTGGGGCAAATCGACCGGATCAAAAAGGGCATTTCTGATCAACCGCCGCTCGGAGCGAGCTGCGCGGTATAACGGGGACGGGAGGCGAGGGGAATGACGGAGCATAGGGTGTTGATCCGAGAGGCGCGCGTTTCGGATCGGGAAGCGATCCGCAAGGTGCTGTTGGACGCCTACGGACAGTATGAAAGCGTGTTGTCGCCGGAACGTTGGGAGGCGTACAAGGAGAACATCGAGGCCTCCGTCGATAGCGCGGGACCGAGGACCAGGCTGGTCGCCGAACGGAACGGCGAGATTATCGGAAGCGCGCTGTTGTTCGATTCCTCTCTCGCCGCTTACGGCCACGATATCGGCATCGAATCGCCGATCGTCCGGCTGCTGGCCGTTTCGCAGAGTGCCAGAGGGCAGGGCGTCGCGACCGCGCTGCTTCGGGAAAGCGCAAGGCTGGCGGTGGAATGGGGCGCGGATACGCTGCACCTGCACACTTCCGACATGATGGCGTCCGCGGTTCGTCTTTACGAGAGATTGGGCTTCGAGAGAGCTTACGATAAAGAGTTCCATAACGGGGAAACGCTCGTCAAAAGCTACCGGCTTCATTTGAGAGAATCCGCCTTGCTTCAGGCGCAGGCGTGAATTGAAGGAGGAGAGGGCATGGCAAACCGGAAAAAAATCAAGTTCGGAGCACTGATTCATGGCGTGGGAGGAAATATTTCGGCGTGGCGCCATCCGGAAATCCCGGCGGACGCGAGCGTGAATTTGGAGTTTTACAAGAAACAAGCGCAAACGGCGGAAGCGGGGCTGTTCGACCTGCTGTTCATCGCCGACGGCCTCTATATCACGGAAAAATCGATCCCCCATTTTCTGAACCGGTTCGAGCCCGTGACGATCTTGTCCGCGCTTGCCGCCGTCACCCGGCGGATCGGCCTCGTCGGCACGCTGTCCACTTCGTATAGCGAACCGTTCACGGTGGCCCGGCAATTCGGGTCCCTTGACCACATCAGCGGCGGTCGCGCGGGCTGGAACGTCGTCACTTCGCCGCTCGAAGGCTCGGCACGGAACTATTCCAAGACGGACCACCCGACGCATGATGAACGTTATCAGATCGCGGAGGAATATTTGGAGGTTACCCGGGGGCTGTGGGATTCCTGGGAGGACGACGCGTTCGTGCGCGACAAGGAAGCAGGCGTTTTCTTCGAACCTTCGAAAATGCACCGGCTGAACCATAAAGGGCGGTATTTCTCGGTCGAAGGTCCGCTGAACATCGCTCGCTCCAAGCAAGGGCATCCGGTCATTTTCCAAGCGGGGTCCTCGGAGAGCGGTAAAAACCTCGCGGCGAAAAGCGCGGACGCCGTATTCACGGGCCACGAGAGCATCGAGGAGGCGAAGGCGTTCTACCGCGACGTCAAGGGCCGGGCTGCCGCATACGGGCGGAGTCCGGACGAAATCGCCATCCTGCCCGGCATCGGGCCGATCATCGGCCGGACGGAGGAGGAGGCCGAGCGGAAATACGAGGAGCTCGCGAACCTGGTCTCGATCGACAAAGCGCTCGATTACCTGGGCCGTTTCTTCGAGCACCACGACTTCTCGCAGTATCCGCTGGACGAACCGTTCCCGGAACTCGGGGACCTCGGCAGCAACAGCTTCCGCAGCGGCACGGACAAAATCAAGCGCACGGCCAAGGAGCAAGGGCTTACGCTGCGCCAGGTGGCGCTTCGCTCCGCGACGCCGCGCGGGGAATTCGTCGGGACGCCGGAGAAGATCGCCGACCTGCTTCAGCGTTGGCACGAGGAGGAAGCGGCCGACGGATTCATCGTCCATTCGGCGTTCCCGAGCGGGCTGACCGACTTCGTCGAGCTGGTCGTCCCGATCTTGCAGGAGCGTGGACTTTACCGTACGGAGTACGAGTCCGACACGCTGCGCGGCAACCTCGGGCTGCCGATACCGGAGAATCGTTACACCGCGGCGAATAGGAAAGTAACCAGTTAATAGGTTTGTCAGGGCCGGCGGCCGCGGTGAGCGGTCGCCGGTTTTCGCGTTCTCGGCGTGCGGGGGGAGTGAGGAGGAGTTGTGCAAGAAAGTTACATAACTCCGGGGAAATGGCGGGAGTGCGGCGGAGCTGTGTGAGAAAGTTACATAACTTCGGCGGAGTGGCGGGAGTGCGGCGGAGTTGTGCAAGAAAGTTACATAACTTCGGTGAAACGCGGGGTTGAGGAGGAGTTGTGCAAGAAAGTTACATAACTCCGGCGAAATGGCGGGGTTGTGGCGGAGTTGTGCAAGAAAGTTACATAACTCCGGCGAAATGGTGGGGTTGAGGAGGAGTTGTGCAAGAAAGTTACATAACTTCGGTGAAATGGTGGGGTTGTGACGGAGTTATGCAAGAAAGTTACATAACTCCGGCGGAGTGGCGGGTGTGCGGCGGTGTATCGAAAAAGAGTAACCAAATTTAGAAGGGTATCGTCGCATAATGCGACGATAAACCGCCAGGACTCGCCGCAGCCAGCATAATCGTCGCAAAATGCGACGATAACGGACCGAAGTCAGCCGCAGCCACCAATATCGTCGCAAAATGCGACGATAAATCACCGAAATCCGCCGCTGCCGGCAAAATCGTCGCAAAATGCGACGATAGCCCGCACTCGCACCCGCACCCGCATCTATACCCCCACATCTCGCCACCCGCATCTATCCCCCCCACGTCTCACCCACCCCGCACTCGCACCCGCGCCTATACCCCCACATCTCGCCCCGCCCCCGCGCCCGGTCGCTATCTCTCACCGCGTGAGCCCGAGCCGTACAGCCGGCGGTATTGGTCCGGCGTGAGCCCTTCCTTCCTGCGGAAGGTGGCGACGAAATGGCTCGCGTCCCGGAAGCCGACCGCCTCGCCGATCTCCCCGACCGTCATGCCGCCGAGCACGGGCAGCTTCTCCTTCGCCTTGCGGATCCGCAGCTGTATCAAATACGCGTACGCCGGCATCCCGAACAACCCGCGGAACCTCTCGTTCAGCTGCCGCTCTCCGATGCCGAGACGCGCGGCCATGTCCGCCAGACTGAGCTCCGGGTCCGCATACTCCAATTCCAGCCATTCGAGCAGGTTCTGCATTTTCTCCATGCTCCGCGACATCGAGGGCCGATGATCCGTTCGGCCGACCGTTTTGAGCCGCGTCAGAAACCGGTACAAGTCGGCGGACTGCTCCCAGCCGGACCGGTCGGTTCCTTTCTCCGCAGCCTCCAGCAATCTTTCCCATTGGCCGGTAATGCCTTCTTCCCCCGCGTCCCAATGGATCCTCAAAGCGCGCGGACCGAACATCGACGAAACCCAATCCGCCGCCAATACGCCCTCGAACGTCACGTAGGCCGTCTGCCAGATGGCGGTTTTCGCACGATAGCGATGGGGCATGTCCGGATGCAACAAAACGCCTGACCGCGGCGGAAGCCGCCAGATTAACCCTTCCGCCTCGAACTCCCCCTCCCCTTCGAGCGTATGGAGCCAATGGAAGCAAGGATATCCCTGCGGACGGTCGATCGGCTCTTGTTCTCCATTCAAGCCCACCGTTTCCAGCTCGAGCGGAAGCGGCTCCGCCGGGTTCGGCATGACGAACCTTCTTCTCATCACAAGAACCTCCGTTTTCTTATATCGATATTCCTTAATTTTATATGGGAATCGCCCATTCCGCATCATAAAATGATAGCATCTGAATGCGTTTTTATCCTATGTGGCGAGGTGCCGAAATGATCAACGAGAAAAAACCAAAAATCTGGTACGGAGGCGACTACAATCCGGATCAGTGGGAGAAACCGGTGTGGGACGAAGACGTCCGCATGTTCAAGCTCGCCGGCATCGACGTCGCCACGCTGAACGTATTCGCCTGGGCAAAGAACCAGCCCAACGAAGACACCTACGATTTCGGCTGGCTCGACGAAATGATGGACAAGCTGCACGATGCGGGAATCGGCGTGTGCCTGGCAACGAGCACGGCAGCCCATCCCGCGTGGATGGCCCGCAAATATCCCGACGTCACGCGCGTCGATTTCGACGGACGCAAACGCAAATTCGGCGGCCGCCACAACTCTTGCCCGAACAGCCCGAACTATCGGCTCTATTCCGTCCGGATGGCCGAGATGCTGGCGGACCGGTACAAGGACCATCCGGCCCTGCTGATCTGGCACGTTTCCAACGAATACGGCGGCTACTGCTATTGCGACAATTGCGCGGCGGCGTTCCGCGATTGGCTAAAGGAGCGCTATGGATCGATCGACCGGGTGAACCAAGTTTGGAATACGGCGTTTTGGGGCCATACGTTTTACGATTGGGAAGACATCGTTCCCCCGAACGGAGTCAGCGAGGAATGGCGCGGAGCGAACGGCCGGACGGAGACGAACTTCCAGGGCATTTCGCTTGATTATCGCCGTTTCCAATCCGACAGCCTGCTGGCTTGCTACGAGCTGGAATACGATGCGCTCAAGAAATTCACGCCGGACGTTCCCGTGACGACGAACTTGATGGGCGCGTACAAGGAACTCGACTATCATAAGTGGGCGAAGAAATTGGACGTCGTATCCTGGGACAACTATCCGTCGCTAGATACGCCGCACAGCTTCACGGCCATGATGCACGATTTGATGCGGGGGCTGAAGGAAGGCCAGCCGTTCATGCTGATGGAACAGACGCCGAGCCAGCAAAACTGGCAGCCGTACAACTCTCTCAAACGTCCGGGCGTCATGCGGCTGTGGAGCTATCAGGCGGTGGCGAGAGGCGCGGACACGGTCATGTTCTTCCAACTGCGGAGATCGATCGGGGCGTGCGAAAAATACCACGGCGCCGTCATCGAGCACGTCGGTCACGAGCATACGCGCGTTTTCCGCGAGTGTGCGGCTCTGGGAGCGGAATTGAACACGCTCGGCGACTCGCTGTTGGACAGCCGCGTACAAGCGAAAGCCGCGATCCTGTTCGATTGGGACAATTGGTGGGCGGTCGAGATGTCCAGCGGCCCAACCATCGCCCTGCAATACGTGAAGGAAGCGCACAAATATTACGAGGCGCTGTACGAAGCGAACATTCCGGCGGACGTTATCGGGGTCGACGCGGACTTCGGCGGGTATTCCGTTCTCGTGGCTCCCGTGCTGTATATGACCAAACCGGGCATCTCAGAGAAGCTCGAAGCGTTCGTCAAAGCCGGCGGCACGCTCATCACCACGTTCTTCAGCGGCATCGTCGACGAGAACGACCGGGTCATTACCGGAGGTTACCCCGGTAAACTCCGCAAGCTGCTCGGCATCTGGTCGGAGGAGATCGACGCGTTGCTGCCGGGGCAATCCAACCGACTGGTCCTGTCCGCGCAAACGGCCGGCCTTCGTTCCGAATACGAGTGCGGGATGCTGTGCGATTTGATCCATACCGAAGGCGCGGAAGTCCGGGCCGTTTACGGGGACGACTTTTACCGCGGCATGCCCGCGCTGACCGTGAACAAGTTCGGGCAGGGTGAAGCTTGGTACCTGGCGACGAGTCCCGAGCAGGCTTTCCTGAACGAATGGCTGCCGAAAATTTGCGAGGATCTTGGCGCCAGGCCCCTTCTCCGGAACGCGCCCCATGGCGTCGAAACCACCGTACGTGCCAAAGACGGCCATGAGTTCCTGTTCGTGCTGAACCATAACGCCGATTCGGTCCGGGTGGATCTTGGAGACAAGTCGGTCTCCGATTTACTCGGCGGACGGACGCTCTCGGGCACCGTGGAAGTGCCGGGACGCGATTTGCTGATCTTGCGCAGGTAGGAGGCGAAAGCCATGCACCGACAGATTCCGGAGGCGAAGCCGTACATCCGCGAGTTCGAGCGGCTGGGTTTCGGCATGTTCATCCATTGGGGGCTATACTCCCAAATGGCCCGCGGAGAATGGATCATGAAGCTCCAAGGCATTCCGAGAGAAGAATATCGCCGGCTCCAAAACACGTTTACGGCGGACGACTTCGACGCGAGGGCGATCGCAAGGCTGGCGAGAAGGGCGGGCATGAAGTACATCGTGCTGACGGCGAGACACCACGAAGGGTTTTCGTTGTTCGACACGAAGGGACTCAGCGACTACGATTCCGTTCACAGTCCCGCGGCGCGGGATTTAATCGCCGAGTTCGCGGAAGGGTGCCGCGCCGAAGGAATCGTTCCGTTTTTCTATCACACGACGCTCGATTGGTATCAAGAGAACTACAAGGACGATTTCGATTCCTACCTGCGATATTTGCAGCAATCGGTAGAGCTGTTATGTACGCATTACGGCAAAATCGGCGGCATGTGGTTCGACGGCAACTGGGATAAGCCGGAGGCGGATTGGCGGGAAGACGAGTTATACGGCATGATCCGGCGTATGCAGCCGGAGGCGATCATCGTCAATAACTCGGGCTTGCACCGGCAAGGAGGCTACGGCCATCCGGAAATCGACTCCGTGACCTTTGAGCAAGGCCGGCCGCAGCCGATGGACCGCAAGGGCAAGAGCAAATACGTGGCCGCGGAGATGTGCCAGACGATGGGCGCTTTTTGGGGTTACAGCGGCTCCGATTTCGCCTTCAAATCCCCGAAGGAGCTCATCGAGCACTTGTGCGCCTGCCGTAAAGTCGGGGCGAACTACTTGCTCAATATCGGCCTGACGGGAACCGGAAGCGTCGCGAAACTCCAGGAAGCGATGCTCGAGACGGTCGGCGAATGGCTGCGCGTCTTCGCACCGGCCGTGTATGCGACGACCCCATGCGGAATCGCGGGGCATGGCGAAGATTTCGGACTCGCCGGGGAAGACGGCAAGCTGTACTTCTTCGTGCACCGGCTTTCCGCGGCGGGCGACTGGAACGTGACGGTCCCGTCCGGCGGCGTCGGACCCAGAACGTACACGGGCGTCCGGAAGAAAATCCGCTCGGTGAGGTGGCTGGACAACGGAGAAGAGCTGGCATTCGTCCAAGATGCCGATAAAGACTTGTTCTCCTTCCAGGCGACGGGTTATCCGTACGGCATCGATTACGTGGTGCGCGTCGCGGTGGCCGTCGTGGAGGAATAACGAAACCAAAAGAAACGACCGACAGATCCGATCTGTCGGTCGTTTTTTCATTCGCATCCTTAAAGCTGAATCCGCAGCTCCTGTCCCTCGCCTTCGGGAACGATCCGCACGCCAATCGCGGTATTTTCCGCACGCCCGCCTTGCACGGATGCCACGGCTTCCGTACCGCTCAGCAGCAGGCTCCATGCCGCCGTCCGTCCCTCCGCCCGTACGGTCACTTCGCCGCCGGAGCGGGACGCCGTCACCCGGAGAGCCGAGGCTCCCGTCAAGTCCGGCACGACCGCGAACGCTTGCGCTCCGTCCTGCAAGGCGAACAGCTCAAGCGTAACGCCATCGGCGTAATCGTAATCCGGCCGGCCGTCTTCCGCGCCTACGGGAATCAGGCTGTTCTCGCGGACGAACAGCGGCAGGCTGAAGTAGTCGTACTTCTCCTTCCGCCAGACGCCGCCCTGCACCTGCTCGCCGCTCAGGAAATGGGTCCACGTCCCTTGCGGCAGGTAATACAGGGCCTCACCTTCCGGATTGAAGATCGGCGCGACGAACAGCGAGTCCCCCAGCATGTATTGGCGGTCCAGATAATCGCAAGTCGGATCGCCGCCGAACTCCATCACCATCGCGCGCATGAGCGGCATGCCGAGCGTGGAGGAAGCGACGGATTGGCCGAACAGATACGGCATGAGCCGCAGCTTCAGCTTCGTGAAATGGCGCAGTACGTCGACGGCTTCCTCGCCGTAAATCCACGGCACCCGGTACGTGGTGCTGCCGTGCAGGCGGCTGTGGCTGGAAAGCAGGCCGAACTGCACCCAGCGCTTATAGAGATCCGGCGGCGAGCTTTGCTCGAATCCGCCGATGTCGTGGCTCCAATACCCGAAGCCCGACAAGCCCAGCGAGAGGCCGCCTCTCAGACTTTCGGCCATCGACTCGTACGTCGCTTCGCAATCGCCGCCCCAATGGACCGGGAACTGCTGGCCGCCGGCCGTCGCGGACCGCGCGAATACGGCGGCTTCGCCCTTGCCCCGTTTGCGCTCGAGCAGCTCGAATACGGCTTTGTTGTACAAATGCGCGTAGTAGTTGTGCATTTGCTCCGGATCCGAGCCGTCGTGCCAGACGACGTCCGTCGGAATCCGCTCGCCGAAGTCGGTTTTGAAGCTGTCGACGCCCATATCCAACAGCGCTTCGAGTTTCTCTTGGTACCAGCGCGTCGCCTCCGGATTCGTGAAATCGACGAGGCCCATACCGTACTGCCACATGTCCCATTGCCACACGCTGCCGTCCGGACGTTTGACCAAATAGCCGCGCTCCATGCCTTCGTCGAACAGCGGGGACTTCTGGGCGATGTATGAATTGATCCATACGCAAATATGCAGCCCTTTGGCTTTCAGCCTTTTCAGCATGCCTTCCGGATCGGGGAAAACCCGCTCGTCCCACTCGAAATTGCACCACTCGTATTCCTTCATCCAGAAGCAGTCGAAATGGAACACGGCAAGAGGAAGGTCGCGCTCCGCCATGCCGTCCACGAAGCTCGTGACGGTCGCTTCGTCATAGTTCGTCGTGAACGAAGTCGTCAGCCACAGGCCGAACGACCAGGCCGGCGGCAATGCCGGTTTGCCGGTGAGCGACGTGTAGTTGTGCAGCACTTCCTTGAGCGAATCCCCGCCGACGAGGAAATACTCCAGCCGTTCGCCCGGCACGCTGAACTGCGTTTTCGAAACTTTCTCCGAGCCGACCTCGAACGAGACGAGCTCCGGATGGTTGACGAATACCCCATAGCCCCGGTTGGTGACGTAGAACGGAACGTTTTTGTAAGCCTGCTCGGAAGCCGTTCCGCCGTCCTGATTCCATATGTCGACGGACTGCCCGTTTTTCACGAACGCCGTGAACCGCTCGCCGAGACCGTAGACGGTTTCTCCGACGCCCAGTTGAAGCTGCTCGCGAAAATGGTGATGGCCGTCTGCCGCGCGGACGAACCCGGTGGAGCGGGTGCCGCTGCCGGTCAAATAGCGGCCTTTATGCGAATACGAGATGGAGACGGGGTGTTTCTTCGTGACGGTGACGATCGTATCTCCGCTGGTCAGAGAAATCCGGTCCTCTGCGTCCTCGATCGAAATCGGATTCGCCTTGTCCTCGCGGATTTCGAAAGACTCGGGCGAAGGGCGGACTCGTCCTTTGTGATGATAAAACCTCGCCCGGATGACGTTCGGAAGCGGGGAAGAGAACTCCATCGTCATCAGAGGAGCATTGAGCGTGTTGCCCCGATGCTCCTGGCTCCGGAAGGCCGCAAACAGCGCGATGCCGTCCTCTTTCACTTTCACGTCGCAGATTTCGTACGGACTAAGCAGCTCGTAGCCTTCGCGCATCATCCAATAGCCGTCGCTGAACTTCAATCGTCTCATCCCTTTTCAATGTGATCGCAAACCCTTACAATTAACAGTATAGTGATTGGGGCGTCGCAAATCTTTCAAAATCATGCCGAATGCTAACACGATTCTGATGGGCGGAGAGCGATCGGATGGATAAACGCAGCTTGCTGGAAGACCGTGTCCACGGGAGCTCGGAGTTTCCCGTCGGCTTTTATCGAATGGAAAGACAGGCGGGCGACCCGATTTTGGATACCCATTGGCATGCGGAGGCGGAATTTCTGGCTGTGGAAAGCGGGCAAGCGGTTTTCCATGTCGGGAGGTCGACCTACGAGGTCCGTGCCGGGGAAGCGCTGTTCATCCCCGGAGGGGAGCTGCACGGGGGCTATCCGCTGGATGGCGCGGCATGCACCTATTCGGCTCTCGTGTTCGACCCCGAATGGCTGGGCGGCGGAGCGGAGGGGGTGACCGCCCGTTTCGTGAAACCGTTGCAGCGGGGGGAGATCGGATTTCCGCCGCATTGGAGCCGGGAAACGGAAGGCGGTCGGGCGGCGTTCGGCCGTTTGGCGGACTTGATCGCGCTCGGGCTCGCGGCGGAGGATCCGGCCTTAGAGCTTCGGGTCAAGGGCGGGCTTTACCTGCTGATCGCCGATTTCGCGGCCGCGGGATGGATCCAAAGGAAGGAGGCGTGGGAGGTTGGCGCTTCCGGTACGCCCGAACGGATGAAGCAAGTGATCCGCTATATGGAGGAGCATTTCGTGCGCAAATTGTCCGTCTCGGAGCTGGCAGGCGTAGCCGGCATGAGCGAGGGCCATTTCAGCCGGGTATTCAAATCGTACTTGAGGCAGACTCCGCTCGAGTACTTGAACCGGCTCCGCCTGCGGTACGCGGCGGACATGCTGCAGCAACCAGGCGTATCCGTGGCCGAGGCGGCCATGGCCAGCGGCTTCGACAACTTCAGTTATTTCAGCAAATCGTTTCGGGCCCTCTACCGCTGCACGCCTTCGGATTACCGAAAAACTGTGAGATAATGGTGGCAATACGGCAAGAATGGGAGCGAGGTGCGAGCATGGACAGCAAACAACGATTTTCGAACCGGGTGGAGACGTACGTAAAGTACCGCCCCGGATATCCGAAGGAAGCCATCGATCATGTGTATGAAGCGCTGGGCATCGGGCCGGATGCCGAAATCGCGGACGTCGGGGCGGGTACCGGCATTTTCACGCGGCTGCTGCTGGAGAGGGGGAGCCGCGTGACCGCGGTGGAACCGAACCGGGAAATGCGCGAAGCGGCCGAAGCGTCCATCGGCGAAAACCCGAAATTTCGGGCTGTGGCAGGATCGGCGGAGGAGACGGGACTACCCGATGGCGCCGTGGATGCCGTCGTGTGCGCGCAAGCGTTCCACTGGTTTGACCGGGACGCGGCGAAACTCGAATTCCATCGCATCCTGAGGCCAAACGGCAAAGCGGCGCTGATCTGGAATACGAGGCTGACGTCCGGAACTCCGTTCCTGGAAGGGTACGAGCGGCTGCTGCACGAGTTAGGCACCGATTATGGGGCGGTGAACCATCGCAACATTTCCGAGGACATGCTGAAAGCCTTTTTCCGGGAAGGCACGATGCACGTCGCTCGTTTCGTCAATCGGCAAATTTTCGATTTCGACGGCGTGAAGGGACGGCTATTGTCTTCCTCCTACAGTCCGGCGCCCGGTCATCCGAATCACGAGCCGATGCTGCGGGAATTGCGGGCATTGTTCGATCGGTGCCAGGAAGATGGCGTCGTGTTCTTCGATTACGAGACCGAGGTTTATACGGGAGAAGTGTAGAAGCCGCGCAACTTCCGTCTGAATCTCACCCTCATTCAATCGTAACGGAACTCAGCGACCTTATTCCTTTCATTCAAACGCATTCGAGTATGCTAACGGAACTCAGAGGCGTTATTCAGACATTTTGAGGCCATTTCTTCGTAATAGATGGTCAATAGCGTCGCTGAGTTCCGTTAGATTCCCAAAAAGACCGATTTCCCACGAATAACGCTTTTCCGTTCCGTTAGCCCCGACAAACTCCCGCCAACTCCCGCCACCGACAAATGCGGTCCCCCTTTTCCAATTCGATTTTGCCCGCTTACAGAGAAGAACACGCCTAAAATCGTGCTGCAGTTCGATTTCGCCCGCTTGCAGGCTATTTTCCAGCTGCCGGTTTCAAAATTCACTCTCCAAGTGTGCATTTCCGAACTGCAGGCCCTCGCACGGTTCGATCGAAGCGGCTAATTGTGCAAAACCGAATTGCGGGCGGTGGCGGCAAACGAAAAGAGACCGGAGGTCATAGGGATGACTTCCGGTCTCTTTATCATGCGGAGAAAATTACTTGACTTTGCCCTTCAAGGTTTCTTTCCACTGCTGCTTTTCTTCGTCTTTCTTGGATTTCGTCACGACGCTGTACTCATAATTCACGCTGTTATTGGTGCCGGCCGGAGCGGCGAACGTCGTCATCATGACGACGCGGTCGTATTGGGAGCTGTGCAGCATGTCGGCCAGGTCGATCCGGTCCTGGTTGGACATGTTCAGCGGATTCTTGAGGCGGATGACTTTGGCCTTATCGTCGGCCCCTTTGCCGCCGCCCTTCTTATAGCCGATGAATTCGACTTGGTAATCCACATAGGTGCCCGTTGCCTGCTCCAGGCTTTGGAACCCGGCGGTGCTCGTCATCGGGTCGATCGTGACGCCGTTCAGCTGCAGGTTGGACAACAGCCAGCCGGATTCGTTATAGCCCCAGTCCGTCATGTACCGGAATCCGAGCAGCACTTTCTTGCCGGCATACGCGCTGAGATCGAACGTTTCCGTTTTCCACCCGCCGGAGCTTCCCGTAAAGCCGGGAAGGTTGGCCGCGATCGTCGGATGGCCGCCTTCCACGAGGTCGCCACGGGTGTCGGCGTTGGACAGGGACGTCCACGTTTTGCCTTGGTCTACGGACACTTGAACGGCGCCGAAATCCCACTGCTCCTCGATGTTGTAGGAAGTATCGAAGGACAGCGAAGGAGCCGTCACGCCCGTCAAATCCAATTGCTTGATCAGGAAATTGTCCGCCAGGTCGCCTTGGTTGCCCCAAAGCACCGTTCCGCGTTCCGGATCCTGAACGGTTGTCCATTGCGTGCGGAGGAAGTCCAGGCCTTTAAAATAAAGGTGGTCGATCTTTTTGTCCGGGGTAATGACTTTGAAATCGGTCCCCCAGGCGGGCGTGACGTTGTCGGTCTTAACGGAACTGTTCAGGTTCGGAGACAGGTCGATGGAGTTGAACCTGTACGTGTCGTTGTCGCCCTGGTATTTGCCGTCCAGCATAACGGCCGTCATATAGTCGCCGTAAAGCTGTTGGAACGTTTTGCCGGTGTTATATTGGGCCAGGACGGCGTTGACGCCGGCGATGCCGTGCTGTTGATTTTGGAATAGGCTGCGGATGAAGTTTTCGCCGAAATGCTCGTACAAGTACAGCTCGAACAAGTACGCGTTGCCGTAATCGCCGAGGATTTGCAGGTCCGTCTGGTCGCTCCAGAGCGTGAGCGAATTGCGGAGGTTGTTCATGAAGAAGTTCACGTGATCCTGGGAATGGCCGTATCCGACGAGGTACTGGGCAAAATCGGACAAGCCTTCGTTGATGAACGTATCTTCGCCGGAATCGGTGTCGCGGTGCAGCAGGTGCTGGAATTCGTGTGCGAATACTCCTTCATAAAGATAAGGCTTCACCGCGTTAGGCCCGGTTCGGTTCAGCCAATCGAAACTGTCGACCGTCATGACGTTCCGGTCGGAGAAGTCGCTGATGGTCGGGGAGAAGTAACCTGCGATGTAACTCGGATATGTGGGGTCATAATAGCTTTGGTCTTTGATGTTGTCGATCAGGATGACCGTCCGGCCGCTGTCGTCCGCATACCAGCCGTTAAAGCCGTCTTCGCCTTTACGTTCGGCAGGCGGGGCGAAAAACTCGATTTCCTTGGGATAAATGCGGTTGTCGAACTCATTCAGCAAATATTGCACCTGCGCGTCGGTAATCGTGGTCAAGGAATTCCTCGGATCGCCCGCCGGGTAGTTCAGGTTGTTGGCTACCCAAACCTCTCCGTACGTGCCTACGGCGCGAAGGGTAAAATCCGTCAAGGAGTATTTGCCGGTATAGTCGTCGTTCGTCAGCCATTTTCTGACGAGTCCGACGTTGGACGAGTCCACGCTGGATTTCGCCGTGAGCGGCGCGGCGAGGGATGCGGCTCCTCCCGCCAGGTCAAGCCGGTTCTCGGCTTTGACGTCGACAAGGGACTCGGCGCGAAGCTTCGGTCCGACGTCGAGAACGGTCGGGTTGGCGTTGTATGCGGCCGGTTTGGCCGAGGCAACTGTCGGAACGACCAGGCTTCCGACTAAAACGAGCGTGCTGAATAGGCCGAACGCTTTACGGGGACTCATGAATTTCCTCCTTCGGATAGAGAAATCGCCGCCGCGACGGACGGTATCCCCATCATAGCAAGGAGGGAAATTTTAGGAAGTGCCTCTCAGACCGGGCTTAAACTCCTGCTTGGCAAACGTTCTAATCTTTTTCTCCTATTTCCATGTCAGATCGCGTCGCATCGGTTTCAACCTGTCGAAAACCGGGTAACCAATTGCCGCAATCCGTGCCGTTGACGAACAAATGGTTGAAAAAAGTTGAAAAGTTATTTATCCTTAAGTTAATGTCAGTAACCGAAGGGATTCCGAAATGAAAAAAGTAACGCTTCAATCGATCGCGGACAAGCTGAGCGTGTCCAAGGCGCTTGTCTCCAAGGCGCTGTCGGGAGATCCCGCCGTCAACGAAGGCACGCGGGAAACGATTTGGCAGACGGCCGAGGAACTCGGCTACCGTTTCAAGACGTCCCGGAAGCCCTCCGCTCCCATGCAGACCGGCAATATGGCTGTCCTGATGCCGAGGGCCTATTTGGACGATATGGAGTATTGGGGCAACGTGCTACATGGGATCGAAAAAGAGCTGCTCGAACACCAATTCAGCATGCTTCTTTCCAGCATCGACATCGCCCAATCCCCGAAGGAAGGGCTGCCGTCGAGCATATACGACCGCAAGGTCGACGGGGCGATCGTCATGGGACATTTGCCGGACAGCTATGTAACGGCGCTGAAAACCCACGCGATTCCGTTCATCATGCTGGACGCGAACATGCTCGATCCGACGGTCGACCACGTGCTGGCGAACAATTTCCTCGGCGCCTATCACGCCGTCACCTATTTGCTTGAAAAGGGACATCGCCGGGTCGCTTTCGTCGGCGACGCGGATACCGCTTGGAGCTTCCGGGAGCGGTGCCGCGGATTCGACGAGGCCGTCCGGGATTTCGCGCGCAAGACGGGTGAGGAAGTGGAGTCCGCGCATATCGAAGGCGTTGGCGTCAGCGGCAAGGGCATGTACACGGCCCCCGCTTTCCCGGATGCGGTGAAGGGTTGTTTTCTGAAGGAAAAGCCGGTCACAGGCTTGTTCTGCGCCAATGATTTGACCGCGTTCGAAGCGCTCAAAGTGCTGGCCGAATTGAACGTTCGCTGCCCGGACGACGTGTCGGTCATCGGTTTCGACGACTTGACGCTGACGAAGCTGATGCAGCCGAACTTGACGACCGTGCGGGTGCCCAAATCGGCCATCGGATCGCGTGCCGCGGACCTGATCCTGCGGCGCATACGCGAACCCGAAGCCGTCCCCGAGCTCATTCTGCTGTCTACGGAGCTCGTGGAAAGGGACTCCGTGACCGCCATTTGATCCCGACGTCCCCATAAACCCATAAATGAACGAGACGAAGAGGCTCTTGTCCGCAAACGTGGACGAGAGTCTTTTTTTTTTTGTTTAAATATTTTTCAACAAAATATAAATAATTAAAAATATGTTGAATTAAAAATTTCAATATGTTAATATCCGTGTTGAAAGCGATACCATTTTTAGGGGGATTCATTCCATGAAAAAGGCAATGGCAATCGTACTATCCGTCCTGCTGCTGGCCGTGGTCGTATCGGCTTGCGGCAAAGGGAACAACGAGTCGGCATCATCCGCTCCCGCTTCCAGCGCGCCGGCTTCCAGCGCTGCGGCTTCTCCGTCTTCCGACCCGGCCCAGGACATCAGCGGCACGATTACGTTCCTGACGAACCGCACGGACATGATCGACAAGGAGTATGTCGATTACGCGAAACGCTTCAACGAGAAATACCCGAACGCCCACGTCGAATTCGAGGCGGTCACCGATCTCGACAAGACGACCAAGGTCCGCTTGTCCTCCGGCGAATACCCGGACGTCGTCCTCATTCCGACGATCCCGAATTCCGACTTGCCGAAATACTTCGCGCCGCTCGACGATCTCGGGCTGAACGACAAAATCTACTTCAAAGATTACAAGTCGTTCGACGGCAAACTGTACGGCATCTCCGCCGGCGCCACGACGACGGGCATCGTTTATAACAAGAAAGCGTTCGCCGACGCGGGCATTACTTCCGTTCCGAAAACGCTGGACGAATTTTACGCTGCCGCAGAAAAGCTCAAGCAGAAAGGCATCGTGCCGCTGGCTTCCAACTTCAAGGACCAATGGCCGCTGTACCCGTGGGCATCCGAGGTCGCGATCGCGATTTCGGGCGACGCCAACCTGACGAACGAGCGCCTGAATTCCGATACGCCTTACACGCTGGATAATCCGTACGGTAAATCGCTGCAGATCATCCGCACTTTGTACGAGAAAGGCTACCTTGAGCCCGACGTCAACTCGACGAACTGGGAGCAATCCAAGAAAGACATCGCCAGCGGCAAGTTCGCCATGTACATGCTCGGCAACTGGGTCATCCCGCAAGTGATCGGGGCGGGAACGACTTCGGACAACGTCGGATTTTTCCCGCTGCCGTACGACAATTCCGGCAAAACCAACGCGCTTCTCGCGCCGGATTGGGGCTACGGGGTCAACAAGAACAGCGAACACGCCGAAACCGCCAAAGCGTTCGTGAAATGGATGCTTGAGGATTCCGGCTTCGACAATTTCGCAGGTTTCATCCCGGTTCTGAAGGATCGTAAGCCGGAGATGGCGCAGCTCAGCGAGTTCAACGGCTACAATCCGACCATGATCGAAGGAGCCATCGACTCCGAGGATACGACCGCCGTCGTCAACAAAGCGCAAATCGTGAAAGAAGCGATGGTTCAGGACTTCGTATTGGCCAAAGACCCGCAGAAGGTGCTGGACCAGTACAACAAAAAATGGGCGGACGCCAAAAAAGCCCTCGGTAAATAACGACATCGGTGCAACGGGACAAAGTGGATGATCCTCGGCGATCGTCCACTTTGTTTCCAAGGACTTCCTTAGATTCGGGGTGGAATGATGAACGGCTTGTCCTACAGAGCCCAAAAAAGAATCGTGCTGGCCCTATTCATGACCGTGCCGCTCTTGCTGCTGGGCCTGTTCACGTACTACCCGGCCGTTAAGCTGATCTATATGAGTTTCACGGACTGGGACGGTTTGGAGGCGAATCCGCGCGGGATCGGCTGGAGCAATTACGCGGAAGTGTTCCGCAATCCGGATCTCTTCGGGGTGTTCGTACACCAGATCCCCTATGCTTTGATCGGGATCGCGCAAAACGCGCTTGCCATCGTGTTCGCGGTCATTCTGAATTCGAAATTGCGAGGCAGGAACGGATTCCGCGTGCTGATGTTCCTTCCCTTCATCATGAACGCCGTCGCCGTGGCTTTCATGTTCCAATACGTCTTCGATACGGCGAACGGGTCCCTGAACCTGCTGCTCAAGGCTATCGGCCTGGAGAGGCTGTCCCATACGAGCTGGCTGGGCAACCAGGCGCTGGTGAATTTTTCGCTGGCTTCGATCAGCATGTGGCGGTTCATGGGCTATAACATGGTGATTTACCTAGGGGCGCTTCAGTCGATTCCCGCGGATATGTACGAAGCGGCCAAAATCGACGGGGCGGGGCGGCTGCAGACGCTGTTCCGCTTAACGCTTCCGAACCTCACCAAAATCGTGCAATTGAACATGTTCCTGACGTTGAGCGGAGCTCTTGCGGTATTTGACCTTCCTTTCGCGCTCACCAAAGGCGGCCCGGCCGGCGCCAGCGAGACGTTCCTCTACAAAACGATCGAAACGGCTTTCCAATTCAACAATTTCGGCCTCGCCTCGGCCATGAGCGTCGTGTTGCTCGTCATTGTCGTACTCGTGCTCGGTGCCCAAAATCTCGTGATCGGACGGGGAGGAAGAGAGGAATGAGTAAACGGGATCCCGTCCAATGGCTCAAGTACGTCGTGCTGCTGTTTGCCTCCTTCATCGTGCTGTTTCCGCCCTACGTCGTCGTGGTCAACTCTTTCAAACGCGATACGGAAGGCTCCGATCCGCTGGGTCTCCCGGCCAGTTTTCTGAACTTCGACAATTTCAGGACCGTCATCGAACGAACCCATTTGCTGAATTCGTTCTCCAACACCGCGGTCATTATCGTGCTTACGCTTCTCGGCAACGTCATCCTGGGTACCATGATGGCTTACTGCCTCGGCCGCCTGGATTTCAAAGGAAAGAAGCTCGTCTTAGGCGCCTTTCTTCTCGCGACCGTCATTCCGACGATCACGACCCAGGTCGTCGTGTTTTCCGTCATCAAGTGGCTCGGACTCTACAACTCGCTTTATGCGCCGGTCGTCCTCTTCATCGGGGCGGACGTGATCCAAATCTATATTTACCTGCAATTCATCCGCAACATTCCGTACGAGCTGGACGAAAGCGCGATGATGGACGGCGCGAGCCTGTTCCGGATTTACGGCTCGATCATCTTCCCGCTGCTCGGACCGGCCACCGCCACGCTCATCATTTTGAAATCGATCAACGTCTACAACGAGCTGTACATTCCGTTCCTTTATATGCCGAAGACCAAACTGGCCGTCGTGTCGACGTCCATCATGCGCTTCGCGAGCAATAACCAGGCGCAATGGGGCTATATTTGCGCCCTGATTCTGCTGATCATGATTCCGACCGTCGTGCTCTATTTGTTCCTTCAGCGTTACATTTTCTCCGGCGTCACGAACGGCGCGGTGAAAGGGTAGCTTGCGTATTTCACAACAGTGGGGATGATCGCCATGATTTTAACCGATTTCGTAACGCGCTCGGGCAGCAGGCTGCTGCTGAACGGGAAGCCTTTCAGGTTTGCAGGCCCGAATATCTATTGGCTCGGATTGGACGAAAACGTCGGAGGGGTCGATTGGCCTTCGGAGTTTCGGGTGCTGAATGCGCTGGACACGGCGGCTGAGATGGGTGCAACCGTCATTCGCTCTCATACGCTCGGCGCTTCCTGCGGGCATTCGAAATCGATTCAGCCGGAAAGAGGCATGTTCCAGGAGGAGGCGCTTCGCCGGGTCGATTTCGCCATCCACGAAGCGGGGATGCGCGGATTGCGCGTCATCATTCCGTTCGTGTGCAACTGGCATTACTATCACGGCGGCAGGGCCACCTATACCGGATGGCACGGGCTGGACGATCCGAATGCATTCTACACGCACCCGGGCGTCATCGAGGATTTCAAACGACACATCGCCGTGCTGCTGAACCGGGTGAATTCCTATAACGGCAAGCGATACAAAGACGATCCGGTGATTCTGGCGTGGGAGCTCGGGAACGAACTCAACGATGCGCCCGTCGCATGGGTCGCGGAGATCGCAGGTTATATCAAAAGCACGGATCCCCGCCATCTCGTGGCGCACGGCCGGCAATTCAAGCTGGACGGGGACAAGTTGGACGTGACCAAGTTGGATATCCTGGATGTCCACTATTATCCGGCGGACGCGGATGAGCTGAGAAGGGACGCCGGCAGGGTCGCTGAGGCGGACAAGGTTTACATGGCCGGCGAATTCGGCTGGCCGGAAGGGGATTTAACGTCTTTCCTGGAGACGGCGGAAAATACGGAAGCCGTTGCCGGCACGCTCTTCTGGTCGCTGTTCGGCCATCATGACACTTGCGGATACGTGCAGCATTTCGACGGGTTTTCCGTCCATTATCCGGGCAACGGGGTCAACGCCGACTTGGCGCAGCGTGTCTCGAGCTTGAGGGCCCACGCCTACCGAATGACGGGAAGGGAGGTGCCGCCGCTCAAAATTCCGGAACCGCCCCGTATTACGCAAGCGTTCGGCACGATCGCGTTTCGGGGGGTCGTCGGAGCCGCGTTCTATTCGGTAGAGAAGTCGATCACCGGCGCGGAAGGTCCGTGGACGATCGTGTACGACCGCCGCCCGGCCGACCATGACATGCCGTGGACCGATCCGACGAGAGCCCAGACGATCCGAACCTGGTATCGGGTGAAAGCGATCAACCCGGCCGGCATCGAAGGTCCTTATTCCGACGTTTATGAATCCGCCCCGAGGGGCTGACGCTTCATCATTCCAAGCGAAGAAGGAGTGCATGCTCGTGAAAACGAAAGGTTGGCTGGTCACGCTACTTGCTCTGGCGCTGGGGTTTCAAACGTTTGCCGCGGCTGAAACGGCGAGCGCGAATAAAGCGGAGGCGAAATCGGCCTTCAAAACGTTCATCACCGTCAAAGGCGACAAGCTGATGGACGGGAACAAGGAATTCCGCTTCGGTTCGATCAACTATCCGGGCGCGATCCGAGACCCGGCGTTCTCCCAGGAAGACGCGCTCCGCACGATCGCGGCCATGGGCGGCAAAGTCACGAGAACATATGTCTTGCCGGTAAAGCGGTACGACAACGCCGTGAAGGATCCTCTCGTTCTCGGACCGGATGCCAAGGGCATCATGCAGTTCAACGAGCAGGGCTTCAAAAACCTGGACCGGTTTCTCGCTCTCGCGAACCGTTACGGCATCCGCGTCATTCTTCCTTTCGTGGACCAATGGCAATGGGAAGGCGGAATCGAAAGCTACGTTAACTTCCGGTATCCCGGCACGATCACGAACGATGCCGCGAACGACGAAGACGCGTGGAAGTTTTATACCGATCCGCAGGTCATCTCGGATTTCAAGCAGGTCGTCAAGTATACGATGAACCGCGTCAATACGGTCACGGGCGTCAAATATAAGGACGATCCGGCCATTCTCGCCTGGGAAACGGGGAACGAGCTGGGCGGTTACAACCAGGACAAATTCCCGCAATCCTGGACGACGGAAATCGCGGCGTACATCCGATCGCAGAAGCCGAAGCAGCTCGTCATGGACGGACGCTTCGCGATTCAGCCGGAATCGCTCGCGAACAAGGATATCGACGTCGTCAGCGACCATTTTTACACGGGGAATTTCCTGGAGCGGGTGAACGCGGACCGCGAAGCGTCCAAGGGCAAGAAGCCCTACATCCTCGGCGAATTCGGTCTCTATACCGACGCGAAAGACGTGGACGCTTTATACAAGGCGGCACTGACGAACGGAACGAGCGGCATCATAATCTGGAGCCTGCGGCCGCACAAGCCGGACGGCGGATTCTATTGGCACGACGAGAGCCCGGGGAATTGGTCGGCCTACCATTGGCCGGGCTTCTCCTCCGGAGATTGGTATGATGAGACGGATATCATTCAGACGGTTTACAAGTATGCCCATTATATGAGCGCCAACGATAAGGCGCAGAAAACGAAGGTACCGGCCATTCCCGCCCCGGCAAACGCCCCCGTGCTGCTGCCGTTCGATTCCGTCGCCGATATTCGTTGGCAGGGCTCCGTCGGCGCTTCCGGTTACGAAATCCAGCGGTCGAAGGACGGCAAGAAGTGGGAGACGGTCGCGACCGGCGTGTCCGACGGCGGCCGTGCGGGCACGCGTGCGTTCCACGACGAGAAAGCGGTCACGGGAACAACGTACTTCTACCGTATCCGCGGCACCAATGAAAGCGGCGTTTCCCCGTGGTCGAACGTCATCCGAACGAAAGCGCGGCACATCATCAAAGACGAAATGAGCTTGCTGTACGACGATAAAGAAAATCGCGACATTTACGCTTACGACCATTCTTCCAACGTCCAGTCGGGATCGGCCAGCCCGAACGAGCTCGGCATCGGGTATCAGGCTTACGTCGCCACGGCGGATTCCGGGTACGTCACCTACGCATCGAAGGTGCCGCTGAACAGCTTGAAGGTGATCGCGACGGGCAGCGGAACGCCCACGTTCCTCGTCTCCGACCGGGACGACGGCTATCAGCCGGTTGACGCCGGCAAAATCGCGAAATCGACCGAGAACGGCCAGACGGTATACAAGATCGGCGAGCTGCCGCTGAATACGCGGTTCGTCAAGCTGATCATCCCCGGCAAATCGGCGCTGCGCGTCGATCGCGTCGAACTGGAGTATGTCTTCTCCGGCAATGGATATCAAGAAGTTCAAGCGCCGGTCCGCAGCGGGTTCCTCGTGGATTCCGAGGCGGCAGGCAAAACCGGCTCCCTGATTTACCGTACGGGCGGCGATATCAACTCGTATCGTCTGACGGCGTCGACCCGTTCGGCCACGACGGAAGGTTTGTTCCGTTTCGAGGTGTCGATTGACGGCCTGACGTATAAGGAAGTGCAGCCTACGCTCGATACCCGCGCGGGGGAAGGCGGCGAAACGACGCTGATTTATTCCGACTTCGCCGTTCCGGCCTCGTCGCGTTACCTGAAAATCACGGCTCCGGCCGCGTCCGAGGCGAAGCTGATTCAGACCGCGATCGGCTACGGGAAAGACATGCTGCCGGTCACGGACCGGCCGCCCGTGAACACGCTGGAGAACGGAGAGTATTACTTCGGCGACAACGGTTTGATTCGCGAAGCGTATACCCGTGACGGGAACGGGGGAGCGATCTCGATTTCCGTCGATCCCGCGAACAAGCTTCACGGCAGCTACGGAGTCTCGCTCGATTATTCGCTGTCGCAGGCGGGTTACGCGGGGCTGACACGTAACCTGGGCGGTGCGGACTTGTCCGCCTTCGACGCGCTGCATGCCTGGGTGAAACCGGACGGATCCGGCAACACGCTCACGTTCCGATTCCGCACGGCGGATGACCGCGTTTGGGAAACCGGCGTCAAGCTGACGGGTACCGAGGGGCGAACGATAGAGATTCCATTCTCGGCATTCAAGCAGCCGGCAAGCGATACGCAGGCGGCAACGGCGATGGACATGAAGGCCGTCAAAGCGTTTTCCTATTACGTCCGTTCAGCCGAAGGAGCGTCTACCGCAGCGGGGAAAATCGGCTTGGATGACGTGAACGCGGCGAACGCGGCGAAGATCGACAATTTCGAGAGCTACGGCGGCTATGACGCGCTGCTGAAGATGGCCTACGGCCGGAACGCCGGCGGAGGAACGTTCGACATGGCTTTGGACCGCACGAACAAGTCGGAAGGCCAATACGGCTTGAAGTTGACGTACGACATCACTTCCGCCGGTTACGCGGGCGCGACGCTGAAGCCGGATTTCCTGAATCTGAAAGGGTTCGACGGCTTTACGATGTGGTTTAAGCCGGACGGCTCCGGCAACAAGCTGGTCATCCAGTTCACGACGGAGGACGGACAGTTCTGGGAAACATCCGGTTTGATTCGCGGAACGGACGCGAAGCTGCTTTACGTGCCGTTCTCGGCATTCCGCCATCCGGAATGGTACGGCGGAGACCGGAACGCGACGCCGGACCTGACGAAAAACATCACCGGATTTTCGATCTACATCAACAGCAATCCGGATACGACGAAGAAAACGGCTAGCACGGTGTATATCGACGACATCAACGGAGTGGTATACAGCGACGATCTCGCATCGAAAACCGTTTCCCTGGCGGAAATGGGACCCGCTGAGCCCGTTGGAGATCAGCCGCTTCCGGACCTCGGCAAAAACTACCTGTTGAATCCGGGCTTCGAGGACGTCGTCGACGCGAACGCCTGGCCGGTCTTGCCGAAAGAGTGGACGCACAAGGACGCGAACGGCAAAGACATCACGGACGGGACCGTCAAATTGGAGGGAAGTCCGCGCACCGGCGCGTACAAACTCGTGCACTACAGCGCGGGTCCTTACGAGGCGACGAGCTCTCAGACGGTGACCGGGCTGCCGGACGGCACCTACGAGCTGACCGCCTGGACCAAATCCAAGTTCGGCAACCCGCAGCTGGCCGAGATGACGGTGAGCGGCTACGGCGGCGCGCCGGTCAGCGAAAAGATCGAAGAGGGAGAAGGCAGCTGGGTGCTGCAGAAAATTTCCGGCATCCAGGTGTCCGGAGGTTCTCTGACCGTATCGTTCCATTCCCGCAACGTACAGAATGATTTCTGGATCGCCGTGGACGACGTCAAACTCGTGAAAGTCGAAAATGGAATCGAATAGGGCGAGACCATGGACCCGTGCAGCCGCACGGGTCTTTCGCTTGCAGGATCGTCTGCAACGAGGTAAGATGAGAAAGCCATTAACTTGTATACAAGTAGACAAAACGCGGCCGAGGAGGACCATCCCATGAGACATTTTCCGAAAGCTTGGCTTCAGGGAGCCTCCCTTGGAGAAGAAATCGCCTGCCAGTTGCGGCTGCAGATCATAGATGGAACGGTCAAAGCCGGAGACGTGATTTCGGAAAACAAAGTCGCCGCCGATTTCGGGATCAGCAGATCGCCGGTACGGGACGCGATGAAAACGCTTTCGGCCGAAGGGCTGCTCCGGCTGGAGCGAATGGGCGCCGTGGTCGTGGGAATGACGCTCAAGGACGTGGAGGAACTGTATGACGTCCGTTATCTGATCGAGAGCTTCGCCCAAGAACGGCTGGCCGACGACGATCACGAGAAGCTGCTGTCCCAGCTGGGCCAAACGATCGATAAAATGGAGCTGGCCGCAAAGCATGGGGACGCCGAGTCGTTCGCCTACCTGGACTTCAGCTTCCACGAAGCGATCGTCATGGAGGCGAGACACGCGAGAATCCGGCAGTTGTGGAAAAACATCCGGCAGCTCATTTTGACGGTGATGCTCATTACGACCGAAGAGGTTTTCGCCGAAGGAGAAGCCAGAATCCGCGCCGTCATGGAGAAACACCGGACGATTCTGCGGTCGCTCGAAGCCAAAGACGCGCCGGCCATTCGGAAAACCGTACAAGAATATTTCGCGGACTCCCAGGTCACGCTCCATCGCAGTCTGACTTGAATCCTTTCTGGGAATGCTAACCTGATGATCCACTTTTTCTTATAGGAAAGAAGGATAAATTCATATGTATATGATCGGTGTCGATATCGGAACGACGAGCACCAAAGCCGTCTTGTTCGAAGAGAACGGGAAGGTCGTCGCCAAAGCGGACGAGGGCTACCCTCTCTTCACGCCGACGCCTTCGGTGGCGGAACAGGATCCGGACCAGATTTTCGGAGCCGTCGTCCATACGTTAAAGCAAGTGATGGAGAAAAGCGGAACCAAGCCCGAGCAGATCCTGTTCGTCTCCTTCAGCTCGGCCATGCACAGCGTCATCGCCGTGGACGCGGATGGCAGGCCGCTTACCCGCTGCATCACGTGGGGCGATAACCGGAGCGCGGAGATGGCCGAACGGCTGAAACGGGACTCCGCCGGCCATGAGATCTATCTGCGGACCGGCACGCCGCTGCATCCGATGTCCCCGTTGGCCAAGCTGATGTGGCTCCGCCAAGATTTCCCCGATCTGTTCCGGGAAGGGAACAGGTTCATTTCGATCAAGGAATACGTCTTCGCCAAGCTGTTCGGACAATATGTCGTGGACTATTCTATTGCTTCGGCGACAGGACTGTTCAATCTCGAGAAATTGGATTGGGACGAAGAGGCTCTGCGCCTGGCGGGTGTCACGAGCGCGCATCTGTCCAAGCTCGTCCCCACCACGCACACGATGACGGACATGAATCCCGTATATGCGGCTGAAACGGGGCTGGCGGCCTCGACCCCATTCGTCGTCGGAGCCAGCGACGGCGTGCTGTCCAACCTCGGCGTAGACGCGATCGGTCCGGGAGTCGTCGCCGCGACGATCGGCACGAGCGGCGCCATCCGCACCGTCGTAGACCGGCCGATGACCGATCCCAAAGGGCGGATTTTCTGCTACGCGCTCACGGAGAAGCATTGGGTCATCGGGGGTCCGGTCAATAACGGCGGCGTCATTTTCCGCTGGGCCCGCGATGAGTTCGCCGCCGCGGAAGTGGAGACCGCGAAGCGCCTCGGCCTCGATTCGTACGACCTGCTTACGAGGATCGCCGAGAAAGTGGCGCCGGGGGCCGAAGGGCTGCTGTTCCACCCTTACATGACGGGAGAACGCGCCCCGCTTTGGAACGCGAACGCGCGGGGCTCCTTTTTCGGCTTGACCTTGCACCATAAGAAAGAACACATGATCCGCTCGGTTCTGGAAGGCGTCATTTTTAATTTGTATACCGTTCTGCTCGCGATGGAAGAGAAAATCGGCAGGCCGCGCAAAATCCACGCCACCGGCGGCTTCGCCCGCTCCCCGCTGTGGCGCCAGATGATGGCGGACATCTTCGACCAGGAAGTGATCGTGCCCGAAAGCTACGAGAGCTCTTGCCTGGGCGCCGCGGTGCTCGGCTTGATCGCCGTCGGCCGCGCGGACAGCCTGGACATCGTCTCCGGCATGGTCGGCGCGACCCACGCGCATAGACCGGTCAGGGAAAGCGCCGAGATTTATCACCGGTTGCTGCCCATCTTCATCGCCATTTCGCGGAAGCTGGAAGAGGAGTACGAAGCGATCGCCCGGTTCCAGCGGGACTTCCGCTAAGCATTTCGCCCCATAGGCCGCCTGAAGTCATCCGTGACTTCGGGCGGCCTTTTTGCGTTCCGCGGCACGGCATCTGTCGAACGATGTTCCATTTTCGCCGGAATCAAAAAAACAGACAAGCGATTCTGAAAAATGACGTATAACAATTTGCCGGACGGGATTTTAAAATGGTGACGCAAGCAGATGAGTACGGAAAGGAGAAATCGGGATTCCGCATCGCGCCTGTTGTAATCGATTTCAGTCGACAAGAACCACAAGGAGGATACGAACATGCTGAAACGTAAAATATCCGCCGTCGCGGCCGTCGCGCTATTTTGTTCCACGATAGCGGGCCTCGTGCCGGGCGTTTCCGCGGCCCCGCCGACGGATGCCGGCTTGCTGCCTTATTACGATGCGTCCCGTCCCGTTGAGGAACGCGTATCCGATCTTCTCGCCCGCATGACGCTGGACGAGAAAATCGGCCAGATGGTACAAGCGGAAAGAGCATCGGTGACGCCGGAGGACGTATATGCCTACAAGCTGGGCTCCGTGCTCAGCGGGGGCGGCTCTTTCCCGAACGGCAAACAAGCGGACAGCACGAGGGAGAAGTGGGCCGGGCTGGTGGATTCCTACCAAGCCGCCGCGCTGTCCACGAATCTGGGCATTCCGATCCTGTACGGCGTCGATGCCGTGCACGGAAACAGCAACCTGATCGGCGCGACGTTGTTCCCGCATAACATCGGGCTCGGAGCCACGAGGGATTTCGAACTCGTCCGCAAGGTCGGATCGGCGGCGGCCAAGGAAATCAAGGCGGCCGGCACCAATTGGGCTTTCGCGCCCACGATCGCCGACCCGCAGGACGTCAGATGGGGCCGCACGTACGAAGGGTTCGGCGACGACCAGACGCTCGTGGCCCAAATGGGCAGCGCTTACATCAAAGGCCTGCAGGGCACGACGAGCGGGGAGCTCAAGAACAGCGACAAAGTGCTCGCGACCGCGAAGCATTTTCTCGGGGAAGGCTTGACCGACAACGGGGCAAACCAAGGCAACGTCTCCGCCATGACGGAAGAGGAGGTTCTGGCGCTCGATCTCCCGATGTACAAAGCCGCCATCGACGCGGGCGCGCGAACCGTCATGGTCTCTTACAGCAGCATCCAGGGTCTTAAAATGCACGCCAACAAGCGGATCCTGACCGATGCGCTCAAAGGAACGGGTCCCGGACAGCTCGGCTTCACCGGGTTCGTCATCACGGACTACAACGGAGTCCAGCAGATCACGAAGGATTCCGACGGCAACGCCGTAAGCGGCTTGAAGGACCAAATCCGCGTCGCGATCAATGCCGGGGTGGATATGCTGATGGAACCGTCGGATTGGAAAATCAGCCTGACGTACCTGAAAGATTTGGTCGATGGAGGCCAGATTCCCCTATCGCGGATCGACGACGCGGTGACCCGGATTCTGAGGGTGAAATTCGAGTCGGGACTGTTCGAGCATCCGATGACCGATTCGAACCTGGCCCAGACCTTCGGCTCGACGGAGGACCGCGCCGTCGCCCGTCAAGCGGTGAGGGAATCGCTCGTTCTGCTGAAGAACGATAAAGTCAACGGACAACCGATTCTGTCGCAACTGAAGAACATGAACAAGATTTTGGTCGCGGGCAAAAGCGCCGACAACATCGGCTTGCAGGCCGGAGGCTGGTCGATTACCTGGCAGGGAGCGGCCGGCAGCACGACGCCGGGCACGACGATCCTCAAAGGCATCCAGAACGCGGTCGGAAGCACGAAGACCGTTACCTACAACAAGCACGGGCGGGGAGCCGCCGGCAACGACGCCGCGATCGTGGTCATCGGCGAGACGCCTTATGCCGAAGGCAACGGCGACAGCTTGAACGGCTTGAAGCTCGACGAGGAGGATCTGGCGACGCTTGCGAACGTCAAAGCGGCCGGCATTCCGACGGTCGTCGTGCTCGTGTCGGGGCGGCCGATGATGATTAACGACCAGCTCGGAGACATGGCCGGACTCGTGGCGGCATGGCTGCCCGGGACGGAAGGCCAAGGCGTGGCCGACGTGCTGTTCGGCAGCTACGACTTTACGGGCAAGTTGCCCGTGCGCTGGCCATTCTACACGGAAGCGTACAAAACGCCGAAAGCCGGGGAACGCAACCTGGATCCCCAATATATCCTGTTCGATTATGGTTACGGGCTGAAGAAAAGCCAAGAAACCCCGGCGCTTCCGCCGATTCCGGCGAAACCGGGCCAGCCGCTCTACCAAAGAGTGGAGGCGGAGAGCTACGTCGCCCAGAACGGCATCCAGACCGAAAACACTTCGGATGCCGGCGGCGGCCAAAACATCGGTTGGACGGATCCGGGCGACTGGATGGAATACTTGATCAACGTTCCGGCCGCCGGTTCGTTCGATATCGATTTCCGCCATGCGGGAACCGGAGACAATACGGGCTTCAATATTTTTAACGAATCGGGAACCAAAATCGGGGAATTGAACGTGAACGGCACCGGCGGCTGGCAGAACTGGCAGACGACGACGGTCCACGGCGTTCCGCTCGCGCAAGGCGTGCAGAAAATCAAGCTGGTGTTGAAGGCCGGCGGCCTCAACTTCAACTGGTTCGGTTCCGCCGGTTTCTCCCCGGCAGCCGTGCCTGCCGACGGCGGAGGCGCGATTGCCGATCAGCCGGTCGTTGCGGCTGGTGCCGTACAGAACTGGATCACGACCGAGCGCGATTCCAAGAGCAAAAACTGGTATTACGGGCCCCGCTGGCAGGACGGCGACAAACGCCTGGAGCCGCAGGCCAATCTTGACATCACGGCGGCCGGCAGCGATCCCGGCGCCACGACGATCAAGATCGATCCGCGCAAGGAGTACCAGTCCGTGATGGGCATCGGGACTTCGATGGAAGAGTCCACGGTGTACAATTTGATGAAAATGTCGCCCGCGAAACGGGATGAGTGGCTGAAACAGATGGCGAGCAAGACCGACGGCATCGGCATGAGCATGGTCCGCGTCACGATCGGGACCGCCGATTTCACGGCGCAGAAGTTTTACACGTACGACGATATGCCGGCCGGACAGACGGATCCGACGCTGAGCCATTTTTCGATCCAGAAGGATATCGACTACGGTATCGTCGGCGCCTTGAAGAAATTGAAAGCCTTCAACCCGGACATCAAGTTTTTCGCTTCCCCTTGGAGCCCTCCGGGCTGGATGAAGACGACGGACAGCATGATCCGCGGACAGGTAAAGGACGAATACCTGCCCGTATTGGCGGACTACTACGTCAAGTACATTCAAGCTTACAAGGATCAAGGCATCAACATCGAAGCGATGACGCTGCAGAACGAGCCGCTGCTCGAAATCGATTATCCCAGCACGAAGATGCCTTGGCAGCAAGAGGCGGCGCTGGCGAAGCTGCTGAAGCAGAAGCTGGCGGCGGCCGGCCTCGACGTGAAGCTGTGGATTTTCGACCATAACCCGAGCGACATGATGTCGTATCCGGCACCTCTGCTTTCCGTGCCGGAGAACCGGGACGCGGTAGACGGAACGGCATTCCACGACTACGGCGGAGACCTGGCGCTCATGTCCCAGCTGCACGACATGTATCCGGACGAAAACATCTACCTGACGGAACGAGCGGTGTGGGGAACGGAAGGCACCGACCGGATCGCCCAATATTTCCGCAACTGGGCGCGCAGCTACAATTCGTGGGTCGCGATGCTCGACAGCGACATCGCCACGCATCAGTGGGTCGGCACGCCGGATCCGACGATGCTCGTACAGGACTCGGCCAACCGCGACAACTACTGGATGACGCCGGAGTATTACTTCCTCGGCCATTTCACGAAGTTCGTGGAGCCCGGCTACGTCCGGATCGACAGCGACTACGGCTCCAAGGACAAGGTGACGAACGTCTCCTTCCTGAGCCCGGACAAGAAAACGATCGTGACGGTCGTGATCAACCAGACGAACGTCGAGCAGACGTTCAAGCTGGTGAGCGACGGCACGCAGATCGCCGCCAAGCTGCCGGCGAAGTCGGTCGCCACGTACAAATGGGACCGCATCGGCGACCTCTCCGATCCGGCACCGGCTCCGGTACTGAGCGCGGAACCGCAATCGCTGGATTATGGCGTGGACGGGGCGACGGTGACGCTGAAGCTCGCGGGCGGCGCGTTCAAGCCGGACGGATTGAATCAAATCACCGTCTCGGGCGAAGCCGCTTCGAAAGGGATTACGGTCACGGGCGTGACATACGGATCTTCGGTCGCGGAACCTACCGTGACGGAACCTACTGTAACGGACGTGACCTACAACGATAACGCGTCCAGCGGCAGCGTCACGGATGCCGTTTACGGCCAACCCGACCAAGTCACGGTTCATTTGGGATGGAACGGAACGCCTTATTACGGCAGCGTGAAACTGACGTTCAACGTTCCGCCGGCCGCGTACTCCGATTCTTCCGGCAATGCTACGCTGACGACTGACGTGATGCTTCAGGGAACCGTTAATCAGACGACTCCGAAGGCGATTCCCGGTACTTTGGGAGCGAATGATTTTTATCAGCTTTCCGGCGTAACGGGGGCAACCGATCAAATCGCGGGTTTCGGGCCGGGAGATTGGGCGGCGTTCAAAGTGAACGTCCCGCAAAACGGCAAGTACGCGGTGACGGTCGTCGCGAAATCGCCGAACGGCAGCAACTTTAGCATTACGGAGGACGACGGGGCGCCCGTGACCGTCAGCATTCCGTCCTTGTCCGGGTCGACGGCATGGGTCGGAGCACGGACGACGATCGACCTGCATGCGGGAGAGCGGATCCTTAAAATTACGGGCGCCGTAGGCGCGTTCGACATGCAGCGGATCGAGGTAGAAGCCGTCACGGCTCAAATGGCGGGAGAAGGCGGCATTCTCAAAGCGGAAGCAGAAAGCTTCACGTCGGCCGGCCAGAACGTCATCCAGTACGGCAGCCAGAACAACCTGGGTTACACGGTCGGCGGCACCTTCATGGATTACCTGATCGCCGTACCGGCCGACGGGTTCTACAAGGTGAAATACCGCTACGCCACCACGCAGGGCGGCGTGTCCATGTCCCTGACGGCGGGCGGGGCGCAAAAAGCGGCGACCGCGCTGCCCGGAACGGGAGGGTGGGATTCCTACGCGGAAGCCTCCGATGTCGTTCAGCTGAGCGGCGGCGTACAGACGATCCGGCTCACGATTTTAGGTGACGGGGCCAACCTGGATTGGTTCCAGTTGGTGCCGACGAGCGCCCCGGTGGTCCAAGGCGGTAAAGCTGCGGTACCGGTCATCGGCCATAACGGCCAGCCGGGCAAACCGCATACGATCACGCTCTCGACGTCGACGGACGGCGCGGACATCCATTACACGACGGACGGGACGCTGCCGGACGAAACGAGCGAGATTTACCATTCCCCGGTGCATGTGGAGCGGGGGACGGTGATCCGGGCAATCGCCGTGAAGGCAGGCATGCAGATCAGCTACGTCGCCTTCTATTCCAACAATGAGATCACGTATTCGAACGAAGTATTCGTGGAACCCGGCAATCCGGACCCGGGTACCCCGGGCGGGAATCCGGGAGGCGGTGGCGGAGGAGGCCATTCGGGGCCCAAAGAGGTGATCGAGGCTCCAAAGCCGGTCGTGGACCCGAAAACAGGCCGCGCGGTGACTACAATCCCGGATGACGCGCTTACGGCCGCCATTGAAGCCGCGAAACCGGAAGGTAAAGGTGCGGCTAAAATCACCATCCGGGTGCCGGAGTTGTCCGGGCAGTCCGCATACGAGGTCGTCCTTCCTGCAAACCGGTTGTCGGATACGAAGTTGACGGCCAAAATGGAAGTCGTTACGGTCGTGGGTACGATCGTCCTGCCGAGCGACATGGTCGATTCGGCCGACGTGAACGGCGGCAAGAACATCGGCGTAGCCGTGGCGGCAGCGGACAAGACGAAGCTGGATGCGTCATTGAAATCGCAAATCGGCGACAGGCCGGTAGTGGAGCTGATCCTTCAGGTCGACGGCCGTACGGTGGCCTGGAGCAACCCCGATGCCCCGGTGGTCGTATCCGTTCCGTATAAGCCGACCGCCGAGGAATTGGCCCACCCGGAACATATCACCGTCTGGTATATCGACGGAGCCGGCAGTATCATCGCGGTGCCGAGCGGCCGGTATGACAAGGCAACGGGCATGGTCACGTTCAAAACGACCCATTTCAGCTCATATGCCGTAGCGTTCGTAAACAAGACGTTTGCGGATTTGGGTTCCCATGCATGGGCAAGGCAAGCGATTGAAACTTTGGCGGCCAAGGGCGTGATCCAAGGCGTTTCGGGATCTTCCTTCTCGCCGGGCGCCAAGGTTAAGAGAGCGGATTTCATCCTTCTCTTGGTCAAAGCACTCGGATTGACGGCCAAGGCGGACGGCCAATTCGCGGACGTGAAAGCCGACGCCTATTACGCGGACGCCGTCGCCGTCGCCAAAAAGCTCGGTATCGTCCAAGGAATCGGAGACAATCGGTTCGGTCCGGAAACGAACATCACGCGCCAGGAAATGATGACGATGGCGGCGCAAGCCCTTAAAGCCGCGCAGATCGAACTGCCGGCCGGTTCGGCCGCAGACTTGGCGAAGTTCGCGGACCGCGGCAAAATCGCTTCGTTCGCGGTCGAGGGCATGGCCACGCTGGTCAAAAACGGTCTGATCGCAGGCAGCGGCACCGGAATCAACCCGCTGGGCACCGCGACCCGCGCCGAAACCGCATTGCTGATCTACGGGCTTTATAAGCTTCAGCCCTAATAGTGGAAGCCGCGTCTCTGAGGAGACGCGGCTTTTTTTACTTATCGCGCGCGGATGCGGAACGCGGCTCGCGAATAAAATGGTGGAAACACAACGGGGGGGCAGGTGACGGGGATGCGCGCGGGATTCGGGCTCGGATACGGTATGCTTCAGCGGCAAAACGGCCAAATGCGCTTGTCGCCCCGTATGCAGCAAGCGGTCCGGATCCTTCAACTTCCCTCCTCCGAGCTCGAGGAAATGATCCGCGATGAGCTGGAGCGCAATCCCGTGTTGGAGGTGGTCGACGGTTCGATGGGGATTGGCGTCGGCATCGGAAAGGGGAAGCCGTCGGATTTCGATCCGTTGAAGAATGTCGCCGCCTCCCCGAGCCCGACCCTTCAGCAGATTCTGGAAGAGCAGTTGAACCTGACGACAGGTGTTCCCGCGTTGCTGCGGAGGATGGTCCGCTACCTGATCGGAAACGTCGATTCGAACGGGTACTTGGCGATCTCCTTGGAACAAGCCGCTATTGATGTGAAGGCGAAATCCGCGCTGGCGGAAGCGGCTTTGGAGGTGCTGCAGAGCTTCGAGCCGACGGGCGTCGGCGCCAGAAATTTGGCGGAGTGCCTGCTGCTGCAAGCGAACTCGCGCCCCGATTGTCCTCCGCTGGTGTTTCTCCTGATTCGCAGTCACTTGCAGGAAATCGCCGAGCTCAATCCAGCCGAGATCGCGAGAAGATTGCGTTTGAATCCCCGCGAGCTCGGGGATGCGATCGAAATCATCCGGTCGTTCCATCCCCGGCCGGGAGCTTCATTCGATTCTGCCGTGACTTCCTACATCGTGCCGGACATCCGGATCGAGCTAATCGGGAAGGAAGTTGCCGTTTCGGTGTTGGAAGGAGCGGCTCCCAGGCTGTACATCCGGGAGGACTACCGAAGCATGGCGAAGGAAGCGGAAGGCGCCCCGGAGACAAGCGCGTTCCTGTCCCCACAGCTTCATTCCGCCGCCTTCCTCATCCGATGCGTCGAGCGCAGACGGCAGACGCTGACGCGAGTCGCCGGAGCGATCGCAGAGGAGCAGGCGGCATTTATCCGATTCGGCCCCGCCCGGCTGAAGCCGCTGTCTCGCCGGCAACTCGCGGACCGGCTCGGGCTGCACGAATCGACGGTGAGCCGGGCAACGGCAGGCAAATTCGCGTTAACGCCGCATGGCGTTTTCGAGCTTGGCTACTTCTTTCCGATTGGTTACGGTCAAGGGAATGACGATACCGCCTCCGCGGAAAGCGTCAAAGAGAAAATCCGCCATTACGTGCGCGGCGAAACCGCGAAGAAACCGTTGTCCGACCGGCAGCTCGCGGAGCTGCTGGAGAGGGAAGGGATCCCCGTCGCCCGGCGCACCGTCGCCAAATACCGGGAAGAGCTCGGCATCCCGTCCTCCGTCAAACGAAAGCCAGTTTTTTGACCCACAGGTTCATGTCCTCGTATCCTCCGCCGATGTCGCAATTGTTCGCCAGCCTTCCGCTGTACCGGTAACCGGTCCGGAACAAAGCGGCGTTCATGCCGTACGAAGTGGCCCGGGAAAGGGAATAGGCGCAATGGATGTTCCTCTCCTTCAAATGTTCCTCTAATGCCCGAATGAGTGTTGTGACCCTTCCTTGCCCCCGCTCTTCGGGCGCGGTGACGCAGTCGGTGATTTCCGCGTTCCGATACTTGACGTTCACTTCGGCGGAAGCCGCGCTGACGATCCGTCCTTCCCGCTCGATCACGCAGAACAGCGTTCCTTCGGCCAGGACTTTCGCAACGTAGGAAGGATCCGACATCGGCGTCGGATAAGTCCGGAAAATTTGGCCGAACAAGGCGGCGAGCGGAGCGGCATCTTCGGAAACAGCCGGACGCAGAAGGGTGCCGTCGTCCTGTCGAACCCTCTCCGGGCGAGCTTGGAGGGCAAGCACTTGGCTGAGCAACCGGTCTTCTTCGATCCAACGGCCGCTGGTCCGCCTGTCCGGATCCAAGTAGACGGCCATGCAATAGGCATCGCTTCCGGCAAAATACCCCTGATAAACCCCCTCCAACATGTACCCCAGTGACAGAAAACGCGGCCAGTCCTCCTCGTGCGATTTGACGAAAATTTTGGTGAAGGCCCGTTCCTCCGCCAGTTCGAAAATATGCCGATGCAGCGGCTCCGGCTGTCCCCGGTAATCGTCCACCCGGAGGCGGCGGTTCGCGGGATCCAGGCACAGCTCGGCTTCGAATCCGTTTCCTTTGACATGGGCCATGGTGTAGATAACGCTGGCATCCGCCATAGGGATTCCTCCGTTCCGTGTTCTAGCGTTCTTATCCGCTGTTATGCAAGATCGGTGCCAAACATGCCGGCATGGACATGGGTAAGCGCCGAAGTTGGCATCCCGTTTGCTGGTACGTTGAAGGAAGACCAAGATCGGGGGTGACGGGATGGAACGGGAGCATTTGATCAAACCGCTGCTGGATCGCCGTTATCCGAAAATCCATCACGGAAAGGGAGTCTTTTTGTACGACGAGGACGGAAAGGCCTATCTGGACGCCTGTTCGGGAGCGGTGACGGCCGGCATCGGCCACGGCGTCCCTGAGATTCTGGAGGCGATGAAGGAACAGGCGGAAAAGGTCATCTTCGTTTATCGCTCGCAATTCACCAGCGAGCCGGCGGAACGGCTGGCCAAGAAGCTAAGCGAATCGGCTCCGGGCGGGGGGTATTGGACGTTTTTCGTGAACAGCGGATCGGAAGCGACGGAGACGGCGATGAAAATCGCGATCCAACATTGGCAGGAGCGGGGAAAACCGGGCAAAACGATCGTGCTGTCCCGGCGGATGAGCTACCACGGCATTACGCTCGGCGCGCTTTCGATGTCCGGACATGCGGCGAGGAGAAGGCGTTTCGTCCCGCTCCTGGAGGAGTGGCCGGCGGTGCCGGCTCCTTATTGCTACCGCTGCCCGCTGCGATTGACGCATCCGGAATGCGGCCTGGCCTGCGCGGATGAACTGGAAGCCGCCATCCGGCGGCTTGGGGCCGAGCATGTCGCCGCCTTCATCGCCGAGCCGATTATCGGCGCGGCGGGAGGCGCGGTTGTTCCGCCCGAAGGCTATTTTCAGAAGGTCAAGGACATTTGCGAGAGGCACGACGTGCTGTTGATTGCCGACGAAGTGATGACCGGAATCGGCCGGACCGGCGCGATGTTCGCGATGGAGCATTGGGGCGTGGAACCGGATTTGATCGCCCTCGGCAAGGGTATGACCGCGGGATATACCCCAATGGCGGCGGCGATGGCGAAGGATGCGGTTATCGAGCCGATTTTGAACGGTTCGAAATCGGTGATGTCCGGCCATACGTTCAGCGCCAATCCGCTGTCCGCGGCCGTATCGCTTGCCGTGCTGGACTATGTCGAGCAACACGGGCTCGTGCAGGCTGCGGCGGAGAAAGGCGCTTATCTGTCGGAGCGTCTCCGCGAATTGGCGAGCCGGTGCGATATGGTCGGCGACGTACGCGGCAAAGGGCTCCTCTGGGGGCTTGAATTCGTATCGGACCGGACGGCCAAACGACCTTTTCCCGCCGAACGTAACGTAACGGCGCGTATCGTGGACAGAGCGTTCGGGAAAGGGCTGCTTGTCTACCCGGCTTCCGGAGGAGACGACCGAGGCGGGGATGCGATCATCGTCTCGCCCCCCTATACCATAACCTTAGAGGAGTTGGATCAGGCGGTATCCCTGCTGGAGGAGTCGATCCGGGAAACGGCGGAGGAGGTCACGGCATGAACAAGGTCATCTCCTTGGAGGAAGCATTATCGCGGATCAGGGACGGCAGCACCCTGATGTACGGAGGCTTCGGCGGGATCGGCACGCCTCCGACGCTCGTGGAAGGGATTCTGAATCGAGGAATCAAGGATTTGACGCTGATCGGCAACGATACGGGCTTTCCGTGGATCGGCATCGGCCGGCTCGTTACGGAGGGCAGGGTTCGCAGGGCCGTCACCTCCCATATCGGGTCCAATCCGAATGCCGGCCGGCTCATGGAGGAAGGAAAGCTGGACATCGAGTTCTATCCCCAAGGTACGCTGGCGGAAAAAATCCGGGCGGGCGGCGTCGGGCTGGGCGGCATTTTGGTGGACGTCGGGGTCGGCACGATGCTGGAGGAAGGCAAAGAGAAGGTGGTCATCGACGGCCGGACTTACCTGGTCGAACCCGCACTCACGGCAGACGTGGCGATTGTCCATGCGAGCAAAGCGGATCCGTTCGGCAACCTCGTATACGACAAAAGCGGACGCAACTTCAATCCGCTGGTCGCCATGGCCGGCCGAGTGACGATCGCGGAGGCGGACGAAGTCGTGCCCCTGGGCGAGTTGGATCCGGAAGCGATCGTCACACCGGGCATTTTCGTGGATGCGGTCATTGCGGGTAAAGGGGTGAACTGGGCATGGGTATGGGAGAAGCAAGCCGGGACCGAATCGCGAGACGCGCGGCGCGGGAATTGAGAGACGGAATGGTCGTCAATTTAGGGATCGGCATTCCGACGCGGGTTGCGGATTTCATCCCGGAAGGGGTCCATGTCGTGTTCCATGCCGAAAACGGCATCCTGGGCGCGGGACCGTCGCCGCTGCCGGGGGAGGAGGATGCGTTCCTCTGCAACGCGGGCGGTTATCCGGTGACGGTTGTGCCGGGCGCCTCTTATTGCGACAGCGCCGTCGCGTTCGCGATGATCCGACGCGGTTGCATCGATATGACCGTGCTGGGGGCGTTGGAAGTGAGCGGGCAGGGGGATTTGGCGAATTGGATCGTGCCGGGCAAACGGACGGCGGGCATCGGCGGCGCAATGGAGCTGGCCCAGAAAGCGAAGAAGGTAGTCGTGCTGATGAACCATGTCAACCGCGACGGCCAGCCGAAAATCCGGCGGCAATGCGTGTTGCCGTTAACCGCGCAAGCGTGCGTCGACCTGATCGTCACGGACATGGCGGTGATCGAAGTAACGCCGGACGGGTTAGTGCTGCGGGAAGTCATGGCGCCTTATTCCATCGAGGACGTGGTGAATCGGACCGAGGCGGATTTGATCGTGCCGGAGCATGTGGTGGTCAATCCATGAGCGGAGAGAGGAGTTCATGAAAATGCCGCTGAAGGAGCGGGTACACGACTGGTTGAAGCAACATCGAAAGGACGGCATCTCGTTGCTGCAGAACCTCGTCCGCGTTCCAAGTACCGCCGGCAACGAATCGGGGGTTCAGCGGATCGTGGCCGAATGGCTGCGCGACACGGGTTTTGACGTAGAGGCGTGGGAACCGGACGGAGGGAAGTTGGCCGCTCATCCTTATTTTTATTCGCCGCGAGACAGGTTCGAAGGAAGCCCGAACGTCGTCGGGGTGTTACGGGGAACGGGCGGAGGGCGGTCTCTTCTGTTGAACGGCCACGCGGACGTCGTGCCGGAGGGAGACTTGGGTCAGTGGCGGCATCATCCGTACGGCGGGGAGGTTTCCCCGGAGGAGGGTCGGCTGTACGGGCGCGGCGCCTCGGACATGAAAGGGGGCACCGCGTCGCTGCTGCTCGCCGTTCGGGCGCTGCGCGATCTGGGCGTGCGGCTGCGGGGCGACGTCATCCTGCAAAGCGTCATCGAGGAAGAGAGCGGCGGCGCGGGCACGCTGGACGCGATTCTTCGCGGATACCGGGCGGATGCGGCTTTGATTCCGGAGCCGACGAATATGCGGATTTTTCCGAAGCAGCAGGGTTCCATGTGGTTCCGCATCACGGTCCGGGGCAGGTCCGCGCACGGAGGAACGCGGTACGAAGGCGTCAGCGCGATCGAGAAGAGCATGGCCGTCATCCACCATGTGCGGGAATTGGAGGCGGCGAGGAACGCCCGAGTCCGTGATCCGCTCTACGCCGGCAATCCGATTCCGCTTCCGATTAACATCGGCGTCATCGCGGGAGGAAATTGGCCATCTTCCGTCCCGGACACCGTGAAGCTGGAGGGAAGAATCGGCGTCGGCCCCGAAGAGTCGCTCGAGCAGGCGCAGGCGGAAATGGCGGCGTGGCTCGCGCGATTGGGAGAGAACGATCCTTGGTTCGCCTTGTTTCCGCTCGTATTGGAGTGGTTCGGCGCGAGATGGGTGCCGGGCAGCGTGGACCCGGCACACGAGCTGGTCCGCGTGCTGTCGGGGCATTACCGGGATGTGCTTGCCAAGGAGCCGGCAATCGAGGCGTCGCCCTGGGGCACGGACGGAGGGTTACTCACGCGGCTCGCCGACACGCCTTGCGTCGTATTCGGACCGGGCCTCACTCAGATGGCGCATTTCCCGGATGAACACATCGAGCTGGACCGCATGTTCGAGGTTGCAGAGATCGTCGCTCTCACGATCGCCGAATGGTGCGGAATCGAAGAAGACCTTGCCCGCTGAAAGCCGCGGCAAGGTCTTTTTTGTGTGCTCACTCCGTGGCGGGCGGCTGATCGGTTTGGCGGGCGCGGATCAGCTTCTGCTTCATCGCGTCCCGTTTCTCCCGGCGATCCTTGAGCGAGGTGTGATCCGGCGCCTGCTCGTAGATTTTCCTCCTGCCGATCCGGCGCAAATTTTCCGGCACCAAGTTGAATTTTTCGTCTTTGATGAGGGCGATGATGCCCGTGTTCTCCGGCTCTTTGTCGATGCCGTAAATTTCGTTGAAATATTCGTCGGCGCGTCCCGGCACGTAATTTTGCGGCTCGGGGTACCCGACGATGACGCCTTCGTAGTTTCGCAGAATCACTTTATCTTGGCTTTGCGAAATGAGATAGTTCGGCTGGAGCGCGATTTTGCCGCCGCCGCCCGGGGCATCGACGACGAAAGTCGGCACGGCGTAGCCGGAGGTGTGCCCGCGAAGGGATTCGATGATCTCCAGCCCTTTGGAGACGGGGGCGCGAAAATGGCCGATTCCTTCGGACAAGTCGCATTGATAGATGTAGTAGGGGCGGACGCGGATTTTGACGAGCTCGTGCATGAGCCGTTTCATGATGTGCGTGCTGTCGTTGATGCCGGCGAGGATGACGGATTGGTTTCCAAGCGGAACGCCTGCGTCTGCGAGCATGGCGCAAGCCCGTTTGGCTTCCTCCGTTATTTCGAGGGGATGGTTGAAGTGAGTATTCAGCCAAATCGGATGGTATTTGCGGATGAGGTTGCACAGATTCTCGGTGATTCGCTGCGGGAAAACGACGGGAGCGCGCGTTCCGATGCGGATGATTTCGACGTGCGGGATTTCCCTGAGGTTTTTCAAAATGTACTCGAGAATCGTGTCGTTGATCAACAGCCCGTCTCCGCCCGACAGCAGGACGTCGCGGACCTCCGGCGTGCGGCGGATGTAGTCGATCGCGTCGTCCATCTGTTTCTTAGGTACGCCCATCCCGACTTGGCCGGAGAAACGGCGCCGCGTGCAGTACCGGCAGTACATCGAACATTGGTTGGTCACCAAAAACAGGACGCGGTCGGGATAGCGGTGCGTCAGCCCCGGCGTCGGAGAGTCCTCATCCTCGAAAAGCGGGTCCTCGAGATCGTACTTCGTCTTCAGCAGCTCCGCCGAAATGGGGACCGACTGCATCCGGATCGGGCAGCGCGGATCGTCCGGGTGCATAAGCGACGCGTAGTAAGGGGTGATGTTAAGCGGGATCGTTTGGGTGGAAATCCGGACGCCTTCCTCCTCATCCGGCGTGAGATTGACGACTTGCTTGAGCTCATCCAGCGTTTTGATCGTGTGCGTGAGCTGCCAGATCCAATCGTTCCATTGTTCATCCGTGACGTCTTTCCACAACGCGATTTCTTTCCAATGCCGCTTGCTGCTCAGAGGAACGTTGGCGGTTCCCCCTTGGATTTCGCCGGCGGGCATGTTCATGTATCGCACCTCCAAGAGATTGCCTGATGACTCTCTAGAGTTGCAAGTCGCATGCCAGCGACGCCGGACCAAGCACAAAAAAGGCTCCCGCCTGGGGAGCCGATAAGCGATTTCGATTTATGTCGAGAGGGTCCACGCTGTAGCTCGGTTTTGCCCACTTGCATGCTTAAAAATGCCAATTTCAGCGCTGCAGTTCGATTTTCCCCGCTTAGAGGCCGCTTTTGAGATTCATGGTAGAAAATCGCGGTTGCAAGTGTGCAAATCCGAACTAGAACCCATCGTTCAAGACGGAGGACTCGAATAGTTGTGCAAAATCGAACTGCAGATAAAGGCCACTGTCACCTACCCTCGCGGTCCCTTCGGGATACCGTAGCGGGCGAGCTTATATTGCAGCGCCTGGCGCTTGAGCCCGAGCGCTTGCGCAGCGGCGGTGATGTTGTAGCCGTGCGCCTGCATCGCGTCTACGATCGCCTCCCGCTCCATCCGCCGCAAACGCTCCGCCAAATTGTCGTCGACCGACGAAGGCGGAGGCTCCGGCAAGCGCGAAGACACGGACGCGGTCAAAGGAGCATACTTAAATGCCGGCTCCCGCAAGTGGGCAGGCAAGTGATGCTCCTCGATCGTCTCCTCGTCCAGCTCCACCATGTTGAATGCGGACTCGATCGCATGGCCCAATTCCCTCACGTTGCCCGGCCAACCGTAGGCCAGCAGCCGGTCCAGCGCAGGGGGCGAGAGTCCGGCGATTTTCGTCCCGAACATCGGATTGAGCTTCTCGATAAAATGCTCCGCGAGCAGCGGAATGTCATCGAGCCGTTGCTGCAATGGCGGCAGATGCAAGGTGACGACGTTCAGCCGATAGTACAGGTCGTAGCGCAGCAGCCCTTTCTCGAGCGCTTCCTGCGGATCCGAGTTCATCGCGGTAATGATCCGAACGTCCACCTGCTGCTCCTTGGTTCCGCCGACGCGCCGGACCATGCCGTCCTGCAGCACGCGCAGCAGCTTGGCTTGCAAATACAGGTCCAAACTATTCAATTCGTCGAGGAAGAGCGTGCCCCCGCCGGCCTGCTCGAACAGGCCGGGCCGGTCGACGGCTCCGGTGAAGGCGCCCCTGGCGGTACCGAACATGATGCCCTCCAGCAAATCGCCGGGCACGGCCGCGCAGTTCTGCGCGACGAAAGGCCGGTTCCGGCGCGCGCCGGCGTTGTGGATGCTTTGGGCGAACAGTTCCTTGCCGGTTCCCGTCGGCCCGCAGATCATGACGGGGGAGGCGGTGCGGGACGTTTTTTTGGCCAGCGCGAGCGCCTCCGCGAACGGCCGGCTTTTGCCGATCAGGTCGCTGAACTCGTACCGAGCGGTGCCTTTGGTTTTCGCGTCCTTTTCCTTGCCCGGATAAAGCTGGCGCCGAAGGTCGAGGATCTGATCGTGCAGGTTCACGATTCCGGTAATATCCTTGGCGACTTCCAGCGCGCCGATGATCCGGCCGTTCTCGATCAAGGGATACGTGCGGTTGATCGTGGTAATCCGTTTGCCGGCGAGGTTGTAGTACGTTTGGATATGCTCCGGCAGCTCATCGCCCGACCGCAGCGCCTTGGCCAGCGTGCTCGTTTCGTGCGTAAGGGAGGGATAGAGATCGAAAATGTTGCGCCCCAGCACCTGTTCTCGTTCGAAGCCGTCCATTTCCGCCATTTTATCGTTATAGAATACGGTCGTTCCTTCGCGGTCGATCAAATGGACGCCGACATCCACGATATTGAGGATTTTCTCGAAATAAGGGGAGACGAAGCCGCTCCGATCGGACATGCGTTCACCCGCTTCCGCTGGGTTTCGGAAAAACCGCTACTTGTCATTATACAAACGCGGTCTTCCCGCCATGCCGATTAAACGTCCCCGTTGTCCCCTTCTTCCGCGGCCGCTCCGAAATCGCCGAACTCGACCGTTAACGAATATCGGTCCGCGAAACGGCGGAAGTCTTCCATCGCTTTGCCGATATGGCGCGGATCGCCTTCCGGTTCTCCCACGACGACGAGACGGTCTTTCCTGCGGGTATAGGGAATGTGGACTTTTCCGCCGAGCGCCGCGAATATCGAGCGTCCCTTTCCGATCCGCCGCATCGGCCGGAACAACAGCACCATCACGAGAACAAGCCAGCATACGGACAGCGCCATTACGGCGGTCACGGCGAATTGGGAGGCCGTCGACGGCCACGGCCCAACCGCGTTCAACAGGCCCGGACGGGTGCCGATCCCGACATAGATATAGGCAAAAGCGATCACGAGCGTGACGAACCCCCACCGGGCGGCATGTTCCGCGCCGTAAGGGGAGGAAGCGCGGTAAAAATGGCGCCGGGAGACCCACAGCATGACGCAGACGCCAAGCAGGAAGAGGGCTTCTTCGTAGTCAAACGCCTTCGTGAACGTGAAAATCGATCCGGCGGCCAGCAGGGCGATCGTCCATCCGAAAGCCGGCTTGACGCGGTGCGTGATCCCCCAGGACAGTACGATCAACAAGAGACCGATGACGACGCTGAGTTGATGCGACAAACGAAGCAGAGGCGTGGACAGCAGCTCTTCGGCAAAACGCAGCCGAATCAGCAGGCGAGGAGTCGCTGCGGATAACAAAAGCACGAAGCCGCCGGCGAACACGAGTTTGCCGAGCGACCATGCCCCGATCTCCCCGATCGCCCGGCCCTGCTCGGGTCCGCTCCAGAGTTTTTGCCAGGGGTTCAGCACGTAACCCAGGTCCGGCGCTCCGACCGTCTCCGGTTTCCTGCGTCCGAGCAAAGTAAACTCGACCGCCGCCATGACCAAACCGACGAGCCAAGGAATGAGGTAATACGACAGCCGGAACAAGACGAGCACCGCGGCGGCGACCCCCGAAGAGTGTCCCAGCAGGTGGAGGCCGAGCAGAGCCGTCAGATCGAATCCTCCGATACCTCCAGGCGCCATGCAGACCAACCCGGTAATCGCCGCGACCGTGAAAACGCCGAGCCCTTCCGAAAGAGGCAAGCCCGGAAGAAGAAGATTCGCCGTCAGCCAGAACGTCATTCCGGCCATCGTCCACTCGAGCACGGAGAGGCCGACCGTGGTGCCGATCGTGCCCCAATCCATGGGCGACTTTTCCTGCCGGCGAAACCATTTGGCGAGCAGACGGGACCGCTGCAGCAGCAACAGCCCGGGCAAAATGAGCGCATCCCCCCAAACGACCCATCGGATCCAGGGATGCACGCGAAGCACGGACCCCATCGGCAGCCAGCCGAAGAGGCCCGCCCACGCCATCAACGAAAGTCCGGATATCGTCATCGTGGACAGGAAAGCGATCGAAGCGGCAATGGTCGGCATCGGGATGTCCCATTTCCGGTACAGAACGGTTCGGAGCCCGGCGCCGGCAATGCCCGCGAACCCGATGACGCTGTTGGACGTATTGGCGATCCAGGCATATCGGAAAATCGTCCCCGCCGGTATGGGCAGCCGGAAATGTCTGCGGATGATGAGATCGTAACCCCCGATGACCGCGACGGAGAGAAAGGCAAACGCCAGCAGAAGCGCGAGCGAGGAAATTTTCATTTCGCGGATCGAGTGTAGCGTCGTTCCCCAATCGATGCTTTTGAACTCTTTATGCCCCTGGCGATAGACGAAAGCGATCACGGCCGCCGGAACGAGCAGATGCGGCACTTTCCAGCGATTGAGCAGCTGAACCGCCTTCGAGTTTTTGATTTTGGTGAGCGAACCTCGGATCATGGTCATGGCCTACCTCGCTGCGAATGATGTCCTCCGTCTCCCTCATCAGCCTTCCCATTCCTTCCCGGCTTCAAAGCTTGGGACTGCGAAATGGGTACAATAGGATTATCAATTCTTACACGAGAAAAGGAAATCCGAACATGCGAAACTTCGTTTTGTGGCAAGATCCCAAACAACGGAAGCTGCTCTTCAGCGCTGGCCTGAGCTGGCTGTTCGACGCGATGGAGGTCGGACTCATCTCGTTCGTCATGGCTGCGCTTGCCAAGGACTGGCACTTGGGCAAAGAAGCCACCGGGCTGCTTGCCGCCTTCAATTCCCTTGGCATGGCAGCGGGCGCCATCGTCGCGGGATCGCTGGCCGACCGCTTCGGAAGAAGGCCGATCCTGCTTTGGACGCTGTTGATTTTCTCCGCCGCCAGCGGTTTGTCCGCACTGGCGACGGGGTTTGCGGTATTGTGCGCGCTTCGCTTCGTATCCGGTTTCGGATTGGGCGGGGAACTGCCGGTCGCTTCGACTCTCGTATCCGAATCGGTGCCCCCGAAGGAGAGAGGAAGAGCGGTCGTCCTGCTCGAAAGCTTTTGGGCCGCCGGGTGGATCGTATCCGCCCTGATCGCCTATTTCTTCGTTCCGGTCTATGGCTGGAGAGCGGCTTTCGTCATCGGCCTCATTCCGGCCTTGTACGCCCTGTACTTGCGCAGGGCGATCGGCGAATCGCCGCTGTACCAAGGGCGGAAGCGGGACAAGCTTCCGTTCCGTGAACGTTTCGCTTCCGTGTGGTCGGGGAAGTTCCGGCGTTCGACGGTGACGCTGTGGATCCTTTGGTTTACCGTCGTGTTTTCTTACTACGGCATGTTTTTGTGGCTCCCTTCGGTCGTCATGCTGAAGGGCTTTGATCTGGTGAAGAGCTTCCGCTACGTGCTGATCATGTCCTTGGCCCAATTGCCGGGTTATTTCACGGCGGCTTATTTCGTGGAAAAGCTCGGCCGAAAATTTGTCTTGGTCTCCTACTTGCTGCTGACGGCCGTCTGCGCGATCTGGTTCGGCAACTCGAATACGGCGGGCATGCTCGTGACGGCGGGCTTTTGCTTGTCCTTCTTCAATCTGGGCGCATGGGGAGCGATGTACGCCTATACGCCGGAGTTGTATCCGACGGCGATCCGGTCTACGGGCGTCGGCATGGCCGCCTCCTTCGGCCGGCTGGGCGGCGTCATCGGTCCTTACCTGGTTGGAATGCTCGCTGCGCGGGAGGTGCCCATCGGCTCCATTTTCGCGGTTTTCTTCGCGGCCATCCTCATCGGAGCGGCGGCGGTGTTCTTCTGGGGCCAAGAAACGAAAGGTTTGGATCCGGACCGGCCGCGGGAGTTTGGGTAATACGTAAGGAGGAGGTGTCGTTCATGGCAGAGAAACCGGAAACCGTGCCGGAAGTGAAGCCGGCCGCGCCGCCGGAAGTGAAACCGGCGTCCCTGCCGGAAATCAAACCGGCGTCCCAGCCGGAAGTGAAACCAAGCTCCCGTCCCGAAATCGTGCCGAACCAGCCGCCGGAAATCCAACCCGTCATTCCGCCGGAAATCAAGCCAACCTTGCCGTAAAAGACGAAACGAGCAGGGCAGCCCCCGATGTTGCGGGGGCTTTTTTATTATTTTCGGAAATTCGCTTGACCCTTACATTAATGTCATGGTTTACAATGAGATCAACTCGGCGGAAGGAGGAGATGCGGTTGAAAATCGGAGAATTGGCGGAGCGCACCGGGGTCAGCATCCGATCGCTTCGCTACTACGAACAGCAGGGATTGCTGACGCCGCTGCGCCAAGAAAACGGGTACCGGGAATATTCGACGCTCGCGGAGGAGCAGGTCAAAACGATCCAGCTTTATTTGAACTTGGGGTTGTCGACCGATCAAATCGCGGGGTTCCTGCATTGCGTGCTTAAAAACAAAGAGGCTTTCTGCGAGGAAGTGCTGCCGCTGTACCGGCAAAAGCTTGAGGAGATCGATGCGCAAATCCATCTGCTCAGCGGCATTCGGCAAAACTTGCTTGACCGCATCAATTCCATTTTGCGGGAACGCAACCCAAACGGACAGGAGGAACAACAATGAGCGTACAAGAGGTAAATGATTCGACTTTCGATTCTTCGATCGCTAAACAAGGCTTGACGCTGGTCGATTTCGGTGCGGTATGGTGCCCGCCCTGCAAGGCTTTGCTGCCCATCATGGACACCTTGTCCACGGAACGCGGGGATGCGCTTCGCGTGTTGAAAGTCGATTGCGACGATTCTCCGGAAACGGCAAGCCGGTACGGCGTCATGTCGATGCCGACCGTCATCGTGTTCCACGACGGCGAGCCGGTGGAGAAACTCGTCGGGCTCCGCCCGAAAAGCGCGTATGAAAACGTGTTGGACAAATACGCGGTGAAAGCGTAAGGAGAGGGCGGCTGCCGGATTCGAACCGGCAGTCTTTTTTTTCAGCCCTTCGCTTTTAACGATGGAAAGAAGCGTACAGTCCCTGGGCGATGAGTTCCGCCATGCCCATGACAAGATGCAGGCGCGTGTTCTGAAGGACGAAATATTCCATGAAGCCTCCGATGTTGACGACGCCGGAGACGTGGATTTCTCCGACGGGAGAGAGTTCCTTGTTGACGCCCGCTCCGGGACGTATCGGGCCCTCCCCGACATGGATGTTGCCCACGCTTGCGGCTTTGCCTAAACACGCATCCACGCCCACGATGAAGGGATGGCGGAACCTGCGGTGAATCAGGTCGAGCGTCTCGTCAAGATTCATGGCGTGAACAGGCTGCTCCAGCGTGCCGAACACGTCGAATGCCGGGGAACGGTATTTACTCAAGACGGAGCCGGTGATCGGACCCAGCGAGTCGCCGGTCGACCGGTCCGTTCCCAGGCAGACGACGACGATTCTGCGATCTGCGGGCAGCCAGCGCGTGTAGAAGCTGAGCTTGTCCGAGATCAGGGCAGGGGCTTCGGGATCCGTATACGCGATTTTCAAAGGAACGTTCGGCTGGGGGGCCAAATTCAAAGCCTTCACCTCATCGGTTTCTCGTTTATATCCCGTATGATACATAATGTAGCATTCGAAGTCTGTCGCATTTCGCTGCCGAATCGCGATTATTCGTTTTTTGTTTCGACATGAACGGGTTCGAAAAGGCTATAATAGGGATATGAGAGCCGAGAGGGGAGCCGAAATGCGCAAGAACGTCAAAATCAACGGCAAAGAGATGAACGTCGAATTCATCGGTTATTACGATTCGCCGTATGGGGAATTGCTGTTTACGCAGGTCATGTGCGACGTCTTCATGCCGGGCAACGAAGTGGTGCCGGTGGAAGTGGAGAAGGAACAGATCCGGAGAGTCGTCGAAGCCTTCAAAAAGCGCAAAGCGCTGTACGATGAAGTCCGGCAAGAGAACGTGAAGGGCAAATCGTATTACGTCATCAATCCGCGGATGCGGTACGACTTGGGATGGTTGGAAGGCAAGCAGAAGGTGATCTTGTCCAAAGACAAGCCGCCGGTGTACGAGCGCGAAGGTACGGCGCTGCTGAATTCGGCCGAGCCGGCGAAGAAGGAAAGCAAACCGCGCATGCCGTCCGGTTCCCGCAGGGAGTATCTCGACAAGCAAGGGTTCAGGTTCAACGAGGCAACCCGCAACTGGGAGATCGGCACCATCCGTTTCCCGGACGCTTTGGTCGATAAGCCGGTGACGGACGAGGAGTTCATCCAAGGCATGACGCGCCTGCTCGAAGCGGACCGTCAAAAGGGCCGAGGGTCGAAAGGCCAACCGAAAACGACATAAGGCGGAAACTTCGCCGAGTATGAAGGACATTCCAACGGTTCGCCCGTTCGAATGTCCTCCTTTGTTTTTCGCGCACGCCAAACATTAACGTTGACGTTAAGGTTAATTAGGTGGTATGTTAGAAAACGTGATGAAAAGCGGAAAGGAGGGGCTTTAAATCGCCACGTACAAAATCGAGGAAGTCGCCAAAATGTGCGGATTGACGAAACGGACCATCCGATACTACGAGGAGATCGGCCTCCTGTTTCCCCCGGAACGCAGCGAAGGCGGCTATCGCCTTTACTCCGAAAAACACGTCGAAAGGCTGAAGCAGATTTTGAACGCCCGCGACGTGCTGGGCAGCTCCTTGCAGGAGCTGCAAGAGTACATCGCGGTGATCGAGGAGTTTCAGCAGCTCCGGCAAGGGATCCACGAGATCCGCGAGGAAAAGGCGAAGTTGGAGAAACTGGAAGGGTTGGAACGCACGATCGGTCTCCAACTGACGATGATCGACCAGAAGCTGGAGAAGCTGACCGGATTCCGCGCCGAGGTTATGGAATTGAACGATCGGGTTCAAGAAGCCAAACGCAAAATTATCAGTCATCAGGAGTGAAGTTATTCATGGAAAGCAACAGCATACTTAAGCAACCGCGGGCGGTATGGGCCGTCTTCTTCGCGGGCATCATCGCCTTTATGGGCATCGGGCTCGTCGACCCGATTTTGCCGGCCATCGCCAAAAAGCTGCATGCCTCCACTAGCGAGGTCAGCTTGCTTTTCACGAGTTACAACGCCGTCATGGCCGTCGCCATGCTCGTTACCGGCACGATTTCTTCCCGCATCGGGATTAAAGGCACGCTGCTGTCGGGGATCGTCATCATCGCTTTATTTTCAGGTCTCGGCGGCATTTCCAACGGCATTTGGACGCTGGTCGGACTCCGGGGCGGCTGGGGCTTCGGCAACGCCTTGTTCGTCGCGACCGCGCTGGCCGCGATCGTCTCCTTGTCCACCAGCGGAGTGACCAAAGCCATCATCCTTTATGAAGCCGCCATCGGACTCGGCATCTCCGTCGGTCCGCTGCTCGGCGGCGAGCTCGGCGCCATTTCCTGGAGAGGGCCGTTCCTCGGCGTCGCCGCGCTCATGGTCATCGCCTTCGTCGCGCTGACGCTGATGATGCCGAAGTCGAAAACCCCCGCCGGCGCAAGGAAGAAAACCTCACTGCTGGATCCGTTCCGCGCGATGAAGCACCGCGCGCTCGTCGTTTTCGGCTTCACGGCGTGTCTGTACAACTTCGGCTTCTTTACCTTGTTGGCTTACGCGCCGTTCGTCATGGGACTCGACGAGCATGGGCTCGGTTACGTGTTCCTCGGCTGGGGCATCCTGCTCGCGCTGACGTCCGTATTCATGGCGCCGAAGCTTCAAGCCCGATTCGGAACGGTGAAATCGATGTCCGCCATGCTGGCTCTCTTCGGTCTCGTGCTGCTCGCGATGGGGATCTGGACGAATACGCAATGGGTGATCATCGCCTGCGTCATCGTGGCCGGCGCCTTGCTGGGCAACAACAACACGCTGATCACGACCGGCGTCATGAACGCGGCTCCCGTAGAGCGTTCGACGGCGTCCGCGGCTTACAGCTTCCTGCGGTTCCTGGGCGGGGCCATCGCGCCTTACTTCGCGGGCAAGCTGGCCGAATGGTACAATCCGCACGTTCCATTCATCGTCGGCGCCGCGTTCGTGCTCGCTTCCGTCGTTTTCATCGTGCTGAATCGGAAACACGTACGGCATGTGGATTTGGCTGCGCCGTCTCACTGACGCCCTTGGACAAGCTGGCGCATTCGCGAAAGGCGAATTGGGAGCATCCCAAGCACGTGTTGGCGTCCATCCGTTGCAAAGCATAATTAATCGCTTCTCCCGTATGGGAGAAAAAGCGATCTTCCCCGATGATCCGGTCCAGTCCCGTTCGTCTCAGCACGTCGCGGGGTTGAGGCTGGATGCCCGAAATGAGGACGATGCCCCCGTGCTTGTGCATATCCTTGACGACCACGGCGAGATTGGATTCGCCGGTCGTGTCCAGAAACGGAACCCGGCTTAGCCGGAGGAGCAGGAAGCGGGGCCGGGCGTGAATCGTGCTCATGACGGTCGTTTCGAAAACCGCGGCGGCTCCGAAGAACAGGGCGCCTTCCACGGTAAATATGGCAAGCTGCGGACAATCGTGGCCTTCCCGTACTCTACGGGAGGCCACTTTCTCGTTTTTGGCCGCGGGGTCGGGCAGCACCTTGGAGACGGTCAGCAATTCGCTCATCCGCTTGACGAACAGGACGGCCGCGAGCAGCAATCCGACCTCCACCGCCACGGTCAAATCCGCCAGTACCGTGAGCAGGAAAGTGATGACCAGCACGATGGAATCCGCCGTACGCGTGCCCACGATATGCGCGAAGTGTTTGCGTTCGCTCATGTTCCAAGCGACCACCATGAGAACGGGGGCGATCGCGGCCAAAGGAATGTCCGACGCATAGGGTGCGAACAACAGAAGGACGAGCAGTACGGTCACGCCGTGGAACATGCCGGACAGGGGACTGGCGGCGCCGTTTTTGATGTTGGTGGCCGTTCTCGCGATGGCGCCGGTCGCCGGAATGCCGCCGAACAAAGGCGCGACGATGTTTGCGATGCCTTGGCCGATCAATTCCCGGTTGCTGTGATGGCGGGTCCCGGTCATGCCGTCCGCGACGACGGCGGACAAAAGGGATTCGATGCTCCCCAGCATGGCGATGATAAGCGCCGGGTAGAACAACGTCTTCAGCTTCTCCAACGTGATGTTCGGCCAATGGAATGCGGGCAGCGAACCGGAAATCGCTCCGAAGGATGATCCGATCGTCTCCACGCGGCCGCCGAACAGCCAAATGGCGGCGCAGCTCGATACGATCAAACCGACCAGCGAGCCCGGTACCTTAGGAAAGAGTCGCGGAGTCAGAAGGATGCAGGCCAAACAGATGACGGCCGTCAGCACGCTGTAAAGGTTCGCCGTGTTCAGGTGAGTCACGATTTCACGCATGTTGGGCAGGAAGTTCTGATGCTTCTTAAGGCCGCTCAGCCCGAGGAAGTTCGCGATTTGACCGGTGAAAATGATGACGGCGATACCCGCGGTAAAGCCGATCGTAACGGGGCGGGGGATGAAACGAATCAACAAGCCAAGCCGGAATATTCCCATAAGCACAAGGAAGGCTCCCGCCATCATCCCTGCGATCAGGAGGTTCTCGTAGCCATAATCCATGACGATGGCAAGCAGGATGGGCACGAACGCGCCGGTCGGCCCCCCGATCTGGAATTTGGATCCGCCCAGCAGCGAAATCAGGAAGCCCGCGACGATAATCGTGTAGATTCCGTATTGCGGCTTAACGCCGGAAGCAATGGCAAAGGCCATACCTAAGGGGATGGCGATGATGCCCACGATCAACCCGGCCAATAGGTCGCGCTTGAGATCTCTGACCGAGTAGTTCGCAAACCGTCCGCGTTGTTTCGTCAATTTGAATACCTTCTTTTTTAAATATTTGATTATTTGAATATAATGGCCATAAAATTGCCGCGCTTTGCTCACGTGCCGGACGATTCTTACTCTTTGCGGATATTCTCCAGAATCGAAATTGCGTCCACCAAATGATTGTCGAAAATTTGCCGGGCGACCTGAAGCAGATCCCTGATGAGCGGATCCCGGAGCGAATAAATGACGGATGTACCTTCTTTCGTGCCGAACACGACGTTTTTGCCCCGCAGCACGGCGAGTTGCTGGGATACGGCGGAACCTTCGCTGCCGAGGATCGCCTGGAGCTCGTTCACCGTTTTGTTGCCTTCGCTCAGCACCTCCAGAATCCGAATGCGCAGGGGATGGGCCAGCGCTTTAAAAAATTCCGCTTTGAATTGCGGAAGCTCTCGATACATACCGTAATCTCCTTAATCTTTGAATATGCAAATATTTTATATTCAGTATAGCACAGCCGATGTGACTTTTATCACATTCCGTCGGCGTCCCTTCCGATAAACTGGCAACATAGAGGATGATTACCTTACATCGAAGGGGAAGAACAACATTGAGACTCGGACTGGTTAAAAAGATCGTCATCGGCATCACGGCAGTATCCGTTGTAACCTATGGGTGCAGCGCCTTTTTTATTTTTTACCTGAAGGACCTGATCGCGCCTTCCATGGCTTCGTGGGCGTACGTTTCTATGATTTTGCTGCTCGGCATCGTCTGGAGCGGCATTCTGGGCTGGCTTGGCGCCATCTGGCTGATCCGGCCGTTGCTGCGATTGTCTGCCGCCGCTAATGAAGCGGCGACGGGAAATCTGAAGGTGCAGATTCCGATTCATCCGTCGGATGACGAAATTCGCTTGCTCAGCGAATCGTTCGCGAAAATGATCGGCGGATTGAGGCAGCTGATCGGGGATCTTTCCGGCAACGTTACGTTTACACGCGACCATGTCCGCGCCCTCAGCGGCGGTATGGAGGAGGCGGCTATGCAGGCCGAACAGGTCGCCGGAGCGACGGAAACGATCGCCGGCGGAGCCGCGGAGCAGGCGGAATCGGCTATGGCCACGTTCGCGGCCGTCACGCGGATCAAAGAAACGGCCGAGGCGATGGGCGGCAGGGCCGACGCCTCGCGCGCCATCGCCCATGATATGTTGGAGACGCTCGCAGACAGCGAAGCGATCGTGAGGTCCCTGGTGGACGGCATGATGGAAATGGCCCGGTCCAGCCGCGAGTCGATGCGTATTGTCGAAGAACTCCGCGAAAACGCCAACCATATTCGAAGCATTTCATCCGTGGTCGGCGGAATCGCAGGCCAGACGCATCTGCTCGCGTTGAACGCCTCGATCGAAGCGGCGAGGGCGGGGGAGACCGGACAAGGCTTTGCCGTCGTCGCGGGCGAGATCCGGAAACTCGCCGAAGAAAGCGCGGACGCCGTCAAGAACATTAACCGGCTCATCGCGGGGATGGAGGCCGGCGTATCCGGCGTCGTCAAGAAAACGTCCGCGCAAGAACGGCTGGCCATGGCCGAATCCGGCAAGGGGGAGGCGGCCAAGGCGGCGTTGGACCGGATCAGCCTTGCCGTGAAGGAAACGGCGAACGCGGTCGACGGCATCGCGGCCGGCATCGCCGAGCAATTGGACCAAGTCGAGAGCGCGAAGGACAAAACCCGGGAGGTCGGCGAGATCGCCAAGCGGATTTCCGCCAGCATCCGGCAGGTTTCTTCTTCGGTGCAAGAGCAGATGGCGGTTTCCGAGGAACTGGCGGCTGCTTCGTCCGCTTTGGAAAACCAAGCCGACGCCCTCCATGCCAAAGTCGGCGTGTTCCGCGTCTAGTTGACAAACTCCGTGCGCTAGGAAGATCATAAGGGAATGGAAATCCCCTCTCTCGATATGATTTTGTTTCTCCTTGCCGCAGGGTTCGTCGCCGCTTTCGTCGATTCCGTCGTCGGAGGCGGGGGACTCGTCACGGTGCCCGCGCTTCTCATGACGGGGCTTGCTCCCGGTCTCGCGCTAGGCACGAATAAGTTCGGCGGCACGCTGTCTTCTTTGACCAGCTCGGCATCGTTTTTCGCGTCCGGGAAGGTCGAGGGCAAGCTTGTCGCCCGGCTGTTTCCGCTATCGTTCGCCGGAGCCGCGCTCGGCACGTATACCGTCCAGCGAATTCCGTCGGAGTTCCTGCGTCCGCTCGTGGTCTGCATGCTGGCCGTTATCCTGGTGTACACGCTGCTCAAGAAAAACTGGACGGGCTCCGGCCGCGCAAATGAAGGGTTATCGAGAAAATCGGGCCTTATCGTGGCCGCCGCAGCGGTGGTGATCGGCTTTTACGACGGTTTTTTCGGGCCGGGCACCGGCTCGTTCCTTCTGTTCGTATTCCTGCTGGCCGGTTTCGATTTCGTTCGGGCTTCCGGCAACGCCAAAGTGCTGAACCTCGGCAGCAACGCCGCGAGCCTGCTTCTGTTCGCGCTTTTCCACTCCATCGATTACGGCTATGGGCTGTTCCTCGGGGCGGCGATGATCGCGGGCGCGTGGACCGGTTCGCGGGTGGCCATCCGGAAAGGAGCCGCGTACGTCAAGCCTTTGTTCATCGTTGTGACAACCGTGCTGATTGGAAAGCAGCTGTGGGATTTGTGGCGAGGTTAATTTTATCCGGGTAAAAGCACTTGCTAAGTTATTGCTTTCCGACACTAAAATGGCGCCCTGGGTCGGTTCGACCGCAGAGTTACTGCTTTTGGACACTAAAAGCTTGCATTTGCTTTCATATCGACGGTGAAACAGGCGATTTAGCGTCGAAAGGCAATAAAACGACCCCGCTTTCGCGATCTAAGCCGAAGTTAGTGCCAAAAAGCAATAAAACCGGGGCGGCGTTGGTTGAGCGACGGCTACTGCGGCTGCAATGCCGAACAAGAAGACAAGAAGACCCTTGGGATTCCCCAAGGGTCTTCTTGCCGTTATCGGCCTCGATGCTTGTTCTTGGCTTTGGCGATTTTGGCTTCCCATTTGGCTTCACGCGCTTCTTCCGTTCTCAGGCGGTTTCGGAGATGCCGTTCCTTCTTGCGCTTCTCGTACTCCAACTGGAGAGCGGCTTGCGCGATAGTCGACGCCCCGCGTGCTTGCAGCTCACGGGAGGCTTGCCTGGCCAGCCGTTTCGGATTCACTCTGCCCTCTGCGGGTTTGGCGCCCGCATTGACCTCCTCGGTCAGACCGGCGATCAACCCCGGGTTACGGCTTCAGCCAGCTAGAGGACCCCGCGTTCCTGAAACACTTTTTTGGCGGTAAAAACCGCGTTCAACACACGGGGAAATCCGGTGTACGGGATGCAGTGCATGAGCGCCTCGACGATTTCAGCCGGGGTCAGCCCGACATTCAGCGCCGCGTTCAAATGGACGTTTAGCTGAGGTTCGCAGCCGCCTTGGGCGGTTAGGGCTGCCAAAGTCACCAGCTGGCGCTGCTTGAGATCCAGACCCGGCCGCGAGTAGATGTCTCCGAAGGCGAATTCCACGACGTACCGCCCCAGATCGGGCGCGATATCCCCGAGGGAATCGATCACGCGCTGTCCGCCTTCCCCGTCCACCTCCATCAATTTTCGCCAGCCTTGTTCGTAACGAGTCGTTGTCATGAATAAGTCCTCCTATAAGGGAATGGACCCATTCTAAACTTTAGAGCGCGCTCGAAGGCAATACTTTCCGGGAATGAAAAAAGTCCGCGGTTCCGCGGACCTTCTTGGCTATTCCACCAGCGCGGCGATCGCCGGATCCGAAATCAGGTCCCGGTCGCGGTACGTCGCCTGTATGATGTCTTCCCTCGAACTGATGATGCCGTTCTGCAGCATCACCGCTTTGAAGCCCCGCTCGAGCGCGCCGTTGTAAGTAAAGAGCACGCATTGCTCTGCGGCGAATCCGGCCACGATGACCAGATTCACTTCTTTTTCTTGCAGGAGCCGTTCGAGATCCGTCTTCCAAAACGCATTGGCTTGCTCCTTCTTGACGTGCAGGTCTCCCGGGAATATCTCGATTTCGGGAATGAATCCGATCGCCTCCATACCGGATTCGTCTGCGCCTTCCACGTCTTGTACATGAACCACTATGTGATCCTTGCTTCTAAGCAATTCCGCAACGTAATTGATATAGACGCATGCGCGGGGTACTTTGAACTCTTTCATCCGATCCTGAAGAAAGTGCTTCTGCATGTCGACGATTACAAGCGCTATTTTCATCCCCAATAACGCACCCCTTTCTATAGTTAGGGGTATTCTCGCCGCAACCATGTTTTTCCTGCAAACAAAAATGCCCATCACCAAATGCGTGTTGGGCATTTTTCTGCCTAATTCAGTTCAACGATGCGATTGATTTCCGTGCCTTCCGTGTTCTTGCCCATCAGTCGCCGGAGCATGAACTTCGCCATCTTGAACTTATTCCAGGAATCCCAATACTCTGCGGTGTCGGCTTTGACCTTGATAAGGACCAGGTTCGGATCGTCATATTTGGTATCCAAGAGTTCCTCGTAGACCGGGTTCCAGAATTGTTTCACCTTTTCCGGACTTTCCACGAGCTCGGCTTCGCCGCGAATCGAAACGAATGATTGATCCGCGTAAGCCACGTTGACTTGCTTGTTGTGAAGCAGCTCATGGAATTTACCCGAATCTTTCTTGGTCAGAAACCACAGATCGCCGTCGAACTCGACATCCTGGGTTTTCATGGGGCGCGAAACCAGCCCTTCATCCGAGATCGTCGTCAGCATCGCCGTTTTGATGCCTTTGATCAAATCCCGTACTTTCTCGATCGCTTCTTGGTCTGTGGACGTTGGAACCATCGATTCGTCACCTCTCGTTATGCATATTGCATTAGTATTACACCCTCCGCTGACCGGCAAACCATCGTATAATTGAGTGTAAAAAATACTTGACATTATGTATTGTAGGTAATACATTGTGTATAGAAATATTTACCTGTATACGCCATGAAATCACCAAGTCAAGGAGAGAGCAAAAATGAAAACCTCGTTCGCTTCGAAACTCATCCGCTGGGCAGGGTTAGCGGCTATGCTGGCCGGTATTCTTTACATCTTCATCCAAACGATCCACCCGCTCGATAAACTATCGTCCGTCACCACGGATACGTGGGCCATCACCCATTATCTGACGATTGCCATGGCGCTGCTCGGCCTGCTCGGCATTACGGGGATTTTCGCCAGGCAAGCGAACGAGGCCGGTTGGCTCGGCCTGATCGGGTATCTCCTGTTCGGTTTCTTCTGGGTGGCGACGGCCGCCTTCGCGTTTGTCGAAGCGTTTATTTTGCCGATACTCGCCGCTGACGTGCCGAAGTTCGTGGAAGGCTACTTGGGCATCTTCGGCGGCACCGCAAGCGAGTTTGATCTGGGCCTCCTGCCGGGCGTCGCGCCGGTGGGCGGGGTCGTGTATATCCTGAGCGGACTCCTGCTCGGCATCGCCACGTTCCGCGCCGGCATCCTGCCGCGCTGGGCCGGTGTTCTGCTCGCCTTCGGGTCCGTGGTGACTCTCGCGTCGTCGCTGCTTCATCACCCGCTCGATCGGATCTTGGCGGTGCCGATGGGCCTGGCGTTCATATGGCTGGGATTCGCTCTCTGGTCGGAACGGCGTGGGAAAGCTGCATTTTGAGGAGGTAAAGCCGTGTCGGACAACTGGGATACCTATTTTACGTATATTGATCGCAAACCGGCATCCTTCTTTTTGGATTTGGACCCGTGGGAGGAGGGGACAAACGAAAAGTTTGTCCATTTGTACCGGCTTAGCGTGGTCTTGAAGGAACCCGACAATATCGGACTTACCACAAACGCGGAGGCAGAGGTTTTGTTCGCGGCCGAGGATTCGATCCATGATTTGCTGGATGAGCATTATTTGTTTGTCGGCAGAGTTACGACTGAGGGAAGAAGAAATTTTTATTACTACACGGATTCCGAAGATGTGAACCTGCTTCAAAACCTTGCAGCGAGAAGCCTTGAAAACTATCGCTACACCTTCGGACGTATCGAAGAAAAGGAGCCGGGGGCCTTTTATCGAGAATTTCTGTATCCGAATAAAGCGAACTGGCATCGCTTGATGAACCGGCATCTCGTCAATAAGTTGAATGAATTGGGAGACACTTTGGAGAAACGGCGGGAAGTCACCCACTGGATTTATTTCGACTCTGCGGAATCCCGTCGTCTTTTCCAAGAGAAAGTCCTGAAAGACGGGTTTCGGATCGTAGATCAGGAGCAATCAAACCAGAGGTACTCGCTTTGCATCTCTAGAAATGACCTCGTGGATTTGCATGCCATCAGCGGCGTAACCGATGTTTTGGTCCATGCGGCGGAGGAGTGCGGCGGAGACTACGACGGCTGGGAAACGAAAGTTATCGAAGATCGTAAAGGATGGCTACACGGGTTAAAAAAGATTTTCAAGTCCGGCGAGTGAGGATACAATGTTCGCTATGGAACCTTTAACAATCCAACGGATGGCGGATCTGTCCGGCCTTTCCGTACATACGCTTCGCTATTACGAGAAAACGGGGCTCATCCACGCGGTGGAACGCGACTCCAGCGGTTATCGCCGGTATTCGCCGGCCGACGTCGACTGGGTGCGGTTCCTGTTGCGGCTGCGGACGCTGGGGATGCCGATTTCCGAGATGAAACTGTATTCCGATTTGCGATATGAAGGCGACTCCACGGCGGAGGCCCGAATGGAGCTGCTTCAAAAGCACAAGCGGAAAGTGGAGGAGCGGATCCGCGAGTTAAGCGGACATCTGGAGAAGCTAGAGGACAAAATCGATTACTACAAAGGCATGCGCATGACGACAGCCGCTTCGATTCAATTGGACCGTTTGGACCATTTCGTGCTCACCGTTTCGGATTTGCAGGCGACCGTCCGTTTTTATTCCGAAGTGCTCGGCATGGAGCCCGTGCAATTCGCGGGAGGAAGATACGCCCTGAATTTCGGGAGGCAGAAGATCAACTTGCACGAGAAGGGCAAGGAGTTCGAGCCGAAAGCGCACGCTCCGCTCCCTGGAACCGCGGATTTGTGTTTCATCGCGCACACGCCCGTAGCCGAAATCATGCGGATATTGGAACAACGGGGAATCGCCGTGGAAGAAGGACCGGTACGCCGGACGGGGGCGCTCGGCCCGATCGAGTCCGTCTATTTCCGCGACCCGGATTTGAATCTGATCGAAGTATCGAATTACGCAGAAGCTTAAAAGGTTACCCTTAGAAAGCCTGATTCTCAAGATCGGGCTTTTTTCTGTATCGAAAAAGACGGATTTATGAATCGAATTGCCTTCGGCGAACCTTTACATTGGGGGTATACCGTCCGAATGAGGTGACTTCATGATCAAAATAGCGTTTCTGCAAGAAGGCCAAGGCTACTATCCGCGCATCCTTTGGGGCGACGGTCCCGCGGATGCGTTGATTTTTCCGGCTCCCGTCACGGTGCACTACCTGAACCGCGGGAGTAAGGCCATGAATTATACTAAGGTTTCGAAACGGAGTGATTCCGAGTGGGCCGCGGAAGCCGAATGGGAAGAAGCCGGCTGCCGGTTTCGGGTACTTGACGTTTGGTCGGCCGATGAGGGCAGGGCGGTATTGACCCGCCGCTTTCTTGCCGGGAAAGCCGAGGGAGAATGCACGCCGGCCGAAGGCGTCCAACTGGAGCTCCGAGCGGAGATTCCGTCGGACGCCGGCCGTACATGGCGCTTCGCCCATCCCGCGACGCATTATTCCGACCCCGTTCCGTTGTCCGAAATTCGGGAAGCGAAAGTGTTCATGGAGGATAGGCTGACCTACCCCGCGGTGATCGCCTTCCAACCGGAAGAGAAGCGTTATTTCACGCTGGGAAGGGTTTCCCTGCCGGTCTTCAGCGAGGCGCCGCGGCGCACGGCAGCGAAGGAAAACTTCTACTTGCAGAAGACGGAGGTCGGCTCGATCGGTTATTCGGGAGGCCGGGACGAGGTGGTTCTGCGGGCGTTTTGGCCTTACTTCGAAGGAGACCGGAGCGTCGCTTTGAACGCCGGGCGCGTACCCGTATCGGCATATTATCCGCTGGAAGGAACACCCATGGAAATGGAACTGTCGTACGACTTCCGCTTCGGCCATGGAGACACGTTCGCGGATGCGGTGTACGGCGCGTTCAAGGGATATGCGGAACTGAATCCGCCTCAACCGGCGGAACTTCCGTTCTCGCTGGAGGATTCAATGGAGTACCGCCGGGTTTCCTTGCGAAGAAGCTACTGCGAGTTGGAGAACGGAGGCGCGGGCTTCTTCTTCCATTTCGATCCGAGACACGGTTACGGCTCGCAGCCTTCCGGTTTCGGAACGTCGTTCAACAACATTCCGCACGAGTCGTACACCCGCATTTTGGAATACGGCTTCACGGGACGGCAGTTGAACACGGTGTACTCCCTCGCCAGTAGCGACGGCGGGGAGTGGATCGAGCGGGGCCGCAAGGTCGTGCAGTTCTTCGTAGACCGCATGCCGAAGCCTTCCGGCTTCCTCTATTCCTTGTATGACATCGAGAATGACAAGCCGTTCGCTTCCTTCGGAGAAGAGGGCGCGCCGAAGCTGCACTACATTTCTCATGGAAACATTCCCGGCAACTATCTCCGCACGATGGTGGAACCGGCGTTCGATTTGCTCATGTGTTATCAGCTGTACGCTTCGCTGGGGAGCGAACAGGCTTCTTGGTGGGAGACGACCCGGAACTTCGCCGATTTCCTGCTGAACGTGCAAAACGAAGACGGCTCCTGGTACCGCGCGTTCGAGCCGGACGGCACGCCGCTGAAAAACGCGGAGGGCTTCGGCAATGACGAGTTCTCGTCCAAATCGGCCAGCTCGATTCCCATCCTGTACCTGATCGCCATGGGGCAGCAGGCGGGAGAAGCGGGCCGGAAGTATTTGGAGGCTGCTCGCAGGGCGGGTGATTATGTCCTGGAGACGTACGTGCCGCTGGACCATTACCTTGGCGGAACACTGGACAACCCGAACGTCATCGACAAGGAAGCCGCTCAATACACGTGCGCCGCTCTATACGGGATGTACAAGCTGACGGGCGAGAAACGCTATCTGGAAGGCTCCGTGCGGGCAGGCAAAATTTTCGTTACCTGGAACTATGTTTGGAACGCGCCTTGTTTGCCCGGCACCGACCTCCACCGAGCCGATTTCAAAACCGTCGGCAACGGAGGCATCAACTCCATCTGGGGCGGCGGGGTCGTCGACATTTACTCCCTGTTCCATATCGAAGAACTGGACCGGGTAGGCGAAGAGACCGGCGAGGACTTCTTCCGGCGCATGGCGGAGTGGATCGCGATCGGTACGCAGCAGGTGCTTTCGCATCCCGGCGACCTGATGGGCTTCACGGACCTGGGCATGCAGCCCGAGGGCTTCGGGGTCTGCAACCAGGGGATCGACGAAGGAATGATCGCCAAAGGCGACATTTGGGGAACGCTCGGCTGGATCTATTCGGCCGGCATTTACGGCTTGGGCAAATACCTGGCCGCCCGCGGGCGTTAACGAAAGTGTATAAATAATCGAATGAAAACGAACACAAACGTGAATGTAAAGCGTTGCCGTTATCCGGTACATTGAAGAGGCACGAGAGATAAACCTTTACACCCTCAAGGGAGGATCATCACATGACCAGAAAAAGCAAATGGCTTGGCGCAGGGGCATCGCTCGTTCTCGCCGCGTCCCTCGTCCTGACGGGTTGCGGCTCGAAATCCGGCGACGCCGGCAGTTCGCCGACCGGTTCCGCGTCCTCGAGCGAGGCTTCGTCCGGCAAGGAAATCGACTTGACGATGCTGAGCAGTTGGAGCACCGACACCGAGCGGGGCAAAGCGCTCAAGACGATCGTAGACAAGTTCAACCAGGAAAACGCCGGCAAAATCAAAGTGTCCGTGGACATCAACCCGGACTGGCCTTCTTACCAGGAGAAAGTAAAAACGATGATCGCGGCGAACCAAACGCCGGATCTGTTCAACTACAACTTCAACCCGAACGACCTGTCCCGTCAGCAATCCGGCAAGCTGCTGGACTTCACCCCGTACATGGACGCCGAGTGGAAAGCCCGCTTCTCGGAGCAGGACCTGCAAGCCATGACGGTGGACGGCAAGCTGACCTCGATTCCGTTCGAGAAAGCCGGCATCCTGTTCTACTACAACAAGGAGCTGTTCACGAAAGCGGGCATCGCCGAATTCCCAAAAACGTGGGATGAATTCTTCCAGGCCTGCGACAAGCTGAAAGCGGCAGGCATCACGCCGATTTCCCTGATGACAGCGGACGACGCTTGGCACACGACGAATGCGTTCACGTACCTGGCCGCAAGCATCGCCGGAACGTCCGTGTTCGAACCGGGCAAATCGCTCGATACGCCGGAAGTCGCCAAAGCCGCCGAATACCTGAAGAAGCTGTTCGATAATACAACGCCCGACGCGCTCGGCGGCAACTATTCCGTCAGCTCCAACAACTTCCTGACCGGCAACTCGGCGATGATCATCGACGGCCCGTGGCTGATCGGTTCGATTAAAGAAGACATGGCCTCCAAGATCGGCGTGGCTGCGGCCCCGACGTTCGGCGACGGCAAGGTACAGCCGGGCTTCACGGTTACCGACGCTTACACGCCTTGGGCGGCAGGTGTGCAAAAAGACAAGAACAAAGAACAAGCGATCGTGAAATTCCTGAAATTCATGACTTCGGAAGAAAGCTCGAAAACGTTCACCCTTGAAGGACACATCCTTTTGTCCACGAAGTTGAACCTGAGCGCGGACGAGGCGAACAAATCCGGCCCGGTCATGGGACAGTATATCCAAACGAACAGCAAGTCCCCCGAGAGCATCGTGAATATCGTTCGGACTCTCAAACCCGGCGCGATTTCCAAGCTGCCTTCCATTATCGAGAAGCTGGCACTCGGTAAGGCATCGCCGGAAGAGTTCGCCAAAGAACTTCAGGCCGCCAACCAATAATCCCTATCATGACCGGCGTGAAGGGGAGGGTCACCCTCCCCTTCATTCCATGAAAGGAGCGGCGTTCGCATGACCTCAAGGCAAATATACTGGTATCTCGCACCCGCCTTGCTCTTTACCGTCGTCTTTTTCGTATTCCCGATCCTGTTCGTGATGTACGTCGACCTGCACGAGTGGAACGGGCTCGGCGCGATGAAATTCGTCGGACTGGACAATTTCCGCTTCCTGTTCGACGATCCTTCGTTCAAGACCGCAACCGTCAACACGATTTACTGGATTTTGGCCGGCATTTTCCTGCACACGCCGCTCGGCCTGCTGCTCGCCCTCATCCTGTTCAAAAAACCGCGGGGCTGGAAAGCGTTCCGCCTGCTATTCTTCCTGCCGAACGTCATTTCGACGACGGCGCTCGCGTTCCTGTGGTACTTCGTGCTGCACGTGTCTCTCGGCCTGGTGAATAACGGGCTGAAGGTCGCGGGCTTGACCTCCTGGACGCATGCGTGGCTGTCCGATCCGGGCACGGCCGTGTTCGCCAACATGGTGCCGTTCGTGCTGTACGTCGGCTTTACGATGGTGATCTTCCTCACGCAAATGTCGACGATCTCGCCAGACATGTACGAAGCCGCGGACATCGACGGAGCGACCTCGTGGCAGAAGGACCGGTACATCACGATTCCTCTGGTCAAGAGCGCCATCGGAATCAACATCATTTTCAACACCGCGTTCTGTCTCCGCATGTTCGAATATCCGCTGCTCATGACCAACGGCGGCCCGGCCGATTCTTCGCTGAACTTATCCCTGTACATCTACCGGGAAATGATCACGGCGAACCGGTACGGCGTCTCGATGGCGGCGGGCCTGGTTACGATCCTGCTCGGCGCAGTTGCCATGCTGCTCGTATTCGGCGTCCTTCGCATCGGAGAAAGGAGGGGGTTGCGGTGAAAGGTTTCCGTTGGCTCGTCATCGTTCTGTTTCTGTTGGTCACGCTCGTTCCGTTCTTGTGGCTGATCCTGGCTTCGTTCAAAACCAGCTCCGAGCTGTTCTCCGCTCCCTTCAAGCTGCCCGAGCATTGGTCCTGGGACAACTACCGGTCGGTGCTGGAGAGCCATCCGATTCCGAAGTATTTCTTCAATTCGCTGATCCTGGCGGTCTCGTCGACGATTCTGGCGGTCGCCATCGCCACGCTCGTTTCCTACGCGTTCATGTATAAGTTCAAATTCAAGCCGGGGCTGCTGTTGCTGATCACGTTCGGCATCTTCATCCCGACTAACGCGTTCCTGGTTCCCTATTACTTCATCGTGAACTGGATCGGGCTGTACGACAGTTTGGCAGGCGTTGCGTTGGTGTACGCAGGGGTCTCCCTACCTCTCAGTATCCTGATCGTCAAGACGTACATGGAGTCCATCCAACACGAAATTCTGGAGGCTTCCTTTATCGACGGGGCCAGCGTGCACCGGACGTTCTTCAACGTTATTCTGCCGATTTCTTATCCCGGCATGACGACGGCGAGCATCTTCCTGATGATCACCGCGTGGAACGAGCTGTTGTTCGCCAACCTGTTGACGCAGAGCGAAGGCACCCGTACGCTGCAGGTGGCGATCCGCTTCTTCCTGTCGACGTTCTCGGCCAACTATCCGGTCGCGTTCGCGGCCATGGTGATCGCGGTTCTGCCGACGATTCTCATATATTCCCTGTTGAGTGAGAAAATAATCGGTGGACTGACCGCAGGCGCCGTGAAATAATCGGGGTATTCTGTTTTCGGCGCCAAAGGGGGAGCGGAAATGCGAGTCATGATCGTGGACGACGAGGCCGTCATTCGTGACGGCCTTCGCGCTTTGATCAATTGGAGGGCGTCGGGCTTCGAGGAAGTCGTGGACGCGAAAAACGCGATGGAAGCGATGGAGAAGATGGAACGGTATTTGCCGGATCTCATCATCACCGACATATTCATGCCCGAGATGTCCGGCCTGGACTTCGCGAAAAAAGTTCGGGAGCGGTATCCGTTCATCCGCTTCGTCATCCTGACGGGCTACGAGAAATTCGAATACGCCAAGGAAGCGATCGAGATCGGAGTGGCCAAATACATGGTCAAACCGATTTTCCCCGAAGAGCTGAAGCAGATCGTAGAGAGTCTTCGGGACGAAATCCAGCAGGAGAGCCGGCTGCGGAACTGGAATGAAGCTGCCGCGCGGCGCTTGGATCAATACAAGCCCATCGTCGAGGAGAATTTCTGGCGTGACGTGCTGGAGGGAGCGATTCCGACGACGCGGGAATTCGAGGCGCGGGCGAAGGCCGGCGACATCGAGGCTTCTTATCCCGTATACGCCTGCACGGCCATCCGCATCTGCCGGCCGGAGCAGGTGTATTCCCGTTACGGCGAGAATGAAATGCCTCTCGTTCGGTTCGCGATTCGGAATATCGTGGAGGAGATCCACGGCACCTCGGTCGTCCACATGCTGGAGCATGGGGACACCACGCTGATTGGCCTGCTTTCCCGGCCCGTCGATGCCGAAGCCTGGAGCCGGACGGCCGAAGCGATCGAACGCACGCTCAAGATCGCCGTCGGGATCGGAGGGGGATACCCGAGGAGCGATCCGACGGAGCTTCGGGTCGCGGCTTCGGAAGCGCTAGAGGGCACCCGATATTTGGCTCTGATGGACCGCACGGGCTTTATCCGCTTCGAGGATATCCCTTCCCGCAGCCGGGAGCGCGTCGAATATCCTTACGAGGAAGAGAAGGAGTTGCTGGAAACGCTGCGGTATCGGGGGCGTCCGGGCGAATCGGCGCTGGCTCCGTTCCTGGATCGGTTGTCGTCGCAAAATCCGACGCCCGAGGAGATCCGGCTGTCCTTCGTCCAACTGATGGCAGCCGTCTACCGGCTCGCCGACGAGCTCGGAGTGAACGGCATCCCGTCTTACTCCGAGAGCGTGGCCAGGCTGGAGAAGCTGAGCTCGTACCAGCAGATGCAGAAGCTCCTGCAGGAACTCTTCGCCGGCATCGCGGAAGGGAAAGACGCCGGACAGGCCGATTACGTTGGCCGTCTCGTCGACCAAGCGCGGCAGCTCATCGATGACAGGTTCCGGGACTCCTCGCTTAGCGTGGCCCAGATCGCGCAGGTGCTTTGCATCACGCCCAACTACCTGTCCCGGATTTTCCATCAGAAAACCGGGACCACCTGCGTCGAATACATCACCGATTGCCGGTTGGAGGAGGCCAAACGGCTGCTCCGGAGGAGCGAACTGAAAAACTATGAGATCGCCGAGAAGGTCGGCTACGCGAATCCTCATTATTTCAGCTTCATGTTCAAGAAAAACGTCGGGTGCTCGCCCAGCGAATTCCGCGAGAAGGCGGAAGCTCCCCAATGAAATCGCTCAGGACCCAGATGATGCTGTTCTTCTCCCTGATTATTCTGGTCCCGGTCATCCTGAGCAGCGTGAACGTTTATTATGCTCTTCAGCATTACCTGATGCAGAGCTATATCCGGCATCAGGAGCAGGTCGGCGGCAACCTCGCCGGGGAGCTGGACGGCTTGCGGCAGAAGCTGGAGGATTTGTCCCTCCGGATATTCGGAGACCGCGACATCCAGGCTTACCTTGCCACTCCCATGCCGGCGCCGTCCGCCGATCAGCTCGAAAAGACGACTCGTTTCCGACAGGCGGTACAGAAATACGCGAGCTCGGAAGATCCGCGCGTGTCTCTGTTTCTCGTGAAGGGACAAAAGACGGTTTACGGCGACGGGTACGAGATCCAGCGGTATATCCAGCTGCACATGGCCGCGGCCGACCAATATGGCGGCCTTCCTGTGTGGGACGTCTGGAACGAGCAGGGGAAGGTCGTCCTGTACCGTCAAATCAACGATAACCAGACCGACCTGACCCGGACGATCGGCTACCTGTTCCTGTTTTTCGACCGTTCCGAAATCGAGCGGACGATCGCGCGTTACACGTTGGACGCCGGCCAGCAGTTCGGGGTCTATGACCGGGAAGGGTATTTCTCCGTCATCACCGACGCTTCGATGGATCCCGAGCGGGTTCGGGAACTGGGCGAATCGTTAGGCGGGGGAGGGGAGCGCGAGCTGCGGCTCGGGGATGCAAGGAGCGTGGCTTTCGCGAACGTCCGGGGACCCTGGACGCTCGTATCCTGGATACCCCGCGAGCTGGTGCTGGAACCGGCCGCCGAAATGTTCTACGGCATTTTGTTCACGGCCGTCGTGCTGCTGATCTTCTCCATTTTCCTGGTGCTGTTTCTGTCCCATCGGATCACCAAGCCGCTCAAACTGCTGCAGCGCAAAATGAAGCACATCGGGGAAGGCCGGTTCGCCGTGCGGATTCCGATTGAACGCAACGACGAAATCGGGGAATTGACCCAGGCGCTCAACAGTATGTCCGACGAAATCGTAAGCCTGATCGAGAAGAACAAGGAAGAAGAAAACAAGCGCCGGCAGATTCAGCTGCAGACGCTTGAATACCAAATCAACCCGCATTTTCTGTACAACACGCTGGATTCGGTCAACATGCTGGCCCGCAGGCACGACGATCCCGTGATCGCGGACATCGTCACGTACCTATCCCGGCTTTTCAGGATCGGCCTCAACCAGGGGCGCGAGATGATCACGGTCGGGGACGAAATCCGGCACGTGACCTATTACCTGAAAATCCAGGAGATCCGTTTCGCGGGCCAGCTGTATTGGGACATTCAAGCCGACGACAGCATCGAACGCGTGAAAATGATCAAGTTCATCTTGCAGCCCCTGGTCGAGAACAGCATCAACCACGGCATCCGCAAACGGGACGAAGCGGGCCACATTTACGTGCGGGCTTGGGGCGAACCCGGATTCGTCGTCCTGGAGGTCGAGGATGACGGCGTCGGCATGGACGCGGAACAGCTGGAGCGGGTCCGGGCTTCGCTGGAGGAGGACGCGGAGGAGGAGACGGATAAGGATCACGGCTTCGGCCTACGCAACGTGCACCAGAGAATCCGGCTCCATTACGGCCCGGAATTCGGGCTGGCGCTGGCCAGCGAGAAAGGGTCCGGGACGGTCGTCACCGTGCGGCTTCCCGACCCGTCGGGAGATAAAGAAGTGCGAGAAGGCAACGATGACGGAGGTGGAACCCGTGGTTTCCATTAGCAATTCGGTTTTTCTGTGTGAGCTGTCCAGCCGGGGGTTCATCGAGCGGCTGGTGATGAAGGGCGATCCCGAGGGTATGAATTGGGTTCTCGACGCTTCTTATCTTCATCAGGCCGGTTACCCGGACGAAGACAAGCTATTCGGGCATTTCGGCGTTCGGGTGGACGGAGAGGACTATACGAGCAGTGCGTTTCCGGCTCCGGCATTGCTGCGCTCGGGCGAGAACCGGGTCGATGCGGTGTACGGGTTTGGCCGTTTCCAGGTGAAGATCGGCTACGATTTGAGCGGGGATGAGGGCAGCCTGACCTGGAATATCGCGTTGCGGAATACGGGCAAAGGACCGCTCACGGTCGAGGACTTCGGGATCTGGGCTTCCGTCGCTTACGTGATGTTCAAGGACCCGGACGTGCGGCGCAACATGGAGCAGTCTTGTGCCGTTTTCCCTTCGGTATCGAAGCATTTCAGCAAATTGGCGTGCGTGCGCCGGAGCAACCGAGGTCCCCATCTCGGCCTCTACGCCGTGGAGGGAGAAACCAGGTCGGTCGGCACTTTCTGCCGGTTCGAGAACCTGTTTTTCCACGACGTGTCGCCGTCTTTGGACGGAATTCTGTATCACCGTCTGGTTCTGGTCGGAGACGGATTGACGGGTTCATCCGGTTCCGCTGCCGCGGCGTCGTCGGATTGGATCTACGGCGGCGAAGGCGAACCCGTCACGATCGGGGAAGGCGCGTCTTTGACTTGGGCATATCGCATTCTTCCATTCGCGTCGCGGGAAGAGTTCTATGAGCTGGCCGGGCGCTTGGGCCATCCCGTATGGGATGTTCCGCCGGTGGCGGTTAAGGGCGGCTCGTTCGAGGCTGCGGTGCGCTTGCCGGAGGGACAAGGGCCGAGTGCGCTGTGGTTGGAAGAAGCGGAGGAAGGCCGAGTGGTCCGGCGGGAGCTTTACGGGGCGACTGAGGCGGACGGAACTTTTCGGTTTCGGCTGGAAGCCGGGAAGCCTGGCGAGAAGAAGCTGTCCCTGCAGACCGGCGGCGGGAGGACGGACAGCGTCGTGTTCAACGTCACGGAGCCCATCCGTGAGGTGATCGAAGCGCGGGCGGACTTCATTTGCCGCGAATTGTGCGCGGGACCGGACGCCGAGACGCCTCATGCGTTCCTGCCGATCTCGAATCAGGGGGAATCCCTGGGCAAAGCCGTGTTCGTCCTGATGAAGAATGCCATAGGCACCCGGGATGCGCGGCAAATTCGCAAGGTGGAGGACGGGGCGGTACTTTACGTCCGTCCCAAATGGTTCACGGAGGGCGATTTCCGCCGTCCCACTCCGCTGTACGGACATTTCTACCGAATATTCGATCTGGATTACGTGGCACACGTATTCTACCTGCTGTCTCGTTTCGGGGGCGGTGAACTGGTCCGCCACGCGCCGGAGGAGTACCTGCGTTGGGCCGCCGAGGTGATGATCGTGCGTTTGGACCCCGCGCTTCACAAAGAGGAGCGGGAGCGGGAAGAGACGGAAATGCTCGGGGTCTACATCCTGTTCATCGAGGAACTTCTGCGGGACTTGGAACGCTCGCCGGAACTGAGGGAAGCGTATGACCGGCTTTCCGCGCTGTGGCGGACGACGGGCGAGCGCCTCCGGGCCGAGAGCGACTCTTATCGCGGCGCGGTAACGGAGCATTACTTCGATAACGCGGGCTTCGGGCCGACATTCGAGGCTTTGTGCCGGTCCGGACATCCGCAGGAAGCGACGCGTTATGGCGAGCTGCTGCTGGCCAACATCGGCTTCAGCAACGATTTCCGCGCGCAAAATCCGGACCGCTGGTGGGAAGCCCTGTCTTATATGATTCATTCCCTATGGGGCGGTCTCTCGGCGGCTTCGGCTCTCGTGGGGTATGAAACCCTGCGAGATCCGGAATATCTGCTGGCCGCCTACCGTTCCACGATGGCCGTATTCTACTGCTACGACTGGAATGCGACCGCCACGCGCCTGAAGCTGCGGAAGGGGGAGGCCGCCTCCACATACAGCGTGGCCGGCCCCCACCTGAATCGTCCGGACCTGTCCCGAAACCGCTTCGGGCAATCGACTTTCACCGAGCGGGACGGCGAGATTTTCAAAGGGCTGTTCCAAGGGGATTCCGGGTACGACTGGGACATGGGCGAGGAACTCGCGGCTTATTTGGCCGGCTTCGGCACGAAAACTTTTTTGTATCGGGCGGATGGAGAAATTCGTTGCGTGAACGGCGAAATCTTTTCCGAAGGCGGCCGGTACCGAGTGACCAGCTATGCCGCGTATCCGAGGGAATACCATTTTTACGAGGAGAACGCCTCTTACGTGTGCGGCGAGGGCGAGGAGGCGGGCGTCGTTTACTATGCGGACGGAAAATTCGAACGGGAATGAGAGTCTTTGGCGTTGGGACGAATTGCAACGGAGGCGGGAGATCCCGGTCGGGGCTGCCGGAGGACGGGCGTCGCTGAAGGTTAGACGGGATGCGGGGGGCGCGACCTTGCATGAGATCGAGCTTCATAACGGAGCTCTGACCTTCACTGTGCTGCCGGAAAGGGGGCTCGACATCGGGGAGATCGTCCTGGATGGCGAAAAAATGAGCTGGGAGCGGGGGGACAGCTGCCTGCTGCATCCGGATCGAGTGGACTTGACGGCAGGCGGCGGAACGGGCTGGCTGCAGGGCTTTTACGCCGCCGTTGCCTCGATCGGCCCCGAATTGTTCGGCACGCCGGGAGAAGGATATACGCTCCACGGCACCGGTTCCTATTCTCCGGCCGATTTGCGCAGCATCGCGGTTTGGGCGGATGAGGAGGGGCTGACCTTCGAAGGGAGCGTCAGCGTCGTCGGTTACGGGGAACGGCCCCAGTTCGGGAAACGGGTGCGACTGTTCACTCGCTGGGGCTCGGAATGCCTGCTCCGCGAGGAAACGACGACGAATCTGTCGGACCGCGCGTTGACGCTGGACGACGGCTATCACGTCCAGTTGTGCGGACCGTTTCTGCATGAAGGAGGCCGCTATGTGCTGCCCGTATCCTCGGAGGCGATGCTGCTGAGGGATAACGCCCCGCCGGAAGAGGATCCGCTGCGGATTCCTCCGATCTCGGAAGGCCTCTCGCCCATCCGCTGCTACCAATACGTTCCGGAAGCCGTACGCGGCTTGGAGGAACGGGCGGAGCTGCGCGATTATGTGGAGGCGATGCCGCAGCGGGCGGGATTCGCCGCCGAAATGGTCGTGAACGCTTCCGGAGACGCCGCCGGATACGTGATCCGGCCGCTGTCCGCCTTCCCTCGTTCGCTGATTGCCAAGGAAATCTCCGAATACGGATTCATGTTCGCGCTGGAGCCTTGCCGAACGAGGCCGAACCGCATGTCCCAGAAACACACGGACGGCGAAGCTTTCATTTTGCCGCCGGGCGGAAGCGATACGACCCAATGCCTCATCGGAGTCACGCAGGATCGGTCGCTGATCGGGGATCTTGAAAAGAAAATTCACCGCGGGTGAATGAAATGTCGGCCTGATGATCGTTTTTGAGCGATTGTCAGGTTTTTTCTTTTACTAGGGATTCTCGAGACATTAAGGTAAAATGGGATCTAACGCTAAAAAATGGGGAGTTTGAACGATGAGCAACGAAGAAGTCATTTTGACGCCGGAGGGCTTACAGAAACTGAAAGAGGAGCTCCACGAGCTGAAGACAGTGAAACGTAGGGAACTTGCGGAGAGGCTGAAAGTGGCGATCAGTTACGGCGACCTGAAGGAAAACAGCGAGTACCATTCGGCAAAGGACGATCAGGCGTTCATGGAAACCCGGATTCTGCAGCTGGAGCGCATGTTGAAAGTGGCCCAAGTCGTGGACCCGGGAAGCGCGAGAGCCGATAAAATCAACGTAGGTTCGGTTGCCGTCTTGTATGACGTCGAATTCGAAGAAACCGTGGAATACCGGATTGTCGGCACGGCCGAAGCGAATGCGGCGGAAAACAGAATTTCCTACATGAGCCCGCTGGGGACTCAACTCATGGGCAGGAAAGTCGGCGACGTCATTGAAGTCAATGCTCCGATGGGCACCATTCAATACAAGCTTCTCGAAATCAAGTAGCGGGGTTCCAAACAAACAAGGGCACGGGTCACTCGGATCCGCGCCCTTGTTTGTCGTCGAATACGAAGGGGCCGAAAACATAGGCAAGACCCGTTTACATAAACGTTGAAAAGCCGTATGCTTGGGCTATTATGGGAATGTCGTCACTCGTCGAGAATAAGGGGAAGAGACAGCCAAATGGCAGACACCACGGAAACGGCCGGTTATAAATCGATCGCGCTCGATCTCGCTCACCGGATCGTCAGCGGAGAATTTCCGGTCGGCAGCAAAATTTCGGGAAGATCCCTGCTCGCGGGGCAGTATCACGTTTCTCCAGAGACGATTCGCAAAGCGATCGGCCTGCTCAAGGACGAGAATATCGTTTCCGTCTCCCAAGGGAAGGAAAACGTCGTTCTTTCGGAACAGAAAGCAAGCGAGTACGTTACGAAAAACCATTACCTGAAATCCGTGTATTCCCTGAAGCAGGATCTGCAGCTGCTTCTTCGGCAAAAGAGAGAGATTGACCGGAAATTCGATTCCCTGCTGTCCGAGATCATTGAAGCCTCGGATCGCCTTCAGAATCTGAAGCCTTATCATCCCGTCGAAATCGAGGTCCGTGAGTCCTCCCACACCGTGGGCAAGACGATCGCCGATTTGCAATTCTGGCAAAACACGGGGGCGACCATTATCGCCTTGCGACGGGGAACGGGCGTATCGATCTCGCCCGGACCCCATGTCGTGATCCGGGAAAGCGACGTGCTGGTCGTCGTCGGGGACGAAAAAACGTATCAAAAAACCGAGCAGTTCATCAACCAACCGCGCAAGGAAGCTTGACCTCGTTCCTCTAAAGCACGAACCGCCCGTGGGGCGGTTTTTTATTGCATTGTTTTACAAACAACTTTTAAACGGTTAATAGGTTGTCAGTGTGGTTCGGTTTTGATATCATGAGGGTAGTTGAGCCTGTTCACGAGGGCTCTTCTTTGTTTTACAAGCCATATCCGCGAGGTGTAGCGAGGCCGTGTCAAACGATCGGGAACGGGAACGCACCTATAAACTGTATTTAAGCCATACCTGGAATCATAATCATTCCGTTCGGGAACTCAAATCTTTTATGGACGCCGAGGAGGCGTTCCGGTATCAGTCGTATTCCATCTCTCCTCATCATCCGGTTCATGCTGCGATGGAAGAACGGAAACTGTACGAGTTGATCAAAAGCAAAATGAAATTTTGCGATGCCGTGATTTTGCTGTGCGGCGTTTATCCGTCTTACAGTCGATGGATCAACAAAGAGCTGATCGCCTGTAAAGAGGAGCTTCGCAAACCGTTGATTGCGGTCGAACGCTACGGCTCGGCGAAAACCTCGCTGCTGGTCAAAGAAAACGCGGATCTTATCGTGGACTGGAATGCCGAAGCGATCACCGGCGCCATTCGGAAACTGGTCGAACCTTGATGGGATCCAACGGGCGAGGAAGAAAATTTTTACAAACAACTTCAATATAAAAATGAGTTGTCAGATTGGAAAGTCTTTGTTATAGTGGAAATAATTCGGTTGTCAACTTTCTCAACTCCATATTGAACAGCTTAGTTTCCGGCAAGAGCCGGGAAGCGGGGGAACCAATTTTTTGGGGCGAATCGGTCCGCGTTCAGGACCGTAGGGAACCATCTATCCCGAGTCCGTCAGCTAACCTCGTCAGCTTTGGATGGGTCAGGCATCTTCAGGCGCGGCTTCACCGCGTCTGTCTTTCGACCCGTACAGCGGGTCTTTTTCATTTGCCGAGGACCCTTCAAATAAAGGCAATCCACCCTATTTTGAAGGAGGGAGTCGTATGGCGAAGCCCAAGTATATCACCGATCTGGCCAGAATCCGGCAAATCCCGGAGCATGAAAGAGAGCTGCTGAAGCGAATAACGGACAAATTCGTTTTCCGGGTGAACGATTATTATTTGGATTTGATCGATTGGGAGGATCCGTCGGACCCGATTCGCAAATTGGTGATTCCAAATGCGGACGAACTGAGCGAATACGGCAGATGGGATGCTTCGGACGAGGATACGAATTACGTCGTACCGGGCTGCCAGCATAAATACCGTTCCACGGCGTTGCTGATCGTGTCGGAAGTATGCGGGGCTTATTGCCGGTACTGCTTCCGAAAAAGGCTGTTTCGCAACGATGTGAACGAGGCTGTGACGGACGTGGAGCCGGGGCTGAAGTATATCGCGGAACACCCGGAGATCAGCAATGTCCTGCTGACGGGCGGAGACAGCTTGATTCTGGGGACGCCGAAGCTGAAGGCGATCTTCGAGAGGCTGAGGGAGATCGAGCACGTGAAGATCATCCGGCTCGGGTCCAAGCTGCCGGTTTTCAATCCGATGCGGATTTACGAGGACGAGGAGCTGCTCGAGACGATCCGTGTTCATTCCACGCCGGAGAAGCGGATTTACGTCATGGCGCATATTAACCATCCGAGAGAAATCACGAAGGAGGCGGTTCGGGGTTTCGACGCGCTTCATCGGGCCGGTGCCATCGTCGTGAACCAAACTCCCGTGCTGAGAGGAATTAACGACGATCCGCGCGTGTTGGGGGAACTGCTTGACCGGTTGTCGTGGGCGGGCGTTACGCCGTACTATTTTTTCGTGAATCGCCCTGTCGCCGGCAATCGGGCGTTCGTCCTTCCGCTGGCGGAAGTGTATGAGATCGTGGAGAAAGCGAAGTCGTACACTTCCGGATTGGGCAAGCGCGTCCGGCTGTCGATGAGCCATACATCGGGAAAAATCGAAATCCTGGCCATCGAGGGCGGCAAAGCGTATTTAAAATATCACCAATCCCGCGACGGAGAGTACGGCAAGTTCATGGTGCTCGATTGCCCTCCCGAAGCCGCATGGTTCGACGACCTGCCGGGGAACGAACGTTACTGGAAGAAGCCGGTTAAACGCACGGAAGCGGTCGTCTCGGTGAACGCACTGCCGGAATTTCCTCCTCGCAAACAGACGGTTTAGCCGGCAGCGAAGCTTAACGACCGATCAGGGAAATCCCCTGATCGGTTTTTTGCGTATTGTCATCCGCATCCGCCTGAACGGGCATCTCGGTGAGTAGAGGCAATTTGACCGTAAATGAGGAGCCTTGGTCCAGTACGCTTCGAGCGTCCAGCGATCCGCCGTGGTCTTGAATGATTTTTTTGCAGATCGAGAGTCCGAGCCCCGTGCCGCTTTCCTTCGTCGTGAAGAACGGCGTAAAAATCTTTTCCATCTGTTCCTGCGTCATGCCGCTGCCCGTATCTTCGATCTCGATGAAACAATGCTTCGTGTCGCCGCGCAGCCGGATATGAACCGAACCCGATTCCTTCATGGCTTCGAAGGAGTTGCGGATCAAGTTGAGCAGCACTTGAACCAATTTGTCTTTGTCTACCAAAACCTGCAGGGGCTCGTCCGACCGTTCGTGGTGGATCAGATGGCCCAAAAGGGCGGCTTCGGACTCCGTTAAATAGAGAACCCTGTCGATGCAGCTTTGGACCAGTTCCGGTTTCATGTTGCTGATATGCGGCTTCGCGAATTGAAGAAATTCGGCCGTCAACTCGCTCATCCGCGTAATTTCGCTCATGACCAGGTCGAACCAGGGCTTCATCGTATAATCGTTGTTTTTGGAAATTTGCATGAAGCCTTTGATCGTGGTCAGCGGATTCCGGATTTCATGAGCCATGCCCGCGGCAAGCTCTCCCACCATTCTCAGCTTTTCTTCTTGGAAGCGGATTTCCTCACGCAGCAGCCAACCGTTGCGTTTGTTCTGGAACAGGCGGTCCTCGGCCATCGAGATGAGGACGGCGGCCGTGGCGGCTTCCTGCGGGTAATTCGAAACGGCATAGGTCACGAAAAAACCGAAATGGTTGCTATCCATGAGACGGTCGACTTCGGCGAGGAGGTTGTCCTTTTGGGGGACGGCGACGGCGAAGCGGTCTCCCGCATAACGGGACATGGCGAGCGAATCCTTAAACGTCTTCTTCAATTTCGAAGACATATTGATCATGATTTCGTTGCCGTTATGGATGTTCGGCGTATGGTAAGATTTGAAATCCTGCAGATCCAGGGTGATGAGAGCGAACTCGCGGTCCTGGTCGACGAGGTCTTGGATCGCCTTGAGGAAGCAGTCGTAGTTCAGCAAGCCGGTCAGCGGATCATGGGTCGTCAAATAATTCGTTTGCTCCTGCAGGCGTTTCGCGAGCTGCTCGGAATGAAGGAAATATTGAAAGACGACCACGACCAGGTAAACGGCGAGGAAATCGAATAACGAAACGACCATGTTATACGTCGTATGAGGCATATAGGTTAACCGAATGACGGTGTATTCCAGCACTAGAATGCCGGTGAACAAGAATGAGACGTAGGATCGATGGTGTTTCCGTACGACTAAGCTGATGAGAATGAGGTACAGGATTTCCGTCCAATTGAGATGGGTGAAGTAATGAAAAAGGCCGAGCGTAACCGGTTGGCAGTATCGGAGCACTCCGTAACGCGATTTCAAAGTGGCGGTAAGCATGAACAAGAGGCCCGAAACGAGCATGGGAATGATCATGGGCGTTTTGTCGAGCAGGATGGAGGCGGCAGCGATGAATACGGTAACGATCGGCGTGATTCCATACGCATAGAACTTGTGGCCCAAAGCTGTACACTCCCAAACCGATAGAATGGCACGACGGATATCGTTTTCCTTAATATTAACACAAACGGCATCCACATGTTCCATGAACATCCAGAACAGGCATTGACCGGTGTCGTGAGATCGTGTAGTTTCAATTCATCATGCGGTAAAGAAGGAAATCGCCATGGAACGACGTCCGATCATCAGAATCCCCGGTAAAGCGTCCATTTTGGTCCTCTTGGCCGCCATTTTCGGTTTGTCCGTTCTTTGGATGGCCGGAAGCGGCGAAAGTCCGAAACGCCAGCCGGACCCCAACGCTCCCCGTGCTTACCTATATGGAGCGGTGAAGGCGGCCAACGGCATGGAGCTGCACTATCTGCGAACGCGTCCGTCCAACATAGAGCCGGCGGTCGTGAACGAGAATGTGACGCTGTCGGCGTTTTACGGAATCAACGGAGGATTTTTCTATCAGAAGGATTTGCTCAGCCTCGCCGTGGTGAACGATATTCCCGTACATCAAGCGAACGGCTCTTATGGAAGCGGCGGCTCGAACGTCAAATACGCGCGCGGAACGCTCGTCTGGGACGGCGCCGCCGACGCGCTCAGCGTACAAATTGTTAGCAAGGCGTCCGATTTGACTGTTACGGACCGTTCCCGTTATTGGGCGCAGGGCGGCATCAGCATGTCTTTGGGCGACAATTTCGGATGGATGCAGCAGGCGGCCGCCGAAAACGCGCCGTTCGCGGACGAGGATCGTCTGAGATCCGCCGCGGCATTCGATGCCCAAGGGAATTTGTACTTGATCGTGAGCGAAACAAAGGGGACGCTCGCCGCCTTCCGTGACGCGATCCTGGAGAAGATCGGCGCGCTGGGGCTGGTGGACGGCATTTTCCTCGACGGCGACGGCTCCTCCCAGTTGCGCAGTCGCGAGAAGGAGCTGAAAGGCGACGGCCGTCCCGTCGTGGAGATGCTTAGGCTATTGAAATAGTGGGCCATTTCGCGAGAGCGAAGTGGCCCTATTTTTGCGTCCGATCCGCATTTTTTTGCGCTCCGGGCTCCAAGTTTTGCGCGTTCCGGCTGTCCTCTCCGTAATAAGATAGCTGCATACCGCCTGGGAGTACCCGTTGACCCAGGACATCCGGCGCGGAATCGAAGTGACGCGCGCAAGGAGAGTTTGCAGCCTATGAGATTGTTATGGCCTTACGTTCGCAAAGAGATGAAGCTTTATTCGTGGGGGTTCGTCGGCAGCCTGTTCCGGTTCCTCATCCCCCTGACCGTTCCGTTGATGATGAAATACCTGTTTGACCACTTGCTGCATGAAGGTTCGTTCACGCACGCGGAGCAAGTCCGCCAAATCCTGCTCATCGCTGCGGCAATGTGCGGCGTGTTCCTGGTCGTCCGCATGCCGATGGAATACGTTAGGCAGTACAGCCTGCATACCGCCAACAACAATGTCATCAAGGCGCTGCGCCGGGGCGCTTTCCGCAAAGTCCACGCGCTCGACGCCAAATATTTCGCGGACCACAAAAGCGGCGAAATCGGCACGCGTTTCTTCGACGACATCGAGAAAGCGAGAGGCATGATGACCGCCGTGCTCGGCAACATCTGGATCGAAATGGTCGTGCTCGCGTTCGTCGTCACCGTCATGCTGACGCTGAACCTGCAGCTGACGCTGCTGGCGATCGGGCTCGTCGCGCTGCAATTCGGACTGGCCCATTACCTCTCCAAGAAATTCAAAGTATCCACCCGGGACATGATGAATTACCGGTCCGTGCTGAGCGGGTTCATTTTCGAAAAAATCCAGGGCGCGTTCATTTCCAAGCTGTTCGCCTCCGAAAAACGCGACCTCGCCGAGCTGGACCGCCATCTGGATCACTACGAAAAGCTGACGGACAAGCACGCGAAATTGAACGCGATCACGTTGTCCTGCGTCAACGTGCTGAGCGACATCACCCCGTTCGCCGTTGTGCTGACGGGCAGCCTGTTCGTGATCAAAGGCGGTTTGACCTTGGGCGGGCTGATCGCGTTTTTCGCTTACGTCGACAAAATGAGGAGCCCCGTCGCCGCGCTGGTGCAGGCTTTCCCCGCGATTACCGAAGGCAACGTGGCGCTCCAGCGGATTTTCGAGTTTTTGCGCATCCCCTCAACGATCAAGGAGAAAGAAAATCCCGTCATCCTTAAAGGGCTGTCCGATTCGATCGCGTTCCGCGACGTTTCCTTCTCGTATCCCGGCGGCGATCCGGTGCTGAAGCGGGTGACGCTGACGCTGCACAAAGGCAAGACGTACGCTTTCGTCGGAGAAAGCGGCGGGGGCAAGAGCACGTTGCTGCAGCTGCTCATCCGCATGTACGACACTTCGGGCGGCGAAATCCGCATAGACGGCGCGGACATCCGGGACTATTCTTTGATGAGTCTGCGGGAGCAAATGGGAGTCGTGACCCAGGACAATTTCCTGTTCAGCTCCTCCATCCGCGACAACCTCAAGTTGGCCAAACCGGACGCCACGGACGAAGAAATGGTCGCCGCGGCCGAAAAGGCATTCGCCCACCATTTTATTAGCGCTCTTCCTAACGGCTACGACACGGAGATTGGAGAACGGGGAATCAAGCTTTCGGGCGGGCAGAAGCAGAGGATCGCGCTCGCGCGGGTGTTTTTGAAGGATCCATCCCTGATCATTCTGGATGAAGCGACCAGCGCGCTCGACAACGAAAGCGAACGGCTCGTCCAGGAATCGCTCCGGCGGCTGCATCGAGATAAAACCGTCGTCATGATCGCCCACCGGCTGTCCACCGTTCAGGACGCGGACCGGATTTTCGTCATGAAGCGCGGAGAGATCATCGAAAGCGGAAGTCATCAAGAGCTTCTCCAGAGGGATGGCTACTATAAGGAACTTTTCTCCAAACAGAGCGAGGAAGACCGGCAATCGGCCGGGCGAAACGAAAGGAACGTGCGCAAAGATGCTTCATGAACAAGAAACGCTCGACGTACTCGTGATCGGGGCCGGGCAAGCGGGGCTGGCGATGGGCGGCCAGTTGCAGAAGCTCGGCAAATCATTCGTCATTTTAGGGAAAGAAGAGCAGGTAGGGGATGTATGGAGAAAACGGTACGATTCTTTGGTGCTGTTCACGCCCCGCTGGTACAGCTCGCTGCCGGGTTTGCCGCTGATGGGCGACCCGAACGGGTACGCCTCCAAGGACGAAATCGCGGCTTATCTCGAAAGCTACGCCCTTCATTTCGGCCTGCCGGTCCTACTCGGTACGGAAGTGCTGGCGCTCGATAAAATCGACGGTCTATTCCGGGCTTTCACCAATCGGGGCATGTTCTACGCGAAACAAGTCGTCGTGTGCACGGGGCCGTTTCATCGGCCATATGTGCCGCCTGCGGCGCACGGGCTGTCGGATGGCGTGACCCAGCTTCATTCGTCAGAATACCGGAACGCTTCCCAGCTTCGTCCGGGTTCCGTGCTCGTGGCGGGAGCGGGGAATTCCGGCGCGCAAATTGCGGTTGAATTGAGCAGCGAACGAGACGTATATTTGTCCAGTGGGCATTCTTTGAAATTCATGCCGCTGCAGCTGTTCGGCAAGAGCATTTTCTGGTGGTTCGGCAAAACCGGCCTGCTGCGCGCGGGCGCCGATTCCCCGGTCGGCAGAGTCGTTCGGAAGCGGAACGATCCGATTTTCGGCCTGGAACTGCGGGACAAGATACGCCAAGGGCAAGTGCGTCTCCGACCTCGCGTCGTGGACATCCGGGAAGACCGGATCCTGTTCGAGAACGACGCGGACCCCCTTACCGTGAGCAACGTTATTTGGGCGACCGGCTTCCGTTCGGACTACGGCTGGATCCAGATTCCCGGGGCGTCAAGCGGTGCAGGACCGGAAGGCTTGTTCTTCCTGGGAATGCCGTGGCAGCGGAACCGCGGGTCCGCGCTGATCGGCGGTGTCGGCGAAGACTCGGCGGTATTGGCGAAGCGGATGTTCGGCTAAGGCGTACCCGGCAATTATAGAGATTTTTGGAATAGGAGAGAACCTTACATGCTTTCCGTCATTCGTTTCAGCATGCGCAATACGGTGGCCGTTTTCATGATGATCGTCCTGCTTATAGCAGGCGGCCTTTATTCGGTCCAAGGGATGAAAATGGAGAAATACCCGAACGTCGGCATCCCTTACTTGCACATGAACATCGTTTATCCGGGCGCTTCGCCCGACCAGGTCATGAACGACATCGGTCTGCCGCTCGAGCAGGTGCTGTCCAACGTCGAAGGCAAAGTGAACATGTATACGGGCGCGAACCCGAACGTGTTCTGGTCCACGATCGAATTCGGCATGTCGACCGATATGGACAAAGCCGAACAGCTGATGAGGGACGCCGTGTCCAAAGTCAAACTTCCCGATACCGCGGGCGAACCGACGTTCCAAAAAGAGCGGCTGGACGCCGAGGTGTACGAAGCGGCTTTCTACGGCGGCAGCCGGGAAGAACTGCAGCATTACGTCGAGGATACGCTGACACCGGCCATGCGCGGCATCCCGGGCATCGAGCAGGTGAGCATCCGGGGCGAGGCGGAAACGAAGCTGTACGTCCGGCTTCGTCCGGACGACTTGGCCCGGAACCGATTGTCGTATGACCAAGTGAAATCTTGGATCGGGGCCTTCAATCTTTCCATCCCGATCGGCGATCTGCATACGCAGGACCGGACCCTGCCGATCCGCGCCGGGTCGACGTTCCAATCGGCGGAAGAAGTCGGCAGCCTGCCGCTTCCCGTACCGGGGCTGAAACTCGGCGATATCGCCGACGTCGCTTACGAAGCGCCGGTCACCGACTACACCCGGCTCAACGGGGAACCCGCGATTTTGCTCTCGATCATACCGAAGGGCGGCGAAGACGCGGTCGCGATCGCCAAACAGGTGAAAGAAGAGATCGCCAAGTCGCCGCTCCCTGCTGGAGCGAAAACCGAGGTGCTGCTGGACCAATCGGTCGATATCGAGCACTCGGTAAACGGAATGCTGCGCGAAGTGCTTCTTGGGGCGCTCATGGCGGTCGTCGTCACGCTGCTGTTCCTGCGTAACCTCCGCTCGACGCTGATCGCGATCCTGTCGATCCCTCTGTCGATGTTCGCCTCGTTCATGGTGCTGAGGCAGCTCGGCTACACGCTGAACATGATGACGCTGGCCGGCATTGCCGTCGCGATCGGACGCGTCGTGGACGACTCGATCGTCGTCATCGAGAACATTTTCCGGCGTGTCCGGATGTCTCGCGATCGCGACGCCGAACTGGTGGAGCAGGGTACTCGGGAAGTTTCCTCCGCGATCACGTCGTCGACGCTCACGACCGTCGCCGTTTTCCTGCCGCTCGCTTTCGTGCCGGGCATCGTCGGGAAGTTTTTCGTCCCGCTCGCTTGGACGATCGTCATTTCGCTGCTGTTCTCGCTGCTCGTCGCGGTATCCGTCGTTCCGCTGCTGTCGCGCTTGTCCCTGCTGAAGCTGAAGCATACCGAACACCGCGAGAACCGCCTTCAGCGGTCTTACCGCACGGCGCTGCGCTGGGCGCTCGGCCACCGGCTCATGACGCTTGGGCTCGCAGTGGTATTGCTGATCGGAAGCGTCGCTCTCGTACCGTCGCTCGGCTTCAACTTCCTGCCGTCGGAGCAGGTCAAGACGTACAACATCTCGGTGAAAATGCCGATCGGAACCGCCTTGTCTTCCACGAACGAGGCCTCGAGGCAGATCGAGGAGATTCTCAGGAGCCGGGCGGAGGTTGACCGGGTCGGCGCGTACGTCTATGGGGAATCAGCCAGCCTGTCGTTTACCGTGAAGGAAGGGACGCAGAACACCGAGGGATTGGCGCAGGATTTACGGGAGAAGTTCAAGCAGGTGAAAGAGCCGCGCGAAGTGACGCTCGCCGGCGTCGGAGGCATCAACGTCGGCAACCGGATGCAAATCATCGTGAACGGACCGAACATCGATAAAATCAAGCAGGCTGCGGACCAAATGACGGAAGCGCTCAAAAGCGTACCGGGCCTGGCCGACGTTCGGAATTCCGCCGAAGGGGAGAAACCCGAAATCTCCGTCGATTTCGACCGATCCAAGCTAGCCGCTTATGGCCTCACGCCGGCGACGGTGTCGATGACGCTTCATAACCTCGTGGAAGGCAGCGAAATCGGCAAAGCGCAGATCCAGGGCAAAACCACGGACATGGTGCTGTCGGTTCAGATGAGTGGGACGCCGACGACGGCAACGCTGCAGGATCAGTTGATCGCCACGCCGCTCGGCACGGCGGTCCCGCTGAAAGAGCTCGGTGCCGTGAAGGAAGTCGTCAATCCGACGACGATCTCGCATTACAACCAGGCCGAATACCTGCAGGTGTCGGGCACGATCACGGATACCAACTCCGGCAAAGTGGCAGGCGACGCCGAGAAGGCGATCCGCGCGCTGAAGCTGCCGGACGGGGTGACCTGGAAATCGGAAGGCGCCTCGAAGGAAATGAACGACGGCTTCGTCAACATGGGCATCGCGCTCGGCATCAGCGTGTTTCTCGTGTACATGGTCATGCTGCTCGCGTTCGGTGAATGGAAAATGCCGATCGTAATCCTGGCCGCGATTCCGTTCTCGGTCATCGGAGCGATGGCGGGCCTGTTCCTCGTCGGCGAACCCGTGGGCATGCCGGCCATGATCGGTCTTCTGATGCTGAACGGGATCGTCGTGACGAACGCGATCGTGCTGGTGGAGCGGGTGCGCGCCAACGCGCGGCGGGGCTTGGCGAAACACGAAGCCTTGCTGGAAGCCGGCGCGACGAGGGTGCGTCCAATTCTCATGACCGCGATCGCGACGATCGGCGCTTTGCTCCCGCTGGCGCTGTCGAGCGAGGCCGGGCTCGTCTCCCGGGCTTTGGCGGTCGTCGTCATCGGCGGACTGACCACGTCGACGTTCCTGACGTTGTTCATCGTTCCCGTGCTGTACAGCCTCGCGGTATCCGATAAATCGGAGCCGTTATCGGACTCGGCCGTGCATCACGCCTGATTCAAGCAAAACATTCGAATCCCCGCCAACCCGGCGGGGATTTTTACTTATGTCGGCCAGCCGAGTCGCGCATGACCATAAAGCCTGCTAAAGTACAGTTATTTATTGATGAATCCGGTGTTTTGCTAAGAATTCATGCAATTATGCATTTATTTCTTGTCTTGTCTTCTCGGTTCATGGGTTTTGCCGAAAAAACCTGCATTTTTGCATCCCTTGTTCCCCCACCACATGACCGGCTTGGAAAAGATGTACTTTTGCATCTATTCCGATAGTATGAAGGTTGCCTGCCCGGGGCGGCGCGTTTATGATGAAGTTGTAACCGCTTTCGAGATATGGGAGGCATACAGCAGATGGAACAAGCGCAAGAAGTACCTTTTTATACGGAAGAAGACTTCGGCAAAACCGAATTGTTGCCGAGTTATCGGGTCGATTTAAGAAATCCGCAGAACGAAGAGTTGGATGCGTTCATCAACGCCAATGTGGTGGCCGACTGGTCCCAGTTAACATGGAAGCAGATCGGCAAGCCCTACGAAGTCAGAACCGTGGCTAAATCCAAGCAGGAATGGGAACGGGACCACGGGGAGATGACCGTCAAAACCTCATGGGAATTTTTCAACCGATCATTCCACGAATGGTTCGTCAAGGACGTGCCGGGAGCGCTGGCGGATTCGAAAAAGGAGCTGCGGAAGCATCTGGCGCGGTTTCATTGGCATGAAGTGAAGGAGGCGCTCGGAGAAACGGTCCGGCTGTCGTTCTGGAACTACGTCCATCGGGTCCAAGACGGCGTCTGGGATCCGAGGGGCAAGCGGGCGCTGTTCGAGGGTCTCGACCTGAACAAGCCGCGCATCCTGTTCCTTGGGGCGGCGGAAGGCTACGAGGCGATGCAGCTTCACGCCATGTATCCGGAAGGCGAGATCGTGATGGTCGATTACGACGATTTTTGCCGGACGGACCGCTTCGGGCATTTTCCGGACCGTTATCCTTTCCTGGGTATGAACTCCCGCACCGGGCTTCCCCGCGTATGGCACAAAAACCAGATGAACATCCATTACGAGGTCGACGATATCCGCAATCTTCCTTTCGGGAAGGAGTTCGACGTCGTGCTCAGCGTCGGGTTGCTGGAGCATTTTCCGGACGAGTTTAAAGCGGAAGCGCTGGACTGGCACCGCAAATTCCTGAAGCCCGGCGGGTACGCGATCATGACGACGCCGCGGCTGCAATGGAAATCCAAGCTGTTCTACACGGTCATGGCCGACGTCATGAACCATACGTACCGCGAGCTGATGGATATCCGGCAAATGGGGCTGTACGTGTACGAAGGCGGATTCGAGATTTTGCGGCATGGTTATATCAAGGCCCATAACGGGATCGTGGCGCGTCCTCGGTAATGAACCCGCTTGTAATGAATTTCCAGATCATGACGAATAATGAACGTGATCTTACGGAAAGGAGAGTGACCTCGTGAGCGACGAAATCAAACCGAACGGTTCCCAGCGCGCCGCGCCGCCGTCTGACGATCCCAAGAAGCAGGGTCGGTCGGCCGCCAAGAAGAAATCGAAGTAAGACATTTTTGAAAACGGAGCGACGTTCCGTTCGAGGAAGCCCATGGCCTGCGAGCCATGGGCTTTTTCTCTGTCCGCGTTTGGTTCGCGGAACAACGGAGACCGGATAATTTCATCATCGTCCACAAGCTTGCGCGGGATTCGTTGACCGGGATCGCGCGGCGCCCCTAATATTCGGGTTATCAACATCCCGAACACGGAGAGGGGCTGGCCGTATGAATCGTTCCGCGGCAGGCAAAGAAGCGATGGTCGTCAGTCCCCATGCGCTGGCATCCCAAGCGGGAGCCGAAACGCTGCGCCGGGGAGGCAACGCTTTCGATGCGGCGGTCGCCGTCAGCGCTTGTTTGGCCGTCGTGTATCCGCACATGACCGGCTTGGGCGGTGATGCGTTTTGGCTGACGTACAGCGGGGCCGATCGCGCCGTCCGCGCTTACAACGCGAGCGGCAGATCCGCTGGCCTCGCCTCCCGCCAAGCCTTCGACGGCGAAAGCGGAATCCCGCTGCGCGGCATTCGAAGCGCCATCACGGTGCCCGGCATGGCGGACGGCTGGGAAGCCGTGCAGCGCGAGTACGGCAGGCTTTCCCTCGCGGAAGCTTTGGAACCGGCCATCCGCTGCGCATCTCACGGGTTTCCGTTGTCGCCGGACCAAGCCCGCAACACGGCCGAAAGGTTCGAGCTGCTGCGCGGCACGGCAATCACTTCCGAGATCTTCGTACCGGAAGGAGTGCCCCCGAGGCAAGGAGAACGGTTCCTCCAGCGGCAATTGGCAGACACGCTTCGCAAGCTGGCGGCGGGAGGGCGCGACGCTTTTTACAAAGGCGAAATCGCCCGCTCGATCTCGGTTTTCATGGAGAAGAACGGCGGGCTGCTTCGTGCGGAAGATTTCGCGGACCACGCGGGCGAATGGACGGAACCCGTCCGCGGGAGCTACCGGGGGCTGGAATTGTTCCAGGTACCGCCCAATTCGCAAGGCTTCACCGGCATCATGATTCCTCAGATGCTGGAGTCGTTTGACCTGAGCGGCATTGAGCACGGCTCGTACGAATATGTCCACTTGCTGGTGGAGGCGGCGAAGATGGCGTTCCGCGACCGGGACCGCGTGCTGACCGACCCCGCGTTTGCCGACATTCCCGTGGGCGCGCTCGTTTCCGCCGATTATTGCGCCGAGCTCGCGGCCAGCATCGACTTGCGCCGCGCGTCGCCATCCGTCTCCCGGCCGGTCGGCAGCGATACCGCGTACGCCGCGGTCGTAGACGGCGAAGGAAACGCGGTTTCGTTCATCCAGAGCCTGTATTTCGAATTCGGCTCCGGGGTGACCGCGGGAGACACCGGCATCCTGCTCCAAAACCGCGGCTCGTTCTTCTCGCTGGATCCGAGCCACGTCAATGCGCTCAAGCCGCGGAAGCGGACCTTCCACACGTTGATGCCCGCCATGGCCTGCAGAGAGGGCAAGCCTTACATCCTTTACGGCACGCAGGGCGGGGAAGGGCAGCCGCAGACGCAATCGGCCCTGCTGACCCGGATGGTCGACTACGGGCTGGATCCGCAGGCGGCGATCGACGCGCCGCGCTGGGTGTGGGGACGCACGTGGGGAGCGAAAACGCAGGAGCTGAAACTGGAAGCGAGATTCGGCGCGGACGTAGCCATGGCGCTTGCGTCGGCGGGTCATGAAGTGAGAACCGTAGGAGCATTCGACGGCATCGTCGGCCATGCGCAGGCGATCCTGATAGGAGACGACGGAACGCGTTACGGCGGCGCGGATCCCCGCGCCGACGGAGGGTGCGCGGGATGGTAAACGAGAGGAAGGTGGGGAACGACGTGCCCGACGCATGGAACGCCTATGTCAAAGAGGATTTCTCGCTCGAACCCGCTGCAACGGGGCGTCTTGACGGGCTGACGTTTTCGGTAAAGGACGTATTCGCGCTGCAAGGATGGGCAAACACTGCCGGAAACCCGGACTGGCATCGGAGCCATGGGCCTTCCGCGGATAACGCCGATGCCGTCGATTCGCTGCTTCGGCACGGCGCGAAGCTGAAAGGCATTACGCATACGGACGAACTCATGTACAGCTTAAACGGCGAAAACTTCCACTTCGGCACGCCGGTCAATCCGAGGGCGCCGGATCGCTTGCCGGGCGGTTCATCCAGCGGCTCGGCAGTAGCGGCGGCCGCGGCCTTGACGGATTTCGCTTTGGGGACGGACACCGGCGGCTCCGTCCGCGTTCCCTCGTCGTACTGCGGCGTTTACGGCATCCGCCCGACGCACGGCGCCGTCTCCGTCCGAGGCGTCATCCCGCTCGCTCCGGTCTTCGATACGGTCGGCTGGATGTCCCGCGACCCCGGCGTGCTGCTCGAGGCGGGGCTGGCTTTGCTTCCGCCGCCGGCCTTTCCGCAAGAGAGCGGCGGTTTTTCCAGATGGCTTCACGTGAAGGAAGCCTGGGATTTGGCGGAACCCGAAGTCGAAGCGGGATTGCTTGCGGGCATGGCCGCGTTCGAGTGGCCGGGAGATCGCGGCCGGGAATGGGTTGAAGCCGTTCCCGGCGGCTTGGCGGCATTGGCCGACTCGTTCCGCGCGATCCAAGGTTTCGAAATCTGGCAAACCCACGGCGAGTGGATCGGGCGGGAACGTCCCCTCTTCGGGCCGGACATCGCGGAACGCTTCGCTTGGGCGGCAACGATCACCCCGGAGGATTACCGGAAGCATCAAGCCGCTAAACGAGAAGTGACGGCGCGGGTGGAAGCGCTGATCGGCGAAGACGGCTTGCTCGTGCTGCCCACCGTGCCCTGCGTCGCTCCGGCAAAAGGCCAATCGGGCGAAGCGATCGGCCGTATTCGCTCGAGGGTCATGCAGATTTGCTGCCTGGCCGGCATGACGGGCCTTCCGCAGGTCACGATTCCCGCGGGAACGGCCGACGGCCTGCCGGTCGGCGTGTCCTTTATCGCGGGACGCGGGCAGGACGTCCGGCTGCTGCGGTGGGTGCGCGAAATCGCGGGGAGAGCGGGGCGGAGCGTTTGAGAATCGCGACTTTGAAGCTAGCCGGCGGCGAACAGACGGCGATCCGGACGGAAGCGGGCTGGGTAACGGTCGCGGCCGTGAACAGGATCGCGGGACGATCCTGGAGTACCCGGCTATTCGACCTGCTTGGGAATGGCGAGTTTGCGGAGTTGGCGGCCTGGTGCCGGTCCGCCGCTTCCCTAGCGCTCCAAGAGGCAGACGCGATTCCGTTCGACCAGGCGCCGTTCGCTGCCCCTTATCGGCATCCCCGCAAAATTTGGGGCATCGGCGCCAACTACCGGGAGAAAGCGGAGGAGATGGCGGTAGTGCCCGCGGACGGTGAACCGATCTGCTTTATGAAGCCGGATACCAGCCTCATCGGGCCCGGCGAAGCGATCCGGCTGCCCGCGAATGCCGGTCGGATATCCGCCGAAGCGGAAATCGCGGTCATCATCGGCCGCACCTGCAAAGGGGCGGCGGAATCGGAAGCGATGGACTTCGTTGCCGGCTTCGCGCCCGCGCTCGACATGACCGCTTCCGACATCCATGCGAGGAGTCCCCGGTTTCTTGGCCGATCCAAAAGCTTCGACACCTTCTTCGCCTTCGGTCCCGAGGTGGCGACGCCGGACGAATTTCCGCTGCCGGAACGATGGACCGTAGAGACCGCGTTAAACGGACGAACGATCCATGCGAGTGCGGCGGATCGAATGATCTATCCGATTCCTTTCCTTGTCTCTTTCTTGTCCTCTTTCATGACGCTGCTCCCGGGCGACGTTATCCTGACGGGAACGCCGGGCTCGGTTCCCCTGCAAGGCGGGGATACGGCGGAGTGCCGCATCTTCGGATTGCGGCCGCTCGCGAACCCGGTTATTGAAGAATCTTGAACCACCATTACCGCGGAAGAAAGGCGGGTTCCCTGTGTTAAAACTATGGCATCTGTTTCTCGCGTTCGGTACCGCCACGCTGCTCGGCTACGGCGGCGGTCCGTCGATCATCCCGTTGTACGAGCACCAGGTGGTCGGGCGGTACCGCTGGCTCACGTCCGACGACTTCGGGCAGGCTCTGGCGTTCGGCAACGCTTTGCCGGGCCCTATCGCCACCAAACTCGCCGCCTATATCGGTTTTAAGGTCGCCGGTTGGGCAGGAGCCGCGGCGGCGCTGATCGCCGTCGTTCTCCCGACCGCCCTCGTCATGATTTTGCTGGCGGGCGTCATGCTGAAGCTGACCGGTAACCCGATCATTAAGGGCATGATCCGCGGCATTCAGCCCGTCATTTTCGTCATGATGGCCATGCTCGCCTACGATTTCGCCAAGTACATGTTTAAACCGGTACCAGGTGCCGCCGCGTTTCTCCCGTTTCTAATCGGGGCGTTTTTTTTCGTGCTCGTCCAGTACTATCAGGTTAACGCCGTTTGGGGAATTTTACTGGCTTTGGCAGCGGGAGGTCTGTTTCTTCGAGGATAATTAATTTTAATGTAATGTAATCTTACATTTATATTGTCAAAAGAGATCATACGGGTCTATTATGTTATTTAATTTAACATAAGACCTGGATTTATCGGGTCTGTCAGGAGGCCCGCCATGCAACTGACCGTCGAGCAAGCCCTATCCGTTTATCCGCTGTCGGAAGCCAAACTCGTCGCCGGATTCGGCGGCGTCAACAGGGTTATCCGCGCCGTCAACGTCATGGACGCTCCGGACATCACCGAGTGGATTAAGGAAGGGGAAATGGTCCTGACCACCGGCTACCTTGTCAAGGACCGCCCGGACGAAGCCTGCCAATTGCTCAGCAAGCTGAACAAGCGCGGGTCCTCCGGCCTCGGCATCAAGTTGGGCCGCTATTGGGATTCTCTTCCCGAACCGCTGATCGAGCAGGCCGACCGGCTCGGCTTCCCCTTGATCGAGCTCCCCTACCAATTCACGTTCTCCGACCAAATCAACGGCCTGTTCCGCGAAGAAATGAAACGCAGCACCGGCATGCTCCAGGACGCGCTGGAGAAGCAAATCCGGCTCATGCGTTTCGCGCTGCAGTCCGATCCGATCCGGCACTTGTTCGAATCCGTGTCCGAGGTCGTCGGGCACCCGGTAGCCGTGATCGGCTCCCGCGGCCAAGTGCTTCACAATTCTTCCGACATCCCCGATGCCGAACTGCTGGTCCGCTGGCCTTGGTCCGTCCATCACCAGTGGATGCGGTCCGACGGCTGGCAGGCGTTTCGGATTCCGCTCATGAAGCAGTCGCAGTGCACCGGTTTCGCCCTATTCTTCAATCCCCAGCCGTTTCTCTCTCCCATCGAGGAGAGCTTGTACTTCCAAGCGGCGGAACTCGTTTCCTTCCATCTGAATTTCAAATACGAGGACTATTTCGAACTGTCGGTGCAGCGCGATTTCGGCCAAATGGTCAAACGGTTTCTCCAAAACGGCGTGTCCGCGGATTCGCTGCTCGAATATGCCCGCAGGTGGGATGTCGACCTGTTCGAAGGTCCCTACCGCTGCGTGCTCAGCGACGTGACCGGCCGCGGCGCGGCTGCGCGGGATGAGGCTTTGGAACATCTGAAGTCCGAGTTGCTCAGCGACGGCAAGGTTCGGGCGTTGAAAGGCGTCCACGTCGTGGTGGAGGAAGGCGTGCTTTCCGTCTTCCCGGATGCGGAAGGGGATTGGGAGGAAGCGGTAGGGGCCTGCTTGGCCGGCAGGCGAGCGGGCAAAGGTGAACCGAAGGCTGCCGCCAGCAGCCGGAAAACGTCGGTCAACCAGTTGTCCGCCGCTTTCGACGAATGCTTGGAGGCCCGGCGGCTGTCCGAGGAGTGGGGCATGGCCGAACGGCTCGTGAAATTCGATTCCATGGATTTGGCTTTCGTCTTTGAACGCATCCCGCCCGAGAGAATGCGCACGTTCTGCGACCGTTGGCTGGGCGGGCTGCTGCATCGCGACCCCGATTACGTCCAGGAAATGATGCGCACGCTGGAAACCTACCTGGCCTGCGACGGCCAGTTAAACGAAACGGCCAAAAAGCTGTTCATTCACCGCAACACGGCCACATACCGTATTGAGAAGCTGGGAGAAATTTTGGAAGTGGATTTCAAGAAAGTGAACGACCTGATGCGGCTGCAGCTGGCTTTCTTATTCCGAAGGATGCTCGCGGCGAAAGAGCGAGCGCTCTGAACGGGGCCGGCCGCACGGTCTGCCTGGAGGCGAACCGAATGACGAAAACATGGATCCGCGGAGCGGTTATCCTCACCATGAACGCCGATAACGAAGTGATTCGCGGCGACGTGTTGATTGAAGGAAACAAAATCGTGAAGGTCGGCGGCGATCTCGGCCCGGTAGCCGGGGGAGCGGACCGCATTATCGAAGCCGGGGGCAAAGTGTTGCTGCCCGGCTTCGTGCAAACCCATATCCATCTCTGCCAGACGCTGTTCCGCGGCAGGGCGGACGATCTCGAGCTGATCGATTGGCTGCGGCAGCGGATTTGGCCGCTGGAAGCGGCTCACGACGAGGACTCCGTCCATTACTCTGCTTTGCTCGGAATCGGGGAATTGTTGAGGAGCGGAACGACGACGATTCTGGACATGGAGACGGTGAATCACGCGGACGCCGCGTTCCGGGCGATCGAATCGTCCGGCATCCGGGCACTTTCCGGTAAGGTCATGATGGACCACGGTACCGAAGTTCCGCCGGCGCTCCAGGAAAACACGGAACGGTCGCTGGCCGAAAGCGTGGGGCTGCTCGAAAAGTGGCACGGCGCGGCAGGAGGACGCATCCACTACGCGTTTTGCCCGAGATTCGTCGTTTCCTGCACGGAGGAGCTGCTCGTCGGGGTTAGGGATTTATCGGAGAAGTACGGCGTCAAGGTGCACACCCATGCGTCGGAAAACCGGGAAGAGATCGCGATCGTCGAAGCGGAGAGAGGCATGCGGAACGTCGCTTACCTCGACCATATCGGATTGGCCCGGCCGAATCTCATTCTCGCGCACAGCATTTGGCTGGACGAGAACGAGAAACGCATCATCCGCGAGCGCGGCGTCAAAGTGACGCATTGTCCCGGCTCGAACCTGAAGCTGGCATCGGGGGTCGCGGATGTGCCGGATCTCATGGGAATGGGCATCCCGGTCGGACTCGGGGCGGACGGCGCTCCTTGCAACAACAATTTGGATATGTTCCAGGAAATGAGACTGGCCGCCTTCGCGCAAAAAGTGCGTCACGGTCCTACGGTAATGGACGCGCGCACGGTCCTGCGGATGGCCACGATGGGGGGCGCGGAGGTGCTCGGTCTCGAGCGGGATATCGGCAGCGTGGAAGCGGGCAAGCTGGCGGATTTGCAGCTGCTCGATTTGGACGATTTCCATGTTTATCCTTCTTACGACGCGGATTTGTTTTCGCGGGTCGTCTATGCGGCGACGCGGGGAGACGTCGATACGGTGCTGGTGGACGGCAAGGTCGTCGTGGAAGGAAGGCGCGTGCTGACCGTCGATAAGGATGTTGTTTTAAGGGAATCGGACCGGGCGCTGAAGGCGCTGTTAAAAAGGTTGTAAAAAGGCGGCCGGGGACCCGGCGGGCGATGGGAGAGACGGACGATGGATCATGGAGCTGTGTGGAGCGAAGTCTCGCGTTCCGGCGGCGCGGCCGTGCTGGCGACGATCATCGCGGTGGAGGGACATGCTTACCGGAAGGAAGGCGCCGCCATGGTTTTGCGCCCGGAAGGCGAAAGCGAGGGCGTGCTCAGCCCGGGCTGCCTGGAGGATGATCTTCGGGCGAGGGTGCCGGCGGTGCTGGCTTCGGGACTTCCGGAGCTGGTGTACTACGACATGCGGCCGGAAGAGGACCCCATCTGGGGCGAAGCGATCGGGTGCGGCGGCCGGATCACGATTCTGCTCGAGCCGCTGGACGGAGAGCTCCGGAGTCTTCTGCTCGAAGCGCACGGCCTTCTGGAAGCGGGAAGGGGCGCTGTGTTGGAGAGACGCTTGGCCGGCAAAAGAATAGAATACCGATTGATTCGCGCATTGGAAGAACGCGGCGCCGATGACACGGCGGGAGAGCTGCTGTTTGCATCCGCGTTCCGGCCGGTACCGCGGCTGATCTTGTTCGGAGCGGGGCGCGACGCGCCGCCGCTATGCGCGCTGGCGGCGAAGATCGGCTTCCGCGTCGTCGTGGCGGATTGGCGGCAGGGGCTGCTTTCGGCCGATCGGTTTCCCGCGGCTTCCGAACGGATCGCCGGCACGCCGGAAGAGTTGGCCCGCCGGTTGAACGTCGGTTCGGGGGATTACGTCATCCTGTGCAGCCATCAGCTGCGGAGGGACCGGGAAATGTTGGAAAGAATGCTTCCCGCGTCTCCTTATTATCTCGGCGTGATGGGGTCCGGGAAGAGGGTGGAGGTTCTGTTCGAAGGGCTGAAGCGGACTCCCAACGTATCGGCGCCGGTCGGTTTGGATATCGGGGCGGACGGACCCGAAGAAATCGCCGTGAGCATCGCCGCGGAATTGGTCGCCCGAAAAGCGGCAGCTGCGGCGGGGGTTCGGGAGGTGGGGGCCGATGCGGGTCGCGGGTTTGTATTTGGCGGCGGGACGGGGGAGCCGGATGGGCGGCGGCAAGCCGTCCGCTGAATTGGCTCCCGGCATGCCGCTGGGCCGCGCCGGGTTGCTCGCGCTTCTGGCGACGGAGCTGGATCCGGTCATTGTCGCCGTCCGGGAGGGAGATTCCCTCGCGTGGCTCCCGGACGACGACAAGTACGCGGGGCGGTTCGTTCCCGTCGTCTGCCCGGAAGCGGACAAGGGGCTTGCCCATTCTTTGCGCGCGGCGCTGGACGAGGCTCTCCGCCTGGCGCCCGGCATCGAGGCGGCGGTGGTGGCACTGGCGGACCAGCCGATGGTGGCGGCTTCCGATATTCAGCGGTACCTCGATGCTTTCCGTGAGGATACCGGGCTGGAGGCGATTGCAGGCAGCTGCGGCGGCCCTCCCGTTCCTCCCGTCTTGTGGAGTCGCTTGAAGTTCGAGAGCTTGGCCCGGCTTGCAGGCGATACGGGCGGCCGCTCGCTGCTGCGCGAACCGGGGCTGCGACTGGGCAAAGTCCCGCTCTCCGCAAACGCGGCAATAGACGTAGATACGTTAGGGGATCTCGCATTCGCCTGTAGAATGTGGACAAACACTCCATAAAAACCGAACGTTATGTTATGTTTTATTACACTAAATTAAGAAAAACATGCATTGCGCACAACTTCCTCGTGACTTTTCATGAGTTTCCCCAATATAATGTTATATAAATTGACCCATACCTTACCCAAAAGTATAGTGAAGGTACTTGGTCGACACCAAGAGAGAAACCAGAGAGTTGGGGAGGAACAGGGATGAAACGATACGCAAAAGGGTGGACATGGAGTTTGGCTTTGATCGTCGTGCTGGGGGTCATCCTGACGGCATGCGGCAGCAAGCCGGAGCCGGAAGCGAGCGCTTCGGGATCGGAGAGCGCGTCGCCTTCGGGCAGCTCGCCTGCGGCGTCCGCAAGTCCTTCGGCGGAGAAGAAGATGCCGAGAGTGGCCTTCGTTTACATAGGGCCTCCGGGCGACGGCGGATGGACCTACCAGCATGACCAAGGTCGCAAATATATGGAAGAAAAGCTCGGCATCAAGGCGGACACGGTCGAGAACGTACCGGAAAGCGCCGACGCCGAGCGCATCATTACCGAGCTCGCGCAAAACCACGACGTGATCTTCACGACGAGCTTCGGTTACATGGATCCGACGCTGAACGTAGCGAAGAAATTCCCGAACGTGAAATTCCTCCATACGGCCGGCTACAAAACGGCGGACAACATGGGCACCTATTTCGGCAAAAACTTCGAAGCCAGCTACTTGTCCGGCATCGCGGCAGGCAAGATGACGAAGAAGAACGTGCTCGGCTACGTCGGCGCCTTCCCGATTCCCGAAGTCATTTACAACCTGAACGCGTTCACGCTCGGCGCCCAAAGCGTCAATCCCGACGTCAAGGTGAAGGTCGTGTGGTCCAACACCTGGTTCGACCCGACGGTCGAACGCCAAGCCGCGGTGAGCCTGCTCGACCAAGGCGCGGACGTGCTGATGGCCTACCAGGATTCCCCGGCAACCATCCAGGCGGCTGCCGAACGCGGCGCCATGGCCGGCGGCAACGACTCCGACATGTCCCGCTACGCGCCGGAAGCGTATTTGACGAATCCGACCTGGAATTGGGGGCCGTATTACCTGAAGACCGTTCAAGCGATCGCGGACGGGACCTGGAAAAGCGAACAGTACATGGGCTCCATGGCCGACGGCATGGTCGACCTGGCGCCGCTCGGCAAAAGCATTCCGGATGACGTCAAAGCGCTCGTCGAAGAGAAGAAGAAAGAAGCCGTGGCCGGAAGTCTCAAAATTTTCGTCGGTCCGATCAAGGATCAGACCGGCGCGGTGAAAATCGAAGCCGGCCAAGAGCTCCCGATCGATCGGATTCTCGAAATGAACTGGCTCGTCCAAGGCGTCGAAGGCACGATTCCGAAGTAACCGAACTCATCGAGTCTTCATAGCATCGTCCCGACAAATCCCTTGCGAAAGGGATTTGTCATTTATCCGAACCCTGCGGGAAAACGAAATCGAGAGGCAACCGGTCTTGCAGGCCGGGAAGGAGGAAAGCGGCATGAACGTCACCCATTCGGTGGAAATGCGGCAAATCGTCAAGCGGTTCGGGCCGGTCACGGCGAACGACCATGTCGATTTCACCGCCGCGCCGGGCGAAATCCACGCACTGCTCGGCGAGAACGGAGCCGGCAAAAGCACGATGATGTGCATGCTGTCCGGCGTTTACCGTCCCACGAGCGGCGATATCCTGATCGGCGGCGAAACCGCCCGCATCCGGTCGCCGAAAGATGCCATGAAGCTCGGCGTGGGCATGGTTTTCCAGAACTTCCGCCTCGTCCAGACGCTGACGGCGGCCGAGAATATCGTGCTCGGCGAGAAATCCGCGTTCTGGCGCGGGCCGAAATGGATGAAGCGGAAGCAGGAGGAAATCGACGCCATTTCGCGCAAATTCGGCTTGCCCTTCCCGGTCGACCGGCCGATCTGGCAGCTTTCCGTCGGAGAGCAGCAACGCGTCGAAATCGTCAAAACGCTGTACCGCGGCGCGAACCTGATCATCCTCGACGAGCCGACTTCGGTACTCACGCCGGGCGAAGCGGACCAACTGTTCGAAACGTTGGCCGCGATGAAGGCGGAAGGCAAAACCGTCATCCTGACGACGCACAAACTCAAGGAAGTGATGGCGGCGTCCGACCGCATTTCCGTCATGCGGAAGGGCCGGATGATCGCCGTCATGGACGCGGCGGACACGAACGAACGGGAGCTTGCCCGGCTGATGGTCGGCAAGGAAATCGCCGCGCCGAGCCCGCTGCCGGCGAAGGAGAAAGGGAAGCCGATCCTGGCCATGCACCAGGTCGAGGTCATCGGCGACCACGGCCGCCGGGCGCTGGACGGCATTTCGCTCGAAGTTCGCGAAGGCGAGATCGTCGGCGTGGCCGGCGTGGCCGGCAACGGCCAGAAAGAGCTCGCGGAAGTGCTTGCCGGATTGGCCGAATGGAAGCGCGGCTCGATCCGCTTCGACGGACAGACGTTCAAACGGGCATCGGTTCGGGGAGCGATCGAAGCGGGCATCGCCCACGTGCCGGAAAACCGGATGAAAAGCGGGCTCGCCGGCAGCCTCGGAGCGGTCGACAACCTGCTGTTCAAATCCTACCGGTCGGAGGAACGCTCGCGGTTCGGCTTCCTGCGCCACGGCCGCAACCGCGATTGGTCGCGGGAGCTCGTGGAACGGTTCGACGTCAAGACGCCGAACCTGGACACCCCCGTCCGCCAGCTTTCCGGCGGCAACCAGCAGAAGCTGCTGTTCGCGAGGGAAATCGAACAGAATCCGAAGCTGATGGTCGCCGTCCACCCGACGCAAGGGCTGGACGTCGGAGCCGCCGAGGGCGTGCACAAGCTGCTGACGGAACTGCGGGAATCGGGACGGAGCGTGCTCCTGATTTCGGAGGACCTGGAGGAGATCATCCAGCTGTCCGACCGGATCCTGGTCATCTACAACGGCAAAATCGTCGGGGAAGTCGAGCGGGCTGAAGCGAATCGGGAGCGGATCGGCATGTACATGGCCGGCCTGCATGAAGAGGAGGAGGAAGCGGTATGAACGAAAAGCCGGCAGTCGGCACCATCACGAGCCCCTGCACGTCCGCATTGGGCACATCGGCAGCGACGAAAACCCGACGGCTGCGATTCCGGTTCGAGCTGGATCCTTCCCGAACCTCGAGTCCCTGGTGGATCACGATCGTTTCGGTGGTCCTCGCGCTTGCGGCCTGCGCCGTCTTCATTGCGGCGAACGGCATGAACCCGCTGATGGTTTACAAGAAAATGTTCATGGGCGCCTTCGGCAGCTCATTCGGAATCACCGAAACGCTCGTCAAAACGATTCCATTGCTGCTATGCGGGCTTGGCGTCGCGGTCGCGTACCGGATCTCCGTATGGAACATCGGGGCGGAGGGCCAATTCGCGGCCGGCGCGATCGCCGCGACGGCGGTGACGATTTATTTTCCGAACCTGCCTTCCTATGCCGCGATACCGCTTATGGTCGTGTTCAGCATCGCGGCCGGAGGCGTATGGGGACTGCTCACGGCGATTCCGCGGACTTATTTTCAGGTAAACGAGCTCATCTCGTCCTTGATGCTGAATTACGTAGCGCTTCTCGCGCTGGATTACGTGGTGTTCGGACCGTGGAAGGATCCGAAAGGCATGAACTTTCCCGGTACCCCGATGTTCACGGATGCTCAGATGCTGCCGGTTTTCGGGAATACACGGCTGCATTTCGGTCTTCTTTTCGGTCTCGCGGCCGTCGTGCTCTACGCGCTTCTGACCCGCTACACGCGCTGGGGATATGAACTGAAGCTGATCGGAGCCAATCCGGAGGCGGCCAAAAACGCGGGCATACGCATCGCCCGCCACATCCTGCTGGTCATGCTGATCAGCGGAGGCCTGGCCGGACTGGCGGGCATGAGCGAGGTTTCGGGCGTCGCGCACCGGCTCATGTACGGCATTTCGCCGGGATACGGCTACACGGCGATCATCGTCGCGTGGCTGGCGAAACTGAACCCGTTCGGCATCGTTTTATCCTCGTTTCTGTTCGGGGGCCTCATCGTCGGCGGATACAGCGTGCAGACGATCGGCCTGCCTTCGTCCATGTCGCTCATGCTGCAAGGGGCGATCCTGTTTTTCCTTATCGCGGGGGATACCGTGACCAAATTCCGGCTGCGCCGCAGCGCTTGAGAGGGGAGTGTCAACGATGGACCTGTTTACGCAATTGCTGCTCGCCGCCATCTCGTCCGGCACTCCCTTGCTGTTCGCCGCGCTGGGAGGCATCCTGATCGAACGCAGCGGAATCATCCAGCTCGGCGCGGAAGGCCTCATGCTGATGGGCGCGGTGACGGCCTGCCTCACTTACTTGCACACGAACAGTCTCGGACTTACGCTGCTCGCCGTGTTCGCCGTCAGTGCCGCGCTCGGGCTCGTGCACGGGTTCTTGACCGTGACGCTCCGGACCAACCAGATCGTGAGCGGGCTGGCGATGACCCTGTTCGGCACCGGCTTCAGCGCCTATCTGGGCAAGTCCGTGAGCGGGCTTCCAATCCCGGGCGCCGTACCGAAGGTTCACCTGGACTTCCTGAAGGACGTTCCGGTGCTGGGCGACGTGTTCGGCAGGCTGGATTTATTGACCTGGGTCAGCTTCCTTCTCGTCATCGTGCTTCACTTGTTCATCCACCGTACTTCCGCGGGTCTCCATCTTCGCGCGATCGGCGACAACCCGGCTACGGCTGATGTCATGGGCATCCGGGTCCAGCTCGTCCGCTATGCCTGCATCATGGCCGGATCGGTGCTCATCGGCTTGGCCGGCGCGGACCTGCTGCTCGTCTTCTCTCCGACTTGGATCGAGGGAATGACGGCGGGCAGGGGTTGGATCGCGGTGGCGCTGATCATTTTCGCCCGGTGGAATCCGATCCGCGCGCTTCTGTGCGCTTATTTCTTCGGGGTGCTCGACACGATGGGGTTCCGCATCCAGCTGATCGGAAGCGAAATTCCGTCCTATTTCCTGAAAATGATCCCTTACGTCGTCACGATTCTCGTTCTCATGTTTCTCGGCTGGCGCAACCGGAACAAACCGTCCGGGGCGCCGGAGTCGCTGGGCGTTCCTTATTTGAGGGAACAGCGGTTTTAACGCATTGAGGTAGGGAGGGGTGTCATCATGGCCATGAAATCTCCGGGCGTAACCCGGTTGCCGGACGTATGGATGCCCCGCAGCGCGGCGGAAGCCTGGTCCCTAAAACGGAACTTCGGCTCCGACGCGGAGTACGTGGCGGGGGGCACGCTGCTCAGGACTTGGTGGGAAGGGGATATCGCGGAGAGACCGGCCCACCTGATCGATATCCGGTCGCTGCCCGGCTTGTCGGGCATTCGGAGCACGGAAAACGGCGGCACCGTGATCGGCGCCGGCACCTCCCTGACCTCGGTTCGGCGCAGCGGGTGGCTGGCTTCGCGGTATCCGGCTTTGACCGAAGCGGCGTTCCGCATCGGAGCGCTGTCGATCCGGAACGCCGGAACGATTGGCGGCAATGCCGCTTCCGGCATCGGAGACCTGCTGCCGGCGCTGTTGGTTTACGAGGCGGGATTGCTCTGGTACGACGGCCAGGAAGAGTTGATTCCGGCAGAGAAGTGGCTGGAACATCCGGAAACGTATCGGACTCCGGAGAAGCTGCTGGTTCACGTACGGCTGCCGTCCCATCCCAAGTCCGGAGCCGGGGCGTTCTCGGCTTTCCGCAAAGTCGGACGCCGCGAGGCGTTCACGCCTTCCGTCGTCACGGCTGCTCTATCCGCTGAAATCTCGGAGGAGGGAAGGCTTGGCTGCGTGAGGATCGCGGCGGGCGGAGGATCGACCGTTCCGCAGCGGCTGTACGCCGCTGAAGCGCTAATGGAAGGCCGTCGGGTTGAGCCCGAGCTGTTGGCCGAAGTTCACGGGGCCGTGGAAAAAACATTCCGCCCGAAGGGCGACGCCTTCGCGGGTGAAGCCTACCGCAAGCGTACCGCGGCTAATCTCATTGCCGCGGAGTGGTGGAAGCTGGCCCGCGGGCAAGGGGAGGAGTGAGCCGATGAGGCTGGACAAACAAACGAGCGGGGCGCGATGGCGCATACGGCCCGACGGCCCCGGCAAAGTAACGGGCAGCCTCGCCTACCTCACCGACATGACGGCGCCGGATATGCTGATCGGACTCGTGCTTCGCAGTCCGTTTCCCCATGCGCGGATCCTCGGCATACGTACGGAGGAAGCGGGGAAGGTTCCCGGCGTGGCAGCCGTGCTCACGCATGAAGATGTGCCCGGCTTGAACGCTTACGGCATTGCCGTGCAAGATCAGCCTGTTTTCTGCTTCGACCGGGTGCGCTACGTCGGCGATGCCGTCGCCGCGGTGGCGGCGGAGACGATGGAAGCGGCCGAAAAGGCGTTGGCGCTGATCGAGGTCGATTACGAGGAGCTGCCCGTATTGGACAGCCCGGATAAGGCGCTCGAGGCGGACGCGCCTCGCCTGCATCCCCATGGCAACGAGCTTCATCGCAACGATTACAAAGTCGGAGACCCGGATTCGGCGTTCGCGGACTGCGCGATTGTCGTCGAAGAGACGTACGTGACGCCGCGCCAGATGCACGCCTACATGGAAACCGAAGGCGGGCTGTTCGTGCCGGAGGCGGACGGCCGGTTGACCGTCTATTCGCCCACCCAGCACGGTTTCATGGACCGCCTGCAGCTTTCCCGCATCCTGGCCCGCCCGCAATCCGATATCCGCGTCGTCTCCAGTCCGATCGGGGGATCGTTCGGCGGCAAAGACGAGCTGAACGTGCAGCCTTACGGCGCTTTACTGGCGCTTGCGACCGGGAGGCCGGTCAAAATCCACAACTCGCGCAAAGAATCGGTCCGAGCCGGCTTGAAGCGGCATCCCATGAAAATCACCATGAAGACGGGCGCCGACGCCGACGGGAGGCTCATCGCCCACCGCGTCCGGGTGGTGGCGGACACCGGTCCGTACGCCACGCTCGGCGCGGAGGTGCTGAATTTCGCGACGGAGCACGTAATCGGGCCGTACCGGATTCAGAACGTGGACGTGGAAAGCGTCTCGGTCTATACGAACAACGGCATGTCCGGCGAGTTCCGGGGCTTCGGCGGCAACCAGGCGATCTTCGCGCTGGAAGGCCAAATCGACCGGCTCGCCGGGAAACTCGGCATCGAGCCGTGGGAATTCCGGCGCCGCAACCGCCGGGAGCTTGGCGACCCGGGGCCGCTCGGCCAGCCGATCGCACCGACGGACGGCGCCGCTCAAGTGTGGCAGGCGCTGGCGGACAGCCCGCTGTGGCGGGAGAAAGCGAACCGTTCGGCGGGTTCCGGACCGGAGGAGACGAAGCTGGAACCCTGGATCAAAACGGGCATCGGCGCTGCATTTGTCATGCACGGAGCGGGTCTCGGCGTCGGCATTCCCGATCCGGCCGGAGGCAGGCTGCTGCTGGCCCCGGACGGGAAAATCGAAGCCGTATTCGGGTACGAGGAGTTCGGCCAAGGGTTGATCGCCACGCTGGAGCTGATGCTGATCGAGACGTTCGGCTTTGCCGCGGACGATCTCCGAATCATCATCGGAGACACCGACGTCGTGCCGGACAGCGGCTCGAGCACGGCTTCCCGGGCGACGAGCATGATCTGGAAATCGGTGCAGAACATGAAAGCTCCGTTCGCGGAGCAGCTGCTGAAAGCGGCGGCCGGCCTTACGGGCCGTGAGTCCGGCCAACTGAAGCTGGGAGCGGGCGGCATCTACGGAACGGCGGATTCAGAGGAGGAGCCGCTGCTCACTTACGCCGAACTGGCTTCCCGCTCGAAAGAATCGATCCGCAGCGAAACGTCGTTCCATTTTCCGGTTACGGCTTCGAACCGCACTGGCGCGCATTTCCTGTATACCTACTACTCCGTCGCGGTCAAGGTGGAAGTCGATACGTTGACCGGGCGCGTTCGCGTCGTCGATCAATTCCACGCGGTCGCGGCCGGGCCGGTCATGAACCCGCAAGGTTACCTTGGGCAGCTCGAGGGCGGAAGCAGCATGGCGCTCGGCTGGACGTTGACCGAGGAGGCGCTGATGGCCGGCGGCCGTTACTTGACGAACAATTTCGACACGTATTTGATTCCGACGCTTTCCGAACATGCCGGCAACGTGACGGTCCAACCGATCGAAGACCTGCCCGAGGACGACGCTTACGGCCCGAGAGGCATCGGCGAGATCGGGACGGTCGGGCTGGCCCCTGCCATCGCTTCAGCCGTTCATGACGCGGTCGGCGTCTGGGTCGCCAAACTGCCGATCGATCCGGGCGAGCTTCAGCGGATTCCCCCATTCGCGAGAAAGGCGGTGCCGCAGCATGATCGATAAAACGATGGAATCGAAACCCGCCGTGAATCGGTTGACCCTGCAGGTGAACGGTACGGATTATGAAGTCGAAGCGCCTCCCTCCTTGCGTTTGCTCCAGGTCATCCGCGACCATCTGGGCCTCACCGGCACCAAACGCTCCTGCGAAATCGGCCGCTGCGGCGCCTGCATGGTGCTGGCGGACGGGGAACCGGTGAACGCCTGCTTGACGATGGCTTACCAAGTGCAGGGCAAGGCGATTACGACGATCGAAGGCTTGTCGGCAGGCGAGGGCGAGGAACTGCATCCCGTCCAGCGGGCGTTTCTCGAAGAAGGCGGCTTCCAGTGCGGGTACTGCACGCCGGGCATGGTGTTGTCGACGAAGGCGCTGCTGGACCGGAATCCGGAACCGACGGAAGAAGAAATCGAAGAAGCGCTGTCCGGCAATCTGTGCCGGTGTACCGGCTACGGCGGTATCAAGCGGGCCGTCCGCCGGGCGATCGAGCTGGGGAGGTAAAGCGATGGAATCGAACAAGAAGGAGAGGCATGTCGATTATTTGCTTCGCTGCGTCGAGGTATCGAGGCGGGCGAGGGAATCCGGCAACACGCCGTTCGGAAGCATTCTGGTCGATGAGGACGGGACAGTGCTGCTGGAGCAAGGCAACGTAGAAATCACGGAACGGAACTGCACGGGGCATGCCGAAACGACATTAATGGCGGCTGCATCCAGGCTTTATCCGAAGGAGAAGCTGTGGCGCTGCACGCTGTACACGACGGCAGAGCCCTGCGCGATGTGTGCCGGATCGATCTATTGGGGACACGTGGGAAGGGTCGTTTACGGCATTTCCGAAAAACGCCTGGCCGAGCTGACGGGGGACGATGAGCAAAACCTGACTCTCGATCTTTCTTGCCGCAACGTATTCGCCAGCGGCCGCAAGCCGATCGTGGTCATCGGCCCGTTTCCGGAGGTGGAGGCGGAAGTGGTCGCCGTTCACGAGGGGTTCTGGTCATGAGCGTGACGATGGCCGAAATCAACGGGATGAGCCGGGAAACGTTCGTCGAGCGGTTCGGAGCCGTGTTCGAGCACTCGCCATGGGTCGCGGAGCAGGCTTGGGCTCGCCGGCCGTTCGCGTCGGCCGGCGAGCTGCATGCCCGCATGATGTCGATCGTGCTGAACGCGCCGGAGGAGAAAGTACTGGCGTTGATTCGCGCCCATCCCGATCTGGCGACGAGAATGGGCATCGGCAGCCTAACGGCTTATTCGGCCAAGGAGCAGCAAGGAGCCGGGCTGGACCGGCTGACGCCGGAGGAATTCGGGACGTTCTCGTCCCTGAATGCGGCCTACATGGAAAGATTCGGTTTTCCGTTCATTTTCGCCGTCAGGGGACGGGGCAAGGACGATATTCTGGCGGCCATGCGCGAACGCGTCGGCCATTCGGCGGAAGAAGAAAGGAAGGAAGCGCTAGAGCAAATCGGGCGGATCGCGGCTTTCCGGCTGGCGGATCTGATTGCGGAGTGAGGGGGAACGCTTGATGAGCGGGCGATTGACGACGCACGTGCTGGACATTTCGGCGGGCCGTCCCGCCGCGGGACTGCGGCTGCAGTTGTTCGCGCTTGACGAGGAAGGCGCCCCGCTGTTGCTGCGGGACGTGCGGACGAACGCGGACGGCCGCCTTGACGAACCGCTGCTGGAAGGGGCGGACAAAGGGAACGGCTTGTACGAGATTTTGTTTTGGGTTGGCGATTATTTCGGGAGCGGAGACGGCGAGGCCGGAGACCCGTTTCTCGACTGGGTTCCGGTGCGGTTTCGGATCGCGGACGGAAACGCCCACTATCACGTTCCGCTCCTGGTCGCGCCGGGCGGATACAGCACTTACCGGGGGAGCTGAGGGAAAATGGTTGTACGATTCGATCTGATCGTCTCCGGCGGCAACGTCGTGCTGCCCGAAGGAGTCCGCCGCGCGGATATCGGCATCCGGGACGGCAAAATCGCGGCGATCGCCGACTTGCTGCCCGAGGGCGAGGCGGCGGACGTGCTGGATGCCGGCGGACGACTCGTGCTCCCGGGCATGATCGACGTCCATGTGCACTTCAACGAGCCGAACTTCGGCCATTGGGAAGGCTTCGAGACCGGATCCGCCGCCCTCGCCGCCGGAGGCTGCACCGCTTATCTGGATATGCCCCTGAATGGCAATCCGCCTACCGTGAACTTGGAGGCGCTTCGGATGAAAGCCTCTCTCGCGGAGGGACGTTCGGTGGTGGATTACGGGTTTTGGGGCGGGCTAGTGCCCGGCAACCTGGATCAACTCGAGGCGCTCGCCCAGGCGGGGGTACCGGCCTTCAAGGCTTTCCTGTCCGATCCGGGCGGGGAAGGGGAAGGACGGTTCCGCCAAGTCGACGACTTCACGCTGTACGAAGGCATGAAGCGGATCGCCCGGTTCGGCGGCTTGCTCGCCCTGCATGCCGAAAGCGATGCCTTGACCGGGGGGCTCGCCGAGCAAGCCAGAGCAAACGGGCACGTGGATGCCCGAGGCTTCGCGGCGTCCCGGCCGGTCGTGGCGGAGACGGAAGCCGTGGCCAAAGCGCTGCTGTACGCCAAGGACACCGGCTGCCGGCTGCATTTCGTGCATATCAGCACGCCGGAAGCGGTGGAGCTGGTCGCGGAAGCGAAGCTGAAAGGAGTCGACGTTACGCTGGAAACGTGTCCCCATTACTTGGTGTTGACCGAGGAGGACATGGAACGCATCGGCCCCGCGGCCAAATGCGCGCCGCCGCTCCGCGACGCGGAACGGCGTGAGCGTTTGTGGGAGCTGCTGGCGGAAGGCGGCATCGACATGGTCGCGTCCGACCATTCGCCCAGCCCGCCTGAGCTCAAGCGGACGGGGGCAGGCCGATCGTTTTTCGATGCTTGGGGAGGCATAGCGGGCGCGCAAAGCAGCCTGGAGCTGCTTCTTGGCGAAGGCGTGCTGGCGCGCGGTTTGCCGCTGACCCTGATCGCCGATCTGGTCGCGGGAGCGCCGGCTCGAAGATTCGGATTCGCGGAGAGCAAAGGAAAAATCGCCGTCGGCATGGACGCGGATCTCGCGATCGTTGATATGGCGGCGCCATATATTTTGACGGAAGAACATCTGCTGTACCGGCACCGCATCAGTCCGTACGCGGGGATGGAGATGAAGGTACGGGTCGCCGCCACGTTGAGCCGCGGCAAGGTCGTCTATCGTATGGGCAGCGGGATTACTGAATCGTCCGGAGGTGAACCGCTGCGGCAAGATATCCGGCGCGTTAAAGCGGGAACGGTGATTTCGTAAGCGAAAGGGGAGATGGCATGATGATCGCGAAAACGGAGAGCGAAGCTTACGTAACGCAGCTTCTGGAGGATTTGGGCGCCATCGGCGCCGAACGCGGAGGCGGCATTACCCGCCTGCTGTATTCGGAATCCTGGAGGCGCGCGCAGTCTTTCTTGGCGGAACGGATGGAGGAAGCGGGCTTGGAGGTGCGGTACGACCGGGTCGGCAACCTGTACGGCAGGCTTCCGGGCAAATCCCCGGAGGCTCCGGTCATCCTGACCGGGTCTCACGTAGACACCGTCCGCTCCGGCGGCAAGTACGACGGCGCCTACGGGATCGCGGCATCGCTTGCCGCGGTCCGCGAGCTGAAAAACCGTTACGGCCAACCGAAACGGACGCTCGAGGTCGTCTCGTTCTGCGAAGAGGAAGGCAGCCGATTCCCGCTCGCGTATTGGGGATCCGGCAGCGTATCCGGCGCGCACCCGCTCGAGTTGGCCGACACGGCAGAGGACCCGGACGGCGTTCTTCTCGGCGACGCGATGCGTGAAGCGGGCTTCGGCCGGGAAGATCAGCCGGATCCGCGCAGGCGTGATATTGCGGCTTTCATCGAAGTGCACGTGGAGCAAGGGGTCATTTTGGAAAGAACGGGCGACGACATCGGCGTCGTGGAGACGATCGCCGGTCAGCGGCGATACATCGTCACGCTCGAAGGGGAAGCGAACCATGCCGGCACGACGCCCATGTCGATGCGGCTGGACGCGTTGGCCGCCGCCGCCGAAATGATGCTGGTGCTGGAGAAAGCGGCCTCGCGAGCGGGGGAGCCGCTCGTCGCGACGGTCGGCCGGATGAAAACGGCGCCGAACATCCCGAACGTCATCCCGGGCACCGTGGAATTCACGCTCGACATCCGCCACCTGTCGGAAACATTGCTGACGGGCTTCTGCGAAGCGGTGCTCGGGAAGTTCCGCAGCATCGCCGAACGCCGCAGCGTAGGATTCTCCATCCAGACCGCGCTCCTCTCGCGCCCGGTCCCGATGGATCCTTTACTGACGGGCAAGCTCGAGCAGATTTGCCGCGAACGCGGCCTGGCATACCGCAGAATGATGAGCGGCGCCGGACACGACGCCCAATCGTTTTCGTCTCTTTGCCCGACGGCGATGCTGTTCGTGCCGAGCAGAGCCGGCATCAGCCACTCGCCCGGGGAATACACCGCGCCGGAACATCTCGCCACTGGCGCCCAAGTTTTGACCGAAATGCTTCATGAGCTCGCCTATACCGACGCCTAGTGAGGTGCAACAGACATGACGCCCTATTCCGATTTGTCCCCGTCGCCGCGGACGATCATGACGCCCGGTCCGGTCGAGGTGGACCCGCGCGTCCTCCGGGCCCTGTCCTATCCGATCCTGGGCCAATTCGATCCCGAATTCACCGCCCTCATGAACGAGACGATGTCCATGTTGCGAAGCCTTTTCCAGACAGAAAACCGATGGGCTTATCCGATCGACGGCACTTCCCGTTCCGGAATCGAGGCCGTACTCACCAGTCTGATCGTGCCCGGAGAGAAGGTGCTGGTGCCGATTTACGGCCGGTTTGGCCACCTGCTCCATGAAATCGCGGAACGCTGCGGCGCGGAAGTGGCCACGATGGAGAAGCCTTGGGGGAGCAATTTCGATCCGGAGGAAATCATCGCCGCCATCCGGAAAGAACGTCCTTCGCTCGTCGCCATGGTTCATGGCGAAACGTCCACCGGCCGGATCCAGCCGCTCGAAGAAGTCGGCCGGTTCTGTCGGGAAAACGACGTGCTGCTCGTAGTGGATGCGGTCGCGACGATCGGCGGCGTGCCCGTGGAGGCGGACGCCTGGTTTTTGGACGCCGTCATCGGAGGCACGCAGAAGTGCCTGTCCGTCCCGTCCGGCATGGCGCCGATTACGTATAACGAACGCGCGGAACGCAAAATCATCGCGCGCAAAGTGATCGAACGGGGATTGCGGCAGCCGGGACAGCCTTCGGAATCGAGCGGCTTGGCGGGAATCCGGAGCAATTATTTCGACCTCGCCCAGCTGCAGGATTACTGGAGTCCGGCCCGGTTGAACCACCATACCGAAATGACGTCCATGCTTTACGGGCTGCGCGAAGGCCTCCGCATTCTGCTCGCGGAAGGCTTGGAGGCGCGTTTCGCGCGGCACCGGCTGCAGGAGAGGGCGCTGATGGCAGGCCTGACGGCGATGGGGCTCAAGCTGTACGGCGATCCCTCCTGCAAGCTGCCCGTCGTGACCTGCGTCGAAATTCCGCCAGGCGTGGACGGAGAATCCGTTCGGGCGATGCTGCTGAACCGCTTCGGCATCGAAATCGCCAGTTCTTTCGGTCCGCTGAAGGGACGGATTTGGCGGATCGGCACGATGGGGTACAGCGCGAGCATGCGGAACGTGCTGCTCGTGCTCGGCGCGCTGGAAGCCGCGTTACTGAAGCACGGCGTCAAGCTGCCGGCGGGCGAAGGCGTCCAAGCGGCTCTCGCCGTGTATGAAGCCGAAACCGCATAACCGGATCGCCGATCGGGCGGCCTAGCTCTCCTTCGTGAGCGCGGGCCGCCCGATTTGCGTTCGGGACGGACGGTCAGCGAATCTTCGGCCCCAGGCGATCGCCGGACGCTCGACGAATCGGTGCGACAAGGCGGAGAGCAGGAGAGAGAGTACGATCGTCCCCGCGTAAATGACCGCGTTCGGTAGGGTGCCGTAAAACGCGAACATCAAACTGAACAGGACGATCAAATGGTAGAGATAAAGACTGTAGGAAATCCTTCCGAGAAAGACGACGGGCTTGCGGAGGAGGAGCTGCTTCGACAGCCGTGTGGAGTTGACCGCGTAAACGATCCAAACTGCCGCTGCGATTGCGGCCGCGTAATCGCTGATGATGACGTCATACGGCATGAAGCCCATTTTGGAGGCGGCCGAGGCAATCACGGTAGAGTAGGCATAGAGAGGAAAAGCCGCGATGAGGAACTTCCATTTTCGCAGAGCCGTTAATTTGCGGTAAGCCTCGGCGATGGATGATTTGTTTTTCGCGAGCATAGCTCCGATCAGGAACATGGCCGCGTAGTGGAGCGTGTCCCATAAAGTGATATCCTCATGGCCCCAGGGCAGCGAGGTTTTCAAACCGCCGGAAGCGGACAGGAGCAGGCAGACCAGCAGATTCGCGCGCCATCCCCATCTAAGGACGCATAGCGTAATGAGCGGAAACAGGAGGGAAATTCTCATTTCGTGAACGAGGGACCACATGACGTTGTTCAGCGCCTTCGTGTCGGTGTCGGCGACGAGGAAAAGATGACCGGCGAGCGTACCCGGATGAATGCCGCGCTGCCAGGCATCGATCCCGGGAATACGGCCCGAAGCCAGCCACGACGCCATCAGCGTCGCCAAAATGACGGACACGAGGTACGGGACGTAGATGCGGAAAATCCTCCGAATGACGAAACTTCGGTAAGAGCCTCCCGAACGCTCCATGAAGGGCAACGCTAAAACATAGCCGCTCAGAACGAAGAAGAGAATGACCGACGCATGTCCATTCACCACGACGCGGAGCGGGGAATACCGAAACAGAAGCGGGAGGAACGGAAAAACCAAATACAGGTGATGCAGCATGACCGTGAACGACGCCAGTCCTCGAAGACCGTCCAACTGCTCGATGCGGCGTTGCATGACGTTCCCTCCATCCGACAATAGATACACTTTGTTACTCCATATGATACATAATGTATTTATTGCGGTAAAGGGGAGAAGGGCGGGTTCGCCGTTTGCGGCAGAGGTCGACTTTTCGTCGCATTTTGCAACGAAGAACCCGCAGCTTGCCAGAAGAACATTGGCTTCGTTAAGATGAAGACAACTTAAGGAACGGAGCGTGTTTCCATGAAAACGGAGCTGCGAACGACTGGACAGCGGGTGCGGGCGATCGTGACCGGCGCGACCGGTATGGTGGGGGAAGGCGTCCTTCATGAATGCTTGAACCATCCTGATGTGGAGAAAGTGCTCGTCGTGGGGAGGAAGCCGTGCGGCGTTACCCATCCCAAGCTGGAGGAGATCGTGCACGGCGACTTTTTCGACTGGCGTCCAATCGCGAAAGAGCTCACCGGGTACAACGCGTGCTACTTCTGTCTCGGCGTCTCTTCCGTAGGCAAGAAGGAACCGGAGTATCACCGTTTGACCTACGACCTGACGCTGCATGCGGCCGAACTGCTGTCCGGATTGAACCCGGACATGGTGTTCTGTTACGTATCGGGCAGCGGCACGGACAGTACCGAGCGGGGCCGAAGCATGTGGGCGAGGGTGAAGGGAAAGACCGAAAACGCGTTGCTGAAGCTGCCGTTCCGCAAAGCGTACATGTTCCGGCCCGGCTACATCCACCCCACGAAAGGTTTGCGCAACACGCACGGCTACTATTCGGCCATCCAATGGCTTTATCCGATGCTTCGGCGGTTTTTTCCCCAGTATGTAATCTCATTGAGGGAACTTGGATTAGCGATGATCCACACCGTGACCAGAACCTATGAAAAATCCGTTTTGGAGAACGAGGATATCGCCAGGCTGGCAAATCTCTGAAAAATGTCACCAAGGTAGAACGGGGGGAGCGGGGCTTGACGCCATAGAGCTGCTTTAAAGGGAGAAACTCCCGTTGGGGCGGGGCTTTGGCGGCTTAGGAGTGCTGTAACGGGAGAAACTCCCGTTGGCGAGGGGCCTTGGCCGCTTAAGAGTGCTGTAACGGGAAAAACTCCCGATGCAGTGACCCGGAATCCCCTCAGGCAAAAGCGGCAGGCCTCGGAAAAGCGTAATCTTTTTTTCTCTCCTTACTCTTGTCCAATCCCTTCTCTAGTAACCCTCATATTCTAAGGTATCTTCGAGAAGGGAGGTTGAAACGATGGCGCGTTTACTGAATAAAAGCGCGGTTCAACCGCGCAGCAGATTCAACTTGCTGACGGCTTATACGATCCGGCGTTCTCCGTTAAGATCGCATGTCGCATCGTTACGCATCAGTATCCCGACCAACTCGCAACCGAATCGGGTCGAGTTGGTCGCTACCGTCGGTGTGCGGGGAATAACGGGCATCGGCCAGATTCTTTTCCGCGTATCCCGGGACGGGACGGAAATTTTCAACACCGTTGCCGGGATCGAATCCACCGGCTCCGAACAGAATTATATCGTGACGTTCCAGGCGATCGATCGAAACGTTCCGACAGGATCCCATTTGTATGTCTTAACCGCCGAAAATCTCACGCCCCATACGATAGTCAATGTCGTCGGCCCCGTTTCTTTCAGCGCACTCGCCGTAAAAACGGGTTAACGCCTAATCGCGGATCTCGCAAATAAAGAAAGAAAGACTTCCGTCTCTCTCGGCATGAGAGTAATACGGAAGTCTTTCTGATTTTCGGATAACCGAAGTTTTTATTGCTTCGCGTAGTCGGCCAGCAGATATTTGCCTTCTGCGTTTTTCTTGACGGTGTACACGCCGCCGTCTTTGGTCGACAGCTTGTATTCTTCCGGCGTTCCTTCGAAAGCCACTTCATCCTTCGAGGCCGTGCCGCGGATGGAAACGGATAAAAACTTGTCACTCTTGACTACGATGGCGCCGTCGGCTTTCTCTTCCGTCAGGTAGTACGTCACGATTTTCTCGCTCAGCGCGGAATCGATGTAAGCGTTCAGGAATTTCACGGCCGCGTCTTTGTCCGGCGTGATCGGGTTCAAGATCGACTTTCCGTCCGCGGAGGTTTCTTGGTGGAAGAGGCCTTCTACTTTCTCTTCGGCCAGACGTGCGGCGATATAGGCTTGAGCTTTGCTCGCGGTTTCGTCTGCTGGAGCCGAAGCGCTCGCGGTTGCGGCGATTCCGGTAGCCGCTGCGGACTCCTCTTTTTTGTCGGAATTCGAGGAACATGCCGCCGCAGCGAAAGCGATCGTCAGCACAAGGACAGTCGTTGCGAATTTTTTAAACAGGGTAACCACTCCTCTTTCTATAATCTCTCTCTATTTTTGCTAGCTTGTTTGCCGGCCGGCTTACATAATCTACACGATTCGACGCCGTATTCTCAACTTTTTTCACTTAAAAATTTCATAAAGAAGAGGCCGGATCATTTCCTGGGCAATGGCGAGTGGTGTTCAAAAATGGGGGCGTGCGTTATGATGGTGGTTATTGGCAGAACGAGGACATACGCCCGGAGGTACGCATGAGTCGAGAAACGACGAAGAAGGCAAGACTGCATCCGGTGGCCTGGATTCTCATCTTCGGAACATTCCTGTCCCGCACCGGTTTTTTTATGGTCATTCCGTTTCTCGGAATTTACTTGGGCAAAGAGAAGGGGATCGATCCCGCCACGACAGGGGCGATACTGGGTATCAGTTTCCTCGTGGGAACGCTCAGCAGTTTCATCGGGGGCGCGTTATCCGACCGGGTCGGCCGGTATCCGGTCATGGTTCTTTCGATGACGCTTTGGTGTTTGGTTTTCGTGGGTTTCGCGTTCGCGGAGTCCATACCCGTCTTCTTCGTGCTCAGTGCCTTGAACGGCTTTTTCCGCAACGTATTCGAACCCGCCGCAAGGGCTTTATTGACCGACGTGACGCCGCAAGAGCGCCGGTCGGATGTGTTTAACGCCAGGTATTTCGCCATCAACATCGGCGGCGCGGTCGGCCCGCTGATCGGTTTGAAGCTGGGCGTCGGGAGCTCCTCCTCGCTGCTCCCCTTTCTCCTATGCGCCGGGATTTTCGCGGTTTACGCGCTGGTCTTGATCTGTACGGTGCTGAGATTCAAAATAAAGCACCCGCAAGCTCAATCGGGCTCGGTCAAAATCAGGCAAATGGTCCAAATCGTGTTTACCGACAAGGTGTTCCTCTACTTCTTGCTCGGCAATCTGTTCGTCGTGGGGGCATACTCCCATCTGGATACGACGCTGTCGCAATACATCGGACACGACCGCGTCGATACGTATTCGCTGCTGTTTATCGTGAACTCATTGTCGGTATTGGTTTTCCAGTATCCGCTGGCGCGGTTCATGAAGCGAATTCCGTCCATGCAAGCTTTAAAGCTGGGATGCCTGTTGTTCGGTTTAGGCTTGTTCGGCTTTGGGCTGTTCCATCATGTCGTTTTGCTCGTGCTTTCGATGGTTGTGTTCACGATCGGAGAGATCTTGTGCTTCGTTATCGGAGACGTGCTCATCGGGGAGATCGCTCCCGAACATCTGAGAGGGGCGTATTACGGAGCCAGCGGCTTCGCTTTTCTCGGACAGAGCCTCATGTCTTGGGTTGGCGGGCTGATGCTGCAAACGTTCGGTTTCGGGCAGGGGCCGTTGATTTTCGCGGTTCTGATGCTGCTTTCTTTCGCGGCTTTCCCGTTCTACCACCGGGGCCAGCAACGGATCCGGAAGCAGGAAGCGGCGAAAACCGGTTATTCCGAGAGCGCATAAAGAAGAGAAGGATCCTGAGGAATCAGGATCCTTCTTTTCGAACTTGTGCGGATACTTAGGGATTCAGTTTCACCGTTGCCGCCATTTCGTCTAATTCCTGCAAAACTTTTTCCGGAAGGGTGTCTTTTTCGGATATGATAACCTGATAGAAGCGGCCGTCCGCTTCAAAGAAAATCGCCGTGCACACGAAGGATGGAAATCCGTCTTCCGTCTTGTAGTAAAGCACGTTTTTCGACGGATGCCCTTGGAAAGTCTCTTCCGTTTCCTCCCAAACCTCGATACCGGAATCGGCAAGCAACTGCGATTTGGCGTCCTTGTAGAAAGCATCCAGCTCCGTATCCGCGAGCAGGTCTTGTTTCGGAACCACATTCACGACCAGCGTGCTTCCATTGGAAGACCGGATCGCGAGTTTCGTGTATTTCGAAGAATCCGATTCGTAAGGAGTCCATTTGCCAAAAGCAACGACTTCTACCGTATTGTCGGAAGAAGCGATTTTCTGCTTGGTCCGCATAACAGCTATTCCGGGGCCGTCGTCGAATTCCAACTTCGCGTCCATGGACTCGGCCACGAACCGAAGCGGCACGAAGGTGCTTCCGTACACAACCTTCGGCGCAAGGGGAAGGGAAACGGTCTCGCCGTTCACGTCCGCACTTGGCCGGCCAACCTGCATTTCAATTTTCAAACCTTCTTTTTCCCCGATGATGGTTTGCGAATCTTTGTTCCATGTGACTTCTAGGCCGAGTTTTTCGAACAGGTTCCGGAACGGGACCATGACGGTTCCGTTCTTCATGTACGGAGGAAGATCGAACGGAACGTATTCATCATCAAGGGAAACTACAATCGGATTTCCGTATATTCCGTTTTTATTGTTTGTCCGGCCGGCTACCGCGGTAACGCCTTTATTCCTTAAATCAACCAAAACCTTCAGCGATTCCTCGTTCAGAGGGTTGTCCGGTAGCGATACTTCCCGTAAATTCGGGATCGTTTCGAGGACTTTGATGTCCTGGATGAGATTGTTGTCCAGATAAAGATACTCAAGCGTAGGATGGTTTTTGAGCGGCGTCAGGTCTTGGATTTTATTGCCTTCCAATAGCAGCCACTGCAATTTCATGTTCTTTACGGGACTTAAGTCGGTCACCTGATTGTTGCTGGCAAGAAGATCCGTAAGTTTATTTAAATGCTGAAGCGGCGTCAGGCTTTTAATCTTGTTTCCCGCAACGACCAATTTTTCTAAGGATCTTAATCCGGACAGCGGGGAAAGGTCCGCAATCTGATTTCCGTCGAGGGCAAGAAACGTCAGTTTCTTTAACTTTGCAATAGGCGAGAGATCCTTGATATTTTGACCGGGGAGAAACAAACTCTGCATGTTAACGGCATTCTCTAATCCTTGAAGACGGGTAATTTTCGCTTTGGATTCCTCAGGATATAAGGACTCGAGTTTCTTTAAAACGGAGGGCGTCAATGTTTTGCCGGACGGCAGCCGCAATTCCGCGCGAACGGCTTTCGCCAATGTCGGATCCGCGATGACGGATGCTGCCCAAGCGGAAGACATCGGAATGAACAGTAGAGCCATGCAGAACACGGCAATTTTTTTGAAAAAAGACGCAGACATAATGAACTCTCCTTTTGCGCAATCGATGATGCATTCATTTATCGTTATCGGGTTTTACTTCTAAAATCATGAAGGCCAAAAAGAAGGATCCTGACGAGTCAGGATCCTTCTTTTTGGATTTTGGAGGGGTTGTTGATTTTATACGGGACGGGATGCTTGGTGAGTTTCTTGGCGATGACCTTGGCTTCGAACTGAATCTTGTCTCCGACTTGCAGCTCCAGTTTCTTTAATGTCGCGCTGTAACTCGACCAGGCGTCGCCAAGCTCCGCTTGGGGCTCCTCGATCGATACGGCTTCGTAGATGACCACTTCATCGTCGGTGTCGGAGAAATGATTCGGCACCGTCGTGAACTCTTTGATAGTGGCGGACATTTTTACTTTGTCCTCGGGAAGCTCCACCTTGGCGGCTTTGCCTTTTTTGACGGCGGGCTTCGGCGCGGTTTCCGCTTTAGGCGGTTTGGAGGAAGAAGCAGATTCGGCTTGTTCGGCCTGTTCCGATTTAGGCGTGATCGCAGGTTCGGCGTCCTTCGGAGTCGTCGGGACGTCGGATTGTTCGGCGGTGTCCGAAGTGCCGGACGGATCTGAGTTTTCCTCCGAACTCGCTGCCGTTTTCTGGCCGAAACCGGAGGCTTGCATCTCCTTCAGGTACGAAGGATGGACGCAATGCCGTTGGCCATTGTCGAATTCGATGACTGCCGTCATCTTATCGACGTAACCGACTATGTGGCAGCTCAGGTGCACGTTGTTGCCTTTGTAAGTAAAAGTCTTCGTTTTCGCCGCTTTCTCCGAAAGCAGTCCCCATTCTTTGCATTTGTCGATTTGTTCCGCTTCGGTACCGAAAGCGAAAAATTCGCCGGGATCCAGGGTAAACGCGTAAGGCATGGTCGCTTTGCCATTCCTTTCATCTAGATCTGTCTTACGTTAACGATAACCGGAAGAGCGGCCGGATTCAACTGCCAGTCCGGTCGAACGACTGCTTAATGTGGTCATATAGCCGGGCACCGGCGAGCTTGGGCGGGAAATCGGCGGCTTTGCACAACAGTCCGCAGGTCATGTCGATGCCTTCGCCTTTCAATGGCCGGCGTACGGTCCCGTCCGGCTGCGGGCTCAGCGCGACGCGGGGGACGAGCGCAACGCCGAATCCCTGGGCAACGTAGGAAGGCAATGCCGTCATGCTTCCGATTTCCATCGTCTCCGACAGCGTCGTTCCCGCCTCCTGCAGCGTCAGCCCCAATTTTCGGCGATAAGGGCAATTGGCTGCGGTGATCAGAAGCCGATGAGAGGCCAGTTCCTCCGGCGTAACGGATTCCCGATCGGCCAAAGGGTGCCGTTCCGGCATTAGCACGACGAATTCTTCTTCGTAAAGAGGTTGGAAATAAAGGTCCGACGTCCAGTCCGGCGCCGAACACAGCGCGATGTCCAGTTCGTCTTTTCGCATTTTTTCCGCCAAAGTGTGGGTGTTCGCGATCTCCACGGAGACGCGGATACGCGGAAAACGTTCCATGAATGCACGAAGGATCACGGGCAACCTGGCGCTGGCCGCAGGCTCGATCGCGCCTAGACGGACCGTTCCGGTTTCGCCCGTCTTCATGTCGGTCAAGCTGGCAATCAGCTGATCGATGTCCTGGGTAATTCTCAAGCTCCGCTCATGGAATAGCCGGCCGGCTTCCGTCAATCGTACCGTTTTGTGGGACCGTTCAAACAGCTGGACGCCAAGCGCCGACTCCAGCTTTTGGATCTGCATGGTCACCGTGGATTGGGCGTAATTCAGCTCTTCGGCAGCCCGGTTGAAGCTCCCGGATGCGAGGATATTTTGGAAGGTTTTCACCGCTTTAAGGTCCATTCGGAACTCTCCTCTAGCGAAAATTTTAGCGGAACGTGTCGGCAGTTCGGGAGTTTCTGCCTATAACGCCGTGACTTGTCCAGCCCTTATAATCTAATCGGGTCAAACATCCATGAAATGACAATGCACCCATGGTTACCCAAAATTAAAACGAGGAGTGAATTGATGTATGGAAGTCATTCTGGGACAAACCCCGATTGACCTCAACGAGCTGAAGCAGAATTTGTTTTCCACGCAAATCCCGGCAGACGGCGTATTGTCGCCCGGGCAATCTCTGGTGTACCGCATTTGCAAGCCGGCGTTTCCGGTATCCCCGCGCTCGGGTTATCAGGGACAGTACTATTACGGGCAAAACTACGATTTCCCTTATGAACTCGAAATCCTGCTCAGCGTGAAGAGAGGGACCTCGGAGCTTGTCATGGGCAAGGATTACAACCTCGAAGAATCGAGGACGGACAAGTACGCCGAAGTAACGGTCACTCCGCTGCTGAAAGTCGAACAGAAAACGGATCTCACGATTCAGCCGGTCGTGCAAGTGATTTTGAACGGCTATTCGGTGTCGCGGACGTTCTCTCCGGAAACGGTGACCTTGCTTCCGACGGTGCCGGAGACGTACTTCAATTCCTTCCTCGCCGAATCCACCTCCACGGAAATCCTCCGGAGCGGAGAGTATTTGCAGGCCAGTCTGTCCACGATTTTGCAGTCTCTTCCGGAAGGTACGTCGGTCGACTCATTCCCGATCAAGACGACGATGCCGGTGAATGGCAAGCCTACGCTCGTCACGATCCATTCCGTACGGTGGGAAGCGTTCCGAAAACCGCCGGCCGGTGCCGCTGCCGCCGCGCCGGTAAAGCTGCTGGAGGGACAGGATTTCAAAGCGCCCGACGGACTCGGCAAAATCACTTCCCGGTTTCTCTTCCTCCCGAAGGAAGAGGATTACGAAGCTTACGCGAAGGCGAGCGTTCTCACGGAATGTAACGGAATCACGCAAACCTTGTCCCTGACGACGCCATCCACGATCATCCAGTCCGCGCAGTCCGCCGTTTCGGATATCGTGGGCGGGTTCGATCTCGTACCCGACTCCTTCCATGCGCTGCAACCCGGTCAGGCGCTCGAACTGAAGCTCGTCCATTCCGTGCTCGATCTGGCGGAGCCGATCGGCAATCTCGTTCTCGGCGCTTTGAATATACCTTGGAAAGTCACGGGCATCGATTGGAAGTTGAGCAAAAAGTCGACCACGCTGGCCGCCGCGGAAGATACGCCGCTGAAGCTCGGCAAGGATTACTTCCTGTCCGACACGGGTAGCAGCCCTTTCGGGCAAAAGCTGTTCATCCAGCCGTCTCTCGCGGACACGGAAGATAAAGCGGTTCCGGAAACCTTCGAACTCAAAGGAACCGTCTCCTACCTGTTCAATGGGGTGCCGGCCGTATCCAATCCGGTCACGCTGCTGATCAAGCAACTGCCGATCGTGAAAGAGAAAATCCTGTCCCTCTTCCAAGTGAAGTCGAGCAAATCGGGCTCCGTACGGATCGGGGAGAAAGTGCTGGTCAAGCTTTTGACGCCGCTCGAGAGCCTCGCGGACGTGGCCAATCCGTTCGCCGCCGCTTCGCTGCCCGACCTGCAGTGGTTCCCGATCAAGGGAGGGCTGCCGATCGGCGGAATCTCGCTCCCGTTCGAAATTCGGGATATCGCTTGGAGCGTCGTCGACGGAGATGGCAATCCGCTCGCGGAAGGCGTGGATTTCCAAACGACGGAGGGATTGAACAGCCTGCAGACGTCTTTCTCCTTCCTGCCGCCTAAGAAATGGGACGGCGCCGCTTCCTCGCTCACGCGCAAGGTCCAAGCGTCCGTAACGGCTTTCTTGAACGGACTGAAACTGCCGCTGCCGCCGCTTGAGCTGCCGTTCTCCAACCTGAGCCTGCTGCCGTTCCAGGACAAGATCGTATCCGGCATTCTGCAGCATCTCCAGGTGACCAGGAACGCGGACGTTCTGGAGCCCGGAACGCCTCTTGCCGCCGAACTTACGTCCAGCCTTGCGCAAGCGGGAGCCCCTGCGGGCCTGGCAAGAAGCGCCGAAGGGATCGCGCTGCCGGAGAAGCTGCTTCACGGCAAGCTGCCGTTCATCGACGACCTGCTCCCGTTCGAGCTTCCGATCCCGTTCCAAATCAAGCTGGAGTGGAAGCTCTACAAGCAGGTGAATGGGGCATTCGAACTCCTGGAAGAGAGCGAGTTCCATCTCCCGGCCCCCGGCGGCAACACGAGCGAAAACGTCTGGAAGGATTCCCGCCTCGACGTTCTCCTGATGCCCCAAGTCAAAGGGTTCCACCAGCTTGCCGAAATCGAGCTTCGTTACCTGGAAGCCAATCTGGAAATCCAAATCCCGACGCTTCCTCCGATCAAGACATCGCTGCCGAAGCTTCCGATCACGCAGATTCCGATCGCCGTGCCCGAGCTGCTGCTGGCGACCGAACACCGGTTGGACGACTTGGACCAGGCGGGCGACCGGCTTATCGTGCTTCCCCAATCCTCGATAACGGGGCTGACGCGTTGGGATCTGCTGAAGCCGGTGCTCGAGAAAGTGAACGGGCAAATCGAAGCGATCTACGGCCTGCTGGACGGCGTCACGGGCAAGCTGAACTTCGTGCTGATGCTGCTGGGGCTGAAGAAAGCGCTCGGCCACGTCTTGCAACCCATCGGCGGCAACAAGCTTTGGGTCGTCGAGGCGCTCGGCGACGAAATCACCGATTTGGGCGATCTGCCGAAGACGGATCACGGCGGTATCGACGACGACGAGTGGGACGACGAAATTTCCGGGTTCGTGGCCATTCTGCCGAACAATCGGAAGATTACCTTTTACGAAACCGCCGGCTTCAAGGGCGATACCATGGAGATCCGGCCGGATCTCGCGAGAGAGGGCGGAACCCCGTTCGGCAACATCGTTTGCATCCTCAACAATCTGAATGTGGACACCGATCTGGATCCGTACCCGGCAGGCACCCTGTCGGGCCGGGTGAAAAACGACGACGTGGATGCGATTCGCTTCAGCAATGCGGACTAATCTTTCATAGATAAGATTGGCAAGAAGGAAGACCGGCCTGCCGATGCGGGCTGGTCTTCTTTATTCTTATTTGATTCAAAAATAATGAATCATTCATTCTGATAATTCAATTATACACGAACGTGCTGTTGCGTTAACCTGAATTTATCGGAGGGATGACGACATGGAACTGAAAGGGAAAACGGCTCTCGTGACCGGAGGGGGCACGGGCATTGGCCGGGCGGCTAGCCTTACGCTGGCGGAGAAGGGCGCTTTCGTCGCGGTGAATTACTCCCGCTCGAAGAAGGATGCCGAAGAAACGGTGCGCATGATTGAGGAACGGGGAGGCAGCGCAATTGCGGTGAAAGCGGACGTGTCCAATGCCCGCGAGGTGGACGAAATGGTCGAGAGGATCGTGGAGCGGTACGGCTCACTCGATCTGCTCGTGAACAATGCGAGCATCACCCATCATGTTGCTTTGCCGGATTTGGATGGGGTCGAGGATACCATGTGGGACGAGCTGTTCGCCGTCAACGTAAAGGGGATGTTCCATTGCGCGAGGGCGGCAGCTCCGTGGATGAAGAAAAGCGGACGCGGAGCAATCGTGAACTTGGGGAGCATCGCCGGGATTACGGGAGTCGGTTCTTCGCTCCCCTATGCCGTCAGCAAGGCGGCGGTGCATGGGCTGACCAAGTCATTGGCACATGCCTTGGCGCCGGAAATCCGGGTGTGCAGCGTCGTGCCTGGAGCCGTAGAAACCCGCTGGTGGGCGGGCAGGGAAGAGAAAATGCGGGCGCTCAGCCCGCAGCTGCCGCTTCGGAGAGTATCCACGCCGGAGGATATCGCCCATTTCATCTGCGCGGTACTGGAGCAGGAAGCGATCACCGGGCAGATCATCACCGTGGACAGCGGGCAGACGATGTAGGGGGACCAGGCACGAAAGTGGAATTATGGCGCGGTTCGTGATATGTTGGTTACAATGTGTATCTAATCCCTGAAAATGATGAAGGGGATGAAGAATCCGCCATGGTTTTCTACGCCATCGTCGTGCTTGTCGTCATCGTTGATCAATTGTCCAAAATCCTCATCCGTTCCAATGTCGACCTCGGAGAATACACGCGCCTGGGATGGCTCCGGATCACGCATTACGAAAACAGCGGCATGGCCGGCAGCATGTTCCCGGGATACGGATGGCTCTTCGGTATCTTCGCCTTCGCGTTCGTGATCTGGGTGCTGTATTTTCGTTGGAAATCGGAAAGCAAAAGCTTGCTGCTTGATATCAGCTTGGGATTCCTGGTCGGGGGAGCGATCGGGAACGGGGTGGACCGGCTTCTGTTCGGACAGGTGACGGACTTTCTTGTCCGCTCCCGAGGCATTCTGAATGTGGCGGATCACGCCATCGAAGCGGGGGTTTTGTTTTTCCTCGCTCATTCGTTGACGCTTCTATGGAAAAGCCGGCGGGAAGCGAAAGCTCAATGAAAAAGAAGCCCGAGAGGGCTTCTTTTCGTTTGCGCGCGTCGCAAAATGCGACGATAAAACGCCCTCCCCGCCTCAAGCCGCCGAGAACGGAAGCCGCAGCTTGATTTCGCAGCCCCAGTCGGGCAGGGCGGCGTTGATCTGCAGCGTGCCGCCCAGTTGGGCGGTGAGCTCGCGGATGGCGGACAAGCCGAGCCCGAACGGGGAGGCGACGTAAGGCGCTCCGTTGTTGCGGAGGGAGAAGTGAAGCACCTTCTCGTGGAACAGCAGCGTGAATTCGAAACGCGTGCCCCCGCCGTGCTTCATGCCATTCGTGAGCCCCTCCTGCAACGCGTGGAAAATCACTTTCTTGTGCAACGGCCCGACGTCCGGCATCGAGCCGATGTGGGCATCGATCTCGATGTCTGCCGTTTCCCGGGCAGAGGCGATGAGCTGGTGCAGGGAAACGGCCAGTTCGTTTTGCAGACCGTCTTCCTTCAACTGGTGCAGGAACCCCCGGATGCTTTCCAATCCGCCTCGGAGCACGGACTGAGCCGTATCCAGCTTGTCCAAGGCGGCCGTCGGATCCTTGCCGAACAGCCTTTTTACGGCTTCCAGCTGCATGATGGACGCGGTCAGCGTGTGGCCTACCGTATCGTGAACCCGGTGGGCGATCCGGTTGCGTTCCTCCAGCACCGCGATTTCTTCCATCGCCCGGATGGTGTCGTTCATGGAGAGCTGCAACTGGAGGTTCGTCTCTTCCAGTTCCGCCGTCCGGTGCTGCACCTCTTGCTCCAAAGAACGGTTCAGCCTGGTAAGACGCAAATGGACATGCACACGCGTCAGAAGCTCTTGGCGGGAAATGGGCTTCATCAAGTAATCATTCACGCCGGGGAGGATGCGCTCGTGGACGGGATCCGGCCCGAATTGCGCCGTCAGCAGCAGTATCGGGAGCTCCGCTTCGCTGTAGCGCTCCCGGACTTTGCCGCTGAATTCGTAGCCGTTCATCTCGGGCATCATAATGTCCGCAATGATCAGGTCCGGCGCGGTATCCGGGTGGGCGTCAAGCCAGCTCAAGGCCTCTGCGGCTCTCTGCATGCCGACGATCCGATAGTCGGGCTCCAATTGGGAGGCCAACACCTCCAAATTCATGCGTTCGTCGTCCACCAATAGGATGAGAGGGGGGACTCCGATTCTCTCCGCTAGTTCATTTGTCGAACCGCCGAAGCCGGATTCTTCCGCTTCTCCTATCCTTAACTCCCCGCTAGTCTCTTCTTCCAAGGGCTTTTCCCATATCGGAAGCGTCAAGGTCACCTGCGTGCCTTCGCCCGGCTTCGATTTTAAGGAAACTTCGCCTCCGTGCATTTCGATGAGCTGCTTCGTCACCGCGAGACCGAGACCCGTTCCGGCCGAAGCATCGCGAGCCGCGTCTTTGCCCTGCACGAAAGGTTCGAATACCCGGTCCGTTTCGTCCTCGTAGATCCCGATTCCCGTATCGGTCACCGTGATCCGGATGGATGAGCCTTCCACGCCCCCTTGCAGCGTCACTTTGCCAAGCTCGGTGAATTTTATGGCGTTGCCCACGAGATTGAAGAAGATCTGCTCCAACCGGTCCTCGTCCGCCCAAGCCCTCGGCAAATCGCGGGGGATTTCGTTTCGGATCGCAAGCATTTTGCGCTCCGCCTGTTTCTCCAGCAGGGCAATGACGATCTCGGCCGCTTGCCGGACGTCGACCGGTTTCCTGCGCAGCGACAAGTCCTGGTGTTGGATTTTGGAGTGGTCCAAAATGTCGTTGATCAGCCGCGACAACCGTCGGCCGCTGGCCACGATAAGCGACAGTTTGCGGAAAGACTCTTCGCTTGAGTGCGTTTGGGTTCCGTCGGCCAGCGCTTCCGCCAAACCGATCATGCCGTACAACGGCGTCCTAAGCTCATGGGAGGTCCGGGAAAGAAATTCGTCCTTGAGTTTGTCGAGCGCGAGCAACTTCTCGTTATTCGCCCGCAGCTCCTTTGCGTACACGGCGACTTGCCGATGGGTCCGCGTATACTGCAGCACCAGGACCATGCCGAAGCAGCACACGAATAGAAACGCGCCGAACACGATCTGGATTTGCTGAAAATAGTAGAGGAACGGATATCGGCCGATCAAAGCGCCGACGAAAGGGTAGACGTTCACTTCGATGTAGTGGAGCAAGGCGAACAAGGTAAACGCCGCGCATCCGGTGAAAACCCATATCGATTCGCGGCGCCGATATTGTCGATAGTCGGAAACAAGTAGAACGATCACGACAGGCATGATGAGGACCGACGTGAGGAGAAACATTTTATCGATGATGAAATGGTAGAGATCCGCACGGAAAAACGCGGCGATCCATGCGACGATCCCGAAAAAGAGGTTGCACCACGCGCCGTATCGGAAGAGGTGGGGCTTGCCGCCTCCATAGATTTGCCCGAGAAATCCGAGAAGCGCGAAGGCGCCGACCGGAACCGCGACGTCTTGCAGGTATACCGCGAGATCGGAGTGAGTAAACAGAAGCAGCAAGTAGGAACGACCGATGCTGCCGTAGGCTGCGCATGCATTCAAGATGCCGAAGTATAGATAAATCGTCTCTTTCCGCCGGTTCGCCCACAACAGGAAAGAAACGGCCGAGAGAAACAGGAACACGACCATAAACAACACGCGAAACAGATCGCGGCGCAGCATGTTTTCATAGAACACCGATTTGTCGACGATCCGAAATTCTCCGGGCTGGGGATCGGCGTCGTCCTGCAGCACCCGGACATACGCCGTATGGCCGGAGAACTCAGGACGCAGCTTGGCCAGGTCCCAATGCTGGTACTTGTTCACCCGAAAGCCGGGACGGTCCGTGTTAAACTCGTAGATTCGTTCTCCGCTTATGTAAAGCTCCGCATGTTGAAATCCGGAAATAAACAGCCGGGGCGATTCCATGCCGCCAAGGTCCGGCAGTCTAAAACGCAGCCAGTAATAACCCCGGTAGTCATCCGGCAGCACCTCTCGCATCACGCCGCGGCTTTCGATCGGGTAGGGTTTCCATTCGCCCGCGGAGTCGTTCGCCGCGAGTCCGTTAAGCGGCAAGTCGCCGACATGGATGGCCCACGAGCCGGGATTGGGCGTTGTCTCGCTTACGGCATGCCGGACGGGCCCGATCCGCAGCGACAAAAGCAAAAATGCGGCCAGCAGGATCGCCAAAGGCAAGAAGGCCGCCGCGCGTTTGAATACGTTCACGGGCAGCGCCTCCTAACCCTGAATGCCCAATTCCTTGAGCAGCATGATGGCTTTCGTCCGGTCGTTCGTTCCGATTTTATGATAGACGATGCTGACGTAATTTTTGACGGTCCCTTCGCTCATGTACAGCTTTTTGGCGATTTCTTTGTTCGTGCGGCCTTCCAGCAGCAGTTGGATGACCATTTTTTCTTTCGAGGTGAAGCTGATACCCTCCCGTCTCAGCCTCCCGGCTTGCGGCGGTTTCTTCTGCGTTCCGCCCCACATGGAAAGTTGAGCCGCCAACTTGCCGGCAACGATGCCGGGCAGGATGAGCTGTCCCGCAAACGCGTCCCGGATGGATTGAATCAATTTATCCGCAGGCATGTCCTTGAGCAGGAAGCCTGCCGCCCCAAGCGACATGCTGTCGACGATGTAGTCATCGTCCGCGAAAGTGGTCAGCATCAAGACTTTCGTGCCCGGCGTTTCGGAGAGGATGATTTTCACCGCTTCGATTCCGTCCATCCGGGGCATCTGAACGTCCATCAGCACGAGATCCGGCTGCAGGCTCCGCACGAGGTCCAGCGCCTGTTCGCCGTTGTCGGCGACGCCGACGACCTGCAGATCCTCTTCCAGGTTGATGACCGTCTGCAACGCGTCTCTCATGAGAATTTGGTCGTCCGCGATGACGATGCGAATGGTGGACAAGCGGAATCATCCTTCTTTTTCCATAGTATGATTACTCTGATTATAAGGAGAGACGGGCTCGGTGGATAGATACCGCGCTTTTTTTGTGACAGCCGGCATGACCGTCTGCATGACCGCCCGCATGACCGGGGTCACTATTGGAATGACCGCAGACCGCCTAATATGTGGATGGTAAACCTAATCGAAGCGGAGGCACGGTTATTCCATGAACAAGTTCAAGAAAATCTCGGTATTGCTTGCGGCACTGACATTGCTCCACATGCTTGCTTTCTCGGCGGCTTATGCGGAGACGTCCGATTCGGATGCGGCGGGAGATCCTCCCGCGGTGGAGGATTCCGTCGGACAGGATGCGGATGAACCGGCTGAAGAGCCTGAGGATGAAACGCTGGAATATGACGAGATGGCGGTCAAGGTTTTGAAGCTGGAAGTCGTGAAAGGCAGCGGCGCCCTTCCGAACGACCATTTTAAAGCGACGATCTTGCTCCAGAACACCAGCCCTTACGATATCTCGAACCCGCATACGGCCCTGGACGTGTCGGATAAATCTTACAACACCGTAGCGGAAACGAAAGTCGCGTTCGCGGACGGACTGACCTTGAAGCCCGGCGAAAGCCGCATCCTGCCGTTCGAATTCGAGAGCATCGTGGATGTGGATGCCGGCCAAAGCACGAAAAATTTGCGCACCGAAATCACGGATTACATTTACGCCGAACGAGGCGACGCGAGCGATTTTGTTCCGGGTACTTACGTATTCGTCGGCAATAAACAGATCAAAGTGAAAGCCGCGGATCCCCAAGGGTACGTCTACCTGCCGGCCAAAAACATGCTGGAAGCCCTCGGTTATAAATTTACCTGGCAAGCCAAAACGTCCACTTTCACCGCCGTCAAAGGCAAGGTAAAAATCGAGCACAAAGTCGGGACTTCGATCGTGAAACTGAACGGAAAAGCCGTTAAGATCGACGCGGGAGATACGGCGAACGTCAATAAGGTTCCGATGATTTCCGCGGCGAAGCTTCCGGTATTCCATAAAGGCCTGATCGTGACGACGGCGGTCCACGACAACGTGAAAATTATCGCGATCGCCGACACGGCGGCCAATTAAGAGTTAAAGGAGGAGCGGGGAGTGAGCCGGAAAAAAATCGCCGTCATCGGCGCGGGAATGGCCGGATCTACGTTGGCTTACGCACTGGCGAATGACGGGTTCTGCGACGTCCAGGTGTTCGTTTCCAAGGATGCGGAGGAAATCCGGAAGGGAAGAATCCCTTCCACTCAGGTGCATTTCCATCCCGTGCTGGAAAGGGAACAGCGTTACGGTATGCCTGACTATGGCGAAGCGTACGGGATCGACGCCATCGAACTGCTCATGGGCGGTCAGAAAATGTTCAAGGGGCGCGCCGCCCGCCAATCCGTAACGCTGGATCAGCGGATCTATTTGTCCGCTTTGCTGGAAGGGCTCCCGGGCAAGGGGGTTCAAGTCCGGAAGGCGCGCCTCTCCCCGAACGATCTCCCGCGGTTGGCGGAAGAATTCGACCTGATCGTAGACGCCTCGGGGAAGATCGGTCCGCTCGGTCCGTTCCCCGTCAACCGGGGAATCTCCAATGCCCCGTCCTTCCCGCAAAGGGTATGCACAGCCGGCCTGTTTCACGGCATCGAGCCGGACGAAGGCCACAAAATGAGCTATCACATTTTGCCCGGCTTGGGAGAGATGTTCGAGCTGACGACGGTGACCGAACATGGTCCGGCACGTTCGTTATTGCTCGAGGCAGTTCCGGGAAGCGAACTGGACCGGATCAAAGGGGATAAGGGACCGATCACGTTCATACAAGAGATGAAGGAACTGCTGAAGGCTTTCTTCCCGAGTATTTACGAACGGGTCGACGAGGAACGGTTCCGCTTGGTGGACGATCAGGCGTATACGAGATTGGCGATTCAGCCGCGGTTTCACTTGCCGTATACGTCGGTGAACGGCACATTGGTGCTGGGCTGCGGAGACAGCGTCGCCTTGAACGATCCGATCACGGGTCAAGGCGCCAATCTCGCTTCCTTCTGCGCGGAGGCGCTGTTCGACACGCTGAAGGAGTTCGCGGATCGCGAATGGAACGTGTTCCTGGCGGAAAGGTACTGGGACCGGATCCGGGAAATGGTCGTCAAAGTGAGCGAATGGACGAACGCGATGATGGGGCCGCCTTCCGACTCGTTCGCGGACCTTTTGGTGAGGGCTTCGCAAAGCCAGGAAACCGCGGATGAGCTGGTCAACCTGTTCTTGAATCCCATCCAAGCGCACGAAGCGTTTTTCGGCATCTCCAGAACGGAGCTGCTCCGCAATATTTGAAGTTTCCGCCGCGCGAAAGCGGCCCTCTCACTGGAGAAGGGCCGTTTTTTTATAGGTTAAACGCGGGAGAAGGTGTGAAATAGCGCGGGTTGCGCGCTATTTCAGTTGACGCAAGTTATCCGGCGTGGTAACTTATGGGGTAGTTATTTAAAGTCTTTTAATAAGTGTTGTGAAAAGAGGTGGCGATCATCGGGAGCCAGCCTATTGGAGGCAATACCTCGCTCATCCGCGAGGTTAATCGGAACTTGGTCAGGCACGCGTTGAAGGCGCAAGGCACGGCGACGAAAAAGCAGCTTTCCGAAGCGACAGGCCTGAGCCTTGTTACCGTGGGCACTGTGCTGCAGGAGTTGATCTCCTCCGGCGAAGTGCGAGAGACGGAACCGGTCTCTTCGAACGGAGGAAGGCCCGCGCTAAAGTACGCGTATAACGAACGCCATGCCCTCGTTCTGATTCTGTTTCCGGTCGAGCGTGGAGGCCGCTTGTTCATTCATCGCGCCGTGGCCGACCTCGCCGGCGAACGCCTGGAAGAGGCGGAAATTCCCGCGGATATCGTGGAGCTCGCCTTATTCCAGCGGCTGATCGACGAATCGATGGCCGCGTACCGGCAAATAAGAGCGATCGGAATCGGACTTCCCGGCGCGGAGTATGAGGGAGAGTTGATCGTCTCCGATTATGAAAATCTGAAAGATAAGGCCATCTTGGAGCATCTCGGAAGTCGGTACCGATTGCCGGTCGTCATCGAGAACGACGTGAACGCGGCGGCCGTCGGCTTCTGGCTGGCGCGGCCGTCCCACCCGGATACGACCGGTGTCTACTTGTATTTTCCCGACCGGTTTCCGCCGGGCGCCGGTATCTTCATCGACGGCAAGCTTTACCGGGGAAAGCGCGGCTTTGCGGGTGAAGTCGCGAATATCCCGCTGGGCATCCCCTGGGGGGACACGGCGCTGGCCGCTTCCGAGGAGCGGCTTTGCGAGGCGCTCGCAAAGCTGGCGATCTCGGTGATCAGCGTACTGAACCCCGATTCCGTGGTGCTTTGCGGAAGCTTCATCACGGCCGATCATATCCAAACCGTCAAGGCGCTTTGCGCAGACCGCCTGCCGAAAGCCGTGCTTCCGGAGATCGTTCTCAGCGATACGTTCGAGGAGGACTACGCGAGGGGCATGGTCGTACAGACGCTTAGCAAGCTGGAGCCGGATCTGCTCCTGACAAGACTCGAAAGGTAGGTCATCGATCAAGCATGGCGACTTTTTTTCTCATCATCATTTACATGGCATTCATCAGCTTGGGATTGCCGGACTCCCTGCTCGGCTCCGCATGGCCGGTCATGCAGGGACAGCTCGGCGCATCGATCGATACGGCCGGGGCGATCTCCATGGCCATCGCGGGATGCACGATTTTCTCCAGCTTGTTCAGCGGAGTCGTCATTCAGCGCTTCGGCACCGGTCTCGTGACGCTGGTCAGCGTTGCCTTGACCGCCGGCGCGCTGCTGGGCTTCTCCCATTCCCCTTCCGTCTTCTGGCTGATACTCTGCTCCATTCCGCTCGGCTTGGGTGCCGGCGCGGTCGACGCCGGCCTCAACAGCTACGTGGCGGCCCATTACAAAGCGCACCACATGAGCTGGCTCCACTGTTTTTGGGGCGTCGGCGCCACGCTCGGCCCTATTATCATGGCCCGGTACATCGACGCGGGCAATGCTTGGAGAGACGGATACCTCGCTATTTCGGGGATCCAAGGCGCTTTGGTCCTGCTGTTGTTCCTGACGCTGCCGTTATGGAGAAAGGTACACGCGACAGCCGGTCATCCGGTTGAAAATGAACGGGTTCCCGCCCAGGAAGCGGGTGGAGCGGAAAGCCCCGTCAAGCGGAAAGGGCTGAAATGGTCGCTGATGTCTTTCCTGTTCTACTGCGGGGCGGAAGCGACGGTCGGCTTGTGGGGCAGCAGTTACCTCGTTCATGTCAAGGATATGGATGCTGCCGCCGCTGCCCAGTGGGTTTCGCTGTATTACGCGGGGATCACGGTCGGCCGCTTCATCACCGGCTTTGTCACTTTTAAGGTCAGTAACAAGACGCTGATCCGGACGGGACAATGGTTCGCGGTGGCCGGGGCTTTGCTCGTCCTGCTGCCGCTGCCCGCTCCGTTGCTGTTGACCGGCTTCATCATGATCGGTCTCGGACTGGCACCGATTTTCCCTTGCATGCTGCATGAAACGCCGGTACGGTTCGGGCAGGAACGGTCCCAGAAAATCATGGGTTACCAAATGGCTCTCGCCTACACGGGAAGCACGCTGCTGCCTCCGCTTTTGGGCTGGCTGGCGGCGCAGACGACGATCGGTATCTTTCCGTTTTTCGTTGCCGGATATATTTTGTTCATGCTTGCCGCTTCCGAGCGAATCAACGCGATGATGGCAAGCTTCAGGAAAACGCTCCAACCGGAACGGGTTTCCGAGAAGGTTTCTTAAATCCATATAAAACGGAAGAACAAAGGCGATCTCTCCATAGCGGGAGGTCGCTTTTTAACATGTTCGAAAATTTTTTTAAATATTCGTTGACAGGAATATTCCTTAAGTGGTATATTTCAATTGTGAGTACGGCAACCAGCCGAGGAAGCGAAGTGAACCCGCCATGGATTACACCACGTTCAGCGCGCTGGCCGAACCGAACCGTTTACGCATCGTGGAACTACTGCTGGACGGCTCCCTGACGGTAGGAGAAATCGCCGAACGGACGGGGCTCCGCCAGCCCCAAGCCTCGAAGCATCTGAAGGTACTCCTGGAAGCCGGTCTCGTCGAAGTGCAAGCGGACGCGAACCGGCGGAACTACAAGCTTCGGCTGGATCCGTTCCAAGCGTTGGATGCCTGGCTGGAAACGTACCGCGGAGTCTGGGACGAACGGATCGACGCTTTGGACCGGTACTTGAAGAAGTTGAAAACGAAGGAAAACGATTCGCCGACACCCTGAAGGAGGAATTTAGAAATGACGGACAAAATGCTCATGAAAGCCGAAGGACGGGAACTGATTCTGGAACGCGTGTTTGACGCGCCGCGCAGGCTGGTGTTCGAAGCGTTCACGAAAGCCGAGCATCTTAAGCATTGGTGGGGCCCGCGCGGCTGGGAATTGACGGTATGCAACGTGGATTTCCGTCCGGGCGGCGTGTGGCATTATTGCATGAAGTGCATGGATGAGAAGCAAGGCAGCTTCTACGGCATGGAGTCCTGGGGTAAAGCGGTTTACGAGGAGATCACGGAAGGAGAGAGCTTCGTCTACGTCGACTGCTTCTCCGATGCCGAAGGAAACGTGAACACGTCGCTTCCTTCAACGCGCATCAAGTTGATCTTTGAAGAGCTGGACGGCAAAACGAAGGTCGTCAACCATGCGTTCTACGATTCCGAGGAAGCTCTCAAAACCGTGCTGGAAATGGGTATGGAGCAAGGCATCCGGGAGACTTGGGACCGCTTGGCCGAACACCTCCAAAGCGCGAATTAACCCTCGAAATACGCACGAATATGCTCGTTCAAAAGCGGACGTTGCCCTTGCTAAGGGCACGGCCGCTTTGCTTATTTTTGGAGATGAAAACGATTTATTAAATAAGAAATCGCTAATAATCCATAATTTCCTGAATGATCGTTGTATAATAGCGAGCAATGAGGCTGGAATGTTTTTCTTTAAACAAAGGAGATGAAGGACAATCAGATTGCTAACTAGAATTGCGGCAACGACCCTTGGATTATTCCTGGTGGCCGGCACGGGAGCGGCGTTAGCGAGCGAGGATCATGCATTATCCATTGAAGGCGTAAAGACGGAATTGACCCAGGATTTGATGAACGTAGGAGGTTGGTCTTACGTTCCCGTCCGGGAGTTCGCGGATAAGATGGGCTGGCAGCTCGACTATGACGCGGATACGGACGAAGTGACCGTTTCGAACGGTTTAGGAGACTCGCTGACTTTCAAAGTCGGATCCAAGAAGATCGAGTATAACGGAGGCGCGTACGAGCTGCCGAGCGCGGTGAAGTCCCAAGACGGAAGCGCCTATTTCCCGCTCCGTACGTTGGCCGAAGCGATGAACGCGAGAGTCGGCTGGCAGAAGGAAGAGGAATTGGCGCTCATCCAAACCGAGCAGCCTTACGTCGTCGTCGCGGGGGATACGTACTGGACCATCGCTGAAGCGAACGATACGACCGCAGACGCATTGAAGCTGCGCAATGGCGCGACGGGAGACGGCTTGACCGTGGGCCAGGAACTGAAGGTTGTCGTTCCCGAATTTTTGGAGCCGAAGCCGGTGAAAGCAGCCGCCGCGGACGAGACGGATGAAATAAACGCGGCCGATTTGGCGCTGCTCGCCAAGCTTGTCCAGGTGGAAGCCGGGAACGAGCCTTATGAAGGAAAGCTGGCCGTGGCGAACGTCGTGTTGAACCGCGTCCACAGCTCGAGCTTCCCGAATACGGTGAAAGGCGTCATTTACGCGCCTCATCAGTTTCCCCCGGCGGGCAACGGACTGCTGGCGAAAGCAACGGCGTCCAAAGACAGCATCAAGGCGGCCAAGGCCGCACTGTCCGGAGAGAACAACGTGCCGGGAGCCGTCTATTTCTTTAACGCGAAGCTGGAACCGAACAAGTTGAAAATGGTGACGGTCGTGAAAAAGATCGGCAGTCACGTTTTCGCGAAATAATCGATCCATAAAGCACAATCGAAGCGAATCGTTTCCTTTCGGGAAACGGTTCGCTTTTTCCGTTTTTTACGTCTAGAGACACGTACCCCCTCAAAGCCGCCTAACCATTCGAACCCTATAGTAAGCGCTACAATTTGGTTGAAAGGTAGGTTGGATCTCATGAAGAAACTCCATCTGGCCCTCGTATCCGCATTAGCCCTGTCGCTTGCGGGATCGGGGAGCGCGCTGGCGAAGCCGCCGGCGGAGAAACATCAGACGAACCACTCGAATAAAGGACAGGACAAGCGGCAAGGTAAAATTTCGGTCGAAACGGTGAAAAACGATGACGGAAACGAGGTCAAGTCTAACGGCATCAAGAAGACCGGGCTGGAAAACGCGCTGGATCACGTGAAGAACCCGACGGCCAGAGCCGCGATCCAACGGGCGATGGAACGGCAGAAAGCGAAGAAAGAAGACCAAGAAAAGCCCCAAACCGACCAGCAAATCGCAGCGGCGGACGCGGCCAAGCTTCAGATCGGTTTTGCGGCCGGAGATACGCTGAACTCGGTGACGCAGTCGCTCAATCTGCCGGCAACCGGTAAATACGGTTCCACGATCGTCTGGACTTCGAGCAATACCGCGGTGATTTCCAGCGACGGGAAGACGGTCGTCCGTCCGACGGACGCAGACGTGAAAATCGTGCTGACGGCCGTCGTCACGAAGAATGGGGTCAGCGTGACCAAAACGTTCGAGCTGACCGTAAAGGTAAAATTCACCGACGCTCAGATCGTCGCCGCCGATAAAGCCGCTCTCGCGATCGGATTTTCCGGACAAGACACGGTGACCTCGGTCACTTATGCGCTGTCGCTGCCTGCGACGGGTGCCCAAGGCTCCCATATCGCGTGGGTTTCCAGCGATCCCGGCATTATCTCCAATGACGGCAAAACGGTAAATCGCCCGTTGAACGGCCAGGGAGACGCCGTCGTCACCCTTACCGCGACGTTGTCGAGCAACGGCGTGACCGACACCAAAGCATTTACGTTGATCGTCAAACAACAGCTGACGGACGCGGAGAAAGCGGCAGCCGACAAGGCTGCGCTTCAATTCGGCTTTGGCGGAACGGATAACGCCAGCAGCGTGACCCTGAAGCTGTCGTTGCCGTCGCTCGGCCTGAACGGTTCCGTGATCTTGTGGTACAGCAGCAATCCGGAAACGGTGAAAAGCGACGGAACGGTCATTCGTCCGGCGGCTGGAACCGGAGACAAAACGGCGACGCTGACGGCTGTTCTGGTCAACAATGCGGCTTTCGATACGAAAGCTTTTACGGTTACCGTGAAGCAGCTTCCTTAATCATCGATGCGAATCGACCGACCGCTCCTTGAATGGAACGGTCGGTTTTTGCGTTTAAGTGGCCATCTATGCGGATAACCAGTCCCAACCTGATAGACCGCCGTATAATGGACCATGTCTTCGGGAAGGATGTGAGGCCCGTCGTGGCCGGCACGCGTTACGTGACCAGCAAGTTGAAAAAGAACGGAATCCTGCTGCAAAACAAGGAGATCCGTTCTCATATCCCGCCGACCAGGAGCTTCACGGTGAAGAGGTTTCAAACGATGCTGCGGAGATACGGCATGGTTTATTTAAAGCCCGTACACGGCCTTAAAGGGATCGGAATCATGAGAGCCGAAAAAACGGGCCGGGCTTATCGGCTAAGACAAGGCGTGACGGCCGTCCGCTTCCGCAGCTTCAGGGAGTTGCGTCATCATGTTGTTCGCCGGATACGCCGGAAGTCCTATCTGGTCCAGCGGGGGATATGGACACTCCGATCCGGAGGGAGGCCCTTCGATTTTCGGATCATGGTGCAGTTGAACGAGCGGAAAAAATGGGAAGTGACCGGCATCGTGGCGAGGGTGGCTCCGCCGAACCGGATCGTCACGAACAGAAGCCAAGGAGGCCAATGCCTTCCGGCCTCGCGGGTACTGCGTTCCTCGATGAGGAAACCCCAAGCCGCGCGGTACCAAGCGTTCTTGTTTTCGTTAAGCCGCAAGATCGGCAAGCAGTTCCGGAAAGGGTACCCGAGAGCTTGGCAGCTGGGGGTAGACGTTGCCGTCGGCAGAAACCGTAAAGCTTGGATCCTCGAGGTCAATACGAATCCGGCCGTCACGCCATTCGTCGTGCTCGGGAACCGGCGCATGTACAAACGGATGCTCCAACTGGTCCGCCTGCATACGAAAGGCACGAAACAAAAAATGGCTAAAACCGTGGAAGACGGTTAACGTGAAAAACTTATTTTTGGACGACAAACGTGTCGCGCCGGACGGTTACGTTCTCGTGAAATCGGTCAGGCAATGCATCGAGTATTTGGAAAGAAACGCGGTTGCTCGTCTGTCTCTGGATTATAACCTTGGAAAAAACAAACCGAAAGGCTACCGGGTCGCGCTCTATATGGTACGGCGTAAGAAGTTCCCCCCGCACATCACCATCCACAGCAACAGCCCGCGCGGAAGGATGAAGATGTACCGTTTATTGGCTCGCCACAAACCGAAAGGAGTCTCACTCGAGATTCGGCCGCTGCCGACGCCTTTGAAATAAAAAAAGCGATGTCACTGGACATTCGCTTTCGCGTCTTGCTCTTCTTTTTCTTCGTATGGCTCCCGGTCTTCATCGTAGTACATGGTTTAACACCTCCTGATTGTTAGTTTACAGCCGCATGGTTAACCAGGGATTAACCCAGTGTTCGTTTTTTTTAAGAATGCCTGTCGGATCGGGAGTCACGGTCCTGACAGGCGTTTTTTTGTTAAAATGACATATTAGCCATAAACACGGAATGCAATGGATCTGACAATTAATTTGGATTTCCCTCGACAGGTTACCGCTTTCAATGATAAATCATACATGTTATATTAAATATGGAATTAATACCGTAATCAATATAACTTACGTTGGAGGGAGTGATCCGTCTTATTCCGATTCATCATTCTTTAAAAACGAGGGATGCATAGTGAAGAGTCCGGTCAGAAGGCTATTCCTGGTCTTTTCGTTGCTGTTCGCTTCGATCGCGGGAGTCATGACCGCTTACGCCGTACCGTCCAACGTCTCGGGAAGTCCGGTGATACCGGGATGGTACGCGGATCCCGATCTTCAGGTTTTCAACGGCAAATATTATTTATACCCTACGAATTCAACCTCCTCGTACAACACGCAGTATCATGCCTATTCTTCCGACGACATGGTGAATTGGAAAGACGAAGGCGTGATGTTCGATTTCGGCTCGATCTCCTGGTGCAATACGCAAGCATGGGCGCCGGCCGTTACGGAGAAGAACGGCACGTACTACCTTTACTTCTCCGCGTGCGACGGGAAAATCGGGGTCGCGACTTCCTCCAGCCCCTCGGGACCGTTTACGGATGCCCTCGGGGGACCCTTGCTGAGCGACCCCCGCGTCTCGCCCTGCTATGCGGATATCGATCCCGCCGCCTTTATCGACTCGGACGGCCAGGCGTACCTCTATTTCGGAACGGAAAACCTATGCGTCCGCAAACTAAACCCCGATATGAAATCGTTCGCCGACACGGGCCCTACCCAATTGACGTTTAACCAGCCAGGATACAAAGAAGGCTCCTACATGATCAAGCGCAATAACGTCTATTACTTAAGTTGGTCGACAGGCGGCTGGGGGGATTGCACGTATAACGTCCACTACGGACGTTCGAATTCTCCTTATGGGCCTTTTACGGACGAAGGGGCGATTCTGACGACGAACGGAGTACAAACCCCCGTCGGATGCGGCCCTGGGCACCACGCTCTGTTCAAAGCGGGAAGCGACGATTGGTTCATCGCCTATCACAAGCATCCCGTAGGTTTTGTTCAGGGCGAGCATCGTTATGTCGCCATCGATAAACTGAATTTTAACTCGAACGGTACCATTCAGCCGGTGGCCATGACGGGAACGGGCGTGGAAGGAAGGTTAACGAACGACCAGCCGAGCTTGACCGGCTGGTGGAAGTTCAACGAGAGCGCGGGAACGGTCGCGTCCGATTCTTCGGCCAATGCCCGCCATGCAGCGATCAGCGGCCCCCTGTCATGGTCGCCATCCGGCAAAATCGACGGCGGCTTCAACTTTCAGGGCGCCACTTACGCTTCTGCGTCTTCCGCGCTAAACACAAGCGCCAGTTTTTCCGTATCCGCATGGGTGAAGCTGAACAACCCGAACGGCTACCAAACCTTCGTCAGTCAAGACGGAGCCAACGTCAGCGGCTTCTACTTGCAGTACAGCCAGGCATTCGGCAATAAATTCGCCTTTAGCCGGCTCGGCTCCGACTCCACGTCCGCTTCCGTGAGCAGGGCTTATTCGACGACGACGCCTGCCATCGGAGAGTGGTATCACCTCATCGGCGTTTACGACGGAGCGGCCAACCAGCTCAGGCTTTACGTCAACGGCCAATTGGAAGGGACGCAAGCCTACGCCGGCGGCTGGAGCGCGACGGGCCCGACGGTGATCGGAGCGGGTCTCTACAGTGGCCGCGCGGATTACGCGAACGCGGTTATCGATCAGGTTCGAACGTTTGCCTACGCCCTGTCGGACGGAATCGTGAAGAGAGAGTATTTGTATTCGCCCAATCTGAATCTCTACTGGAATTTCGACGAGGTTTCCGGCAATGCGCTTGACGTATCGGGGAGCGCGCAGCTGAACTTCGGCGACTCTGGCGTCTTGAACGGAGGGGCCGTGCGCACGGCGGGTAAAACGGGCAACGGCATCCTCTTTAACGGTACCGGCAGCTACGTCAGCAGCTCTTCGACGGACGTCGGCAAACGGTACAGCCTGGTCGATACCGCGACGGACTATTCGGTGTCCGCCTGGGTTAAACCGGGCAGCATCGGAGGCTGGCAGACGCTCGTAAGCGCCGATGGAGGCAACGTCAGCGGATTTTTCCTGCAGATGGGAGACGCGGGCAGCCTGGGCGGCAACAAATTCGCTTTCAGCGTCACGGATTCCGATTCGACTTCGTCCGCGACGACGCGCGCCGTTTCGACGACCGTCACCCAGGCCAACGTCTGGTACCATCTGGTCGGCGTGCACGACAGAACGAACGGACAACTCAAATTGTACGTAAACGGCAACTTGGAGGCGACGACCCCGATCTCCGCGGGCTGGGTCGCTCAGGGCAACGTGATCGTCGGAGCCGGCAAGTGGGGATCCCGGGCGGATTATTTCAACGGGACGATCGACGATGTCCGTATTTACGGCAAGGCATTAAACGCGGCGGAAGTGTCCAACTTGATCAACCCCCATTACGTGGATAATGGGCACTGACCTGAAAAAGCTGGAGCCTGAAATCGGCAAGGGCAGACGATTTGAACCATTAATAAGGAGGTTCATAGATGAATGCTCGTAAATCCCTATATGCCGCGTTAATAGGAACCGTTCTGCTGGCGGCCGTCAATTTCACGGCGGTGCCGGTCGCGTCCGCCGCAGGTGTCTCATGGCCTGCGGGGCAGGTTCTCCCTTCTTTCTCGACCCCCGCGGCTACGCTCGACGTCATGGACGTGACGACGGAATTCGCTTATCAGGCGGAAGGGCCCCAGGTGGGCCACAATACCGGTCACCTTGACGGGGACGGCTGGCTGGCCCAGACCGGAATCGACACGCCGAACGCCCATATGGTTTACGGACCATACGCAACCAACATACCCGTCGGCCAAAATACCGCTTTTTACGATATCAGCATCGACAACTTTACGGCCAACAACGCGGTGATGGTAACGGTTGACGTTCGGGACAATACGACCGGCGCCATCCTGGCGACCCGGGACATCACCCGCAACGAATGGGACCGGACATATGCCTATCAGAGATTCGAGCTGCCTTACAATAATGCCGTCGCCGGACATGCGCTCGAATTCCGGGTTTACTGGCGCGGGGGAGCTTACAACAAAGTAGGTGCCGTGGGAACGGTTCCGAAAACGAATCTGGACGACGCGCTCCTGTTCACGACTTTAAAAGGATTGGTCAACAAAACCACTCCCCGCATCGATAGCTACGATGACGCAGTAAGAGGGGCGGAAGGCAAATACGGCTGGCTGAACGTGCTTGGAATCGGCCATGCCGACGTGTCGGACAATTGGTCGCTGCTCACCAAGTACAGAAGCGAAATCAACGGAATCGTGGTTTACGATGACGCCGTGAAAGACACGATCAATTTGGCGACGACCATCGCGTCGTTGAACGGCGGGATCGTCGCTTCTCCCGCACAGGTGTCCAGGCTGACTTCCGCGCCCTACAATTTGCCGATCCTGAACGATTTGCGCGGACAATTCACCGGCAAAACGCAAGTGTATCAGTACTTATACAATAACTACTGGTCCCAGGTCACGCATAAGCTGTTGATCGGATTGAATCCGGATTTGAGAGGTTTCCTGCGGGATTACGCGACGGCCGTCGGAACCGCGGTCGTGTGGCTGGATCCGAGGGTCCCGGCCGAAGATACGATTTTGCGGCAGTTTCTTTCGGGCATGCCGTCGGGAAGCGGGATCTACATGGGGTGGTGGCCGGATGAAGGGACGGGCGTTTCGAGGGTGTCCGAATACGGCGTGTCCACCGTCGCCAGCGATTTCGCGTCCAACCTGACGGTTTTCGGGGGCACGTCGAGGACCGTCAACGTCAAGCCGGTCCCGAATAAACCGCCTCTGGAGAACAAAATCTACGTTTCATTGATTTTGAGCGACGGAGATAATCTCCAGTACCTGGAGCACAAATTCAAAAGTTTTTGGGATGCTCCGGGCAGAGGGCAAGTTCCGCTGGGATGGACGGTATCTCCGGCGATGCTCGACGCGATGCCGGGCATTCTGAATTACTTATACAACACGGCGACTCCGAACGACGCGCTCATCTCGGGACCGTCCGGCATCGGCTATACGTACCCGAATTATTGGGGCAACCAGGCGTATCTCGACAGCTTCGTCTCGCTCTCCAACGACTACTTAAAACGCGCGGGATTGAAAGTCGTGACGGTATGGAACCAAATCAACGGCGGCATCAATACCAACGTCGGGAACAGCTTCGCGAATAACGCGCCTTCCTTGCTGGGCCTAACCGCTCAGAACGCCGGAGGAAGCATCTCGTTGTACAATAACCTCCTTCCGAGCCAAGGGTTGAATGCGACGTATTGTTATTCCGAAGCCTCGATTATTTCCGAAATCGACAAAGCGATCTCCGGCTGGAACGGAACTTCGCCCCGGTTCGTTTCCATTCAGACCAATCCGTGGCAAGACGCGACTTACCAGAGTTTCATCAACGTGGTCAACCACTACGGCGGCAATTCCAACATCGTGTTCGTCCGACCGGATAATTACTTCCAATTGATGCGCGAAAGCTTGAACTTGCCCACGGATCCGTCTTCGATCATCGCGACGTACGAAGCCGAAAATACGAGCTACGCCACCTCGCCGTTTAACCATACGGTGGGACGGTCCTTCGACAATGGATGGACGGCGAACGTGGCGGACGACGCTCCCGGTTTCATGCTGTGGGGCCCTTATGTCACTTCGTTCCCGGCAGGGCAGCTTTCGACGACTTTCCGTATGAAGATCGACTCCATTGCGGGCAACAACGACAATGTCGTCACGCTGGACGTCAGGGATAATACGACCGGGCTAACGCTTGCCGCAGTCGACGTGTACCGAAACCAATTCAAAGCGAACAACACGTATCAGGACTTCAGTCTGACCTACAATAACGCCGCCGGCCACGCGCTTGAATTTAGGGCGTATTACCGGGATAACGCCATGATCAACATCGACAAAGTGACGACGACGACCCGTCTCGGCAAATACGAAGCGGAGGGTTCCGTCCTGGGCCATGCCGTCGGACGCGCGAGCGGGGACGGATGGCAGGCGAACGCTTCGCTCGACACGGCGGGGCATATGGTATACGGACCTTACGACCCCAATGTTCCGGTCGGCAATCGCAAGGTCACCTACAGGCTCAAAGTTGACAACAATACGCTGGATAACGCGGTCGTTGCGACGATCGACGTGTGGGATGCTACGGCGGGAGCCGTCGTCGCCCAGTCCAACATTACCCGTCAGCAGTTCACGTCGGCCAACCAGTATCAGGATTTCAATCTCACCTTTAACCAAACAACGCTCAATCATCGTCTGGAATTCAGGGTTTTCTTCCAAGACAATTCCGTCCTCACGGCGGATAGCATAACGATCAATTAAGGAGTGCTTGAAAGCTGCCGCGTGTTGCGGCAGTTTTCTTTTTGTTGGATATAAAATATAAATATAATATTGATTATAAACAATAGGCGTTATATAGTTATTTTGCGTGATGGCTTCGATTCAACGAAGAGGTGATGAGATGGCAAGTAAGGTCAAACCCTTGTTATCTTTATTTTTCATGACGCTCCTCATGGTTATGGCGGCAGTTCCCGCAGAAGCGGCGCATCCGAATCGTATCGGCAACCCGGTTATGCCCGGTTGGTATGCTGATCCTAGCGTCCGTGTGTTTGACGGCAAATACTATATTTATCCAACGAATTCTACATCCTCATACAATAGCCAATATCATGCTTACTCCTCGGACGATATGGTCCATTGGAAAGACGAAGGCGTCATCTTCGACTTCGCCAGTATCAGTTGGTGCGATACGCAGGCATGGGCGCCGGACGTCATTGAGAAAGACGGTACCTATTATCTCTATTTCTCGGCCTGCGACGGCAAAATCGGGGTGGCGACCGCGGCCAGTCCTACAGGTCCTTTCTCCGATGCGATCGGCGGGCCGCTGCTTAGCGATCCTCGCATTTGGCCGTGTTATGCAGATATTGACCCTGCTGTATTCATTGATACCGATGATCAGGCTTACCTCTATTACGGAACGGAATACTTATGCGTGCGCAAATTGAATCCCGATATGAAGTCTTTCGCGGATCCGGAACCGACGCAGCTGGTGCCTTATCGTACCGGATACCAAGAAGGCTCGTATATGATCAAGCGCAACGGCACCTATTATTTGAGTTGGTCTACCGGCGGTTGGACAGATTGCACCTATAACGTTCATTACGGAAGATCCGATTCGCCTTATGGTCCGTTCGAGGACGAGGGTGTCATCATTACGACGGATGGGATCCAGACGCCGCTTGGCTGCGGCCCCGGACACCACTCTTTATTCAAAGCGGGAGCCGATGATTGGTACATCGGGTATCACAAGCATCCTGTCGGTTATGTCCAAGGCGAGCAGCGGTATATGGCTATCGACAAATTGAATTTCAATCCGGACGGCACGATCAAGCCAGTTACAATGACGAATGGTGCGTTGGAAGGGAAATTGACAAACGGCCAATATAGCTTGACGGGCTGGTGGAAATTCGACGAATTGGACGGCGCTTCAGCGGCGGATGCTTCACCTGTCCCTCATCCCGGATCGATTAACGGGTCCGGTTCATGGAAGAATGGCAAAGAAGATGGGGCTTACAATTTCAAGGGAGGCGCTTTTGCGAGCGCTTCAACCGCCGTCCATACGAACGAAAGCTTTTCTGTGTCGGCGTGGGTGAAATTAAACACGCTTAAAGGCAATCAAACCTTCGTTAGCCAAGACGGCAAACATGTGAGTGGATTTTCCCTTCAATACAGCCAAAGTGCCGACAATAAATTTGCCTTCGGCATGCCTGGAGCGGACGATTCATCCGCTTCGGCGAACCGAGTGTATTCGAACACGATTGCGAAAACCGGGGAGTGGACTCATTTATTAGGTGTCTATGATAAAACGTTGCATCAACTGCGGCTTTACATTAACGGCAAGCTCGAAGGGATTCAAACGGCAGGTGCCGGTTGGGAGGCAGCGGGGGCAACCATTATCGGTGCGGGCCAATATTCCGATGCCCGAACCGATTTCGCGAACGCCGTCATCGATGAAGTAAGAACGTTTGCTTACCCCTTGTCGGACGGGATTGCGAAGCAGGAATATTTGGACTCGCCGAATTTGAATTTGTACTGGAACTTCGATGAAGATTCCGGCAACGCGAATGACGAGTCCGGCAGTACGGAGCTGAATTTTGGCGATTACGGCATCTTGAATGGCGGAGTGACGCGTTCGGCCGGAATAATCGGGAACGGGATCAGCTTGAACGGCATCGACGGTTTCGTCAGCAGTTCCTCGTCGAATTTGGATAAGAGGTATAGCTTGATCGACTCGGCAACGGACTTCACGGTATCGGCTTGGGTGAAGCTGAACAGTTTATCCGGAAGGCAGACGGTTGCCAGCGTGGATGGGAGCAACGTGAGCGGGTTCAACTTGCAGTTCGGCGACGAAACGGGCAAGAGGTTCGCCTTCAGCGTTACGGATTCCGACGAGATCGCTTCCGCAGTTACGCGTGCGGTGTCTACGACGGTGCCTCTATTGAACACCTGGTATCATCTCGTGGGCGTGCACGATAGGTCGAACGGTCAACTGAGGTTGTACGTGAACGGAAACTTGCAGGGAACGGCTGAGATTTCCACGGGATGGGTCGCAGCCGGCAATGTCGTAGTCGGAGCCGCCAAGCGGGGCGGCCGCACGGATTATTTCAACGGCACGATTGATGAGGTGGGATTGTATAACCGAGTGTTGTCGAATGAGGAAATCATCCGATTGGCAAGCGGGCCCGACACTTCGGCTTCGTCGAAAGCCTCTCTATTCTCGCTTGACGGAGATGGTCGGTTCGCGCAAATCGGCATCATCGCAGCTTTATTCATTGCTTTTGTCTGTATGGGGTTACTCCTTTATCAGAGGTATCGCAGCATTAAACATCGGAGAAGCCGGTAAGCGGTTTTCAAAGTAAGAGAACAAGAACGATATGGAGGAATAAGCTTGAAGAAAACAACCGCAACGGAAGATCATAATTGGGCTTCGTACGTGAATACGAATATCGGGACGTTGTCCTACAAAACCTGGTCCACGTCTCCAACCGTGCAGCTTCCTCACGGGATGATGGAGGTCGATCCTGTCACTACGCCGGGCATTGGAGACAAGTTCTTGGCGGACAAAATATTCGGGTTCTCCTTCGGTCCGGCTTCGGTAATGGTTTCCAAGGAGCCATTGTCCGAGCGGCGGGAAACGGCCGCCTCCGCATTTGACCATGATCAGGAGGAAACTCGGCCTTATGTGTATCGAGTCCTCTTGGAGGATTCTGACATCGAGGCTGAAATGACCGTGGGCCATCGAAGCGCATATTTCCGTTTTCACTCCAACGAAATTGCTTACGTAACGATAGATGGCGGAGAACATACGAAACTTCACCGCAATGATGGCCGCATCATTGAAGGTGAGCGTGCCGAGAAGGGATATGTTTCTTATTTTAGCGTGGAACTGAAAACGGCTGCCTCCTCCTTCGGCGTTGTCGACAAAAGCCACAGGATCTATTTGAACTGCGAGCCGCGGCAGGGGGAGCCCATCGAGCTGCAAGCAGGCATCTCCTACATCAGCCTGGAACAGGCCCGCGCCAACCGGCAACAAGAGTTGCCGGACTGGAACTTCGACGCTGCCGTCTCCCGGGCACACGAAGCCTGGAACCGCGCGCTTGCCTCGATCGAGGTCGAAGGAGGGACGGAGGAACAGCGGACGATCTTCTACACGGCGATGTACCGCACGCTTCAACGCATGCGGAAAATCACGGAGGATGGCCAATATTACAGCGGTTTCGACGGCAGAGTCCACGAGGCGGAGGGGCGGGATTTCTACACAAGCGATCAACTATGGGATACCTATCGCTGCGCCCGCCCTTTGCAAAGCATTATCGAGCCGCGTGTGTTCGAAGATATGGTGTACTCATTGGTAAGAGCATTCGAACAGGGCGGTTTGCTTCCGAAGTTTCCCTATCCGGGCGGAGATCATGCGGTGATGATCGGCCATCATGCCGCATCGCTCATTGCCGATGCCTGTTCGAAAGGATTGGATAATATCGATTTGGAGAAGGCCTATGAAGGAATGAAGAAGGACGCCACCGAGATGTCCTTGATTCCCTGGAGGACGGTGCCGGCTACGGAACTGGACCGCTTTTACCATGAACAAGGCTGGTTTCCGGCACTCCCCGTAAGGGAGGAAGCGAAGGTAGCGGATCCGGACGAATGGAGGAAAAAGCTCTGGGACCTCGTCATGGAGAAGATGCCCAATCAGATTACCTGGGTCCCCGATGTCGGCGTTGACGAATGGGTGCCTGAGGTTGATCCCTGGCACCGCCGGCAATCCGTATCCGTTACGTTAGAGAGAGCCTATGACGACTGGTGCGTCGCCCAAGTGGCCCTCAAGCTGGGACGGGAAGAGGAAGCCGATCGGCTCCTTCAACGCGCAGGCAACTATCGCCACCTGTTTCGCCCGGACCTGGGGTTGATGGCGCCCAGAACGGCGGAGGGGGAATGGGTCGAGCCGTTTGATCCGAAGCTGTCCGGCGGATTTGCCGGGGAGGGTTATTTTGCCGAAGTGAACAGCTGGATCTATACATTCCATGTGCAGCATGACGTGGAGGGATTAATCAGGCTTATGGGCGGGCGAGGGGCTTTCGTTCAAAAGCTCGACGAGTTGTTTACGGAGCAATACATTATGGAGAAACCGTGGTTTCTCGGTCAATTTCCCGATATGTCAGGGCTGATCGGGATGTATGCCCATGGGAATGAACCCAGCTTTCATATCCCGTACTTATACAATTATGCCGGAGCTCCCTGGAAAACGCAGCGGCGAATCCGCGATATTCAATGTCTGATGTATAACGCCGGGCCGGCTGGTCTGTGTGGAGACGATGATATCGGTTCGTTATCTTCTTGGTACGTATTCAGCGCTATGGGTTTCTATCCGGTGTGCCCCGGGCGGCCCGTCTATGATATCGGAAGCCCGCTTTTCGAGAAGACGACACTCCATGTCGGCGAGGGCAAGACATTCGTCATAGAAGCGCGCAATGTCTCAATAGCGAACAAATACATCCAATCCGCCGTCCTCAACGGCCGGCCGCATCAGCGCCCTTGGTTCTCGCATGCGGAATTGATAAGCGGCGGACATCTTGCGCTGGAGATGGGGCCGAGGCCGAACAAGTCATGGGGAAGCTCCCCGGAGGATGCCCCGCCATCGATGACTTCGCACGAAGCAGGAGGTTGAAGGTGGGGATTGAAATCGCAGAAAGGATCCGACCCCGATGATGGATAAGGCTTCCGTCTTCAAGCAATATTTTGCTTATTGGAACAACAACAAGTATTTTCTCAGCATCGCCTATAGGACTGCACCACGCCGAGTCGTGCTGCAATTCGTCCTCACGATTATGAATTATACCGTTAATTATTTGCATTCTATATTGTTTATAAGCTATGTGTTCAGCGCGATAGAGAACAATACGCCATATTCGCGAATTCTGATCTTTATTTCTGCTATGCTGTTGATCGTCTTTCTCTTGATGGCGGTTTCCGAATGGTTCGAGAACCGTTACAAGCCGGTGTGCGACCTTGCCATCTCTCAGGAATTGAATCGAATGCTATTCGCCAAAGCGGCAGATGTAGAGTTGGCCTGTTACGAGAACACCGAGTTCTACAATAAATACACACGCGCGGCGAAAGAAGCAGATCAGCGGATGGCCCTCGTCCTGGATAATCTTACAGAATTCGCGGGCGCGCTGGTTTCTTTTGTGCTGCTGTTGGTCACGGCAGCCCTGCTGGATCCGGTGGCCCTCGTATTCATGGTGATCCCGATCGCCACCAAATTCATGATTACCGTCCGGCGCAACCGTGCGACCTTCGAGCTGAATCAAGCGAATACTGCCCCCACCCGGGTTAAAAATTATGTGAATCGGGTGGCCTATCTGGAGAGCTATGCCAAAGAACTGCGGATGAGCGCGATCTTCTCCGTTCTGCTGGACCGTTACGATCGGGCGCTTGGCGTCATGCGCGCAAACTTCCTGGGAATCGGGAGGAAAGCAGCCAAATACCGGGCTCTCGATGATACATTCGGAATGGTTGCGCCTTTTCCATTATCCATCTTATACGCTGCCTACAGTGCTCTGATTATTCACAAAATCAAAATCGTTTCATTTGTCGTGTTGCTGAATACGATTAACAATTTATCCCGGGCTGTGGCCAATCTGTCGACTTTTTTTACGAATTTGCAGGAAAACAGCCTTTACATCGATAATCTCCGAGAGTTCCTTCAGTATGAACCGGCCATCGCTCAGGGTCAGCCGGGTCTGCGTTCGGACAACAAAAAGCCGAAGTTGGAGCTGATAAACGTAAGCTTCGCCTATTCGGCTGACGCCGAACCGATTCTGCGCAACATCAGCCTGACCGTGGAGCCAGGCGAGAAGATCGCTCTTGTCGGCCACAATGGCGCCGGGAAATCGACGCTGATTAAGCTGATCATGCGGTTATATGATCCGACGACCGGTGCCGTATGTGTGAATGGAAATGATGCCCGTGAATATGCAGTCGATGACTATCGGCAGCTATTCGGCACCGTCTTTCAGGATTGCAAGGTGATGGCGATGTCGCTCGCCGACAATCTATATATGCGCAGGGCTGCCGATAGTGAGCATGCACAGGCGCAGGAAGTGCTGGAGCGGGTCGGCGTCTATGCGAAAATTGCAAGTCTAGGCGGCTCTACGGCCTCTGTCTTAACCCGTGAATTCGATGAAGCGGGTCTTGTTCTCTCCGGAGGGGAGATCCAGAAAATCTCCATCGGCCGGCTCTTCACAGGCAACAGCCGAATCGCCATCCTGGATGAGCCATCGAGCGCCTTGGATCCGGTGGCGGAGTACAAGACGTTCGATCTGCTGTTGCGAGCCGCAGAAGACCGCAGCGTTCTGTTCATCTCTCATCGGCTCTCGTCCGCCTTATTGGCAGATCGGATTTATTTGCTGGAGCATGGCCGAATCGTCGAATGCGGCAGCCATCAGGAGCTTATGGCTCTGAACGGCAAGTACGCCGAGATGTTTCACAAGCAAGCAGAGAGCTACCAGGAGGAGGAGAGGACGATTGTCTAGGCAGGCAGGAGGAATTCGAAACAACATTTTCATGCTGCGCTACGTCTTCCGGACTGTTCCGCTCTATGCGTTCGTTCATCTTCTGATGCAGGCTTTATTCGGCTTTTTTGATGTGATGTGGGGCATCCTGCTGATGAAGTTCGTGATCGACGCGGTGATGTTAAAACAGTCGATTGTTCCGGTGCTGCTCGTGGCGGGAGGTTATTTGCTATATGGTTCGATCATCCAAACTGCTGCCGGCTACGTCTATGAGATCTTTGCACCCGTGCAGATTAACAAATTGAATAAAGCGATGCAGCAGGAAATGTATGAAAAGGCGATTCGAATGGATTATGCCTGCTATCACGATCCGGAGTTCCTCAATGACTTCGTGTGGGCAGCTTCGCAAACGGAAGGTAAGGCAGCAGACGTACTCGACCAAGTCGCGGCGATCCTCAAGAATGTCATCACCGTCTCCGGGATTGCCGGCACGCTGTTCGTCCTGAATCCGATTGCATTCGCATTCGTGGCCGTCAGCATCGTCGCGCGGTTCTTGATTTCTCTTGCCGTCAACAAGGTCGAGTTCAAGCGTGAATTGGAAACGAAGCCGCTCGAGCGCAAGAAAAACTATATCAGCCGTGTGTTCTACTTGCCCGACTATGCCAAGGAGATACGGACGAGCCGGATCGCCGCTCCGCTATTGGACGACTATCGGAAAACCAACGCTGCCATGCAAAGCGTGATTCACAAGTATTCGCCGCGTTTGATCGCGCTTAAACTCACCACCCGTTTCGGATTCCATGAATTCCTGCTCGACGGCGTTTTTTTCTCCATCGTGGCCTATCAAGCCATCGTTCTGCAGTCGATCACCTACGGAACGTTGGCCGCCGTCACCAATGGCGTATGGACGCTGGGATGGAGCTTCAACAACCTGATCGATGCCCTGGCGAAGTTCCAGAAAAACCATTACTATATTCGAAAGCTGCGAGGGTTCCTGGAATATGAACCGCAGATGAAGGATCCCGCGCTTCCGGCCGAAATGCCAATTGGTGTGCAGGAAATTACCCTTACGAATGTGAGCTTCACTTATGAAAATAATGATAAGCCGACGCTAGTAGGAATCAATCTGCGCATTCGTCCGAAGGAGAAAATCGCCATTGTCGGTTATAACGGCGCCGGCAAGTCAACGCTCATCAAGCTGCTGCTGCGGCTCTATGACCCGACGGAAGGGGAGATCGCGTACGGCTGCAGCAATATTAAAGACTACCGAGTCGAGGAATATCGCCATCTATTCGGCGTTGCTTTCCAGGACTTTCAGCTCTTCGCCGCGTCGCTCGCGGAGAATGTCTGGATGGACCGGGTGCCGGAGAAGGACGAGCAGTTGAAGGCGCGAATCGAGGAGGCGTTACGTAAAAGCGATTTCGCCGGTCGCTTGAACGAACTTGAGCAAGGGCTCGCGACGGAACTAACCCGTGAATTCTCCGAGGAAGGGCAGATTTTTTCGGGAGGCGAGGCACAGAAAATCGCGATCGCGAGGGCGTTTGCCAAGCCGTGCTCTGTACTCATCCTGGATGAGCCGTCAAGCGCCCTTGACCCCATCAGCGAGTACAACCTGAATAAGGCAATGCTCGAAGCGGCACAGGATCGAACCGTGATCTTCATCTCCCACCGATTGTCAACGACGCGGCTTGCCGATCGAATATACCTGATGGAAGAAGGACGGATCGTCGAATCAGGCAGCCACGACGAGCTCATGCGACTTGGCGGCAATTATGCCAGGTTGTTCGAACTGCAAGCCGGCCGCTACCGATCCGCATGATCGGCTAGCAAAGGCGGGTAAACCTCAAACAGCCCGAAGCTCGAATCGTTCTCGAGCCTCGGGCTGTTATGACTTTCAAATAAGCAGCGGAATCAAGGATTAGCGGGCAATCCGTTCGCTTCGCGAATCAGCGCAAAGTATTGATCCGCAAGCACGGCCTGGAAATCCGACCCGAGGGAGTTGTTCAGTTCCGCGATGTCTGTTGGATTCATGTTCCAGGCCAGTATGCCGAGAGAGACGAACAGCGGCGATTTGCCGTCCCAATTTGCTTTGGCTTCGTCCAGTACCCTCTTACCTTCCTGAATACTGCCGATGCCGCGGATCGTTGATACCGGCAAATCGCCGTCCACAATTTGGACTCCGTACCGGTCTTCCCAACTGAGGAACATGCCGATTGGGCGATACTCATCGTGGTAGGCGGCGGCCTTCGATTCGCTGAGAGGCACATTCTCGCCGCCGATCCGGTTCAGGACGTATGGGACAGTCATGCCGGTTTTCTTCATATAGTTCTTCGTCCGCTTGAGGAAATCCGGGAACGAGCTGTCCGGCCATACGTTCGGGTAGAAATAACCGGCTCCGGAAGGACCGGCGACGAGCTGATCGTTGTCCGTAGCGGTGCTGAGATAATAGTCCAATATGGCTGGCGCGCCGTCGTACAAGAGCGGGCTGGACGTCCAGTTGATCGGCACCTGGCCGCGGCCGGGGTCGTCCCACAGATTCCGCAGTCGGTGCTGGTTGTACTGGAAGTTGTCGCCTTCGCTGAACGTATACGTGACATAGATTTTGTTTTCCAGCTTTAGCTTCTTGACTGGTTTCGAATTGGCATTCTTTACTTGGGTGCCGCCAAAAACGGTCAAATTGCTGAACCAATCAGCTGCCAGTACATATACGCCGTGGCTGGACGTGACTTCGACTCCGCTGAACTCGCCCGAGACGTCATTGCTGAACCATCCAAGATAGGGCGTGCCGGGTTTAACGTCCGATAGAATGCGTTCGAACAGCGCCTTCTGCGGAGGATCGTTCGGATCAAGCCAGAACACCATCGCCTTGTTCGCGACGGCATAATCCCGCAGATAGCCGTAGGGCTCTTTGCGATTGGAGGAAACCGGCTGCACGTTGCTTGCGGAAACTTTGAACTGGTTCCACATCTCGACGGAGGCGGTCAACTGCTTCGTGCCCTCGGGGGGCGTAAATTGGTAAACGAAGTAGCGTCCGTTGTCCGCGAATCGGTGTCCGCCGCTCCCTGAGGACAGTTGGGAACCGTCGCTGTCGTACAGATAAGGCGCCTCTTCAGGCGTGCCTGGAACGAATTGCGCGATCGTCCGGCCGTCCGCCTTCACGGTCACTTCATGCACGGCAGGGCCCCAACCATCCTGTGTGAAGGCGTCTTCGAACCGAAGGAAGACGGACGATTTGCCAAGGAAATCGGTCAGGTCAAGGTCGTATACTTTGCGGTTTTTGGCATCGCGTTCTTGCGTCGGTTCTTGCGCGATCGTCTTGAATGACGAGAAATTGTCCGAAGGCAACCTGATGGCTGTGTCGGGGCTTAGGCCGATCAGCATTCGGTGCGTCGTCTGGCTCCATAAGTGCTCGTACTGCCAGGTGTAGGCGTCCAGTCGATCCTTGAACCGCCCCCGCAGGTCTTCGACAACCGGCAGATTATAGGGTGCGTCTGCCAACTGCTGTGCAAGCTCGGGGCCGACTGCAATGGCATCGTTCACTCCCGCAAGCGTCGTGGCCACATTGATGGAATCCGGGACATTCGGGTCGTAGACTACGACGCCTTTCACTTCGTTTTTGAACAACTTTACAAGGTCCCAATAGTTATCGTGAACGGTATACGGGACATCGAGATCTTCCAACCACTTATATTTGCCCTCTTCGATATGCTCGATCAAGTAGATGCGGGGCTCCTTACGATTGACGATCCCTTGCAATGTGGCCAACATCAGCTTGATATCCCCTGGCGCATCGTAAATATCGGCGACTTCAAGCTGCTTGGCTTTCTTGAAACTTGGAAGTTCCTGCTGACTGGACCAGGTAATCGAATTTTGCGGGTCAGGCGAAGAAGCCGTAGCGCCGGTTGTAAACGGTATGGAGCACAATAGGGCAAGACTGAAAGTCATAAGCTTCTTTCGAATCACGATGAACCACCTCATTTTTTTAAAAAATAATGGATGGAGTCGTCCTGGCGCCTGCTGACCGCTACACCTCCTGCCCTGGCGCGATAAAGCTTCGAGTAAACGGCCCTCTAGAGTTATATTTAATATATTGTACATAATAATTTCAATAGAATCGACAAAAACTCTTATAAAACGACTCTTTTTAAAGCAGAATAAGGCCAAAGACCCCTGATGTATAAACCAAAAAGACATAAATATATTGACTAATATGTCATTTGTAAATATCATTTGCGTTAGTACGGTCAAGACGGGAGGAGACAGCTTGAAACGGAAAAGAACGATCGTCAGCCTGGCGGCATGCGTGCTTGTTGTGGCGGTTGCAGCTGCGGTCTTTTGGAATGGGATGGAACATCGCGGGGGAATTCGCTGGCCCGAGGATCAGGCGCTGCCTTCATTTCCCGAACCGGCGCCGACGCTGGATCTGATCAGCTTGGCCGACAAGCTGATCTATGAAGCGGAGGACGAGGCGTACGGCCATGAAGTGGGAAGGAAGGATGGGGACGGATGGCTGGCCGAGGAGGGGAAAGATCAGGCGGGTTTGCTTCTGCGCGTTCCGGACATCGCGGATGTTCCCGCCGGCGATAGCAAAGCTATTGTGAATATGAGCGTCGGCCGATTTGCGGATGATAACGGAAACGTCGTCAGACTGGAAATTCGCGATCAGGCGACGGGCGCGGCGCTTGGCGCAGTCGATGTGACCAATTGGGATTTTCGGAACGAGAACGCATCCCAGGCGTTTGAAGTTCCTTTCGCCGTATCCGCCGGTCAGGCGATTGAAATCAACGTGACCTGGACGGGGAAGTCGACGTTGAAACTATACGACATCCAGATCGCTTCGCCGGTCAGGGAAGCGGAAGTCGGGATGTTCGAATCGCTGAGGGGCGTCGTCAACAAAACAAAACCGCGTATTTACGACGACAGCCGCAGCGACGAGGGTACCTCCTGGTTGAAGGCGGTCGGACTCGGTTACGCCAAGGTTAAGGACAACTGGGAACTGCTGAAGAAGTACCGTTCCGAAGTCAAGGGCATCGTCATCTACGATCCGGAAGTGCCAGACACTTATAACTTGGCGACGACAATTGCCGGGCTGAAGAATGCGATCGTAGCGCCGCCTTCGCTTGTCCCGAAGCTGACCGCGGACCCTTATAAGCTGCCGATTCTGGAAGATTTACGCGGCCGCTTCCCCGGCAAGATCGAGGTTTACGAATATCTCTACCAAACTTATTGGCCCAAGACGACCCACAGGGTAATCATCGGATTAACGCCCGATCTTAAGACGCACCTGCGCGAATACGCAATGGGAATCGGGGCGTCCGTCGTTTGGTTGAATCCGGAAGTACCGGAGGAAGAAGCCGTTCTGGACAAATTTCTGAAAGATATGCCCTACGGCAAAGGCTTGTACTTGGGGTGGTGGCCGGCGGAGGGACAGGGCGTAATCAAAACTTCGGAGTTCGGCCTAGCCACGGTGGCGGCGGATTTCTCCTCCAATCTGTCCGTGCTCAGCGGCACCTCCCGCAAGATCACCCCGGTGCAAACACCGGCCAAGCCGCCGCTGGAAAACAAAATATATGTGTCCTACATCATGAGCGATGGGGATAACCTGCAGTACATGGAGCATTTTTTCAGCAAATTATGGGCGCTCCCGAACCGGGGAGAGATCCCGATCGGCTGGACGATTTCCCCGCTCATGCTGGATGCCATGCCCGGCATCCTGGATTATCTCCATCGCACGGCAACGGAGAACGATGCATTCATTTCCGGTCCATCCGGCCTGGGCTACACGTATCCGAATATGTGGAAGGATCAGCACGGGCTGGACCTTTACTTCTCTCGTACGAATGATTATATGAAGCGTGCCGGGTTGCGGGTGGTGACGGAGTGGAACACGGTGAACGGATTTCTGAATCCGAATGTCGGCGACAGCATCGCGAAGCATGCGCCGTCACTTCTCGGCTTTACTTCGCAGGGCGGATCGGGTGAGATCACGATTTACGGAGAAACGATGCCCGGCCAGGAGTTGAACGTCGTTTACGGCGCTTCGGAAGGGGATTTGATCTTCCCGATTCAGAATGAAATTGACCGTTGGGACGGGAAGTCCCCCGCGTTCCTGGGCATTCAAGCCAATCCTTGGGAAGTCAGTTACCAGAGCTTCGTGAACGCCTACAACCAGTTCAAGGACAACAAGGATATCGTCTTCGTTCGACCTGACACGTACTTCCAATTAATTCGCGAGCACCATCATTTGTCGATCGGACCGTCGAACTGAACGCCAAGCCTGCCGGGGCTTATTCCTCATCCAGCAGGATCTTGATGATGTTGAACACTGTCGAATATCCACCCATTTGACTAAAAGCTATAAATGATATATTATTCGAGTATCGTGTATTTTGAGTTTAAGGAGAAGCATGTATGTCTAACGATCGCCTGCCGCTGTATATGCAAATACAAGACCACTTCAAGGAACAGATTGTAAGCGGAGTGCTGCGGACAAACGATAAAATACCGTCTGAAAAAGAATTGATGGAGCAGTTCGGGGTGAGCCGGATAACGGTTGCGAATGCGCTTGTTCAGCTGGCCAAGGAGGGGTGGATTCACCGTATTCCGGGCCGCGGCAGCTTCGTGAAAGAAGTGCCCGCAGACGCAGACGACAGTCGCGGGCGAGGGGATTACTCGTCGCTCTGGACCGGCATCGCCGACGGTTCGGTGATGCCGGAGCACTCCGGAAACAGGAAGAAGATCAAGACCATCGGATTGATTATTCCGACAGTTGTCGATTTCTTCGCGATTCGTCTGATTAACGGGATTAACGAGGTGTTAAAGAAGCACGGATACCATTTATACGTAGCGCTGAGCAATAATGATATCGACACCGAGAAGAATTTGATTTTGGAAAGCATCGCCGACGGAACGTCGGGTCTCATTATTTTCCCTAGCGATGCGGAGACGTACAATGAGGAAATTCTCGCGCTCAAGACGAAAAAATACCCCTTTGTGCTGATCGACCGATATTTGGCCGGCATCGAAACGAATTTCGTGTGCACGGATAGCCAGAAGGGCGCCCAATTGGCGCTCGACCACCTATGGGATCTCGGTCACCGGGATATCGCCATTTGCTCGGATACGCCGCTGCCTACCATTACCGTGAGCGATCGGATAGCCGGCTACATGGAAGCGCTAAGGCAGCGCGGCGCCATGATTAATCCGGCGATGATTCTGACGAACTTCCAGGTGGACTATTCCGATATCCGGGAAGATCACCCGCTCTACCGATTCATCCGCAACAAGATGGCGACGGCGTACATTACGCTTAATGCCAGGCTGGGCGTTTATATCTCCAACATCGCCAGGCAGATCGGCCTGAAGGTGCCGGCCGACATCTCGGTCCTTACTTTCGACGATCCGTCATCGGGTTATGACGAATTCGGCTCTTACACGCATATTTCCCAAGCGGAGTTCACGATGGGCAAGGAGGCGGCCGATATTCTTGTCAGGCTGCTGGAGAATGACGGCCAAGCGGGCAAGTACAGCAAAATTACCATGGAGCCGCAACTGGTCGTGAGGTCCTCGACAAGCCGAATCAAACTACCGGTTTAACCGGCGGCCATAACTAAAAGACTCTGAACAAGGACTTGTTCAGAGTCTTTTTTTAATGCGCCTAAATTGACTAATAAAACAATATTGTATATATTAAATAGTGCATATATGTGTCTGGAGGGGAAGCCATGGAAAGAGCCGTTTCTGCAAGGGTGAAACAAACGAAATTAAAGCGTTTTCTTGTCAGGCATCGGGATGCCCTTATCGCCACAGCTATTTTAGGCCCCATGATTTTCTGGTGGATGATCGTATCCGGATTTCCGACGCTGTTCGGGTTTGTGCTTGGCTTCTTCGATTGGGTCGGCATACAAGCGCATCCCAAGTTCATATGGTTCGATAATTATGTCCGCTTCTTCCATGATCCGCTGTATTACAACGCCTTGTTGAGATCCATCTGGATGGGAGCTCTTGTATCCGGCGTTACGCTGCTCGCCGGTTTCGGCGCCGCGCTTCTGATGAACATGCCGCTGTTCGGCAAAGGGATTTACCGCTCCGTATGGTATATACCCGCTGTAACCTCGACGGTTGCGACTACGCAGATTTTCAATATTTTTCTAGATCCCACTAACGGGGTTATCAACAATATTCTGAAATCGATGGGTCATCAACCGATCATATGGCAGTTTTCGGTGCCGTGGAGCGTGTTCTGGATTGTCGTGTATTCGGTTTGGAAAGGGGTCGGCGGCGCGGCGCTGATCTGGCTGGCCGGCTTGCAGTCCGTGGATGTCACGCTTTACGAGGCGGCTGAAATCGACGGAGCGAACCGCCGTCAGAAGCTGAGATACGTCACGATTCCCGGCCTGAAGCCGATTGCCACGTACATTGTCATTACCAGCTTAATCGGGGCGATTCAGATTTATGAGCAGGTCATGTTTATTACGGGCGGCGGCCCCTACAGTCAGACGGAAGTGCTCGTCTTCCGGATCTACCGCGACGCCTTCTGGGATTTCAATCTCGGCATGGCGGGTACGTCTTCGCTGATTATGGCGGTGATCGTATTCGTCGCCACCGCGGCCTATTACCGCCGTACGACCAAGTCGGATCGCAGCGACACCATTCCGATCAAGATGAAGGGGAGGAAGTAAGATATGGCTTCCGTATCCGTACAAACCAAGTCGGTCCGTAAGCTAAAGGTGGGCCATATCGCCGCGCATCTTGTCCTGGGGGGATTTGGACTCGTTCTTTTCTATCCGCTGATCTTTATGATCTTATCAGGATTTTTTACAAGCGATGAATTTCAGACCACCGTTCTTGGCATCCTGCCAATCCCGAAAGAGCCGACGCTATGGAATTATCGGATTTTATTCTACGGATCCACGGACACTTCCGTCAGGGTTTACATTTTGAATTCTTTATTCCGTACGTTGTACAGCACCTTCTTCGCCGTGCTGACCTCTTTCTTAGCCGGCTATGCCTTCGCCCGTTTGAAATTCAAAGGGAAAGACGGGCTGTTCCTTTCGCTGCTTGCGACGCAGATGATCCCCGGGACGATCGCGCTTATTCCGACTTATCTGCAGTATGCCCGGTGGCCGTACGCGGGGGGCAACGATATTTTCACCGGCGGGACGGGGCTGCTGGATACCTGGTGGGTGTACCTGCTGGGCGGTCCGGCGATCAATATCATGGGCATGTTTCTCGTCAAGCAGTCACTGGAGAAAGTGCCTTATGAATTGGACGAAGCGGCGAAGATGGACGGCGCCGGAACGCTGCGGGTCATCTTTCAAGTTCTATTGCCGCTCCAACTGCCGATTATGGCATTCATAGCGATCACGACTGCTCTCGGTACGTGGAACGATTTCATAACGCCGTTCTTCTACACGAACAGCGATCACTTGCAAACGCTTCCTTCCGCTATAACGAGACTCACTTCCGCGGCGAAAGGCGGGTACAGCTCGCCAAACTATCCGATAATCATTACGCTTGGACTGGGCACTACCCTGCCCGCCCTGCTGATTTTCTTCTTCTTCCAGAAGTATATCGTACAAGGGTTGGCCAACACCGGCATCAAAGGGTAAAAAATATTAAATGACATATAAAAACCATATTGAATAAGTCAAAAAATGCTGATATGTTTTATATGTATAATTAATCATGAGATGGAGGGGTTCGTTTGAAAGCATTAATCGCCAAGTGGATGGTATCTGCTCTTATCGTTACGGCGTTGGCCGGTTGCGGGGGCGGGAAGGTAAACAATGAGCAAGCTTCGAATTCACCGCCGCCTTCGGAGACGGCATCAACTAAACCTTCGGAATCAGCTCAGCCTTCGCAGTCTTCGGACGGGGCAACAATTACCGTGTTGACAGAAGGAGCCACGAACGTCGGAACCGGCAAGCTGGGCGACCTGCTCGCTCCTAAGGAGAAGGAATTGAAAGGCAAGGGACTGGACACGTCCTATACGGCAGGCAAGGTGTTCCCGGCCGACACGTTCGGTTTTCATTATCAGACGATCCTGTACAACAAAATGAAAGAGAAGAACATCGATGTCAAGATGCAGGATTGGGGCTGGGGCGAAGAGCTGATCCAGAAGCAAACAGCTGGCTTCCTGGCTAAAAATATTCCCGATATCATTGTCGGTGAGACGCAGATGAACGGTTTTGCCCAGCAGGGGTTGCTGGAGCCGTTCCCGGACGATCTTGCGTCCGAAATTCGCGAGAAAGTGGCGGATGCCGCTTGGAAGCCGATGGAAGTTGACGGCAAAATCTACGGACTGGCCGCCCAACCTGGCGTCAGCAGCTTGTACTGGAACAAAGATCTAGTGAAGCAGGCCGGTCTTGATCCGGAGAAAGCGCCAACCACCTGGGCGGAGTTGCTTGATAATGTGAAGAAAGTGACGGAAGCCGGCAAAGGCAAGTTTTACGGCGGCGGCGTCTATGCTGGAGCCAACTTCGGCGGTTACTTGCGTTATGGCGCGCTGATGATGATCAACGGCGGTGCGTTCGCCGACGGAGGCAAGCCGGCCTTCAATAGCGACGCCAATGTTGAAACGGTCGCCCTGCTGCGCGAACTGAATGCCGTGAACGCGCCGGGTTTGATGGTGAATACGAGTGAGGGCGCGTACTTCGATGCCTGGTACAAGAAACAATTCGCCTATATCATCGACGGTCCCTGGCAGTCCCAGCAATCCAAGGACAAAGGAATTGACGTCGGCATGGCGCCGATTCCGCTCTCCCCGAACGGCAAACCGGGCGATATAACGATCGGTGCGGCTTTCCACTCCGTTCCGAAGGACTCGAAGAACAAGGAAGCGGCTTTCCAATATATCCGTGCGATGATCAGTCCGGAAATTCAGCAGCTCATTGCGGATTCCAACGTTCGTTCCCCGATATTGAAAGAGATTGCGGAATCTGATACGTACAAGAAGGATCATCCGGCGCTGTACACGCATTACCTCGCGATGAGCGGCAACGTACAAGGCTTGCCGACGTTCGCCAAGGACAACTCGAAAGCATGGCAAATTTGGGGCGATGCCGTAGTGAAGGCGCTGATGACCAAGGGCGATATTAAGGCCATTCTCGATGACGCCCAGAAGAGAGCGGAAGCCGTCACGCAATAAGCGAGCTTTGAAGAGAGAGAGCGGCGTCCCCGCTCTCTTTCCACTCGCGTTCATCTAGTCGATTCAGGGAGTGAAGAGAAGATGCCGTACGAATCGGATAAGATCAAGTTGGATAGAGCGAAGTCGGTGCTGTCCCGATTGCGTACCGCAATCTATGAACCGCTTGGGGATTTGAACGTCACCGCGTGGGTAACGCGGGAACCGGTACCGTATTCGGAACGGGAGAGCGGCGAGCGGCTGAATGCGCTGAAGCCCGGGGACCGGTGGGCGGAGTTATGGGATTGCGCCTGGTTTCGCTTTGAAGGGCGGGTTCCTGAGTGCGCAGCCGGTCGTAAAGTCGTTCTGCTACTCGATATTAATGGTGAAATGTGCGTGGTCGATCGGGATGGTCATCCTTATCAAGGACTTACGACCGTCAATTCGACCTTTGATTATAGTCTGGGATTACCGGGCAAACGGGTTGTGGACGTCAGCGACAGCGCTGCCGGTGGAGAGGTCGTCGACTTGTGGGCCGACGCCGGATGCAACGATTTGTTCGGCAGCTATCATGGCGGCCTGTTGAAAGAAGCTTGCATGGCAATTTGCAACGAAAATTACAGACAGCTGTACTACGATTTCGAAGTGCTGATCGAGCTGGCGGAACAGTTGCCGGAAGCGAGCGCGCGCAAGGCGCAAGTGCTGCAGTCGTTGTATGAAGCTTCTTTGATATTAGCGGGGTTGAATGAGGATTCCGTCGACAGGGCGGCCGTCCTGCTGTCCGCCGAGCTGCAGAAGCGCGGCGGCGACGCTTCACTATCCGTCAGCGCCATCGGCCATGCCCATATCGACCTTGCGTGGCTTTGGCCGATTCGAGAGACAATTCGCAAGGGGGCGCGGACGTTCGCCACCGCGCTGCGGAATATGGAGAAATACCCGGATTACACGTTCGGGGCCAGCCAGCCGCAGTTGTACCAGTGGGTGAAGGATGACTACCCTGCGCTCTATGCACAAGTGAAGGAACGGATTCGGGAAGGGCGCTGGGAAGCGCAGGGCGCCATGTGGGTGGAGCCGGACACGAATATATCCGGCGGGGAGGCGCTGATCAGGCAAATTCTCTACGGCAAACGGTTCTTCCAGCAGGAATTCGGCCAAGACATGAAAGTGCTGTGGCTGCCGGATGTGTTCGGCTATAGCGGCAGTCTTCCGCAGCTGCTCAGAAAGTCCGGCATCGATTACATGATGACGCAGAAGCTGTCCTGGAGCGTCTACAACACCCATCCCCACCACAGCTTCCACTGGGAAGGGATCGACGGGACGCGCGTGCTGACCCATCTTCCGCCGGAGGATACGTACAACAGCCCGGCTGCCCCGCGGTCGCTCGCCAAGATTGAGAGCCAATATCTCGACCGCAACGTGTCCGGACATGCGCTTATGCTGTTCGGAATCGGGGACGGCGGCGGTGGTCCGGGCGAAGAGCATCTCGAGCGGTTGTCTCGGGAGAAGGATTTGTCAGGCCTTCCGCCGGTCGTGCAGGAGAGCTCGCTGGCCTTCTTCCGCAAGTTGGAGAAGGAAGCGGGAAAATTCCAGACGTATCGCGGAGAACTATACCTGGAGAAGCATCAAGGGACGCTGACGACGCAGGCGAGGAACAAGCGGTATAACCGGAAACTCGAGAAAGAGCTTCGCGATCTGGAATGGCTCGCTTCACTGCAATGGGCGGCCGGCCAGACGGAATATCCTTCCGATTCGCTGGAGCGGATTTGGAAGGAAGTGCTGCTTTATCAGTTTCATGACATTTTGCCAGGTTCTTCGATTGCAAGAGTATACGACGAGTCGCTGGATCGCTATGCGGCGCTGACTGCGGAAGTACGAGAGATGAAGGCGCAAGCTTGCGCGCAACTGGCGGGAAGCGCGGGCTGGGACGGTGAGAAGGCGGTCTTCAATTCATTGCCGTGGGAGCGGCGGGAATGGATCCAGGCGGGCGGCGACGGGAGCTGGCGGAAGGTCGTTGTGCCCGGTATGAGCTATTGCAGGCTAGCGGACGCGACCGTAGATGCCGTTGTTCCGGCATTGACGGCAAGCGAGCGGCAGCTCGAGAATGAATTGCTGAAAGTCAGCTTCAATGAGGAAGGGCATATCGTCTCGGTGTTCGACAAGCCGGCGGGACGCGAAGCGATCTTGCCGGGCGCGGCAGCGAATGTGTTCACGGTTTATCATGATGACGGGGATGCGTGGGATTTCCCCCGGGACTACCGGGATCGGGCTGCCGGGCAGATGAAGCTGGCGAAGTGCTCGGCGTATGTGGAAGGCCCTCGGGCAGTCCTCGAGCAACGCTACACGTTCGGAGAATCCGAGCTCATTCAGAAAATTATACTGACTTCCTCCGACCCGGTCGTCAGGTTCGAAACGGAAGCGGACTGGAAGCAGTCTCACAGCATGCTGCGGGTGTCGTTTCCGGTCAGCGTTTACAGCAACGAAGTGAGCTGCGATATCCAGTTCGGCACGATCAAGCGGCCGACGACCCGCAACACGATGATAGAATTCGCCAAGGACGAGATATGCGCCCACCATTATATTGATCTGTCCCAGCCGGACTACGGCGTGGCGCTGCTCAACGACTGCAAATACGGCCATAGCGTGCAGGGACATGTCATGGACCTAAACCTGCTCAGAAGTCCCGATTACCCCGACCCGACGGCGGACAGGGCGCGCCATCAATTCGTATACGCTCTCTATCCGCATGTAGGGGATGCCATTCAGGCCGAGGTCGGGCGCAAAGGTTATGAATTGAACGTTCCGCTCACGCTTGCGGAAGGGAAGATGCAGCAGGGACGTGAACGATGCGAGCCCGTCACGCTCATTCGGATCGATCATCCGCATGTGATGCTGGAATCGGTGAAGAAAGCGGAGGACAGCGACCATCTGATTCTCCGACTCTACGAAACTGCGGGAGCAAACGCCCAAGCGGACATCGCAATCGGACTTGCTTGTGAATGCATTGAAGAATCGGACTTGATGGAACAGCCCCTTCACGTGTTGCAGGAAGGCTCGTCTTGGGCGGCGCTGTCGTTTGCGCCTTTCGAGATCAAGACGCTGCGGGTTAAGCTCGCCGGCCCACAATAGGCCAGACGCAGGAGGTTATCCGTGATGGGCGCAAGAGAGGAAGAACGAACCGGTTTTCAGGAAGGAAGCGGGTTTGGGGAGAAGTACGATCTGCAGACCGATTTCGTAATGGTGTACGGCGTAAGCGCGACAATGCCCGAGCGCATTCGGCAATGGGCCGAGCGAGGATACAAGGTTCATCTGATGACAGGAGTTTCCTGGGGCGGGTACCAGGAATACTTGAACGGGCAGTACGATGGCCGCCCGCATTGGGATGAAGCGCAAACGTACAAGTCCGGCGAGACCATCATTCACGGAACATCGCGGGAGATTCCCTATATGGTGCCTACCGTTGCCTACGCCGACTTTTTGACGGAGCGGATTCGTCCCGCCGTCGATGCAGGCGTCGACGCCATCCATCTAGAGGAACCGGAGTTTTGGGTCGAAGGGGGATATTCGGAGGCGTTCAAGCGGGAATGGCTCATCTACTATAACGAGCCCTGGCAGGATCCCGACGGATCGTGCGACGGACAGTACAGGGCTTCCAAGCTGAAGGCGTATTTGTACACCCGCTGTCTGGACCGGGTTTGCTCGGCGCTGAAGGAATACTCCCTGGTCAAGTATGGCCGTCCGCTTCGGTTCTACGTGCCGACCCATAGCCTGATCAATTATGCGCAATGGAGAATCGTGAGCCCCGAGTCGCGATTGCTCGATGTGCCGTCGATTAACGGCTACATCGCGCAAATATGGACCGGAACTTCGAGAACGGCCAATGTGTATGAAGGAGTGGCGGCAGAGCGGACGTTCGAAACTGCTTATCTGGAATACGGCATTATGCAGGAGCTCGTTCGCGGCACGGACCGCCGAATGTGGTTCCTGCACGACCCGATCGAGGATGATCCGAAGCGCACATGGAGCGATTACAGGGCGAATTATATTCGGACGCTGACGGCTTCACTGCTGCATCCAGGCGTTTCTCGCTATGAGGTTGCGCCGTGGCCCAAGCGGATTTTCGAAGGGCAATACCCGGCCGAGAACGGGGAAGGGAAAGAACCGATTCCTCCGGACTATGCGACTACGCTGCTGCTGCTGATGCATACGCTTGGGAATATGGATCAACCGGAAGTCGAAGACTTCGGTAATAACGTGCGAATCGGCGTATTGATGGCCGATTCGGCGATGTTCCAGCGCAAGGCGCCCGGCGTGCCGACGGCCGGCTTCATGCTGAAATATGACGGGACGAACGAAGTCGAGATGACGGACGAATATGCACTGAAGCTGCTTCTTTACTCGTCCTTTTATGGATTGACGCTGCCCTTGCTGAAGCACGGATTGCCGGTCCGACCGGTACAATTGGACAATATCCGGCGGTTTCCCGGTTATCTGAACGACTACCGCGTGCTCGTGCTCAGCTATGAATTCATGAAGCCTGAATTTCCGGATATTCACGCTTCTCTCGCACAGTGGGTTCGCGACGGCGGAGCTCTCGTCTATGTAGGCGACGACAGCGACCCGTACCATCAGGTGCGGGAATGGTGGAACCAAGGAGCGAAGCCATATCTGACTCCTCGCGAGCATCTGTTCGAATGTCTCGGGCTCGCGCCTGATCGGGCGGAAGGGGTGGAAGCCGTCGGCCGAGGCGTTGTCGTGTACATGAAGGAGCATCCGGAGCGTCTGGCGGAGAGCGCCGAAGCGGCCGACCGTCTGCGCCATGCGGTCCGGACGGCGATCGACAAACTGGGAGACGGGCGGCGGAGCTGGCTTCCGGCGAATCATCTGATGATACGGCGCGGTCCTTATGTCATCGCGTCTGTCATGCGGGAATCCGTGTCGGAAGAACCGCTTCGGCTGACAGGACTTTATGTCGATCTGTTCGACCCGCAGTTGGCGGTCAGGGAGACTGTCGTCGTGCAACCGGGACATCAAGTGTTGTTATATAACATGCAACAGATTGATCAACCGGGAAGGAGCGGGATTATCGCAGCCTCCTCCAGGATCGAATGCTTCATGTCGGAGGCGGATTCCGTCAGCTTCACGGTACGGGGACCGCAAGGCGTACGCGCGGTGGCAAGGGTCAGGTGCGGCTTCCAGCCGTCTTCCGCCGACTACACCGTTCCCGGCCGAACCGAGCCGCTTGCTTACGAATGGGACAATCGGACGAGTACGCTGCTTATTCGTTACGAGCATCATCCGGGCGGGGCTGAAATCCGGATTCGATAACAGTGAAGAAAGGAAAGGTGTCCAAACATGACGAACACTCTGCGTCCACCTGCCGTTCCTCTGGTGACGGTAGATCCTTATTTCAGCGTCTGGTCGATGGCGGATCGGCTAACGGATGACTTCACCCGCCACTGGACCGGCCAACGCCAAGCTTTGACGGGCTTGATCCAAATCGACGGGCAAACCCGGCGGTTTGCGGGCCGTGTCGAACCGAACATCGAGCGCTACTACACCGAACCTCCGGCGATGAAGCAGACGGAACTGACCGTTACGCCGCTATCGTCCGTGTATTCGTTCGAAGGAGAAGGCGTTCGGCTGGCAGTCCGTTTCACGACACCGCTCTTGCCGGACGATCTCGATTTACTGTCCCGTCCCGCCTCTTATATTTCTCTTGAAGTGTGTTCGATAGACGGTAAGCCGCATCGCGTCAGCCTCTACTTGGATGTGACGGGCGAGTGGTGTGTCGATCGATCGGATCAGAAGGTTGCGTGGGAGACGGGACACAGCGAGACATACCGATGGCAGCGAATGGGCCATGCGGAGCAAGCCGTCCTGAACCGGTCCGGGGACGATTTGCGGATCGATTGGGGTTACGTTTACCTGGCGACGCAACATGTGGACGCTCCGGAAGTCTGCGTGCATTCTGCCGACATTCGCAAGACGTTCGTTCGCACGGGCTCCATTGCATGCGAGGAGCCGATCACGATGCCGCGAGCCGCAGCGGACGGCTTTCCCGTCATGGCGGCTTCCTATAATTGCGGCATCGTCGGGGAAGAGCCGGTACGACGGCTGGCGGTGCTCGCTTATGATGACTTGTATGCGGTGGAATATTTCGGCGAGCGGCTTCAGGCGTACTGGAAAAGACGAGGCCAAACGGCCGAGCAGATGATCGCTGCTGCCTTCGAGGATCACGATGCGATCATGGAGCGGTGCGAGGAATTCGATCGGCAGGTACTCAATGACGGTGAGGCTTCAGGCGGTCCCAAATATGCGCAGATGCTGGCGCTCTCTTATCGACAGGCTATTGCGGCGCATAAACTCGTCGTCGACCCGGAAGGCGAACTGCTTTTTCTGTCCAAGGAATGCTACAGCAACGGCTGCATGGCGACGGTTGATGTCAGCTATCCTTCAGCTCCTTTGTTCCTGCTGTTTAATCCGTCATTGGTTGCGGCTATGCTGCGGCCGATCTTTCGGTATGCGAATAGCGAAGCGTGGCCGTTCGAATTCGCACCGCATGATATCGGTCAATACCCGTTGGGCAACGGACAAGTGTACGGTGAGAATCGTCGGGAAGCGCAGATGCCGGTCGAAGAATGCGGCAACATGCTGATCATGACGGCTGCGGTTTGCCTGGCGGAAGGAAACGTAGATTTCGCGCGGCCGCATATAGCGCAGCTGACGCAATGGGCGGACTATTTGGCGGAACATGGGTTGGACCCGGACAATCAGCTGTGTACGGACGACTTCGCGGGCCACTTGGCGCGAAACGCGAACTTGTCGGTGAAGGCGATTATGGGGATCGCGGCATTTTCGCGCTTGCTCGATTTGGCGGGAGACGGACCACGCGCCGCCAATTATATGGAGAAGGCGCGGCAGATGGCAGAAGCCTGGAAGCAGCTGGCTGACGATGGGGATCATACGAAGCTGGCGTTTGGGCTGGACGGAAGCTGGAGCTTGAAATACAACCTGATCTGGGATTTGCTGTTTGGCACCGATTTGTTCGGCGAAGAGACGGTGCGGCGGGAAACGGAATCGTATTTGAAGCGTCGGAACGCATACGGAACTCCGCTCGATAACAGGGCCTCCTATACGAAAGGGGACTGGCTGGTCTGGTCCGCGGCACTCTCGGAGGAGCGGGGGGATTTCGAAGCGCTTATCGAGCCGCTTTGGCGCATGCTGAACGAGACGGCGGACCGCGTTCCATTCTCTGACTGGACGGATACGGTCACGGCTCGGCAGCTGAACTTCCAGCACCGCAGCGTCGTCGGCGGCATCTTCATGAAGTTGCTCAAGGACAAACATCTGTGAAGGTGAGGCCAAAGGGGCGTTTTACCGTTTGCAGCAGTTGCAGTCGGAAAAGCACTAAAGCATGCATGCTTTAGTGCTTTTTTTATTGACCAAAACTTGTTGATATAATCATGATAGTTTTTGAGTAAAGATAGAGAGAAAGGGGTGGCTCTATGAAAAACCGTACTTTGATGGTGATGCTCGCGGGCATCTTCCTGTTGATCCTGCATCCGAGCGTCATCCTGGCACACTCATCGCTCGTATCCACCGTGCCGAATGAAAAGAGCACGTCCGAAGTGACGGAAATCACGATGAATTTCAACGAAACTCTCGATACCTCGGCGAAGATCGCAGTAACAAATGCAGCCGGAGAAGAGCAGGCTTTGAAGGATACGAAGATAAAAGGCAAGGTTGTAACGGCCGTACTGGAAAAACCTCTATCGAACGGATCCTACAAGGTGGATTGGCGAATCATCAGCGCGGACCGTCACCCGGGGAAAGGGAGTTTTGCTTTCGTGGTCGAGGTGCCTGCGACCGCAACCACGGCCGCTCCGACGGCTTCGGCAACTAACCCGCCGGCATCTCCGTCTGAGAGCTCACCGGTCGAATCGCCGGTTTCGTCCGCATCCCCTTCAGCCGCTGATCCGTCCAGCGAAGCCCCGACCGCAGACACTGCTTCCGATGCTTACGGTGGAATGGTCTTTTCGACCTGGGCACTAATTGGAGCCGCGGTGATCTTGGTGGCTGCCGTAACGATCGCCTTTCGGAAAAGGAAATAAAAAAAGCCGTCTTGGCAGGCGGCTTTTTTTATGTTTAAATAAACTGACGAACGTTCGTAAGGGGGGATTGGAGTGTCATCCGATAAAATCCGCGAAGTCGCACTGAGACACTTTGCGCGAAGCGGCTACGAGGGCGCTTCTCTGGCCGATATTTCCGCTGAGGTCGGCATCAAAAAACAGTCGATCTACAGCCACTTCACGGGAAAAGACGAAATGTTCCTCGCCGTCTTCCGGGACGTGGCGGACCGGGAGATGCTTTTCGTTCAGGAATATCTGGAGCGCAGCAAGACTTCGTCACTCGAAAAAATGCTGTACGGATTTCTAAACGAATATAGGTTGCGCTATGAGCGGGAAGACGATACGAAGTTTTTTCTGAGAATGGCCTTCTTTCCGCCCGGTCATCTGCGACGGGAAATCGTGGATTATTCCAATCACCATCTCGATACGACGGCGATGCTGCTCGAACCGTTTTTTGCATCCGCGGCCAACAACGGAGAAATGCATCCCGACGTTTCCGTCGATCGGGCAACCGTCGCTTTTACCGCGGTACTGGACGGCATGTTCGTGGAAATGCTGTACGGGGATTTGGAACGCTCCCTTAAGAGGTTAGACGCGTCTTGGCACGTTTTTTGGCGAGGGATCCGGAACAGCTAGAGGAGGTATGGCATATGAACCGCAGTTGGATCTTTATTTTCGTCGGCGCGTTTTTCGAAGTCATTTGGGTCATCGGTTTTAAACATGCGGAGAGTCCGGTATCATGGGCAGCTACGATTGTCTCGCTTGCCATTTCGTTCTATTTGATTATCGCCGCATCGACGAGACTGCCTGTCGGCACGGTTTATGCCGTATTTACCGGACTTGGAACGGCAGGCACGGTGCTTGCGGAAATGGTTTTGTACGATGAACCTGTCAGACTGGCAAAGCTCTTGTTGATCGCGTTGCTTTTGGCCGGCATCATGGGGTTAAAGCTGATCGGCGGCTCTTCCGCTTCAACGGAGGTGCAATCCTGATGGCTTGGGTATCTTTGTTTTTAGCGGGCATGTTCGAGGTCGTAGGCGTACTTGGCATGAACCGGATCAACCGGGATAAAAACGTGAAAGCCTTTATTCTCTTTGGCGTCGGCATTACGCTGAGCTTTATTTTTTTGAGCTTGGCCCTCAGAAGTCTGCCCATGGGCACGGCTTATGCCATATGGACGGGGATCGGAACCGCCGGAGGCGCGTTGGTCGGGATGCTTTTCTTCGGTGAATCGCGCGATTGGCGCCGCCTGCTGTTCATCGCCATGGTCCTGGCTTCCGCGATGGGATTAAAGCTGATCTCTTAAGATCGGAAAATCATCTTCTTGTCGCCATTTTCCGGTATACCTTCGGTTGATTGGTTTTGGCGACGATTCGGCTTCCGGCGAGAAGATAGTTGTCGTGCGCTTGCCAGGTATGAATCGCTTTATTCTTTCGCCGGATGCCCACATAGTTGTAAGGAGACGTTGAATAGATTTTAAAGCCCGCTTTACGGCAGCTTCGCAAGAATAACACGTCTTCTCCCAGCGACACGTCCGGAAAGCGAACCCGGTCGAATACTTTTTTGGCGAATAAAATCGTACCGCCCGCCACATGTCCGACATAACGTTTGCTGCGTCCCGGAAAACGCATGATCAGGAGACTCTTTGCTTCCAAAAAAGCGAGATAGCTGCGTTTCCCGACGATTCGGGCGCCCGTTCGCGCGATCGCGTTCATCTGTTCGGACAAATAGAATGGCGAGTAGAAGTCGTCGTCGTCAAGCTTGGCCACATAAGGAAACCGGGATTCCTGTACCCCGAAATTGAGGCATTCTCCGAGGGTCCGCACCTCGGGAAGCTGATAGACTCGTACGTTTCGATAGGGCTTCGCTTTGCCCCGGTAGGTTTCCAAATCCATGCTGTCTTTATTGATGACGATAATCAGCTCTTTTTTCGGGTAAAGCTGACGCTTGAAATTCGCCAAGATATTATTAAAAAACTGAGGCCGATTCGTACAGGCGACAATGGAGACGCCATAGAAAGATTTATGTCCCATGAGCTCCCTCCACTCCTTGTCCATTTACAAATACAATATGGCAAGCAGGTGGAACGGGAACGGCATATTGCCTCCGAACAGCTATCACATTTTAAGAGAGTTCGTATCTTCGAAGCCTTTTCGGTTTCCCGCCGAATGAAGGCTTTTTTCGTTCATAACATGGAGAAGGGAGGGGAGAATGAGAATGAATCCGAGCGGGGAAGTGGAACGGGAGATCAGGCGGCTGTCGGACAAAATAACGCGTATGCAGGCGCCTGACGGTTCTTGGAGATTCTGTTTCGAAAACGCGGTGTTAACCGATGCCTATATGATCATTGTGCTGAGGACCTTGGAAATCGAGGATGAAAACCTTATCCGTCTTCTATGCGAACGGCTTCTTGCCACGCAAAGCGCGGATGGCGCCTGGAGAGCGTTCCCCGATGAACGAGAAGGGAACTTGTCCGCTACGGTGGAGTGCTATTACGCTCTGCTTTATTCCGGTTACAGTCAGGTCAACGACCTCGCGATGGCGAAAGCTCGGACGTTCATTCTCTCGAAGGGCGGGCTCGGGCGAATTAGCGGGCTGATGACCAAAGTGATGCTGGCGGCTACAGGCCAATATCCGTGGCCGCGTTCTCTCAAGATCCCTCTGGAGTCTCTGCTTCTTCCTTCCTCGTTTCCCGTTCACTTCTTCGATTTTTCCGGCTACGCCCGCGTTCATATGATTCCGGCTCTGCTGCTTGCAGATCGGCAATATTCTATTAAAACGAAAATGACCCCTGATTTAACGCCGTTGATCGGCGGCGATCGGAAAACGCTCGGGAACGATTATGATGAACTGCGACCGTTCTTGGAGCAGATCGGCCAAGGGATTTCAGCTCTCGCCGGGCTGCCGGCGCAGCTTCACGAGGAGGCCGTCGGATACGCGGAGCGCTACATGCTGGAGAGGATCGAACCGGACGGAACCTTTTACAGTTATGCCACATGCACTTTTCTGATGATTTTCGCGATGCTTGCGATCGGCTACGATAAACGCCATCCTGTCATCATGAAAGCCGTGCAGGGTCTAAAGGCAATGATTTGCAAGACCGCGCGGCCGATTTTCGTGCAAAACTCGCCGCCCGACATATGGGACACGGCTTTGCTGAGCTGCGCTTTGCAGGAGGCGGGGACGTTGGCGGACAATCCGGCGATTCTCCGTTCGGCAACGTACCTGTTGTCCAAACAGCATGACCGGCCCGGAGATTGGGTGAAGCATAACCGCAACGTGCCTCCGGGCGGGTGGGGATTTTCGGCATCCAACACGCGGAATCCGGACGTGGATGATACGACCGCGGCTTTGAGGGCGATCAAAAGATTCGCGTCAGCTGATGCAGCTTACCGCGGGGCGTGGAATCGGGGCTTAAACTGGCTGCTGTCCATGCAGAACGATGACGGGGGATGGCCGGCATTCGAGAAAAACACGGACAAAGAAATTTTAGCCTTGCTCCCGTTTGCGGAAGCGAAATCGTCGGCCATCGATCCCTCGACGCCGGATTTGACGGGGAGAACGTTGGAGTTTCTGGGCAAGTATGCGGGACTTACGGTCGACCAAACACGGATACGCAGAGGCGCGGACTGGCTCATCGGGCATCAAGAGAAAGACGGGTCCTGGTATGGACGGTGGGGAGTTTGCTTCATTTACGGCACGTGGGCGGCATTAACGGGGATGACGGCAGTCGGAATTTCACCGGACCACAAGGCGGTGCGCAACGGAGCGAGATGGTTGGCGGAAATTCAAAATCCGGACGGGGGATGGGGAGAATCCTGCGAAAGCGATCGGCAGCTGCGGTATATCCCTCTTCAGGGGAGTACGCCGTCCCAGACCGCTTGGGCGCTTGACGCGCTCATCTCCGTCCATGACTCGCCGACTCCCGCCATCCGGAAGGGAGTGCAAAGATTGATCGGGCTTACGCAGGAAGAGAACGCGTTCACCGTCTACCCGACCGGGGCGGGTCTCCCCGGCGTTTTTTACTCCCATTACCACAGCTACCGGTATATCTGGCCGCTGCTTGCGCTCGCTCATTATCAAAACAAGTACTCTTCGTAAACAACGCTGCCCTCAGGACGGATGGGATCCGCTCGAGGGCAGCGTTGTCGCGTTAGGGCGTTACGCTCTTTTGGATTGCTGGAATTCGAATTCGTCAATCTTCCCGGAAGTGACCAAGTAATAGATCGTCGCTTCTTCGTGCTGCGAGGTCTGTCTGGAAATCCGGTTATTGCGCTGGTTCATTTCCGTATATCGCTGCGGGTAATCGTAATGGATCAAGTGATTGGCGGCGGTGAGGTCCGCTCCGGTCGTGACGGAATCCGTCATCACCAACACGGTCGATTCCGGCAGTTTGCCGAATTGGCCGAGAATATCATTCACCTCGTGGACGGAATCTTGGTTCGTGATGCTCAAGACCGCGCGGCCGCCAAGGTTTTCTTCGAGATATTCTGCCAAGTCGGAGGCTACGGCGCTCGATTTCGTGATCAGCACGGCCTTTTCCCTGCGTTCCCGGATCTTCGAAACGAGAGAGGACAAGGCATCGCGTTTCCGCGGATTCCGATTGCACAAGGCTCCCATTTCTTCTTTTATGGCCATCAGCTTTTTCTTTTCTTCTATCGATGAAGCGCGGCCGTCCCGCTCGGAAGCCTGAAAATATTCGCTCAAAAGTTCGAGGTATCGGCTGTCGTCGGATTGCTCCAGTGAGACGGCGATCGGGGTTTCTACGATTCTCATTCGCTGGCAGACATCCTTTCTACATACGATTTCCCCTATTATAAAGGACAATCGCCTGTTAGGGGCCTGCCACTTATAGGTACTTAGCTAAAACGAAAATAACCCGCCCAGGTTAGGGAGGACTCCTTCACATGCGAGATTTCCCGATTATAATGGGATTACGTTTGCCTGAGAGGAGGCTTCCCCATGAAACCGATTCGAGTCATGATCGTGGACGACGAGATCTTGGCTATCGAACATATTCGTCAACTGGTACCTTGGGAGCAACTGGGATACGAGATTGCCTGCGTGACGACGAATCCCCTGCAGGCACCGGAACTGGCCGCAAAGCAGCGTCCCGAGCTGGCGATCATGGACATCGTCATGCCCGGCATGGACGGCTTGGCGCTGACCGAGCGGATCACTTCCGTCGATTCCATCCGGAAAATCGTCCTGTTAACGTCTTACAAAGAATTCGACTATGCGAAGAAGGCCGTCAAGCTGGGCGTGTCCAACTATTGGGTCAAACACGAGATGAACGCGGATACGTTAAGCAAAGAATTGTCGGAACTGCGGCAGGAAATCGAGCGCGAAAGGCAGCGAGTAGAGGAAAATCGGAACCGGCTGCTCATGGATTGGCTTGGCGGCCGGCCTCTCACGGATGAACAATGGTCCGCCGCGGCGTCCGGAAAAGCTTCAGCGCACGGTTGTCTTCACCTGGTCGTCGCCCAACCGGATCGACCGTTCCCGCTGCTTTCCGGCATCGTGCCGGAAACGGATACGCCTGCCATGCCCGATGATTGGCCGGAACGGGAAGATCCGAACTTGATCGCATCCATCCGTTTTTTGGACAACCTGTTCGTCCTTCTTTATGCCGATAACGGCTTGAAAGGCGAAAGTAAAATGCGGGAGTTTATCGAGGGGAAGGCGGCCCAGGCTCGCGAGATTTTGGAGCGTATAACGGAAATGACCGTCTCTCTATCGCTTGCAGCCGGCATGGCTTCCAGGGAGGAGGTTCCCGTGAAACTTGCGGAGGCCGTGCGGCTCCTGTCCCACTCCGTTTTCGCAGGTCCCCGCCAAATTTTCCGCTTGAATGATATTCGTTCGGATCGAGACGTTGTCCGTCCGTTGATTTGGGAAGAAGGGCTTCATCAAATCCGGAACGGCGTGTCCGAACGAAAATTCGAAGACGCGGGAAAAGCATTAACCGAATTGTTCCTCCAGGCGGAAGCCGCTCGCGACTTGGCGGGTTTCTCGGACATGTGCCGGCAACTGGCGTCTCTGTTGAATCGGTCCAGAATAGCTCTTCGTCTGCCCTCGCTTAAAGAAGCTTGGGAGGGGGGAAGCTTCACCTCCGCACGATGGGACTCCGTCTCGAACATCCGCTCATGGTTTCTCCGGGAGTTCGGAGCCTTAGCGGAAGCCGATTCCCTTCATAGTCCCGTTTCCCGCAAGGTGAGGCAGGCGATCGACTTCATGGAGCTTCATTTTTCGGATGGGGACCTTAACGCGGATTCGATCGCCCAGCACCTGGGAATCAGCCGCGACCACCTGCGCCATGTTTTCAAAGAAGAGACGGGACAAACGTTGCTGGACAAGCTGACGGACATTCGGATGGAGCATGCCAAAACCCTTTTGGATCAAGGAAATTTGAAAATCTATGAAATCGCCGAACGGGTGGGATTCCGGAACAGCCAATATTTCAGCCAAGTGTTCCGCAAGAGCACGGGCGTGAACCCTCTCGACTTCGCGGAAAGGAAAAGGTGAGCGGCCATGCGGATGAAGATCCGGACCAAAATCATCGCCAGTACGGCGCTGGTCGTTTCGTTTTCACTGCTCCTGAGCGGCTTTTTCATTTATAACTATTCGAAGAACATCCTTCGCGAGCAATCGATCAAGGACAGCCGGACCAAGCTGGCTCAGGCCTCCTTCCAACTCAAGAAAATCCAGGAACAGGTCATGAAAACCGCGGAATACATCGTCTCCGACGAAGAGATCGCCGCGCTGGTCAACCAGCCGGACGGTCCCGACATCGAGAAAAACTATTTCCGAAAGCAAGCCGTGCAAGAGAAGCTCAAAAGGTTCGTCGCGCTCAATAATTTCATTTTAAACGTGCTCGTCGTTCCTCCTGACGGACAGACCTACTCCAACTACAGCGGCTATGAAGATTACTTCACGGAATATCTGAAGCAGGATTGGTTCCTCAAAATGAAGGACGTCCGAAATGGATACTCCGAGCCGCATCCGTTTTTTTTCATCGGCGGCAATCGGCAGGTGTTCAGCTACGTGTTGAAATACCGTCCGATCGGCGACCAAGTCTCGCCCTACAGCTACCTGGTGCTTGACATTTCCTACTCCGAATTGGACAACGTATTCCGGCAGAGCGAGAAGGACTTCGATCAAATGGAGCTTTATACCGGTACGGGGGCTCGCCTGTTCGCTTCGACTTCGAAGTTGGATCAGAGCGACTCGGAATTCATGGCAACGGCCCGGGCTTCCGGGAATTCTTTTCATGAGGATGCGAGCCGCATCGTGCTGACCGACGACGCGATGAACCAGGGCTGGAAGCAGGTCACCCTGATTTCCAAGCCACGCTTGTTCGAGAAAATCAACCGCGTTTTCTATTTCTATGTCTATATCATTCTCAGCGGCATCGCGGTCACGCTCGTCGTCATGCTCCCGATCATCGTCGGTCTCACCAAGCCGCTGTCCCGTCTCACCCAAGCGATGAAGCGGGTATCGGCCGGCGATTTGAATACCCATGTCACCATCCGAAGCGGAGACGAGCTGGAGATCTTGGGCGGCGGCTTTAACCGAATGGTCCAGGATTTAAGGGACTTGATGGAGTCGTCGCTCAGGGACGAAGAGATGAAACGCAAAATGCATATCGACCTGCTGATGGCGCAAATTAACCCCCATTTCGTCTACAACACGCTGAACACGGTCATTTATTTGGCGCATGCCGGGCGAAACCAACAGGCCGTCGAGGTTACGCAAGCTCTGATCGGAATCCTTCAGGATACGATCAAAACCGGCGAAGGGGCCGTCAAGTCCTCTCTGGCCGAAGAGAAAAGGATCGTGGACAAATACGCGCTGATCCAGCAGACGCGTTATCCTGGACGGTTCCAGCTGCGCTGGGAACTGGAAGAGGAGCTGCTGGAGAAGCAGATTTTGAGGATGGCGCTGCAGCCGCTCGTGGAAAACGCGATCGTTCACGGGATCGTTCCCTCCGAACGGGAGCGCGGGGAAATCGCCATCCGGGCTTACCGGGAGGACGGAGATTTCGTGCTGGAAGTCGAAGACGACGGAAGGGGAATGCCGGAAGCGGGCTCGGACGATCCGGTTCCGGCGGCATCTGTTCGTCAGGAACGGACGAGAGGCATCGGTCTTTCCAACATCCGGGAACGTCTGAAAACGTCTTTCGGCGCTGCCGCGAAGCTGGAAATCGGAAGCGGAGAGCGCGGAGGCACGAGAGTCCGGCTGCAGTTTCCGCTGAAAGAGGTACGGTAATCCGGCGGGACCGCCGGATTTTATACAAAATCGCCGTTTTGACTCCTACAACGGCAAACCGCAGGGCATTACGATAGATATCAGAAAGCGCTTTTATCTTCATGGTCCTGGGGGGACAGAACAAGTGAACAAAAACAAGGTTTCCAAATGGCTGGCGGGCGTGCTTCCGCTGACCCTGCTTGCCGGATCTCTGGCTGCCTGCGGCAGCGGCAATTCCGATTCAAGCGCTTCGCCATCCTCGGCCAGCCCGGCCGCTTCGTCCGGCGGCGCATCCGCATCGGCCTCCGCGCCAGCGAGCACCGATCCGACGCAGCTCAGCGGCACGATCAAAGTATGGGACTGGGACGAGGCCTTCGACAAAGGCATGATTCCGGAGTTCAACAAGAAGTACCCGAACGTCAAAGTGGAAGTGACCGTCGTCAATCCGAACGATTATTTGCAAAAGCTGCAAAGCGGCATTGCTTCCGGCTCCGACGTGCCGGACGTCATCCTCGGGGAAGAGGCTTACCGCGGCAAGCTGTTCGACCTGGACGTGCTGGACAATCTGGAGCAAGCTCCTTATAACTTCGACCGCAATAGCGTGATGGACTATACGATTCCTTTCATCTCGAACTCCAAAGGCCAAGTCGTGGCCGTCGACCAGGCGATCACGCCGGCGGGTTTCGCCTACCGACGCGACCTGGCGAAGCAATACTGGGGCACCGACGATCCGGCCGAACTGGAGAAGCTGATCCCGACTTGGGACGCGTTCATCGCCAAGGGCACGGAACTGAAAGAGAAAAGCGGCGGCAAGGTGCTCATGTTCCCGGGACTCGGCGACGCGCTTCTCGTGCTGAGAAACCAGAATGTCGTATCCTACGTGAACGGATCCGATGTTGACCTGACGGCCAAGATGAAAAAGCCGATCGACACGCTCTTCCAGATGCGCGACGCCGGCATTCTGGGCAAGAACGAGCTGTGGACGCCGGCGTGGTCCGCTTCCATGGCGAAAGGCGAGTTCATGTTTTATCCGATGGCTCCATGGGGTCCGAAATGGCACATCTCGGCGAACGATCCGGAAGGCAAAGGCCGCTGGGGACTCGTCAAAGCGCCGGAATCCGGATTCGCGCGCGGCGGTACCGCGATCGGAATCTATAAGGACAGCAAAGTGAAGGAAGCGGCTTGGGCATACGTCAATTTCGCCTACCAGTCGGAAGAAGGATCGCTGTTCAGCTTTAAAAACTTCGGCAACATGACCAGCAACAAAAAGTTCTATGAAGATCAAAAAGCGGTATTCGACGCTCCGGGCGCCTACGACGAATTCTTCGGCGGTGAAAACCTGGCGAGGTATTACCTCGATAAAATCGTTCCCGACATGAAAGGCGCTCCGCAATCCAAATACGATTCGGTCGTAGACTCGGTGATGAACGCCTTGTATCCGCTTTGGACGAAGGATGCTTCGATTAAAGCCGACGCCGCGCTGGAGAAATTCAAAACGGAGTTTAAGAACAAGGCGCCCGACGCCAACGTGAAGTAAACAGCAAACGAGGGATGACCATGAGCGCGGAACGTACCGTCAAATCCGCCGCATCCCGCAAACGCGCATGGGGGCCACGTATGTGGCCCTATCTTTTCGCCCTGCCGTTTGTGGCGGCTTATGCGGCTTTTCAACTGTACCCTGTCATTTATTCCTTCGTGCTAAGCCTGCACGATTGGAACGGCATTGGCTCGAAAACTTATATCGGGTTCAAAAACTACGTCCAGCTTTGGACGCATGATCCCTTGTTCGTCAAATCGCTGTGGAACACCTTGATCATGATGGCGATGTTCATCCCGGTGACGCTGATCCTCGGGCTGCTGCTCGCCTATTGGACGTTCCATCTGGTCCGGGGCAAGAAGCTGATCCAAACGATCAACGTGCTGCCGTACATTACGACGCCGGTCGCGATCGGCTTCATTTTCTCCTACCTGTTCGACTGGCAGACCGGTCTCGTCAATCTGCTGCTCGTGAAGTTCGGCTGGGCGCAGGAAGGCGTTTATTGGCTGCAAAATCCTTGGTCCTCCAGGGCCGTCATCGCTTTGATGGTCATCTGGCGTAACCTCGGCTATTTCATGATCATCTACATGGCCGGCATGACCGTGATTCCGCAGGACGTTTATGAAGCCGCGAGGGTGGACGGCTCCTCCGGATTCCATACGTTCCGGAAAATCACGATGCCGCTGCTGCGCAATATCAGCGTGTTTCTCGTCGTGACTTCCGTCATTAACGGGCTGCAATTGTTCGATGAGCCGAAGCTGCTGTACGGCGGCTGGTCGGGCTCGGTTCAGGTGGGCGGCCCTGACAATACCGCGTTGACGATGATCTGGCACTTCGTGGACGTCTCGTTCATTTCCGATACCCGCTTCGGGTATGCGTCGGCCATCGCCTACTCCTTGTTCCTGCTGATCGTCGTATTCTCCATGCTCAGCTACCGGCTGACGGCGCCGAAGGAGGATTCGAAATGAAAGCTCTCGTATGGATTTGCCTGATCGTCATCTCGCTGCTGTCGCTGTTTCCGTTCTACATCATGATCGTCATGAGCACCCATGTCACCGAGGACTTGTTCAAGGGCATTCCGATTCTGCCGGGCGACTACTTGGGACAAAACCTCCATACGGTGCTGCGTTCCGATTTTCTCCGCGTGTACGGTAACAGCCTGACGGTTTCCGTCGCCGCCGTCGCGATCGCCGTGATGACCAGCACGCTGGTCGGCTATGCCGTGGCGAAGTTCGAATTCCGCGGCCGTAAATGGCTGCAGCTGTTCGTCATCCTTACCATGATGGTGCCGACGCAGGTCGGGTTGATCGGCTACATCATCGAGATGCGCCACCTTGGCGTGGGGAACACGCTGTGGCCGGTCATCCTCGTGTGGGCGGCCTTCCCGTTCGGCGGATTTTTCATGATTCAGTTCATCCGCGATTCCATTCCGAACGATCTGTTGGAATGCGCCCGCATCGACGGCTGCTCGGAGCCCGGCATCTTCTGGCGGATCGTGCTTCCGATCATCAAGCCGGGCTTGGCGACATTGGCCACGCTGGTGTTCCTGTGGTCGTGGAACAACTATTTGCTGCCTTTGGTTACGATCAACAAAGCGACATGGTACACGCTTCCCGTGTTCATCTCGAATCTTGGCATCGTGCACAGGACCGACTACGCCGCCCGCATGGCGGCGCTCACGATGGCGACGATTCCCGTGCTCCTTCTGTTCCTTCTGGGATCCCGCACGTTCATGAAGGGCCTGACCGCCGGCGCGGTCAAAGGCTGAGAAAGGAGGGATTGCCGACATGGGAAGAACGAGGGTCTCTTTGGATGGGGAATGGCAGTTCCTCATGGATCCGAAAGATGAATATGCCGGCGCGCTTCCGGAGGTTTCCCGATTCGAGAGTCGAATCCGGGTGCCCGGCTCGTGGGAAGAGCAGGGGTTCGGAGAGGCGCCGCGCCTGAAACAGATCGATACTTGGACCAAGGTTCGCGAATATGTCGGGCCTGCCTGGTACCGGACAGAAATCGTTGTGGAAGAGCATCTAGGGGATGGCGTGGAGCGTCTGGTGCTGGCCGGCGTCCGTTGGACTTCGGACGTGTGGGTGAACGGCGTGTACGCGAGCCGCGAGACAAGCCTGTCCACGGAACATGTCCATGATTTGACCGGACTTCTGGTCCAGGGCCGAAACGAACTGCTGGTCCGCATCGATAACCGGATGAGGCTGCCATTGGAAGAAAGCCATATTCACACCCGCCATACGGCGACCCACTGGGGAGGCATTACGGGAGGCGCCGTTTGGGAGTCACTGCCGCCGACGCGGATCCAGAAAGTCCGGATCACGGCGGATTTGGCGGAACGGGCTTTCCGCTGCCGTGTCGAAGTTGCCGGGGAAGCAAGTCGATTGGCGGCTTGTTCGTTGACCGCCCGATTCCGGGCGCCGAACGGGGAAGCGTTCGAGGTGACGTCGGATTGCTGGGGAAAGGAGACGCTTCTGGCGTGTCCGGTCGGGGAGAAGCCTTATCTGTGGTCCGATGCGGCTCCGCATTTGTACGAGGCCGAATTCATGATTGCCTGCGACGGAGCGGAACTGGACCGCGTTCAGCGACGCACCGGATTCCGCGAAATCAAAGCCTTAGGTCAACAGCTGGCTTTGAACGAGCAGCCGGTTTTTCTGCGCGGATACGTGGACTGCTGCATTTTTCCTCTGACCGGATACCCGGTATGGGACAAGGCGCATTACGAACGGCAATTCCGCATCGCCAGGTCTTACGGCTTCAATCATGTCCGGCTGCACTCCTGGAATGCTCCGCGTCCGTTCTGGGAAGCGGCGGATGAAGCCGGCATGCTCGTGCAGACGGAGCTTCCGCATTGGTCGGCGGTTTATCAACCGCGGGGAACCGCACCGCATCCGGATGTCGACGCATTCCTGCAGGAAGAATTGATCCGGATCTACGACCGGTTAAACGAGCACCCGTCGTTCGTTCTGTTTTCGATGGGCAACGAATTGATCGAGGACAACGGGCACGAACGACTGAATGAGCTCGTGCGTTTGGCACGGGAAAGGGATCCTTCGCGGCTGGTAACGGACAATACAGGATTCGGGCAGCTTCCGGAGCAAGACCGCGAGGGCGATTTCTATATCCATTCGTTCAACTGGCATAAACCGCTCAAAACCGAAGAGATCGCCATGCCCGCCACGAACCGGGACTTCTCCGCCGTCGCGCGATTGACGGAAAAGCCGGTTCTGGGCCATGAACACGCCCAATTTTCGATGTATGTACGGCCGCAGGAGAAAGTGAAGTATTCGGGCGTCCTTCAGCCGACTTGGCTTGAGACGACGGAGCAGACCTTGCGCGCCAAAGGGATGGAGGATCGGGTCGGCGAGTTCATCGAAGCTTCCGGCATCCATCAGGTTCGATCTTTGAAGGAAGCATTGGAGCGCGTCAGGCGCACGCCGGGAGCGGCCGGCTTTCAACTGCTGGACATTCGGGATTTCCCCGGACAAGGACATGCTACCACGGGCATTCTCGACGTATTCTGGGACAGCAAAGGCATTGCGGAACCGGACGGGTTTCTCGGGTTCAATGGAGCGACTGCCCTGCTGATGGCATGTGAAAGCCGGACGTTGTTCGGCGGGGAGACGCTGGAAGCCCGGCTATCGGTTTCGCATTACGGTGATGCTTCCGAGCTTGCCGGCCGTGTATGCTGGAAGCTCTCCGCCCAGGACGGGGACCTGCTCGAAGAAGGGGTGTTCCCCGTATCCGGGATCGAACGCGGCAGCGTGGATGAGATCGGCAGAGTGAGCGTCCGGGTTCCGGAATCCGGGGCCCGCAAGCTCGTCCTTGAAGCGTGGCTTCAAGAGACGGAAAACGGGAATGATCCGACGGAGATCCGCAATGAGTGGTCGTTCTGGACGTTCGAGCGGTTAAAGCCCGATACCGGCTTTCCATCGGTGTGGAGCAGCGCTTCCTTCATAAAGCAAGCGATTTACGGCGCCCAATTGGAGGCCAACGCGAAGTTCGATCCGTTTACCTATCCCGCTGAACGCGGCGTGCGGCTCGCGATCGTGGAACGATTGACCACCAACGTGCTCCAGTATCTCGTGAACGGCGGCCGGGTCTGGCTGCTGGCGGGAGAAAGCGAGATCTACGATTTCGTCCTAACGAAATATTTGCCGGTGTTTTGGAATTACCTGATGTTCTCAGAACAGGCCGGCGGCACGATGGGAACTATCATCCACGGCCATCCGGCGATAGGCGATTTCCCTCACGACGGGAAGTCCGACTGGCACTGGTACGAGCTGTTCAACGGCTCCCCGGCCATAAGCTTGGATACCGCGCCCGGAATCGATCCGATCATCGAGCCGATCGACAATTTCAACCGCGCCAAGCGCTTGGCTTACGCATTCGAAGCCAATGTCGGCGAAGGACAGCTGCTCGTTACGAGCCTTGCTTTCCGCGACGTCGACGATTTGAAGAAGCCGGCAGCGGCCTACTTGTTCCGGCAATTATTGAATTACGCAAGAAGCGGTGATTTTCAGCCAAAAGGTACCCTGACGCTGGGTCAGGTACTCAGCCTGTTCAAGTTGAGAGGCATTCATTCCTTCTTGTAAAAAAGAGAGAAGCCATCGTTCCATAGGGACGGTGGCTTTTCGGCTTCATGGGGACATGGCGATCCGGATCGGACGATTTTACAAATAAGAGCGGCGATTGTTCTATTCCTCCTGCGGGGCCCTCGGCTTCATAATGACACAGAGGCAATAAAGGAGGGCTCATATGGAGACAGTTGCTAACGGCAAGCCGACAAGAACGAAGCGGGCCTATTCGCTCGAAAGGCTGGAGAGGCGCGCAGGCCTGTTGTTCGCCTTGCCGGCGCTCGTCGGCTTTTTGCTTTTCGTGTTGATTCCGATGGTTTGCGTGTTTCTCTTAAGCTTGTACAAGGTCGATCTGATGACCAACACGTTCGAATTCAAGCACTTCCAGTACTACGACAAAATGCTGCACGACCCCGACTTCTGGAAAAGCGTGAAAAACACGCTGCTATACATGGTGATCTACGTTCCGTTGACGCTTGCTCTCGGGCTCGGAATGGCGCTTATCCTGAACAGCAAAATGCGGGCGAGGGGAGTCGTGCGTACGTTCTTCATCATTCCGTACATCACGACTTACGTGGCCACGCTGGTCGTTTGGAACGTATTCCTCCATCCGACCGAAGGGCCCGTGAATACGCTGCTCATGAGCCTCGGGGTGGACAAACCTCCGCAATATATGGTGGACACGCATTGGGCGCTTCCGATGCTCGCCTTGATCGGCGCCTGGAAAGACGTCGGCTACCACTGCATCATGTTCTTGGCGGCCCTGCAAGGCGTGTCCAAGGATTACTACGAGGCCGCCGAAATCGACGGGGCGGGACGCTTCCAACGCTTCAAGCACATTACGTTTCCGCTGATCTCGCCGACGTCGTTTTTCTTGCTGCTCATTACGATCATCGGAGGACTCCAAGCCTTTTACCAGATGGCCTTGCTGACCAAGGGCGGTCCGTCTTTCAGCACAACGACGATGACGTACCATATCTACCGGTCCGCTTTCGAGTTTTATAACTTCTCCTATGCGTCGGCGGTCGGCATGTTCCTGTTCCTGATCACGCTGGTGCTCATCGCAGCCAACTGGCTCGGACAGAAAAAATGGGTGTTCTATCAATGATCGCCGGGAGAGGAGAGTAAACCGCATGCCGCTGACAACCAATTTGCGCTATACCGTACGTTCCGTCGTCTTTTTGCTGATCGGCCTCGTTTTCATCACGCCGCTGCTGTGGATGGTATCGACTTCGCTGAAGTTCGAGAACCAGGTTTTCGAGAGGCCCTTCGTCTTCATCCATTGGGGATCGGTCAACTGGAGCAACTACGCGCACATCCTGACGGAGACCGATTTCCTGACCTGGCTCTGGAATTCCGTGTTCGTCGTCCTCATTTCCGTCGTATTCCGCCTGCTGTTGTCGGCGCTCGGAGGATACGCGTTCGGATTTCTGAAGTTCCGCTATTCGGACGGGATCTTTTTCTTCTTCCTGGTGACGCTGTTCATCCCGTATCAACTGACGCTGCTGCCGCAATTCATTTCGTTCCGGTTCATCGGCCTGCTGGATACCCACTGGGCGCTGATCATCCCGAACATCGTGGACGTGCTCTCCATCTTCCTGATGCGGCAATTTTTCCTCTCGTTCCCGAAGGAACTCGTCCACGCTGCGTACATGGAAGGCTCGGGCATCTTCCGTTCCTTCGTGCGCGTCGCGCTGCCGCTGGCCAGAACGCCGATGCTGACGCTGGGGCTTCTCAGTTTCTTCATGATCTGGGACCAATATTACCAGCCGCTGATCTTCCTGCATTCGAAAGAAATGTATACAATACCGATGGGGCTTCAAAGCTTCCAAACGCAGTTCGGCAAGCAGTACGCCATGCAGATGGCGCTGGCCTGCCTGGCGATCATCCCCGTGCTGGGCGTGTTCCTGGCGCTGCAGAAGCAGTTCATCGAGAGCATCGTTTCCTCCGGACTCAAAGGATAACGCCGTACGATTTTACAAACAAAAAAAGCGTTTCGTACATTTGAGAGATTCGTTTCCGCGTTCATAATGAAAACGCAAGCATAACGGTGAGGGAGGTACCACTCTTGATCAAAAAATGGGGGTTACTCGCGGCGGCGGCCATTCTCGTATTCTCGCTGGCCGCGTGCGGCAGCAAGGGAGACAAGTCGGCGAGCGAAGGCTCATCTTCGCCGGCGGCATCCGGGTCGGCTTCGGCGTCCTCGGACAGCTCATCCGGTTCCGGAGAAACGGTCACGCTGAAATTCCTGAATATCTCGGAGTATCTCGATTCCGCGGAATTCAAGTCGTTCCTCGAACGTTTCGAAGCGAAATACCCGAACATCAAAGTGGATCCGGTGTCGGTTCCGCACGAGCAATACATCAACAAGCGCAACATCATGCTGGCCAGCGGCGAGCAAGTCGACTTGCTTTGGGGCAACGGCGTCGAGCAGTTCGACGCGATCAACAAAGGCTTCCTGATGCCGCTGGACGACGTCGCCAAAGAAGCCGGCATCGACATGAGCAAGGACTTCGGCGACTTCAAGCCGGATAAAGACGGCAAATATTACCGTTTCCCGATCCAACAGAACAACTGGATGCTGTATTACAATAAAAAAGTGTTCGACGACGCGAAAGTGCCGTATCCGGACCCGAAAGTTCCGATGACTTGGGACGAGATGGCGGACGTCGCGCAGAAGATCACGAATCTCAGCGGCAAAGACAAAGTGTACGGCATGTTCTACAACAACTGGGGCATGTACTTCTACGGATACGGCAGCCAGCTGACGAACGGCAAATTCTACACCGACGACGGCAAAGTCAACATTAACGCGCCGGAGTTCAAGAGAAGCCTGGAATGGATGAACGACGTCATGAACGTCAAGAAAGCGGCGATGCCGATTGCCGAATTCATCCAGAACAACACCGACTTCCTCTCCTACTGGAACGGCAACTACGGCATGGTCGTCGGCGCGCAGTGGTACGCCCAGCTCGCGGCAACGAAGAAAGACAAGTTCCCGCGCGACTGGAAAGCGGGCATCGCCCCGATGCCGGTTCCGAAGGAAATGGCCGGCAAGCACATGAACTGGTCCAGCATCGACTCGCTGGCGATTCCGAAAAACTCGAAGCACGCGAAAGAAGCTCTCATTCTCGCGAAAGAATACGTCTCCGACTACACGTTGAGTACCGGCGCGCTGCCCATGTATACTAAAGTGGCCAAGGACAAGTACTTCCAAGATCTCGCCAATGCCTTGAAAGACGACGACATCACGCTGGATCAGGTGACGTACCTGTTCGGCGGCGACCCGAACGTCGTCAACGTGGCAGAGAAGCCGGTCTTGGGCGCTCCTCAGGAGTACGAGTCGACTTTCCTCGATATCATCAGCCAATACTACACCGGCGCGAAGTCGGTCGACGAGGTGCTGAACGAAGTCAAGGAAAAGGTCGACGCCGCGATCCAAGAGCAGAAAAACCAATAATATCGGCACTACAAGGCTATGCCCATCGAACCGGATGGGCTTAGCTTTTTCATATCGGCCGGTTGGAGAAAGATGGGAGGGTCTTCTATGAAATGGAGAATCAGAGGCAGAAGGTATCTGGGTCCGAAATCGGTGCAGCGGAGAATCATCATTCTCCTGACGGCCGTATTCGTGCCGCTTACCGTGATTCTCTATTCCGCCTATCACTACTCCGAACGGATGATGCTGAACAAGGTCGGGGAGATCAACCAAATCAAGGTGGACCAGACGGCCTCCCGCGTGAAGGACCTGTTCCAACGCGCGTTCATGTCCACCAACAACTTCATTTACGACAAAGCGTTCATCCAAGCTCTTCAGGACAAGGATCCGTACAGCATCGAGAAAAACTCTACCTATTTGCAGGCCATCGAACGGCTGCAATACACCTTCTTTCTGAACGAGAAATACGCCGTGGTCGTGCAGGACAACTTCGGGGGCATATTTGAATCCAATCCTTCGCGCCTCGGATGGCGTAAAGGGGAGCTGCAAGGGGAAATTTTGAAAACGGTTCATTGGGACGGCCACGATTTCTTTCACAGCTTCCAATGGAGCGTGCTGAAGCCGGAAGGCTCCAGAGAGCCGCTGATCGTGCTGAGTCGATGGATTTTCAGTCCCGTGACCGCCATCAAACGCGGCATTGTCTCCACGGTCATTCCGCTCACGAACTTGTCGGATATTCTGAGCCGCGACAACGGCTCTTATGAAATCCGCGACGACCAGAACAACCTGGTGTTCTCGACGTCAGGGGGTAAGAGCGAGCCATCGGCTTCCGCGCATACCCCCATCCCGCTGTCGCCGACGCCCTGGTATCTGGTCCAGACGGATTCAACGGCGGTTATCCAGCATGAGCTTCGCTACTTCCAACTGACGTTGATCGCGACCATCCTCGTTATCCTCGTCATTTTCATCATTTCCTCTACTTTCGTCATGCGCACGGTCGGCCGCGTGTTCCACCAAATCCGGCTGTTGTCCAAACGGCTGCTCAATCCGTCGATCGATTTGTCCGTGCCCGTCCATTCGGACCGGCATTTGGCGGAGCTGTCCGAATTGCTGCAGCAGCTGATGCACAACTTGGAAATTTCGCGGAACAATCTGGAGTGGGCGGCCGCCGAGAAGCGCAATTTGGAAATGGCGATGCTGCAGCAGCAGATGAATCCCCATTTTCTGCTCAATACGCTGAACACGATCCGGTTTCTCGCCGAAAGGTCCTCCCAGGAGAAAATCGGCTCGCTTGTACTGTCTCTGTCCTACTTGCTCAGGCAGCAGCTTTACCGCAGCGAGGGCTATTGGACGCTGGAGGAAGAGCGGGAATACCTGCTGAAATACATCGAAATCCAGAGGGCGAGATTCGGGGAAAACATCGCGGTGAAGCTCTCTTTCTCCGAAGAGCTGCTTCTGCTGCCCATTCTTCGGATGCTTCTGCAGCCCTTGGTGGAAAATTGCTTCGAGCATGCCTTCGGCGGGAAAACGAGCGGGAGTATCTGGATTACGGCGGAAAGTTATCGCGGCGGGGTGAGATTCTCCGTGGCGGATGACGGCGTCGGTTTCGGGAATAAGCCGGCATCGGCCTCTCGGAAATCCATCGGTCTGAACAACGTGCGCGAGCGGCTTCGGCTGCATTACGGGGAAGACGCCGCCATGGAGATTTCGGGGGCGGGTTCGGGAGGATCGACCGTTACCTTGTTGATTCCGGAAATGAAAGGGGAAGCCGCATGAACGTCATGGTCGTGGACGACGAATACGGAATACGCAGCCACCTGGCTTCCATGATCCGCGGATTCGGGAGCTTGAACGTACGGGAGGCGGTCAACGGCCGGGACGCCCTGGAGCAGATGGAGGTTTCCCCCCCGGAAATCGTGCTGACGGACATCCGGATGCCGGTGATGGACGGGATGGAGCTGATCCGCCAATCCCGGACGCGGTTCCCGGACGTCTGGTTCATCGTGCTGAGCAATTTCGCCGAATTCGAGCTGGCGCAGCAAGCGCTGCAGTTCGGGGCTCGCAATTACTTGCTGAAAGCGACCATCACCAAGGATAAGGTCGAAGAAGAAGTGCGCAGGGCGGTACTCCACCAGGAGAAGGCGAAGGAGAAAGAAGTCCGCTTCAATCCGAACGAAATGCTGATGGTCCAGAATTCCCTGTTTTACGAACGGTTAGACGGCCATATTCAAAACGCGGAAATGCTGCGAAGGGCGGAACGTCTGCAGGTTTCGGTATTCGGCTCGGCCTCCTTCGACCTGCCTTCCAAGTTCTTCGTCATGGAGATCGAAAGATTCGCCGATTGGACGGGAGCCAGATTCGGCGGGCAGACCGACCTGGCCGTTTACGCGCTCGCCAACGTTGTGAGGGAATGCAGCAAGCGGTGGAACGGGGAGAACGAGCTGTTCCATTCGGGACAAAACCGCTTCGTCGTGTTGGACTTCGGAGAGACGGACGACGATCGCCACGAGGGCAAAGTCCGGGAGGTGCTGGCAGCCACGCGGAAGTTCTTGGGGCTCGAGGCGTCGGTGCTGCTCAATTGCGAGTTCGCCGGTTTGAACGGCTTTTTCGACAAAGTCTCGGAATCCGCGGAGCTCATGGATCCTTTTTTCTACGAGACGGAAGCTTGCGTGGTGGATGCGAAGCAAGCGATGGAGCGGGAAGCGGAGTTGGACCTTTATTCGTACTTCCAGTCCGTGGAGGGAGGAAAAGGCCGCCTTCAGCTGACGGAGCTGCCCGGGCTGGTCGAGACGTTTTTCGAGCTGCTCCGGCACTTGCGCCGCCCGTCCTCCTCCGCGAAAGACGATGTCCGGACGCTGATCCGGTTCATCGAGAAAGGCGGCTACGCCGTCCCGGCGACATTGAAAACCGAAATCGATCGCGTGCAGGCTTATCGGTTATCCGACTTTAAGGCTCCGTTCGGCAAATGGCTGGACGAAATGGGAGGGCTGGGCCGGCAGAGGGAAGAAATCTCGAAGGCGTTGTCGTATATCCATGAGCGGTATGCCGATAAAATCGCTCTGGAAGACTTGTGCGCGCACGTCAATTTAAGCCGCTCCCACCTGTCCAAGCTGTTTAAGGACCAGCAAGGCGTCTCGGTCATGGAGTATCTCGAGGCATACCGGCTGCGCCAGGCCCGGCTGCTGCTCAGGACAACCAAGCATCCGATCGCCGAGATCGCGGACCGCGCAGGCATCGGGGACGTGTTTTATTTCAGCAAGCTTTACAAAAAGCATTTCGGAGTCAATCCGAGCAAGGATCGTTAGAAGGTTGAGCGGAACGAGTCAGGAAGCCAATGAAAAGTAGACTACGATTTATACTTTTGTATAATAGGAACGCCTCATCGACCGGTGATACAGTTAGTCTTAAGTATTTGCCGAATTCGGGAGGTTTGAGATTCATGGGAGACAAGCGGGTCGCGTTGGTGACGGGAGCGAACAAGGGAATCGGATTCGAAATTGCCAAGCAACTGGGGAATAGAGGAGTGACAGTGCTGGTCGGAGCAAGAGACGAAGCCCGGGGAATCGCCGCCGTAAACAGGCTGAAAGCCCAAGGCATTGCGGCTCAATTCGTTTTGCTCGACGTCAAGGACCAGCATACGATCGATGAGGCCGCCGACTCTATTGCGCACCGTTATGGAAAGCTCGACATTCTGGTAAATAACGCGGGCATTTTCCTGAATGAGCCCCTGCCGAGCGGGAACGACGTTTCAACGCTGAAGGAAGTTTACGAGACGAACGTGTTCGGCGTTTTCCGCATGACGAAAACGATGCTTCCGCTGCTTCGGAAATCCGATGGAGGAAGAATCGTGAACATGTCGAGTTCCTTGGGTTCTCTTACGTTGAACAGCGATCCGGACTTCGAACTCGCCACGTTCATCGTGCTCGGCTACAATTCTTCGAAAACCGGCGTGAACGCGTTGACCGTCTTTTTCGCTAACGAGTTGAGAAATACTCCGATCAAGGTCAACTCCGCGGATCCAGGTTATTGCGCGACGGACATGAACGGATACTCCGGTCCGCGGAGCCCTGAGCAAGGGGCCTCGGTCGCCGTGTATCTCGCCACGCTTCCGGACGGCGGTCCGACCGGCGGATTCTTCAACGAAGTTGGAGCGGTTCCTTGGTGATTCATCAACTCAACGTGGCTTGCTCTTTATCGAAGTAATAACGCCGATAATTGTTGATATGACCGACAAAGTAGCGTGAGACGCTAATGATTCGCTTCAAGTTCAGGTCCTTGTTGTACCAAAGCGATATGATCACTTTCTTTTGTTTGTACAGCTGATTCATCTCGGCCGACAATCCCTGATCGGTGACGTAGCGCTTCAATACAGTTCTCGGCACATTGGTCCATAGAGCGGTTGCTTGTCCGTAAACACAATCGTTGTCTTTGCCGTAAACGACTTGATCGATGAGCGCAGCAATCATATTCAATCCGGCCGCGCGGACGAACAAACTGCTTCTGCCGAGCCGCGGATTGATTTCGAACATCATATATTTACCTGTCCTGCTGTCGAACTTCATGTCGATATTGGAAAATCCGATATAACCGATCTTCTCCAAAAATGCCTTAACCCTCGCATAAATGTCCATATCGGAGCGGCTGATGATGGCGGCGTAGTTGCCGAGCGTTTTCGGGGCGTATTCTTCGAGCACGGGTTGGCCGAGGCACATCATTTTCACATTCCCGTTATCGTCGGAATAGCTGTTGATCACGCGCATGGCACTGTCGCCGCCGGGAATAAACTCTTGAATGATTAATTTCCCGCCGTAATCGGACGTATTCATGCTGCGGATCATCGCCAAGTAATCTTCTCTTTTGTTAAAGAAGAAAACCTTCTTCTTGCCTTCGAAATGACAATGCAAATAGTCATAGGCGTTGCTGTTTTCGGGCTTTACGACGATCGGAAATTGAAAGTCCATGCGTTCCAACACGCTTTCGCGCTCATGAGGCTCGCAAACGACCGTCTTCGGATAATCCAGGCCGAATCGTTCGCAAAGTTCATAGAACTTGTCTTTCGTATCGAGCGTATCCAACAATGTGTCGGAGATGAAATGATTCGCGATCAGTCCTTTGAACTTGCCATAGTGGCGGGATAACATCCCTGCATAGTAATCCGAGCAAGGAATGACGATCAGCTTCTTGTTCGGGGCGGCGTGTTTCTCCAGAATGGACAACAGCTTGCCGGGGAAGACGTCATCATGGTCGAAGCGGTCGATTTGGACGAGATCGAACAAGTTGCTGTGCATCGTCGGGATGAGCAGCCGCGTGCAGAGCAAGAGCGGTTTGATCCGGTAAGTTTCATGGATAAGTCTGACGATGCCATAAGCGTTCTCGTCGCTGCCTAGTATAATCGGAATAAAATCGTTACGATCCATAAGGTCTCCTCGTTCAACAATGTTCTACTTTCGTTGATATTATTATACAGTGAATAAGACAAAAGGCACCTCCCAGCCGGGAAAACGGCGGGAGGTGCCTTTTCGATTGTTTATCGCGTTAAGATGCAGAGGGAGCGGGAGAATCCTCCGCCGGTATCTCCGTTTTGGCCACCGAAATTCCTTTGGTGTTGATCAGGCTTGCGGCCCCGTCTTTGATGACGACAGCCAGCCCATGATCGAAATCCTCGACGGAATCGTATTGAGGCTGAATGACGACTTTGCCTTTGGCATCGATATAACCGTATTTGCCGTCCTTGACGAAATAAGCCAATCCGTCATGGAAGTTGCCGGCATCCTCGAATTCCGTCGTAATAACCGTCTTGCCTTTGTGGTCGATATACGAGAATTTTCCGTCGTTCTCCACCGCCGCGAGGCCTTCGCTAAACGGAAACGCCTTGGCGTAAGATGGCGAGATCGCATAACCTCCGGCCGCAGCGATATACCCGAAGGAGCCGTCATCCTGTACCAGTCCGAGACCCTCGCTAACGTCCGCTACGCTTTGGAATCTGGGGGCGACTACCGTTCCGCCGGTTCGATCGATATAGCCGTATTTGCCTTCGACTTGAACGCCGGCCAATCCGCCCGAGAAGTAGAACGCGTCTTCGTATTGAAGCGGAATCGCTTCTTTCCCCGTGTGGTCAATATAACCGAACAGATCGCCGGAACGCACCAGCGCCAAACCTTCGGAGAAATCGAAGAGTTCGTCGTATTTGGGTGTCAGGACTTGCTTGCCGTTGGCATCGACGTAACCGGATACTCCGTCTTTGACGATCAGCGCCAATCCGTCCGAAAAGTCGTATGCCGTATCGTACTGAGGCGTCACGACGATATTGCCTTGCAAATTCGCGTAACCGTACTTGCCGCCTTGCTTCACTACGGCGAGTCCTTCGCTGAAGCTGCGCGCCTCATCGAATTGAGGACTTACTACGGTGTCGCCGAATACGTTGACGTATCCCCATTTTCCATTTGCGGAATAGGCATGAAGCCGTGGGACGATATCCAGCGTTTTCGAGGCTTTATCCCATTCCACTTGCCCCCCGAATGCCTCGACGGTGATACGAACGGGAATCCACCATTTGCCGCCGGTGATTTTCGGTGCGTCGGAGAGCGGACTGGATTTGCCGTTTACGAGAACCGTGCGTGTGCCGGCCGTGAACGTGACCGTCCGTTTTCCTTGGCGAAGGGTGACCGACTTGCCGTCTCCCTTCCATTCGGCGGCCGCTCCGATCGCGGAAGCGACGGAATCCAAGGGGAGCAGCGTATTGCCGTGCTGGAATGTCGGAACCAGCCCTTGCTGGAGCACTCCGTCAACCTCGACGCTTATTGATGGGGAGGCAGCGTAAGAGTGGGAGTAGGAGGCAAGGCCGGATACGACCGCGACGGCCGCCGTTATGGCGATTTTTCTTAACCACTTTGAAGGAACGGGTTGTTTACCGAGCATAGGTCATATCCCCTTTTATTTTTGGGAGTAGATTTGGTCGAACTGTCCGCCGTCGGCGAAATACGTTTTCTGCGCTTTGTCCCAGCCGCCGAAGTCGGCGATCGTAACCAAGTTCAACGTCGGAAATTGCTTCTGGAACTCTTTGGCCACTTTCGTATTGATCGGGCGGTAGAAGTTCTGGGCGGCGATCCGTTGTCCTTCTTCCGTATAGAGATAGTCGAGGTAGGCGGTTGCGACTTGGCGGGTATCATGTTTGTTGACGTTCTTCGTGACGACGGCGACGGTAGGCTCCGCCAGAATGCTTAAGGATGGCGTTACGATCTCGAATTTGTCGCCGTATTCTTTTTTGGATAAGTACGCCTCGTTCTCCCAAGCGAGCAGGACGTCGCCGATCCCTTTTTCCACGAACGTGTTCGTCGCTCCGCGTGCTCCGGTATCGAGGACCGGCACGTTTTGGTAGAGCTTCTTCACGAATTCTTTGGCTTTATCTTGGTTGTTGTCATTGTGTTTCAGAGCGTATGCCAGTGCGGCCAAGTAGTTCCAACGCGCGCCTCCCGAGGTTTTGGGGTTCGGAGTGATGACCGATACGCCGGGTTTGATCAGATCGTCCCAATCTTTGATGTTCTTCGGGTTTCCTTTGCGGACCAAGAACACGATCGTCGATTTGTACGGAGCGCTGTTGTTGGCGAGCCGTTTTTGCCAGCCGGGGGCAATCAATCCTTTTTTCTCGATCGCGCTGACGTCGTACTCCAATGCCAGGGTCACGACATCCGCTTCCAGCCCGTCGATGACGGCCCTGGCCTGCGCGCCGGAGCCTCCGTGGGATTGTTTAACGGTAACGGTTTGCCCCGTTTTCTTTTTCCAGTACTTCGCGAAAGCGTCATTATAAGCGACATACAATTCCCGGGTTGGATCGTAGGAGACGTTCAGAAGCGTGACGTTCTTCTTCTCGTTCTTCTTGGTGACGGCGCCGAATACGGTTGTCGACGTCAGCAAGAAGGCGACCAGAATCAGGATGACGATGCGAACCGACTTACTCATGGACAAGCACTCCCTTTTCATTGTGTTTTCGGTTAAACAAAAAGGCCCCGTACCGCGCTGCCCGAACGCTTTAAAGCGTATCGGGACAGAAGCGAATGCGAGGCCTCCGGTTTACCGGTTGGCTGGTATTTCCAATTGGATGCCATCATCGTAAAACATATTATTCCGAGTTGTCAACTATGAATTTTTTATTGACAGGTCAAATTCCCCCTTGCTACAATCGCTCCCATAGGATGATCTTTCCAAATCGAAATCAAGGGGAATGCTCAAATGAAACCATCCAGCAAAGCCCGCCGATATCCGGCGGTAATCGTGATTGCGGTATTGTTGGCCTCTTTGTTGACCGCATGCTCAGGCAGCGGCAACGAAGGCAACTCCGCCTCCGCCGCCGACGAGACTCCCTCGGCCACGCCGGATTACGGGAAGTCCGCCGAACTGCTTGTTGCAACCGCGGACGGGACCGAAACGTTTTACAAGGAATTGAATGATACCTTCGCCAAAACACGTAAGGAAACGACCGGACAGACGGTCACTTTCCAATCCTCCAGCGCGCCTTCCTCCGAACAGGAGCAAGCCGTCATTTCGGGAACGTTGAAGGCGGACGTGGTGACCCTCGGCGTGGGGATCGATATCGACGCGATCCAGGCGAAGGGAATCATCGGAGAAGGTTGGCAGCAACGATACGATTACAACAGTTCGCCTTATTCGACCGCCGTGGCCTTCCTCGTTCGCGCAGGAAACCCGAAGGGCGTGCAGGATTGGAAGGACTTATTGAAGCCCGACATCGCCATCGTCACTTCCGACGCGTCGGTCTATTCCGATGCCCGGTGGTATTATGCGGGAGCCTGGGCCTATGCGATGAACGACAGCGGCGATGACCAAGAGTCCGCGAAAAAATTCGTCACGGACGTGTTTGGACACGTGAAAACCCTGGCTCCGAATGATGGGGAAGCCCTCGCGGACTTCCTGCAAAAAGGGGAAGGCGACGTGCTGTTGACGACGGAAAATAAGGCGTTGGAGGCAGCGAACGGTCCCGATAAAGGCAAAGTGGAAGTTGTGGTTCCGGCAATCACGCTGTCCGTCGAGCCCATCGTTTCCGTCGTCGATAAGAACGCGGACGCCAAGGGGGTACGCGAGGCGGCGAACGCTTACGTGGATTTTCTCTACACCGAGGAAGCTCAAAAAATCGCAGCCAAACATTTTTTCCGTCCTCGATTCCTATCCGTCGCCGAGCAATTCACGGGGCAGTTCCCGGAAGTGACCTTGCTTACGGTAGACGATAACCTGACGGGATGGGAAGACCTGCAAGCCGCATTATTCTCGGACGGCGGCCTGGTCGCGCAATTGAAGGCATCGAAATGACAGTTACCGCTCCCTGGCGAATTTTCTGCGGAAGTCAGAAGGGGAGAGTCCTTCTGACTTCGAGAAGCACGTCGAATAATGCGAAATATATTGGAAGCCCACCTCTTTCATCTTCTTTTGCAACACCGAATTCGTGATGCCGCTCGCGTAGTTCTGGCGGATGAAGAACTCTATCCGATCGGCGAGCTGTATGGCTGTGGCTTTCGCAGGTGAAGCCAGATCGCGGTCCAAGTGCTGCAGGAACAACTGGAAGGTTGTTTGCCGTTTCCAATTCCGAAGCGACTGCGGCTCGTGCTCCTACTGAAAGAAAGTCTCGAGAGCCTCCAAAGCTTTCGGCGACAGATTCATATGTTTGGGGATGAAGATGGAGCAGACTTCGGTGTGGTTGAGTTAGGTGTGGCAGAGCGGCGATACAATCGACCTCATCTTCGCGATGCTGGTTATGCGGATGAAAGGGCATCCTCTCGTATGGGATGTGATAGGCAAAGTGGCTTTGCAGAGGAGGCCCATTCGTCTTCTGCGTGGAAGAGACGAATAACGGGGCGAACCTGCATCAGTTGATTCTGCCTAAAGAAAGTAAGTTGAACGCACGCTTTGCTCCTGAATTGCTGGGCGGCGTGGAGGTCATCGAAACCGCTGCATATCGTGTGAACACAGATGCTTGGGAAGACGAATTGTATCAGGAAGACTCCGAGGTAGAATGGAGGAGCCGGTCTTCGTTGGATTAATTCCCTATTTCGCTTGGGCGAACCGCGGCAAGGGCGAGATGGCGGTTTGGGTGAGAGATTCTAGAAACGATTCTTCTAAAGGATAATAAGGAAATCAATAGGGTTTAAAGACGCTAGTCGTTGTGGACTAGCGTTTTTTATTTTGTCGACCGGTCCATCCGGAAGAGAAAACGAGCGCAAACAATACTTCTCGAACGAGCCGATGTAGCTTAGTTCAGAAATAACTAGGATGGGCAATCGTTAAATTGCAACAACGTGTAACTCAAAAGGAAAAATATTACTTCATGTCGAAATAAATCAAATAGTGCTTTCTTATTCGCATCTGAAAGGATCGGATTCTGCTTTGAAACAAGATAATATTTTTCAATGGCTCATTTATACTCTGATTGGTAGTGTGTCAATTTTCATATTAGTTGTTTCATTTCATCTTTTAACTTTACTTTTTGAACGGTATGAATTGCCGAAAAGTTGGGACTTATTGGGTTTTGTAGGAGCCATTATTGGAGGTGCACTTACACTAGTGGGTGTATTAATGACACTTCAGGGCCAGCGTAAAAATGAATATTTGAATAAAGCCCCAAAAATCAGATTGGCAGCTGATATTGTCCTTTATGAAACGGGAAACATTATTACAATATTAGGTTGGCCTGAGTTTTGGGGTGGTGTGACTGGAAACGTAATTAAAATGCTTGAAACAGAATTTAAGAAATCATTCACACTAGAGAAAGCTGCAGAAATTAGTGAGGAAACATACATTCATACACGGGAGTTTTTAAATAAAACTAGTTTGTTATTTGTTCGACATAGAGAATACACAAACGTTGAGATTTTAAAGGCAGATAAGGAGTTTCAAAAAATGTTTACAGAACTGCAAGAAATCTATGATTCAATTCAACAAGCGATAAATAACGAAACTTCTCAATATAAAAAGATAAAAGGAAAGTAAAACTATTATTACTTAAGGAGTGCTGTTAATGGGTATCGCAGACATTTTTAAGATTGGTAAAATGAAATCAGAGATTGGAGCCTTAAAAAATGACAAAGAAATGTTACAGTCATTACTCACACCCGAGCATAAAGAGATATATCAATTGAAGAAAATAATTGACAATTTATCAACACAAAAAGAGGAACTATCACGAAATATTTTAATTTCTGAACGATCCTTTGAGGAAAAAAAGAATCAATTTGCGATAAGTCTATCTGAGTTAGATCGTGAATGTCAGTTGAAAAAGAACCAACTACTTGTACTCGATGAACAAATAATGCTTGAATCTTTCTCTCACTACATACCTAAATATGAACTTACCAGCAGCTCTGAATTTAAGCATGCTTTAGACATAGTACGTGAAAAACAGAAAAATTTAATCAAAGACGGATCGGCTTGCACCGGCAGTACCACATGGACGGTCAACAATAGTGCTGCTGAGGGCAGACGGATGGTCAACGACATGATTAAGTTAGTTTTGCGATCTTTTAATAATGAGTGTGATTCATGTGTGGAGAATGTCAAATTTAATAACATTCAGACATTTGAAAAAAGAATAAATGCATCATTTGATGCACTCAATAAATTAGGAAGGATTATGAAGGTTACTTTATCCGACCAATATAAGGCATTGAAACTTCAAGAACTTTATCTAGCACATGAATATCAACTAAAGAAGCAAGAAGAAAAGGAAGAACAAAAGCAGATCCGGGAACAAATGCGTGAAGAAGCTAGGCTGCAAAGGGAGATTGAAGAAGCTAGAAAAACAGTTGATAAAGAAAAGCGACATTTTCAGAACGCGTTACAAAAAACGATAAAGCAATTAGAATCTTGCACCAGCGACGAAGAACGGGTATTGCTGCAAAATAAAATAGAAGAATTCGAGCATAATTTAGGGGAGATTGAGCGACAACTTAAAGATATAGATTATAGAGAGGCGAACCAACGAGCTGGTTATGTTTATGTAATTTCTAATATTGGCGCGTTCGGCGAAAACATTTATAAAATCGGCATGACACGTCGTCTAGATCCTTACGATCGAGTATTTGAACTCGGGGACGCATCGGTTCCTTTTAACTTTGATGTTCATGCCATGATTTTTTCGGAAGACGCTCCAAAACTTGAGGCAGCCTTACATAGAGAGTTCGATAGCAGAAGGTTAAACGCCATCAATAGGAAAAGAGAGTTTTTCAATGTATCTTTGGACGAAATTGAAGAAGTAATAAAGAGAAACCACGATAAAACCATAGAATTTATCCGGACGGCTGATGCCGAACAATATCGTGAAACTCTTGTGCTGCGAAATAACCATACAATGACTGACGCATTAGTATCTAGCAAGGAAGTAGCGGTAACAAACGAGTAATTTAGTGGCAATCTAGAAGACCAGCTTTAAGTTAAGCCGGATCCATTATCGGATCCGGCTTACTCATAAGTAGAAGGTTATCCTACTTCCCTACCCCGATAAACTTGCTCACCATCGTATACACCGGTGTCGGGTCGAACTCCGTCAGGCCATTCACGTCGATGAGCATGAACACGAGCAGAAACGGCAGCAACCCGCTCCCGATAACCGCTAGTACAAAACCAACCATCAGACAACGCGCGACCCTTTCTAACGTCATCATGTCCTTCACCACCGCGAGAAATCGAAATAAAACGATCGCTCCGCTTCGGGAACGATCGTCGACTCGTGCCTCACCCGACCGTCTCCCGTTTCCGGATAAACGTCTTGAGCCCGTTATAAATTTCGTTTTACAAGGAACTGCTGATGCTCCAGATACTTGTAAGCCGACACGAGCGTACTGCAGCAGTTGTATTGGTTCACTTCCCCGTAGGCGAAAATGTTCGTCTGTAAACTGCGCCCCGCTTGTTGTTACTTGTACTCACACTTACTATGTATGTCCAATGAGCTCTCTCTAATGAAATTATTCTAACAAAAGGAATATTTTGTATTGTGTCGAATTATGGCAGAGTGACGAAATAATAATATCACCTGTAAAAAGCAAAAAGGATGTGCAATTCGAATGGAAGAGTCTGAATACTACACACTTGAAGATCACCTAGAGTCATTTAAACACGTGCATTCTGAATACGCTTCGTTACATAACAATTGGTGTTTGGACAAAAAAGAAATTGCTAAAGCACTTTCTGCAATACCCCATTTCTTTCCTCACTATAGTGACCATGATGAAAGTCACTCGCTAAAAATAATAAGAAACATTGAAATGCTATTAGGCTCAAAAAGAATCAAGTCGTTAAGTCCTACTACGACTTGGTTGATCCTGATGTCGGTATATTTACATGATACAGGGATGATACTGGTTGATAATATATTAAAAGATAAATGGACTAAAGATGATTTCCAGAAATTCATCTACTCTAAAAAAACGGCAAACTATAGCAAGTACGATGAAGATTATATTATCGCTGCCGATTATATTACTTCGATTGAAAATCATTTGGAAGAAAAAGATTGGCCTTTGAAAGTCAGGCAGTCGGTAATTCTTTTAGCCAGTGAATATTTTCGTTCAAAACATCCACAGTATAGTCGTGGAGCGTTAGAAAAGTTGGAAGAGTATGGTTTAAGTATTTCGGGATTTCGGACTGTTCCTCAGAGACTAAAACACCTTATTGGAACAATTTCTTTTTTACATGGTCAACCTTTCGAAGAAGTCATGCAACTTGATTATGAATCAAATGGTGTAGGTACTGATAAAGTTTTTCCAAGATTTATCGCTGAACTTGTACGTATAGGCGATCTATTGGACCTAGACGATGGACGATTTACAAAAGTCTATCAAAAAATGCTTACAAATATACCTAAACTATCAGAGACTCACGAAAAAAAGCATGCATCAATTAGACATTTTTTAATTAGTCCTCAAGTTATTGAAATTACAGCAGATTGCGAAAATGCAGAAGTTTATAGGGTTACACAAGGTTGGATTGACTGGTTAAAGGAAGAAATGAAAAATCTAGCCGTACATTGGTCTGAAATTGTTCCTACTGATTTTATTGGTGGCCCACCAAGAATAGGGAAATGTAAATTGTATTTACAAGGAAAAGATGATTCTAGTGAACAGGCAAATTTGCGGTTTGAAATTCAACAAGAAGACGCTTTTGAAATTTTAGAGGGTTCCGGAATATATAATTCCAAATTGGTTTTTCTACGAGAGCTTATTCAAAATGCTATAGACGCATCTAAGTTCCAAATGTGGTCGGATATCCATAGCGGGATATTTGATTCATTCTTGAGAAATGAAGGAATTAATTCGGTTCAAGATATTAAATTTGTTAACGACATTCCACACTGCATCTGGGATTCGTATGACATTGAAGTTCACCTTCAGACGAAGGAGATTAAAGGAATTACTTTTATTGAAATAAATATTTCCGATAGAGGTTGCGGTATCAGTAAAGATGAATTAGTTGGTCTTTCAAGTGTTGGTGATGGTTGGAGAAAAAACGAAAGAAAAATGTCAGAGTTAATTCAAATGCCAGTGTGGTTGAGGCCGACAGGTAACTTCGGAATTGGACTTCAATCGGTGTTTTTAGTTTCTGATTTTGCCACTATCACGACAAAAGTGGACGGTGAAGTGGCTAAGAAATTGAGTATCTCCTCACGGAAAAAGAACGGGTATGTAACTATAGAGGATGTGGAACAAAAAAAGCGAGGAACAAACATCTCCTTACTATTAAGAGAAGACATATGCAAACAAATCGTCAGGGAAGAAGTAGAATATGATTATTTCTTATTCGATGATCAATATACGTCCTTGTTTTATGATAAAGTGTTAAAATATATAAAAAACAGCGTTAAAGAGACTTTTTTCAATATTAGAATCAATATAGATGATATGCCAACATATACAATAAATAATATGAAATATGAAAAAGATGACTTTGAAAATATAGATGAGCATAGTAGAGCGAAGTTTGTGTTTGATCCGGAAACTGGTAGCTTCACAATCATGTTTTTGGAAAACAATATAGGATCATCGCTGCAGCTATATTTTCGGGAATCCGATTCATTAAACTATGCTGAACATATAATAAGTATTTATTTTAAGGGAATCCAACTTAGCGATAGTTCAAATAATCCACGTTTATATTTTATTCGAGCAAATTATGACTTGCTTGGGATAGAAACAAAAAGGTTTATCAATATTGCTAGGACTTCATTAAGACGCGAAAACTTGGAATTCCTTAATGATTATTTTCTATTGTGTGTTCAAAAGGCTCTTAAATTTACATTTGATCATTTACATGAAGAGAAGGATAGATACCTAAAATATGCTAATGAAGTAGAAAAACAAAATAAGCGAAGAAAAGGTAAAAAACTGTCCTTAGCTCCTATAGCAAAGCTACTTCTTGCATGTGAATACTATTTGCCGGATATTAAATGTGATGCTAGTTTAGCAAAGGAATTTGTAGGTAAGACTATTGAATTTAATCTCTTTGACACAAACTTAAATAAAATTGACAATCGAGAGATTATTGACGCAAACGTAGTTATGATGATATCACCACATAGATTTGACGCCGAAATAAATTTTGATTTGTATACAATAAAACAGGTATTCCCACTATATAGTCATTTGATTACCGATGAGATAAAACTACTTATGTTCAATAACAATTGGGAGACAATGCAATATTTTTATCAACATTTTTATGTTAGTAATTTTTCAAGTCAATCCATCGAGTGGACAGATATCGATTTATCTCATCTTATAGAAGATGATAAAGAAGAGTTGTTGTACACTGATAAGCTTGATTTTATTTTGCTTAGGCGCTTTGACAATCATATGATTAAGTTGGAAACTTCCACAGAAGACAGATCTTCGGAGATTAAAAATCTAATTAAAAAGTTCAAGGAACGTGCAGTTATCTATCCTATACCTCAATATGAAAAGCTAGTAGTTAAAAAAATCCCTAAATTTTATGAGCACTCGATTTTCGACATAGGCGAAAATAGCTTATCTTATGAAAATTTATTTATTATTTCGCCTTTTGTAAGTTCGAAAATGAGAAATCAAAAATTTTCTACAAAGAATGAGCTTTTCGACTATGCTATTAATTCAATGGGTTTGAATAAATTAATAGATTGGGTGGTTAAAAATTCTATTAATCCGTCAACAAAAAAAGAGATACATGAAACCTATAAAAAATTGATATTTGAATTTTGGGATTTATTAAAGCAAGAAGATTAAATGGTGTAACAATAGTGAAGTAAGAACACTGTCATACAAAGGTGAAGACATTCACTTTTAACTACATTGCAGCTTGGTGCTCGAATATTAAACAGGCGGTCATCTTTGCCAAGATGACCGCCTTAATTCTATGAATAAGGTATTTCATTAAACAGAAATTGCAAAAATAAAATTTCAAAGTATTTAAATTGATATTGAATCACAACTGAGGAGGAAAACATATTGGAGCAAGGCGAGAAATAGTCCCGCTTAGTGAATTTGCAAGTGTTTTATTCATCACCCCGCCGCCAGTAACATTATTCGAACTACATCGGATAATTCTACGAAAAAATCTTGTGTTTTAAACGAAGCCATCTCTACTTCCCCACCCCAATAAACTTGCTCACCATCGTATACACCGGCGTCGGGTCGAACTCCGTCAGGCCGTTCACGTCGATGAGCATGAATACAAGCAGAAAAGGCAGCAACCCGATCCCGATCACCGCCAGTACGAAACCCACCGTCAGACAACGCGCGACTCTTCCTAACGTCATCATTAACCCTCACCTCCGCGAGAAATAAAGCGATCGTTCCACCCGGGAACGATCGCCATTTTGTGCCTCAACCGACCGCCTCCCGTTTCCGGAAAAACGTCTTGAGCGCGTTATAGATTTCGTTTTTCTCTTTGATCACGTAGTACAGGAATTGCTGATGCTCCAGATGCTTGTAAGCCGACATGAGCGTGCTGCTGCGGTTGTATTGGTTCACTTCCCCGTATCCGAAAATGTTCGCGCGCGTCAGCATCTCCTTGATGAGCTTCACGCAGCGTTCGTTGTCGCTCGTCAGGTTATCCCCGTCGGAGAAGTGGAACGGGTAGATGTTGTACAGCGACGACGGGTACCGGGAGTCCATGATCTCCAGCGCCTTGACGTAGGCGGACGAGCAGATCGTGCCGCCGCTCTCGCCGCGCGTGAAGAACTCTTCCTCGCTGACCTCTTTGGCCTCGGTATGGTGCGCGATGAATACGATTTCGACTTTCTCGTACTGACGGCGCAGGAACCGGTTCATCCAGAAAAAGAACGAGCGCGCGCAGTACTTTTCGAACGATCCCATGGAACCTGACGTGTCCATCATCGCGAGAATGACGGCATTGTTTTGCGGCTTGACGATCTCTTCCCAAGTCTTGAACCGCAGGTCGTCCGGGGAAATGCCGGCGATTCCGGGATGTCCTTCCCGCGAGTTGCGCCGCAGGTTCTCGAGGATCGTGCGTTTCTTGTCGATGTTGGAGAGGATGCCTTTGCGCCGGACGTCGTTGAAGCGGACGTCGCGCATTTCGATCTGCTCCTTGTCCTTGCGTTTCAGATAGGGCAGCTCCAGCTCCTCGAAAAGCATGGTTTCGAGCTCGGCGATCGAAATTTCCGCTTCGACGACGTCGTCCCCGGGCTGGTCGCCGGCGCCTTCTCCTTTGCCGCTCTTGGAAGCGGGCTCGGTGCCGATGACGTCGCCAACCTGGCTGTCGCCGTCTCCTTGGCCGACGTGCTTTTTCTTGCTGTTATTGAAGACAAACCGGTACTCATCCAGGCTCCGGATCGGGATTTTGATGATCTGGCGTCCGTCGGAGAGGATAATATTCTCTTCGGACAGCAGGTCCGGCAGGTTTTGTTTAAGGGCTTCGCGTACTTTCTGCTGATGGCGCGCCTGATCCTGATATCCCTTGCGGTGCAGGGACCAATCTTCCCGCGACAAGATGAACGAGGGCTGATTCATGGCGGGCCGCCTCCTTGTAAAGTGGATTAGGGTATGTGTATTCAATATATTCCGTGCCGCCGAAAGGATGTGTGTAAATCCGCGGATGCTCGTACCCGAGCCGATGCCGATTTCGACAAAATTGTAAAAAATTCGAGAATTTATGGAGGATCGTCGATTCTGCCGGGCTGGGTCCCGCTCTATATTAAGGGGTAAGCAACCCGGCGGGAGGTCTTGGCGTGATGTTCGGATTAGACAACAAAAGGAATTCGCGAAATCGGTTCATTCCCACACGGTCGATCGGTTTTAAAATCGGGATGATCCTCGTGACCGCGATCGTGGCGTTCGTGGCGGTGACGGGGGTGGTCTCTTATCGCATCGCGAAGCAATCGCTGGAGCGCAGGGTATCGGATGCTTATTTGGAGACGGCCGTCCAAACGAGCCAAAAGCTCGATTTTCTCTATCAGTCCTATGAACAGCTGGTGCTGAAAATGATGGTGGACCGCGAGCTGCAAGACACGATAACCGGCATGATCGAGACGCCTTCGGATTCCCCGGATTACGCGGCATTGGCGGAAACGCTGGACTCGAAGTTGAGCAGTTACATGTATTCCGATCCGTCGATCGCCTCCATCGAGGCGTTCCGGCCTGACGGGACGTATATCCCGGCGAAGTCGGGGTTGTTCCAGAGCGGCAGCTACGGGGAACGCGATTGGTTTAAGAAGATCGTGGAGCAAGACGGAAACTCCGCTTGGCTGGAAGGGAACCTTTCGGAAAATCGCAATACGAATCCAACGATATCGTTGGGGCGTCTCATACGCGGGCAAGGGAAGGCGAAGGGCTATGCGGTTATTTTGATGGACATCGACCTTAAAACCGTCTCGACGCGGCTGAAGGATGTCCAAATGGGAACCGGCACGATTCAAGTCGTCGGAAAGGGCGGGCAGGTCGTCTATGCCCCGGACCGAAAGATGCGCGGGCAGCCTGCCGAGAATGTATCGGCCGAGTCGACGAAGCCTGACAAGGGATCATTCACGGCCGCCGGCGGGGCGTTGAAGGTCGTGTACGCCAAATCGCAGGTTAACGGCTGGCTGACGGTCGGAACGATCCCGGTAGGCGACCTGGTCAAGGATGCCGGCCGGATCTACAAAGCCGTGCTGGTCGTGCTGCTTGCCGCGTTCGCGCTCGCGGTGCTTCTCGGCTGGATGACGGCCCGGATGATCGGGAAGCCGCTGGCAAGATTGCGCAATTTGATGGCCCGAGGCGCCGAAGGCGATTTGCGGGTCCGTTCCAACGCGAAGCCGACCGATGAAATCGGACAGCTCGGCGTCAGCTTCGATATGATGATGGGCCGCATCACCGAGCTGATCGCGAGCGCGGGCAAGTCGGCCGACGAGGTGTTGGCTACCGCCGCCCAATTGGCGCAGGCTTCAGCTGCGACCGAGACGGCGGCCAAGGAGATCGCCGCCGCCACGCTCGACATCGCCAAAGGCGGAGAAGGGCTGGCTGCCGACGCGGAGCGGGGCGCCGAGCTGACCGCCGGCGTCGGCAAACAAGCGGAGACGCTCGTGGCGGTCAGCTCCGACATGGTCGCTTGGGCGGAGGACGTCAACCGCACAAGCTCGACGGGCACGGCATACATGAACGGGGTGATCGAGGGCACGTCGGCCGCCGAAGAGCTCATCCGATCGATGACGGAAAGGGTAGATTCGCTTCGGGTCAGCACCCAATCCATCCATCAGGTACTGGATATGCTGATCCGGATTACGAAGCAAACGAACATCCTGTCGCTGAACGCCACGATTGAAGCGGCTAGAGCCGGCTCGGCCGGCAAAGGATTCGCCGTCGTCGCGGACGAAATCCGGCAACTGGCGGAGCAATCGAAGCAGTCGATCGAGACGGCGGGCGACATCACGCAAGCGATCCAATCGGAAATCGTGCGAACCGTGGAGCTGCTTTCCGAGGTCACGCCGATGCTGCTGGGGCAGATGGATTCAGTGAAGGAGGCGGGCGGCATGTTCCGTCAGGTCGGGGAACGGATGGACGGGTTCCTGGCGAAGCTGGGCGATGTCGACCTTTCGATCCGCGAGCTGCAGTCGTCCCAGGAAGTGCTGAGCGGCGCGATGCTGAGCGTGTCGGCCGTCTCGGAGCAATCGGTGGCGGGATCGGAGCAGGTCGCTTCCTTAAGCGGCGAGCAGCTCCGGATCAGCGAGGGCCTCGTTCGCTTGTCGGACAAGCTGGGGCAGCTGTCAAGCGATCTCCGAAATTCGCTGGAACGGTTTAAGGTCTAAACAACTTCAAACGATAAAACGGCAAAACTCCCTTACGCGCTTGGTTCAAGCGGTAAGGGAGTTTTGTCGTTGTTCGGCCCGCGCCCGTTCCGCCCGATGCTGGAACACCGGAATGGCGAACAGGCAGAGCAGGATGAGGCCGATCAAACCGGCGAACCACCCGCCAGACAATTCCTTCAACGGAAACGTCAGACCGAGAAGTACGCATCTCGTGGCGATGAGGATGCATTCCCGCCAGACAAGGAAAGAAGCTTTCCGCGTCGTACCGCCATCCTCCATGAACCGGAACTGCTGGGCGTTCCACACGGTGCTGAAGAAAAACATCCCGGCGGTCGTCATCACGTTGGATACGATGAAAGCGGCAGGCGAACGAAACAGCACGATGAGAAAACCGACCGCGAGCAGCCAGGTGCCGATCCATAGCCATCGTCCGTCCTGCAGGCGGAGTTTCCGATAAGCGGCCAAGCCTGCGAGCGCGGCAGCAGAGTACAACACGTTCAGGAGGGCGATGAGCAGCTTGTCTTGCGTCACCGAGAACGTGAACAACAGCGTGAACAGATTCTGAAACTGCAGGAACATCCCCGAAAACAACAGGGAGAGCAGGATCCATCCCGAACCCGGCGACCCGAAAGCGGTGCGGAAGCGGAACTTCCCGAACTCCCGCGACTCCTCCGGCGTTTCCGGCGGAGGCATGCGGATCGCGGGCATCGCCGCCGAGAAAGCGAGCGTCAGGACGGCGAACGCCAGCATGACGGCGAACGAGCCGCCGTACCCGAGCCCGTCGATCATGCGGGCCGATGCGATCGGAACGGCGACGGACAGAAGCTGAATGATAATCGAGGCCGTTCCGAAATAAGCGGCGAAGTCTCCGCCTTTGCCGCGAAGCGCGACCCCGATATTTTGCGAGGCTTGCGAGAATCCGAACATGCAGCCGACCGGAAGGCCGAGCAGCAGCAGCCAGACGGTCCGGTTGTCCAATTCCACCCACCCGAGAAAAGCGAAAGCCGCCCCTCCGCTGACGGCGGAAAGGGCGAGCGGCAGGCGGATCGTATGGCGGGCGAGCCATTTGGCCGCGGTGGTGAAAGCCGCGCCCCAAGCCGCGTACATCGAGAGGTTATACAGCGACACTTGCGCGATGCTTTGGCCGTTTTCCCAGATGAACAGGTTCAAGAAAATGCTTACGAAGATCGCCAAAACGGAACAGCAAGCGTTCATGGCCAGCAGCAGCCGGAGAGATTTGGGCATTCGGATCTCCTTACTTCACGGCGCCGGCGGTAATTCCGCTGGCGATTTTGCGTTGGAACACCATGTACACGATAAGCACGGGCACGATGGTGAACAACAGGCCGGCGAACAGCGGTCCCCATTCGGTCCGATACTGCATTTCCTTCTGCATAACCGCGATTTCGACGGGCAGCGTATACTGCCGAGGATCGTTAATGAGGATCGTCCCGACGATGTATTCGTTCCAGATATTCAAAACGTTCACGATCGCGATCGTGATCAAGCCGGGTTGGGACAACGGCAGCATGACGCGGAAGAACGTGCCGAAATGCGACGCGCCGTCGATGACCGAGGCTTCCTCGAGCTCCTTGGGCAGCGATTTGAAAAATCCGACGAGCACGAAAATCCCGAACGCCAGCAAGCTGGAGGCGTACACGAAGATGACGCCGATCGGCTTGTTGATCAGATGCAGGGAGTTCATCAGGAAGAACAGCGGAATGAGGCCCAGGATGAACGGAATCATCATGGACGATACGTAAAGCAAATACAGCACGCCGCTGCCCTTGAACGGGTACCTCGCCAGCACGTACGCCGTCATGGCCGACAGGATCAGGCCGAGCAGCGTGGAGCCGACGGTAATGATGAACGAGTTCACGAAATAGCGGTCGAAATGGTAATGTTTCCAGACGTACGAGAAGTTGTCCCAGATAAGCGGGATTTTCGGCAGGGACCAGGGAGCGCCCAGGAAAAACTGCTCGTTGTTTTTCAAAGCGTCCAGGACCGTCCAGATCAGCGGATAGATGACGGACACGCTCCACAGGAGGAGAATGGCGTAAAACGCGATTTTGACGGCGGGATTGCGGATGCCGGTTTCCATAGGTGATCTCCTCCTTTTAACCGAGTTCGATGGGCTCTTGGCGCATCAACCGCTGCAGGATGACGGTCGTGATCAGCGAGACGACGAGAATGAGCACGCCGATCGCCGCACCGAAGCCGAAATGGAACTGCCGGAACGCCATTTGGTACATGTACGAGCCCATCACCTGCGTGCTGTTGTCGGGACCGCCCTCCGTCATGATCCACACGATGATGAAGGAGCCGTTCAGCGTCGTCATCGTGATATGGATGATCGACACTTTGATCTGTTCCCAGACGAGCGGCAGGGTGAGCGAACGGAACTGCTGCCATTGCCCGGCCCCTTCGAGCTCGGACGCTTCGTACAGCGAGTCCGGGATGTTCTGGATAGAGGCGATGATCAAAATCATGTAGAAGCCGATGCCCGCCCAGATGGCGGGAGGGAGCAGCATCCAGATCGTGTGCGACGTGAAGCCGAGCCAGGCGATGTCCACCTTCTCGCTGGTGAACAGCGAGAGGAACGCGTTCAGGAAGCCGATCTGCGGGTTGTAGATGAAGTTCCACAGCACCCCGATGACGACGACCGAGATGACGTTCGGAATGAAGAAAATCGAACGGAAAAAGCCGGCGAGCTTGAAATTGAACCGCGTAAGCGCGACGGCGAAAAAGGTGGCGAGCACCATGATGCCGATCACTTTGCCGACGACAAGGAAGTAGTCGTTGCCGATCGCCTGCCAGACGATGGGATCCTTGAACATGTCCTTGAAATTCCCCAGCCCGACGAACGTCTTATGGTCGGACATGCCGGACCAATCGAACAGGGAATAGTACAGGCCCTGGAGCATCGGATAAATCGTGAACGCGCAGAAGAAAAGGAAAGTGGGGAGGATGAAAGCGGCGATAAACAGGTTCCGCTGTGTTTTGGCCGACCGGGTATTCATCGTTTATGAACCGCCCCTCAAGGAAATTGGAGAAAGGATGACGGGCGCCGCGAGGCGTCCGCCATCCCTCCTGATGCTAACGCTGAACCGGATTATCTTTATTTCACTTTGGCCGCGACGTCAGTGACGCGTTTGACCCATTCTTCCGGCGTGATTTTGCCGATGGTGAGAGCCAGCGTCGCGTCCATCATCGCTTTGTCGACGTCGGCGTTGTACGTGATCGTGGGGATGACGACGGTGTTCGGATCCGTCAGGAACTTCGCCGCGTCTTTGACGTGGCTCGGCGCGTTCGAAGCGCTGATGTCGCCTTTGATGTTCGAAGGAGCGCCGCTCAACTCCGCCCATTGGGAAGCTTGCGCTTTCGAGAAGATGAACTGCAGGAACGCTTTGGCGGCTTCCTTGTTTTTCGCTTTGGAAGCGATCGCGACGGTTGCGGTAGACGTGTTGGCGACGATTTTGCCGCCGGCGTTTTGGCCGATCGACGGGATGAAGCCGAAGTCGAAGCCGCTCGGGATGTCCTTGCTCATTTCGTTCGGCAGCCAGAGGCCGTTCGGGATGAACGCGTCTTTGTGCTGCAGGAACAGCATTTGCGAATCGGTGTGGTTGATCTGTACCGAAGCTTTGTCGATGAAGCCTTTGTCGCGGATTTGCACGATTTTGTTCAGCGCGGCGAGCACGGCCGGTTTTTGGAACGCTTCGACCTTGTTGGCCGCCATGTCCTGCAGGATGCTCGGATCGTTGTTGTTCTCGGATACGATCGTAGGGAACAGGAACGCGCCATTGATGTAGTACGGGTATTTGCCGGTGTGGATGAACGGATTGATGCCGGCGGCTTTGATTTTGTCGCTGACGTCCAGGAACGCTTGGAAGTCTTGCGGCTCGGTCCAGCCTTTTTCCTTAAACAGCGCTTTGTCCCAGAAAATGCCCCAGGAGTTCAGCACGAGCGGGATGTTGTAGATTTTGCCGTTGTATTGCTGCGGCGGTTGCGCCAGGATGTCCTTGATCGGCGTGCCGTCGATGTTCTTGGCGGAAGCGAACCAATCCGTCAAATCTTCGAGCTGGCCGTCTTCGACCATTTGGCGGTCGTTGAGGCCCGCGCCGTCGATGTAGACGAAATCCGGCGGGTTGCCGCCGATCCAGCGGGGTTTCATTTGTTCATTGATTTGCGGTCCGCCGGATTCGATGACGTTCAGGTCCGGGTTGGCCGCGGCGAAGTCGGCGATGACTTTCTTCCACCACTTGTCGCCGTAACCGCCGACGAAGTATTGGATTTCGAAGTCGCCGGTCAGTTTCGTGCCGGAATCGGCGGGAGCCGATGCGGAAGCGGAAGCCGAAGGCGAAGAGGCCGAGGCGGCCGGCTCGGATGCGGAAGGCGAACTGGACGAAGCGTCGTTGTTCTTGCCTCCGCAAGCGGCGAGCAGCAGCACGATGAGCAGTGCGGCAAGACTGGCTGCAGTGATTTTTCTCTTGTTCTTCATGAAACAAGAAACCCTCCCTTAAGTGAATGTGTCCGCGCCTTCCGGCGCTACATTCATGTTATAGGGAGGGCTGTTTCGTCTCTATCGAATATCTTCCAAGAATTCTTTATTATCTTCTGATTCCCCAAAAAGTGACGATGGCCTTCGATGCGGATTCCGATTCCTTTTTGGGGGCCCCGGTGTGAATTTCTTACTTCGAGCTGCGGTCGACGGCGAACTGCTGAAGCTGGTCGAGCGCGTCCTTCGGAGACAGATTGTCGTACAGCACGGCGTCCCCCATTTTGCGCGCCCGGTCCATGACCGCCTGCCAGGCCGGCTCCTGAACGGGGTAGAATCTCGCTTGGGCCAGCGCATCCATGTTGGCTTTCATGACCGGATCGGCTTCGGACAATTTCTTTCCGACGGGGGTCGTCACCGGGAGAAAGCCTTCTCGTTGGATCATTTCCTGGTAAGTAGAATTGTCATACAGGAAGTCCAGGAACTTCGAGAGCGCCTGCTTATCGGTGTGGTCGGTCTTGAACGACACGAGCACGTCGTGAACGCCGAACGAGATCGGCGAATGCCCGTCCTTCACGGGGATCGGCCCGACGCCCCATTTGAGGCCGGGGAATTCCCTGGGAACGACGGAGGTGAAGTAGTTGCCGGAGATCATCATGCCGAGCATGCCGTCCCCCAAGATCCTCTGCTTCTCGTCGCGCGTCGTCACCGTCGGTTCCGGGTCCGTCAATCCTTCGTCGAACAGCTTTTTCAGGAAAGTGAGTCCCTCGACGTTTTCCGGAGAATCGATCGTCCATTTGCCGTCCTTGATCCATCCCCCGCCGGAGCCGAAGAAGAAGTACGACAAATATGCCTGGATTTCGTTGTCCGTGAGGTCCACGCCGAAGCCGTGCGATCCGGTCGCGGCGATGATTTTCTTCGAGTCCGCTTCAAGCTCGCTCCATGTCGCCGGAGGTTTCGCGATGCCCGCCTTGCTGAAAAGATCCTTGTTGTAATACAGGCTGCGGACCGAAGCCACGTACGGAATGGCGTGCTGAACCCCGCCGATCCGGTCCATTTCCAACAAATTCGGATAGAGTTTGCTTTTCAACTGCGGGGACAAAATTTCGTTGAAATCGTTGAGCAGTCCGTCTTTGGCGAAATGGGCGTACACGTTCGTGTTGAGCAGGTCCGGCGGCTGGTTTTTGCTGATCATGCTCGTGTAGATGCCGTCGAGGATATCCCAGTTGGCGACCTGGAGCTCGACGTCGATCAGCGGGTTTTTCAGTTCGAATTCCTTGACGAGCTGTTCCAGAACCGGTTTCGTTTCCGTGCTGTATTCCGAAGCGACGAACCGGATCAAAGCCCGTTTTTCGGGTTTGGACAAAACGGGCTCCGGTTTGACGGCTGAGCAGGCGGCCAGAGAGAGTGCCGTCAGCGCGGACAATGCTGCGAGCCAAGGCCGGAAGGCCATGGAAAAACCTCCTTTGCGCGTGACCTCATTGGTTTTCGATGAACGGGAAGAGCAGCTTCTGGATTTCCGGCGTGTACATGTTCGCGCTCGATACGACCGTTGAGTCGATGAATGTGCTGGACACCGATTTGCCGTCCAACAGGTCGAGAGCGGCTTTGACGCCGAGATACCCCATGTTAAAAGGCTTCTGCACGACGGTCGCGTTCAGCACGCCTTCCTCCAGCAGCTGAATTTCGCCGATGGTGCTGTCGAATCCGATGAGCCGCACCTTAGAGCCGCTGGCGGTCTCCTTGATCGCTTTGGCCGCGCCGAGCGTCGTCGCCGGGGTAAGCGCCACGATGACGTTGAAGTCCGGCTTGTTGTCGCGCAAGAGCGACATCGCCACATCGTAGGCGCGATCCTCGGAATCCCCGGCATAATAAGTGCCGTAGACGCTGCCGGGAAAGTCTCCCAAGGTGTCGAGAACTCCCTCCCGGCGCTGCTCCGAAACGAGGGAGTATTTGAAGTCGGTCAGAATCGCCGCCACGGGGTGCGAGCCGGTTTCCTGTACCGCCGTCCGCCCGGCCAGCTTGCCGGCTTCGCGATGGTCGTCGCCGACGAAGACCGGCTTCGGATCGACGTCCAGCGGCGTATCGATGACGACGAGCCGGATGCCGGCGTCCCGGATGCGCTGCATCATCTCGGGCATGCGTTCATGGGCGTAGGGAGCGACGACGATCGCCTGCGGTTTCCGTTCGATCGCTTCTTCGAGCGCCTTGATCTGCGCTTCCGCATCGTTCTCCTGGAGCGGCCCGGCCATGTCGATGACCGCGCCGGCTTGTTTGCCTGCGACCTGGGCGCCTGCGCTGACCGTCTGCCAGAAATCGGAGCGCACGTTAAGGGATTTCAGCACGACGGTGACGGTCTTGCCGTCGGCGCTCGCCGTGGTCAGCGATTTCATCCAATAAGCCGCGTAAAAAACGGCGACAAGCAATAACACGATCATGGCGACGGTAAAACGCTGTTTGCGCATGGGGAACCCTCCGTCACCCGAGCTTCGGAACGGTGATCGTCACGCACGTTCCGTTTTCGGGTTCGCTTCGGATTTTAATGCCGTATTCATGGCCGAAATGCAGCTGGATCCGTTCGTTCACGTTGTGGATGCCGATGCCTTTGCGCCGGGTTCCCTCGTCGTCGGGCATCCAGATGCGGGCGAGCTGTTCCGGCGTCATGCCGAGCCCGTTATCCTCGACCTCGAACACGATGCGGCCTCCGTCTTCCCGTCCGCGGATCGTGACCAGGCCGATCTCGGGCTTGTTGCGGATGCCGTGGTAGATGGCGTTTTCGACGAACGGTTGCAGCAGGATTTTCAGCGTTTTGTAGGACAGGATGGCATCGTCTATGTCGATCCGGTAGTCGAGCTGCTCGTGGTAACGCATTTTCTGGATCAGCAAGTAATTCGCGATGTGCTCGGCCTCCACGCGGATCGGCACCAGCTCTTGGTCCCGGGTAATGCTGGCGCGGAACAGCTTGGCGAGCGCGGACGTCATGAGCACGACTTCCTCGTGCTGCTTCTGCTCAGCCATCCAAACGATGGAATCGAGCGTGTTGTAGAGAAAATGGGGATTGATCTGCGCTTGCAGAAGCTGCAATTCGTTTTTCCTCTTGTTCTCCTGCGTCTGGATGATTTCCTGCATCAGGTCCTTGATCCGCGACACCATCATGTTGAACGTGCGCCCAAGCTGGCCGATCTCGTTCATTTGGCCGATCTCCGTCTGGATGCCGAAGTTGCCTTTCTCGACCATTTTCATGTCGGCCTGCAGCTTCTTGATCGGGCGCGTGAGCCGGTGCGAGAGCAGCAGGGACAGGAGCAGAGACACGGCAAGTCCGACGAGCGAGTAGGCTAAAATGGTGCTGCGGATCGTGCCCGAATTGGCGATGAGCTCGTCCGTGTACGCGACGCCGACGATTTTCCAGCCGAAGTTCGTGTCCTGAACGGAATACATCCGTTTGCCGTCCCTGTCGTTCGCGATGAAGGAGGTGCCGCTCGACGCGGCTACGACTTCGGGAATGCGTTCGCTCAGAAGGTTGCTGTAGATAAGCTGCTGCTGAGGGTGATAGACGATGTTGCCTTCCGAATCCACGATGAAGACGTACCCTTTTTTGCCGAGGTTGATCTGGCTGCAGATGGCGTCGATGACGCTCAGGTTGAGATCGACGAGGAACACGCCTTCGGCGGTGATGCCGTCCGTGCTTTTCAACTCCCGGCTGAGGGAGACGACCCAGCGGTACTCGTTCTGGATGATGTTCTGGACGTGGGGGGCGGAGAGGACGGATTTGCCTCCCGCATCTCGGGCGTTCTTGTACCAGGCTTGCTCTTCGAGCTTGGCGTACGGGTTGAGCGCGGTGATGCGCCGGTCGGATACGAACCGGCCGTTGTAACCGAACACCATGATGGAAGCGATATCCTTGCGGGTATACAAGATGGATTGGAAGAGGTCGGATATGCGCTTTTCGTAAGGACGCCTTTCCTCCGCGCTGATGAAGGTGTTGTCGGAAATGTAGTATTTGACGTCCTTGCTCGTCATGGCCAGCAGCGAAATGTTTTCCATGTTGTCGACGTAAGATTGAATGTTCGTGTTGACCTGCTTGATGATTTCTTCGATGTACCCTTGTGAATTCCGCTGCACGGCGTCCACGGAGAGGCGGTAGCTGAACAGCGTCGTCGCGGCGATGGAAGCCAGGATGAGGCAGGAGAAGGCGAAGGAAATGCTCGACTGGATGCTCTTGAACGGAAACGGCGGGTTTCGGATGAGCTTGGCCATTTCAGGAGCTCTCCTTCGCGTGCTGTTCGCGGTATTCTTTAGGGGTGCGTCCGGTGCGCTTCTTGAACAGGATGCTGAAATAGTTCGGATCCCCGTAGCCGACCTTCTCCGCGATTTCGTAGAATTTGAGGTTCGTGTGTTGAAGCAGCTCCTTGGCTTTGGCGACGCGCACGCCCGTCAAATATTCGATGAACGTTTCCCCGGTATGCTGTTTGAAAACAAGGCTGAAATAGCTGGTGCTCATCAGAACATGGCGGCAGATTTCCTGAAGCGTGATCTTCTCGTTCGCGAAGTGGGTTTCGATGTACTCCACCGCTTTGCGGATCTGGGCGCTCGTCAGATGGCTGCGGTTGTCGGCGATCGCGGACACGACCAACCGGACGGCCTGTTTCAGCCACTCCTCGATTTCGTCCAGCGTTTTGAACCGATAGACGTCCATCATCGTCCGGGGGTCCAGCCTGTCCTCCGGGAGATGGACGGAAAGCTCTTGTACGGTGTTCATAAGCGTCAGGACCGCTTTCTGCACGTGCAGAAAGCAGGATTCGATCGGGACGAGCGAGGCTTTCAGCGTCGCCACGCCCTCTTCGACGATCGCGAGCGCGTCTTGCAGCGATCCGGTTTTGACGGCGGAGGCCAGCTTGCGGTCCCAGTCCGCGATGGGCAGAGGAGAGGGAGCCTTGCCCTCCATGTCGAGTATGCCGAGCACGCGATTCTTGCCGAGCAGGAACCGGTAATCGAGCGCGGCAAGCGCGCTCTTATAGGCGGCGGGAAGCTGTTCCGTGGACAGGCAAGCCCGCCCGACGCCGAACGTGACCGTGAACTTGAGGTATTTCTCGATGTGATGCCGGACTTCCTCCGCGATGCGGAACGCGGTTTCCATCAGGAGGCTTTCGTCCTCTTGGCCGGACAGGATGGTTACCATTCTCTCTTCGCGCGTCCGAAACAGCAGCAGGGATTCGCGCTGCGCGATCTCTTCGAAAATATTGAACGCCGCAAAACGGAGGAACTCCGCATCGTGCTCGTCCCAGTAGCCGGTTTCCGTCTCCCTGTCTCCGAAGTCGTCGATGTCGGCCACCATGATCAAGTAACCGGGTTTGAGCGGCGGGAGGCCGAAGAAGGAGAAGCGCTCTTCGATTTGCGGGCGGCCAAGGCCGAGCGCGACCATTCGCTCGAGGAACCGTTCCTTGAGAAGCGGCAGGCTTTGGTTCAACTGGTGCCGGAGACGGCTGAGATCCTCGTGACGTTGGTTCTCCTCGTCCATCTCGAGCCGGATCTTGTCCAGCAGCTGCCGGATTTCGCGCGCCGTGATCGGCTTCAGGATGAAGTCGGACACCTTCAGCCGGATGGCTTGCTGGGCGTACTCGAACTCGTCGAAGCCGGTCAGGATGATCATTTTCACGTAAGGGTATTGCGACACGACGAGGCCGGCCAGCTCGAGGCCGTCCATGAACGGCATGCTGATGTCGGAGATCACGAGATCCGGCTTATCGCGCTCGATGGCTTCCCAAGCGTCGCGGCCGTTCTCGTAATCGCCGATCAGGCGGAAGCCGTGGGCCTCCCAATCGATCGTGTTTTTCAGGCCGACTCGGACGACGGCCTCGTCGTCGACGATAATCGCTTTGTACATCTTACTCCCCCCTTATTCCGCCGATGCCGCGGCTTGAGCAGGCGCCGATTTCTCTTGTTCGCGTTCCGTCGTCTGTTCGATGAACGGAAGCGCGAGGGCAGGGTCCCACTGCGTGCCGCAGCCATCCTTCAAAATGCCGAGCGCCTGCTCCACGCTCATCCCGCGCCGATAGGGACGGTCGGACGTCATGGCGTCGAAGGCGTCGGCGATGGCGATGATCCGTCCGAGCAGCGGAATGTCCTGGCCGGCCAGCCCGTCGGGATAGCCTTTGCCGTCATAGCGCTCATGATGGGAGCGGACGCCGGGCAGCAGCTCGGCCATCGCGTCGGCCGGCTCGATTTGCTTCAGGATTTTCTCCCCGGTCGCCGGATGCTGCTTGATCATGTCAAACTCTTCGTCCGTCAACCGGCCTTCTTTCAGGAGCACGGAATCGCGGACGCCGATTTTGCCGATGTCGTGAAGCAGCGCGGATTTTTTGACGACCTCCAGCTCTTGGAGGGTCAGGCCGGCGAGCCAGCCGATTTCGACGGAGTATGCGGCGACGCGGACGGAATGGCCTGCCGTATAGGGATCCCGCGCATCCAGCGTGGCGGCCAGCGTCGTAATATAGCTTTGGATGAGCTGGCTGTTCATGCGCTCCCGCGCTTTCAGGCCGTCCAGCATATGATTGAAGCCGCCGACGAGGCGGGAAAATTCGTCCGCATACAGATCGTTGGCGTAACCGTCAAACGAGCCGTCCCGGACCTTGGCCATTTTGTCCTGCAGCTCCCGGATCGGCTGCTCGACGTCGCGGGACAGCAGCCAGGCGCCAACGGCCGCCGCGCCGATGCCGATCGCGAGCAACAGAACCTGCCATTGCCAATATTCCGAGTTGTTCCGGTACACGTCCGAGAACCGGATCTGTCCCGCGAACGTGAACACAAGCAAGGGAAACGCCCCGATCAGGAAGGCGCTCCAGCGGAATTTGCCCCGGATCGAGACGAGCACGCGCCCTCCAAGCGACAGGTCTTCCCCGAACCGGGCAAGGGCTTCTCCGCGCAAGTGGAGAAGCAAAGGACGGATCGCCTGGGACGTCAGGAAAAACTCGGCCATCGCGTGAAGCGCCGCGAGCAGGAACGCCGCGACGGAGGCTACCAGCAGCAAATAGTAAGGAATATTCAGGTAGTCGAGGCGGATGGCCAGGGCGGATAATCCGGCGGCCGGGATCGCCAAACCGAAATAGTGGGGGCCGAGGACACGTCCCACTGCTTTTTTGGGAAGCTGGTGCGTCCGAACGTAAGCGGCCCGCCAGGGAGCGGGTTCGGCCGGCGGCGCGGCGAACAATCGCCGGATCGGGGCAAGATGGCTCCGCAGGACAATCGTTTCGGTACCCAGCATGACCCCGAGAGAGAAGACGAGGATGACGGCGACGGTCCATACTTCCCGCGCGGTCATACTGAGCGTGAAGAACATCAACAAGAAGCCGATACCCAGTACGATGATGATCGATCCCAGCACGTAGTTCCGCTTCAGTTCGCGGACAAGACGAAGGTATGTAGGCAACCTGCCACCTGCTTATGGTTAATTTTGTCGAAACAAGAGTTCCACGCCAAGGTGCCGGAATCCTGCCGTAGCCCTGAAATTTGGCGGTTTGAACAGTTTCTCATATCGTCATTTGAAGACGGCTTGAAATTTCACTATGCTGAAGGTAATGACCGTTGAATTTTGAAAGGGGACTGTTTCATGTCGAATTACGTGAAAATCGGGGCCGTCGCGGCTTTCCTGTCGGTAGCGATCGGCGCTTTCGGCGCGCACGGGCTGGAAGGGCGGATTTCCGCCGACGACCTGGAGGTTTACCACACGGGCGTGCTGTACCAAATGTTCCACTCGCTCGGGATCTTGCTGATCGCGGCTCTATCGGACAAGCTTCACTCCCGCCGTCTGACGCAATGGGCATGCCGGCTGCTTCTCATCGGAATCGTGTTGTTCTCGGGCAGCCTTTACGTGCTTGCGATCAGCGGAGTCAAGGTGCTGGGCGCGATCACGCCGCTCGGAGGCATCGCGTTTTTGGCCGGTTGGATTTGCCTCGCCTTGGCAGCGCGAAAACCGAATACGTGAAATCCCTTACATATTGAAATCGTTTTCGGTATAATGGCAATATCAGACATTGCCCGAGCGGGAGGAAGGACGTCGACATTTGGAAGAATGGTCCGTCTTAGGCCATTGGCCGTTCTGGGCGGCGGCGGTGCCGATCGCAGGCGCCGCGGCGTGGGGATGGGCGGCCGCGCGGTCGAAAAATCGCGAAAATCCCTCCGTTCCCGCCTATCAGTCGGAACTTCTGCACTCCCTGTACAACTACAGTCCGATCGCTTTCGCGGTCATCGACCGCCAAGGCCGTTTTTTGGACATTAACCACGATCCCTACGAACTGTTCGGTTACTCCAAGGAAGATATGGCCGGACAATCGTTCGTCCGCCTGCTCGACGAAGATTCCCACACGCCGACCTTGCAGACGTTCTATCGGACGCTGAACGGCGAGAATTGCTCGCTGGACATCCGCATCCGGCATAAGGACGGGCATCCGATCGACCTCAACATCGCGACTTCTCCGATGATCCGGCGCGGGAAGACCATTGCCATTCTCGTATTCGTCCAGGATATCAGCGAACGGAAGCGGACGCTGGAACGCAACCACTACATGGCCTATTACGACGACATGACGGGTCTGCCCAACCGAAGGCATTTCATGAACGGACTCGAAAGGCGAATCCGGGAGACGGCGGGACAGGAACTCCGGCCGGCGATTTGTTATCTGGACGTGGACGGCTTCAAATTGGTGAACACGTCGTTCGGCCGGGATTTCGGCGATATGCTGCTCCTGCAGGTCGCCGAGCGGCTGACTCGCTGCCTCAGCGTGCACGGCGATTTGGCGCGCATGGAGGGCGACGAGTTCGCCGGCTATCTCGGCGAAGTTTCCGAGCCGGCCGAAGCGGCCCGCAAGGTGGAGCAGATCATGGAAGTGCTGGAGGAGCCGTTTGAGCTCAACGGCGTCCCGATCCATCTTTCCGCCAGCCTGGGCGTGGCGGTTCGGGAACCGGGCGACGACGCGAGTTCGCTGCTGCGCAAGGCGGACGCGGCCCTGCATCGAGCTAAGGAGAACGGGCGCAACGACTACCATATCCATACGCCGGATATGGACCCGGCCGCGCTGGACAAGCTGACGTTCCAGCATGAGATGAGGAAGGCGCTGTCGGCGGAAGAGTTCGTCCTCTTCTATCAGCCCCAGTATGATCTGGCCAGCGGGCAGATCGTGGGCATGGAGGCGCTCCTCCGCTGGAAGCATGCCGAACGGGGTTACATCAGCCCCGGCGAGTTCATTCCCGCGGCGGAGGAGAGCGGCTTCATCGTTCCTCTCGGCGACTGGGTCCTGGAGGAAGCGTGCCGGCAGAACAAACGCTGGCAGGATGCCGGATTGCCGAAAATTCCGGTGTCCGTGAACTTGTCCATGCGGCAGTTCTTCCGGCGCGATTTGACCGCCAAAGTCGAGGAAGTGTTGGCGCAGACGGGGCTCGAGCCCCAGTATCTGGAGCTCGAGATCACGGAAAGCATGACGATGGACGTCGATCGCGCGTCCGATTGCCTGGCGATCTTGAAGAAGCTCGGCGTGCAGGTCAGCATCGATGATTTCGGGACGGGTTACAGTTCCTTTCATTATCTGAAAAACCTGCCGATCGGGAAGCTCAAAATCGACCGCTCGTTCGTCCGCGACATCCAGCAGGATCCCGGGGACGCGGCGATCGTCTCGGCGATCATCGCGATGGCGCACAATCTGCAGCTTCAGGTCATCGCGGAAGGCGTCGAGACCGAAGAGCAGATGCATTTTCTTCGCCGGCACCGCTGCGACGAGATGCAAGGTTACTTCGGCAGCCCGCCGCTGCCTGCAGCCGACATGTTGAAGCTGCTGGAAGACAAGCGCAACCGCTTTGCGCTGTCGGTCACGTCGGAAGCGGCGGCTGCTTCCGAGGAATAAACGGCATACATAACAAAGGCATGAGCCCGGTTCGTACCGGAGCTCATGCCTTTGTTTTTTCATATTGGGCTTCGTCTATACACCGCAGATAAGTAGTGCTCGTTTACTTAAGTCGCTGCAGCCACGACCATCCACTGCAGAAAAGTAGTGCTCGTTTACTTAAGTCGTCAAAGCTTCGACCATTCGCGGTAGATAAGTAGCGCTCGTTTACTTATATCGCAACAGCCTCGACTATCCGCCGAAGATAAGATGTGCTCGTTTACTTAAGTCGCCGCAACCACTATCATCCACTGCAGATTAGTAGCGCTCATTTACTTATATCGCGATAGCATCGAACGTCCACTATGATAAGTAGCGCTCGTTTACTAACAAAAAAACTGCACCACGAGGTGCAGTTCAGTTGGTCAGGTTTTCGTCGTCATTCCAGAAAGTCGTCGATCTCAAACAGCTTGAAGCTGTGGACCTGCTTCTCGTCTACGTGGTAGACGGTCATGAGCTGGTTCGCCGCGTCGAAGCTGATGACCCGGCAGGGGATGCTCAGTTTGACGCCCCGGCCTTTGTTCACGTTCAGCCGGATCAGCTTGTTGTTCTCGATATATTGCCGGATGCGTTTCTCCAAGTCGTCGGGCTGCGGAACCGCCGAAGGAGCCTTCGTTGTCGCGGCCGCATCGACCGAACTCGGCTTGGCTTTGGCGACCGCGTCTTTGGCTTTGGCGACGGCCGCGGCGACTTTCGCTTTGTCGGCTGCTGCGGACGGCGGAGCAGCGGGTTTGGCGTTCGATTTCGCCAGAGCATCCTCGATGACTTGCCCGAGCTGGATGCCGGAGCCGACGCGGAAATCCGCGAAATCGCCTCCGTTCAGCACGTGGAGCAGCCGTTCCAGCGCTTCTCCGTTCGTTGTGGCTTGGACGAGAATGTCCACGGAAAACAGGAAGGAGTTGTTACCGGTTGCAGATTTGTCGTCTTTCATGCGGGTTCCTCCTTCTCCTCGTTCCGTAGTCCCATTTGACTATGCCTTTGTCCCTACTATAACACGGTTGGTTGGCCTAAAAAAGTCCCCGAATGACAAGCGCCCGGAAGAAAAGCGTTCCCGGCGCATATCATGTAGCGCACGATTCGACTTGTGCGAGGAGGTGGATACGCATGGTGCGGATCGAACCGGTGAGCATCGGGGAATGGACGGCCGTGGGGGTCGAAGTGCTGCTGCCCAAAACGACGCTGTTGGCCGTGACCGCCGGCGGCGGTTATATTATGTGCGGAGCGCTGGACGTTCAATTGCTGAACGAGCGGCTGCGGGACCGGAAAGTGATCGCCGGGCGGGCCGTCGGCGTTCGTACGCTCGAACAGCTGCTGGACGCCCCTCTCGAGTCGGTAACGGAAGCGGCGGAAGCGATGGGCATTACCGCCGGCATGCAAGGGCGGGAGGCGGTGCGGATCATGGCCGCGGCCGCCTCGGAAGCTTGACCATCAAGAGGTTTCGAACAGCTTCTTGAGGTTTTCCGCGTATGGAGCGCGTACGATGCCTTTTTCGGTAATGATCGCCGTGACCAGCTCGTTAGGCGTAACGTCGAAGGCCGGGTTATAGACGGCGACTCCTTCCGGCGCGGTACGGCGGCCGAAGCCGATCGTCACTTCGTCCGGATGGCGTTCCTCGATCGGGATGTCGGCGCCGGTAGGCGTCGACAAGTCGATGGTCGACAGCGGACAAGCCACGTAGAAAGGGATATTGTGCGCCTTCGCCAAGACGGCTACGCTGTAGGTCCCGATTTTGTTCGCGACGTCTCCGTTTGCGGCAACTCGGTCCGTTCCCACGATGACCGCTTGGACCCAACCCTTGGACATGACGTGTCCGGCCATGTTGTCGGTGATAAGAGTGACGTCGACGCCGGCCTTGTGCAGCTCGAAAGCGGTCAGGCGTGCGCCCTGAAGCACCGGTCTCGTCTCGTCGGCGTAAACTTTGAGCTGCACGCCTTTTTCGAGAGCGAGATAGAAAGGAGCAAGCGCCGTTCCGTACTTCGAAGTGGCCAAGCCGCCGGCGTTGCAGTGGGTCAGGACGCCCATGCCGTCTTGGAACAAGGTAAGCGCATGCTCGCCGATCAGGCGGTTCGTTTCTTCGTCCTCCGCGTGGATTTGGCGGGCTTCGTCCAGCAACGCGGCGATGCAGGTTTCCGTGTCCAGCCCGGCTTCGGCCAGCGTCTTGGCGCGGCCTTTCATCCGGTCCAGCGCCCAGAACAGGTTAACCGCCGTGGGACGTGAAGTGGCGAGATGCGCCGCGTGGCGGATCGTTTCCTTCGCCAGCTCATCGGGCGTGCCGCGGAATTGCTGGACACCCAGGACGACGCCATACGCGGCGGCGATGCCGATGGCCGGCGCTCCGCGAACTTTGAGCTCGCGAATAGCATCCCAAACGTCTTGCGGCGTCGTTAAGGTAAGATAGACGATTTCCTCCGGCAGCAGCCTTTGGTCCAGCAAGAGGACCGCGCCGTCCGACCAGCGGACGGGCTGCAGCACCTCATGGTTATCGGGGGAATTTACGCTCATGCTGTTTTCCTTCTTTCCGTATCCGCTTCAGCCTTTGGCCGCGAGGGCGGCCGACTCGGCGATGTCGATGAGTTCTTCGATGGAGGCGGCATTGCGGCCGCGTTTGATCAGGAACGTGCCGATCGACAGCGCAAGCTTCTGCGCACGGTGCCGAACCTGCGGGTCCGGGATTCGGTCGATATCGGCGACATGCGAAAGGCCGACGATCCGGCGCACCATTTTGCATCCCGCGAAACCGAACGTATCTTTCAGCAACCGGCTCATGTAATCGTCCATATAGCCTGGAGTGCGGGCGATCCGATCGACGCCGTGCTCCGCCCAAAGCTTGCGGAATTTGCGTTCGAACGAAGGCCAAATTTCCCGAATGGTTTCAAGCAGATAGGATCTGCGCTCGGCGCGCGTCTGCTCGTCGGCCGACCAATGCTCTTGTCCCGCGAAGTTGAGCAGGAGATTGGCGATGACCGCGCCGATGTCGAAGCCCATCGGACCGTAATAAGCGAATTCGGGATCGATCACTTTCGTCGATTCCGGCGTGATGAAGATGCTGCCGGTATGCAAGTCCCCATGCAGCAATGCCTGAGCTTGCGTCAGGAACTTTTCGCGCAGCAGCGCCACTTCCAGGTGAAGGGCCGTGTCGCTCCACAGCGCTTCCGCATCCGGCCTCAGATGCTCGTCGAAGCTGTTGTTCGGGGAATCCGTATAAGGATCGTCGAAAATGAGATCTTCGGTAATTTTGCAAAGCTCCGGGTTGATGAACGATTTGACGAGAAGCTTCTTCTCCTGCTGGTTCATGCCCAAGTCGGACGTGAAGAACAGGGTGCGCGCCAGAAACTCGGAAATGTCCTCCGCGAATTTAGGGTAGACGCCGCCTTCCATCAATCCTTTGCGCATGATGACATGGTCGCTCAGGTCTTCCATGACCGTAAGCGCCATTTCGGAATCGTACCGGTAGACAACCGGGACGAGCCCAGGGGCCAGCTTGGCTTCGATGATGAGGGCTTCGCTTTCGATCCGGGCACGGTCGAGCGTGAGCGGCCACGACTCGCCGACGACTTTCGCGTAGGGCAGCGCCTGCTTCAGGATCACGCTGGCTCCCGTCTCCGGCTGGCTGACGTGGAATACGAGGTTCAAGTTTCCGTCGCCGATCTCGCGGCATACGACTTCTTTGCCGGGTTGAAGCACATTCGGAAGGGATTTCGCGATTTCGATCGCTTCCGCTTCCGTAAGAGGATGATAGTTGCTCATGAGAACTTCCGCCTTTCGCCGGGCAACCGGCCATAGTTCCTGCGATATGGACACACCTTTCGCTAGTATAATGCAAATCCCGGCAGGTTAAAAGGCATGCAGGATGAGCGAGAAGGCAACCTATGAAAAAGACGCCCGAATGGGCGTCGATAAGGGCTGGAATCGAGTTTTCGGTTAAACGGGCGAAAACGTCCGGAGGGACGATTCGCGAACGACGAGCCGATGCGGAATGAGCTGCCGCTGCTGGACGGGGTCCTGCTGGATCGTGCTGATCAGCATTTGGGACGCCGTATAGCCGAGCTGGTAAGTGCCGATGTCCACGCTCGTGATCGGCGGCATCGTGAGCTCGGAGAGCGCGATGTTGTTGAAGCTGACGATCGCCACGTCTTCGGGGATGCGGTACCCGAGCTCCGTCAGCCCTTTAAGGACGCCGAAAGCGACGAAATCGTCGATGACCACGAGGGCGGTCGGGGGTTCCGGCTGGTTCATGATCGAAGCCATCGCCCGGTATCCGCTCTCCAGCAGGAATTCTCCTTCGACGACCCATCCTTGCTTGAACGGCAGCCCGGCTTCGGTCAGCGCCTTGGTGTAACCGGCCAGCCGATCCTGCGTCATCGCGAGGTGGGCGGGACCGCTGACGAACCCGATCCGCCGCTGGCCTTGCGAGATTAAATGCTTGGTTGCGTCGTAAGCCGCCTGCACATTGTCGTTGTCGACGGAAGGGACGTCATCGTAGTCGAGGCTTCTCCCGACGAGAAGAAAGGGCACGTCTTCTTTGCGCAGCAGGGAGATGACGGGATCGGACGCGCGCGAATACAGAAGAAGCAAACCGTCGATCCGGCCGCCTCTCACGAGCCGGGTAACCGTTTCAAGTTCTTCCCGCTCGTTATTGCCGCCAGCCATCAGCAAGTCGTACCCCGCTCGGGTTAATTGCGCCATGACGCCCCGCATGAATTCGTAGAAGAAGAAGTTGAGAAGAAGTTCTTCGGCCGGGCGGGGCAGAATGACGCCGATCGTGCGCGAGGTTCTGGAGACGAGGCTTTTGGCCATCATGTTCGGGTGATAGCCCAGCTCATCCATGACTTCTTTCACGCGCCTGGACGTTTTCGCGCTGATCCGCGGGTGCTCGGCGATCACGCGGGATACCGTCGAGGGGGAAACCCCGGCTTTTTTAGCCACATCTTTGATGGTTATCGCCATGGTTCAACTCTTCCTTTTTTGGGTACGTGTTGGCAATTTTATCGTATCCGATCCTACATAAGTTGTAAATCTAATGCCAAAGAATGCGATAAGATGGCATGATTGTGCCACATGTAGCACAGTTGAACAAGTTTTAAATTCGTTTGAATGAGGTAGAAAATGAGAGGAATCTCGAGATAAGTAGGCGCTGTGCTCCATATTTAAGTTGTGCAAACGTTTTACTCACCGCCTAAAAATCGTATGATGAGTATGTTCTCAAAAGCGCTTTCAAGCGGATGCAGAGACGCCGAAATTCGCTGAAATCCGGGAAAACGACGGTAAACCGCAGATTTTTGTGCCATTTTGTACAAACGTTTGCACAAACCTAGTCGGTTTTCGGAACGGCGGCGATAGGATGTTCGGAAGCCCGCGGGAACGCGTTTCGGGGAATCGATACTTATTTTATCGTTAGAGAGGGGTACCCAAGTTTATGAAAAGCTCCAAATGGCTCGTGCTGACTCTGGTTTTCGCACTCGTGTTCGTTCTGTCGGCGTGCGGCTCCAAAAAAGAAGACAGCGCATCTTCCTCCCCAAGCGCTAGCGCGGTTGCTCCGACGGAAAGCGCACCGGCTTCCTCGGCCGCAGCATCGGAAGAAGAAATCAAGCCTGAAGACGGCGCGAAGCTGGTCGTATGGTATTCCGCCAGCGAGAAGGCGCTCGTAGACGAAGCCGCTAAAGCATTCAAAGAAAAATACGGCATCGACGTCGAGTTCCAAGACGTAGGTCCGGACAAATCGATCGAGAAAATGATCACCGACGGCCCTGCGGGCGTAGGTGCGGACGTATTCAGCGCCGTTCACGACCGTCTCGGTTCCGCGGTGCAAGCGGGCGTCGTTCTCCCGAACGACCTGCACGAAGAAGAAACGAAAGCGAACAACACGCAAAAAGCGGTTGACGCTTGGACGATCGACGGCCAGCTGTACGGCTACCCGATGTCCGTAGAAACGACCGCGGTGTTCTACAACAAAGACATCGTGAAAGAAGCTCCGAAAACGTGGGACGAAGTCATCAACTTCGCGAAAACGTACAATGACGCGAAAGCGCAAAAGTACGCCTACATGTGGGAAGTCGGCAACGGTTACTGGAGCTGGGGCATCTTCGGCGGATACGGCGCTTACGTATTCGGCAAAGATGGCAGCGACGGTTCCGACATCGGCCTGAACAAGCCGGAAGGCGTGGAAGCGGCGAAATTCTTTGAAAGCCTCCATGACATCCTGCCGATCAAAGCGGCCGACATCAAAGCCGACATCAAAACGTCTCTCTTCACCGAAGGCAAACTGGCCATGAACGTCAGCGGCCCGTGGCAGACGCAAGAATTCAAGAAAGCGCTGGGCGACAAGCTGGGCGTAGCCGAGTATCCGGCCCTGCCGAACGGCAAACCGATGATGCCTTTCTCCGGCGTCAAAGGTTTCCTGGTTAACGCCAACACGAAGTACCCGATCGCGGCGAAACTGTTTGCACAACTCATCTCTTCTGAAGAGTTCCAACAAAAGAACTTCGAGCTGTTCGGAAGCCTGCCGTCGAACAAAAACGTGGCGGCGAGCGAGAAAGTCACGAGCGATCCGTTCGCGAGCGTCTTCCTGAAGCAATTCGACAACTCGACTCCGATGCCGAAGATCAGCGAAATGAACGCTTTCTGGTCCACGCATGAAGCGGCTCTGAGCTCCCTCTGGAACGACAAAGCCGATCCGCAAAAAACGATGGACGAATGGGCGAAGAAAATGCATGACGCCATCGCCACCGCGAAGTAATCGAAATCATACAGCAGCATATCCATTCACCCGCCGGTCCTCGGCGGGTGTAATGGCTTAAAAGAAAGGAGACGGGTCAGCTTGAAGCGACATGCAGCGGCGGCGGGTTGGCTTTCGGCACTGTGCATGGGATTGGGACAGTGGTACAACAGGCAATACGCCAAGGGCCTTCTGTTCGTCCTGATCCATGCCGCCGGAATCTTTCTGATCGCGTCCAAACTGTTCCCTTATTTGCAAGGACTCGTAACGTTGGGAACCAAAGGACAGCACCTGGAGAAAGTCGGCAAAATCTATAAAAACGTCCCCGGGGACCACTCCGTCTTCATGATGATTCACGGCGTATTGGCGGCACTCGTCGTCCTTCTCTACGTCGTCATTTACATGATGAATATCCGCGATGCCGTGGCCATCGGGCGCAAACGCGAACAAGGCAGGGACCTTAAGGACCTTCAGAGCACCATGTTCCCATGGATGCTGCTCGCCCTGCCGATCATCGGCGTCGTGTTCTTCACGATCATGCCGATCGTGTTCACTTCGCTGATCGCGTTCACGAACTACGCATCGCCGAACCATATACCGCCTAAAAACCTGGTCGATTGGGTCGGATTCGCGACGTTCCATAAGCTGTTCACGCTGAACGTTTGGAGCAACACGTTTTTCGGCGTCTTGACCTGGACGATCATCTGGGCCATTATGGCGACCGTCACCTGCTACTTCGGCGGGATTCTCGTCGCCCTGCTCATCAACCAGCAAGGCATCAAGTTCAAGGGATTCTGGCGGATGCTGTTCATTATTCCTTACGCGATCCCGCAATTCGTATCCCTTCTGATCATGAAAAACATGCTGAACGAGAAGTTCGGTCCGATCAACCAGTACTTCCGGGCGTTCGGTCTTGAAGGGCTGCCTTGGCTGAACGATCCGTTCTGGGCGAAAGTCTCGGTCATCGTGGTGAACATGTGGATCGGGATCCCGGTCACGATGGTTCTCGTCATGGGCATCCTGACGAACATTTCAAAGGACCTGTACGAAGCCGCGGACGTGGACGGGGCTTCCAGCTGGATGAAGTTCCGCAACATCACGATGCCATACGTGCTGTTCGCGACCGCGCCGATCTTGATCACGCAGTTCGCGGGCAACATCAACAACTTCAACGTCATTTTCCTGTTGACCGGCGGCAACCCCGCCACGATGAACTACAACAACGCGGGCGAAACGGATCTTCTCGTGACGTGGCTGTATAAGTTGACGCTCGACTTCAACCAATACAACATCGCCGCAGCCGTGTCGATCCTGATCTTCCTGTTCATCGCTACCATGGCCATTCTCCTGTACCGGAGAACGAGATCGTTCAAGGAGGAGGACATGATCCAATGAAACCACGCCTGATTTTCAGCTACCTGCTGCTCATTCTGATCGGATGCGCGGCGTTGTACCCGGCTTTGTGGACGGTTCTGTCCTCCTTCCGGGTGGGCAACTCGTTGTTCAGCGACCATTTCATTCCGACGAAATGGACGCTGGAACACTACCGCGACCTGTTCCGGGACCGCGCGGACCGGAGCATTCCGTACGCGACGTGGTATTGGAACACGTTGAAGGTCGCGACGGCGAGCATGATTTTAGGTACCTTGATTCAGCTGCTGACGGCCTACGCGTTTTCCCGTTTCCGTTTTAAAGGGCGCAAATCGCTCATGACGGTCACGCTGATTTTGGGCATGTTCCCGGGATTCCTCAGCATCATGGCGCTCTTCGTCATCTTTAACACGCTGAACTTGTTGGATACGCAGTGGGCGCTGATCATCGTGTACTCCGCAGGCGCGGCGCTGGGCATGTTCGTGGCCAAAGGCTTCTTCGACACGATCCCCCGCAGCCTGGAAGAGGCGGCGCGGATCGACGGCGCGAGCCACATGAAGATTTTCACGAGCATCATCCTGCCGCTTTCCCGTCCGATCATCACGTATATCTCGCTGACTACGTTCGCGGGCGCCTGGGTCGACTTCATTTTCGCCCGGATGATCCTGAGATCGCCGGAGCAGTGGACGTTGGCCGTCGGCTTGTGGAACATCATCGATGCCTATAACAGCACGGAGTTCACCTTGTTCGCCGCGGGATGCGTACTCGTTGCCATCCCGATCACGGCACTGTTCATGTACACGCAGCGGTTCCTCGTGGACGGCTTGACGGCAGGCGCTAGCAAAGGATGAGCCGTTTGAAACGGATCGTTTCCGTCGTCTCCGTCTTGGCTCTGAGCGCCGCTGTCGCAGCTTGCTCCGTTGGCGGAGGCGGAGGCAAGAACGACAAACCAAAGGCTTCCGCCCAGTCCAACGTGTACTATGAAATTTTCGTCCGGTCGTTCGCCGATTCGAACGGCGACGGCATCGGCGATTTGAACGGAATCACCGCGAAGCTGGATTACCTGAACGACGGCAGGCCGGGCGAAGGCAACGATCTCGGCGTTGACGGCATCTGGCTGATGCCGATCAACCCATCGCCTTCCTACCATGGTTACGACGTGACGGACTATCGCGCGGTGAACCCGGATTACGGCACGATGGACGATTTGAAGAAACTCGTGTCCGAAGCGCATAAACGCGGAATCAAGGTGATCATGGACCTCGTCGTGAACCATACGAGCTCCGAGAATCCGTGGTTCATCGATTCCGCTTCCGGCAAGGACAGCGCACACCGGAACTGGTACGTATGGGCGGAGGATTCCGGCCGCGAAACGGCCGGCTCCAGCGCCGCGGGCGCTTCGGAAGCCTGGCACGAGAAGAACGGCAGCCATTATCTCGGGATTTTCTGGGAAGGCATGCCGGACTTGAACTTCGACGAGCCGGCCGTCCGGCAGGAGATCATCTCCGTCGGCAAGTTCTGGCTCGAGCAGGGGGTCGACGGCTTCCGGCTGGATGCGGCAAAGCATATCTACGAGGATTTGAACACCGACAAGAACAACAAGACGCTGAACAAGAGCGTCGCTTGGTGGTCGGAGTTCAAGCAGGCGATGCAGCAGGTAAAGCCGGACGTTTACTTGGTCGGAGAGGTATGGGACGCTACCGCGAGAGTCGGCCCTTTCCTGAAGGCGCTCGACTCGGCGTTCAACTTCGATCTGGCCGGCAACCTCATCGGCGCCGCCCAGAACGAAAGCGCGTCGAACCTGGGATACACGTTGTCCCGCATCCATGAATTCTATAACAAGCAATCCGACGGCAAATTCATCGAAGCGCCGATCTTGTCCAATCATGACCAAACGCGCGTCATGACGGCCTTGAAAGGCAATTTGGACCATGCCAAAACCGCGGCCGCCATGCTCCTGACGATGCCGGGCAAACCGTTCATCTACTACGGCGAAGAGCTCGGCATGACCGGCGACAAGCCGGACGAGCGGATCCGCGAGCCATTTCCGTGGAAGCGCGCCCCCGGCGATCCCGAGGAGACGAAATGGGAACCGGCGACCGGACGCGGAGACGGTTCGGTATCGGTCGAAGCGGAAGTGGAGACCCCCGGCTCCCTTCTGGACCGTTATCGGACGCTGATCTCCTGGCGTTCTCAGGATGCTGCGTTGCGCAGCAACGTCATCGGCGAATACGATGCGGATAACGCCTCCGTAATGGCGTACACCCGCGGCGCGGGCGAGGAGAAGCGGCTCGTGCTGACGAACTTGTCGGGCAAGCCGCAGACCGTGGCGATCAAGTCTTCGAAGGCCGATCCGACCGAGTATGCGAAGATCGCCTTCACGACGGACGAGAAGGCAGAGCTGAAAGACGGCCAATTGGCGCTGCCGCCGTACTCGACCGCCGTTTTAAAGCCTTGAGAATGTAATGCGAAAAACCCCGTTATGCCGGACCCCCTTCCGGCAAACGGGGTTTTTGCTATGTCTTGAAGATTAGCAGTTTGCCCGGGAACGACCGGTTTGCGCCGAATTAGTGGGAGAAATTCCAACTATGTTCAAGCGCGGACTGGAAAACCTCCTGCTTATTCCGGTTTGAAGACAACAACACCTCAATTAAAATGGAAATACTCCAGTAGAATCGGCGGGGAGAGGCGTCTCCCCGCTGTTGAGTCGAATTAAACTGCAGGATTTCCACTCCACGTATCCAAATCATCCAATAAATGAAAATGGACTGGAGATTCTCCAGTCCATTTCGTAATTTCGCTTCCTATAACACTCTAACGATCGCGTACCCCAGCGGCGGCAGCGCAACATGCAGCTTTCGCCCGCGGAGCTCGGCGGTTCCTTCGCCGAACACAACCTCCGGCGCAGCAGCTTCCGGCAGCGCGACCGCCAGCGAAGCCTTGCGCTTGCCCGCGTTCAGCGCAACGATGAAGCGCTCGCCGTCCGCTTCCCGCAAATACGCGATCGCGGACCGGCCCTCCTCGGACGACAGCATCTCGAAGCTTCCGTCCCGCAGCGCCCGATGCGCTTTGCGCAATCGCACCAGCTCCGCGAAAAACGCGAACAGCTCGGCGTCCTGCTTATCCTCTTCCCATACCATACATTTACGGCAACCCGGATCCTGTCCGCCGTCCATGCCGATCTCGTCGCCATAGTAGATACAGGGAGTGCCGGCCATCGTGAATTGGATGACCGAGCCCAGCCGCACCTTCCGCTTATCCCCTTGGCTCAGGGTCAGCAGGCGAGGAGTGTCGTGGCTCCCCAGCAAGTTGAACGCCGCCTCCGTCGCCTGCTGCGGATAAGCGGCCAGCAGGTACCCGGCCAGGTCGGCGAACTGTCGGCCGTCCCGTGTTCCTCGCACCGCATAATCAAGGATCGCTTCCGTCAGCGGGTAGTTCATGACCGCGTCGAACTGATCGCCGCCCAGCCACGGCAGGGAGTCATGCCAAATCTCGCCGAGAATGTAAGCTTCCGGCTTCGCGGCCTTCACGACCTCGCGGAACTTACGCCAAAAACGGTGGTCAACCTCGTTGGCCACGTCCAGCCGCCATCCGTCAACGTCGACTTCCTCGATCCAGTAGCGCGCGACCTCGAGCAGATATTTTTGGACATCCTCATTTTCCGTGTTGAGCTTCGGCATGTGCTTTTCGAAAGCGAACGCGTCGTAGGTGGGGATGCCGTCCCGCACCTCGAGCGGGAACTCACGGACGTGGAACCAATCCGCGTACTTGGAATCGGCGCCTTTCTCCAGCACATCGACGAACGGAGCGAACGTGCGGCCGCTATGGTTGAACACGGCGTCCAGCAGCACGCGGATCCCGCGGGAATGGCATTCCTTTACGAGTTCCTTCAACGTTTCGTTCGTGCCGAAATGCGCGTCGACCTTCAAATAATCCTCGGTATCGTATTTGTGGTTCGTTCTCGCGGCAAACAGCGGGTTGAAGTAGATCGCGTTCACGCCGAGCCGCTCCAGATGGTCGAGATGGTCGATGACCCCCTGCAGGTCGCCGCCGAAATAGTTGAACGGCTCCGGTTCCCCGCCCCAAGGCTCGACGCCTTCCGGATCGTTGGACCGATCCCCGTTGGCGAACCTCTCCGGGAAGATCTGATAGAACACCGCATCCTTTACCCAAGCCGAAGGTTGAAACACGTCGGCAGGATTGAGGAACGGAAACTCGAAATACAAATTGTGATTCGGCTCTTTCTCGTGGAAGCCTTGCTCGTTGAGCCACAGCTTCTCTTTGCCGGCTTGCAGGAGAAACCCGTATTTGAGGCGGCGGTACTGCGGCTGTACCTCGGCTTGCCAATAATCGAACAGCGCATCCTGCGCGAACACGCGCATCGCCGTCGTTTCGTGCCCGATGACGTGCCAATTGTACTTATCCCCGTGGAGCAGGTCCACCCGTTCGACGTCTCCCCGCTTGGTGCGGATGCGGATATGAATGTTGCGACGGTCGTAGGCGTAGGACCAGTTGTTTTTCGGACGGTGGTAAATCGCTTCCTTGAGCATATGAAATTCCTCCTTGTTTCCTCGGTGGAACTGCTGCGATGGACGCAAAAAAGCACAACCTCCCGCAAACGCGTTCCGAGGTTGTGCCTGGCTTGTTCAGCAGACAGCATGGCCTTCAAATTACTTTTTATTATACCGCATGGGAACCGAATGGGGAACCCGCGCCTCTAACGAAATAGAAAGAAAGGAGGCCGAGTATGAACGATGGGATTCGGCATACGGATATTAGGCTCGCAGCGTCCGGGGATCGCGAAGCATTCTCGAGACTGATCCGTGACTCGCAGTTGGAATTGTACAAAATGGCGCGTTCTATGCTGCGACAGGACGAAGATGTGGCCGACGCGATCCAGGAAACGATCCTAAAAGCTTACCGCCATATCACCAGGTTGAGGGAGCCCGCTTATTTTCGTACGTGGCTTTTTCGGATCTTGATCCGGGAATGCATGGCGGCGAGCCGGCGGAAAAGACGTTTTGCGGCATTTCTGGCAAACATGCCGAAAGCGCCGGCGATTGCACGAGCCGCAGGGGATATGGACCTGCATGACGCGGTCGACCGCCTTGGCGAACCGGCACGCACGATCGTGAAGCTGCATTACTTCGCGGATCAGCCGATTGCCGAGATCGCCGCCGTGCTGAACATCTCGGAAGGTACCGTCAAATCCAAGCTGTACCGGGCGAGAAAGAAATTGGCCAAAACGTTAACCGAACCGGAAGAAGGAGGTGTGGGCTATGAGTTACATTGATCCGGAGATCGCGCTCAGACGCCAATCGACGAATCAGAGCGAAACGCTTCCGTCCCTCGTTGCCCTGAGGATCGAACAAACTTTGCAGGCATTGCCGGATTCGAAAACGATGCAGAGAAGAAAGGCGCTGCGAAAATGGACGTTGTCCGCGGCTTCGGTCTGTATCGTTTTAGGCGGATTGTTCGCTTTCGTCGCTGGGGCCGGTTCGGACGTACAATCGGAACTCCGCAGCATCCCGGTCGTCGGCTCGCTGATTCCGGATTCGAAGACAAAGCCGTTGCAGCAGGCGAGCGATCAGGGAATTGATTTTCAAATCATGGACGTCATCTATGACGGCCATGTTCTTCGGATCGACTACGAAATCGATTCCGATCGCGACCTGTCGGGGAAGAATCTCGAGGTGAACATGAAAATAGACGGCGTGGCGATTGAAAAAATCGTTCACGACAAGGGAGGAAACCAGCCTCCCGTCATCGTGGACGGAGAGCAGGTCACTTCCCGCCGAAGCCGAGGCATCCTCACGACTTCTTTTGCTGCCTATCGACCGAGCTCTTTTCGCATGGATCTAGAGGTGACCCGGATCGGAAGCCAAGACGGGAAGTGGGTGATTTCCCGAAACATCGCCAAGACGGACCGCATCATCGTCATCGAATCCGGCAAGCGTGTCGAGAACGGTCTGTTCAGTCTGGAGTTAGGCCGGTTCGCGTTATCGCCTTTGACTTCAGAATTCAGTTACAAAATGACGCCGAAGGATCCGGATATGGATCAGATGATGGTCGGTTTCGACGTCGTCGGGGACAAAGGACAGATCTACTCCTACAACAGCGAAACGGTTGGAGGCGGATTGCCCGCATCCAGCGGATTCCGATCGGATATGTTTAGCCCGTTGAGATCGGGCACCCGTTATTTGACCATCCGTCCGTTCCATTACGTTTATGGCGATTCCGGTCTACCTGATCCCAATGCGATTTCCCGAGTGCCGATGGACGGCATCCCGTCGGAACGAGAACCGATCGTTCTTCCGCAAGGAAAAGCGGGACGGGTGTTCGTCACGAAAATCGAATATTTCGAAGATCAAACAGTTATCCACTTCAAGACGGAAGGATCCAATCCGAATCAACAGTCGCAATACTTCTGGGTAGAGCGGGAAAACGGGACCATGCCCGACATTTTAGGAAGACCCGTGCCGAACATCCATCAGGAAGAACAAATGTTAGTTATCGCCCCCGTCCCAGCCGATGCCAAACTGGTATTCGCGACCGCTCCGGTCGTTCCGATTACTTATGATCCGGACATGCAGTTCCGCCTCGAGATCCCCCGCTGATCCTTGTGCTATAATGAAGGAACATGCAGGGGAGGGGACGGAGCATGAACGAAAACGACAAACCGATCGCGCTGAGGGAATGGGCGGTGGCCGTGCGGGCTCTCGAGGAAGGACGCCAGGTGATTGTACTGCGCAAGGGCGGCATCGCCGAGGAGACGAAGGATTTCAGCCTGCAAAGCCATAGCTTCTATCTTTTTCCTTCCTTCGAGCACCAGAAGCCGCACCTGGTCAAACCGGAAGCCGCAGACGCGCTCCGCTCGACGCAGGAGGAAGCGGCCAGTAATCCGGGTAGCGTACGGATCGCTTCCTATGCCGAAGTCGTGGAAGACATCGAAGTGACCGACGCCGAGACGCTGAAACGGTTGGATGATCTGCACATCTGGACGGAAGACTATGCCGAGGAGCGGCTGAAGTGGAAAAAGACGAAGCCCCTTCACGTGTTGATCCTCCGCATGTACGGACTCACGGCGCCCGCTGACGTGCCGATGAACGAAACCTACGCCGGCTGTAAATCCTGGCTTCGAGTGCAGGAGCAGCTGCCTTCGCCGAAACCGTATCCGATTCTCGACGACGACAAATTCGCCTTCATGGCCGACAACGTTCGCAAAGCCATACAGGGGTAATGCAAGCGCGATACCGGACCTTGCCTGTTACGGGCCAAGGCCCGGTTTGCATTTTACATGCGGTTTTCATAAAATTGTATTGAGAATCACTGAGAATCACTTTATAATTATTCTAAATAAGGTTGCGACAATTTCCGGATCGTTCGACGAAACAAGGCTTATGGGGGTTCGGCTCGCACCCGAGAGAACACATGGAGGTTACGACAAATGTCCACGCAATTTGAGATTCGCGGTCTGAAGGCGACCATCGAGGGTAAAGAAATCCTGAAAGGGATCGACCTCAAAATCAACGGCGGGGAAATCCACGCGATCATGGGACCCAACGGTACCGGTAAAAGTACGCTGGCTTCCACGCTGATGGGCCATCCGAAGTATGAAGTCACGGACGGCGAAGTCTCCCTGAACGGCGAAGACGTTTTGGAGATGGAAGTGGACGAGCGCGCCCGTGCCGGCCTGTTCCTGGCCATGCAATATCCGAGCGAAATCACCGGCGTCACCAACGCCGACTTCCTGCGCAGCGCCATCAATGCTCGCCGCGGTGAGGGCAATGAGATTTCCCTGATCAAGTTCGTCCGCCAAATGGAAGGCAAAATGAAGGAGCTGGAGATGAACCCCGAGTTCATGCACCGCTACCTGAATGAAGGCTTCTCCGGCGGCGAGAAGAAACGCAACGAAATCCTGCAGATGATGATGCTTGACCCGAAAATCGTCGTTCTCGACGAGATCGACTCGGGCCTCGACATCGACGCGTTGAAAATCGTGGCCGCCGGCGTTAACGCCATGCGCGCGGAAGACCGCGGCTTCCTGATCATCACCCACTACCAGCGTTTGCTGAACTATGTCAAACCCGATTTCGTGCACGTCATGATGCAAGGCCGCATCGTCAAATCCGGCGGTCCGGAGCTCGCGGAGCGCCTGGAAGCGGAAGGTTACGATTGGGTGAAAGAAGAACTGGGCATCGTCGACGAGACGGTCGGCCAGGCGTAAGAGGATAAGGGAGGTTATACGATCATGAGCACACCGACCACCTCTTTCGGCCGGGAAGCGGCGGCTGCGTTGTCCCGCAGCAAGAATGAGCCGGCTTGGCTGACGGAATGGCGCGAGGAAGCCGGAGAACTGGCTTCCAAGCTGGAACTGCCGAAACCGGAGAAAATGCCGCTTACCCGTTGGACGCTGGACCAATACGGAACGAACCGCCCCGGCACGGCCGTTGCGCAAACGGCGGATCTGCCGGCCGCGATCGCCGGCCTGCTGCCCGAAGATACGCAGGGCGCGCTGATCGTTCAGCATAATTCGTCCGTCATCTACACCCGTTTGTCCGATGACCTCAAGAAGCAAGGCGTCGTGCTGACGAGCTTGGAAGAAGCGGCCCGCTCGCACGAGCAACTGGTCAAGGACCATTTGATGACGGAGTACAAGAAAGACGAGCATAAGCTGGCCGCCGTGCATGCGGCATTGTGGAACGGCGGGGTTTTCCTGTACGTGCCCCGCAACGTCGACATCGAATTCCCGATCCAAGCGCTGCTGTTCGCGGACGACGCGGAAGCGACGTTCATGCCTCACGTATTGATCGTGGCGGATACCAACAGCCGCGTCGCATTCGTGGAACAAGCGGCGACGCTGCTGGACGGTCAAGACGGGCAAACGCTGCTTCATAACAGCGCTGTCGAAATTTTCGCCAAAGCCGGCGCGCATGTCCGCTACGCGGCCGTACACCATATGGATGCCGGAGTCGTCGACGTCGCTTACCGCCGTGCGGTACTGGCGAACGACGCCCGCGTCGAATGGATCATCGGCGACTTGCACAACGGCAACACGCTGACCGACACCAAGTCGGTGCTCAAAGGCAACGGCTCGACGTCCGACTCCAAAATCATTTCCGTCGGAACGGGCAGCCAGCGCATGAGCCTCACGACGGGTGCCGTGCATTTCGGCAAATCCTCGGAGAGCGACATGGTGACCCGCGCGGTCATGAAGGAAGAAGCCACCGCCATCATTAACGGCGTAACCAAAATCGAGCACGGCGCCACCAAAGCGAACGGCCAGCAGACGGAGAAAGTACTTATGCTGAGCCCGAAAGCGCGCGGCGACGCCAACCCGATCCTGCTCATCGACGAAGACGACGTCAAAGCGGGCCATGCGGCCAGCGTCGGCCAAGTCAACCCCGAGATGGTGTACTACCTGATGTCGCGCGGCGTCAGCCGCAAAGAAGCCGAACGCCTTATCATCCACGGGTTCCTGGACCCGGTCGTTTCCGAAATTCCGCTCGCGGGACTGCGCGAACAATTGCACCGAATCCTGGAGAGAAAGCTGGGGTAATATGGACCCGATCGCGCTGAAAGCCGAATTTCCGATTCTCCATCAAGAGATTAACGGGCATCCGCTCGTTTATTTGGATAACGCCGCCACGACGCAAAAACCGAGAGTCGTGCTCGACGCGATCCGCAAATACTACGAATGGGACAACGCCAACGTCCACCGCGGCGTCCACACGCTCGGTTCCCGGGCGACGGACGCCTACGAAGGCGCAAGGGAAAAGGTCGCGCGGTTCCTGAATGCGGCCAGCACGCGGGAGATCATTTTCACCCGCGGTACGACGACCGCTCTCAACATGGTCGCTTCCGGCTATGCCCGGTCGGTGCTTCGCGAAGGTGACGAGATCGTCATCACCCCGATGGAGCACCACAGCAACCTGATTCCGTGGCAGCAGGCCGCGAAAGCGACCGGCTCGACCTTGAAGTACATTCCATTGCAACCGGACGGCACGGTCTCGTTGGAAGACGTCGAGAAGACGGTGACCGAGCAGACGAAAATCGTTTCGATCACCTACGTTTCCAACGTGCTCGGAACGGTCAACCCCATTGCCGAAATCGCGAAAATCGCGCACCGCAAAGGTGCCGTACTCGTCGTCGACGGCGCTCAGAGCACGCCCCACCTCAAAGTGGACGTCAGGGCGCTGGACGTGGATTTCTACGCGTTTTCCGGACACAAAATGTGCGGGCCGACGGGCATCGGCGCTTTGTACGGCAAGTCGCAGCTGCTGGAGCGCATGGAACCGGTGGAATACGGCGGTGAGATGATCGATTTCGTCGAACTGTACGACTCCACCTGGAAGGACTTGCCTTGGAAATTCGAAGGCGGCACGCCGATCATCGCCGGAGCGGTCGGTCTCGGAGCCGCGATCGATTTCCTCGAGCAGATCGGCCTTCAGCAAATCGACGCGCACGAGAAGAAGCTGACCCGATACGCGATGGAACGCCTGTCCGCGATCGACGATCTGAAAATATACGGGCCGCGCGAGGAACGCGCCGGATTGGTCACTTTCAATCTCGGCGACGTTCATCCCCACGACGTGGCGACGGTGCTCGATACGTACGGCATTGCCGTACGCGCCGGACACCACTGCTGCCAGCCCCTGATGCGGTGGCTCGAAGTCAGCGCTACGGCCAGGGCGAGCTTTTATCTATATAACACGGAGCAGGATGTCGACCGTCTCGTGGACGCGCTGGTCAAAACAAAGGAGTTTTTCGGATGAGTCATCTCGACGATCTGTACCGCCGCGTCATTATGGATCATTATAAAACTCCCCGCAACCGCGGCACGATGGATGACGGTTCCGTGACCGTGAACTTGAACAATCCGACCTGCGGAGACCGGATCAGCCTGCAATTGCAGATCGAGGACGGCATCGTCAAGAACGCCAAGTTCAGCGGCGAAGGCTGCTCGATCAGCATGTCCTCGGCCTCGATGATGACGGACGCGGTCAAAGGCAAAACGACGGAAGAAGCGCTCTCGATGGCGGAGAAGTTCTCGTCCCTCATGAAGGGCGAGGACGTGAACTTCGATGAGTACGAAGATATAGAAGCCCTGTCCGGCGTGAACAAGTTCCCGGCGCGCATCAAATGCGCGACGCTCGCTTGGAACGCGCTCCGCAAAGGCGTGGAAAACGGGCAAGGCCAGCACGAAGGCATCGAACAATAACGGGAAGAAGGAGGGACTCACGCGATGGCGAAGCAAATCGAATTCGAAGAGTACAAATACGGTTTCCGCGACGAACATAAAGCGATTTTCCAGTCCGGCAAAGGACTGACGGAGGAGATCGTCCGCACGATTTCCGAAATGAAAGGCGAGCCGGAATGGATGCTCCAGTTCCGCTTGAAATCGCTCGAGCAGTTCAAGAAGACGGCGATGCCCCGTTGGGGCGGCAACATGGACGATCTGGACTTCGAGGACATCCAGTACTACGTCAAGCCTTCCGAGAAGCAAGGCAAGACTTGGGAAGAAGTCCCGGAAGAGATCAAAGCGACGTTTGACAAGCTCGGCATTCCGGAAGCGGAGCAGAAGTTCCTTGCCGGCGTCTCGGCACAGTACGAGTCCGAGGTCGTCTACCACAGCATGCAGGAGGATCTCGAGAAGCAGGGCGTTATCTTCATGGATACCGACACCGCGCTGCGCGAGCATCCGGAAATTTTTAAGGAACATTTCGGCACGGTCGTGCCTTACACGGACAACAAGTTCGCGGCGCTGAACAGCGCTGTATGGTCCGGCGGCAGCTTCATTTACGTCCCGAAAGGCGTCAAATGCGAAATTCCGCTGCAGGCTTACTTCCGGATCAACTCCGAAAACATGGGCCAATTCGAGCGTACGCTCATCATCGCCGACGAA